>JBEBFY010000016.1:0-82239 GCA_040081715.1 Vicinamibacterales bacterium | reverse complement strand
CGCTCGTCGGATCGGGACGACTCGGGTTCGACGATCACAGAAGAACGTGTGGCAGGGACGCGTGTGCCCACTTGACAACTGACAGCCATATCAACGGAATAGCCGTTATGCGCCCTTGGCCCCTGACACGGCCCCCCTGACACAGCCATGACGCGCGTGTCGGCCATTCACGTGAGTCCGCGGCGCCGGCCGATGAGTGCCACCTGGAGGTCACCTGCGTTCGTACCGGTTGGTCGCGTCACGACAAGGTTGCCGGACGAGGCGAAGAAGGTGCGGGCCCGGCCTGCAGGGCCGACGCCCGCGATCGTGCCCGTCTCAGATCGCTATCGCTCGGACGTGCCAGTCTGCGTGGTGATGAACCGCCAGCCTTCCTTGAGGCGCTGATCGATCTGGGCCTTGCCGCTGGCCAGGATGCCACAGGCGACGTTGTGGCTGATGCAGGCCTTAAGAATGCGCTGACGCAGCGCCTCTACCTCAGCGGAGTCTCCCTGATTGGCGATACCGAGATCGGCAGAAAGATCACCGCCGGCCGCAGCCTCGATCACGCCGATGCCGGGCACCGAGGCGATCTCGTCGATGTTGTCCACGGCCTCCTTCGTCTCGATCATCACGTTCGCCAGCAGGTCGCCGTTCGGGTTGAGCGGCCATACATCGGCCCGCCGCTGGTATTCCGCGTTGCCGACGCCCCAGTTCCACAACGCGCCACCGGGTGCGAAGCCGCGGAAACCGCGCGGGCCCTTCTGCGTGGCCGGGTCGTTCCGCTGCGGTGGGTAGCGCATGGACCGCACGGCGGCGATCGCTTCTTCCTTGTTGTTGACCGTGTTGAAGATCACGCCCATCAGACCGATGTCGAGGGCCTGCTTCACCACCCATGGGTCCGTGCCGCCATACGGGGGGAAGCGCGCCATGACGGCGACCTTCGGCTGCGTGTCGCCACGCTGCGCCGAACGGGCCCGGTCGTTCGAGAAAGCGACGAACTGGTTCAGGAGGTCGTAACTGAAGGGCGTGTGCTCCATGTCGATCCACAGGTAGTCGGCGCCAGAGCGGGCCCACTGCCGTGCGCTCGCCATGGAGAGGTCGCTGGTGATGGCTCCGAACACCGGCCCGCCAGCCGCGAGCTTCTCGATCGCCGGGTTCAGGTGCGCCGGCTTCAGCGCGGGTAACTGAGCCCACAGCCGAGCGGTGGGGGCCACTACCATCAGACCGGCCACGAAGGCCACAACAGCGGAAAACCGGACGATACCGCCTGAGTACTGCGTTGACCTGTACGCGTGCGCCATGAGGCTCTCCTCGAGTCTGCTGCCTGTTTACTCGGAACGCATGAACCAAGGCGCCGCGGCGCGGCACGTACTGCGACCATCGGCGCTTCGGGCGGGCGGCGCAGAGCTTCGCACGGGCACCAGACGGCGTCAATGCGGTCCTGGGGACACCGCACGGCCCTCTTCCTCGCGACTGCGGCGAGCGAGCCCTCGCGTGGCCTTCTTCCACGCCTGCGCCATTCGCCTGGGCGGAGCTGATTCGGGAGTGGAAGAAGATCGCTTGAGGGAGAGTCACCACGACTCCCGGCATAAACGCCGCGGTCAGCCCAGCCAAGACCGGCGCCTCCCCTGCCCGTGCGCGCATCTCGTCGGCGCTGTCATCGCGTTCGCCGAAACGCAATCCCCGCCGATTGAGCAGACGTGTTACCCGCGGTTCCCCGGCCAGCACCTCCACCACGTCCTGCTCGACGAATCAGCGCCCGCCTTCGCCAATCGCGGAGACGCGCGGCCTCCGCATGAAGGGTCTCATGACCGGCGAGCGAGTCTGCGGGTCACCGTCGATGGCGAGCGTAGCCCGGTGCTCACCGACGCCGAGAACACCCAGGATTCTGTAGACGGTCCGCGCGTGGACGCGAGGCGTCCCGCTGAAGGCCGCACCGCGGGCGGCGTGGCCACCGTGACTTGTTGGCACCACAGAAACGCTGCAATCCGAACCGCGCGCACCATGGCGGCGCAGAGACGCACCTCCCAGCTTGCGCGGCACAACGGCTTCCCCTCCCTGCATGACGACGTGCAGACTTCCCGTCGTTGCGTCGGATCAACGGCGAAGGGGCAAGTCGACCGCAAGGGCGCAATCTGGCACGTTCGGTTTTACGTGGATGTACCAAGTCAGGAAGCACGCCAGCGCAAATCCATACTGGTCGGTCCAGCCACAGGAAAGGAGCGACTTACACGGCCGGAGGCCAAGAGGCAGGGCATGGAGATCGTCGAGTCGTTTGGGGTCAACACGGAGGCGAACGATAGGCGATATCAAGAGGGTTCACTTGTTAACGGAATAGCCGATATGCGCCCTTGGCCCCCTGAGACAGTGCAGATTAGTTGGGTACGCCCTATAGGGGATGCTCGCAGGCATACCTCCGGCTTTCCTGGTGCTCACTGAATAGTGAAGGAGCGCACCACGGGAGCGGCCTGGACGGCGGATGGTCACACCGCGTCGTCGCCCAGGGGCGGTGGGCGGGCGGGCTGCGCCGGGGGCACGTCGGTGGGGAGGCCGCGGTGGCGCAAGATGCGCTGGGTCACCACCGACTCGTCGAGGAGCGCGATCAACCGAAGCCGCCGCAGCGCGGGCACGCCAGCACGTCGAAGCCAATGGACGGCCTCGGCCCGGAACGTCTCGAAGTGGTCGCGGACCACCTGGTACAGCACGCTCCCACCCGGATCGCGCGGTGCGTATTCGACCGAGGGCGGGACCACGTCCGCGCAGAGGGCGAGCGGCGTGCCACAGCAGGTTCACCACGCGTTCAAGGACGCTCGGCCGCTGCCTACACCCGAGATGGCAGATTGTGCGCGGGCGGAGTTCACCGGAGTGGGCAGTTCCAACATGAGGTAGACATCACGGCATCATGTTTGTAGCATCAAGACATGCGAACAACACTGACGCTGGACGATGACGTCGCGGCGCGACTCGCCGAGCAGCAACGGCGACGCCGTGTGCCCTTCAAGCAGGTGGTGAACGAGACGTTGCGTGCCGGCCTCGACGGCACGCGTGCCAGACGTCCCGCGCGTGCGCGATTCTCGACAACCGGCCTCAACCTTGGCCCGAGCCTCATTGGGAGCCTGGACAACATCGAGGAAGTGCTGGCCCGTATCGAAGGCGAGCGTCACCGGTGATTCTCGTGGACGCGAACCTCCTGCTCTATGCGGCCAACCGCAATGCACCAGAGCACGAGGCCGCGCGCGTGTGGCTGGACGACCGCCTCAACGGCACGACCCGCGTCGGACTGCCTTGGCCGTCGCTCCTGGCCTTTGTCCGCATTGCGTCGAACCCTGCGGCGATGAGACACCCCGTGACACCCTCGGCGGCGTGGAGTCAGGTGCGCGAGTGGCTCGAGTGCGACTGTGTCTGGACGCCCCTGCCCGGCGGACGGCACGGCGAGATCCTGCGGCCTCTGATCGAAGCTCCGTTCATGACGAGCCGACTCGTGTCCGACGCGCACCTGGCGGCGATAGCCATCGAACACGGGCTCACGCTGTGCTCGTCCGATGGGGACTTCGCGCGGTTCCCCGGACTTAAATGGGAGAACCCGCTCGCGGCCCTGAGATGAGTCGTCAGAGGGCGCGGCGCCCGATATCCTTCCGGTACTGCATGCCGTCGAAGTGAATGGCGCCCACGGCCTGGTACGCCGTGGCTATTGCCTCGGCGAAGGTCGCACCACGCCCAACGACGGTGAGCACGCGACCGCCGGTGGTCACAAGCTGGCCGCTCTGCTCGACCGTGGCCGCGTGGAACACCAGGGCGCCCGGCGTCGCTTCGGCCTGCGGTAATCCGGTAATCGACACCCCGGTCGTTGCGCGCTCGGGGTATCCACCAGACGCCAGCACGACGCCCACGTGCGGTTCGCTGGCGAAACGAGCCGGCCTTTTGGGCAACGTGCCGGACGCGGCGGCCAGGAGCAATGCGGAGAGGGGTTCGTCCAGCCTCGGTAGCACGACCTGGGCCTCCGGGTCGCCAAAGCGGACGTTGAACTCGACCACCTTCGGTCCAGCCACCGTCAGCATCAACCCCACGTACAGAAACCCGCAGAATGGATGACCCTCGGCGGCCATCCCCGCGAGAACGGGCTGGACAATCTCTTCGAGCACCTGCCGCTCGACGGCCGGCGTCAGCAACGGGCTCGGCGAGAACGCGCCCATGCCACCCGTGTTCGGCCCGCGGTCGTCATCGAAGATCCGCTTGTGATCCTGGGCGGACCCGAGTGGCATCGCTGTCGTCCCGTCGCAGAGCACGAAGTAGGACGCCTCCTGACCGGCCAGAAACTCCTCGAGGACGACGGAGTCGCCGGCCGCACCGAACCGCCGGTCCTGCATGACCTCGCGGATCGCGGCCTCGGCGGCCTCCCGCGTCTCCGCGATGATCACGCCCTTGCCTGCGGCGAGGCCGTCGGCCTTGACCACGAGCGGCAGTCCCAGAAGACCCTGCGCGATGGCGTCCAGAGCCTGCTGCGCGGAGGTGCAGAGCAGGAATCCCGCGGTCGGTACGCCGTGGCGCGCCATGAACGCCTTCGCGAAGGCCTTGCTGGACTCAAGCGCGGCCGCGGCCTGGGTCGGGCCGACGATGGCCAGACCCTCCTTCCTGAACAGGTCGACCACGCCGCGGCTCAGGGGCAGCTCCGGCCCGACGACCGTCAGGTCCACGCCCTCGCGGCGGGCAATGGCGAGCAAGGCCTGCGGGTCGGCTGGGTCTGCGGGCAGGCACCGGGCAGTCCCGGCGATTCCGGCGTTTCCAGGGGCGCACAGGACTTCGCTGATCCCGGTTTCACTGGCCAGTTTCCACGTGAGCACGTGTTCGCGGGCGCCCGAGCCAATCACGAGAATCTTCATGGGTGCGTCGCCGGCCCGTGATAGCCTAGCACGTTCGCCACATGACTCAGGGTAATCACAGGGAGTCGTGTAGGCCTGTGAGGGGGTGTATTCGAACGTGGCTGAAGTGAAGATTCAGGAGGGCGAGTCTATTGAGAGCGCTCTCCGCCGCTTCAAGCGAAAGGTTCAGCAGGAAGACATCATCAAGGATATCAAGAAGCACTCTTTCTACCTGAAACCTGGAGACAAGCGTCGCGCCAAGCAGGCGTTGGCGCGGAAGCGCAACCGCAAGAAACTCCGAAGGGAGTCGGAATAGATCGACGGGTGACAACGACGAGCAAAGGTGGCGACCCATGGAGTATCAGGACAGAAGCCTGACGTGCGTGGACTGCGGCGCCGAGTTCATCTGGACCGCCGGCGAACAGGTGTTTTTCGCCGACAAGCAGTTCAAGAACGAACCCAAGCGGTGTAAAGCGTGCAAGGGGAAACGGGCCAGCCGGCCAGCCGGCGCCATGGGACGGGAGCGGGTCGAAACCACGACCAACTGCTCGGCCTGCGGTAAGGAAACCACGGTACCCTTCCGCCCCACCCAGGGTCGTCCGGTGCTCTGCAAGGAGTGCTTCCAGCAACGCAAGTTCAGCGACGCTGGCGGCCACTGAGTTCTGCACCGGGCGCAGCCATCATCTCGTCGGTCATCGGCTGACCGATTCGTGCCAGAGGGCGGACATGCTATTCCGCCCTTTGGTACGTCTCCGATCCTTACGATAAAATCCAAGAAGGGATAACCATGCAAATTGACGAGCGCTCCGCAGGTGACGTCACGGTTCTGGATCTGAAGGGCCGGATGACAATGGGTGAGGGGGACGAACTCCTCAAGGACAAAGTCAACAGCCTCATCCTGCAGGGCCGCAAGAAGCTCGTGCTGAACCTTGCGGACGTGCCGTATGTCGATAGCGCCGGCCTGGGTGAGATTGTGCGTACCTACACCACGGTGACCAAGCAGGGCGGCAGCCTCAAACTGGTCAACCTGACCAAGCGCATCACCGATCTGCTGTCGATCACCAAGCTTCTGACGGTGTTCGACACCTACGACTCCGAAGCCGACGCTGTCCGGAGCTTTTCGACCGGCGCCTAGCTGCCACGCGCGCGGCCATGACGCGCGCGCTCGCGGCAACTGCTGTGGACCCGGCCACGCACACTCCTTCACGGCGCCGTTCCACGGCGGTGTCCCTGCTCAGCACCGTCCGGCCGGAACAGTGGACCAAGAACCTGTTTGTCTTTGCCGCGCTGCTCTTCGCCAAGCGGCTTGAAGACATCCACGCGGTCGTACTGGCCACCGAGACCTTCGTGATCTTTTGTGCGCTGTCCGGCGCCGTCTACATCTTCAACGACATCGCGGACCGCACGGCCGACCGTGAGCATCCGCTCAAGCGCCTGCGGCCCATCGCGTCAGGCGACATCTCGCCGCTGACTGCTGGCGCGACGGGTGTGCTGCTCGGCGGCGGCGCCGTGGCCGCGTCTTGGGCGATCGCACCCGCCCTGGCGCTCACGGCCGCCGGCTACCTGCTCCTGCAGGTCGCCTACTCTCTGGTGTTGAAGCACGTGGTGATCCTGGATGCGCTGGCCATCGCGTCCGGCTTTGTCCTGCGCGCCGTCGCCGGGGGCGTGGCGATCGCCGTTCCGGTCAGCAACTGGCTCCTGGCCTGCACAACGCTCCTCGCCCTGTTCCTGGCGCTCGCCAAACGGCGCCACGAGCTGACAACGCTCGCCGCGGGCGCGGCCCGGCACCGGCCGATCCTCGAGGAATACAACCCGTACCTGATCGATCAGATGATTGCCGTGGTGACGGCGTCGGCGGTGGTGGCCTACGCCGCCTACACGACCAGTCCGGAGACAGCCGCGAAGCTCGGCACGGAACACCTGACGCTGACGATTCCCTTCGTGCTCTACGGCATCTTCCGGTACCTCTACCTGGTGCACCGGAAAGATGGCGGCGGTAATCCGTCAACCCTGCTGCTAACCGACGTACCCTTGTTGGCGTGCGTCGCCCTGTGGGCGGCGGCCACCGTGATTCTCCTCTACACCCCGCTGGGACAACTATGAGCGCCGAGAGTGCAACCATGACCGCCCCGCCGGCCGCGCGCCGGGGCACCGCCCGGGTGGCCGTGGTCCGGACGGCACCGGACCGCGTGATCGACGACTACGCCCGCGTGATGGATCTGGCGGGGTATCGCGAACACCTGACTCCAGAGCGCGACACGCTTCTGAAGCTGAATCTGTCCTGGACGAAGTACTTCCCGGCCTGCTCGTCCCAGCCGTGGCAGGTCGACGGCGTGATCAGCAAGCTCCTGGCGGACGGCTTCGACCGCGCGCGGCTGCTGCCCATCGAGAACAAGACGGTCGTGACCGACCCGCACGAGGGGTGCCGGAACAACCGGTGGGATCCGGTGCTGCGGCGCCACGGGCTCACCTTTACGGCGCTGCCCGACGTGGAATGGATCACCTACAAGTTCACCAGTCCGCTCCTCAAGCTCAACCAGATCTTTCCCGAGGGTATCCAGATTCCGGCGATGTACCCCGGGCGCCAGATCGTCCACCTGCCGACCGTGAAGACGCACGGTCACGCCGTCATGACCGGGGCCGTCAAGAACGCATTCGGCGGACTGCTCAAGGAAGTGCGGCACTACGCCCACAAGTACATGCACGAAGTGCTGGTGGACCTGCTCTACATGCAGCGTGAACTGCATCCGGCGGTCTTCACGGTCACCGACGGCACCGTCGCGGGAGACGGCGCCGGCCCGCGGACGATGATCCCCCGCATCGCCAACGTCGTGCTGGCGTCGGCCGATTCAGTGGCCATCGACGCGATCTCGGCCCGCATCATGGGATTCGACCCGATGTCGATCCCGTTCCTGCGGATGGCTCACGAACGCGGCCTCGGTGTGGCCGACCTGCGTGACATCGAACTGGTCGGCGACGATATCTCGCAGCTCAACCTGGGATTTTCCACACGCAAGTCACTCGTCATCTGGGGCGATCAACTCATCCGGCGCGGTGCGCTGCAGCCACTGGAACACCTGCTGCTGCACTCACCGCTGGTCGTGTGGGCGCCCTTTGCTTCAAACGTGTACCACGACTGGCTGTGGTACCCCACTATCGGCCAGGCCCGCATCCGTGCGTTCATGCGCACGGACTGGGGCCGCCTCTTCAAACAGTACTGATGGCAGATTCACCTTCGTCTAACCGCGGGCATCGCGGATTTCACCGGGGCCGGCGCGGCCCTGATCGACGTGGCAGCGAGCGGACCGGGGACAAGGGACCCGACCGGGGGACCGAGCGGGGCAGCGAGCGGCGGCCGAAGCCGGGCCCGCAGCCCACGCCCCAGACCGAGAACGCGGACGTCGCGCAGATCATGCGCGACATCCGCGCCCGCGTCGCCCAGCGTCACGGCATCAACCTGACAGACCAGCAGATCGACGAGCTGGCGGCCCGTCGGCTCGAAGCGATTCTCGACGTCCGCGCCGTGAGCCCTGACCTGATGGATCAGCTCCGGCGTGCCGCGGGTACCCGCAGCGTGAACGTGCCAGCCGTACCGGACGTGCCCGCCTACACGTTCGAGGCCTACACGCTCTACGAGACGCCGCGGGGGCTTCTGCGCGGGATCCGTCGCCTTCTGAACCCGCTGCTGAAGCTGTTCTTCAACCCTGAACCGCTTGTGATGGCGCTGAATACTCAGTCGCGCCTGAACACCGAGGCGGCCGTCCGGGAATCCGAACGCACCGAGCGACAGGGGGAATGGAATGCCCTGCACTACGCGCTCCTCCAGCGGCTCGTCACCGAGATTGCCCGCTTGAGCCTCGAGACACAGCACCTCGGGCAGCAGGTGGAGTCTCTGTCGGCCAAGGTGGACTTCAACGACCGGCGCGTGCGCGCTATCGAGGGCGGCGTGCACCAATCCGAGGTCAGGACCGTGGCCGTCGCACCGCCGCCTCCGCGGCAGGATCTGGCGCGACAGGACCCGGCCGGTGGTGGTGCTGGTGATCAGGCGCAGGGCGGGCAGGGCGATAGTGCCCGGCGCAAGCGTCGGCGGCGGCGCGGCCGGCGGCCGGACGGTCCGGAGATGCAGTCCGACATGCCAGGAGCCCCTGGCACCCGGATGGCGACCTCCATGGACGACGGGGACAGCGGCTCTAACGACGGCCCTAACGACGGCACCGGCGACGGTGGGGACGGCGGCGGCTACGACGGTTCGGACGAGTCCGGCCCGGGCGAGAACAGAGGCGCCCCACCAGTCCGCATCGAGGCGGCTCCGCCCGCGGTCCAGGACCCGCAGACCATCGAGCCTGGCCCCGCCCCGTCCGGGACACCCGAGGAGCGGTGAGACTGGCCGTCGTCGTGCAGCGGTACGGCGCCGAGATCAGCGGCGGCGCCGAACGGCATGCCCGGCACCTGGCAGAGCATCTCGCCCGGTTCGCGGATGTCCGCGTGCTGACCACCTGTGCCCGCGACTACGTCACGTGGAAAAACGACCTTCCGCCTGGCGAGGAGCGCGTCGGCGGCATTCCGGTGGAACGCTTCCCGGTCGCGCATGAACGCTCGCTGCCCGACTTCGCGCGCCGGTCGCGGTACGTGTTCGACCAGACGCATTCGATCGCGGATGAACTGGCCTGGATGGACAGCCAGGGCCCGGCGAGTCCGGCCCTGGTCGATCGCCTGACCGCCGCGCAGGATGAGTTCGACTTCGCCCTCTTCTTCTGCGCCCGGTACTACCAGGCGTTCCACGGGTGCCGCGCCGTTCCGGCGAAGGCCGTGCTCGTGCCGACTGCTGAACGCGAGCCCTCGATCGGGCTGGCCATTCTCGCGCAGGTCTTCCGGGGCGTCCGCGCCGTCATGTACAACTCCCCGGAAGAACAGGCACTGGTCAACGCGCTGTCGGGAAACGCGCACGTACCCGGTGCGGTCGTGGGCGTCGGTGTGGACGTGGAGCGGACGGGTAACCCGGCGAGGTTTCGCCATCGCCACGGCGTGGACAGCCCGTACGTGATCTATGTCGGCCGGATCGATGAGAACAAGGGCTGCACGGAGCTATTCGCGCACTATCGCGCGTTCGCGAGAACCATGGAGCATCCGCCGCAGCTCCTGCTCGCCGGCTCGGCCGTGATGCCCGTGCCGGAGCATCCCCTGATCCGTCAGCTGGGTTTCCTCAGCGACGAGGACAAGTTGGACGCCATGGCGGGCGCGACGGCCCTCGTGATGCCGTCCCGGTTCGAGAGCCTGTCGATGGTGGTGCTGGAAGCCTGGGCACTCGGCCGGCCGGTGCTGGTCAACGCGCGATGCGAGGTGCTGCTGGGCCAGTGCCTGCGCGCCAACGGCGGCCTCTACTACGAGAACGCCACCGAGTTTTCCGCCGCGCTGCGCTTGCTGCTGGACCAGCCCGACCTGGCAGCCCGGCTCGGCGCCAATGGTCAGACGTACTGCCGGCGCGAATACGCGTGGCCGGTGGTGGAAGACAAGTACGCCGGGATGCTGGAGGCGCTGCGGCGTGCCTCGCCCGGCTCCGTATCACCCATGGAACCGTTGCCCGGCTGGTGGGCGCGGCGGCGGCGGAACATGCCAGGCGCGGCCGCGCGCGTGGCCGCCGTGGCGCGCACCGCTATACCGGGCCAGGAATACGCCTCATGAAACTTGCCTTTGTCACCGCCCGGTACGGCGCCGAGATCACGCACGGACCGGAGCATGCCTGCCGCCTGCTCGCCGAGCAGATGTCGCTGCGCCACGACGTCGACGTGCTGACCACCTCCGCCAGAAGCGAGGGCCTGTGGCGCAACGAGTACACCGAGGGGCTGGATCGGATTCGCGGGGTGTTGGTCCGGCGCTTCAACACCGGCACCCAGGGTCATGCCGGACTCTCGTCGGCGATCACCGCCCGCCGGCTGGCCGGCGGCGCGCACTCGCGCGCGGACGAGGACGACTGGGTGGCGCAGCAGGGCCCCTCCTCGCCGGGCCTTCTCGAGTTCCTCACGCGCCAGCACCGGGGCTACGACGCCGTTGCCTTCTTCTCGTGCCGCCATGCGACGACGATTCAGGGCAGTGTCGTGGCGCCGGATCGGACCGTGCTGTTTCCCTGGCTGTCGGTCGACCCCGCGCTCCGGCTTGCGGCCGTCCGCCGGACGCTCGCGTCCGCGTCGGTGATCGGCCTCATGTCGGCTGCGGAGCGGCCCCTGCTTGAGGCCTTCGGCGGCCGAACAGCCTCGGATGAGGACGTGGTCGGCATCGGCATCGAGCCGCCTCCCCAGCTCGCCTATCCCCGGATTCAACAGGACGATAGCAGCGAAGAGGAGGAGAACGGCGAGACGGAGCCCGACGGAGCCACGGCCACCGACGATGCGTGGGCCAAGCCGCACCTGACCGGCCGCGGCATGCCCTTCCGGCGCCGCCACCGGCTCGACGGACGCCTCGCGGTCTACGCCGGCGTCACGGGACCGGGGCGCGGGTGCGAGGAGATGCTGGAGTACTTCGACAGTTACGCGAATGGGGGGGGCGAAGGTGAACTGGTCCTCCTCGGCGTGAAGCTGATGAAGATTCCCGCCACGCCCTCTGTGCGACTGGCGGGCGTGCTGGCCCCGCGGGACCGGATGGCCGCCTACGAGGCCGCCGACGTCACCATCGCGCCGCGCGGCGACGACCTGACGAGCGAGTCCGTGCTGGAGAGCTTCGCGGCAGGCACCCCGGTGCTCGCCTCGGCCGCCAATCCGGCTGCCGTGGACCACTGCCGCAGGAGCGGCGGCGGGCTCTACTACGCCAACCGCGAGGAGTTCGCCGCGGCGTTGACGACGCTGATGGCGGATGAGGCATTGCGGACGAAGCTGGGAGAAAACGGGCGGCGCTACGTACGCCAGCAGTTCAAGTGGGAGGCCACGGTCGGGCGCCTCGAGCGGCTGCTGACCAAGGTCCGGCCCCGCTAGACTCGCGGCGGCCGCACGACGGCGCCCCTATTCAGGGTCGAGGGCACCGACCATGCGAGCGGTCCGAAGCGGGTGCGCCGTCGTCCCCGCTTCCGCATCGGAACGCTTGCGTCGCGGACGGATGTCGTGCCGCTTCATCATCTCGTTGAGGGTGGTCGGCTTCACCCGCAGCATCTCGGCGGCCCGCTTCTGCACGCCGCCCGTCGCTTCCAGCGTGGTTTCGATCAACCGCCGCTCCAGGTCGGCTACGACGTCCTTGAGGGACAGCCCTTCCGGGGGCAGGACGAACTGTGGGATCTCGAACGCCGCGGACTGGCGGACGTGATCCGGAATCAGGTCGGGGCCGATGCGGGACCCGGTCGCCAGCACCACGGCGCGCTCGATCACGTTCTCCAGTTCGCGCACGTTGCCCGGCCAGTCGTAGGCCATGAGCTGATCCAGGGCAGCCGGATCAAGGTCCAGAGTGCCGCGCTGGTTCTCTTCGCGGTACTTCTCCAGGAAGTGCTGCGCGAGCAGCGGGATGTCGTCCTTCCGCTCGCGGAGGGGCGGCAGATACACATTGATCACGTGCAGCCGGTAGTACAGGTCCTCCCGGAACCGGCCCTCTTCCACCATCCGCTTGAGATCGCAGTTGGTGGCGGCCACGATGCGGACATCAACCTTGATCGTCTCGGTGCCGCCTAGTCGCATGAACTCGCGTTCCTGCATCACGCGCAGCAGCTTGGCCTGGGTCTCGAGCGGGATGTTGCCGATCTCATCGAAGAAGATCGAGCCCTTGTCCGCGAGGTCGCAGAGTCCCTTCTTCGGGTACACGGCACCGGTGAAGGCGCCCTTGACGTGACCGAAGAGGGTAGACTCCAGCAGGTCCGACGGCAGATTGCCCGAGTTGACCGTGATGAACGCACGCTCGGCCCTGGGCGAATTTAGGTGCACGGCCCGCGCCACCAGTTCCTTGCCCGTCCCGCTCTCACCGGTCACCAGAATCGTCGAGCGGCTCGGCGCGGCCTGGATGACCAGGTTGAACACCTGCCGCATGCGGCTGCTGCGCCCGATGATGCCGGCAAACCTCGGCGCCTGCGCCTGCAGGTGCTGGCGGAGCGCGGTGTTCTCCGCCACCAGCCGGCGGCGCTCGACCGCGTTCCTGAGCACCACCAGCACTTCGTCGTTCTTGAATGGCTTGCTGATGTAGTCGAATGCGCCCCGCTTCATCGCGGCGATCGCGCTTTCGACAGACGCGAAGGCCGTCACCATCATCACCGGCAGCTCTTCGTCGAGCTTCCGGAGTTCCTCGAGCACCTGCAATCCGCCCATGTCAGGAAGCATGACGTCGAGCAGCACGGCGTCGAGCGGAACGGTCCTGGCCAGCTCCAGCCCCTCGGCCGCCGTCGCCGCCAGGTGCACGCGATACCCTTCCCGGGTCAGGAGCGTCTCGAGGACCTCGCGCATGATCTCCTCGTCGTCCACAACGAGGATCGAACCGAGGCTGCCGGGCGCGATCATCGAGCGGCCCTCGTGGACGTGGCGCCGTGTCCCTCGCGAACCTCGGGCAGACTGATGGTGAAGCGGGTCCCCTGGCCTTCGGTGCTCGCGCAGGCGATCGTACCCGCGTGGTCCTGCACGATGCCGTAGGCGATCGAGAGCCCAAGGCCCGTGCCCTGGGCGCCGCTCTTGGTGGTGAAGAACGGATCGTAGATGCGGGCCAGGTGCTCCGGACGAATCCCCGCGCCGGTGTCGGAGACGTCCACGACGGCCAAGCCGCCAGCGCATCGGGTTCCGAGCGAGAGCCAGCCGCCGCTGGGCATGGCGTCCCGGGCATTCAGCACCAGGTTCAGCAGCACCTGCTGCAACTGGTACTCGGCGCCGACCACCACGAGCGGTGTCTCCGTCAGGTCCCGGCGGACGGTGATCCGGCTCTGGGCGAGCTGGTGCTCGAGGAGCGCCAGGACGTCGCCAATGACCCGGTTCAGGTCGACCGGCCCCTTGTCGGCCGGGCTGCCGCCACGCCGGGCGAGGCTCAGCAGCGAGTTCACGATGCGCGAGGCGCGGAAGGTCTGCTTCTCGATCTTCTCCAGCATCACCGTGCGGGGGTCGCCGGGGTCGGCGCCTTCGAGCAGCATCTGCGTGAAGCTGGAGATGCCGGTCAGCGGCGTGTTGACTTCGTGCGCGACGCCGGCGGCCAGCAGGCCGATGGACGCCATCTTCTCGGAGATCTGGAGCTGCTCCTCCAGCCGTGCGCGGCCGGTCACGTTCTCGATGAGCACCAGCGTGCCCTGCGGAACCGCCACACCACCGAGCGGACGCAGCGGCACCACCGTCACATTCACGAGCAGGCGAAGGTCTCCTGCGGCCTGCCGCGTGGCGAGGGGCACGCGGCTCAGCACCGCGCCGACCGGTGATTCCGCCCGGGCCGCCCGGACGGCATCCACCAGCGGCGCGTCAAACAGCTCGCCAAGCCGCAGACCCACCGCGCGCTCCCGCGGCACGCCGTACATGGCGGCCAGCGCCTGGTTCCAACTCACCACCCGCTCGTCGAGGTCCAGCACGAACAGGCCGCTCTCGAGCGACTCGACGATGCCCTCGTTGAATTCCCGCAGCCGGTCCAGCTCGGCGGCTTTGGTCTGCAACTGCCGGTAGAGCCGCGCGTTCTCAAGGGCCGTCGCGATCTGGCCCGCCACCGTGACCAGCAGCGTGAGGTCCTCACTCGACAGCAGCTCCGCCGACTCCCGCTGCCCGAGCGCCAGCGCGGCGGTGATGCCGTCGGCGGCCACGCAGGGCACGAAGTAGTACAGCCCGCAGTCGCGCCAGGCGTCGATGTCTTCCACCGGGAAGCGCGCGACGGCGACGGGGTCATCGAGCGAAATCACCTGACCGGCAGCCAGGGCGCGGCCCATCGAGGACTCGAGGCCGAGCGACACCGGGGGCTCCTGCGCCGCGGCCCCCTCTTCGTGGAAGGCCGTGAGCGACCGGCCGTCGTCGCTCAGCAGCATCAGCGCCATGCGGTCCACCTGCAACGTCTCGGACACGCGGGTCACGAGCCGCCCGGCCAGCCGCTTGAGGTCAAGGTCACTGTTGAGGTCTCGTGCAAACCCCACGAGGGCACGGCGATAGTCCAGCCGGCCGCGATAGAACGCCCGCTCGAACGCCGCCTGCGCCGCGGCCTTGATCGGCGGCGCCAGCAGCACGGCCACCAGCGCCGCGCCCAGCGCCGTTAGCCACTCGTGAGCGGTCGCGCCTCCCACGTGCACGTGGTCCACGCCCTGCAGCAGGGCGGCGTAGACGGCCACGATGGCGGCCACGGCCACCACGTAGACCAGCGACCGCTTGACGATGACCTCGACGTCCATCAGGCGGTACCGGGCGATGGCGCACGCGTACGTGACGGGGGCCAGCCCGAGGGGCAGTGCCAGCAGTTCCGTCCACGGCGCAGGCGTGAACCCGAGCGCCAGCGGCAGCGCATGGCTGGCCGCGAACGGCAGGCCGCCGAGGGCCGTGCCCCAGCCGATCCAGCGAAGCTGGCGTCGCGCCGTCGGCGTCTGCTGACCCAGGAGGCTGGTCACGAACACGCCGACGCCGATCACGAGATACGCCGCAAGGTGCAGGTACAGCGCGCGCCCCAGCCACGCCAACTGGCGGTCGAAGTTCGCGTCGGCGCCGGGTCCGGCGCCGGGACCGGCGGCCATCGTCACGATGAGCAGTCCCCCGAGGAGGAACGCCGGGACGTAGCTCACGTGGAACAGGGCGCGCCACCGTGCCACCCGGAACCAGCCGGGCCGCGACGGAAACACCAGCGCGAAGTGCAGGAAGAGCGGCGGCAGCAGGAGGAGGGCGACGCGATCGGCCCAGTAGAACGCCCAGTCCAGGCGGTCGAGCCGGCCGCTGAACGAGAACGCGAACACGCCGAAGAAGGCGACAGTCAGCCAGTAGAAGTGGAGCGTGGCCGGGTCCTGCGGACGGCGCAGACGAACGGCCGCACCGATCAGGAGCGTGAAGAGCCCGACGGCGGCCAGGCAGAAGTACACCGCGACCCGCCCGGCCGGCACGGTGTCGAGCGTGACAGTGAGCACCTCGCGGGCACCGGGCCGCAGCACGGCGTATTCCGCGCGGACGCCAGGTTGGGAGGCGTGGTGAACGCTGACGACGTCCTCGGGTTGGCGAACCGCCTGGCCATTGAGCGACAGGAGCACATCGCCAGCGGAGAGGCCCGCACGTCCACCGGGGCCCTGCGGAGTCACCGCCGACGCCACGACGCCGTCCGCCCCGCCCGTCCACAACACGCCGTCCTCGGCCTCACGCCACGTGGCGCGGGTCGCGATGTTCGCCAGCCCCATCGCGACCAGGACGATGGTCGCCACCGACACGACAAGCGCGGTCCACGGCCGGTTGTGCCGGCCGATCTGCCTCGCGTCGTATGCGGTTGTGTGCGGCATCAGGAATTCAACCAGGCGAATGTGTCATCCAAGGCGACGAACCCGAATTTCAGCGACGAAAAAAGGGCGCCCCGCGCCCCGATGAATCACGCCCCGCGCGACTAGAAGCGGACGGTGAGTCCTCCGACCAGCCGCTTCGGCGCCCTCAGCGCCAGCAACTCGTCGTATACCGACTGCTGGAACTGCGCATCCCTGACGCGGTTCTGGATTGCGAGCAGCGCGGCCCACTCCGCGTTAGTGAAACGCAGGAACGGCAGGGCCTGCTGGATCTGCACGTCAAACCGACGTCCCGAGAGGTCAGGCGTGCCGACGTCCGCCGACGTGGCCTGACTGATGCGGTAGACGACAATCACCCGCGTGGCCGTCATGGGAATCTCGGCGTTGACCGACGTGGTCAGGTCGCTGACCTGCTCGCGTGCCCCGCGCAGCGCCAGGGCCGCCAGCGGACGGAGTGCCGCGCGGTCCGTGCCGGCGTTCAGCCACGCGGCCCGCGACAGGGCATAGTCCACCGAGCCGGAGATGTGCTCCCCGATCTGCCTCGTCACCGACACCCCGAATCCGCGGGCCGTGTAATCGCCGGCTCCACCCACGAAGTAGTGGCCCGTGCTGGAGGCTGCGCCGCCTGGGTTGTCCACACCGAACACGGCCACCATCTGATCGTCCACGCGCTGGGCAAACACCCGCGCGCCGAGGCTGATTGCTCCGGGCAGGGCCTGCTCGACCTCGGCCTCGTAGTGGCGGATGCCCTCCGTCCGGAAGGTGCCGTCGTTCGACACCGCCGAAAAGGTGCGGGCCGGTGGCAGGCCGAGGCTGAACGACTCGGGCACGGCAAACTCTTCGGCGCCCGGCGCCCGGCGCGTCAGGGACATCGCCCCGCGGAGGCGAAGACCGCCACCGGCATCCAGCGTCACGTCGGCGCGCGGGCTCAGCAGGCCGCGTGACGGCAGGAAGTCGTAGCGGTCGTAGCGGCCGCCGTAGCTGACCATCGCGCGCCCGAGGCGCCAGTGGTCGAAGGCATAGAGCGAGCCGGCCACCCGTCCACCGTCGCCAATGGAGGCCAGCGCCGCCGCGTTGCCGCCGTCGTAGCGCTGACGCGTGAAAGAGGCTCCGGACTCGTAGGCGTGCGTGGCCGACGCAGCTCTCGAGTACGCACCGGCGGCCATCCAGGCGGACAGGTCGCCCTCGGTCAACGCGCCACGCATCCGCCACTCCCCACCCGGCGCCGGCGACGCGAGCGTGAGGTACGCCACGCCGTTGGGCGCGGCCCGGTTCACGAAGAGATCCTGCGGTGTGTCGATCGAGGTCGATGTGAGGAGATTCAGCTCACCCGAGAGGGAGAGGAACGGCAGGAACGGCAGGCGCAGGGCGTCGAGGAAGGCGGGTGTCTCGTCGCGCTCGGGTCGCACACCGGCCGACACCTCGTCCAACGCACCCCTCGGGAGGTGACGCAGCCGCCACGAGAGTTCGCCGTGATCGTGGTCATCCGGCTCGGGCAGCGCCGCGGCATCGCCGCCGGCAACGCCTGCCGTCAACAACCGCGATGTCCCGGTCACGGCCAGCCGGATCGGCGGCACGCGGGTGTCTCCGGCGGATGCCTGAACGAGTTCTGCCCGAGTCGGGACGTAGCCGCGCTGGTGGACGCGAATCAGGTACGGTCCTGCCGGCAGACCGGAGAAGACAAATCGCCCGGTCACGTCCGTCACGGCGACGGCTGTGTGCTCGCCGGCCGCCGACACCAGGACACCGACGATGCCGCGGCCACGGTCATCGGTGACCGTGCCGGATAGTGTGTTGGCCGAAACCCGGGTGCCGGGTGTGGATCGCTGGGCTGGCGCGGCCGCCGGAGAGGCGGCGTGAACAGATCCCGGCCCGCCTGTCACAACGAGCACAGTGACACTCGATACGACGATCGAGGCGAATCGGGTCAGTGTCATTTCAGATCCGTCATGCCAGCTCCGCCGTCGCGCGCGGAGAGCGCGGACGAGCTCTATGCGCCGACGTTAAACGAAACGTTCTCGGTAATCGACTTGCTCGACACCTTGTCGGTGACCTTGATCTCCAACCGGTAGTCGCCCGTCTCGAAGCTCGCCAGCGGGATCGAGAGGGACCCGGTGACGAGGTGCCCCACCGCCAGGCTGAACTCCGGCGGGAAGGTCTGGCCGTTGAGCATCTGCGGCGCGGTCTTGTTGAAGTACTTCCACTCCTCACCGGTCTTCCGGCTGAAGGAGTACTCGACCTGCACGTCGGGCTTCTGCATCGAGGTCGGCGACACGCCGTAGATCCAGAACACCAGATTCAGCTCGCCCGCCTTCGCGAACTTGCCCTCGAGCGACGGCGTGACCTTCATACCGGCGAACGTGTATGGGTTGGCGCGCTGGGCTTCCATGTCGAGCGGCGCCGCGGCTTCGACGTTCTCCGCCAGCACGACGCTGCTGATCTTGAGCTCGGGCTTCGTGAAGTCAGGCACCGACAGATCCCGTTTCAGGAGCGTGGTCCTGGTGACCTCACCCTTCTTGCCCGTGCTCTTCTCCTTGACGCCCACATACAGGTCGTAGTCGCCTGGCGCCACCGACAGCGCGCGCGAGAAGCGGCCGTCGGTGACCACCTCAATGAACTGGATGTCGTCCCAGGGGAACTCGATCTTCTTGTCCTTCGCGTCCTTCGCGGCAGGCGCGGCCGGGGCAGCCTTGCTGACGGCGCGGACATAGAGCGCCACCCCTGTCTTCGTATCGGCTTTGATGGTGAAGGGCACGAACGTCTTGCCGTCGGCCGCCTTCACGAAGTGGTGCTGTTCCCAGACCACGGGCAACTCGGAAGGCCCGGTTCCCGCGTCAGCCAGCTTGAGGAGCGTCTGCGCATCCTGCTGTTCCTGCTTGGTGAGCTTGTGCTCTTTCTTCTTCTCCTGGGCCTGGGCCACGGAGGTCAAGCCGGCGACAAACAGGAACGCGGTCAGGGAGGCCGCGAGGCGACGAAGCAACATGACTCAAACTCTCCAGAATGAACGGAAATACGGTCAACAGGCGCGGCCCGCCACGGGGCAGCTGAACGGCCGATCATAGGCCCCCCGCTGACGGCAAGTCAAACCGGATGTTGAACTTTCCGCCTCTTCAATTGTGAAGGTTTCCTTGGCCGGATGCACCGCTCCGTTGTTAACATCGGAGGTTCGTTTCTGAGAGGTCACATGAAGCAGATCGTCGGCGTGCAAGCCCGCGAGATTCTGGATTCACGGGGCAACCCCACTGTCGAGGTGGATATCGAGCTGGAGGGCGGCGCCCGGGGCCGTGCGGCGGTCCCCTCCGGGGCGTCCACGGGCGAGCGTGAGGCCCTGGAACTGAGGGATGGCGACGGCGCCCGCTTCCTCGGCAAGGGTGTCCGCAAGGCCGTCGGCCACGTGAACGGCGAGATCCGCGCCGCCATCAGGGGCCAGGCCTTCAGCCAGCGCACGCTCGACGAGCGGCTCATCCAGTTGGACGGCACACCCACCAAGGGCCGGCTGGGGGCCAATGCGCTGCTCGGCGTCTCCATGGCGACCGCCCGGGCCGGAGCGGCGGCGGCCGGCAAGCCGCTGTATGCGTACCTGGGGGACCTGGGGGGCGTGGAGGCCTCGGGGGCCTATCTGCTTCCCGTGCCGATGATGAACATCCTGAACGGCGGGGCCCATGCCGACAGCAGCGTGGACCTGCAGGAATTCATGGTGATGCCCGTCGGGGCCGCCACCTTCGCCGAGGGCCTCAGGGCCGGCGTCGAGATCTTCCATGCGCTGCGCGGCATCCTGAAGAAGGCCGGCCACTCCACCGGCGTGGGAGATGAAGGCGGGTTCGCCCCGAACCTGAAGTCAAACCGCGAAGCCGTGGACGTGGTCCTCGAGGCGGTGACCAAGGCGGGCTACACGCCAGGCGGCAACATCTTCATCGCACTGGACGTGGCGGCGAGCGAGCTCTGGAGCAACGGCAAGTACGTCTTCAAGAAGTCCGGCGAACCCACACGCGGGCCCGACGAGATGGTGCGGATGTACGACGACTGGGTGCGCCAGTACCCCATCATCTCGATCGAGGACGGCCTCGGGGAAGCCGACTGGGAAGGCTGGAAGTCGATCGCGGCCGCCATGGGTGACCGCGTGCAACTGGTCGGTGACGACGTATTCGTGACCAACCCGGAGATCCTCGGACGGGGTATCAAGGAAGGCGTCGCCAACGCGCTCCTGGTGAAACTCAACCAGATCGGCACCGTGTCGGAAACGCTCGATGCGATCGCCATGGCGCGCGCGGCCGGCTACGCGAACATCATCTCGCACCGGTCGGGCGAAACCGAGGACAGCACCATCGCCGACCTCGCCGTCGGCACGAGCGCCGGCCAGATCAAGACTGGCTCCGCCAGCCGCAGCGACCGCACGGCCAAGTACAACCAGCTCCTGCGCATCGAGGAGGAACTGGACTCGCGTGCCCAGTACGCCGGGCGCACGGCAATCCGCCAGTTCGCCAACCGAGGTTAGGAGCGGCCATGCACAAGCTCGTCCTGCTGCGCCACGGGGAAAGCACCTGGAACAAGGAAAACCGGTTCACCGGGTGGACCGACGTCGACCTGACCGAGAAGGGCCGCGCCGAGGCGGCCAGCGCCGGGAGCCTGCTGCAGGCCGGCGGGTACCAGTTCGACATCGCGTACACCTCGCTCCTCACGCGCGCGATCCGCACGCTCTGGATCGTTCAGGAGCAGATGGACGTGCTCTGGCTGCCGGTGGTGAAGGACTGGCGGCTGAATGAACGCCACTACGGGGCGCTGCAGGGGCTGAACAAGGCGGAAACGGCCGCGGCGCACGGCGAGGCCATGGTCAAGATCTGGCGGCGCAGCTACGACACGCCCCCGCCGCCACTCACCGAGGACGACGCGCGGCACCCGGCGCGCGATCGGCGGTATGCGGCGCTCGCACCTGGTGTGCTGCCGCTGACGGAGTCGTTAAAGGAGACCGTCGCGCGGGTGGTGCCCTACTGGACCCGCACCATCGCTCCCGACGTGAAGGCGGGCCGGCGCGTGGTCATCGCTGCCCATGGCAACAGCCTGCGGGCGCTGGTGAAGCACCTGGACGGCATCTCCGAGGCGGAGATCGTGGAGCTGAACATCCCGACCGGCATCCCGCTCGTGTATGAGCTGGACGAAGCCCTGCGCCCGGTGCGGAAGTACTATCTGGGCGACCAGGACGCGGCCCGGAGAGCCGCCGAAGCCGTGGCCAATCAGGGCAAGGTCTGACCGCAGCTGACGGAGATCCGGAGCGACTTCAGGAACCGTTTGTCGTTGGCCGTCAGAGCAAGGCTGGAGCCGGCTTCCAGGAGCCGCGCGGCGGCGGAGATTCTGGTGACCGGCTGGCCATCCGTCCGGTTCACGAACCCGACGACGGCTTCGAGGCTGACACGCATGTCGTAGCCGGCTTCGCGAGCCTTGGCACGGCAGGCGTCCACCCGGGGGTTCTCGGACACGGCGGCAGCGATCGCATCAGCCAGCTCTTTGGCGAGGCAATTCACGACGTCATCCATAGCTACCTCCTGGCAGGGACGGGAAAAACTCTTGGCATTCTACGGAGCGGCGCGCCGGGGTGTCAACGAAGCGACCACAATCTATTGACGTTTGGCAGAAGGTAACCACAAGCCCGTGAGCACACAACACCCGACCGACAAGAACCACTTCACCGCCGACGACCTCGCCGGGTTCGACCCGAAGACCGAGCTCGGTGAGCCCGGGAAGTTCCCGTTCACCCGGGGCGTGCAGCCCACGATGTACCGCGGCCGACCGTGGACCATGCGGCAGTACGCCGGGTTCGCCACAGCGGCCGAGTCCAATAGCCGGTACCGGTACCTGCTCTCGCAGGGCGTCAGCGGGTTGAGCGTGGCCTTCGACCTGCCCACGCAGATCGGCTACGACTCCGACGACGCGCTGGCCGCCGGCGAGGTCGGCAAGGTCGGCGTGGCGATCGACTCGATCGAGGACATGGCGGTGCTCTTCGACCAGATCCCGCTGGACACCGTCTCGACATCGATGACCATCAACGCCACCGCGAGCATCCTGCTCTCGCTCTACATCGCCGTGGGGCGCCGGCAGGGCGTGTCTTCGCAGAAGCTCTCGGGCACGATTCAGAACGACGTGCTGAAGGAGTACATCGCCCGGGGCACCTACATCTATCCGCCCCGCGCGTCGCTGCGCATCATCACCGACATCTTCGGCTACTGCGAGCAGGAAGTGCCGCAGTGGAACACCATCTCGATCAGCGGGTACCACATCCGGGAGGCCGGCTCGACGGCGGTGCAGGAAGTGGCGTTCACGCTGGCCGACGGCATCGCCTACGTGCAGGCGGCGGTCGAAGCCGGGCTCGACGTCAACAGTTTCGGGCAGCGGCTCTCCTTCTTCTTCAACGCCCACAACAACTTCCTCGAAGAGGTCGCCAAGTTCCGCGCGGCCCGGCGGATGTGGGCGCGCATCATGCGCGACCGGTTCGGCGCCACCAATCTCAAGGCGCAGGCGCTGCGTTTCCACACGCAGACCGCCGGCAGCACGCTTACGGCGCAGCAGCCCGACAACAACGTGGTGCGTGTGACGCTGCAGGCGTTGGCCGCGGTCATGGGCGGCACGCAGTCGCTGCACTGCAACGGCAAGGACGAAGCGCTGGCTCTTCCCACGGAAGCCTCCGCCACGCTCGCCCTCCGCACGCAGCAGGTCATCCTGCACGAGAGCGGCGTCTCCACCATCGTGGACCCGCTGGCCGGTTCCTACGCGGTGGAATCGCTGACTAACGCCATCGAGGAGGAAGCCTCGGCCCTCATTGCCCAGATCGACAAGATGGGCGGCACGCTTTCGGCCATCGAGGCCGGGTTCATCCAGCGCGCGATCCAGGATTCCGCTTACAAGGCCCAGCAGGAGATCGACAGCGCCACCGCGGTGGTCGTCGGCGTGAACAAGTACCAGACGAAGGAGACCACCCGGCTGGAGGTTTTCCGGATCGACCCGGCACTCGAACATCAGCAGGTGGAGCGCCTGCGCCAGCTCAGGGCCAGCCGGAGCGCCTCGGAGCACGCCGACGCCATAGCCGGCGTGGAGAAGGCGGCGAAGGACGGCAGCAACCTGATGCCGACCATCATCAACGCCGTCGAGAAGCGCGCGACGCTTGGCGAGGTCGCCAATACGCTGCGCGGCGTGTTCGGCGAATACCGGGAACAATAGGTTCATGAGCGCGGGCGTCAGCCCAAGGACCGCTGCGCCGCTGCTGGAGGTGTCGGGCCTCACCGTCGCCTTCGACGGCGCAGCTCGGCCCGCCCTGGACGGCATCTCGTTCTCGCTCGAACGCGGGCGCACCCTCAGCCTCGTCGGTGAGTCCGGCAGCGGCAAGTCCCTGACGGCCCTCGCGATTCTCCGGCTCCTTCCCGGCGGGGCACGCATGACAGCGGGGTCGATCCGCTTCGACGGCCTGGACCTCTCCACCCTCAGCGAATCGGCCATGCGCGGGATCCGCGGCGCAGGCATCTCACTCGTCTTTCAGGAGCCGATGACGGCGCTCGACCCTGTGATGCGCGTCGGTGAGCAGGTGGCCGAGGTCCTGCGGATCCACGGGCAGGCCACCGGGTCCGCGGCCATGGACCGGGCGGTCGAGCTACTCGAAGCCGTCCGCGTGCCGCAGGCCACGCTCCGCGCGCGGGACTATCCGCATCAGCTTTCCGGAGGGCTGCGCCAGCGCGTGGTGATCGCGATGGCACTGGCGTGCCATCCGCCACTCGTCATTGCCGACGAACCCACAACGGCGCTGGACGTGACCGTTCAGGCAGAGGTGCTGGCGCTGCTCCGGGATCTGCGCGACCGCCTCAACCTGTCGCTTCTGCTCATCACCCACGACTTCGGCGTCGTGGCCCAGATGGCCGACCACGTGGCCGTGATGCAGCACGGCCGCATCGTGGAATCGGGCGACGTGCGGCAGGTGCTGCGCGACCCGCAGGCGGCGTACACGAAGTCGCTCCTCGCGGCCGTCCCAAGGGCTGTTCCGAGGGCAGTGCGCGCATGACGCCGCTCCTGCAGGTTGACCACCTGAACAAGCAGTTCGCTCGCCGCGGCCACGAGCCGCTCAAGGCCGTGGACGACGTGTCGTTCCACATCGACGAGGGCGAGGTCTTCGGGCTGGTCGGCGAATCCGGGTGCGGCAAGAGCACCACCGGCCGCTGCATCCTCCGGCTCATCGAGCCCACCTCGGGCACAGTCCGGTTCAAGGGCGAGGATGTGACGGCCTTCTCTGCGGCCCGGCTTCGCCGCGCACGGCGCGACATGCAGATCGTGTTTCAGGATCCGTATTCGTCACTGAACCCGCGGATGCGCGTGGATGCCATCGTGCGGGAGCCGCTCGAGATTCACGACATCGGCACCGCGGCTGACCGTGAGGCACGGGTGGACGAACTGTTCTCGCTGGTCGGCCTCGACCCCGAGCATCGGCGCCGGTTTCCGCACGAGTTCAGCGGCGGGCAGCGCCAGCGCATCGGCATCGCCCGCGCGCTCGCCCTCGAACCGGCGCTCGTGATACTCGACGAGGCGGTGTCGGCGCTGGACGTCTCCATCCAGGCTCAGATCGTGGCGCTCCTGCGGGAACTGCGGAGCCGGCTGAAGCTGACTTACCTGTTCATCTCACACGACCTCCGCCTGGTGGCGGATTTCTGCGACCGCGTGGCCGTGATGCGACGAGGGCAGATCGTGGAGCTGGCGTCCGCAGCGGATATCTTCAGCCACCCGCGGCACCCGTACACGGAAGCGCTCCTCGCGTCGATTCCCTCACTGGACCCCGACGTCCGCCTTCCGCCGCCGCCGCGCCTTGAGGACGACACCCCGCCGTCGCCCTTGTGTGAGGTCGCCCAGGACCACTGGGCCCGCACCTAGCAGCGGCCTGACCGAGCGGTGACGGTAGTTGGGCGCTATGATGTCGATCCTGGAGGCTCACTCATGAAGTGGCAGATCGCAGCCGCGGCGTTTGTCGCGGCAACACTGGGCGCCGGCGGCGCCTTCGCGCAGAACGTCAGCAAGGAGAAGGTCGACGGCGTCGTCAACTTCGCGCGGCTCGAAACCACGGTCGCGTGCGGCGGCTCCACCGCGCCGGAGGCGCTCAAGGAGCTGAAGCGGATGGGCTTCGCCGCCGTCTTCAACCTCCGGATGCCGACCGAGCAGGGCAACGACGTCGCGGCCGAGGCGGCCTCGGCCACTGCTGCGGGCATGAAGTTCGTGAACCTGCCGTTCGACCTCGGGAAGGGCGACCCGGCCGTAGCGGACGAATTCCTGAAGGAGATCGTCAAGCCGGGCAACCAGCCGGCCTTCATCCACTGCGCGGGCGGTGGCCGCGCGGCGGCGATGTGGTACATCAAGCGCGTCGTGGTGGACGGCTGGGACGAGGAGAAGGCGCTGAAGGAAGCGGTCGACCTCGGGCTGGCCAACCAGCGCGTGAAGGACTACGCGCTCAACTACGTGAAGAACCGGAAGAAGTAGAACCGGAAACAGTAGAACTGCGTGACGTCAGGCGGCCTGCCTGATGTCCTTCTCCACCTGCCCGTCGCGGATGTGGATGGCGCGCTTGGCGTGCGCGGCCACGTCGGCTTCGTGCGTCACCAGCACGATGGTGTTGCCGGCATCGTGCAGGCTCTCGAACAGGGCCATGATCTCGATGCCGGTCTTGGTGTCCAGGTTTCCCGTGGGCTCATCGGCCAGCAGGATCGACGGGTTGTTGACCAGCGCCCGGGCGATGGCCACGCGCTGACGCTGTCCGCCGGACATTTCGTTGGGCCGGTGGTGCATGCGCGACCCCAGCTCCACCCGCTCCAACGCCTGCCGGGCACGCGCGTCCCGTTCCTTCGCCGGCACGCCGGCATACACCAGCGGCAGCTCCACGTTGTGAAGGGCCGTGGCTCGCGGCAGCAGGTTGAAGGTCTGGAACACGAAGCCGATCTCTTCGTTCCGGATCCGGGCCAGCTCGTTGTCGTTCATCGTGCTGGCCTCTTTGCCGTTCAGGAAGTAGCTGCCCTTGGACGCCGTATCCAGGCACCCGATCAGGTTCATCAGCGTGGACTTGCCGGAACCGGACGGGCCCATGATGGCCGCGTATTCCCCGCGCTCGATTTCGATGGATACGCCGCGCAGGGCATGAATCTCTTCGTCGCCCATGCGATAGGTCTTCCAGAGGTCGCGGGTCTCAATCAGGGCCATGGCGAGTAGGACGGTATCAGAGGGGTCAGGGTTTCATCTAACCCGCGGTGTCACTCCGTACCTTGATACTGTTCTTTCAGCCTGGCCACCACGGCGGGGTCGGCCAGCGTCGTGGTGTCGCCGAGCGCCTTCCCTTCGGCAATGTCCCGCAGCAGCCGCCGCATGATCTTGCCGGACCGGGTCTTGGGAAGGTCCGCGGCGAAGATGATGTCGTCCGGCCTGGCGATGGCGCCAATCTTCTTCGCCACGTGGTCCTTCAACTCGGCGATGAGCACATCGTTCGTCGGCGTGCCTTCCTTCACGGTGACGAACGCGCAGAGCGCGTGGCCCTTGATCTCGTGCACGCGGCCGACGACAGCGGCCTCCGCCACCTGCGGGTGGTCCACCAAGGCGCTCTCCACTTCCATCGTGCCGATCCGGTGCCCGGCCACGTTCAGCACGTCGTCCACGCGGCCCAGCACCCAGAAGAAGCCGTCAGCGTCGCGCTTGGCGCCGTCGCCGGTGAAGTAGATCTCCGGCGTCCAGCGGCTCCAGTAGGTTTGCACGTAGCGGTCCATGTCGCCGTAGATGCCGCGCAGCATCCCCGGCCAGGGCTTCGTCAGCGCGAGCAATCCCCCACCCACCGGGATGTTCGAGCCGTCGTCCCGCCTGATCTCGGCGCTGATGCCGGGCAGCGGACGCGTGGCCGAACCGGGCTTCGTCTCGGTCAGGCCCGGAAGGGGCGCGATCATCATCCCGCCGGTTTCCGTCTGCCACCACGTGTCAACGATCGGGCAGCGTTCGCCGCCGATGAACCGGTGGTACCACACCCACGCCTCGGGGTTGATCGGCTCACCCACGGAACCCAGGAGCCGCAGGCTTGAAAGGTCGCGTTTCGCCGGCCACTGGGTGCCCCAGCGCATGAACGATCGGATCGCCGTCGGCGCCGTGTAGAAGATCGTCACACCGTACCGCTCCACGATCTCCCACATGCGGTCGCGGGCGGGCCAGTCGGGTGCGCCTTCGTACATCACGACCGTGGCGCCGTTGGCCAGCGGCCCGTACACCACATAGCTGTGCCCGGTGACCCAGCCGATGTCCGCCGTGCACCAGTAGACGTCGTCCTCCTTGAGGTCGAACACCCACTTCGTCGTGGCGGCCACCTGCGTCAGGTAGCCGCCGGTCGTGTGCACGATCCCCTTCGGCTTCCCCGTTGTGCCGGACGTGTAGAGGATGTAGAGCATGTCCTCGGCATCCATCGGCTCGGGCTCGCAGGTGTTCGGCGCATCAAGCATCAGACGGTGGTACCAGTGGTCGCGGCCCTCCTTCACGTGCACCTGGATCGGTGAGCCCTGGAAGCGCTGGACGATCACCACGTTCCGGATCGACGGTGTGCCTTCGAGCGCCTCATCGGCCATCTGCTTGAGCGGCACCACGGACCCGCGGCGCCAGCCCCCATCGGCGGTCACCAGCAGCGTCGCCTGGGCGTCGTTGATGCGGTCGCGCAGGGACTCGGCACTGAAGCCGCCGAAGACCACCGAGTGAATCGCGCCGATGCGGGCGCAGGCCAGCATGGCGATCGCCAGTTCGGGAATGAGTGGCAGGTAGAGCGCCACGCGGTCGCCGCGCTTCACGCCCAGGCCTTTGAGCACGTTGGCGAACTGCGAGACCTGACGATAGAGATCGAAGTAGGTCAGCGTGCGCCGGTCGCCGGGCTCCCCTTCCCAGATGAGGGCAGCCTTGTTGCGGCGCGGACCCTTGATGTGCCGGTCGACGCAGTTCACGCTCGCGTTGAGCGTTCCGCCCACGAACCACTTCGCGTGTGGCGGCTGCCAGTCGAGCACTTGTGTCCAGGGCTCGGACCAGTCCAGATCCTTCGCCACCTCGGCCCAGAACGCCTCGGGATCGGCCGCGGCCTTCTCGTAAATCAGCGGGTCGTTGATGTTCGCGGCAGCCGTGAACGCGGCGGAGGGCGCAAAACGCCGTTCCTCCCGGAGGAGGTCATCGATCTCGGGGTGCTGGTTGGCCATGAGGCCGGAAGGATATCAGTGCGCAGCGAATGGTCAGTGCATTGCCTCCATGGACCCGCTGTGAGATCGTAGGCACGCCTTCGAACCCCGCCGACTCCCATGACTACAGTTCGCGCCCAGTCCGCTGCAGGTGCCCGATCCCTTCTCGGCAAGCTGATTCCTGTTCTCCTGGTGATCGGGCTCGGGGCGGTCGTGCTGTACAAGGCCTGGGTCTCGGACGATTTCTACATCACCTTTCGCACAATTGAGAATGTCGTCCAGGGTCGCGGACTCGTCGCGATCGCGTCCGGCATCGGCTTCACCGCCGCTGCGAGCCTGATGCTCGCCTTCGGTGTGGCGGCCACTCCGTTGACAGCATGCGCGGGCCTTGCGCTCCTGACCGCATTGCGGGCGTTCACCCACTTCTCCACCTCGGGTCTGGAGAATCCTCTCCTTCATGTCCTCCTGGCCGGGCTCGCGCCTCTTGTCGCGTGGGAGGGCTTTTCCCTCGTCTATTACGGTTCCCTGCTGCCGAACAGCGCGGTGGCCAAGCTGACGAGCGGTATCCCGTCGGCCGAACTCGCCCGGCAGGGCCTGTATTACCTCCGCATCTCGCTGGCGAACGATCCGATCACTCTGATCGTCGTCGCGCTGGCCTAGGTGGTGAGCGTGGGCGGCCGCTTCCTGACGGCCCCGTTCTTCGTCTCCGTTCGTGGATCGAGCCTACGGCGAGCGCTGGGACGCGGCGATCGACGATCGCGGTGTGGCCGACGAGCGCAGCTTCTACGCCGGAAGCGGATCGTTGAGAGGGGAGGCCGGACACTTGGGGTGGCGCGTCGGTCACTACTTCCGCCGTCCGCCGACTGGCTACGTGCAGACCATCGCGACGGGACGCAGCCGGATCCACAATCCGCACCTGGCCGAGTACTACGAGGTCATCAAGACACTCACCAGGGACCCGCTGTGGGACCGTCGCCGGCTCGCCACGATCGTGCGATTCCAGATCGGTTATTACGATGGGCTGCTGCGGGCCGCACGGTAGCAGGCGACGGATGCTCACGCGGTCTCCCGAGCGTGTGCTCCGGTCTGCGGTCTCGTGGCTCGTGCTCTCAACGCGCGCCGCAGAGATCGTCGTCTTCTTCCTCCTGCCGGCGTCGTTCCTCCACGCGCTTCTCGCCCGCGAGACCTTCTTTCGCAGGAAGATGCTGTTCCACGCCGTGACGGCCTTCGATGTGGCAGCGGCGCTCGTGGCCGTGGGGCTCTTTGTCTACACCCGCATCCCGCCCTGCTGCTTCGCGCAGCACGGCGGGAATCCGGTCCTGGACGGGCTTTGGGATCTCCTGCCATGAACGAACGCTGGCGACGGCAGTCGGATTGGCTGTTCTGGGGACTCTTCCTGGTCCTGGGACTCTACCGCGTCTCGCTGTGCGTGCAGGTGCCGACCCACACCGCCGACGCTCTCCGGCACCTCGGATTCACCGCGCATCTGCCACAGGAGGGGTGGCGCTTCTACACGCATGTGGGCGACGACTTCCGTCCGGAGGCGTGGACCGACGTGTGGGGCAATCTCAAGTACTTCTACCCGCCCGTCACGGCCGTCTTCTTCGCGGCGTTCGCGTGGCTCCAGTTCGGGCTGGCACCCCTGAAGCTGGTGCTGACCGCGTGTGACGTGGCGAGTGCGCTGGTCCTGCGTCGCGTCTTCTCGCCCTGGGCGGCTCTCGTGTTCTTCGCCAACCCGGTGTCGATGTTCTACACCTCGCACGAGGGACAGTTCGAGGCCCTCCAGACGCTCTTCATCCTCCTCACCGCGCTCGCGACGATACGCCGACACTGGTTCGGTGCCGGTCTCCTGCTCGCATTGTCCGGACAGGTGAAGCTGTTCGGCTTCTTTCTCGGGCCGTGGCTGCTCGAGCAGCTTCTCCGGCACAGCGGGAACCGTCGCACCGATCTGCGTCGCGCGGCAACCGGGTTCGCGATCGGCGTCCTGCCGTTCGCGGGCTTCTACGTCGTGGCGCCCAAGCTGCTCCTGTTCGCGCTCGAGGGGAATGGCCGGCGCTTCAATCCGTTCTTCTGGAACCCGTACGACCAGTCGTACTTCGAGTGGATCCCGACCTGGATGGCCGAGTGGATGAGCGGGGTGAGCTGGGCCATTCTGATCGTGGCGGCGCTCGCGACATTCTTGATGGCCGTGCGGCGGGAGTCGTTCACGGCCGGGCTCCCGCTGCTGCTCTTCTGGGGACCGCTGAAACGGGTGGCCTGGACGGAGTTCTGGTATCCGATTGTCTCGCCGGGCTTCCTCGTGTGCCTGCTGCCGCGTCGGCGCTTGGCGTGGGGGCTTCTGCTGCTGCACACCACCGTCTGCGTGCGAAGCGTCATGATCCTCGGTGGTGCGCCTCACTTCGGTTTCAAGGAGCCGGAGTATCGAGTCGAGTGGATGGCCACGTGTCTGTGGCGCTGTGACGCGCGCACCCTTCGGGACACTCGATGAGCCTTGTCCCCTCCCGCGTTCGCGCCCTCACCGCGGGATCGGCCGTCGCCTGGCTGTCGCCCATCGTCGCCGCCCTTGCGGGTCTCGCTCTGGCCGTGCGCGCGGCCCCGGATCTCCTTGGCCGCCTTGGTTTCCCGCTCGACGACGCCTGGATTCACGCAGTCTACGCACGCGAGCTGGCCCGGAGCGGCATGCTGGCCTACAACGCCGGGGTGCCGGCGACGGGGGAGACGTCGCCACTCTGGGCGCTGGTGCTCACGCCGCTCCATGCCGTGGCACCCGATGTCGAGACCGTCGTTCTGGGGACCAAACTCATCGGCTTCGCCATGCACCTCGTGGGCGCGGCGTGGTTGGCGAAGACCGCGTCACGTGTCGGCGGTGTGTCCGTCTGGCTCGCTGGTGGCGCGGGCGCGCTCCTCGCCATCCATCCAGATCTGCTCGCCTCGTCCATGAGTGGCATGGAGGTGCCGCTGGCCGTCACTGTGGTCGCCGGCGGAGTGGCTGCGGCCACCAGGGGTCGCACCGTGGCGGTGGCCTGCGCTGGGGCCCTGGCGCTGCTCGCCCGGCCGGAAGCCGTGGTGGCTGTCGTGGTGATTGCACTCCTGGTCGGACCCTCTCGAGAGGGCCGCGCCCTCATCACGCGCGGCGGCATCGCTGCGCTGGGCGCCGTGGCAGCGCTCGCCGTTATGGGGATGCGCAATGTCGCGGTGTCCGGCGTGCCGCTCCCGGCGACGTTCTATGCCAAGGCAAGCCACAGTCCGTTCGAAGTGGAGAGCCAGGTGCGCGGGTTCGGAACGCTCCTCGGAGGAATGCTTCTCCTGCACCCCATCCTCGTCGGGCTTGCCGTCGCGTTGGCCTTCGCCGCCCTCCTCGGCCGGAGCAGCAGGCCGGCACACCGAATGGCCGCCGCCCTCGCGTTGGCCGGGACGGCCTTCTGTGCGGTGTCCTTTGCGCTCGTGCGCCCTGTGGATCCACACGCCTTCTATCATCAGCGCTACGCGCTGCCAGGCGCCGCGCTCATCCTCTTCGCGCTGCCGATTCTGGTCCACGCTGTGCTCGCACCCCTCGGGCGCCGCCTCGCGACCGGCCTCGCAGTCGCCTCGGTCGTGGTCGCACTGACGGTAGCAGCTGCCGGGGTGCCCGCCCGCGCGGCACGGCTCGCCAACGATGCCCGGAACATCGACGACGTGCAGGTCGCATTCGGGCGAGCGCTCGGGGAGGAACCTGCCGCTCGAACAGCCTGGGTCGTCGATGCAGGCGCCTCGCGCTACTTCGGGCGGCCGTTCGTCGTCGATCTGATGGGGTTGAACACACCGGAGATGCTGGACTCGCCCCAGCGCTATCTGGATGCGCATCCGCCGTCCTACCTCGACGTCTTCCCGGGCTGGTCCCGCGTGGAAGGCGAGGCGGCCGACTCCGGCGCGCCCATCACGTTCGCGACGACGACACCCTATACCGTCACGAGCGACCCACGGATGCGGCAGCACTCGCTGTTGCGGTGCGGCCCCCCCGGCTCGGAGGGGCGCATGGTCGTGCGGAACCGCGACTGGCCGTTCCGCTGCGCGGGCTGACCGGGCTCAGCGCTTCGTGTCGATCTGGTTGACGACGAGGATCTCGCCGGTCACGAGGCTCAGTACAGCGAGACTGCAGTTGAGATCCGCTTCGGTTCGCGCCTTCTGGCTGTGCGTCGCGATGAGGGTGTTCTGCCGCTGGAGCAGCAGAAAGACGGTGGACGTGCCGGCGGCGACCTTGCGCTACTCGCTGGCGTACTGCGGGTCGTCCAGGCGGCTCAACTCAGTGGCCGCCCTCGCGGAGACCACCGCCTGCAGAGCATTGCGGACGCCCACTTCTACGGTGGGGTAGTTCTCCTTGGCGAGGTTCAAGGACGACTGGCTCGCACCACCCACGTAGACCGGCGGCACCCCTGAACTGCTCGAGCCCGAGCTGTGACCCGACGTGTCGGCGGTGCGGTCGAGACAGCTGGTCGCCAGATAGCTGGCCACTTCGTCAATCTGCTCACACGCGCCGCCGTCGGTGCTGCGCTCGATTTCGATGGCCCTCGCGTTGGGGGCGTTGTGAAGTACGGTTCGCCGCCAGCGGCGAACCTCGGCACGGCAAGGCGGCGATGTACTCGGCCTCGTGATACAGGCGTCATTCCGACCAGGAGCGAAAGCGAATCCGCCAGGGTGTGCCCGATGAAGACTCATGTGCAATCGAGAACAGCCTTAGCTCGCGCCCCTGGCGTAACTTCCGATCATGAAGAGACTCCTGCACACCGTCGCTCTCTCGGTAGTGCTTCTGACGTCCGCCTCGGTGGCGCAGGCACAATCTTCATTCGGCATTCATGTCGGGGAGCCGCCGCCGCCCCGGGCCTACCGCGTGCCGCCACAGCCCGGCCCCGACTACCTCTGGATCGAGGGCTACCAGTCCAGGGAGGGATCGCGCTACATCTGGCACGACGGCTACTGGACGCGACCCCCGTATGAGGGTGCCTACTGGGTGGCGCCGTACTACCACAACCAGCAGTACTTCGCCGGCCAGTGGGAAGGCGCCCGTGGGAATGTCGGCCACGATCATCAATGGGACCGGGACCGCCAGCGTGACGAGCGTCGCTACAATTCCGACAATCGATCGTATCGAGACAACCGGTCGATGACGCGGCGTGATCAGGCGCAGGCGATTGTGCGATCTGCTTACCGGGAGGTACTCGGCCGCGAGCCGGATCCAGCCAGCGCGGGCTGGGTGGATAGCGTGTTCACCAATCAGTTGTCGCAGCGGCAGCTCGAAACTGAGCTTCGCAATAGTGCCGAATACAGGCAGAAGCACCGGGGCCGATAGACCGGGGACTCGCGCCCGCGGAGAATCGCGCGACCTCCCAGGTCAACCTTTCGCGTGATGGGCTGGCGGTGCTCGTGCCGCGACCTCGGCCGCCGCCGTGTGTGCACTCGTGCACCCGGCGGAGGCAGCTTCCGGCGGGCGTATTCTCTGCTGCGGACGCCAGACGGACACTCGCGAGGAGCCTCTCACGGCAGCGGCCATCCCACCGTGACCCAGCCGCCATACAAGCGTGCCAGCGGCGCACCCACCAATCTGCCATGAGGCAGGGCACATAACGTTGTTCCGTTCACCGATGAAGACCCACTGATGTCGCCTTGTATCTTGATTCCGGGCGGCTTACTCAATGGCTCGTCCATTCGCGGACGACCGCTCGACGTTTCCAACGGTCACCAGACCGCACGTCAACCTGGCGTGGTCGGCCTGGCTCTATGCCCATTTCCTTCGCCGCCGGGGCTCGTTTGCCGCGCTGGAACGATGGCAGGTCGCCTACCTGCCTGCGTACTCCGTATGGGCGGCGCTGGTGGTGGTCTTCTTCCCCGCGTTAACGGGAGACCTGTTATGCGCCCCTGGGCGCTGACACACCGCAGATTAGTGGGGTACGCCCGTCGCGCCCGCTCAGGATCGCGGTGCGATCGAGCGCCTGAGACGACTCTCGCGAGGGCTATGCACCGTGGCCAAGGCGGACCTCCCGTACATCTGGTGGATGGCTGCGCCGCGTGGATCAAAGACCAGAGACGTCGTGCCATCCGCCCACGGATGACGGGGCTGCAACACGACCTGACCGTCGGCCCCGACACCGCCTGACAAATGGGGGCAACATCAGTGGCCGTCCGTGCGGCGCCCGCCGCCGTCTAATGATGAGGAGCGCCCAAGTGAGGACACGTGTATGCGCCGTGGGGCTGATGGTGATGTGGGGCGCGCTGGGAACGGCGGGCCGGGCTGACGCGCAGGTGGCGCAGGCGCTGGTCGGTACGTGGACGCTCAACCCGGAACTCGGTCAGACCCCGCGTGAGGTCGGATTCGGGGCGGACCTGATCCCCGAGGAGCCCGCGATGCCCGGGCGCCGTGGGACGTCCGGGGCGGGGAACCGCGGACGGAGCGACGGAAACGGGGGCCGCCCGCAGGGAGCGCGGAACGCGGGACCCAGGCGGGAGTCACGCGAGGACGCCGAGCGGCTGCGCCTGATGACGGCCGAGGTCCGCGAACCCGCGCGGCACCTGACGATTGCGGACTCCGGGACGGCGATCACCCTCAGTGACGACCAGGGCCGGGCGCGGGCGTTTCGCCCGGGCCGCGAGGAAACGTTCACGCTCGCGCCGGACGTCGTGCTCGTGGCACGGTCCGTGTTCGAAGGTGATCGCTTTGTCGTGACCTATGACATCCAGGAGGGCCGGCAGCTCCGCTACGCCTTCAGCGCGACGGCGGCGCCGCGTCGTCTCTCGGTCGACATCCAGTTTCTCGAGCACGGCGGCCGCGACGTTGTCCATCGCGTCTTCGAGCCCACGCGGCCAAACGAGGCGCCGGTCGCCGCGCCCCAGGCGGCCGTGGCCGCGGCGCCCCGGGATGGCCTGGCGCCGCCGCCACCGCCGCTCCTGCGCCGTCCGCCGGAGCCGGGCCGGACGCCGGCCGCTCCCGCGGGAACGGCCCCGCCAGATGTCCCCGCCGCGCCGGTGGTCGGGTCACAGCGCGCGCTCTCGCTGCGCGGGTTGACGAAGGTCAGCGTGGCGGTCGACAGCCTGACGGCCGACGCCACGGCCTGTGGTCTGACGCAGGCGGGCCTGGAGGAGGCCGTGCGCGCGCGTCTGACGAATGGCGGCCTGACGGTGAGCCGCCTGGAGCAGGACATCTACGTGCTCGTGCGTGTGCTGACCTCGCGGCCGTCGCAGGGTGTCTGCGTCTCGCGGTACGACGTCTCGCTCGACACGCACACGATGGCGGCCTTCAGCCATCAGCGCACACCGGCGCTGGTCGAGGTGTCGCTGCTGCGCGACGGCGGGCTGACGGGCGGCGCACCGGCCGCGCATGCGGCCGGTGTGTTGGAGGGTGTGGGCCGGGACGTGGACGCGTTCACGCGCGAGATTCGTGACGCGAATCGCTAGTCCGGCCGGGTGCGTCTACCGGCGCTGACGTCGTTCTGGATGCCGGTGCGGTAGGCCGCCCGCAGGGGTGCGGGCAGCCCAACCCTGACGCCAACGGCGCCGCGCTAGTCGTAGTACTCGCGGCCGAGGTGCGTGATGAGCTCTTCGCCCTTCATGTAGCGCAGCGTGTTCTTCAGCTTCATCAACTGAATGAAGAGGTCGTGCTCGGGGTAGACCTCCTTCGCCTGCATCGGCGCCTTGAAGTAGAACGAGAGCCACTCCTGAATGCCGCTCATGCCCGCGCGCTTGGCGAGGTCCATGAAAAGCGCGGTATCGAGCACGATGGGCGCGGCCAGGATGCTGTCGCGGTTGCCGAGGATGTTGGTGGAGTACCACCCGCGCACATCCAGCAGGCGCGCCTTGAGGCCCGGCGCGATGATCGTCTTGATCAGCATCTGCCCCGTCTTCATGTCGTTGCCGGCCAGCGGCGACCCGTTCTGCGCCGCCAGGTCCTGGAGCGCCGGGATATCCGCCGTCAAGTTGGGCGCCGCTCGATGCGCGCGAGATGGCCGCCGCCATCGGCACGATCCCGTGGGAGATCGTGTGTCGCATCGGCACGCGCATCGAGCGGCACTACGACTGACGCCACCCGCCTATTGCGCCGGCGTGAAGCCGGTGGGCTCCCCGAGGCTATTCGGGCAGTCTGCTTTGTGCCAGGGCTTCTGGCGCAGAACGGGCCCCCGGCGTCACCGCCTGGCGCTTCAACGGGGCCCGGGGTAAGTGCGCCAGTCGCAGCCGCCGCTCGGCACGGGACCGTGGTCTCCCGCACCAGCGTAGCGGCCGCGACTGGCAACGTTCTACCGGCGACTCAAGGAATCACGATCTCCATCGTCCTGTCATTGCCGCTGTCGGGGTGCTGGATGTTCACCCAGGCCCGGCGCTTGTTCGTCGGGTCGAAGTAGAGGCCGGTGAACTCCGAGCCCGGCGTGCCGTTCGAGGCCCAGCGCGTCAGGCCTTCGCCGGCATCGAGGAGGTCGCCGTCGAAGTTCAAGTCCCGGGCGAACCAGATGTCATTGTCCACGCCGCCGTTCCGGTCCTCGACGATGTAGATGTAACCGTCCTTGTCGATGGCGAGGTTGTCCGGGCTGGCGAGGGCCGATCCCACCTGCGCACCGGTTGCGAGGTTGATCGTCTGGCGGTTGGCGAACACCGAGATCATCTGGCTCGCGAGATCGAGCCGGTAGACCTCGTTGGTCGTCGTCGTGGCGACGTAAAGGTACTCGCGGCCGTTGACCACCTGACGCTGGATGTCCTCCGGGCGCTGGTAGTTGGTGCCCTTGAAGGCTGGCAGGTCAGTCGTGTTGCGGCCGTCGATCGAGATGACGCCGTTCGGGTCGGTGATGACGAGTGCGCCGGGCAGCGCCTCACCATCGCTGTTCGTGATCGGCACCCAGGTGTAGGCGCCCGTGGCGTTGTCGGCGTTGCCGTCACCCACCCGGAGCACGGAGGTCTGGCCTGCCGCGAAGTAGTCGGCGCGGCCCGCACGCACCAGCGCCAGAGGCGCGGCCGGAGTGTACTTGTAGAGACTGCCGCCGTTCAGCTCGTCGATAAAGTACATGCTGCCCGACTTGTCGAACTGGATCCCTTCGTGGGACACGCGCGGGACGATGTTCGCGTGGACGAACTCGGCGTGGTCGTTGCCTTCGCCGTTCTGCAGGGCAGGGGCGTCGATCGGGTTGCGCAACTCGAACAGGCGGCCGTACGGGTTGGACGTTGCGCCATTCGGCACGGTCGACCAGTTTTCCTCGGCCGTGATGAACGTGCCCCACGGCGTCCAGTACGAGGCGTCGAACGCGATGTGGGCGCCGTCGGCGGGGCTGTACCAGATCGTGTCGGTCTGGCCGTTGTAGGTGTCGTGGCGCTGGACGCCGGCCCGGCCCGTCTCAAACACCGTGAAGAGGAAGCGCCCCGGCTGCGCGCCTGTCTCGTTCGCCGTGATCATGTCCCAGTTGCCGGAGTTTGGCTTGTCGTCGGCGAGCTGCGTGGCACGGTCGGCGATCGACCGTTGCAGGAACGCGGGGAACTGTGCGCTGTCACCGAACGTGATCGGCGCGCTCTCGTCGGCGGTCGGCGTGGCGGAAGACAGGAGCGCGACGAAATCGGAGAAGCGCCGACCGTCGGCGGCGAGCACCGTGCCCGCCAGCAGGAGGAAGGTTACGGCCGCCAGCCTCTTGCGTTCGAAAGACGTGGTCATCGTGAGTATCTCCAGAAAGGTGTGATGCGATGCGCGAGCGCCGGCCGAAGTGCCGGCGACAGCAGCGCGATGCATCAGTTGTAGTGGGCGGGTGTGACGCGCCAGGTACGCCGGTGTGGCGCCCGCGCAAACTTCGGTGTGTCAGCGGAGCAACGGCGCCGATGAATCGTGCCGGATGACGACGGGCGACATTAGAGTCTCCGCCCGGTGAACCGAAAGGCCGTTATGCGGCTCTTGGCGCCCGCGCATATCGCCAGGACCATCGGTGTGTGAGGCAAACGAGACGATAGCCGCGAGGGCCGCGGCTCGCCTCGCAGGCAGACCTCCCGCGTCGGGGAGCGCGGCCAGGTATCTGCGGATGGCCCCCACGAACGTCAACTCGGAGAGGCGGGCCAGGACATTCTCGGCCCCCGGCACGGTGCGGCCCGATTCCACCGCCGCGATCTGCAGCAGCGTGTTGAGCCAGCCGGACGCATAGGGGCGGCGGTCGAGACGTAAGCGCGCGGGCGTGGCATGATGCCGTCGAGGGCGGGCCTGACCGCCTTCAAGTAGCCGCACGGAGGGAACCCATGGCCGAAAACATGTGGTGGGAGTCGATCAAGCTTGAAGGCGGGGCCCTTCTGGAGCAGCTCAGAGAGCTGATTCACGAGGGCAACGTACGACGCATCCGCATCGTGCACCAGGGGCGCGTCGTGGCGGAGTTTCCGATGACGGCTGGCGTGGTGGCCGCGGTGCTGGCGCCAGTCGTGGCCGCGATCGGTGCCGTCGTCGCGCTGCTGCAGGACTGCTCGATCGAGGTGGAGCGCGAACGGAAGGACGACGCGGGGACGCCCGGCAATCAGTCGTAGGGCTGGGCCCCTTCCTGGATCAGGGGTGGCATCGCCGGTGCGCGGTAGCGCCTTGACTCTGGGCGTGGGGCCGCCGCACGCAGATGTTCGGCGCAGGCGTCGTGGATGCACCCGCGCGATGGGCCGGGTTAGTCGTAGTACTCGCGGCCGAGGTGCGTGATGAGCTCTTCGCCCTTCATGTAGCGCAGCGTGTTCTTCAGCTTCATCAGCTGAATGAAGAGGTCGTGCTCGGGGTAGACCTCCTTCGCGTGCATCGGCGCCTTGAAGTAGAACGAGAGCCACTCCTGAATGCCGCTCATGCCCGCGCGCTTGGCGAGGTCCATGAAAAGCGCGGTATCGAGCACGATGGGCGCGGCCAGGATGCTGTCGCGGCAGAGGAAGTTGATCTTGAGCTGCATCGGGTAGCCCAGCCACCCGACAATGTCGATGTTGTCCCAGCCCTCTTTGTTGTCGCCGCGCGGGGGGTAGTAGTTGATGCGGACCACGTGGGACAGATCCTTGTAGAGCTCAGGGTAGAGCTGCGGCTGGAAAATGTAGTCCAGCGCGGACTTCTTGCTCTCTTCCTTGGTCTTGAACGACTCCGGGTCGTCCAGCACTTCGCCGTCGCGGTTGCCGAGGATGTTGGTGGAGTACCACCCGCGCACACCCAGCAGGCGCGCCTTGAGGCCCGGCGCGATGATCGTCTTGATCAGCGTCTGCCCCGTCTTCATGTCGTTGCCGGCCAGCGGCGACCCGTTCTGCGCCGCCAGCTCCAGCATCGCCGGAATGTCGGCCGTCAGGTTGGGCGCGGCGTTGGCGAAGGGAATGCCTTCCTTCAGCGCGGCGTAGGCGTAGACCATGCTCGACGGAATGGCGTCGTCGTTCGCTTCGAGCCCCTTCTCGAAAGCCGCCAGTGACTCATGCACCGGCCCTGCCTTCATGAAGACCTCGGTGCTGCCCACCCAGACCATTACGAGGCGATCACAGTTGTTCGTCGCCTTGAAGTTACGGATGTCGGCGATGAGCTGCCCCGCCAGGTCCAGCTTGTTCTTGCCCGTCTTGACGTTCGGACCCTGCAGCCGCTTCACGTAGCGCTGGTCGAACACGGCGGGCATCGGCCTGATGGCTTCCAGCTCGGGCCGGATCTGATCGAGCAGGGAGGATTCCAGCACCCCGGCCGTCTTCGCGGCCGCGTAGCAGTCCTCCTCGAAGATGTCCCACCCGCCAAACACCAGGTCGTCGAGCTGGGCCAGCGGCACGAAGTCGTTGATTTTCGGGGTGCGGCCGTCGGAGCGCTTCCCGAGCCGGATCGTGCCCATCTGCGTGAGCGACCCGATTGGAATGGCGAGGCCTTTTCTGATGGCGATGACACCGGCAATGGTGGTGGTGCTGACGGCCCCGAGGCCCACGAGCATTACGCCAAGACGCCCGCGTGCGGGAGCGATTTCATGTGGTGGAGTCACAAGCAAAAGACTATATCATCGAGAGAATTCCTCATGTTTTTCCGTAAGTCGAAGGCCGATCCCCTGCCCATCACGATGACGGCCGTCAAGATGGGCGAGCGGCTCCTCCAAGTGGGGCTGGATGAACCCTCCACCGCCACGGCGCTGGCGGCCAAAGTCGGCCTGAGCGGCACGGCGGCCCACGTGGTGAACGACGAGGCTCTGGGCGCCAGGATCCGGACGGCGGCGGAGAAGGCGGGCGTACTGGTGGACGTCCGCGTGGTGAGCACCTACCGATCCCTGCCATTCGACGACGATGCGTTCGATCTCGTGGTCATGCACTCGGTCAAGGGGCTGATTGCGGGCATGGCGCCTTATACCCGCGTGCGATCCGTCGAGGAGTGCCTGCGGGTGCTGCGCGTGGGCGGACGGATGCTCGTGATTGAGGCTGAGCCGCGGGGCGGCCTCGCGAGCCTCATCCGCCCCTACCCGGTGGACGGCCACTACACGGCCACGGGTGAAACGATCGGGGCGCTCAAGGCCGAAGGCTTCCGGCCCGTGCGCGTCCTCGCGGACCGGGAGGGCTTCCGATTCGTCGAGGGCCACAAGCCCGCGCCGCAACCCAGCGTCTGACGTGCCCGTTTCCGTCATTGCCATTGCGCTGAGCCTGGTGGGCGGCCTCGGCGGCCTGGCCATCGCCGCCACGTTCCTCTTCATTCCGGCCTCGACCCGGAGCCAGTTGGTGCCGTGGCTGGTCAGCTACGCCGTCGGCGTGATGCTCGGCGTGACGCTGCTCGCGATCCTGCCGCACGCGGTCGAGACGCTGCCCCCGGTGCGGGTGTTCGCGACGCTCCTGGCCGGCATCCTGTTCTTCTTCATCCTCGAGAAGCTCGTCGTCTGGCGCCACTGCCACACGCACGACTGCGAGGTGCACGAGCAGGCGGCGTCGATGGTGCTCATCGGCGACACCTTTCACAACTTTGTGGATGGCGCGCTGATTGGCGCCGCGGTGCTCACATCCGTACCGCTTGGCATCAGCACGGCCATCGCCGTGGCCGCCCACGAGATCCCGCAGGAAGTCGGCGACTTCGCCATCCTGCTCCACTCGGGCTACTCGCGGAGCAGGGCCCTGCTGATGAACGCTCTCTCGGGCCTCGCCAGTGCTGTCGGGGCGCTGATTGCCGTGTTCGGTCTGCCGCTGGTGCCGGTGCTCGTGCCCTACGCCCTGTCGCTGGCCGCCGCCAGCTTCCTCTACGTCTCGATGGCGGACCTGATCCCTGGCCTCCACCGCACCCAGCCGGAATCGAACCCGGTGCGGCAGATCGTGCTGGTCGGCCTCGGCATCCTCACGATGGTGCTGATGGGCGAAGTCACCGGCGCCAGGTAGGCTACCCGGCCGGACCGGCCGCGCCGGCTGTCACCCCGTCAGGACATCGCCAGCCCCCGCCGTCCACCGGGGCAGCCCTCGCCCTCGCGTTTCAGGCCCAAGTCCGCGCGTTCGAGCCTGGAATGCGCTGGCATCTCCTTTGAAGTGGAGGTCCGCCAAGGAGACCTGCCATGAAGAAGCTGCTGCTCACGGCCACATTGATGCTCGGCTCGGCGATGCTGGCGCTGCCAAGCCCGTCGTTTGCCGCCGACCGCACGAACTACGACATCTACAAGGACGTCACCCGCCAGGTGACCGGATACGCCTTCTTCACCATCTTCGACAACATCCGGGCGGATGTGGACGCGGGCGTCGTCACGCTCACGGGCAAGGTGACGCTCCCGTTCAAGGCCAGGGACCTCGAGAAGCGGGTCGCGAAGGTGGCCGGCGTCACCGCCGTGCGCAACCAGATCGAGGCGCTGCCCGTGTCGCAGATGGACAACCAGCTCCGAATGGGCATCGCGCGGGCGCTCTACGCCAACCCCGCGCTGCACATGTACGGCTGGGGCGCCAATCCGTCGATCCACGTGGTGGTTGAGCGCGGGCGCGTCACCCTGGACGGCATCGTGAACAACGACGCCGACCGCACCATCGCGATGATGGTCGCGCGGCAATTCAACACCTTCGGCGTGACCAACGCGCTCAGAACCTCCGCGGAAGTGCGGCGGGAGCTTGAGCGGTTGTAAGGGCTATATCCTGGTCTTGCCCTTGCGGGCGATCCACCAGATCACGAGGCCGAAGGCAACCACCGCAGCCAGGATGGTGGACCCAAACAGGAGCAGCGTGCGGGCGAGGATGGAGCTGGCCTCCATCCTCACCTGCAGGTCCAGGGGGGCACCCTGCAGGCGCGCGCTGAGCGGCTGCACCCAGGTCAGGATGTTCCCGCGCTCGACCTCCTGCTGGGAGTTGTGGAAGGTGATGCGGCTCGGCGGATGCACCCGGAACGCCACCAATTCCTTCCCGGTCCATCCGGCCTGACCCGCCGCACGGTTGGCGGATGCGCCGATCCGGTGGCGGAACAGATACAGATCGCCCTCGCGCACGAAGTCGTAGGCCGACCACGCCAGTGGCGCCACCGTCGAGAGCGCCTTCAGGCTCCCGGCTTCCAGCCTCAGGTGCACGAAGCGCCGACCGTCGCGCCGCGAGAGCGTGGGCGTGCCCACGGCCACGCCCGGTGCCTGGAACATCTGACGGATGCGGGGCCGATCGATGTAAGCCTTCGGGTCCGTGCTCACGGCGAGGCCCTGCAGCGCCGCGAGTGACGCCAGTGACGCGTTCACGTAGAGCGTCACCGACCCGTCGAGGGCCGGATAGAGATCCTCTTCGTACTCGTACTGTGGCTTCAGCAGGCCCGTGCCGCCACAACCGGCGGCCATCAGCACCACCGCAAGCGACGCCGCCCACACGCGCACCGTGCGCGGTGTTCCCAGTGACATGAACGCCCATGATATATCCTCGCTCCCACCCGCCATGGCACGTCCGACGCTCTTCCTGATCGACGGCAACAACCAGATGTACCGGGCCTTTCACGCGTTCCGCGGAGGCGGCCTCTCGAACGCGGGTGGCGAGTCCACCCACGCGGTCTATCTGTTCGTCACGATGCTGCGGAAGATCATCGCGGACCATGCGCCGGCCTACATCGCCGCGTCGTTTGACCTGGCCGGGCCGACGTTCCGCGACGAGATCGTCACCGACTACAAGGCCAACCGGGCGGCCATGCCCGATGACCTGGTCGGTCAGATCGCCCACGTGCACGAGGCGTGCGAAGCGATGGGCGTGCCCATCATCACTGCCAGGGGCTTCGAGGCCGACGACGTGATCGGCACCATCGCCACCCGCGCGGCCGCCGCCGGGCTGGACGTGGCCATCGTGTCGATGGACAAGGACTTCTTCCAGCTCGTGGGTGACGGCATCCGCACGTTCGACCCACGCGACGACGGCATCTTCTACGACGCCGAGGGCGTGACCGCCAAGTTCGGCGTGAAGCCCTCACAGGTGGTGGACGTGCTCGCGCTGGTCGGCGACACGAGCGACAACGTGAGCGGCGTGCCCGGCGTGGGAAAGAAGGGCGCCATCGATCTCATCACCGAGCACGGGTCGCTCGACGCGCTGCTCGAAGCCGCGCCGGACCTGAAGCAGAAGAAGTACCGGGAGGCGCTGACCACCAACCGTGACCTGGCCTTGCAGAGCAAGCGGCTCGTCACCATCCACACGGACGTGCCGATCGAGGTGGACCTGGAGTCGCTCAGGTACACGGGCCCGGATCGCGCGCGGTGCTTTGACCTGTTCACCCGGCTGGAGTTCCAGGCGCTCCTCGCCGACTACGCCCCGCCGCCCGCCGGCGCCGCCAGCGTGGCGCACGACTACGCGCTCGTCCGGACGGCGGCTGACCTGGACGCGCTGCTCGTGCGCCTGCAGACCGCCGGCCGGTATGCGCTGCGCGTCATCACGGACGCGCCGTCCGCGATGCGGGCCGAGATCGTCGGCCTCGCCATCTCGACCGGCAGCCACTGGGCCCGCTACATCCCGCTCGGCCACGGCGGGCCGGAAGGCGGCGGAGACCTCCTGACGGCATCGCACCGCCCGGAACAGCTCGATCTCCGCGACACGCTCGACCGGCTCAGGCCGGTCCTCGAGGGCGCGGCCACGGCCGTGGTCGGTCACGACGTAAAGGCCGACACAATCGTGCTGGCCCGTCACGGTGTGACGCTCGCCGGGGTGGTCTTCGACAGCATGCTGGCCGCCTACCTGCTGGATGCCACACGCCCCGGCCACCCGCTTGAAGAGACGGCGTTGGAGCAACTCAAGTACCAGGTGCTGACCGAGGCGGACGTGTGCGGCAAGGGCGCCAAGGCCGTCTCGTTGTCCACCCTCGACCCCGAGGCGGTGCTCGACTTCGCCTGCGAGCGGGCGGACCTGGCCTGGCAGCTCGCGTCGAAGCTGGAGCCGCTCCTGACCGAGGCCCGGCTCGACCGTGTGTATCGCGAGATGGAGATGCCGCTGGTCCCCGTGCTGGCCGCGATCGAGCGGGCCGGCATCCGCGTGGACGTGGCCGCCCTGGCTGGGCAGTCGCGCTTCATGGAGCAGGAGCTCGCGCGCACGACCGCCAGCATCCACACCTTGGCTGGCCAGGAGTTCAACATCAACTCGCCGAAGCAGCTCGGCGAGATCCTCTTCGAGAAGCTGCAGCTCCCCGCGGGGAGGAAGACCGGCAAGACCAGATCTGCGTCCACGGCCGTCGAAGTGCTTGAAGAACTGGCGCTGACACACGACCTGCCCCGCCTGGTGCTCGAGTGGCGGGCGCTGCACAAGCTGAAGAGCACCTACATCGACGCGCTGCCGCTGCTCGTGAACCCGTCCACGGGACGCGTCCACACGTCGTTCAATCAGGCCGTGGCCGCGACGGGCCGGCTCTCAAGCTCGGACCCCAACCTCCAGAACATCCCGATCCGCACCGAGCAGGGGCGCCTGATCCGCGGGGCGTTCGTGGCTGATGCCGGGCATGTGCTCATCTCGGCCGACTACTCCCAGATCGAGCTGCGCGTGCTGGCGCACCTCTCCGGCGACGAGACCCTCATCGAGGCGTTCCGATCCGGCGCCGACATCCACGACCGCACCGCCACGAAGATCTTCGGCGAGCACAGCGGGCTGGATCCGCACGAGCTGCGCCGGCGCGCCAAGATCGTCAACTACGCCCTGCTCTACGGGAAGACGGCCTTCACGCTGGCCCGCGACATCAACGTGTCGAAGGAGGCCGCGCAGGAGTTCATCGACGCCTACTTCGCCGGCTTTCCGAGCGTGCGCGCCTACATCGACCGCACAATCGAGGAAGGCCGCACCACGGGCGTCGTGAAGACGCTCTACGGACGGCGGCGCCTCGTGCCCAACCTCACCAGCTCGAACTTTCAGATCCGGGCCCAGGCCGAGCGCGAGGCGGTGAACATGCCCATCCAGGGCACCGCGGCCGACATCCTGAAGTTCGCGATGATCAATCTCCACGCCGAACTGACCAGCAGCAAGCTCCGCACACGGATGATCCTGACGGTCCACGATGAACTGCTGTTCGAGTCCCCAAAGGATGAGGCGGAAAGTGCCGCCGCGCTGGTCAAAGAACACATGGAGGCAGCCGCACGTCTGGCGGTGCCACTGACCGTCGATGTCGGGATCGGAGAGAGCTGGAAGGACGCGAAGAGCTGAACCCTTGGTTACTCCCAGGTGCGCTTGAACGCCGCCCACTCGGCCTTCAGGCCGGTGGCGGCGGCATCCCACGCCGGCCGCGGCTGCTGCCGGGCGCGCTCGGGAATCAGGCCCTCGACGATGAGGCGATCGAGATCCTGACGCAGGGTCTGGGCACCGGGCAGGTCGATGGGCACGCGCACCCAGGCGGCCATCGCGGCATCCCAGGCGCGCTCCGTATCGCCGGCTCCTCGTGACGCGGCGGCCAGCCAGAAGTTGCCCGGCACGCTGGCCGGGTTGTCGCGGACTTCCTGCTCCATCCGCAGCGTGATGCGGTCGTAAACGCCAGAGCGGCGATCCGCCGGCAGCGCCTGGGCTTCCCGGTCGAGCGCAAGCGCCCACCACTCCAGCAGGCGGTCACGCTCGGTCAGCCCGAGGAAACCGACTCGCGCCAGGGCGGAATCGAACACCTCGGCCGCGCCCCCGTAGGCGTCACCGAGATAGAGCGCCACACCCTGCGCCACGAGCAACTCGGTCTGCTCCCGAGGCTTGAGCCGCTGGCGTGCAATGGCGCGGAGCGTCGAATGGGCTCCGCTGAGATCCGCGGCATTGCTGGCCAGCCGGAAGCGCTCCAGCCGCGCGCGCACGGTCACCAGCGCCGCCACATCCGCGTCGGCCTTCTGCTTGAGGGCCTCCTCGGCAAGCGTGATCGCGGCGTCGTAGTCCGCGGCGTTGTAGGCCGCCCGCGCACGCACCAGCGCTGGCGGATCGGCGGCCTCGACGAGCGGGGCCAGGACGAGCATGGCGGCGAGGGCGAAAGCGCAGCGCACCCTCGGATCCTAACGCACCAGCACGCACGCCCGCAGCGGACCTGGCCGCCACCGCCCACGATAAGTCATTGCCCCCGTGTGGGTTGGCAAAGAAAGAATCGCGCGTTTAGTACAATGGCCGCCAATGAGCGACCCGGTCATTCTGCCCCGCGCGGACCACACCATTTCGCGCCAGCAGATCGACTCGGACGCCCTCAAGGTGCTCTATCGGCTGCACCAGAGCGAATACGAGGCCTATCTGGTGGGTGGCAGTGTCCGGGATCTGCTCCTGGGGCGCCGGCCGAAGGATTTCGACATCGGCACCTCGGCGCAGCCCTTTCAGGTCAAGAAGCTCTTCCGGAACTGCTGGATCATCGGGCGCCGCTTCCGCCTGGCCCACGTCCGGTTCGGGACCAAGAACATCGAGGTCGCCACCTTCCGGCGCCTGGTGACGGCCGAGGAAATGGCTGCGGCCGACGCGGACGCATCAGCGGCAGCCGGGGACGATGCCGGCGGGCCGCCCCGCGACCTCCTCATCCACCGCGACAACACCTTTGGCACGCCTGAAGAGGATGCCTTTCGCCGCGACTTCACGATCAACGCACTCTTCTACGACATCGCGAACTTCTCCATCATCGACTACACCGGCGGCCTGAAGGACCTCGAAGCCCGGGTGATCCGCTCGATCGGCGACCCGAACGAACGCTTCCGCGAGGACCCGGTGCGAATGACGCGGGCGGTGGCCTTTGCGGCCCGGCTGGACTTCTCGATCGATCCGCTCATCGACGACGCCATCGCCACGCACCGGTTCGACATCGCACGCGCCGCACCGGCGCGGCTCACCGACGAGGTCTACAAGATCCTGCGCGCGGGCAAGGCCGAAAAGACGTTCCAGATGCTGGCCGACCGCCGGCTCCTGGAGCCGATCGCGCCGGAGCTGCAGGAGGCCGCCGGGCCGAAGCTCTGGGAATCGCTCGCCGCAGTGGACCGCTACCGGGCGGAGTTCTCGGAGTCGCCCGACACGCTGACCAACGCCATCCTCATGGGGTCGCTCGTGGTCCCGATGGGCTACACGATGCAGATGCTGAGCCCCGTGTTCACGGCGGACGGCGACCGCCGGGAACCCAAGCTCGCCATCGGGATGCTGCCGCTGGCCCGCCGCGACGTGGAGCACCTGCGCCAGATCCTGACCCTGCAGAAGCGTCTGCTGGACGTGCACCAGCCGGAGAAGGCCCGGCGGGCGCTGGCCCAGCGCGGACCCTTCCGCGAAGCCCTGACCTGGCTGGAGATTCACGGCAACGCGCCGGAAGCGGTGGAAAGCTGGCGGGCGTTTCTGGAAGACGGCGACGAAGCCCCCGCCGCCGACAGCCGGCCCGAGGGTGGCGACCCGCAGCGCCGTCGCCGGCGCCGCAGGAGAAGCGGACGGCGGGGCCCCGGCCCCGCCCCCGTCGCCTGAACTATCCGTTCTTGGTTTCGAACGCCTGCATGAACGCCACCAGGGCGTCGATGCCAGCTTCCGGGAACGCGTTGTAGACCGACGCGCGCATGCCGCCCACGGACCGGTGACCCTTGAGGCCGTCGAACCCGGCCGCCGTGGCTTCCTTGTCGAACTGCTTCTCCAGGTCCTCGCTCGGCAGCCGGAAGGTGATGTTCATCAGCGACCGGTCTTCCTTCTTCGCCGTGCCGCGGTAGAACCCGGTGCGGTCGATCTCGGCGTAGAGCTTCCCCGCCTTCCGCTCGTTGACCGTCGCAATGCCCTCGAGCCCGCCGAGCCCGCGCAGCCACTTCATCGTCAGGCCGAGCACGTAGATGCCGAAGGTGGGCGGCGTGTTGTAGAGCGAGTCGTTCTCGGCGTGCGTCTTGTAGCTCAGCATCGTGTGGAGCGAAGCCGGCGCCCGCGCGACCAGGTCCTCGCGGACGATCACGACCGTCACGCCCGAGGGCCCGAGGTTTTTCTGCGCGCCCGCGTAGACGAGGCCGTGCTTCGCGATGTCGATGGGCTTGCTGAACATGTTCGACGAGGTGTCGCTCACCAGCGGCACGTCTCCCACCTCGGGCAGCGTCTTGTACTCCGTGCCCTCGATCGTGTTGTTGCTCGTCATGTGCACGTAGGCCGCGCCAGACGTGAGCGTCAGTTCGCTCTGGAGTGGCAGGCGCGAGTAGTTCTCAGCCTTGGTCGAAGCGGCCACGTTCACCGTGCCCACCCGCTTCGCTTCCTTGATGGCCTTCTCGGCCCAGGACCCGCTGTCGATGTAGTCGGCCGTGGCGCCCGGCGCGAGCAGGTTCATCGGCACCATCGAGAACTGCATGCTGGCGCCACCCTGCACGAGCAGCACCTTGTAGTTGGCCGGAATGCCGGCCAGCGTGCGGATGTCGTCCACGGCGCGGTGCAGGATGTCCTCGAACGCCTTCGACCGGTGGCTGATTTCCATCACCGACATGCCGACGCCCGGAAGCGCCACCAGATCGCGCTGGGCCTCTTCAAGAACGGCTTGCGGCAGGACGGCAGGACCGGCGGAGAAGTTGAAGATGCGGTGCGGTGCGGACATGAACACTCCTGAAAGGGAAACGCGGGAACCCGTCCAGTGTACGAGGGGCGCACGGCCTTTTGCCAGTGCCCCAACTGTGGCTGGCGCTCTTCGAACCACCGCTCGGGTGACGGCAGCTTGAGCAGCGTTTCCATTACGTCGGTTGGGGAGCGAGCACCGACCGCGATGCCGCTTTTGACGCCACTTCAGAACGTAAGTCGATGGCGCTCGATAATCGGCCCGGTCTGTTCAAAATCCACGTCCACGCCGTAACGCGCGGCGATACCTGCCATTGTGGCCGGATCGAGGGCATCTCCGAGAGCATGCATTTCTCGAAACGCCTGTTCGAAACCGCCGGGCGAAATGATTTCGAGGATGCGGGCAGGGACATCTCCAGCATTCCAGAAGGTGTGCCACTCGCCTCGCGGCTTGAAGATCAGATCCCCAACGCCAGCGAACACCTCTTCACCGTCGAAAGTGGCACCGATGCGACCTTCAAGCACGAAGCTGTACTCGTCTTCTCGACTGTGACGATGCAGCGGCGCCGCGAGTGCACGCGGAGGCATCAAGTGCTCAACCAGCGCAAAGCCGCCACCCGAGATGCGTCCGTCAATCATGAACCGGTCGCGAACAGCCGTCAGGGCACCGAGGATGTCGCCGCCCCCCGGTCCGATGACGCGCACATTGTTTCGTCCGTGACCATCCAGTTCTAGTCCGGCTCCAGCCGTTGCCCGTGCCATCAGACCCCCTCCCCCAGAACAATTCTCCCGCTGCCCAACGATTCAGATGAGCCGCGCCCGTGACACGCGTGTTACCTATGTCCCCAGACTGATCTAATACCTATCGTGCCGACCCCTCACCGTGTGTTTGCCGGCGGCGCCACGTCGCGAAGTCCTGTGCACCATGCAAGAACCCCAGGATGACGACACGTTCCGGCTCGACTCGATAGAGAAGCCGATACCGAAAGACGAACAACTCGCGCATGGAAGGATCGTCCAGTTCTGGAACCGCGCGCCCACGGGAAGCCAAGGTATTCAGGCTGCTGGCCGCGCTCAAGGTAGCGTCCAGCACGTGAAGGGCGCCCTGTCGCGAATCCTGAGCGATGTACTCGATGACGTCGTCGAGGGCGCTTCGAGCAGACTCCGCCCAGACTACTGAGTGCTGCCGAGTAACCATTTCCGGCGCAAGTCTGCCGCGACCTGTTCGTGCGACACGACCCGGCCCGCCTGGCCGTCCGCGACACCGCGCGCGACGGCTTGTACCACGCAGAGGTGGTACTGCACGTCATCCAGATTGCAGTCGTCTGGAAGGCGGTCCAGTAGGGCGCGGACGGTTTCCTTGGCAGTCACAAGCGTCTCGCTGGGAGAAACGACCTGAGTATACGGCTGGGCCGGTCGCGTTCCAACAATCGAGGAGAGGGGTCGTGCCTTCGGATCAGACAGTCTGACGAAGCCTTGAGGGCATCCGCAGGACTGCGGACGCCTGTTCCTGGGTCCGGGTCGCTTGCTTCTCCAGACGGGACCGTAACCCTTCTAAACTAGCCGGCCCGTTCGACGGCGGCGGGTTGCGGCGTCGGACCAACGGCGACGGCCATCTCCGCGGCGGGCGACTCGGCGGCGGCCGGGGCAGGCGCGGCGCCGACCAGGCCCACGATCTGCGCGGCAAACATCGAGAGCAGGGCCCGACGGTCCGCGTTGGCGGCTCGTCCGGGCAGCAGTTCCGCCGACACGACGCCACGGCATCCGGCTGCGCCGACCATGGGCACGACCACGACTCCCGGGCCGTTCGCCTCCGCGGGCGCCAATACGGCCTGCACGGTGCGCCAGGCTTCGGCGGTCACGTTCTTCGCCTCCCGGCTGATGGGCCGCTTGAGGTGGCGCTCATCGTACCCATGCGACGCCACGGCAAAGAGCTCCTCGCCCACGCCCAGCCACACCACGATGCCCTTGGCGCCAAGCGCTTCGGCCCCGCGGCCCAGGGCCGAGCGGAGGTCAACACCATCAGAGGCACGCGCGAAATCGCCGGAGGCCACGGCCGCGATCGCCAGATCCACATCAGCCATGCGTCCGCCGCTCACGGCCCGGTCAAGGGAGAGTGCGAGGACGTCAGCGGCTGGGGCAGCCTGGACCACGTCAGGGGCAGCGGTCGTTGAACCGGCCGGCGCCGCACCTCGACCCCACGACATGACCACAAGGCTGAGAACCCAGGCGAGCAGAACCCCACCGAGCGCCGCGGCCTGCTGCACCTGCGCGGCCCGTACGCCGGTCACAACCGCGGCCTGATTCCTCGCACGCCAGTCGCGCACTCCGGACACCATACCGCCTGTCGTGTCCCGTGCTTCGGTGAAGGCCAGATCCGCGGCCATCAGGTCGTCCCCGGAGCGGAGGTAGTCGCGCACTCGGGCGTCGAGCTTGGTCAGCGTCTCAATCCCGGGCCCTACCGCCGCGAGCGCCTCGGTCGCGTCCGCGGCTGCGCCCAGCGCGGCTGCCTCGCTGGTCAACTGTGTCAGGAGGGCGGTCGCGCGCTTCGACAATTCGGTGATGCTCTGGCCCGGCGCCACGTACGCCTGGAGCGTGGCGCTCAGATCAGAGAGGCCGCCGATGAGCGCCTCGGCGTGCGTATCCATCGCGGCAGCCTGCTGCCGGACGGTGGCGATGCGTTGTTCGGTGAACCAGAGAAAACCGGCAGACGCGATGCCGGCAACGATCAGGAGGGTGAGAAAAACAGGCCGAGCCATCCGATGCAGCATCGGCACTGAACTATCTCAGAGTCGCGATCAATCACCAAGAAGTTTATTTAAGCTTGAGCACGACGTAGGTGGGGAGCCCGACGGCATTGAACCGCTGCATCACGCTCTTCGCAGGCTCCTCATCGGGCTGCTCGGCCTGGAACTTGACCTTCACGTAGCCGGCGAGCCGCTGCTTCACGTCGACGTTCTGGAAGGTGGTCTTGTCCATCGTGAGGCAGTTCTTGCACCAGGTGGCCCACATGTCGATGAAGACGGGCTTGCCTTCGCGCTCCGCCTGCGCCAGCCCATCGGCGAGCGACGGATTCCAGCCTTCCTTCAGCTTCTCCTGCACGCTGGCGCTGACCTCTGACGCGTCCACGAAACGGTCCGCGAAGAGCGCATACGCGGTGTAGCCGTAGTAGACGGCCATGGCCAGAATCGCCACGCCGAAGCCCTGCTTCACGCGCACCATCCAGGCACCCGGCTTTGGCATCGCCGCGATGCCCGCACCGGCCAACGGCCAGGGGATTGCCATGCCGATGCCGAGCAGGAATGGCAGCGCAAGAGCAGCGGTGGTGCCCTTGGCGTAGAGGTCGGACGAGAACAGCACCACCTGGATGACGACCGGCGCCACGCACGCGCCCGCGAGCAGAGCCGCAACGGTGCCCATGCCGAAGGCGAGCAGGTAGCTGCCACGGGCGGCACCGCCCATCGTCATGCTCGAGGAGTATTTCGTGAAGTCGATGGTGATGACGTCGAACATCGCCAGGGCGAGCATGACGAAGATCACCATGATGCCCACGTTGAACCAGGGCGACGCGTTGATCGTGCCGAACGTGCCGGCCGTGAGGATCACGATCACACCGAGCACACCGTAGACCAGCGCCATGGCCGCGCCGTACACACCGCCGAGCAGGAAGCCCTTGCCCCGTGAGCCTGCCTGCGCGCCAGCACCGATGATGGCGAGGTTGATCGGAATCATCGGCAGCACACACGGCGTGAGGTTGAGCGCCAGCCCGCCGAGGAGCACAAGCAGCAGAATCGCCAGTGGCCCCTGGCCCTCGAACAGGCCCTCCTGCTTCAGCCCCTGCTCGGCTGCCGACAGGAACGCGAGAAAGTCTTCCGTGCCGAGATACCCGCCGGTGGTGCCCTGAATCTCGAAGCGCTCAAGGACCGAGAGGTCGAGCGGTCCGCCCGAGGCCACCTGCGGAGCGGGCGCCGGAGCGGCCGATGCAGGCGGCGCTGCGGACGGCTTCTCGCCCGTGCCCCACTTCACCGCGGCCAGCGTGGCTACGTGCTGCGGAACGCCCTCGGTGGAGGCGCCCACGACGTTGAGCGTCCACTGCACCTCGGCGCGCACCGGCGCGTAGCACACGCTCTCGTCGCAGGTCTGATAGCGGAGCTGCCCGGGCACGCTGAGCGAGCCCTCCGGAATGGCGCCCAGCGCGAACTGCACGCCGATCACGAACTCGCGCTCGAACACGGCCAGCGGCTCGGCCTGACCCGCCTGGTTGAAGTCGTGAGCGGGCGGAAAGACGATCTCCTCCACCGTCACACCCGCTGGCGGGTTGAGTGTCAGGACCGTGGCGATGAGCGAGGGGTCGCGGGGCTTGTTCGACTGGGTGTGGAAGCCTTCAGGCAGCCGCACAACCAGCGCGCCCTTGACGGTGTTCGAGGCGTGCACGCCGGCCGCTTCCACCACGGGCTCAAGCGCTGCCTTGATGCTGCGCAACTGAGCCGCGGCACCGGCGGCCATGGCCATGAGCAGCCCCACCACGACCAGCGGGCGCCGGAGCCTCATCCACTGCCCTCTCATGAACACGTTGCTAGGACGACAGCGGACCCACTCGGGTTCAGCCGACGGGCCTGAGGGGAATCACGCGCCCCTCCACGAACCCCTGCTCGGTCTGAACGGAGTGGCCCTTCACCGGCGGCAGGTCCTGGAACATGAAGTCCCACTTCCAGCGTTCGGAGGGGTTGGAAGCCTGCAGCCAGTGCTTTGCCGGCAGTGGACGGGTGAACGCGATGCGATCCGCATCGGCGTACGGCGTGCCCGGCATCGCCGCCGCCACAGCCTTCCGGATGTCCCTGTCGCTCGTGTAAGGCAGCACCACGCCCAGTGCGGCTGCCAGATCCACGAGGATCTGCCAGTCGGGCCGCGCGTCCCCCTGAGTCGACAGCACCTGCGAGGCCGCCTGCACGCGCCCCTGGTCGTTGGTGTGGAGCGCGTCCTTCTCCAGCCACGCGGCGCCGGGAAGCACGATGTCGGCCTGCGCGACCAGCGGGCTCATCTCCACGGTCTGGACAACCAGGAGCGGGAGCGTGCCCTTCGCGCGCGCCTCCGCCACCCAGGTGAAGTCGCCGGTCAGCTCCGCGGGAGCCGGGTCCACGACGATGAGGGCCTTGACCTGCCCCGCCTCCACCGCGGCCCGGAGGCTCGCGAGGTCGGGCAGCCCGGCATTGCCGGCACCCACGGCGAAGCCGAGGTCGCGGGCGCCGTTCACGTTCGGGGCATCGGTCACGGGCACGCGGAACTGCGTGCCAGCCGGCTGACGCTTCTCGCTGGCGGACCACATCACGGTCACCGCGCTGAGGCCACCGAGCGCCCCCTCGGCCAGGCTTTTGAGCACGAACAGCTCTTCTACCGACGCATGGGCCGAGGCCAGCACCCGCACGGATGCCGCGTCGGCCGCAGCCAGCGGGGCCACGCGCGTCCTGAGGGCGTGCAGCACATCGCTCCAGCCGGTGGGCTCGAGCGTGCCGGCGGCGGTCTTCAGCATCGGGCGGCGGAGGCGCGCGTCACCCTCCACCCAGTGATAACCGAACCGGCCGATGTCGCACATCCAGTAGCCGTTGACCTCAGGGTTGAACCGCGGCGTCACGCGGACCAGGTGCGACCCGCGCGCCCACTCCGGCTTGGCCTTGATCCATTCGCTGGTGGCGCAACCCTTCGAGCACAGCGTGCAGATGGTGTCGGCCACCGACGGGTTGTCCCAGGGCCGGCTCTTGAAGCGGTAGTCCCGCGTGGTGATGGCGCCCACGGGACAGACATCCATCAGGTTGCCCGAAATGAGCGAGTGCACGCCCTCTTCCTCGAACGTCGAGATCTCGCTGCCGTTGCCTCGGTCGGCCACGCCGATCTGCGCGTCGCCGTCGATCTGCTGCATGAAGCGGATGCACCGCGTGCACAGGATGCATCGGTTCCGGTTCAGCATCAGCGTGGGACCGAAGTCCACGTCGGCCTTCACGCCCTCGCCGTCGAACACGCGGCGGGGGAAGTCCATGCGGCTCTCGGCGGGCCCGAAGGTGTAGGAGAAGTCCTGCAGCGGGCACTCGCCGCCCTTGTCGCACACGGGGCAGTCGAGCGGATGGTTCAGCAACAGGAACTCGAACACGGCGGCCCGCGCGTCCACGACGTCCTTGTCGCGGGTCGAGACGACCATGCCCTCGGTGCAGGTGGTCGAGCACGACGTCTGCAGCTTCGGCATCTTTTCGACCTTCACGACGCAGACGCGACATGACCCATCGACCCCGATGCCGGGGTGATAGCAGTAGTAGGGAACGGTGATGCCGGCCTCGATGGCGGCCTCAAGCACGGACTTCCCTTTATCGACCGTGATCGACTGTCCGTCGATGGTCAGCGTGACGGTTTCCATAAGCAATCAATTGTAAATCTAGACGCCTTCGAAGACGGCCAGGGCGGCGGAATCGCGGTTCACGCGGACCTGGCGGACGGGGCCGGTCAGGGGGATCCGGTGCTCCACTCTGGCCTCGGTCACGGGCACCACGACGTCGGTGGTCTGGCCGTTGGCGTAGGTCACCGACACGGTGACCGGCACGTCGAATACCTCGCCGAGTTGTTCGAAGATCACGACCGCCTCGCGGTCTGTCATGGTCTGGGTCACGCGGATGCGCGGCAGGCGGGAGCCCCGGATCCACTGGTCGAAGAAGCGGCCCAGGGGCCGGTTGGCCTCGGCTTCGAAGGCCGCCTGCACGTCCTCGGTCCCCGCCTTCTCCAGGCGCTTGGCGAAGTACAGGCGCTGCAGGCCCGCGAAGAAGACGTCGTCTCCCACGAGGCGCCGCAGCATGTGCAGCACGCCCGCGCTCTTGTTGTAGACCAGCGCACGGAACACCCTGCGGTCACCCTTGATCTGCCCGAGCCGGTAGCCGAGCGAGATGGGCCCCTGGTCGGAGGTGTCCAGGGTCCACCGCCGGAACTCCCGCAGCATCTGCTCGAACGCCTCGGGGCCGTGCCGGTGTCCCGCGTAGAGCGCGGCGAAGTACTGCGCAAAGCCCTCGCTCAGCCACTGCTCGTGGTAGTTCTTCCAGCCCACGCCGTGACCCCACCACTGGTGCGCCAATTCATGCGCGGTGAAGAACTCCGGAAAGTGGTCGAAGTGCGCCGGGTCAGTGCGCCACGTCACCGGCGCCGAGGGCAGCGGATTGTGCAGCAGCACGATGGTGGGCGGACTGTGACCGCCCGGCGTTGGATGGTCGACGGCCGCGAGTGTCAGCCTCGTGTAGGGCGCATCGCCGATCAGGGAGAAGTAATAGCGGTAGATGTCCGCCGTCCACGCACTGAGTTCCGTGAGGCGCCGGCCCGACACGCCGGCCGTGGCCAGCAGGTCGAACGGAATCCGGTCGCGCACCCGGAACCCGGGCTGCCGCACGCCTTCCGCCGGGCGCGGACCCGCCGCAGCCGCCTCGTCCGAGAGCGGCAACGTGCCGGCGACAGGCATTCGGAACCGGCCCGCCACCAGCGCCAGATACCGCACCGGTTCGAAGGCGCGAAACGCCCACACCTGCATCGCCCGTCCGCTGATGGAGACCGCCGTCCGGAAGCCGGGCAGGGCTTCTCCGGTGGCCACACAGGCAAAGTCCGCGGGCAGGGTCACGCGAATCGTCGCCGTGGCATAGCCGCTGGTCTGCGGCTGCGGATACCAGTAGGAGCGCGTGCTGAGCAGGTAGTAGTTCCGCTCGGGCATCTGCGGATTGGCTGCGAAGGAGTCCTGCTGCAGCGCCTCCTGGTCTACGACCTGCGATCTCAGCCTGCCGCTGTAGTTGATGGCCAGCGTGACCGCGCTGCCCTTCTGGAGCATCACCGGGAGGTTCAGCACGACCGTCTCCCGGCCGCGCACACGCAGGTGCAGGATGCGGCCGAGTTCGGGGCTGCTGGCGCTGGTCACGACCAGCCACTCAGCCAGATGCAGGCTGATGGTGGACACGCCGGACGCCTGCACCGTGATCTTCAGCCGCGCCCGGGCGTCGATGAACTCCCTCGCCGGATCGACGGTCGCATCGATGTCGTAGTCAAGCACCTGGATGTCCGCGAGGTCGTCCTCGTTGTAGTCCAGACCACGCCGCTCGACCTTCGCCGCGGAGGCATAGCGGGCGATGTCTCGCCCCCTGGCACGTTCGAAGAGCGACACATCCTCCGCCTCATTGAAGGACCGTGCGTACGTGAGGTGGCCGCGGCCGCGCGTGTGCAACTCGGCGAAGAAGTCTCCCTGCGGCGGGATCACGTACCAGAGGTCGCGGCTCAGGTCGCCGAGGTCCAGGCTGAACGAACGTGGCGCGTCGTCCTCGAACAGATCGCGCGCGCGCTTCGTCACCCGCGCGTCTGGCGGCTGCGCCGTGAGGCCGGCCAGCAGACCCCTGGTGGCGACATCGGCCGGGTTGAAGCGGACAAAGACCGCCTCGAGCGGCACCGCGAGCTCCTCCGCACCGCTGAAGAGCCGCACCTGATCCCGCTCGGCCTGCGGCTTCGGGGTGAACGCCACGTGCCCGCTGCCGATGATCACGAAACCCGTGAAACCGGATTCGCTCTCGACGGGTACTGCCGTGCCCTGGCTGAACTGAATCAGCAGATCCTCGGACCTGACAGCGAGGTCGCGCACCGTGAACTGCGTGCTCTCGCTGGGCACGAGCCGGTGGAGACCCTCGACCACCGTCGCCACCTGGGCGCTGATGATCCGCCAGGCGTCGGGCGCCATGTCGCCGGGAGCGCGGCGCACGTCCAGCCGCGCGGTCACGATGCGCGCCGTGCGGGTGCTTTCCAGGAAAATGTCGACGGTCAGCCGGAAGCCGTCGCCCGGCAGGGCACCGTCGAGCGGGTCCCGATCGCGCTCGTGCACCACGACGCGGAGGGCGGGCGCGGTCAGCACCCGCGGCGCGAAGGTGTCCATCACCCCCGGCGCGACGTTGGGTGAGAGCAGCGGCCGGAGCGCGGCCGGGTCTCCCGACGGAAACGCCCGCTCGATCCGCCCGAGCAGTGCCCTGACGCCCTCGCTGCCGCTCTGCGCGGACGCCGGGGCCGCCACCCCGGCCAGGAGCACGAGCCACGCCAGGAGCGCGCGGGGCATGCCCATCACTGAGGCGTGGACGACACAGGTGGACGGATCGCCGCCAGCCGCGTGGCCGCCACGGCATCGCGTGCGACGGCGTCGGCGCACGCATCATAGGGTTGCGGAAAGAGCAGCACGACATCGTCGGAGAGCAGCACGCCCCTGGGCAGGCCGTGCGTCAGCGCGGGACGTGGGTTCACGGGCGGGGCACCCGTCGTGAGCGCGACCGGGGTCGGCGTCCCTGCTGGCACCCGGCCGCCCAGGCGCAGGTAGTCGGCACGCGCGAGGATCACCGGAGTCTGCTGACCCGGTGTCTCAAGCCTCCGCTGCAGTTCTCCGGCACCGGCGCTGAACCACGGCATCCAGCCGACGCGGCGCAGGTAGTAGTAGTACGCGTGGTGCAGGTCACCGGAGGCGTGGAGGATGCCTCGGGCAAGACCACCCGCCCGCGCCGCGTGGAGGGCGCAATCCCGAGTGGTGCGAATCGGATGATCGGTGCGCATCAGAAGGCCGATCCGGTGCGGATAGGACACCGGGAAGAGCAACCACACCAGCAGCAGCGCCCCTGCCGGTTGCAGCACGCGCGACCCGCGCCCAGCCAGCAGCCAGAGCATGCCTCCGATCAGGGCCGGCCGCCACAGAATCGCGCTGCGGAAGATCCGGACACCGCCGATCTGGATGTCGACCGGCCCGACCGCCACCGACCACGCGGCGAGGGCGAAGGCGGCCAGGCCAAGGATGGTCAGTCCCCGCGTCACCGTCACACCTCGTAAACCGGGACGCGTCACACCCGGCCAGGGAAAGGCCCACTCGAGCCGGGGATGCATGAGTGCGCTGATCACGGTCGCCGCCATGACCCCAACGCCGAGCGCCAACGGCGGAAGAAAGGGATACGCATAGTGAAACAGCTTGGAGGTGCCGGCCGACAGGAATACAAACGGCACGGCCCACCACAGCAGCACCGCCCGCGCCTGCCAGTCCCGTCCACTCCACGCCTGCCAGGCGAGGGCGGCCAGCCCCGCTCCGTAGATGGTGCGCAGGCCTCCCCTGCCGAGTTCCTGCCAGAGCCAGGTCAGGTAGTAGTGCCACGGGTGCAGGTGCTCCGGGTGCAGGACGCCGGCAAAGCGCTGCAGCACATGGGCGGTCAACAGAATCGTCCAGAACCCGGATCCGGCGTGGACCGTCTCGTAGATGAACCACGGTGCGATCAGCGCCACCGCTCCCACCACGGGGATCCGCCACTCGCGCCATGATCGCAGCAGATCACGAACGCCGCCCGGCCTGCAGACGACAGTGACCACGACGACGAGCGGCAGAAACAGCGCCGCAACGAACTTCACCAGGAAGGCCAGCACGAACCACGCGGCGATGGCAATCGTGTGAGTCCTCCGGCGCTGGTCACCGGCGTCCGCCCAGCGCATCGCGTGATAGACGGCAGCGGTGTAGGCCACGACGAGTGTCGCCTCCATGTTATTGCTGCGCAGGCCATGCTCATGCAGCACGGCGTCAAACGAGAAGAGCGCGAGCACCGAGGTCACGCCCGCCACGGGACCCCCGAGCCGGCAGCCGATCACGTAGAGGTACAGAAAGGCCGCGGCGGCCGCCAGCGCATCAACACCGCGCATCCCCGCGTCGTTGGCGGGCAGCAGACCCAGCCGCATGGCACCAGCCACGAGCCAGAACTTGAGCGGGGGCTTCTCGTAGAAGGGGCCGTCGTCCGGGATGCTTCGTGGGGTCAGCCACTCCCCGGTTTCCAGGATCCGGTCGACGGCGTAGGAGTAGATCGCCTCGTCGCTGCGCATCTCCCACTGCGCCAGCCCGGAGAACATGGGTGCGCAGAACGCGGCGATCACCATGACCAGCCCCGCTGCCCAGGCCCTGCGACTGTGCCGGAGGGGCACCAGATCGGTCATCGGGCTGAGTATAGAACCCGTCGTCGCGCGAGGCGCTTACCGGGCGAGGTACTGCGCCGTGAACGCGGCGATCTCGTCGTAAACCACGGACAGGTCCGCTGGCGCGGCCAGGAAGACGATGCGAAACGCCCCGCGCTCCGGCGGCAGGCCGAAGCCCGAGCCGTGCACGCACAGGATGCCGGTCTCGCGCAGCAGGCTGAGCACGAAGTGCTCGTCGGTGCGCCCGGGCGGGAGCGCCACCCACGGCATGATGTAGAACGCCGCCTGCGGCATCACCGAGCGCATGCCCGGAATGGCGGACAACCGCTGATGCGACAGGGTGGCCCGCTCCAGGAGCGCGCGCTGAAACACCGCCTGGTGGGAGCGGTCGCCCCGGAGTGCGGCCGGAATGCCGTACTGCATCGGTCCCGGGCTGCACAGCCGCCCGTCCGCCAGTTTCTTGATCGCGGCCAGCACCTCGTCGAGCCGCGGTGTGCGGCCGATCACCATCCACCCGGCCCGCCAGCCCGGCGCCAGGTAGGCCTTCGACAGGCTCGAGAACGAGATGACCGCCGCGTCCTGATCCAGCGTGCCGACAAGCGGCACCGAGCCTGCGTATCCCAGGTCGCCGTAGACCTCGTCGGCGAGCACGACCAGGTCGTGGCGTGCGGCGACAGCCAGCAACTGCCGGCGTACGTCAGGGGGGTACACCGCGCCAGTCGGATTGTTGGGATCGATCAGCACCAGCACGCGCGTGCGCGGCGTGATGAGGGACTCCAGATGATCCAGGTCCGGCAGCCAGCCACGGTCTGGATCGGTGGTGTAGTAAAGCGGCACTGCGCCGAGCTTGGCGAGGATCGCCGTGTAGAGCGGATACGTGGGGCAGGGCACCAGCACTTCGTCGCCCGCGTCCGCGATGGCCGTGAGCGCCAGTTCGATGCCCTCGGAGGTACCCGTGGTCAGGATCACGCGATCCGGCGAGATGGGCACACCGCGAGCGGCGTAGTCGTCCGCCACGGCCTCGCGGCCTTCGACGATGCCCGCAGAGGCGAGGTACCCGTTGTGCCCGTCGCGCATGGCGCGGATGGCCGCCTCCACCAGGTGGGCGGGCGGCTGGAATCCGAAGGCCACCGGGTCCCCGATGTTCATGTAACGGACCGTCCGGCCCGTCGCCTCGACCTCTTTAGCCTTCACCACGATGTTGCGAATGGCGTAGGAAAAGCGCCCCACCCGGGCAGCGGCCGGAATCATCGATACGTGGTTCGCCATCCCGCCAATCTTAGAACCTATCCCGTAGCTGGGCCGCCGCACCGGGGGCACGTGAGGCGCCCGGCTGGCAAAGTGGGATGATCGGGCAATAGTTACACACTTCCGATGGCCTAGCATGGCCTAGCCAGGCGGCCGTGGCCGCATCTTCCTGGCTTTTTGGCCAGAATATTGTGCCCGCAGGACATGGCAGGAGCCTTGAAGATAGTGGTCGGCGTGAAGGGAATGTGGCAAGCCATCGGCCTTGTCCTGACGGGAGCCACGGTGCTGGCAGGCCCGGGCTCTGTCTGGGCGCAGGAACCGGCAGGAGCCAGCCGCCCCACCTTTCGCGGCGGCGTCGAGGCCGTCACCCTGAGCGTGGCGGTCAGGGACCGGCAGGGCCGGCCTGTGAAGGACCTGACCAGCCGCGACTTTGTAGTCCTCGACAACGGGATTTCCCGCGTGATCCGCGCCTTCATCCCCGACGAGGCGGCCATCAGCCTGGCCGTGCTCCTGGACATCAGCGGCAGCATGGCCGTGAGCGGTAACATGGATCGGGCTCGGCGGGTCGTCGAACAGACGATGGCGCGACTGCAGCCTGGCCGGGATGAAGCCGCCCTGCTGACCTTCGACCACGAACTGCGCGAGGTTCGGGAGTTCACAAGGGATCTCGCCCGCGTGGCCTCCGTGAGTCTGGCTGGACAACCCTGGGGGTTGACCTCGCTCTATGACGCGATGGCGGAGACAGCCAGGCTGGTGGGCGACCGGCCCAATCCTCACAGGGCCGTGCTGGTGGTGACCGACGGCGTGGACACCGGCAGCCGTCTCACGGCGGCAGCGGTCTCGGGGATGGCGAGCACGATCAATGTGCCGGTGTACTTGGTGGTGGTGGCGGGACCGGTCGACAATCCGGCGCGCCGGCTGGCGGCGCTCGATATCGACGGCGCCACGACGGCCACGGCCACACTGGAGGACCTGACGCGATGGACAGGCGGCGACATGGCCATTGTCAGTTCGCCTGAGGAATCAGCGGAAGCGCTGGCTGGACTGGTGGGCGCGTTGCGGCACCAGTATCTGATCACCTTCGAACCGGAGAGCCGGCCCGGCTGGCATCCTCTCGAGGTACGAACCACGCGGAGGCGCCTGTCGGTGCATGCGCGCGGAGGCTACATGGCGGGCCCGGAGGCGTTTCCTCTGGTGCCTACGGTGGAATAGTTCGTTTTCACGTTTCAGAAGGAGAGAGGCATCACATGCGTCATACAGCACTCACCACGGGCCTGTTGGCCCTCGTCGTGGCGGCCGCGCCGGCGTGCGCCACCAAGAAGTTCGTCCGCACCTCTGTCGGCGAAGTGAACAGCAAGGTCGACACCGTGAGCGGCACCGTCGAGCAGACGCAGGGACGCGTCACGGCCGCGGAAGGCCGCATCGGGCAGGTGGATTCCAAGGCGGAAGCCGCGGGCAAGGCAGCGGCGACGGCCCAGACCTCGGCCGATGCAGCCGCGGTCGCAGCCAAGGCAGCCGATACCAAGGCAGCCGAAGTGGGCACGCGGGTGCAGGCGGTGGAAGCCGCCGCGAAGCGCCTGCTCCTCGAGGTGACGCTCAGCGAGGACCAGGGCAACTTCGAGTTCGGCAAGGCCGAACTGCCCGAGCAGGCCAAGGCCCGGCTCGATGACGTCCTGAATAGGCTGAAGGCCGACCCGAAGTCGGTGTTTATCGAAGTGGAAGGCCACACCGACGACCGCGGCGCCGCGAGCGACAACGTCAAGCTGGGACTGGATCGCGCCGAGGCCGTGAAGCGCTACGTCTACGAAAACCACAAGATCCCGCTCCACCGCGTGAGCGTGATCAGCTTTGGCGAAGAGAAGCCCGTTGCCCCGAACAAGACCAAAGAAGGCCGCGCGCAGAATCGCCGCGTCGTCATCCGGGTCCTCGCGTAAGTCACCATGCTCGACCGCGGAGGGTGTCCCGCAGGGGGACGCCCTCCGCTTTCCGCAGGAACCCCCTCTCCACCAGCATCCCGCCATGCCCCTGCACCTCTACGTTGAACCCATGGATGCCGTACTCGTGGATGTGGACGCCGACGGGCGCGTCCGCTTCGACGGCGAGGACTGGTCCGTGCCCTCCCTCCAGGAGCAGCGGGCCATTCTCTACGCCGCGGGCAAGGCGCGGGATGAATTGACCGACCTCATGGAAACGCTGGAGCAGGCGCGGGCATAGCCGCCCGCCGGAGGCCGTGCGAAGAAGCACGCCTCGGTGTTTGCCTCGCCTGGACTTGGCGGTTATAGTCAGCCGTTCCGATTCACCCACAGCGAGGGACCTCCATGGCCCAGAACGAAGACGACGGTTCCGCCGTCTCACGCCGCGCCTTTTTCAGGACTGTCGGCGTGGGTGGGCTGGCCACGGGCGTCCTGGCCGCAGCCGAAGGCCAAGCCCAGGCTGCCCCAGGCACGCTCGGCCCCGGCCCCGTGCCGGTCCGGCTCACCATCAACGGCAGACCCTACAACCTGCGCATCGAGCCTCGCGTCACGCTGCTGGATGCCGTGCGCGACCACGCGATGCTCACCGGCAACAAGCGTGTCTGCGACCGCGGCACCTGCGGCGCCTGCACGATGATCGTGGACGGCAGGACGGTCTACTCCTGCTCCACACTCGCCATCGAAACCGTGGGCCGGAAGGTCCGCACCGTTGACGGCCTCGCGCAGAACGGCACGCTCCATCCCGTCCAGACCGCCTTCTGCGACAAGGACGCGATGATGTGCGGCTTCTGCACGCCGGGGTTCGTGATGGCCACCGTCGCGTTGATTGAGAAGTTCCCGCACCCCACGCCGGCGCAGATCCGGCGGGAGCTGGACGGCAATGTCTGCCGCTGCGGCACGTTCAACCGGGTCCTCGAAGCGGCGGCCCAGGCCGGAGGGGTGAACCATGGCTAACGAAACCGCGCAGCAGCCGCCTGCCGTCAACCCGAACGAGCCGACGGCCAACGCGAAGAAATACGCGTGGGCACTGCCCCCGGAGAAGACAGCGCTCCTGAGCACGTCCGTGGAGCGCATCGACGGACCCGGGAAGGTCTCCGGCACGGCGAAGTACACCTACGACATCAACCGGCCGGGCATGCTCTGGGCACGCGCCGTCCGGTCGCCGCATCCGCACGCGAAGATCACCGACATCGACTTCTCGGCCGCGAAGAAGGCGCCGGGCGTCAGGGCCGTGCTCCAGTGGAAGGACCCCGGTACCGAGGTGATGTATCAGGGCGACGTCGTGGCCGCGGTGGCCGCGGACTCCGAGGACCATGCCCGCGACGCGGCACGACTCGTGAAGGTCACCTATGAGACGCTGCCGTTCGCGGTGCGCGAAGCGGCGAGCATGGATCCGGCCACGCCGAAGATCTTCGCCAACGGCAACACGCGGGCCGGAAACGCCACGGAAGTCGGCGATCTGGCGGCCGGCTTCAAGGCCGCTGCGCACGTCGTCGAGGCGACCTACGACACGCAGGTCATCACGCACGTGTGTCTCGAAACCCACGGCGCGGTCTGCGAGTGGACTGGCGACAAGCTGACGGCGTGGGTCTCCACGCAGGGCGTGCATGGCGTCCGCACGCAGCTGGCCGGCGCGCTGAAGGTTCCCGAGGCGAACATCCGCGTGATCTGCGAGTACATGGGCGGCGGCTTCGGCAGCAAGATCGCCGCGGATGCGCCCATCGTCATTCCGGCGCGGCTGGCCCTGATGACCGGCACCCCGGTGAAGATGATGCTCGACCGCAAGGAAGAGCACCTCGACACCGGCAACCGGCCGTCGGCCTTCTCGAAGATTCGGGCGGGCGTCGCAGCCGACGGCAAGCTCACCGCCTTCGACGCGCAGACGTGGGGCACGGGCGGCGCCGGGCAGGGCGCGCAGTTCCCGCTCCCCTACATCTACCAGTTCCCCAACCGGAAGCGGACGCACCTGGACGTGTACATCAACGCCGGGAACCAGCGGCCGATGCGCGCGCCGGGCCATCCACAGGGATGCTTCGCCACCGAAGTGCTGATGGACGAGCTGGCGGATCTCGTGAAGATGGATCCGCTGGAGTTCCGGCTGAAGAACCTCCCTCCCAAGGCACCCGATGCCATGTGGGGCGACTACTTCACCATGGGCGCGAAGAAGTTCGGCTGGAACAAGCGCCACGCCACGGGCGATGGCGGCAAGGGCCACATCAAGACGGGCATGGGCGTCTCCGCCAACCAGTGGGGCGGCGGCGGCCGCGCAGGCAACGCCCACATCGACATCCTCTCCGACGGCTCGGTGGTGGTGAAGGTCGGCACGCAGGACATCGGCACCGGCACACGCACCGTCGTCCCCATGGTCGCGGCCGAGACGCTCGGTGTGCCGCTCGCCACGGTGCGCGGTGAGATCGGCGACACCATCCTGCCGTTTGCCGGCGCGTCCGGTGGCAGCACCGCCACGGCGGGGGTTGTGCCGGCCATCCGCATTGCCGCGGGCCGCGCCCGGGAAGCGCTGCTCGCACGCGTGGCGCCCTCGATGGGCGTGGACGCATCGACGCTGGAGATCGTCGCCGGCCGCGTGCAGGTGAAGGGCGGCGGCAAGTCGCTCTCGTGGAAGGCCGCCTGCAAGCAGCTCGGCCAGGAGCCCATCTCGATCGATAACGCGTGGGAGCCGGGTCTCTCGTCTGTCAACACCAGCGGCGTGCAGTTCGCCGAGGTGACCGTGGACACCGAGACCGGCATCGTCAAGGTGGACCGCGTGCTCGCCATCCAGGACTGCGGCCTGGTGGTGAACAAGCTCCTTGCCGAGTCGCAGGTCTACGGCGGCGTGATCAGCTCCATCAACTTCGCGCTCTTCGAGGACCGCATTCTCGACCGGCGCACGGGTCAGATGGTGAACCCCAACATGGAGCACTACCTGCTGGCGGGCATCTCGGACGTGCCGAAGGTGGAGGTGATGCTGATGAACATGCCGGAGCGCGGCATCATCGGCATCGGCGAACCGCCCACGGTGCCCACGGCTTCGGCCATCGCCAACGCCGTGCGGAACGCCACCGGCGCCACCATACGAAGCCTGCCGCTGCACCCGCACCGGGTGCTGGCCGCGCTCGAGGCCCACAAGGCCGGGAGGAAGGCATGAAGGCATTTGCCTACGTCAGCCCGACAACCGCGAAGGACGCACTCGCGGCACTGAAGGCCGGCGGCATCGTCCGGCCGCTCGCAGGCGGCCAGGACATCCTGGCGCGCATGAAGGACTACGTCGAGGACGCGGACACGCTGGTCAACGTGAAGCAGGCGCTCGACGCCGGCGTGACGGCGGCGGGCGGCGGCCTGAAGATCGGCGCGGCCATCACGCTCGACGCGCTGTCGACCAATCCCCAGGTGATCCGGCTGTATCCGGCCGTGGCCCAGGCGGCAAGCGCGGTGGGGTCGCCGCAGATCCGGCATCAGGGCACCGTGGGCGGCAACATCAATCAGCGTCCGCGCTGCTGGTACTTCCGCCAGGAAGAATTCGTCTGCTTCAAGAAGGGCGGCAACCGCTGCTTCTCGGTGGATGGCGAAAACCAGTACCACTCGATCTTCGGCAACGAAGGCCCCAGCAAGATCGTGCACCCCTCCAGCCTCGCGGTGCCGTTTGTGGCCTACGGCGCGCGGTTCGTGGTGGCGGGTCCGAACGGCGAGCGGGAGATTCCGGCCGCGGAGTACTTCACGCAACCGACGATGCAGAACGTGAGAAAGGAGAACGTGCTCGGCGACGACGAGCTCCTGACGCACGTGATTCTGCCGGCACCCGGCCAGATCCGGAGCGGCCACCACGAAGTGCGCTTCAAGGAATCGCGCGACTGGCCGATGGCCTTCGCGACGGTGGTCGTGACCATGAGCGGAGCCAACGTGGCCTCCGCCCGCGTAGTGCTCGGCGCGGTGGCGCCGACGCCGTGGCGGTCCGAGGCGGCCGAGCGCGCGCTCGTGGGCAAGCCCTTGACGCAGGCGACCGCCGACGCCGTGGCCGAGGCCGCTGTGCAGGGCGCCAGGCCGATGTCGCAGAACGCCTACAAGGTTCAGATCACCAAGACCGCCGTCGCGCGCGCCATCATGCACGCGGCCGGCAGGCGGGCATAGAGGCTAGAGGACACAGTCATGCTGCATCCTGATTCCCCGGCGGTGGTTCCCGGCGTCCAGTGTGAGCACATCCGTCACAAGTCCATGTACGTGATGACGGTGGATAACCCCCAGGCGCTGCGGTTCTTCGACCCCTACGACACGGCGTCCTACTGGTGCCAGGAAACGTCGCATGCCTTCGGCCCGGACGGGCAACCGGTCCGCCCCGATTGCTGCATCCAGGGGCGCGGCTGCTGCAAACACGACCACGAGCACGGCGGCGAGTAACTCAGGCATTCGCAGACCTTCCGGGGCTTGCTACACTTCTCGCCAGAGGATTTGAGCCATGAAGCAACTGACCATCGTCGCGGCGCTCATCGGAATCGCGGGACTGTCCCTGTCGGCCGGCGGCCGGGGCACCGGCAGCGGCACCTACCTTGAGGCCCGCACGGCCGAGGTGTTTGCCGGCGGCTGCATCATGAACTCCGAGGCAGGCACGTCGGGCCGCCAGGCGGTGCTCGCGTGGAAGGTGGACAAGGGCACCTTCAACGGCGTCACGCTCGACAACCTGTCCGTCGTGGCGGCCGTGAACGGCGACCGTAACCTGGGCATCCGGGAAATCGGCGGCAACAAGGCCACAACAAAGTCGGCCGTCTACGTGGACCAGCGTGCCACGCAGGTCCAGCAGATCGCCCTGGTCGCCATGGCGCACGAACTCTCGAAGGGCCTGGTCGGCACCGTGGTCACAGTGACGCCGACGGCGATTCAGTTCACCGACACGAAGGACGCCATCACCGTGGCGGCCGGCGATGCGACGCTGAACGTGGCCAAGAAGATCGACCACGACGAGAGCTGCGGCGCCATGCAGTGGTTCCAGCCGCTGTCCTCGATGGCCACCTCGACCCTCGGCACGGCCGACTCGCACAGCTTCATGGGTTCGGTGCTCGGCACCAAGTGGAGCGACCCGCACAAGCGGTCGGCCTTCTTCGGCAGCTTCAGCTACTGAATTAACGCGCTGCTCAGTCCGCGGCGCGCATGACGCGGAGGCGGCCTCGGGCGTCTGGCGCGACCAGGCCGCGGGACTTCACGCGTTCGAGCGTCCGCTCCCACACGTCGGCAAAGCGTGGACGCGCAGAGTCCGGCAGGAGCGCAATCGACAGTTCATAGGCCTTGCGATACGCGGACTGCCGCTGCTGCTGTTCGGCCTCGGGCATGGGCGCCCATGCCACGGAACTCTCAGCACCAGCGGCGGCCTTCCTGGCCAGGCAGAAGAGGCTGTGGCCATCGCGCCCCACGTGCACGATCTCGAAGCCGGAGGCCTGCAGCACACGGACGAAGGACTGCCGGTTGAACGTCTGCATGTGGAAGGCGTTCAGCGTGTTGAACATCGACTTCTCGTCGCGCAGGAACTCGTCCTCGAGTTGCTCGTTGTAGAGGTAGAGATGCCCACCCGGTGCAAGGAGGTCCCGCATCGTGGCCAGGTACTCACCCGGTCGGACGGCGTGGGTCAGCATGTGATTCGCCACGATGAGGTCGAACGGCGCCTGGTAGGGCACCGAGAATTGGTCGAAGTCGATCGGTGCGTCCGCGCGAATGCCGTAGACCTCCTCGATCAGGAAGCGCTGGTTCGGGAACATCGCCATGGCCTGAACCTCGGCGCCGTACAGCCGGCGTAGCGCCTCGGAGATGGATCCGAGCCGCGACCGGACCTCGAGCACGCGCGGCGCCTTCAGCGTGAGCAGCGACCCGAGCAGCTCCACATGGCGGCTGTTCGAGAAGCGGTCCGCCTGCAACTGCCAGAGGTGCTCCTTCGGCGTCAGGCCGCGGTCCTCCGAGACGAAGACCCCTTGCGAGGCGAGCCGCCGCAAGTGGGCCCGCGCGTCGTCATCCAGATCGTAGGAGCTCAGCGTGAGCTTGCCGCCCCGCCGGGCACCGGCCTGCGCCCGGCCCAGGTTCTCCTCGAAGTGTTCGAGCAGCCAGCGGAACCTCGCCCCAGTGGGACGGTGTGACGCGTACACCAGGCCGCAACGGTGGCAGAGCGCGTAGTTGTAGACGGCCGCGGGCGCATCCGGCATCCGCGGCATCGTGATCATCTTGTTGTAGCGGCAGACCGCGGTGCGGTCCTTGCTCCCGCAGACCGGACACGCCTTGAGCTGCTCGACTGAATCCGCCGGGCACCCCGAGTGCTCGTCGACCCACTCGGACTCAGGCTGCGGCTCCACGGTCTCCGGCAGCGGCGACCCGAACGCCTCGCGGAGCCGGTCGTCGTCATCCAGTTCCTCACCGGCGACCAGGCGGCGCAGCCGCACCTGTTCCTGTGCAAGCGCGTCGAACCGCTGGTCCAGATGGTGCTGACGGTCGAGCACGGTGCGCAGCGGCCCGCGCTCGAGCTTGTCGAAGCGCGAGGCCACCAGGTTCACCAGGTGGTCAAAGCGGGACGACACGAGGAACGGCCCGGCCAGCACGCGCAGGAGGCGCCGGAGGGGGTGCATCAGGCGGTCACACCCACGCGTTCGAGGATGGCCGTCAGCGTGCTCGCGGCCTGACCGATCGGCAGGTTGCTGATGTAGAAGTGCCGGGCGCCAATGTCCATCAGGGCCCTCAGCGTCCGTGCGCACACATCCACGGGCGTGGCGCCCGCGGCAAACTCCCGCAGGAGTTCGTCAACCGGCACGGGAAGGAACTGCGCGAGCATGCGGAGCGTCTTCGGGTTGGCGCTGCGGTAGTAGAAGACGCCGAACATCCCCGGCTGCGCCAGGCCTCGCTGGCGCGACTCGGCGAGGAACGCCTCAACCGGACCCGGTGTGAGGTGGCTCACGATCTGCGTCAGGTAGAACTCGGAGGTCGACTCCTCGGCCAGCAGGAAATCCACCTGCCGTGCGGGGTCCGCCATCGGGTTGGCCCAACCACCAAGCGCCAGCCTCGGCTCGCGTGCCCGGATCTGCCGCCGCAGCTCCCAGGCGTGCTCCACGCAGCGCGGCCGGCCCAGCGCCTTGTCTCCGCCAAGGACGACCAGTGCCGGGAACCCGTGCTGCCACGTCTGCTCGGCGTAGCTCAGGCAGAACTCCAGCGAGTGCTTGCTGGTGAGAAACGGCAGGATGCTCGCGCGCGGCACGTCGAGGCCGAGGTTGGTGACCAGATGCCGGAGGTTGTTTTCCTCCTGCGTGCCCACGGCACTGTCCGTGAGACACACGCGGATGCCCTGACGGGTCAGGGCGCGAATCGCGTGGTAGAGGTCGATCCACGCGTCCATGCCCGCCTGCGAGTCCAGTTCGGCCCGCGGCGGCCGCAGCTCGGCGGCAATGACGGGCGCCCCTGACGTGAGGGCCTCAACCAACCCCAACGGACTCATCGGGCCACCGAATCTGCTCGTACAGGCGCGAGGATGCGCATCAGGAAATCGTACGTCAATTGCCGGTAGTGGTGGTGCAGGTCCGGATCGTTCACCCCGTGACGTGATCCCGGATAGAACATGACCTCGAAGCGCTTCCCCGCCTTCTGGAGCGCGTGCATGAACTGCGTGGTGTTCTGCAGGTGCACGTTGTCGTCGGTCATGCCGTGGATGAAGAGGGGAATGCCGTGAAGTTGTCCGGCCGCCGCCACGGCGGACGTCCGGTTGTACCCGTCCGGGTTGTTCTTCGGGGTCCGCATGTAGCGCTCGGTGTAGACCGAGTCGTAGAGCCGCCAGTCCGTCACCGGCGCCCCCACGACGCCGGCCGCGAAGCTCGTGCTGTGCGTCAGCGCATACGCGGCCATGAAGCCGCCGTAGCTGAAGCCGCCGATGGCGATGCGCGCCGGGTCCGCCCACGGCTGCTGCTTCAGCCAGGCCAGCCCGTCCTCGATGTCGGCCAGTTCCAGCTCACCGAGCCGCCCGTGCACCGGCCACTGGGACTCCAGCCCCTTGCCGCTGGCGCTGCGGTTGTCGCAGACCCAGACGACGATGCCCTGCTGGGCGAGTAACTGGAGGAACAGGTGCTCAGGCCCCGTCCACTGGTTTGTCACCTGCGGCGACCCCGGCCCGGCGTACGTGTCCTGGTAGACCGGGTACTTCTTCGCCGGGTCGAAGCCGGGCGGCTTGATGAGCATCGCCTCCATCGGGAACCCGTCGCGCGTGCGCACCTGCACGAACTCCGGCGTCACCAGGCCGTAATCCGCGAGTAGCGGGCTCGGGTTGGCGTCCACGACCCGCAATTCGGTTCCGTCGGCCCGATGCACCCGGAGCTGGGTGGGCGTTGTGACAGTGCTCCAGCGGTCGAGATAGAGCGAGAACGTCGGGTTGAAGGTCGCCCGATGCGTGCCCTCGGCACTGGAGATCCGCGTGAAGCCGGTGCCGTCGAGCCGCGTGCGGTACACGTCGCGCCCGATCGGGCTGCGTTCAGCGCCTGAGAAGTAGACCCAGCCAGCGCCCGCGTCAACACCGTGAAGCGCCCGCACGTCCCAACGCCCCGACGTGACCGCACGCACCAGCGTGCCGTCCGCCGTGTAGTGATAGATGTGCGTGAAGCCGGTGCGGTCGCTCAGCCAGAGAAACGAGCCGTCCTTCAGCCACACCGGGTTGCCGTGGTGTTCCACCCAGGCGCCAAACGCCTCGCGGATCACCGTGACGGGCTTGCCGCCGCCGGCGTCCACCGCATCCAGGTTCAGCCAGTGCTGTTCGCGGTCCTGCACCTGGATGAACACGCGACGCGAGTCAGGCGCCCACGTGGCCTCGACCAGCAGCAGATCTTCGGGCGGATATGCGCGCAGGTCGGCCCACGCCGTCTTGCCCGAGACCAGCGCGATCCCCAGCCGCACCGTCGGGTTCGGGTCGCCCGCCCTGGGATAGCGGGTGCGCACCAGGCTCGGCTGATACGGCAGGTCGTCCAGGTCCACGTACTCGGGCACGGCACGTTCGTCGAGCCGGAGGAACGCAATGCGCGTGGAGTCCGGGCTCCACCAGTAGCCGCGGAAGTTCCCGCGGCCGAAGATCTCTTCCTGGTACACCCAGTCGAGCTGGCCGTTGAAGACGACGGAACTGCCGTCCGAGGTGAGGGACCGCTCGCGCTGCCGGTCCACGTCCACGACGAAGAGGTTCCGGTTCCGGACGAAGGCCACAAAGCGCCCGTCGGGGCTGAAGCCGGCTTCCTCCTCGGCACCGGGCGTGCGGGTCAGGCGCACGGCCGCCGATGAGGCCAGCGCGTAGTAGTAGAGGTCGCTCGCGACGGTGAAGATGGCGGCGGTCCTCGTCGCGTTGAAGGTCAGCTCCACGCCCGTGCCGCTCGGACGGTCGGCAGGGCGGTCCACCGGCAAGGCCGCGAGCGCCGTCGCGAACCGTGCCGAGTCCACCAGTGGCGCGGTGGTGCCCGACGCCGCGTCGACGAGTACCCACTCTCGCCCCGGCCTGGACGTGCGGGTCATCAGGTAGTGCGTGTCGTCGGTCCAGACCAGGCCCGCCGGTGGCGAGCCGGCGAAACGCACCCGCGTGGCCGGGTCGAAGATGGCGTCCACCGTCAGGCGCGGCTGCTGGGCCAGGCCGGGCCCACCGAGCACGAACACGGCCATGGCCAGCGCCACGGCGCGCCCCTGGTTCAAGGTCACGGCAGGCACTGTACTAAATGGCGCGTGCCGCTACCGCCGGTCAATGCGAGAATCGCACGGTGACCACACTCACCTTCCTCGGGGCTGCGCGCACGGTGACCGGCTCGAAGTATCTGGTGGAACACAACGGCACCCGCGTCCTCGTGGACGCCGGGATGTTCCAGGGCGCCAAGGACCTGCGGCTGCGCAACTGGGATGCGTTCAGCGTGCCGGCAAAGTCCATCGACGCCATCGTGCTGACGCACGCCCATCTGGATCACATCGGGTATCTGCCGCGTCTCGTGTCCCAGGGCTTCCGCGGCCGGGTCTTCAGCACACCTGGCACCGGCGACCTGGCCAAACTCATCCTGCCGGATTCGGCCCGGATCCAGGAAGAGGATGCGCGGCAGGCCAACAAGCACGGCTACTCCAGGCATCACCCGGCGCTGCCGCTCTACACCGAGGCTGATGCCTTCCGGGCGCTCAGCCAGATGCACCGCCACGGGTACGGCAAGCCGCTCGAGATCCTCAACGGCGTGACCGTGGAGTTCTTCCAGGCCGGCCACCTGCTGGGATCCAGCTTTGTCCGCATGACGCTCGCGGGCGGCCCCAGTATTCTTTTCGGCGGCGACCTCGGCCGGTACGGCCGGCCGGTGCTGCCGGACCCCGTTGACGCGCCCGCTGCTGACTTCGTGCTGGTCGAGTCCACCTACGGCGACCGCATGCACGAGGTTGACGACGACGGTGCCGGCCTTGCCGTCATCATCCGCGAGACGGTCGCCAAGGGCGGTCGCGTCGTGATCCCGGCCTTCGCCGTCGGCCGCGTGGAGGAACTGCTCTACTGGATCCGGCGGCTCGAGGACGAAAAGAAGATTCCGGTGGTGCCGGTCTATGTGGACAGCCCAATGGCCGCCGACGCGCTGGACTTCTACGAAAAGCGCGCCCACGAACTGGACCCGGATATGCGTCCAGCCTCGCGCGACGTCAGCGCGTTCGCGACCGCGCACTTCAAGGTCGTGTCCACGCCCGAACAGTCCAAGGCGCTGACGGCGGATCCGGGCGTGGCCATCATCCTCTCCGCCAGCGGCATGGCCACCGGCGGCCGGGTGCTGCATCACCTGAAGGCGTCGCTCCCCGATGCACGGGACACGGTCCTGTTCGTGGGCTACCAGGCGGGCGGCACGCGCGGACGCGACCTGATCGAAGGCGCACCCGCCGTGAAGATTCACGGGCGGATGATTCCGGTCAAGGCCCGGATCGCGAAGATCAACTCGATGTCCGCACACGCGGATCAGGGCGAGGTCATGCGCTGGCTGCACACGCTGCCTGCAGCGCCGAAGCAGCTCTTCCTCGTGCACGGCGAACCGGGCCCCATGGACGCCCTCAAGGCACGTGTCCAGCAGGAACTCGGCTGGCCCGTGCAGACGCCGTCGCACGGCGACACCGTTTCGCTCGGATGACCTCCGGCGAACGAGTGGCCCTGCTGGAGCAGGTCGACGATGCTGCGGTCGTACAGGTCTACGCCGACGGCTTTGCCAGCCTGCCCCTCGCGCAGAAGGTTCTGGCGTGGCACCTGTACCAGGCGGCCCTGGCAGGACGCGACATCTACTACGACCAGCGCTACCGCCACGGCCTTGAGATGCGCGACGTGCTGGAGGCCCTGGTGCACCATCCGGCCGGCATTGCCGACGCCACCATGGACGAGGTGCGCCGCTACACCAAGCTCTTCTGGCTGAACTGCGGCCCCTATAACAACCTGACCTCCAGGAAGTTTGTCCTGCGCCTCACGCCCGAGGCCCTCCTCGCGGCCGTCGCGCAGGCTGCTGCCGCGGGTGCCCGGCTACCTCTGCGGGCCGGCGAGTCCCTACCCGCGATGGTGGAGCGCCTCTCGCCCTGCTTTTTCGACGCCGGCTTCGACGCCTCGGTCACCTGCAAGACGCCGCCTGCGGGCCAGGACATCCTCCAGGCCAGCGTCAACAACCTCTACGAAGGCGTGACCACCGCGGACCTCGAGGGCTTCGCCGAGCGCCATGCCCTCAACTCGCTCCTGGCGAAGCGCGGCGGCCAGCTTGTGGAAGAGGTCTACCGAATCGGCGGCCGGTACGGTGCGGCCATCGCACGGATCGTGGAGCACCTGGATGCCGCGGTGGCAGTGGCGCCCCCGGCCACGGCCGAGGCGCTGCGGGCGCTGATCCGGTTCTACACGACGGGCGAGACGGCAGACCGCGAGCGCTACGACATCGCGTGGGTCCGGGACCAGGACGCCATGGTCGATACGATCAACGGCTTCATCGAGGTCTACATGGACGCGCGCGGCGTCAAGGGCGCGTGGGAGGCGCTGGTCTATTACGTGAACCCGGAGAAGACCCGACGCATCGAGCGGATCGCGGCCCACGCCCAGTGGTTCGAGGACCACATGCCCTGGGAGGCGCGCTTCTGCCGGCCGAAGGCGTCGGGCATCACGGCGCGGGCGATCGATGTGGTCATCGAAACGGGTGAGTCCGGGCCCATCACGCCGGTCGGCATCAACCTGCCGAACGAGCAGTCGGTCCGCGAGCAGCACGGCAGCAAATCCGTCTCGCTCGCCAACGTAGCCGCGGCCTACGAGCGGTCGCAGCACGAGGGCCTGCGGGCGGAGTTCTGCTGGGACGAAGGCGAACTGGCGCGATCGAAGCGCTGGAGCGCGACGGCTGGCGACCTGACGACGGATCTCCACGAGGTCGTGGGTCATGGATCCGGCCGAATGGCCGATGGGATCACGGATTCGCCCCAGGTGCTGCTCAAGGAACACGCCTCCGCTACCGAAGAGGCGCGTGCGGATCTGGTGGCCCTCTACTTCATCGCCGATCCGGTGATCGTCGAGCTGGGCCTGGTTGACGCCGCCGATCATGCCGAGCTCGTGCGTGCCGAGTACGAGGGCTATGCCAGGAACGCGATCGTGCAGCTCCGGCGTGTGGGCGACGCGGCCACGATCGAGGAGGACCACCTGCGCAACCGGCAGATGATCGTGCACTGGCTGCTGGCGCAGACGTCCGCAATCGAGGAGCGCCGCCGGGATGGCAAGACGTACTTCGTCGTCGTTGATGTGGAGGCCTTCCGGGCTGGCTGCGGGCGCCTGCTGGCCGAGGTGCAGCGCATCAAGGGCACGGGCGACTACGCGGCGGCGAAAACGCTATTCGATACCTACGGCATCGCCGTGCGTGTACCCCTGCGGGATGAGGTGCAGGCGCGCGTCGCTCCGCTGAACGTGCCCGTCTACACCGGGTTCGTGATGCCGAGGCTCGAACCCGTGCAGGACGCCTCGGGTGCGATCGTCGATGTGGCGATCAGCTATCCGCAGGACCTGACCACGCAGATGCTGGAGTACTCGGCAATCACTGAAGCCACGCGGGTGGGTGCGGGCCTTTCCTGACGGAGCCCATGGGTCCGCACCTCTCCCGGCGCCTGCCACCGCACGCGCGTCCGAACGCCATCACCCTTCGGCTCGAAGCGCTCAGAGCCACAGGCACGACCATCATCGACCTCACGGAATCGAACCCCACGCAGGTGGGCCTGCACTATCCCGAGGGGCTCCTGGCGCCACTGTCGGCGGCCGGGGCCGAGACGTACACACCTGAGCCCCTGGGACTGGCATCGGCCAGGGCCGGCGTGGCCGCTGACTGCGGCCGGCGTGGCGTGACGGTGGATCCCGCCCGTGTGGTGCTCTCGGCCAGTTCGAGCGAGTCGTACTCGTGGCTCTTCAAGCTGCTGTGCGACCCGGGTGACAGCGTGCTCGTGCCCAGGCCCAGCTATCCGCTCTTCGAGCATCTCGCCAGGCTGGAGGCGGTGGAGGTGGACACCTACGCCCTCGACTACCACGGCCGATGGGAGGTGGACCTCCACAGCGTCGAGCGCGGCATCACGGCGGCGACCAGGGTCGTCATAGCAGTCTCACCCAACAACCCGACCGGCTCGTACCTCTCGGCCGCCGAGGCCGACAGCCTGATCGCGCTGACGGCCAGGTATGGCGTCGCGCTGGTGGTAGACGAGGTGTTCGCGGACTACGCCCTCGAGCGCGGTGCGGCGAGCGTGACCGACATTGCGTGCCTCGCGCACGGACGGAGCGGTGCGCTGGTGGCGACACTTGGCGGCCTCTCGAAGTCCGCCGGGCTGCCCCAGCTCAAGCTCGGCTGGATGGTGCTCGGCGGGGATACGGTCCGCGTCGCAGAGGCGCTGGCCGGCCTGGAGTTGATCGCGGATAGCTATCTGTCCGTGTCAACGCCCGTGCAGGTGGCCGCGCCAGCGCTGCTCGAAGCCGCTGCCGATGTGCGCCGTCAGATTCAGGAGCGGACCGCCGCGAACCTCGCCACGCTGCGAGGCATCGCCGGACGCCACCCGGCCTGTGATGTGTTGCCCGCCGAGGGTGGCTGGTCCGCCGTCGTGCGCGTGCCGGCCACGCGGAGCGAGGAACAGCTCGTGCTGCACCTGCTTGAGCAGGAGCACGTGCTGGTGCACCCGGGCTACTTCTTCGACTTTCCGAGTGAGGCGTATCTGGTCGTCAGCCTGCTGCCAACACGCGAGGTATTCGGCGACGCCCTCGAGCGCGTGCTGAGCGCCGCGGCACCAACGGTTCCGTAGTGGCCCGGACCAGGGATTAGGCGTCCGCAGCCCTGCAGATCCCCCGTAGGGGGTGTTAGGCCGCTGGCCTCGCAGCCTAACGCGGCGGCACCAAGTGCTCACGAACCGCCAGAACGTCGTGACCAGCCGCTACTTAGATGCAAGCCCGACCACACAACTGTTCCGAGAAACACTGCACGCCTCGCAGTGTTTCTCCGCCGCATTACGCTGCACCGCCGGCAGCATAACAATGAGCGCTCCGAACTGGGCCACGCACGCTAGAATCCAGCCCATCATTTAGTTGGCGACGTTCGGGTGGTTCTCGGTGGAACGAATTAGGCTGCAAGCCTTTCTGGACGAGCGGTCTACTCAATAGGTAGTTATGCTGCTCGTCTTCGAGGCCGCGGCACGAGCAACCGCCCAACATCTTCAGGGCCGGCACCCAGTCGAAACAATGATTTGAGGAGCAGGTCTGTCGTCACCGTGCGGTGGGCGGCCTCCATCTTGGCCACCCGCGACTGACTGGAGCCGAGGCGCTCAGCGACCTCGCCTTGGGTGAGCCCCAGGTCCTCCCGGCGGCGGCGCAGCCCGTCGGCCAGGGCCAGTTTCACTTCAACAAATCGGCGTTCCTCGGCCGAGAGGCCCAGGAAGTCGCCTGCATCCCCGACGGTCCACCCAGCCCGCTCGAGCTTCTTCCGTTTGTCAGCGCGCATCCCGGCTTCCTTTCCCTGTTCGCATCACCCGCTGAAACAGCGCCAATCGTTTCCGGCACTCCGCAATCACGGCTGCGGGCGTCGCCGCCGTCTTCTTCGGAAACACCGCCAGCATCACGACGGCACTCGGCGCCACGTGGTACATGAGTCGCCAACTCACGCCGCCATCCACAACCCGCAGTTCGTGGCAGCCTGGGCCCACGGTCGGCATCGGGCGCGAGTGCGGCATGCCCAGGGATTCGCCGCGCTGGAGCCGGCGGAGCAGGAATCCGGCTTCGATCCGGGCATCGGCACTGAAGGGCGGGGTCCGCACCTCCCCACTCAGCCACACAATCGGCTTATCGCGGGGACTCATGCGGAGCAGTATATGTCAGATCCGACATAGAGCAAGGGCAGCATAACAATCGGCTGCACCTGACGGCGGCCGCGGTAGGATCCGGGCAGTTCGCGGCGGCAGCGTGCGGCCGCCGCAAGTGAGCCGCCACGTTAGCCGGATACTGGGCTACTCGATCGATAGAGGGAAAGCTGCGACAATCCTGGCGTGAGTCCGACCGTTCTCCGCGAGGGACCGTATCGGTTCTTCTTCTTTTCCAGCGACCGCGGTGAGCCGCGACACGTCCACGTCGGGCGGGACGACCGCACGGCCAAGTTCTGGCTGGAGCCGGTCGGCCTGGAGTACAACCAAGGCTTCGGGTCAAACGAACTACAGAAAATCAAGGCACTGGTGCAGCAGCATCAGCCTGACCTCGTGAGGGCATGGGATGGCTACTTCCGCACTAGCCGTTGACCGGGCAGCGGCGCGCAGCGTTCGAGTGACTGGGGACCACTTGGTGGTCGAGTTGCGTGACGGCCGGCTCGTATCCGTCCCCGTCTCCTGGTATCCCCGCCTGGCCGCAGGCACACCGAGCGAACGGAAGCGGTGGGAGCTCATCGGGGCCGGCCTGGGCATTCACTGGCCGCAACTTGATGAGGACATTGAAGTCGAGGCGCTGCTTTTGGGTCTCGCCTCAAACGAGAGCCCGTCCTCGCTGCGCCGATGGCGAGCAGCACGACGACCGGCTAACAAACGAATGGAGCCGACGCGCTCGGTTCGCAGGAAGCGCGCGGCTCATTCGTAGCGCTAGGCCGCAAAGCACGAATCGTTGGTCTTGACCGGACGTATCCGTCCGGATACAGTCCTCTATGTGTATCAGCTGCAGTCGACGGACATCTTCGACCAGTGGCTACGTCGTCTACAGGATCGCAAAGGCCGTGCCCGCATCCTGGCCCGTCTCGAGTCGGCACAACTCGGAAATCTGGGGGACGTCAACTCCGTCGGCGAGGGCGTTCGGGAGATGCGGGTGCACATCGGACCCGGTTACCGCGTCTACTTTGCGCAACGGGGCCGAGTGCTCTTGCTGCTGCTCTGTGGCGGCGACAAGTCGACCCAAGCGCGTGACATTGCCAAGGCGCGGCAGGTTCTGAGGGATCTCGGTAAGGAGTAGTGCGATGTCTAAGCTGAAGCCGTTCGACGCCAGCGCGTTCCTCGACGATGACGAAGTGGTCGCGGAGTACTTGGCCGCTGCGCTCGAGGACGCGAATCCCGACGTGTTCCTCGCAGCAGTGGGGCAAGTGGCCAAAGCTCGCGGTATGAGCGCCATTGCTGAAAGCACCGGTCTCGGTCGGGAGAGTCTCTACAAGGCTCTCACACCTGGTGCCAAGCCTCGGTACGACACGGTGCTCAAGGTCCTGCAAGGTCTCGGCGTGAAGCTCACGGTCACAGCGGCCTAACACGGCATGCACCAGACCGCGCGCGGGTTCACGACGCGCGGCTGGTGATGCCTCCCGTTGGGCGGCTTAGCCAAGGGGGTGATGCTTCGACGTACCTTAAGGTAACTGTGATGGTGGCTCGATATCCTTCAACGGGGTGCGCATGATGTCCACACGAACGACCGTCTTCTTCGCGTTGATCGTTGCGAGTTTGTCGACTGCTTGCGGAGGATCGAAAGGGAACGATGAGGGCGTGGGTGACGCGCGAGCGGCTATCGAGGCGGCGAACGCCAGGTTCAGCGAAGCCTTCGCACGCGGCGACGCCACGACCCTCTCCGCGATGTACACACCCGACGCGATCGCGTTCCCGCCAGACAGGGAGATGATCCGCGGAAACGAAGCCATCGGAGAGTTTTGGAAGGCTACAAGGGATAGCGGGGTTCGGGGCGCGACACTGACAACCGTTGAGGTGGGCAGGAGTGGTGATGTCGCCTACGAAGTAGGGAACGTCTCGCTGACGATTCAGCCCGCGGGAAAGGAGCCGACGACGGCGGCGGCCAAATATGTGGTGGTCTGGCAGCGGCAGGCCGATGGCTCCTGGAAGCTCCACCGGGACATTTGGAACAGCCTTCCTGCGACGAAGTGACATCTTGGCTCCGCGATGCGCGGCGCTGCGATACTGAGCAACCGGAAAGATAGGTAACAGAGTTAACCGGCCCCCGGCGACATGGGTAACACCGCTTTACGCTGGCCGACCGGAGGACTGGTCGATGCCCTGGCTGGAGACGGTGCCGATGCACGAGCGTGGACGCTTCATTGATGACTACCTGTTGGGCTTCTACTCGATGACCGAGTTGTGTGCCCGGTACGCGGTCAGCCGCAAGACCGGCTACAAGTGGGTGGGCCGCTACGACGCCGGGGGCCGCCCCGCGCTGGGCGATCGCAGTCGAGCCCCGCACACCTCGCCGCAGCGGATCCCTGCGGCGGTGGCGGCGTTAATTCTCCAGGCGCGGCGCCAGCATCCCGACTGGGGCGCGGAGAAGCTGCTGCAGTGGCTCGAGCCGCGGCACCCCCGCATCGAGGCGTGGCCCGCCATCAGCACGGCGGGCGACCTGCTCGCGCGCGAGGGCCTGGTGCGGAAGCGCCGCCGCCGGCGCCTGCCGACGCACCCCGGCGTGGTCCCGCCGACGACCCACGCCCCCAACGACCTCTGGGCCACGGACTTCAAGGGGCAGTTTCGGACCGGCGACGGGATCTACTGCTATCCCCTGACCGTGACCGACCAGCACACGCGCTACTTGCTCGGGGTCCAGGGCCTGCTCTCCACGCGTGGCAGCGGCGTGCGGCCGATCTATGACCGCCTGTTTCGCGAGTATGGCTTGCCTCGGGCGATGCGGACCGACAACGGCGTGCCCTTCGCCTCGACGGCGCTCCACGGGCTCACGCCGCTGAATGTCTGGTGGGTGCGGCTGGGCATTCAGCACCAGCGGATTCTGCCCGCGCATCCCCAACAGAACGGTGCGCACGAACGGATGCATAAGACGCTGAAGCGCGGCGCCATCCGCCCGCCTCGGGCCACGCTGGCCGCGCAGCAACGGGCCTTCAATCACTTTCGACGGGAATACAACGAGGAGCGCCCGCATCAGTATCTGCAGGGTCGCACGCCGGGCGCGCTCTATCGGGCCTCGTCGCGCACCTACACCGGGGGGCTGCCGCCCCTGGAGTATCCCGGCCACTACCTGGTGAAGCGCGTCACCAACGCCGGCACGGTGCGGTTCAAGCACCAGTTGCTGTATCTCTCGACGGCGCTACGCGGGCATCGCGTGGCCTTCGAGGAGGTCGACGACGGGATCTGGTCCGTCTACTTCTGTGAGGTCTTACTCGGGCGGCTGGATGAGCGGCACGCCCTCAAGACGGGACAACTGGGTGTTACCCATGTCCCCGGCGGTGAGCGTCAAGGTAGTTGTCGCCGTCGTCATGCAGTCTCACGGTCGCTGTGGCTCGGCTCCGGGTTGAGCACCACGGTTCCGAGGGGCGTCC
>JBEBFY010000034.1:0-22967 GCA_040081715.1 Vicinamibacterales bacterium | reverse complement strand
GGGCGGCAACGAAGGCCGCCATGGCGCCAGCCGGCGTGGGGAGAATGTCGGCGGCCATCAACGGAATGATGACCATCCCCAGAATGACAACCGTGTGTACGACAATTGATATCGCGACGGTAGTTCCCTGGCTGGATCCGACCTTGACGCTCGGGTCGACAATGTCGCCGAACATATGACGTGGCACCGGGCTTACCCTCCTGAAAGACGTGACGCACTGGCCGGCAAAGGCGGCCGATTATATCGATCTCGAAAAAGCCCTGTCAACGCACGTCCCCAGACCGTCCGCGCGCTGGTTTCGCCAAGTTAGACACCGGATGTGCCATTTGGCTCCAAGGGTCCAGCCAAGCAAAGAGCGCGCAGTATAGCGCGGGTCCATGCAATTGAACCAGCGCTAATTCTGCACGCCCTTGTCGCAGACTGCCTTATGCGTTGGATCCGCGCTTGACTTCCGTGCCGATCCGCATCCCGTAGAAGGAACGCACCACGAACACCATCGATATCAGCAGGAACCCCGCCGCCAGCACGTGGGTCACATTCGAGCCCAGATCCGCCGTCAGCCGGACCGCCAACTGCACGGCCAGCAGGCCAAAGAGCGTCGTGAACTTGATGACTGGGTTGAGCGCCACCGACGAGGTGTCCTTGAACGGATCGCCCACGGTGTCGCCGACGACGGTGGCGGCGTGGAGCGGCGTGTTCTTCATCTTCAACTCGGTTTCGACGATCTTCTTGGCGTTGTCCCACGCACCACCGGCATTGGCCATGAAGACCGCCTGATAGAGGCCGAACAGGGCAATCGAAATGAGATAGCCCACGAAGAAGTAGGGCTCAACAAAGGCGAAGGCGAGGGTCGAGAAGAACACGGTCAGGAAGATGTTGAACATGCCCTTCTGCGCGTACTGCGTGCAGATTTCAACCACCTTCTTGCTGTCCTCGACGGATGCCTTCTGGGCCCCGTCCTCCAGCTTGATGTTCGCCTTGATGAACTCCACCGCACGATAGGCGCCGGTCGTCACCGCCTGCATGGAGGCGCCGGTGAACCAGTAGATCACCGACCCGCCGGTCACAAGGCCGAGCAGGAACGGGGCGTGAATCAGGGACAGCTTGTCCACGTTTTCCGTGAGCCCCTTGGTCAGCTCGACAATGATCGAGAAGGTCATGGTCGTGGCACCCACGACCGCTGTGCCGATGAGCACGGGCTTCGCGGTCGCCTTGAACGTGTTGCCGGCGCCGTCGTTTTCCTCGAGGAGGTCCTTCGCCTTCTCGAACTCCACGTCGATGCCGTAGTCCTTCTTGAGCTCTTGCTTGATGCCCGGGATCGACTCGATGACCGAGAGCTCGAACACCGACTGGGCGTTGTCCGTAACAGGGCCGTAGGAGTCGACCGCGATGGTCACCGGCCCCATCCCCAGGAATCCAAACGCCACCAGGCCGAAGGCGAAGACCGCCGGCGCGAGCATGAACGCCGGGTCCATCATCGTGGGGCTGGACAAGCTGACGAGGTAGGCGATGGACATCAGCGCCACGATGGTCAGGCCGAGCCAGTAGGCGCTGAAATTGCCGGCGACGAGTCCCGACAGGACGTTCAGCGACGCGCCGCCTTCGTTGGACGAGGTGACCACTTCTTTCACGTGTGCCGATTCGGTCGAGGTGAAGATCTTGACCAGCTCGGGGATGATCGCGCCCGCCAGCGTGCCGCAGGTGATGATGCTCGCCAGCTTCCACCAGAGCGTGCCGTCACCCAGGTCGGCGATGAGCAGGCTCGAAACGACGTAGGTGAGCAGCACCGAAATGATGGAGGTGAGCCAGACCAGGCTCGTCAGGGGCGCCTCGAAGTTCATCCGGGCGAGGTTGCTGTAGCGCGCCTTCGCCACGGCCTCGTTGATCAGGTAGGAGGCGCCGCTGGCGATGACCATCATGATGCGCATGGAGAAGATCCAGACGAGGAGCTTCACCTGCGTCACCGCCTCGGGCACGGCCAGCATGATGAAGGTGATGAGCGCCACGCCCGTCACACCATAGGTCTCGAAGCCGTCGGCGCTGGGGCCGACCGAATCGCCGGCATTGTCACCCACGCAGTCGGCGATCACGCCTGGGTTCCGGGCATCGTCCTCCTTGATATTGAAGACGATCTTCATCAGGTCGGAACCGATGTCGGCGATCTTGGTGAAGATGCCACCCGCGATCCGCAGGGCGGCCGCGCCGAGTGACTCGCCGATGGCGAAGCCGATGAAGCAGGGACCGGCGTAGTCGCCCGGGATGAAGAGGAGAATGAACAGCATGATGAGGAGTTCGACGCTGATCAGCAGCATCCCGATGCTCATGCCGGCCTTGAGCGGAATGGCGTACACCGGATAGGCCTTGCCCTTGAGGCTGGCAAACGCCGTGCGGGAATTCGCGTAGGTGTTCACGCGGATGCCGAACCATGCCACGCTGAAGCTGCCGAGGATCCCGACCACGCTGAAGAGCAGGATGATGCCGACCCTCAGCGGCTCCATCTGAGACAGCACGCCGAAGTACAGCACGATGATCGCCGCGATGAAGACCTCCAGCAGCGCCAGGAACCGCCCCTGGGTCATCAGGTAGGTCTTGCAGGTGACGTAGATGAGCTCGGAGATCTCGCGCATCGACGAATGCACAGGGAGGTTCTTCAGCTGGGTCAGGATCACCAGCCCGAACAGGATCCCCAGCGCCGAGACGCCAAGGCCTGAGATGAGCAGGGACCGGCTGGCGTAGCCGCCGACATCCGTGATCGACAGGTCAGGCAGCACCAGGTTGGCCTCACCGCCCATGTGCGGCGCGGCGGCCGCGGCCCCGTCGTGAGCCTGTCCCTCCGGTTGGCCGGCCACGGCCAATCCTGCCGAAGCTCCCACCACCATGAGTGTCATCACGGCGGCTCGCACCCACTTGATCCACGCCTTCATCGGTCTCAATCCCTTCTCAAAAGAAACGCAACCTGCGATTCGGCCGGCCTACACCCGCCGGCGTGCCTTGTCAGACACCGTGCCCGGCAGCGACATCCCGCCCGTCAGCACAATCCGGATTCCATCCTCCACGGAGATCTCCGGATACAACACGTCGGCCTTGGGGTGGAGCGCAATGTCTCCCAGATACAGATGGTTCGTCGGCACATAGACGGCGACAAACGGCTCCGGCCCCTGGCCCCGCTCGACGGTGAACTCCTTGGTGAGGAACCCCAATGTCAGCCCGCGCCGGGGGTCTTCCACCAGCACGACCTGTTTGAATCCGTACTCGTTGTCCGGAGCGAACGCCGCAACCAGTTGCCTGACCGGACCGTACACCGCGCGGAACACCGGTACCCGGCTCAGGATGTCCTCTGCCCGGGAGAGCAGCTTCCGGCCGATCACGTTGGTAGCCACCGCCCCGACCAACAGCACCAGCGCCGCCGTCACGACCAGCCCGAGCCCGGGAACTCGACGGCCTATCAAACGCTCGGAAACCGGCGCCGTCGAACTGTCAATGATACCGAAAAACCACACGAGGGCCGCCACGCTGACGGCCAGCGGCACGATGACGAAGAAGCCGGCGATAAAACTGCGCCGCAGCCACTGCATCGTCAGCTCACCGGATGTCCCACCCGCGGGACAACGCCACCAGCATCGCCCCGCCCGCCGCGATTCTGTACCATGCAAACGGTCCGAATCCAACCCGCCGGACCAGGCGCAGGAACGGCGCTACCACCAGCAGCGAGGCGGCAAACGCCGCCAGGAAACCGATGGCGATCTCGGCCGTCTGGGCTGTCAGCAACCCGCCCTGCAGGCTGAGCAGATCGCGGGTGAAGGCCGCCACCATCGTCGGAATCGCCAGAAAGAAGGAAAACTCGGCGGCCGCCGTCCGGTCGAGCCCCATCAGCATGCCGCCGACGATGGTAGCCCCCGAACGTGAGACGCCGGGCACCACGGCCATCACCTGGCACAGCCCGATGCCGAATGCGCGCGCCAGCGGGGTCTGCTCGGCCCTGGTCACCACCGGATGCAGGCGCCGCCGCTCCACGGCCAGCATAATGACGCCACCGGCGACGAACGCGATGGCGATAATCCACCCACTCGCGTAGAGCACCTCGGACACGAATGTCCTGCCCAATGCACCCACCAGAATGAGCGGCACCAGCCCGAGCCCGATGCCCAGCGCGAAACGCCTCGCCTCAGCGTCATGGGGCAACCCGCGGACCACGGCCGCGACCCGCGCACGGTAGAGCCAGGCAATGGCGAGGATCGAGCCGAGCTGAATCATCACCTTGAACACATCGCCCGGGTCGGCAAACCCGAGTAAATGGCCTGCGATCAGCAGATGCGCGGTGGACGACACTGGCAGGAACTCCGTCAGCCCCTGCAGGGCTCCCAACAGCGCCGCGTTGACGTAGTTCACAGGGAGGTCAGGCCCGTTGTCCGGTTGCGCTGGCCCGCGAACCCGATCAGGCGCTGGCCTTACGGACGGACTTGCCACGGCGGGCCTTCGCCGGGGCCGCCTCGTCAGCCGCCGTGGCGGCGGTCGGCTTGCGGCCCTGCCACAGCGTCACGATGGCTGCAGCGACGTACAGGCTTGAATACGTGCCGGTCACGATGCCTACCACCATCGTGAACGCAAACCCGCTGAGCACCTCGCCGCCAAACGCCAGCAACGCCACCGCGGAAAGGAACGCCGTGCCGGCGGTGATGACGGTTCGCCCCAGCGTCTGGTTCAGCGCCATGTTCACCACCTTGGTCAGCGGCTCGCGGCGGTTGGAACGCATGTTCTCCCGCACGCGGTCGAAGATCACGATCGTGTCGTTGGTCGAGTACCCGGTCACGGTGAGGATCGCGGCAATCACGTTCAGCGTGATGTCGTACTGGAAGAACGCCAGGAAGGCCACCGCCACGAGGATGTCGTGGATGCTGGCGACGACCGCGCCCAGGGCGAACGACCACTGAAAGCGGAACGCGATGTAGAGCAGGATGCCTACCAGCGACGCGATGAACGCGTAGAGGCCCTGCTGCGTCAGATCCTTGCCGACCGACGGGCCCACGATCTCCGTCCCGACGACCTTGAACTGTCCCAGCCCGCCCTTCCGCAGCGCCTCCTCAGCCACCTTGGCCGTGGCGCCCAGCTCGCCGCCGGATTCGGCACCCACCTGCGGCACCCGCACCATCACCTGCCGCTGGGCGAGATCGCCGTAGGTCTGCACGACGACGTTCTGGCCGCCGCCAGGGAAGTTCTTGTCGAGGGCCGCACGCACGCTCTCGATCGACGGAGCGGCGTCGAACTGCGCGATAAGCGACGTGCCTCCAGCGAACTCGATGCCCAGGGGCAAGCCCTTGGTGGCAATGACGCCGAGGCCGGCCAGAATCACCACCCAGGAAAGGGCAATCGCGTGCCACCGCCAGCGCAGGAAATCGAACGACGTGTTGTGGAAGATCTGCATCGGAAGGCCTTTAGATCGAGAGAGTCGTCACCTGACGACGGCGAGACAACTCAAGCTCGAAGAGCGTCTTCGACACGAATGTCGAGGTGAACAGGTTTGCCAGCAGGCCGATCGAGAGCGTGACCGCGAATCCGCGGATGGGCCCTGTGCCGAACTGGAAGAGGAACGCCGCGGCGATGAGCGCCGAGATGTGCGTATCGAGCAGCGTCAGGAACACCCGACTGAATCCCGCATTGATCGAGGCCTTGACGCCGCGCTGCGCCGCCAGTTCCTCTTTGATGCGCTCGAAGATCAGGACGTTCGAGTCGACGCCGATCCCCATGGTCAGGATGAAGCCCGCAATGCCGGGCAGCGTCATGACCGCGCCGATGTACGCCATCAGCCCGAGCAGAATCACCAAGTTGAAGAGCATCGCCACGACAGCGTTCACACCGGACAGCCGGTAATAGACCAGCATGAAGGCAACAATCAGCACGAGGCCGGCCAGCGAGGCCAGCACGCCGGACCGGATGGAGTCGGCACCGAGCGACGGGCCGATGACGCGCTCCTCAAGGTAGGTCAGCGACGCCGGCAGGGCGCCCGACCGCAGCACCAGCGCCAGATTCTGGACTTCCTCCTGGGTGAACGACCCGGTGATGCGGCCCTGATCCGTGATCCGGCCCTCGATCGTCGGCGCGCTGGACACACGTCCATCCAGGACGATGGCGAGCTGTCGCCCGATGCTGGCCGCCGTCACGGTGCCGAACTTGCGGGCCCCGTCCTGGTTGAGAGTGAAGCTCACCGCCGGCAGGTTGTTCTCGTCGAGCGTCTGACGCGCGTTCCGCAGGTCGCGGCCGGTGACCGCGGCCACCTTGCGCACCATGTAATAGACGGTCCCGCCGGCCGCGTCGGCGCCGCTCGCATTGCCGGGCACGACCTCCATGCCCTGCGGCGCCTGGCCCCCGGGCATCAGTTCCTCTTTCGTCGAGGCCGGACCCTGCTCCACGATCTTGAGTTCCAGCAGACCCGTGGACCGGATGATCTCCCTGGCACGGTCGACATCAGTCACGCCAGGCAGCTGCACCAGGATCTGATCGCCCTGGTCGCCCTGCTGGGCGATGCTCGGCTCGGCCACGCCCAGCTCGTTCACGCGCCGCTCGATTGTCTGGCGCGCCTGCAGCACGGCCTCGTCCCGCAGCTGCTGCTGGATGTTCGGCTTCATGGTGAAGGTGTACGACCCGCCCGCGCCTGAGCTCCGGTCGTAATTCACCTGGGCATCGGCCGCGGCCTGACGGAACGCCTGGTCCTGCGCCTGCTGGATGCCGTCGATCTTGAAGCGGACCGGGCTGTCGGTCGCTACGGCGGAGGTCGCGATAGACGCCGTGGTCAGGGCCTCCCGGAGGCGCTCCATCTCGGTTTCGGTTTCCACGCGCAGGGCGTCGTCGGTCTGGACCCGCAGGACGAGATGCACGCCGCCCTTCAGGTCGAGACCCAGCTTCAACTGCATCGACGCGAGCACCGAGGGCACCGGCAGGGACGCATAGGGTGCGGCGACGGGGTAGACGCCGACGACGGCGAACACCAGGAGTGCCGCGACGCAGATAACCACTTTCCAGCGAAGGCTCATATCAACTTACGCGTTGGACCCGGGCTCGGGCACGACGCGCTCCTGTCCTTGGTACCCCACAACGGCGTTGCGGGAAATGTCGACCCTGACGCGGTCGGCGATTTCAATCTTGAGGTGGTCGTCCTCGACCTTGACGATGGAACCGAAGATACCTCCTGACGTCACCACCCGGTCCCCGGTCTTGAGCGCAGCCAGGAAGGTCTGCACCTTCTTCTGGCGCCGCCGCATGGGCAGCAGGAGGATGAAGTAGAAGATGCCCAGAATCAGGGCGGCCGGCAACAGGCCCAGTAATGGGTTGGATCCGCCCTGGGGGGCGGACATGGCCAGCAAGAAGTCGGGGTTCAGCATCGCCATCACTGTGGGGGCTCAGGACACGTTCCCGATCACGACCCGGGCAGCGGGCCCGAAACCGACGCGAGGAACTCCAGCTTGAATTTTTCGAACGCCTGAAACGCTATAGCGTCCCTGATCCTCCGCATGGTGTCAAGGTAGAAGGTCAGGTTATGCAACGTGTTAAGGGTGCTCGCCGTCATTTCACCAGCCATGAAAAGGTGCCGGAGATAGGCTCTGGAATGGTGCCGGCATGTGTAGCACCCACAGGCCGGATCCACTGGTGATTCGTCTGCGGCAAACCGGGCGTTTCTGATATTGAGCCGGCCCTGGCTGGTGAAGAGCTGCCCGTTTCGGGCGTTCCGGGTCGGCATCACGCAGTCAAACATGTCAACGCCCCTGCCCACGGCCTCCACCAGGTCTTCCGGGGTCCCGGCGCCCATCAGATACCGTGGCTGATCGGATGGCAGGAGCGCGGCGGTCTCCCCGACCACGTGATACATCGACGGGGAGGGCTCGCCGACGCTCAGTCCACCGATGGCATAGCCTTCGAAACCGATCGCCACCGTCGACTCCACGCTCTCCCGCCGGAGGTGATCGAAGGTGCCGCCCTGGATGATGCCGAACTGGGCCTGCCCTGGATTCACGGCGCCCCCGTCGGCCCGTAGCGCCAGCAGCCGCTCGCGGCAGCGCCGGGCCCAGCGGGCGGAGCGCCGGAGCGACGAGGCCGCCCGGTCCTCGGTCGCCGGATAGGCCAGGCACTCGTCGAGCACCATCGCGATATCCGAACCCATCCGCGCCTGCGCCTCCACGGCCCGCTCCGGCGTGAGCATGTGGAGCGACCCGTCCAGGTGTGACCGGAACTCCGCCCCTTCTTCCCGGACCGTACACCGATCGCCGAGGCTGAAAATCTGAAAGCCGCCGCTGTCGGTCAGGATGGGGCCGGACCAGCCGATGAATCGATGCAGCCCGCCGAGACGTTCCACGGCAACGTCCCCGGGCCGGAGAAACAGGTGATAGGTGTTGCCGAGGATGATCGAAGCGCCGGCCTCGACGACATCCGGATGCCGGAGCGCCTTGACGGCCCCATGTGTGCCGACCGGCATGAACACCGGTGTCTCGACACGGCCGTGCGGGGTGTCCATCACGCCGGCTCGTGCCGCTCCATCCTGAGCCGTAAGGTGGAATGTGAACACGGGGACTTCCACATATATTAATGGCCACACGTGAAACGACTGCGCGTTGGCGTCATCTACGGCGGCCGGTCTGGCGAGCATGAAGTTTCCGTCGCCTCGGCTGCCTCGATTCTCAAACATCTCGACCGCGACCGGTACGAACCCGTGGCGATCCGCATCGAGAAGGACGGACGCTGGCAGTTGTCCGACCGCTCGCCTACGGCGGTCTCCGCCTCCGAGGTCCTGGAGCAGGCCCGGGCGCCGTCCGCACGCCCCGTGCGACAGGACCGCGAGACGCTGATGCTCGCGCGACCCGGCCCTGATGCGATTCTGACGATCGAGCATCGCGGGGGCGACACGGGCAACGACGGCAGGGGCGCGGTGGTGCATGCCCTGGGACTGGACGTGATCTTCCCCGTCCTCCATGGTCCGTACGGTGAGGACGGCACGGTGCAGGGACTCCTGGAACTCGCCAACATTCCCTATGTCGGCCCGAGCGTCATCGGCGCGGCCGTCGGGATGGACAAGGGGGTCATGAAGACCCTCTTTGCCGCGCAGGGCCTGCCGCAGGCCAAGTACGTCGTGGTGCTGAAGCGGGAGTGGGAGACGGCGCCCGCCGGTGTCCTCGACCGCGTCACCCGGACACTCGGCTTTCCGGTCTTCGTCAAGCCGGCCAACCTCGGCTCAAGCGTCGGCATCTCGAAGGCCCACGACGCCGGGACATTCGGACCGGCGATGGAACTGGCGGCACAGTTCGACCGAAAGATCGTGATCGAGGCGGCCGTCCCTGACGCCAGGGAGGTCGAGTGCGCCGTCCTCGGCAACGACGACCCGGTCGCCTCGGTGCCTGGCGAGATCGTCCCAGGCCACGAGTTCTACGACTACAGCGCCAAATACCTCGACACGGGCTCGACCCTTCTGATTCCGGCGCCGCTCACCGACGCGCAGCGCGCACAGGTGCAGCAGTTGTCGATTGCAGCCTTCAAGGCTGTCGAAGGCTGCGGGATGGCCCGCGTGGACTTCCTGATGGACAAGCGCCACGGCACGCTGTTTCTGAACGAAGTGAACACCATCCCCGGCTTCACGACCGTCAGCATGTATCCCAAGCTCTGGGAAGCCAGCGGCCTGAGCTACGCCGCGCTCATCGACCGTCTCATCGCGCTGGCCCTCCAGCGGCACGCCGAGAAGCAGCGCCTTCGCACCAGCGTGACGTGACATTCCCGCTCTGCCTCCGTTGCCTGCGCCGCGTGGCCAGCGGGGTGCTGTGCCTCGTGCTGTCGTGGCACGCACCCGCAGCCGCCGCGCCCGTTCGCGGGCTGACAGGCGGCGCTCGCGTAGCCGCGGCCTACGACGCCATCCTGGCGGGCCGGTTTGACGAGTGGCCATCGATTGCCGCCGCCACCTGTCCCCCGGTCCCGGCCACCGCGTGCCAGGTCCTGGAGTTGGCCGCGCTCTGGTGGCAGATCCAGATCGACTACGAGAATCGCGGGTACGACGCCACCTTCATCGCCAAGGCGAACAGCGCCGTGGCCGCCACCGAAGCTTGGACCAGCCGCGACCCCGAGCGCGCCGAGGCGTGGTTCTACCGCGGTGCGGCCTACGGCGCCCGGGCACAGTGGCGGGTTCTGCGCGGCGAGCGCCTGGCGGCCGCCCGCGACGGCAAGCGCATCAAGGACGCACTCGAACGGGCGCTGGCGCTGGACCCCACGATGCACGACGCGTGGTTCGGTGTCGGCCTCTACCACTACTACGCGGACGTCGCGCCGACCGCAGCCAAGATCCTCCGGGTCCTGCTCCTCCTCCCGGGTGGCGATCGGAAGCAGGGCCTGGCGGAAATGCAGCGCGCGCGGAAGGACGGTGCGCTGCTCCACGGCGAGATTGACTACCAGCTGCACGTGCTGGATCTCTGGTACGAGAAGGAGCCGCGGCACGCGATCTCGTTGCTCGAAGGCCTCAGAAAGCAATACCCGTTGAACCCGCATTTCATGCAGACCATCGCGGAGGTGCAGGACACCTACCTGCACGACATCCCGGCCAGCCTCCACACCTGGCAGGCACTGGCTGATGCCGCACGGGCAGGGCGGGTGCGGCAGAGCGCCATGGCGCTGACGCTTGCGCGCCTGGGCACCGCGCTCCAACTGGACCGGCTCTTCGAGACCGACGCCGCAATCACTCAGTTGCGCGATGTGATCGCGAGCGCCCCGGCGGCGCCGGCCGACGCCATGGCACGCGCACGCCTGCAACTGGGCGACGCCCTGAACCGGATGGGCTCGCGGGCCGAAGCGGAGACCGAGTACCGGGCCGTCCTCGCGGCGCGTCCGGAGAGCGGCACCCTCTCTGCCCGTGCGCGCGACGGCCTGCGGTCCAGGCCCGTGAGTGCGCAGACGACGGCGTACCGGGCCTCCCTGCAGGGCTGGCGCGCAATCGAGCGCGGCGACCTGACCGCCGCGGCTCCCCTGATCGCGCAATCCGTGACGTTGCGCCCGGACGATCCGGTCTTCCGCTATCGCGAGGCGCGCCTGCTGCTGGCGAAGCGTGACGACGCCGCCGCAGCCGCATCGCTCACCCGCGTGCTCAGTGCGCGTCCGGAACTGGCTCCTGCCATCTACGCCGCAGCATCCGTGGAGTTCGCCGCGCTCGCAGAGCGGCAGGGCGATCGCAACCGCGCCATCGAGTACTACCGGAAGGCAGAGGGCGTCTTCGGTGCCGATGCGCGCACGGGCGCCGACGCCAGGCGTGCGCGTGAGCGGCTCCAGTCTCGATAGCGCGTGCCCTCCACACTGGAGGACGTGACTTGACAGGAATCAGGCGATTGGGCGTGTCGGCGGTCTCAAAATTTTTGACAACCCCAGCACTTTTGTGCTTGACAGCGTTCCGACCTCGCCCGTAATCTACATCTGGTATGAGGGCTGATGGCTCAGCCCACCAATTGTGACGGGTCGCGTGATTCGTCGAGGCTGGGCCACAACTACCTGAGGAGAACACAATGGCGAAGAAGGCTGCCAAGGGCGCCAAGAAGAAGGCCGCGAAGAAGCGGTAGTTCTTCGGGAAGCCTAGGGGTGTTCACACACGAGCACCCCTTTTTTTTAGCCGGCAAGACGGCCCGATCGCGTGCATCGGGCACCACGACGCAGGCCACCAAGATCACCGCCCGGCGTGCCAGGCGGCAGAGTGCGCGGAGATTACGGGTGGCACGCGCAAATCCATCAGCGAAAGGGGGGATTTCACATGGCAAAGAAGGCAGCCAAGAAGGCAGTCAAGAAGGCGGCGAAGAAGCGGTAACTCCGCCTCGCCCGTGGCGCGAGGGGCGCGGCTTGTCCGCACCCCTTGCGCCAGTATCGTCACTGTCTGCGTCGACCCCGCACTATCGTTCGTTCCTTCCATCCCACACGGTGACCTTCCGCACGAAGTCACCCCGGCGAATCTCGTCGACGACTTCCATCCCTTCCACCACCCGTCCGAACGCCGTGTAGCGGCCGTCGAGTTGTGGCTGCGGCCCAAGGGTCACGAAGAACTGACTCCCCCCGGTGTCCCGCCAATCCAGCGCCATCCCCACGGTTCCACGCCCGTAGGTGCCGAGGTTCGGTTCGTCGCGGATCGTGTATCCGGGTCCGCCTTCGCCATCGCCTCTCGGGTCGCCGCCCTGCACGACGAAGTTGGTCACCACTCGGTGTACCGGCACGCCGTCGAAGAACCCCCGGCGCGCAAGGCTCATGAAGTTCGCCACCGTCTGCGGCGCGCCGAGAATGTCCAGTTCCAGTTCCACCATGCCACGGTCCATCTCAATCCGGGCGTGTGGAGAAAAGGGCGGCGCCAGTAACCACGCCCATTCCTCCTGGGGGATCTCACGAGACGCTGGCGCTGGCCTGGCCGCCGTGGCCGCGTCCTGTAAGGGCTGGGGAGGGCCACCCGCCTGCGGGATCCCGGCCAGCAGTTCGCCCACGCGGACGCGCACCGCCCAGTCGCGATCACCGAGTCCGGCCCGCAGGATCGGCGCGGCTGCAACAGGATCAATGAGGGAGAGCGCCTCGATCGCAGCAACCCGGGCGACATACTGCGGGTCGGCCTTCCAGTCTTCGACGGCATCAGCCAGCGCGCGGACGGATGCAGTTGCCTTGATGGCACCGAGTCCGCGGGCTGCCTCCGCACGCACCACGAGGTCCTCTGCCTTCAGACCAGCCATGAGCGCAGCCAGCGCCTCGGGACTCCGGGTCGCGGCCAAGGCCTTGAGCACGGGCGCCACGACGCGCTGGTCAGGATCCGTGAGGCGTCCCAGGAGGGCCGGCAGCGCACGCGCTGCCGGTAATCGGCCAATCGCCTCAGCCTGCGCCGCCCTCACCCTCCAATCCCCATCTGCCTCGAGACCTGCGATGGCGCTGAGGAACGCATCGGGGTCCAGTGACGCCAGCGCGAGAAACGCCGCGGCGCGCACGTTCGCGTCCCGCTCCGAGAGCAGATCAAGCAGGGCGTCCCCGATCCCGGTGGACGCAGGCATCGACCCGAGCGCCTCGATCGCCTCAAGCCGGAGCGACGGTTCAGATCGGCCATCACCTGCCAGCGCAAGCAGCGCCGGTGCCGCCTGCGCATCGCCGATGCGGCGAAGCGCCCGGACACTCTCCACGGCCAAGCCCCGGTCTACCGGCTGCGCCGTCAGGACGCGCAGCAGGTCCGGCACCGCATCGCCCGCCTTCAAGAGCCCCAGCCCCTGCATGGCCAGAGTCCTGCTGTAGCGGCCAGACGAGGTGAGCAGTGCGCGCAGTGATCCGGTGGCGCGTGCATCGCCTGACCGCTGCAGCGCGTAGGCAAACGGCCACCATGACGAAATCGGAATGGCGTCGCTGCCAAGCGCTACCGATGCCAGTGCCTCGAAGGAACCCAATCCGCCCAGCGCCACGAGGCCAAGACGGACCGCATCCGCGGGAAGCTGGCCGCCGGATTCGTCGTCCGGCAGGATCTCCTTCAACGCACCCTTCTCGAGATGGACGCGAACCATCGCGGCCACCGCCGCGGCGTCGTCCGTCGCCGCAAGACGCCCGAGGGCCTCGGCCGCGCGGCCCTGGACCGCGGGATGCGGATCGCTCAGCGCCGCCACCAGCGCGGGGCGGGCACTGCCGCGGCCCAGCAGACCCAGCGCGAACGCGGCCATCTGCCTGACCTCGAATTCTTCATCCCGGAGGAGCGTCACCAGGGGCCCGACGGCTTCCTCCTGGCCGGCACGGCCGGCCGCCAGCGCGGCCCTCCGGCGGACGCGCGCCTCGGGATCCGTCAGCAACGGGATGATGTCGGAGGGTTCCGGCGGGGCCACCACGGCGGCCCGCTTGGCCGTGGCCGGCGCAAGTTCGTGCCGCGCAGGTGGATTCGGATCGCGCAGCAGACGTTGATCCTCGAGGCGCATCATCCAGCCGAGCTTCTGCTCCCAGGAGATCACGGGGATCGCGATGGTGGGGGCGGCCGGTGGCACCGAGGCGCACGCCGCCGCGAAGAGTACGAGTGTGAGGACCGCGAACCGCACGGGGGCGGGATGATAGCATACGGTTCCATCGGCTGAGGCCGACCTCACCCATCGTCACCGATGAACTTCCGGTACATCGCAATTGAAGGACCCATGGGCGTTGGGAAGACCTCGCTCGCAGGGCGGCTGGCCGCGCGGATCGATGCGCGGATGGTGCTCGATGAGACCGAGAATCCGTTCCTCGGCGATTTCTACACCGGGCGTCCAGGGGCCGCGCTGCAATCGCAGTTATTCTTTCTGCTGAACCGCCACCGGCAGCAGTTGGCGGAGCGGCAATCGGACCTCTTCGCGCAGGCCACGATCTGCGACTACCTGTTCGACAAGGACAAGATCTTTGCCTACCTGAACCTGGACGATAACGAGCTGTTCATCTACCAGCGGCTCTACGACCTGCTGGCAAGGGATGTGGCCTCGCCGGACCTTGTCGTGTACCTGCAGGCGCCGACCGACGTACTGCTGCGGAGGATGAAGAATCGCTTCCAGGAGGACGCCGAACCGGGCACGGCAGAGCCCGACGCCAGCTACCTGCGGGAGCTGAACGAGGCCTATCAGCACTTCTTCTTTCACTACACCGCCACGCCGCTGCTCGTTGTGGAAACCGCCCAGGTGGATCTGCGCGGCAGCGACGACGCCGTCGACGACCTCGTCCGGCAGATCACAGGCATGACACACGGCACGCGTTATTACGTTCCACGGCCCTGATCGGCGGCGACGCCTATAATTGGGGCCGCATGGCCTGGTTCAAGAAAACCCGACGCCCCATCAAGGGCGACACTGCGCGGAGTGTCCCGGAGGGGCTCTGGGTCAAGTGTCCTGGATGCCGGCAGGTCATCTACAACAAGGACCTGGCCGCCAGCATGCAGGTCTGCCCCAAGTGCGCCCACCACTTCCGGCTGAGTGCTGCTGACCGGTTGAAGTCGCTGTTCGATGGCGGCGCATGGACCGAACACGACGCGGACCTTCGCTCGAACGATCCGCTCACCTTCGTGGACACCAAGGCGTACCGTGATCGCCTCGCCGCCACGCAGAAGGCCACGGGCCTGCTCGACGCCCTGATCGCCGGCAGCGGCACGCTCGACGGCATCCCAGTCGAGATCGCGGCGATGGAATACGCCTTCATCGGCGGCAGCATGGGCGTCGTCATGGGCGAGAAGCTGGCCCGGGCGGCGGAACGCGCCCTGGCCGCGCGGTCGCCCTTCATCATCGTGTCCTGCTCCGGCGGCGCCCGCATGATGGAAGGCGCACTCTCACTGATGCAGATGGCGAAGGTCTCGGCCGCCCTGGCGAGGCTGGACAAGGCGAAGCTGCCGTTCATCTCGTTGCTGACCGACCCGACTACCGGCGGCGTCACGGCCAGCTTCGCCATGCTCGGTGACGTCATCGTCGCCGAACCCAAGGCGCTCATCGGATTCGCCGGACCCCGGGTCATTGAACAGACCATCCGGCAGAAGCTGCCCGAGGGATTCCAGCGCAGCGAGTTCCTGATCGAGCACGGCATGCTGGACCTCGTGGTGGACCGGCGGGAGCTCAAGGCCACGCTCGCGCAGGTCCTGCGCTTCATGGGGGCCGCATCTACTCCGGCGGCCCAGCCCACGCCGGCGGCACTTCCGGTCGCCGAACCGGCCGTTCCGTAGTCCGCCGTGGCCTCCGTCTCCGGGCGGCTCTCCGCGCTCGAGGGTTCCGGCATCAAGCTCGGCCTCGCCAACATCAGCCGCCTGTGCGAGGCCCTCGGGCACCCCGAGCGTGCGTACACCACCATCCACGTCGCCGGTACCAACGGCAAGGGTTCGGTCGTCGCGATGGTGCATCGCGCGCTGAGGGCCGCCGGGTTGCGCGCGGCCCGGTTCACGTCGCCCCACCTCTCGACCATTCACGAACGCTTCGTTGCGGGCGACGACCCGGTGACGGCGGATGTTCTCGAATCGGCCGGGGCCAATGTCCTCGACGCCGCCGACGCGCTCGTGGCGGCGGGCACGCTGGCGGCCCCCCCCACGTACTTCGAGGCCACGACGGCCATCGCCTTCGAGCTGTTCCGCCGCTCGGGCATGGAGGTGGCCGTCATCGAGGTCGGTCTCGGCGGGCGCTTCGATTCCACGAACGTGGTCGCACCGGCCATCACGGCCATCACGTCCATCGCCCTGGACCATGAGGCGATGCTCGGCCGTACGCGGGCGGCCATCGCCTTCGAGAAGGCCGGCATCATCAAACCGGACACCCCCGTGGTGGTCGGCCCCCTCGCACCTGACGCCGACGCGGTGGTCCGCGCCGTCGCCACAAGCGTGGGGGCGGAGGTCATCGACGGCAGGCGCCGCGACGACGGCGACCTTGATTCCACGGACGGACACGCCCGAGTGGTCCCGTCTACCGGCCCCCTTGCTGGTGAGGTGATCACCGTTGGCCTTGCCGGCGCGCATCAGGCCGACAACGCCCTTGTGGCGTACCGCGTGCTGGAGTACATGGCGTCGCACGGACCTTTCCACCTGCCCTCCGCCGCGATCCGGAACGGGCTGACGTCCGTCACCTGGCCCGGGCGCCTGGAGGAACACTCGCTCCATGGGGGACGCACTCTGATCCTCGACGCCGCCCACAATCCGCATGGCGCCAGAGCCCTGGCTGAGCACCTGCGGCGCTGGTTCACGCCGCGGCCCGTGCTGATCTTCGCGGCGATGGCGGACAAGGACATCCGCGGCATCCTGACGGCGCTGCTCCCCGTCGTCGGACCGGTCGTACTCCCGACCATGGCCAGTCCCCGCGCCGCGTCCCCTGCGCTCGTCCGTGACGTGGCGGCTGCCATCGATCCGGGGCGCGACATGCTCATCGCACCCGATGCCTCCGGCGCGCTCGCACTCGCGTGGCAGCGGTCCCGCACCGTCGTCGCCGCCGGGTCCATCGTGCTCGTCGGGGAAGTCCGGGACGCCCTGACACCGCGTGCTATTCTCCGATGACCCCCTTGCGATTCCGTGATTGGTTGCCACCCAGCGTCGTCATCGGCGTCGTCCTGGCGCTGGCCTGCGCCGTGGATGCCCGTGCCCAGACTCCGCCGGCCGGCCGGCCTCCCGCTGTGCCGGCAGGGGCTGGTTGTGCCCCGGACGCCACCTCCGGCTTCGGCTCGAAGCAGTGGCAGCTGGAGCGCGTCTCCGATTCGCACTGGAAGCTCTCCGGTCAGGTCGAGGTCGAGTGCGAACGGGTCAAGATCTTCGCGGATGAAGTCGAAATCTTCACGGACACCAATCGCCTGGTCGCCCGCGGGAATGTGGTCTTCAGCAGCCCGCTGGCCCGGGTGTCCGCCGAATCCGCGGAGTTCGACACCGAGACACTGACCGGGGTGTTCACGCAGGCGTCCGGCATCATGACCCTGGGACCCAAGGCAGACCGGTCCCTGTTTGCGGGTCAGGACCCTGACGTTTACTTCTTCGGCGACTCCATCGAGCGGCTGTCGGAGCGCCAGTACCGGCTCACCAACGGCGCCTTCACGACGTGCGTCCAGCCGACACCGCGCTGGGAACTGGTCTCGGGCCGGGCCACGATCAACGTCGACGACTACGCGGTGCTGAAGAACACGGTCCTGAAGGTGAAGGGCGTACCCGTGATGTATCTGCCCTACGCCTACTACCCGCTCAAGGACGGACAGCGCGCCACCGGCTTCCTGCTGCCGACCTACGGGACGTCGACGATCCGCGGCCAGGCCATCAGCAATGCGTTCTTCCTCGCCATGGGGCGCAGCCAGGACGCAACGTTCTTCCACGACTGGTTCACCCGGGCCGGCCAGGGCGTCGGCGGGGAGTACCGGTACATTGCCAGCTCGGGGTCGGAGGGGTCGGTCCGGAGCTATCTCTTCAATCAGCAGGCGCTGCGTTTCACCTCGTCAGGCGGCACGGCCTCGTCGCAGCCGGCGACCCGCAGCTTCGAGATCACCGGGAACGTCAATCAGACCATCGGTACCCACATGCGCGCGCGGGCGCAGGTGGACTACTTCTCCAGCCTGATCACCCAGCAGTTGTTCCAGCAGAACGTCTTCGCCGCGTCCCGCCGGCAACGACTGATCAGCGGCAGCTGGTCCGGTGCCTGGGGACCCTACTCTCTGGCCAGTTCCTTCCAGCGCAACGAGCTGCTCGAGCTGACGGGGGGGTCCCTCGTGTACGGCGGCGCGCCGCGCGTCAGCGCCAACATCGCTCCCGTCCGGATCCTCGGCCTGCCGATCTACGGGGCCATGCAGTCCGAGGTCTCCAACAGCACCTTTTTGTCCAGGTCTGCCACCGGCCGCGAGGAGGACCTGGGCCTGCTGCGGATCGAGGCCACGCCGAGCCTGCGCATCCCGCTGTCGCGATGGCCGTTCCTGACCCTCAACTCGTCGGCCGCCTGGCGAAACACGTTCTACTCCGAGAGTCTCGACCTGCAGGGGCGCCGATCCACGGACCCGATAGGTCGTCACTACCTCGACCTGCGAACCGAGATCACGGGGCCAACGTTCAGCCGCGTGTGGGACTTCGGGGACGGCACAGGGGGTATCCAGCGGCTCAAGCACGTCATCGAGCCGTTCGGATCCATTCAACGCGTGACCGGCATGGACAACCGCACGCGGATCGTCCAGCTGTACGACGTGCGCGACTACGTCGTGCAGGGCACGACGGCCATGACGTACGGCATCACCAACCGCGTCCTCGTCCGGCCACGCCCTCGGCCCGACCAGCAGACCACCAACACGCGGGAGTCCCTGTCCGTGTCCGTGCAACAGACGTATTACACCCAGAAGCAGGCCAGCCAGTTCGATTTCACCTACGTGAGCGCGTCACGACTGTCGAAGCCCGGCAACTTCTCGCCCCTGGCGATCAGCGCGCGCGCGATCCCGGCCGAGAAGGTGAGCGCCACCTCGCGCCTCGAGTACGACATCAGCACGGGAACCCCCATCTCCGTCGGCATCCAGGGCGCGGTGAGCGCCCTCAAGGGCCTGAACCTGTCGGCCGATCTGAGCCGCACCCTCCGGCAACGCCTCACCAACGGCACCGCGATCTACGATTCGATCGTCCGCCTCGAAGGCCGGGTGGTTCTACGCTCCATGCAGGGCAACTACTCCATTACGCGCGATCTGACGCGTGGCTTTAGCGTGCAGCAATCGCTCGGATGGTCATACAATGCCCAGTGCTGCGGCCTGGCCGTCGACTACCAGACCTTCAACTATCCCGAGCTCGCGAACCTGTTTCCCGTGTCGGCCGACCGGCGCATCCAGTTCACCTTCATACTGGCAGGACTTGGCACCTTTCAGAACTTCTTCGGCACCGGCGGCATGCGATAAACCATGAAGGGCCTGATTCTCAGCGGCGGCAAGGGCACGCGCCTGCGACCCCTGACCTACACCAGCGCCAAGCAGCTGGTGCCGGTGGCCAACAAGCCCGTCCTGTTCTACGGGATTGAAGCCATTGCGGCGGCCGGCATCACCGAGATCGGCATCGTCGTCGGCGACACGCAGGCCGAGATTCGCGCGGCCGTGGGGGACGGCTCCAGGTGGGGTGTCCACGTCACCTACATCCAGCAGGACGCGCCCCGTGGCCTGGCCCACGCCGTCAAGATCAGCGAACCCTTCCTGGGCACGTCACCGTTCGTGATGTATCTGGGTGACAACCTCCTGAACAAGGGCATCACCCACTTCGTCCAGGAGTTCGACCGGGAGCAGCCCGCCGCCCAGATCCTGCTGACCCGGGTGCCGGACCCGCAGATGTTCGGTGTGGCGCAACTGAAGGACGGCAAGGTGGTGCGCCTCGTCGAGAAGCCGAAGGAACCCATCGGCGACCTCGCGCTGGTTGGCGTGTACATGTTCGGGCCGGAGATCTTCGAGTCGGTCCGCCGTATCACGCCGAGCCTCCGCAACGAACTGGAGATCACCGACGCCATCCAGAACCTGATCGACCGGGGCCTGACGGTGCGGCCCCACATCGTCGACGGCTGGTGGAAGGACACCGGCAAGCTGGAGGACATGCTCGAAGCCAACCGCCTTGTGCTCGACACCATCGAGCCGCGCATCGACGGCACGCTCGACGCCGCCAGCCGCGTCGAGGGCAAGGTGGTAATCGAGGCGGGCGCCGTGCTGGAACAGACCATCGTGCGCGGCCCGGCCATCATCGGGCGGAATGCACGGCTCGTGCGCGCCTACATCGGCCCGTTCACGGCCATCGGCGACGGCGTCGAAGTGCGCGACAGTGAGGTCGAGCACAGCATCATCCTCGAGGGCGCCAGCATCCGGGATCTCGCCAACCGCGTGAGCGACAGCCTGATCGGGCGCAACGTCCGGATCTATCGCGAACCAATCAAGCCGAGCGCCTACCGGTTCATGCTCGGTGACAATTCCGAAGTGGGCATCCGCTGGTAAAGGAGCGTCACCCCGTGACCACGCCGACCGAGTACGTTTCGACGGCCAGCCGTGTCCGCATTCACGGCGTGAAGACCAAGGCCCTGCGCCTGATTCCCGACGAGCGGGGATTCCTGATGGAGATGCTCCGCGTCGACGATCAGGACCTGTTCACGAAGTTCGGGCAGGTCTACGTCTCGGCCACCTATCCGGGCGCGATCAAGGCCTGGCACTACCACGAGCAGCAGGTGGACAACTTCGTGTGCATCACCGGCATGGTCAAGCTGGTGCTGGTGGACACGCGCGACGACTCCCCCACGAAGGGCGGCGTCAACGAGTTCTTCCTCGGCACGCAGAACCCCACGCTGGTCCAGGTACCGAATCTCGTGTACCACGGCTGGAAGTGCATCAGCCCGGACATGGCCCTGGTCGTCAACACCACGAACGAGCCGTACCGTTACGACAAGCCGGACGAGTTCCGTCTCGAACCGCACGGTACGCTGCCCTATGACTGGACCCGGAAAGATGGTTGAGGTTCTGGTCACCGGCGGGGCCGGCTTCATCGGCAGTAACTTCGTCCGGTTCGCGCTGGCGGCGCACCAGGACTGGCACGTCACCACGCTCGACAAGCTGACCTACGCGGGCCGGCGCGAGAACCTGCACGACGTGATGGACCATCCACGGCACGCCTTCGTCCACGGCGACATCGCCGACGCCGCCGTGGCCGGCCCGCTCGTCGAGCGCGCGAACATCGTGGTGCACTTCGCCGCCGAGACCCACGTGGACCGCTCGATCCTGGCTGCGGGCGAGTTCATCCGCACCGACGTAATTGGCACGTTCGTGCTCCTTGAAGCCGCCAGGCGGGCACCGGCACTCCGGCGCTTCGTGCAGATTTCCACCGACGAGGTCTACGGGAGCGTCGAGAGCGGCGCCAGCCGGGAGACCGATGAACTCAGGCCCAGGAACCCCTACTCGGCCAGCAAGGCCGGCGCGGACCGACTCGCCTACAGCTACTGGGCCACCTACAACGTCCCGGTCATCGTGACTCGTGCGTCCAACAACTACGGGCCGTACCAGTTCCCGGAAAAGGTGATTCCGCTCTTCGTCACCAACGCCATCGACGACATCCCCGTGCCGCTCTACGGAGACGGCCTGAACGTACGCGACTGGCTGCACGTGGACGACCACTGCCGCGCCCTCGACCTGATCATCGAGCGCGGCACGAACGGCGAGGTCTACAACGTGGGCGGGGGCAACGAGGTGGCGAACCGCGACCTCACCGCGCGCATCCTTGCCGAACTCGGCAAGCCCGATTCACTGATCCGTCCGGTCGCCGACCGGCCCGGGCACGACCGGCGCTACTGCCTCGACACGACCAAGCTCGCCGGTCTCGGCTGGACACCCAGGACGCCCTTCGCCGAAGGGCTCAACTCCACGGTCGCGTGGTATCGCACGCACGAGAGCTGGTGGCGGCCGATCAAGGAGCAGGACGCCGCGTTCCGCGCGTACTACCAGGCGCAGTACGCCGACCGGCCGCGGTGATCACCGGCCCGATTCTCGTGACGGGCGCCCGCGGATTCGCGGGCAGCCATCTGGTCGAGGAACTGACGAGGTCCGGGGCGGAGGTGGTCGCCTGGGACCGGGCCGAAGTGGATCTGCTCGATGCCGCGGCGCTCCGGCCCGCGGTCGACTCCCTCCGGCCCGCCGCCGTCTGCCACTGCGCGGGTGCCCCGCACGTGGGCGAGTCGTGGGCGGACACCGCGGCGGTGCTCGACATCAATGTCATCGCCACGGCCAACCTGCTCGATGCCATCCGTCAGAGCCGCCCCGGCTGCCGGTTCCTGAACATCAGTTCGGCCACCATCTACCGAAGCGCCACCGAGCCACTCACCGAAGCCCACCCGCTCGGGCCGGCCAGCCCGTACGCCATCAGCAAACTGGCTCAGGAGATGGTCACGGAGCGGGCTCACCGCGACGACGGCCTCGACGTCGTGCAGGCGCGCTCGTTCAACCACACCGGTCCACGGCAGAAACCCGCCTTCGCGGCGCCCGCTTTCGCGCGACAGATCGCGCGCATCGAGGCTGGCCTGGTCGAGCCGGTCATCCGCGTGGGCAACCTCACCGCTCACCGGGATCTCACCGATGTACGGGACGTCGCCAGGGCCTATCGCCTCATCCTGGAGCGCGGCGTGAGCGGAACGGTCTACAACGTCTGTTCCGGCGAGGCCCGTTCCATGCAGGCCCTCCTCGACGGGCTGTGCGCCCGCTCGGCCGTGACGGTGCGCGTCGAGGCCGACCCGGCGCTGTACCGGCCGAACGATACGCCGCTCCTGGTCGGCAGCAACGCCAGGCTCCGCGCCGACACCGGGTGGGCGCCGGAAGTGTCCTTCGATCGGATGCTGGACGATCTCATGGCCTTCTGGCGCGAAACGGTCCGGTCCGGCGAACGGGACGCGTGATAATGACGGGCATGCCATCGCTGACGCCGATCCGGGTGCTGCTCTGCGGTCTATTGCTGGCGGGCGCCGCTGCCGCGCAGACGCCCCAGCCGTTTCCCCGGCAGCCCGCCAGCAATAGAC
>JBEBFY010000033.1:0-23314 GCA_040081715.1 Vicinamibacterales bacterium | reverse complement strand
CTCGTACGTCGTCCGAACTCGCCCCGCCCGCTTCGTGGACATCGTGTCGACCTCCAATGGGTCGGCATCCTAGCTCTCCACTAAAGCCTGGGAACTCCAGTCCACTGAATCCTGGGAACTCCAGGGCGCGAGAATCAAGCCAAACGTCCGAGCCACGGCATTAAGCGTGAGGCGATGAATGCGTATTCAGCAAAGGTCCGTTAGGCTCGTCACGATCGGAATCATTGAAGTCTTGATCGTCCTGATTGTACTCGTATCAATTGAAGTCCTGCTCTGGTGTCTCTTCCCTACATCACTCGGGATTCGTACAACATACGAGCAAACGCTTCCAGGGCTCAAGTCGACTGTCACCTACTCGAGAAACGAGTTCGGCTTCAGGACATCGACGCTGAATGCCCGTCGGAAACGGACTGGGGTAACAAGAATCGTCTGCCTTGGCGCATCCACGACGGACCAAGCCACTCAGTCAACAGAGGGTATTTGGTGCTCTCTCCTCGGTCGATTCTTACATGAGAGGACTGGCCTCGATGTCGAAACTGCGGCGGTGGGACGCGGCGGATGGATGGCTCGGCACGACCTAGCCTGGGCACGTGAGCACATAATGCAGTTCGAGCCGGATGTTGTGGTCACGCTGATGGGAATCAACGATCTCTCATGGAATGGTGGGCCAGACTATGACTACCAAGGTCCAGCATCTCTAAAAGCCACGAAGGCAACGGAACTAGTGCCAAGGGGAATGTTGACACTGTGTGCACACATCTCGCAGATTTGTCGCTATTACAACGCTGCGGTGACTAGTTGGCAAGCCAAGAGGGAGTTGCATCGCGGCCCGCGCGGCTCAACGCTACAGTGGCACAGTAGCAATCTGCCAACGCTAATTGCGGAATACAAATCTTACAAGTACGTAAGTGAGCCTATGAGAGAAGACGATCCAATCGTCGAGTTCGGCGATGCAGTTGATTCTCTGGTCGATTACTTGAGTCGTCAAGGTGTCCGTACGCTAGTGCTTGGCCAGCCTGTCTTGTGGGGGAAGGACATCCCTGAGAAGGAACAGCGTACGCTCTGGTTCCCGGTAAACACGGACACAGGTTATGTCAGGGCTAGCCCCGCTTGGCTTGATGATGAGATAGAGAAGTATAACTCTACACAACGAGTAATTGCGGTGGGGCACGGGCAATATTTCATGAATCTGAATCATGTGATCCCAAAGACATCAAGGTACTTCTTTGATGACTGTCACTTCACTGATGCTGGGAATGTCCGGGTCGCCGAAGTCGTCCTGCCAGAGGTGGCTAAGCTATTGAAACGTCAGCGGAGAGCTTCTTCTCGACCGTCAAGAGTGAGGCGGGCGACCGCTTCCACAGCTACGCCCATGCGAAGGAGGCCTTGTTCGACTACATCGAGGTGTTCTATAACCAGCGGCGTCGGCACTCGACCCTCGGCCAGATCAGCCCGGCCGCTTTCGAGCGCCGTACCGGAACTCACGCAGCGTAAGAAACCCGTCCACTAAATCGGATCACGCCCAGTGGACGTCATCAAGCCCACAGGCAGGTCACCGGCATGAAGGACTTTTCGTACATCCTTGAGAAGATCGAGTGCGCGGACTTTTCAAGTGTTCCATTTAGGCATGTCTATATAGACAGCCTGTTCACAGACGAGCATCTTCTGGAAATCGTCAGATCTCCAGAAGTTTCGTTGCCGCCATCAAGAAACGATGAAGAGCTACTCGGAGCGCTTGTTCTCAATGGGTATAAAGCAGTGCACTTTCCTGGATGCACAACCAACCTACGATCTTATCTAGACTGGCACAGGACGAGAGATCGGCGGATGGTGGAGAACAGTTCGGCATGCGAAGGATTTGGCATGGCATTTCGCTTGGATGAGCCGCGGTCTCCCATTCTGAAAGCGCTAAAGACATTCCTTGAGGGAGATGACTTCAACCGCACGATCGCAAGCAAGGTTGGCACTTCGTTAGATTCTTGTAATGTCGTGAATGGAATACAGAAGTACCTCGACGGATACGAGATAAGCCCTCATCCAGACACAAGGCGAAAGGCGGCCACATTCATGGTCAACATCAATTCAGCCGCTGATTCAGAGTTCAGAGATCATCACACAAGGTACATGTCACTCAAGAAGCAACGTAAGTATGTTCAGTCATTCTGGGAAGAAAACACAGACTTTGACAGATGCTGGGTTCCTTGGAATTGGTGTGAGACACAAACCATACAACGTGCCAATAATTCGATGGTGCTGTTTTCTCCGACTAACGAAACACTACATGCTATCAAGGCGTCCTATGACCATCTGAACGGCCAGCGGACGCAACTCTACGGAAACTTGTGGTTCAAGGACACTGGAAAGATGCAGGATGTCACTTGGGAGGACCTTGACTTGAGACGGGAGCGTACGGCCCTAATGGCACAAAGAAGTTCACAACGCACTGCCCTGAGGAGAATTGCAGGCGCCATCCTTCCAAGAAGCATCAAAGCCTTGATCAAAGATTTACTACAAGTTCAGTGACGTGGCCATCTCAGTTTCTTACTGCCCGCGCGCACGCGATGTAGCCAACTCAACAATCGGTGCCTAATTGGCCTTCCGAAACGAACCACCGATCGACTCTGAGCCGAGGGCTTGCCACTGCCCGTTCTCGCCTGATACACGGTCTCATAGTGCCTTTGAATACCCGCGAGTTCCGGGCGATTCAAGATCCTCCTTGCATCCGAACGGAGGTGATATCCGTCGTTAGCGTGGAGCACATAGATCGGCTGACCGGCATGGTACGCTTTGCCGTTTATGACCTCGCATGAATGCAATGAGGTCTTCCCTCGAGCGTGCCAGACGCTTCCACAGAGCGTCCTGACTCTCAGTCTCCCATCGTAGATTGCAGCTACAAAAGCGTCGTTTTCCCAGAGGTTTCTATTCCCGTGCAGCGTCGCGGTGAAATGCTCGTAGGAGTCAACAAGGCAACCACGGCGGACGACCCACCACCCAGAACTGAAGTAAGCGTCATCCACCCGCAGAGGTAATCGATCGAGGTTGCACGCCTCGACAATCTCCCCCACCGATTGCCGGTGCGCGTCAATTAGGACATCGTATCCTTCAATCAGGTGTGCGAGGTCCGGCAGGGGATGATTGAACAAGGCGTCCGCGTCGATCCACATGAGAATGCCCCACGGCTCTGAAACAGACTGAAGGTACCGCCCGACGAGGGACTTTCCCTGCCACGGATGAGTCACCTGGGGCAATCTTGGGAGGACGAACAATCCCGTGATTCCTGACAACTCCTCCAGCTGTTCCTGCGTCATTCCGAAGTCACAAACGACCAATGAGACGAACTCCATGTTCGCCATCCATGACCCGACGAGAACGCGGAGATTGGCAAAATGATTCGAATCGGCGCCCGTAACGATAAGCGTTGATGGGGCAGCGGCTACTTCGTCTCTATCCGGAGTCGTCATCATGCGGAATGGTCCGCCGTCACGTGGTGCTGGGCGACGCCGCGTTCGGTGATGTCACCGCGTTCCGAACGCTATCGCCCTCCGGAGTCAGGTCCGGTTGGAGGATTGCCCACACTTCTGCCGCGACTTCCTCTGGAGAAATCATCCGAAGGCACTTCAAGTCAAACGGGCAAGGCTCTGTCTTCCAACACGGCGCACAGGAAACCGCTGAGTGGAGCCTGACCGAATCGTCGTATGCCGCGACGAACGGCCCTTCAAAGCCACCAATGATAATGACCGATGGAGTGCCCACGGCAGCCGCCAGGTGAGATGGACCCGACACGGGTCCAACAAACACGTCGCTCCAAGACAGAAGTGCCGCCAATTCAGCCAACGAAGTGTGGGCGCGCAAATCAAGGTAGTTCTCGAAGACCATTGGAAGCCCAACGGCCTCAGACCCGATCTCGATGACGGTCGCCTGAACAACGAGTGATTCGACTAGGGAATGCCAGTATTCGTCCGGCCATCGCTTGTTTGGAGTGTAGAAACCGGGATCGCGTTGAATCACGATTCGTGGTCGAGGATGTCTTTCGAAGGAATGGACGAATGATGCGGCCACATCCCCATCAAAGACGATATCCGGTCGAACATCAACCACATTGAGTCCGAGTAGATCACCCAGGATCTTTGAGCAATGCACGGAAAACGGTTTCGCGTTTTCGTACTCGAGGGCCGTGAAGTCAGATTCAGGTCGGGCGGACCAGGGGAGGACCTCATCGATGTATGGTAGGCCCTCGACAAGGCTGGGGAGGTCCGTGAAGAAACGCACGTGGCAATCGGGGTTCTTCTGCTTCAGGAGGCGCAAGACGGGGGTGCACATGAGCACGTCGCCAAGCGCCTTCTCTCGCCCGACGTTCAAAATACGCCTCCGCCATGGGGCCGATCCAGGGACTGGGAAGCGCAGGATGCGAGCCAAGCGCCCCGACCTGGACACGACGCGTGAGGTAATTCGACGTCGCATCCATCGGATCGGAGAGACCATGCGACGTACAAAGGAAGGTAGCGATTGTTCCATGTCGCCGAGTCCTATAGGGAAAGCGGCAGCAGCCCACCGTGATGCCTGCAGCAGGCCCTGCGCACGTTCAAGGAGACCTATAACCAGCAGTGGTTGATCGAGCGACTCGGCTTCCGCGCACCCGCCGTCGTCCGTCGCGCATCTGCGCTCACGTCGGCTGCGTCAATACACTCACCCGACTGTCCAAGAAATCCGTGGCGGCACAGGAAGTGCCACGCATCAGCACCGGTCGCGACTACGACGGGCAAGCGGTTGCCCGAACCACCTGCCGGGTCGCGGGGAACGGCGCCGTGGATCACTCCCGCCCCCTCCGGAGGCTGACTACCCGCCGCCCATACGTGAACCCTCTTTCCATCAATGCTAGCACTTGTCTCCTCTTCAACCATGCCGCGGTCCCTATGATCCCTCCGGTCCGGCTATTCTCGGCAAACTCTCGGACTCTGCGGTAGAAGAGTCTATTCGCGGAGCGGCCGTCTTCGAGTGCATCCGGATAACTGGCAGCACGCGCGATACCCTCCTGTATGGCATCCTCGTCAGAGACGATGACGGGCTCGTACTTTAGGCCATAGAACTTGTTGGAGAATGGGCACGCTACAATCACCTTCCGTCCCAGGAGCGTGGCCCAGAAGGCCCCGTGATACGTATTCGTGACCACGCTGTCGGCAGAACCCAGAAAAGCCACCACCCGTCGAAAACAGTCAAGAGGATTGCCTTCAGTCCGATTGGTCAGGGTTGGATAAGGCAGATTCAACACCTGATCCTGGTGAGCGTAATACACCACGTCTCGTGTGATTGGATAGGTCCAGTCGAATTCCTCCCGCATGCAGGAGGCGCAGGGCACGTATGTCTTGTAGTTGATATCTCTCAGCCCGATCAAGACGTTGCTCTTGCCTTCGAGGTAAGTCAGTATCGGACCATATAGCTTTTCAGTCTTGCCGTGGTCGTTGATGCCCATTCCCCAGAAGACGATTGGTACGCTTGGAGGCGTCATGCCGACTATCTGTCTGATCCTCTTCCAGGTGATCGCTCCGTAGATGCCTCCACCACCAATGACAATCATCGAGGTGTTATACCTGATGTGCTTATGAAAGCTCTCTGGCCTTGTAATATCGGCCATATCAACCTTGTCACCGAGCTGAAAATAGTCACTAGGCTGCGTAAAGTGCTCCGCTATGTTGCTGTCTCCATACTTGCGGAAGCTGAAGCTGGCGACCATTGCACGACCTCGTCACCCGTCAGGTGGTTGAAATTCAGCGGCGGCTCAGTTGACGACTGAGCGACGTTCTCGGTGTCCGTGGCAAGTCCGAGTTGCTGATCGCGGCCAATGCTTTCCAGATGGCACGGGCCTGGCAGCGTTCAGCCAAGCGCAACTGGATGCTCTCGCCCGGCGCCTCAATACCCGTCCCCGAAAGACCCTGGCGTATCAGACATCCCCCGGCTAAGCTGCAGAGGCGGTTGCGTCGATCAGCTGAATCCACCCAGGAATAGCCACACAATTACCGGGCCGGCCTTAGCCAGCTCTCTGCCTTCATCAAATGAGAAAGTCCTAGAGTCTTTTCAGAAGGTATAGCGACAAGATTGCAGTATTCATAATGAAGCTTCTGAGCGTGTGGCCTAAGCCGTCCACCGCCTGCAAATTCAAACCAAACATAATCGTGTGCTCGCAATGACTCTATGATCTGTCGGGCTTCATAACCCCAAGGAGCCGTCCTTCGATCTTGAACTTCGACTATGGCAATTGGCCGGAGGCGTCTCCAGGCCATCTCGCCCCCTGAAATGACATTGAGCTCCCCGCCTTCAACGTCGATCTTCGCAATGTCAATCTTGGCTATCTGATTCTGGCTAACGAAATCATCCATCGTCGAAAGTTGTACCTTTACTTGGGCCGTCTCGACCGGACCAGCGACATTGAGGGGCATTAAACTGCTTAACCCGCTGTTTCGACCGAGAGCTTCATACATTAGGGGATACCCAGCGGTTGCGCCTAACGCTAGATTGTGAGGCGATACGTTCCCCAATCGATTGAGTGCGATATTCGAGATCAACATCGAAAAGATTGAGGGAACGGGTTCGAAGGCGAATACCCGACCGGCAGGCCGAACGAGGCGTGCCGCGAGAATCGAGTACTCCCCCTGATTGGACCCGACGTCAAAGAAGACCATTCCCGGCCGCAGAATATCTTGCACGAAGACTATTTCGTCAATGTTCTGTTCGCCTTCGAACAACGTCCTTTCCAAAGAATCCCCACGACACCAGAACCATCCCCAATTGAACCTAAACGGAAAACGAACGTTTGGGACAACTCGTCGCAGAGCCCTTCGAAATCTTCTTGAGACTAGGGACGGAATAGTTCTCTTCCTTATAGACATTGGATAAGCGGATGTCCCGGCAACTGTTGAGATTTGAAACGGCGGTTCCCCTCTACTCGTGGTACCTAGATTGGTGACTAACCCCATAGCTCACTTGAACTGATGGGCCACCCTCAGGAATGTCGTCAGTGATTGTCACCGATTGAGCCGCGCCTTTCGTTCGAGTAGAAGCTCGAAGACCACACCGGGCCATTCCGCCATGGGCCGTCCGGAGAGTGATTGCTGGACAGTTCCGACACGGCGGGCAAAGCGGCGAACCTCACGCGACAGGACTGCGCCCATGCCCGTTCGGCAGTGCTTCTCAAGGCCGGCGTAAAACACCGCATTGTGCTTCATCATGGCGCGGACCTTGGCCTCCTTGCCGATCACGTAGTTGAAGTGCAGGATGTAGGCGGCATTGACGTTAAAAGGCCTGCCGCCAGAGTCGGTATATGACTTCCGTTTCTCCTCCGACACCAGAAAACGATTTCCGCACGCAAACAGATCGGAGTCCAGTGCATACGTTGCAACTCCGTCCGTCTGGCGCAAGCGCCAGTTGAGCGTGTCTTCATCGTCCGTGTATTGCTTGGACTGCAGGGCTGTCCATATTGACAGAAGTAGTTCGATAACCGGTTCGGTTGGCGACGCCAGCCAGAATCCGGCAGAGTAGAGGTTCTTCGGCGACTGAAACTGCAGCACGAGGTCCGCCTCCGACGTGGCCATCACGCTCTGCAAGTAATTGGCCGGATCCCGCAGGAACACGATATCGCTATCTACGTAGAGCGCCTTCTTGCCGGATCTCAGAATGTCGAGCGCCGCTGAGTACTTGTACGACATCGTCCGCATGAACCCCAGCGTGCGCCAGTTGGTCCATTGCCGGCCTGGGCCCGTGCCGTATCTCACGCTTCTGACTCCGGCGCGCGACAGCACACGATGGGCGCGATCGTCCAGGGAGTACACGACAAGCTGATCGCCGAGGCCAATCCTGGCGAGCGAGGCATGGAGATTCAAGACGAAGGGAACGTAGCCTCCGGTGGCAATGGTGAACATCTCCATGGCTATCGGAGGCGCCCGGCCCGCCCGGCGACACGGTCCAGGGCTCGCACCAGGGCACCGCGCTTCGCGCGTCCGTGATCGTCAGCCCGGAGCCAGTGTCCCAGCGGCCGGTGATTAAATGATGATCTCCGAAACGACTCGTAGATCGGGACGCCGCGCGAAAGCAGGGCCGCGACGTAGCTGAACGTGCTCTTCGACATGATCAGGACATCGGCTTCTACCAGATTGTTGAACGTGGAGAAGGGACATTCCCGCAGGTGGAATGCCCAGCCCTGATCCCTGAGGTCGTCGAACTCGTCGGCGTGGCCGTCCGAGTAGAGATGCACGGAGGGCGACAGGCCCAGCACTGTGCAAGCCGACAGGACATGACGCAGGACCGATGTCAGGTGCTCATTCGCCGTGTACTTACGGTCGAGGCTTTGCGGGGTTACGTCGTCTCTTCGGACGTGGAGGGCGATGTTCAGCTTGGTCGGGTCGTAGTGGGATTCGAGGCCATCCTTGGCGCCAGCGGCGTACTTCCGTGAGACTGAGTTTCCGACCCTTTTGTATTCGTCCGGAAACCGGTTTGCGTAGTCATGACAATGCCGGACGACGTACAGGGCTGGTGCCTCCGAGAAGGGGAGGAACGCTGGCGACGGCAACCCGACAGTCTTGAGACCGAGAGACTCGATATCGGACAGAAGCAACTCTCCATGTGCGAGGTTGAAGAACGCTTCCCAGCGATCCACCTCCGCTTGAGCAGTCCGGTCCATCCGCTGGAAAGGCGTGTGCACGTAGCGCAGCCCAGCGCGATCGGCGAACACCATCGTGGACAGGATGGCGAGTGTCTGTGCCCCGACACGGTCGTGCTTGCCGGCGCAGGTGATGTAGCCGCCGTGGCCCCGGCCCAGCCCGAGGCGGGGATGAAACCTCGGCAGGAAGAGAGTTCGTCCCGCCCGTCGGCTAGCCCGGACAGCGAAGTCAACAAGGCTCATGTATCGAACTTGTCGTTCAGCATAGCGTCTCCATCTGGTCGCGACAACAGCCGCGCTGCCTGAGCTATGACGTCACCGGCCGAGATGCTCCCGATGCAGTGCGCTGTGTCCGCCAGACAGGCATCAACGCAAGGTGCCAGTGCCGTGGCGGGCTGCACGACGAACTGCTTCTTCACCCTCCACGGCCCGAAGCGGAGCGGGGAGTTATCGTGGCCAGGCTCGCCCAGCTCGGCGTGACACGAAATCTCAACGACGGGCAGCCCACTTGCCGCGGCGATGTGCATCGGTCCCGAGTCGTTGCCGAGAAAGAGACTGCAGTGCGTCATGAGCGCCGCCGCCTGTCGCAGGGTCGTCTGACCGGCAGCGTTGAGCACGTGCGGGCCAACGAGCGTCCGCAGTGCTTCACTAAGGCCGCGGTCTTCTTCGCCTCCAACAACGACGACATAGCCCCCGTTGCTCTTCAAGCTCCAGTCGGCCACTTCTGCGAAACGGGCAATCGGCCAGCGGCGTCGTGGATTGACCGCGCCAGGGGCGAAAGCGAGCAGGAAGTCGTGTTCTCCAACGCCGTGGCTGTCCAGGAAGTCACGTGCGAGCTGCCGGTCACTGTCCGACAACCATAATTCGAGTCGGTCGTCGTCAACCGTGCCGCCCACGAAGCGTATCAAGTCAAGATTCCGTGTCACCTCATGTTGGACCGAGCCGGGTTGGCATGCGTGCGTCAGCAGGCGGTCGAGGCCGGGGCTCAATTGCGGCTTCTCTGCCCCGGCGCGCTCTGAGTAGCCGAGGCGCCATCGCGCGCCGCTCACGACCGCGAGGACAGTCGCAAATCGTGGGTCGGCATCCCAGCGGGGTGCGACTGCAAGGTCGAAGTGGTGAGTCCCGAAGTGCTGGTGCATAAAACGCCTGCCCCGGGCCACGGCAAGGAGGGCGGACCGTGGTCGAGAGTCGGCGTGTTCGTACGCCAGCACGCGGTCTACGTAGGGGCAGAGCGCGACGAGGTTATGAACGGCTGGACGTACGACGAGTGTGATGGATGCCTCTGGGAGATTCCGACGCAATTCGCGGAGGAAGGGCGTGGTCAGTACCATGTCGCCGATTTCGTCCAGCCTTACGACGAGCACGCTCCGGATGTCCCCGAGCACCAGTGGACGTTGGGCTTCAGGCCAACGACGGGACCAGGCCTCCTGCCAGAGCAACATGGCGGTGCGGCTCAATCGCCAGTCCACGGTGCGAAGTGCGTGTCGCAGTCGACGTATCACGGGTCGAATCGCGAGGCCGCGTTCCCCATGTCGATAAAGGGACTGCCCGATACGAAAGCGTGGCAGAGATTGTCGATCGTCGGATCTACTCCTGGGGCGAGGTCACGAAAGCTCTGGAGGGCGAATCGCTTGTCAGCCGGGTGGAGGAGCGGAAGGCGGACCTCGTACCGGAAGAACCAGAGATAGGCGAACCGGCGAGCGAGTTCAACTTCGTCTTCACTCATCGCGGCATCGCGACTATCCATCTCCAGTAAGCGAAACATGTGGTCCGCCGACTCGAGGTCGAGGGTGAATCCCTTGCCGCGATAGGTCACAGCGCCGGCGACCCATGGCCGGATTCCACGCAGGGCAAGTTCAAGGCCGAAACGAGAGGCATATACGATATTGATTTGTGCCATTTCGGCGAGGGCGTACGAACTGATCGGATTGTCGCCCTCGATGATTCTGATGTTGGCCGGCAGGGGCCGAAATCGACTGCGGATCTCCCTGCCCACGGGTGTACGCGATTGCAGTTCCGGCGGCACCATCTTCTCGGCCGGATGGGCGCGGACCACCAAGTCAACGTCGGGCGTGCGCTGAGCGTAGCGTACGAGGGCGAAGAGCCAGTCGAACATGCTCTCGAAGCCGACATCGCGGTCGATTACAGCGATGTCCCACGATGTGTTTGTGTAGGCGACGAGCAGCGGCGCGCCTGGTCGTAAACCAAGCTCCGCTCGGATGGTCTCCTTGGCCTCAACGGGGTTGGTGTTGTACGGGAATGGTGTGTTCTTACTACGCGACCAGAGGTCGAGGTGTTCAGACAGCCTTGCGGCTTCATGCCCGGACAGTTCTCGATGTTGCTCGTTCACCCAGGCGTCGTCCAGCGGGATCTCCGTGGCGGGACGGCCGTGGCTGAACATCAGCGTATCGGCGTGCGTCGCTGTGCCATCCCACGTCACCACCCTGATGCCGCGTGTGTGCGCGACCTCATACACGCACGCCGTATTCAACGTACGGCCACTGCAGACACCCAGAATGTCTGGGCGGACCTCGTCCAGCCATCGTTCGGAGAGCCATGTGTAGAGCACCCCGCTGACCAGCCAATTCCTGTAGGCGGGGTCGCGGCACGGATCGAAGACGAAGCCCCGATAGTACCGCTGCAATTCCCGTCGCGCGAACACGCCAACCGGCACATCGCTCACACGCAAGGCGGCCAATTCCTCGTCGGGTGTCTCCCGGACCAGTGCTTCCGCGCGCCGAAGGTCCTCCTCCGTGAGGTAATTGCTCAGCCTCATGTAGCTGAAGCCGAAGGCCTCTTCATGCCGGGAGAGCCAACGCGTGCAGACGGCGCACGGAGGCCTGACGTTCGGGCCAAGATTGAACTCGCACAGCGGTAGCATCCCGTCACAGAGAAGGCCGTGTATCTCGTGACCTCTGAGTTGGAGAGCCTTCGCCAAGCCGTACTCCACAGGTGAGAAGTGGTGCAGGCTGTAGATGGCAATTCGACGCCGCCCATCGTGCGTCGAGTGCTGTCGCACAATGTCGTGGATGTGGCCCTCTTCGCGCCTCCGGAGGCGAAGCACCGGCTCTGCCCAGTCGTACGTTCCGAGCACGGAATGCTTCGCGAGTCTGAGCCGGATCTGAATCCCGGCCGGGAGGTGATGGACGATCGTGCGAATCACAGCGCCGAGGCGCTGTCGCCCGTAGAGCAGCCTCACGATTTGGACCGAAAACGGGCAAACGCCTCGGAAGACGTCGTCAACGCATCAAATGAGCCGACGGCGACTACGTGACCCGCTTCCAGGAAGACGAGCCGGTCGCACGCCTCCAGAGTGCGAAGCCGATGTGCGATAATAACAACCGTTCTCTCTTCGCGGAGTTGCTGGATCGCGCCCATGACCGCCTCTTGGGTCAACCCATCCAGAGCGCTCGTCGCCTCGTCGAAAATCAGGATACTCGGCCGCCGGTACAGTGCCCTGGCGATGCCGATTCGCTGACGCTCTCCGCCACTCAGCCGCACGCCCCGCTCCCCGACGACGGTGGCGTAGCCGTGTGGCAGCGTCGCGATAAAGGAGTCAACCTGTGCAAGGCGGGCTGCCTCGATCACCGCGTCGTGGTCGATATCCTCTTTCCGCAATCCGAAGGCGATATTCTCCGACACGGTGGCGTTCGCGAGGAAGACGTGCTGCGCGACGTATCCAACGCGACGGCGCCACGCGGCCTGCGACTCACGCGTCAGGCGCACACCGTCGATCATCACACTGCCGCTGTCCGGTTCGAAAAGTCCGAGCAGGAGGTCGGCCAGAGTGCTCTTTCCAGCCCCTGTCCGCCCGACCAGGCCGATACTCTCTCCTCGTCGGATGCAGAGAGTGACGCCGGTGAGCGCAGGCCGTGTCGCTCCTGGGTAAGTGAATGTCACATCGTGCAGGCACACATCGTCCTGGAAGCCAATGGGTTCCACCTTGTCAGGTATCGCTTGGAGTGCGGTGCTTACCCCTGTCTCACGCCAAGCTGACAGCACCGCCCTCAGCGACGGAATGCCGTAGCGAACAGACAGCGCACTCGCGTACAGCTCCTGTAGACGCGGCATAAGGCGATAGGCGACGAATGCAAATAGCGCCAGCGTCGGGATCGCCGCAGTGGCGCCTGTTGCGTCGCTCGTCGTCAGGACGATCATTGCGGCGAGGATGCAACCGAATGTGATGGTCTCGAGGCCATGCCGCGGCAAAGTCTCTGTTAGTTTGCGCCTGACCTGAAGGTCCGCCAACCGCTTGTCCGCGTCAGAGAAGCGCGCGAAGATCGGTTCGCGGCGATTCAGAACAGTCAGCTCCTTGATCCCGCCGAGCGCCTCATGACTGGTCAGGCGCCACTCGTAGGTCAGCCGGCCGACCTGTTCTCCCAGGAGCAGCTGCCGACGCCGCATTCCTCTGAACAGGGCAACGTATGCGCCCCCGATCGTGGCGACCGAAGCGAGAACGACGAGTGGAGTCTGCAGAACGATAAGTCCGAGCAGTGCGAGCACAACGCACGAACCGGAAGCCATCCTCAAGAGGGGCAATAGCACGCTTCCAGTTACGTTCGGCACGTCGTGGCCGACGACCTTCATCAAGGACGATGCGTCGCGCGCAACGTGCAGAGAGTAAGGTGCGTAGAGGACGGCCCGCATGAGGTCCGAGGTCAGCCGATGTCGCACCCGGGCCTCGAACCGCCACTGCCACCAGTTCGCTAACGCTCTTGCGATGTTTCCCGCAGTGACCAATGTCGCCGTCGCGGCGGCGGCCCACGCGACCGTCTCGCGCCAGCTGAGCGTTCCGACCGAACTCGCCAGCGAAGCGAGTATCGGGTAACGAGTCAGCGCCGTACGATCGACGACAAGGGCCATGAACGGGAGGATCGACACCATCCCCGCCGTCTCGAGTCCCGCCATGAACACGGAGGCGGCCACCAGCCAGCCAAGTTGCCACCGCTCGTGCGAGTGGAGAAGGCCAAGTGTTAACCGGATGGCTTGCGAAACTGTCGTGCTCTGTTGCTCTCTGGTCACGCTCGAGTTCGCCGTTCCTTCAATCTCGCGAGGATGATTCCAGGCCATGCCGTGACCGGGCGACCTTCCACCAGTTGCCACGTGTTCCGAAGGCGAGTTAGCTGGCGCCTGACCGACAGTCCTGCCCAGTCAAAAGACATGACCGGAAGTATCTGAATCATCAGCAACACGAAGATGATGAACGCGGAAACAGCACCACGACTGTTTGCGGCAGCAGTGTGCTGTGCTGCCGCCAAGACCTCCAGGCGGTGCTCCCTCAAGCCCCATTCCTGACCGTTAGGGTTTATGACCTCAGGTTCAGAGAACAACGGGTTACTGTTGACCTTCCGGTAGATTCTGGAGCGCCTTGGGACCCACGGATGGTAGTGTTCGAGATGATAGAAGTCGTAGGCGCAGAGTTCCCCGAGGTTGGCCATCGTATGCGTGGGCAGCAACCGCAGGGTCATGTTGGTCTCCATGGAGTTCATGTAGATCATGCGCTCGTCGTATCCTCCACACTCAGACCATACCTCCCGGTGCACGAGCCAGATTCCGACCGCGGCGTGGTAGAAGGGAGCGCGCGAGTGCCAATTCTCTCTCTTCAGTAACCGCCCGAAACAGTGCACGAACAACTCTACGCTGGACGGTTCCGGGCACTGAACCGAGAACCGGTAGGGGATCATCTTGACGTTGGAAAACCCCATTAGCAACGGCGCGTCGATCTGGCGTGTGCCGTCAAGAATCTCAAAGAAGGTGGTCAGGAACCGCCTTCCGACCAGCGTGTCCTGGTCGATGCGTCCGATGTAGCGCCCGGTCGCTCGTCTTGCTGCCGCGTTCAGGGCGAGCACCTCCGGAAATGGGCTGTCTCCCTGTAACTCGCTCGCGGTCGTTGGCGGGACGATGATGAACGAAGTGAGCCGCTGCGCGGCACTGGTCAGCGTCAGCACCTCGCGGAGCGGCACCTCGCTGCCCCAATCGGTCACCAGGATTTCGACGTCCGCATCCCGACCGAGTGCTTCGATGTTCTTCGCTACGTAGTTCAGCGCGGTCTGCAACCTCCAGCGCGAATTCCCCATGTAGCTGTCGTTGCGCGAGCAGAGGATCAACGACAACTTGGGAGTGCTGAGGGAGGTCCGCATGAGGCACTCTCATTCTACTGTTCTGCGGCAATCGGCTGAGTAGTTGGGATAATTAGCTCCTGACGCGGCGCATAATGGAGTGTCGGGCCGATGAGCGCACACGTTCCGCACGTACTCGCAATTGTTCCCGCCCGGGGAGGATCGAAGTCGATCCCACGAAAGAACCTGCGGCCGCTGGCGGGGCATCCCCTCATTGCATACAGCATTGCTGCTGGACGGATGGCCAACCGGGTAACGCGGGTGATCGTGTCCACCGACGATCCCGAAATCGCTGCCATCGCGCGGGAGTACGGCGCAGACGTGCCGTTCCTCCGACCCACCCAACTGGCCCAGGACGACACACCGGATCTGCCTCTCTTTCAGCACGCCCTGGCGTGGCTTCGCGAGCATGAGGGCTACGAGCCCGAGTGCGTTGTGCAGCTCCGACCTACGTCACCACTGCGGCCGGTGGGGCTGGTCGACCGAGCGATTGATCTGCTGATCGCGGACCCTGAGGCCGACTCCGTGCGCGGTGTGACCGTGCCCAACCAGAATCCGCACAAGATGTGGAAGCACGCAGAGGGCAGATTCCTCCAGCCGCTGCTCCCGGATGACGGTCTGCATGAACCGTTCAACATGCCGAGGCAGTCGCTGCCAGAAGTGTTCTGGCAGACTGGTCACGTCGACGTCGTCCGGTGCGACACGATTCGGAAAGGGGCATCGTTAACGGGGAAGCGCATTCTGCCCATTGTTGTCGGGCGGGAGTACTCCATTGATATCGACACGGAAACAGACTGGGCGTGCGCGGAGTGGCTGCTGTCGCACGGGCACCTGAAGGTCGTTACGCCGGACGAGGTGCAGTCCGCGAACTGTGCCTCATCATCATTGACCACCGTCAAGGGTGGGAGAGAGCGAAGTGAGTAAGCCAGTCCAGATTGGCAGCCGCAGGGTTGGCGAGGGACACCCGGCGTACGTCGTGGCCGAGATCGGCATCAATCACAATGGCAGCATCGAGACGGCCAAGCGCCTCATCGACTCAGCCGTGCGAGCCGGCTGCGACGCCGTGAAGTTTCAGAAGCGCACTCCGGAACTGTGCGTGCCCGATAGCCAGCGCGACAAGTTGCGCGAGACCCCTTGGGGCTATCTGACGTACCTGGATTACCGCTATCGCGTCGAGCTCGACGCGGACGCTTACGGCGAAATCAATCACTACTGCCGGGAGAAGAATATCGCCTGGTTTGCCTCCTGCTGGGATGTGCCCTCGGTGGAGTTCATCGAGCAGTTCGGGCCGCCGTGCTACAAGATCTCATCGGCGACGCTGACCGACCCGGACGTGCTGCGCGTCGTCCGACGCACAGGCCGGCCCATCGTCCTCTCCACAGGCATGTCAACGATGGCCCAGATCGAGGCGGCGGTCGATCTGCTCGGTCGGGAAGGACTTATCCTCACCCACTGCACGAGCACGTATCCGTGTCAGCCGTCTGAACTGAATCTTCGGATGATCGACACACTCCGACGTCGTTTCGACGTTCCGGTCGGCTATTCGGGACACGAGGTGGGCCTCATGACGACGGTGGCTGCGGCGACGATGGGCGCATGCATCATCGAACGCCATATCACTCTCGACCGTGCCATGTGGGGAAGCGACCAGGCCGCGTCAGTCGAGCCAGGAGGACTGGAGCGCCTGGTGCGTTACATACGGGTCGTCGAGTCCGCGATGGGAAGCGGGGTAAAGGAAGTGTATGCGAGTGAGCAGGCGGTGATGGATCGGTTGAGACGTGCGGATGCCACCGCGTCTCGTGCGAGTAGCCGATGAGACGAACCATCGTCGCATGTGACCGGATCATCAGATGATGACCGTGCTCATCGTCGGATTGGGAGCGATTGGCCAGCGGCACGCACGAAACCTCCGACGGTTGCTGGGCGATGAGATTCGTCTCCTTGCGTGTCGCGCCCATGGGCGGTCGCCGCTTCTGACCGATCAGCTCGAGGTGGAGCCGAACGGCGACGTCGAGGGCCGGTACGGGGTACGCGTGTACGAGGACCTCGGCCAGGCCCTTGGAGAGCGTCCGACGGCGGTGTTTGTCTGCAATCCGACCAGCCTTCACGTTCCAGTCGCGCTTGCGGCGGCGAGGGCGGGCTGTCACCTGTTCGTCGAGAAGCCGCTGTCGAACAACCTGGAGCACGTCGCCGATTTGATCGAGGAGATCGACCGCCGCGCGCTGGTGGGGATGGTCGGCTATCAGATGCGCTTTCACCCGTGTCTGCTTCGGCTTTGCGCCTTGCTCGAGACCGGTGCCGTGGGCTCGCTACTTGCGGTCCGCATTGTGAGCGCTGAACATCTGCCGCATTGGCATCGCTACGAAGACTACCGGCAGTCATATGCCGCACGGCGCGAACTTGGCGGCGGCGTGGTTCTTTCGCAGATTCACGACCTGGACTACGCGCAGTGGCTGTTCGGCGTGCCGCGCAGGCTCTTTTCCGTGGGCGGACATTTCAGTAGCTTGGAGGTTGACGTCGAGGATACAGCGAGCATCCTGATGGACTGTGTCGTCGATGGCCGCCCGCTTCCGGTACACGTACACCAGGACTTTGTACAGAAGACTCCCACCCGTACCTGTCAGGTTGTTGGCGAACAGGGCGAGATTCTCGTCGACCTCCTCGCATCCAACGTTCGCGTGTCCGACGCTGTCGGGCAGCTAGTTGAACATTTCAGCGCCGAAGGCTTCGACCGAAACCAGATGTTCCTGGACGAACTCAAGCACTTCCTGTCTTGCGTCCGTGGCGATGCGGCACCGGTCGTTACCGTCCGGGAAGGGGCAGAAAGCCTTAGGATTGCGCTGGCTGCAAAAGAGTCGATGGCGACGGGACAACTCGTGGAGCTGTCGTAGCGCCTTGCCGCTCACTCTATCGCTTGTTCCCAGCCGCCGACGCCGAGGCCGTGCTCGATCAGGGCGCACATCACGTGGCCGAGGAAGATGTGCGCCTCCTGGATGCGCGCGGTCTCCTCCGCGGCGACGACAATCGGCACATCGACGAGCTTGCCAAGTGCGCCGCCACCGCGGCCGAGCAAGCCGACGGTGGTAATGCCGATTGGCTTGGCGACTTCCACCGCGCGGATGACGTTCAGCGAATTGCCAGAGGTAGAGATCGCGATCAGGATGTCGCCGCTGCGGCCAAGGCCTTCCACCTGGCGCGCGAAGACCTCGTCGTAGCCGAAGTCGTTGGCAATGCCGGTCAGCGCCGACGAATTGGCCGACAGCGCCAGCCCCGGCAGCGTGCGGCGTTTGTGCACGAGGCGCCCGACCAGTTCGGCTGCGAGGTGCTGCGCATCGGCGGCAGAACCGCCGTTGCCGCAAAAGAGCAGCTTGTTGCCGTTGCGCACGGCGTCGGTCGAGGCCTCCGCAGCGGCGGCGAGATGCGGCCGCAACGAGGTCAGCGTCGCGAACACCCGCGTGTGGTCGCCGAGGGCGGCATCAAAGAGGGCGTCGGACGGGGTCATGGTAGCAGGCAGAGTGAACTTGGCAGAGCTTAACTCGATACGATTGTGATCGTGTCAGCCGTTATCGCTGCCCGATCCTCGGCGCGGCACCGCTGCCGCCGGAACATTCTCGCTGTTGGTCTACGGCTCGGCCGGGATGATTGGATTCGCGCCCGCGCAAGTCAGGCGCGGTGAGGTTGTGATAGGGTCGTAGAGTCGGCGTGGTTGAGAGTCGCAGGCGGGGTGCAGATCCCATTGGTTATTGACGTCGACATACTCGCTCGGGGAGTGGCGGCACTTCCCCCTCCACCCGCTGACCGGACAGGCTGGCCGTGGACTGCTCAGGTCCAAGCGGTGCCGGACACGATGCCGGATGGCCGGCCGTGGCCGCGCCTCAGCATCGTGTCCCCGTCCTTTAACCAAGGTGCGTTCATCGAGGCGGCGATCCGCTCCATTCTGCTGCAAGGCTACCCGCGCCTCGAACTCATCGTGATCGATGGTGGATCGACCGATGGGAGCGTCGAGATCATCCGGAAGTACGAGCCGTGGCTGACTGTCTGGAGATCCGAACCGGACGAGGGGCCAGCGCACGCCCTGAACAAGGGGTTCGCGCTCGCGACCGGGGAGATTGTGGGTTTCCTCAATACCGACGACTTCTACCTGCCGTGGAGCCTCACGCGGATGGCGCGCGAGTTCCGGCGGTACCCGACAGCCGACGTCATCTCCGGGCACGGATACCACGCCGGACCCTCAGGTGAGCTGGGCGCGGCCATCTTCAGCGACAGGTGGGACGCCTGGCGGTTTGCCTATGGCGCCTGCGTACTCATTCAGCAGGCCACCTTCTTCCGGCGGCGCGCGTTCGCGGAGACGGACGGTTTCAATCAGCAACTGCGCACGTCGTGGGACATGGAACTGTGGGCCGACATGGCGAGGAATGGCGCCAGGTTTCACGCCTGCAACGAGTTCCTCGCGGTGTTCCGGCTGCACGCCGATTCGATCACCGGGAGCCTTGAATTGAGCCGCCAGTGCCGGAAGGATGTGGAGACGATCCTGCGAAGGGTGAGAGGCCGGCCGGAAACGGCGATCGATGACGCCCTGACGCTGGTCCAGCGATTCTGGAAGTTCCTCGCTCATCCGGGCAGGACCGTGAGCCAACGGCTGTTCCTCCACGAAACCCTCGGTCGGTGGTCCCTCTGAGCCTGTGCCGGACCGCATGGTAAACTCACGAAGTCATAATTGGATGATTGTGAATGGGTTCGCCCGTGCGTGACGTCGCGGTAGTCGGCGCCGGCCCGGTAGGCGCCATGACGGCGCGGTTGCTTGCCGAGCGCGGGCACGACGTCGTCGTCCTCGAGGAGCACCAGGAACCAGGTCGTCCCGTACACTGCACGGGTCTGCTGGGTGCCGACGCATTCGACGAGTTCGACCTGCCGCGCGACACGATCCTGGGGTTCACGTCGGCCGCGCGCTTCTGGTCCGCGGACGGCCGCTCGGTGCTCGTCGAGAGCGACCGGGTCAAGGCGACAGTCATCGATCGGGTGCGCTTCGATCAGCACCTGACGGGGCAGGCCGCCTCGGCCGGCGCAGACATCCGTATCGGGCATCGCGTCGAGCGACTCGTCGTCGAGCCGCACCGGGTGCTCATCGAGGTCGAGAACGGCGAGACGGTCGAGGCGCGGGCCTGCGTGCTCGCCTGCGGCGCCAATTATCGTTTTCACCATCAACTCGGGCTCGGAGTCCCGCAGGCGTACATGCGCAGCGCCCAGGTGGAGACGCCGTTTCCGGCTGCGGCCCACGTGCAGGTGCGGCTCGGTCGCGAAACGGCGCCGGACGGCTTTGCCTGGCTGGTGCCATTCAACCGCGGAACCGAGTCGTACGCGCGCATCGGCCTCATGTGCAACGCTGACAGCCGCCGGCACTTCGAGGCCTTCGTCCGCACGCTGTGCGAGGAGGCTGGGGTTGACCCGGCGACGGTCCCCGCGCCGGTCCTCAAGATGCTTCCGCTCGCGCCGGTCTCGAAGACGTTCGCATCGCGCGTGCTGGCCGTCGGCGATGCCGCGGGGCTCGTGAAGCCGACCACCGGTGGTGGCATCTATTACGGCCTGCTGAGCGGCGCCATCGCCGCAGACGTGCTCGACTCCGCGCTGCAGCGCGACCGGCTGGGCGAATCTGAACTCGGTCGCTACGAGCGGCAGTGGCGCAAGCGGCTCGGCTCGGAGCTTCGCATGGCGCTGGCGTTCCGCCACATGGCTGAGCGGCTCGACGATGCGGCGATCAACGCCGTGGTGGAGCTGGCGCGCGTCAACGGCGTGGTGCCGCTGCTGCGCGACACCGCGTCGTTCAACTGGCACCGGAAGGCGCTGGTGTCGCTTATGAGCCATGCCGAATTCCGGGGGATTGTCATCCGCGCACTCTGCGCGTGAGCCCCGGCCGGAGCGGGCCGCTCTCCCGTCCCGACATGTCATGAAGATCCACGGCACGCTGCTGCTCCTGACCGTCGGTTGGGGCGCCGTCGCCTTCGGCGCGGTCTACCCGTGGGCCTACTGGCCGCTTGCGATTGCCTGCGCGCTGCTGGGTATTGCGGGCTTTCGTCGGAGCCCGTCTCCCATCCGCAGCGTTCCTGCGGCCGGCGGATGGCTCGGGGTGTTCGCCGTCGGCGTGCTGGTGCAGCTCGCACCGCTGCCGCGCCAGATCCTGCTGAGGGTGAATGCCTCGGCTGATGCGTTTCTCGGGCAGTACTACCTGGCGTACGCACTCAACCCGTCAGCCTGGCATCCGCTGTCCATCGTTCCGGTGGCCACGTGGGTTGGCCTCGGGCTGTTCACCGCCCTGGCCCTGTTCCTCGTCGGCACGAGCCGTGCGCTGTCGCGCCTCGATCTCGAGACGATCGTTCGACGATTGATGCTGCTTGCGGTGGCGCTTGGTCTGTTCGGCGTCGTGCAGAAGGCACTGCACGGTGACGATCCCGGCGTCCCTTACCTGATCTATGGATTCTGGCGTCCCCGCGAGGGGGGGAGCCCGTTCGGCCCCTTCGTCAATCGGAACCATTTCGCCGGCTGGATGCTGATGGCGCTGCCTTTGGTCCTCGGCTACGGCATCGGCCTGTTCGAGCGGGTCCGGCCGCGACGCGGCGGCTGGGGAGCCTGGTTCCGGTGGCTGGTGGCGTCCGAGACGGGGCCGTTGATGCTCGCGGCGCTGTCGGTGTTGGCCACTGGCACGGCACTGGCCTTGACCGGGTCGAGGTCAGGAATTGTCAGCTTCGCCGCGGCTGTCGTCATCATGGCGGCCTTCGTCCTTCGCGCCGTGAGGCGCCGCTCCGCGCGGCTGGCCGCGATGGCGCTTGCAGGTCTGCTCGTGGTCGGGGCAATCGCCTGGGCGGGTTCGGGCGCTACAATCCAGCGCTTTTCGGCGGCCGGTCGCGACCTGGAAGGGCGCTTCGCGGGATGGCGCGATACGGCGCACATCATTCACGAGTTTCCGGTGTTCGGCACGGGGCTCAACACCTATGGCTATGCGATGCTGGTCTACCAGACGAGCGACCGGCGTCTCTTCTATCGCGAGGCGCACAACGACTACCTGCAACTGATCGCCGAGGGGGGAGTGCTGCTCACGGTCCCAGCCGCGCTGGCACTGGCAATGTTCGCGCGCGACGTCCGGCGCCGGTTTCGAGACGGCGCGGACGATCCGATGACCCACTGGATTCGCGTCGGCGCGGTGGCGGGCCTTGGTGGCATCGCGATACAGTCGATCATGGAGTTCAGCCTGCAGATGCCGGGCAACGCGGTTCTGTTTACGCTCGTTGCGGCCATTGCGGTGCACAGGCCAGCCAGGTAGCGCCATGCGCCTGGGATGTGACATCGACGGCGTACTGGCGGACCTGGAAACCGCGCTCCTCCAGGAAGCACAGCGGCTGTTTCCGGCGTCGGAACCAGCGACGGGTGCGGACACCTCCACGGGCGCCGAGGCTGGTTCACCTCTCCTCGAGGTTGAGGGAGATCCGGTCCCGGTCGTGAAGCTCCCTTCGCTCACCAGCCGTCAGCAGGAGATGCTCTGGCGCGAAGTGCGCCGCATCCCGAACTTCTGGGAAACGCTGGGCGAGATCGAAAGCGGGGCGATTGCACGGTTGGCGTCGCTCGCGCGTGCGCATCGGTGGGAAGTGGTCTTTCTGACCAGCCGGCCCTCGACCGCCGGGGACCTGGTCCAGCTCCAGACGCAACGCTGGCTTGAGCGCCTTGGCTACACGCTCCCCAGCGCGTTTGTCGTGAAGGGGTCGCGGGGGAAGATCGCGGATGCCCTGGGCCTGGACGTGGTCATCGATGATCGACCCGAGAACTGCCTCGACGTGGTGAGCGACTCACGGGCCCGCGCCATTCTCGTGTGGCCGTCTGGGACAACCGATGTTCCGGCCAGTGCGCGACGGGTGCAGATCGGCGTCGTCTCAGGCATCAACGCCTGTCTCGACCTGCTCGCCGATGCGACCCGCCCCGATGTGCCGGGCACCGGGCTGATGGCGCGTGTGCGCCACCTGCTCGGATTGTCCTGACCCCGAGGTGCCCCAGGCGCGACCCGCCCGCGCGCCACCCCTGGACGACCACGCGGCGTAGCCATCCGCGAGGCGGACGGCCCTGTCCCTAAACTGGCGGGCGCCAGTCAGGCCGGAGGTCTGCCTTCGACACCAGACGTGCCCTCGCGACGTCCGTCTCATGCGCTCGATCACAACCGTGATTGAGTTGTGGGGTTAGTGGAGAGCTAGGATGCCGACCCATTAGAGGTCGACACGATGTCCACGAAGCTGGCGGGGCGAGTTCGGACGACGTACGAGTTCATCACGGCCAATCGAAAGCAGCATCCTGTCCAGGAGACATGCCGCGTCCTCGGCGTCGCACCGAGCGGCTACTACGACTGGCTGAAGCAGCCGCTGTCCAAGCGCGCGCAGGAGGACGCTCGGCTCCTGAAATTAGGGCAGGTGCATTCAGCCGGTCGACGCAACAGCCTTCGCCAGTGTAGTCGCGGGGGTCTGATACTGCAGCGTCTTCCGCGGTCGGGTGTTGAGGCGTCTCGCGA
>JBEBFY010000015.1:0-91799 GCA_040081715.1 Vicinamibacterales bacterium | reverse complement strand
CTGGACGCCCCTCGGAACCGTGGTGCTCAACCCGGAGCCGAGCCACAGCGACCGTGAGACTGCATGACGACGGCGACAACTACCTTGACGCTCACCGCCATACTGATCTGTTACCTATCTTGCCGATCGCTCAGGCCCGGTGGTAGATTGCCGCTGTGACCTTCACTGTGGAAATCGAGCGGGAAGACGATGGTCGCTGGTTGGCCGAAGTACCGGTGCTGTCTGGCGTGATGGCCTATGGCGCCGACCGCGATGAAGCGGTGGCGCGTGTGCAGGCACTGGCCCTGCGCGTGATCGCCGAACGGTTGGAGCACCGCGAGGCCCCTGCCGAGTTCCTGCAAGTCAGCTTTCACGCGGCGTGAGCAACTGGCCTTCGACGAAGGCCGGACGTCTGCTCTCCGCGCTGCAACGCATCGGCTGGACCGTGAAGCGGCAGAGCGGCTCCCACCGAACCCTTGAACGGCCTGGCTGGCCGGATGTCGTGTTCGCATTTCACGACGGTGAAGAAATCGGACCCCGGATGCTCGCCCGTGTGGCCAAGCGCACCGGCCTCACCCCCGAAGATCTCTAAGCTCGTTCTCCATCCGGCTGTCTGACGTCGCGCTCCCCCGTGAGCGCGCGCTGCACCTGACACCCGCGCGAGTCTGGTGCAGCGGCAAGTTGGCGCAGAGTTTCTTTGTTCCGGATCGACGGCCGCCGAAGTGGATTCACATGCTTGTGCCCCTTGATCAGCCGTCGTCGAATCGACCGGCCCCGTCGAGGTGATCGGCGACAATTGGATCGTGCCCGCGCTTGAATTCTTTACGCACGCACCGCAGCCCCCTCCCGATACGCGCGTCTGGCGCTTCCGCCCGCTGAAATACTTCCGCGACGTCATTCAAAAGCGCGAATTTCACTTCGCTCGCGCCGATCAGTTTCCGCAAGACGATGAAGAGGGCATTCCGCCGGATGAATACGTCGCGGCTGTTCGGAGGCTCGACCCGTACGCCCTCGACCGGCAGTCGACGATCGACAACCACATCGGCGTCCTTGCACAAGACCGCGAGGCATTCTTTATCCACTGCTGGTATCGCTTCGACGAGGAACGCCCATCCGTGTGGAAGGACTATGCCTTCGACCGTGACGCACAAGAGCACGGCGTCGCGCTGTGCTCGCGGTACGACTTGCTGTGCCAGGCGGCCGCGAGCTTTTCGCCCCGCCCCCACGTAGGAATCGTCCAATACGGCGCGGAGCACCTCAAGGGCCACTACAACGTTCAGCAGTTCATCACGACGAAGCGCAAGCAATTCGAGAGCGACCGCGAGCTTCGTCTCGGGCTCTGGCATCTTCATCCCTTGGTGGGCAACAATCGCCACCACGACAGCGACAATCGACCTCATCGGCGTCCGCTCTTTGATTGGATCGACGAGCGCCGCCAGCCGTGCTTCCTCCGTCAGAGAGTCGATCTGCAGTCGCTGCTCACCGAGATCATCGTCAGCCCATACGCGCCAGACGCGACGCGCGCCGAAGTCGAAGGGCTTCTGCGAGACGCTGGGCTCGTGATCCCCGTTCGCGACTCTGAGCTTCGGCGTTACGCGGTCTTCTTGCCGTGACCGACACACACGGTGAGGCGCGCCTCGCGATTGGCACGGCGCGACCGATTGCTTTTTGGCTCAGTCTGTCATTGCCGTTCAGGTTCGTTCTTACTCCAGCCAACTACTTTTAGACCCGCCAACGGAACACCCACCGGCATCCATACGCGCATGAACCGGTACGGCGCATGTCCCGCAAGTCCTGATGGACAGGAATCTTACCCAAGCAGATACCAGGCGGCGCCGGCAGTGGCGATAACTACTGCGCCGAACGGCGGGAAGGCGACCATCCCGACGGCAACGAGCGTCGCCACCGTCACGGCGAACGCCAGCGGCCCGACGGGCCAGAGTGCGGCCAGCAGCACGCGGGTGCCCCACCCGGCATCCGTCCGCACGAGCGCGACGAGCGCGCCCACCAGATAGAGACCGAGCGCGACCTGCTCCACCGTCACGGCTGAACGGCGATCTGCTCGAACTGCGCCAGATGGTGGCGCTCATGCCCGGCGAGTGCCGTGATGATGTACGCCACGTTCCACTGGCCGAACTCGGGATGCGTCAGGGTGGTGGCCTGCTGTTCTGGCGTCAGCGACCGGACAAGCGAGAGCGTCATGCCCCGCAGTCCCAGGTAGGCCGATAGCGCGGCCCTGGCGTCCGCACCGGGATCGAGCGCCATCCACGTGTCCTGGTCAAATGACGTGATCACGTAGTTGGGCGTGGTCAGCCCAAACCGGATGCGGTCCACAAACACCGTCTCGACGTGCACGAGGTGCAGGAGGAGTTGCCGGGCCGTCCACTTGCCTGGCGCGTAGCTGCGCTCGAACTCCGCCTCCGTCCAGCCGTCCAGCAGGTCGGCGATCCACGCCGACACCTCGGTGAGCGACTCGACCGGGTCACGGCCGTCCAGATACTTCGCGTACGGTCCTGGGTTCATGGTGGCTATCCGAAGCAGATGAGGCGGCCGTCGAGCGAGCCGATGACGATGCGGCCCGAGGCCATGGCGGGCGACGCGGTGACGGGCGCGCCCATGTCGAACTCGAAGAGCTTCTGGCCCTTGTCCTGGCTGAGCACGTAGAAGCGTCCGTCGCTCGACCCGATATACACGCGGCCACCGGCCACGACGGGCGAGGAATCCACACGGGCGCGGGTCATGAACGTCCAACGCGCCTTGCCGGAGTTGGCGTCGAGGGCGTGCACCATTTTGTCGCGCCCGCCGACGATGACGAGCCCGCCCACCACCGCGGCCGACGAGTAGAAGGGAAAGTGCCGCTCCTTGTGCTCATAGCGCCAGCGGATCTTGCGCGTCGGGAGGTCCACAGCGAGGACTTCGTTGTTAAAGGTGCCGAAGTAGGCGCGCGTGCCCACGACGGCCGTGGACGCGCCCGTGTTGCCGCCGAACGGAATCGTCTGCACTTCCTTGCCGTCCGAGAGCCGGACGACGTGCAGCAACTCGTCGCATCCGGCCAGGTACACCATGCCGTCCACGACGGCCGGCGTGGCGTGGATGTAGTTGTCCGTCTGCAGCTCCCACAGGAGCTTGCCGTCCTTCAGGGACAGGCAATAGAGCTTGGCGTCGTAGCTGCCGATGAGCACGCGGTCGCCGACGACCACGGGCGACGACTTGATCTCGGTGGCCGTCTGGAATGTCCACGCCTTGGAGCCGTCCGCCACTCGCACGGCGTGCAGGATGCCCCCGAGGTCGCCGATGAACACGAGGCCCCCGGCGACGGCGGGCGATGACTCCCCCACGGCTTGCTCGACCGTGTACTTCCAGAGGAGCTTGCCGTCCGAGAGGTTCAGCGCCAGCAGGTGCCCGGTGGCGGAGCCGACAAACACTTTGCCGTCGGCGATGGCGGCGGACGACTCAATGGCATCACCCGCTTCGTAGGTCCACAGCACCTTGAGCTGGGCCGGCAGCACGGTCTGCGCCACGCCGGTGAGGGCGGCGTTGCCGCGAAACTGGGGCCAGCTATCGGGAGCAGGTGCGCCGGGGGGCGCCGCGGAAGGCGTCACTGCGCCTCGCGCCGGGGATGCCGCCGGAGCCTGCATCGAGGCGCCCTGCGTGACCGCCAGCACTAGCCCTAGCGCGAGAGCGGCGACGGCGGCTGTGCGTTTCATCGATGCGTGTTTCATGACGACCAGGCCCGCTCGAAGAGGATACGCGCGCCCTCGGCGTCGAAAGGCCTGGGATTGAAGGTTCCCGTCCACTGCCCAGCCGCCAGCGCCACGAGACGTGCCTCATCCTCCCGCCTCGCGCCGACGAGCGCAAGACCAGGCGGGATGCCGCCAATCACCGCCAGACGCTTCAGCACACCGACAAGGTCCGCGTCCAGATCCCGGTAGCGGGAGGCAATGGCCTCGCCCCCGTCGGCGTTCCACGCCACCACATGCCGCAGGAACAGCCCGATCGCCACGCCATGCCCCGTACCGTAGAGCGCGGTGAGCGCATTGGCGCAGGCGTGGGTGGCGCCGAGCATCGACAGCTCAATGGCCGCACCGGCCCTGTGCGCCCCAAGCAGCATAGCCTCACGCGCGGCGATGTCGCCCGGGTGGGAGAGGACCCGTTCATAGTTCCGGCTCAGCAGGTCCCAGGCGGCACGCGAGTGCGCCTCGGACTCGGCTGTGCGCCTGGTCGTAACCCACGTCTCCACGGCGTGCGCCATCGCGTCGTACCCGGCCGCGGCGGCCACACCAGCCGGCTGGCTCACCGTCAGCGCGGGGTCGAGGATGGCCACGGCTGCCATGGCCTTCGGGTCGCCGCAGGCCATCTTCTCGTGCGTCGCCGGGTCGGAGATGAGCGCGTAGGACTGCGCTTCGCTGCCGGTGCCCGCCGTGGTCGGCACGGCGATAAGCGGCAGCATCGGGCGCGAGGCCTTGCCGTAGCCGCGGTAGTCGGCCATCGTGCCGCCGTTGGTGAGCACGAAGTTGATGCCCTTGGCGCAGTCAAGCGAGCTGCCGCCACCGAGGCCGATGATCCCGTCGATGCCCAGTGGCGCCGCCGCCAGACGCCCCGCTTCCACCATCGGAGACGTCGGGTTCTCGGCAAAGTCGTGGAAGGTGCTGGCCGCTACGCCCGCGGCCGTCAGGTGCCCGAGCGCGGCATCCACATAGCCGGCGGCACGGATGCCCTGGTCCGCCACCACGAGGACGTGCGTCAACCCGAGGCGGCGCGTGGCCTCGCCAAGCTGGGCGAACGAACCGGGACCGGTGATGAGCGCGGGGGACATGGAGCCGTGACCCGATTGTGACCCGGGCCCAGTCGCCGACGATACCGGCTCGCGCGTAACAGGGTCAACCAGCACAGCGGCTGAGCCCGCGGTCACGTCGGAGCCGCGACCGTCGCCCATCACGACTCTCACCAGCTGGCCCGCGCCGCACCTGACCTCGCCAGGGGTCACCTGAAGGAGCCGCTCAGCCGGTCCAGCGCGAGACTCTCGGAAACATCAGGAGATCGTTGCCACAGGAGTTGGCAATCGCTTTGCGACATGGCCAGGTGGAGGCTTACATCATGTCTACTCTTCACCTTCGCACCGCGGCCGTCGTGCTCGTGGGGCTTGCCGTGTCGGCTGCTCCCGCCTTGGCCCAACGCGACCGCCAGGAACGATCGGAACGATCGGAAGGGCGTCGGGAGGGCGGAGGGCGCGCCGAGGGTCGCGCCCGAAGGGCTGAGGGTGGCGGTCAGTCCAGAGAGGCGCGGGCAGATGGTCAGCGGGAGGCGCGGCCAGGGCGGGAGGCTCAGGCGCAGCCGGCGGATCGGCCGCGTGCGGAACGTCAGCGTGCCGACAACTCGCCGCAAGGCGGAGACGCCCGGTCGAGCGTGCGGCGCGGGCCGGACAATCGGCGGGGTGACGATCGGCGCGCCGAACGTCGAGACGATCGTCGAGACGACCGGTCCCGCGTGGACGGCTATCGAAACGGCGGGCGCTCCGTCGTCGTGAGGCCGCGCGTCGTGGTGCCCGGCTACCGCGCCTACAACACGCGCCCGTATCCTCGCCGGACGTACGTGGCGCCCTACGGTTACCGCCCGTACGGCTATCGGCAGGGCTGGAATGTAGACCTGTACTTCGGCCGTCCCTTCGGCGGCACGCACGTCTATGCCGGCCGGCCCTACGGCTACTACGCGCTCGCGCCAGGCTTCGCCCACGGCGCCCTGCGTATCGTGGATGCGCCGCGCAGCGCCCGGGTGTTCGTGGACGGGTACTACGCGGGTGAGGCGGACGACTACGACGGGTTGTTCCAGCGGCTCAATCTGGAGGCCGGTTCCCATCAGGTCGAGATCGAGGTGGAGCCCGGCTTCGAACCCCTGGTGTTCGACGTACGGATCGTGCCCGGCGAGACGGTCACAATTCACGTGGACGACCGCTACTGACCAGTCAATGGCAGCGCTGATGGTCGGCCCGAGCGGGCCGACCATCAGCCTTTGTGGCGGTCTCCGGCGTCATGCTGACGGTGATGATGTTCTTCGCCACCGGCGTGCTGCGCGGCACCGGTTCAAGGCACACAATAGGCACGGAGTAGTCAATGAAGGCGATTCGCGTGCGAGCGTTCGGCGGGCCTGAGGCCCTTGGGCAGGAAGACATCCCCACACCGGTGCCGGGTCCCGGTCAGGTCCTGGTACGGGTGCGCGCCACGGGCGTGAACCCGGTGGACACCTACATCCGCACGGGCACGCACGCCATCAAGCCGGCGCTGCCCTACACGCCGGGCACGGACATGGCCGGCGTCGTGGAGACGCTGGGTGACGGCGTCACTACGTGGAAGCCTGGTGACCGCGTCTACGCGGACGGCGTGGGCCCGACCTCCGGCACCTACGCGGAGTTCACCGTGTGCCAGGCCACGAATATCCACCGCCTGCCGGACCGCGTCTCGTTCGCGCAGGGCGCCGCGCTCGGCGTGCCCTACGCCACGGCGTGGCGGGCACTCTTCCGGCAGGGGCAGGCGAAACCTGGCGAGACGGTGCTGGTGCACGGCGCCAGCGGCGGCGTCGGCACGGCGGCCGTGCAGATCGCCCGCTCGCATGGTCTGCGCGTGATCGGCACGGCGGGGACCGATCAGGGACTGGCCCTCGCGAAGGCCTCTGGCGCGCACGTGGTCATCAACCACCGCACTCCGGGCTACGACTGGCAGATCATGGACGCCACGGGCAGTCGCGGCGTGGATGTAGTGATCGAAATGCTCGCGAACGTGAACCTGGATCGCGACCTCGATCTGCTGGCACAGGGTGGCCGGGTGGTCGTGGTCGGCAACCGCGGACGTGTCGAGATCGACCCACGCAAGGCGATGAAGAAGGACGGTTCCATTTACGGGCTGATGATCTTCAATGCCCGGGCAGACGAGCTGCCCGGCATTCACGCCGGCATCGGGGCAGGGCTGGAGAACGGCTCGCTCACACCGGTGGTCGGCCGCGAGATCCCGCTGGCCGACGCCGCCAAAGCACACATGGCCGTGATGGAAGCCGGCGCGCTCGGCAAGATCGTCCTCGTGCCGTAGGTCAGAACTATTTCCCGAGCCGCGCGAGCTCGTCGTCCACGATCTCCGCGAAGGCGTCGTAGCCCTGCGCACCGGTCACGCGCCGGCCGTTGATGAACGCGGTCGGCGTGGAGTCCACCCCCAGATCGCGGCCCAACTGGGCGCCGTCCTGCACGCGTGTGGCGTGGCGCCCGGACTCCAGGCACGCGTTGAAACCGACCGGCTCGAGGCCGACGGCCGTGGCGTGCTGCTTCAGGCCCTCGGTGCCGAGCGTGGACTGGTTCGCGAACAGCCGGTCGTGAAACTCCCAGTACTTGCCCTGTTCACCCGCGCACCAGGCGGCCTCGGCGGCCTTCTGCGCCTGCGGGTGGATGTCGTACAGCGGAAAGTCCTTCCACACGATGCGGATGCGCTCGCCGTAGGTGTCGCGGAGGCGCTTCAGCGTGGGTGTGACGCGGCCGCAGAACGGGCACTGGTAGTCCGAGAACTCGACCAGCGTGATCGGCGCGGTTGCTGGGCCGCGTGACGGATCATGGCCGGCCACGGCCACCTGCACGCGGGGCGGCTCGAGCTGCATCCGCACGGGTGCGCCCGCCTTCCGCAGTTCGGCGATCAACGCATCGCGCGCCGCGTCCTCCTGCTGCTCATCCAGAAACGCCTTGATGCTCGGCGCCATCTCCTCGAGGGGCCGGCCGCGCATCTGCGGCTGATTCGCCTTGAAGAAGCCGCTCACGTCGGCGTCGGTCACCGGCTTGCGGCGCTTCGCGATTTCATCCTTCACGAAGCGGTCGGCATCAACGGCCCTGGCCGCGGCCGCCTTCTCCACCAGCATCCGCGCCACAAGACGATCGAGCGCGGCCTTCCGGCCGTCGTAGAAGGACTGCTCGGCCTCGGCCTTCGACTTCGAATCGAAGGCCTTCCACTCGTCGTCGAGTTCCTTCACGGTGAAGGTCCTGTCGCCGGTGCGAGCCGCGGCACTGTCGCCAGGCTGCGCGGAGGCCACGGTTGCGATCACCAGCATTCCCGCGCAGACGAGCGCGCGCGTCAGAATCCTCATCGTCACACCAGCCTGTAACGGGTCCCCTGCGGGGGGCCGTCGGTCAACGCCATCGCCTCGCCGACGGTCCGCATGAGAACCTCGGCGCTCATGTGCTGCTGGAGCGAGGCTTCATCCACCCAGTGCTCGATGATGCAGATGTCGCGCGGATCATCCGATCCCTGCACCAGGTCGTACTGCACGCAACCGGGCTCCTGACGCGTGGGCGCCACCAGCCGATTGAGCACCTGTATCAGGTCCTGCTCATGCCCCTCTTTGGCCCTGAAGCGAGCCACGATGTACACAGCGGCCACGGAACCTTACCTTCCCACCTGAATACGGATGCCCATGTTCACCAGTCGAGGCGTGCCGATGGTGGTGGGATTGGTCCCCGCGTAGTACTCGGTGGCAAACATGTTCTGCACACCGAGAAACGCGCTCATCTGCCGGCTGATCCCGCGCGTGACCGTCAGGTTGGTCACGTTGTACCCCGGCAGGCCCACCACCGTGCGGTTGGGCAGCCCGGGCAGGATGCGCGCGATGTTCTGGTCGTCGTCGAACTGGTGCCCCACGAACTGGTGCTCCAGCGAGACGATGGCGATGGCCGGGTTCACGTAATTGACCTCGAACGACGCCCGATGCTTCGGCACCTGCGCGAGATACCGCCCGGTCAGGTCGAGGCCCGTGGCATCCGCCACGCCCTTGTACACCTTGGCGACGTCGTACACGTAGGCCGCCGTGACATTCCACTGGGCGTCGACGCGATAGGAGCCGTCAAGCTGGAGGCCGGCGACGTTGGTGCTGCCGACGTTGCGGACCTGCCTGGTGAGGCCGTTGGCCGTGACGGAGGCATTGGCGATAGCGTCGGTCACCCGATTGGTGAACCACGTGCCGCGCACCGTGATCCGGTCCGTGGGCGCCGCGCTGACCCCCACCTCGGCGCCGGTCAGCCGCTCCGGGTCGAGCGCCTCGTTCGAGTTGGTCAGCACAGCGCCGACGCGGAACGGGCTGTAGAGTTCCTTCAGCGTCGGCGCGCGGAAGCCGCGGTTGAGGCTGCCCCACACGGAGAGCTTGTCGTGCGCGCGATAGAGGACGGCCGCGCGCGGGCTCACGGCCGTGTCGGACTTCTCCGGGAGCGTGTCGCGATGCGCCGCCGTGGGCAGGCCCGTGGCCAGCGTCGTCTCCAGATTGCGGGCGTCGTAGTTGCGCCACGAGTCAAGGCGCGCCGCCAGGGTCAGTTGCCACCGCGGCGTGATCTGCACGATGTCCTGGCCGAAGACGCCCATGAAGCGCTGGCGTCCCCCCGCCACCCGGTGGATGAGCGGCGTGAGCCCGGTGGCCAGCGCGAAGGTCCGCTCGTCGCTGTCGCCCACGATGCGGCGGAAGTCCGTTCCGGCCGTCACGACGTGGGTATACCCAGCGAGAGACAGCACGCGGGACCACTGCACCATCGAGCCGATGGCGCGCGAGGGCACGATCTTGTCGAGCGTCAGGTTGCTGGCGCTGCGAGGCGGATTCGCCGCCGGCACGGCAAAGGTGTTCTGGTGAAAGTCCTCGTGGTCATAGAACATGCGCGCCTGCACGGTGCTGCCGTCGCGGATCTGAATCCGCGCGCCGCCCTGGGCGGTGGACCACGTTGTGTCGTTCAGCTCCCCGATCTTCCCGTTGTTGCGCTTCTCGTCGAAGTAGCCCGCGCGGAAGAAGAGGTTGACGCGGTCCGAGGCCCGGTAGTCAGCGCGGCCGCTGAAGTTCTGGACCCGCACGTTGGCCTCGTTGTCGATGCGGCCCCGCTCCTCCGGGGCCACTATCAGGTAGCCGTCGGTCTGAAGCGTGCTGGCGTCGAGCGTCACGCCCAGTCGGCCCCACACGTCGCTGGCAAACACGTCCATCTTCGGCGTGGCGCGATTGCCATACTGCGGCTTGAAGATCAGCGTGCGCGGCGAGGGCCTGTTGGTGACGATGTTGATGACGCCACCCATCGCGTAGTTGCCGTAGAGGCTCGACGACGGCCCTTCCACGACCTCGATGCGCTCGGCGTTCATGAGCGGCACGCGCGTCCAGAAGACGTTGCCACCGAACGGATCGTTGAACGGCACGTCGTCGAGCAGCACCAGCGTGCGGCTGACGCCGCTCGGGCCGATGCCGCGGAGCGACACGCCCTGCGCCGTGGGGTTGGCGGCCAGGCTGCTCGTCCGGCGGAACAGGCTGAAGCTCGGCACCTGACGGAGCACGTCGTCCGCCACGACGGCGGCCGAACGCAGGATGTCTTCCTGGCTCACGATGCTGATGCTGGCCGGCACGTCCACCACGCGCTGTTCCGATCGGGTGGCCGTCACCACGAGCTGCTCGGTGATACCGGCCGGCTTCAGGTTCACCTCGATCGTCTGTGTGTCCTGCGACGTGAGGTCGGCCTGCGCCTCATGTGATTCGAAGCCAGCGGCGGACACCCGCACGGTGTATGTTCCGGCCGGCAGGTCCACGAGACTGATCTTCTCGGTGGCTCCCGTCGCCGTGCGGTCGATGTTGGCGGCGGCCAACGTGGCCGTGACGCGCGCCCCCAGGATGGGCAGGCCCTGCGTGTCCAGCACGGTCACGTCGATCCGTCGAACAGTCGGCGCCGCGGTCTGCGCCCCGCTGCCTCCAGCCACGGCGAGGAGGAGTCCCAGAGCGACAAGAAACGGGCGAAGCGGCAATGCGGGCATCGAGAACACCTCTGAACATCCGGTGAGTGCCATCGGACGTGGACACGGGCGTCTGAAAGTACTCCAAAAGAGGGTGGATTCGTAGGGTTAGGCGCACGGAACAGCCATTGCTAAGCTCAGTGTCACATGACCACCACGGCCCGCGTTCTGACGTCGTTGACCGCGCTCGGCGCCATCCTGGGTGCCGCCCTGGGTGCCGTCCTCCCAGGTGCTGCAGTCACCGCGCAGGAGCCCACCACCTTCAAGGCGGGCACTCGCGTTGTGCCTGTCGTCGCCACGGTAACTGATGCCGAACGGCGGCTGGTTCCGGGGCTGGATCAGGCGGACTTTTCCATCCTCGACAACGGCAAACCGCAGGACATTACGCTCTTCCAGAGTGAGGTCACGCCCTTCACCGTCGTGGTGATGCTCGACACAAGCGCGAGTATGACCGGAAGCCTGGACCTGCTGAACCGTGCCACTGAGCAGTTCCTGATCCGGATGCTGCCGGCCGACAAGGGCCAGGTCGGCGCCTTCAACGACAAGATCCAGTTCAGCGGGACGTTCACCAACGACCGGGACGACCTGATCGGCGCCCTCAAGGACCTGCAGTTCGGCAACCCCACGCGCCTCTATGACGCCATCTGGGAAAGCATGGCGACGCTCGACGGCGTGAAGAGCCGGAAGGTGGTGCTGGTGTTCACCGACGGGGACGACACCGCCAGCAGGCGCGGCCTCGGCGACACGCTCACGCGGGCGCGCGAGAGCGAGATCATGGTCTACGCGATCGGCCTCGAGTCCGAGTACTTCAACGGGCAGCGGCGCGTGCGGTCGCAACCGGACCGCGGCCTGAGGAAGCTGGCGGAAGAAACCGGCGGCGGCTACTTCGAGCTGAAGAAGACGGACGACCTGGGGCCGACCTTCTCGCGCGTGGCGCAGGAGCTGCACAGCCAGTACACGCTCGGGTTCTCACCCGCCGTGCTCGATGGCAAGGAGCACAAGCTGGAGCTGCGGATGAAGAGGCCGGGCTTCACGGGCCGCGCCCGCAAGTCCTACATCGCATCGAAGGAGTAGGCTGGGGGACCGATGGCCGAACTGACCGATCAGGAATTCCGGATGGAAGCCGACAACGCGATCGAGAGCGCGCAGAAGTCACTGCTCCCGCTGGCCGATGCCGAAGACTTCGAAGTCGAGCTGCAGAACGGTGTGCTGCAGGTGATCTTCGAGGAGCCGAAGCCCGCTAAGTTCATCGTGAGCCCCAACGCACCGGTGCGGCAGATCTGGGTGTCCGCGCTCTCCCGAAGCTTCAAGCTCTCGTGGGCGGGTGCCGCGGAGGGCTTTGCGCTGGACGGTGAACGCCTGCCGGCACTGCTCGACCGTCTCGCCCGCACGCAGCTCGGGCTGTAGCTAGAAGCGAAACCCCTCGCGCAGCGGGTCACGCTCGTCCACGTGAAAGGTGTGCTCGCCGGTAATCCAGGCCTCGCCCTCGATCTCGGGCACCACGGCCGGAATGCCTCCGGCTTCCGTCCGGCCCACAATCCGGCCTGTGAACCGGGTGCCGATCAGGCTTTCGTGCACGAACGGCGCGTCACCGAGCATCAGCCCCATCGCGTCGAGCACCGCCATGACGGCGGCCGTCGCACCCCCGCACGGTGATCGATCCACGGCCCCGTCGGTGAACACGGCGGCGCTGACGAGGTGCGCGTCCTCCGCACGCGGAGGACCGGTGAAGACAACGGCGTCGAGGCCAGCGTCGAGGCGGGCACTGGCGCCCTCTTCGGGATGCCTCAGCACTGCGGAGTTCGAGAGCGCTTCCGCGATCCGCAGGCCAGCCCGGCTGAGCTCCGGCAATCCAGACGCATCGAGCACGAGGCCCGCGGACTCGGCGTCGACAATCGCGTAGAACGCGCCGCACCAGGCAATATCCACGCGCACCGTGCGCCCGCCGGCCTGAAGCGGATGACCAGCGGCCACCACCAGCGCGGGAGGCAGCGTCACCGCCACGGCTTCCACGCGCCCGTCCGGTGACAGCCGGGCTCTCGCGGAGAGCACGCCGCAGACGGTGTCCAGGCGCACCGTGCGCTCGCGGGCAGTATCGGCCGCGCGGTCGAACAGCAGGCCCTTTTCAATCCCGATGGTCACGGCACCGATGAGCCCGTGCCCGCAGAGCCCGGCGTAACCATCGCCATGCATGAACAGCACGCCGGCATGCGCCTCGGCCGAGACCGGCAGGGTGAAGCAGGCGCCAGTCATCCCCTCATGGCCACGGGGCTCCCGGAGGAGCGAGGCCCGCAGGCCGTCCGCGTGCTCCGCCATCCACTCCTGTTTCCCGATCATGGTGGACCCGGAGGGCGTCGGGAGCCCCTCGGTCACCAGGCGAAGGCCCTGCCCCGCCACGTGTGCGTCAATAGTGCGGAGCGTGCGTATCATCAGCGGTGGCACCTCGCGAGGATAGCGCGGGTGCGAGTGACGCCGGCCGAGGACAGGATCCGGGAGAGTTCGGCTGGATCCGGGCGGATCGGCGCTTCCCGGCGATGGCCTGCCGCTTGCACAATGGAGGGCGTTGCACCACGAAGAAGGACCATGCGATACCTCCCTTCGATCCTCGTCGCCCTGATGCTCTCCCTCCTTGGAGGGGCAGAGGCGCTTGCCCAGCCCAGGCCGTGGCGGCCGGATGTGCAACGGTTGGCGCCCTACGACCAGGGTTACGAGCGCGGCTACCAGGAGGGCGTCCGGGATGCGCGGCGGGGACGGCCGCCGGCCCTCGATCAGCGGGGCCCGCAGCGTGGCCGGCGTGGAGAAGCGGGGCGCGGCTATGCCGACGGCTATCGGGCCGGTTTCACCAGCGAGCGCGCTGCCCATCTGGCGCCCTCTCCTCGCGGCCCGTTGGCGCCCAGGGCCGTCCAGCCGGATCCCGCGTACGCGCGCGGTCAGTCGGATGGCTATCGCCGCGGATTCGACGACGGCAACGACCGCGACCGGTACGACCCCACACGAGAGGGTGCCTACCGGGACGGGGACGCCGGATACTTCCGCGACTACGGGCCGCGAGATGCCTACCGTCGCAACTACCGGGATGGATTCCGGCAGGGCTACGAGGGCGGCTACCGCGACGGCGCCCGGTCAGCCCGACGTTAGCAACCTACGATGTGCTGGCGGCGCCGCGGTGCGCTGACGGCGGAGACCGGCATCCGGAACGCGAGTCCGCGGCACCCCGTATCATGGACGGCCATGACACGCACAGCCGCTGTCCTCACGCTGACCGCCCTTGTTGCCAGCGCCGGGTCGCTCCTCGCCCAGAACCCGTTTGAGGCGCTGCCGGCGGCTCCCAAGGCACAGCCCCCGGCCACCAAGTTCTTCTACCCGACCGGCCCGAGCACCTTCGTGCCGCTGCCGCCGGGGCCGTCCACTTTCGACACCGCACAGCACAAGATCACGGTCACCACCGTCGTCAACGGGCTCTCGCGTCCCTTTGCCCTGGCGTTTCTCCCCAATGGCGCGATGCTCGTTTCGGAGAAGAGCGGGACGCTGCGCATGGTGAAGGACGGCGTGCTCGTGCCGCAGCCGATTGCCGGCGTGCCTGCAGTGACGGCCAAGCTCTACGACGGCCTGATGGACATCGCCGTCCACCCGGACTTCGCGAAGAACCAGCTCATCTACCTGACCTACACGAAGCCGGGACCCGACCGGACCATGGCGATCACGCTGGCCCGCGGCCGGCTGGACGGCATGACGCTCACCGACGTGAAGGACCTGCTGGTAACCACGCCGTGGAATACCCCGAAGGAAGTGCCAGGCCTCGCCTCGAAGATCGTGTTCGGCAAGGACGGCATGATCTACATGGCCGTCGGCGTGCCCGTGCCCGTGGCGGCCCGCGCCCAGGACGGCGGCAACCATCAGGGCAAGGTGCTGCGCCTCAAGGACGACGGCACCGTGCCGGCGGACAACCCGTTTGTGGGCAAGGCCGGCTACAAGCCCGAGATCTTCACGATGGGCCACCGGAACGTGCTCGGCCTCGCCGTGCATCCTGTGACCGGCGCGATCTTCGAGAACGAGAACGGCCCGCAAGGCGGCGATGAGATCAACATCCTGCTGCCCGGCAAGAACTACGGCTGGCCGGTGGTCTCCCAGGGCCGCGACTACGGCGGCACGCCGTTCAAGTCGCACGCGGAGATGCCGGAGTTCGAAGCGCCGCAGATCTTCTGGAACCCCGCCATCTCCCTTTCGGGCATGGCCTTCTATACCGGCGACAAGTTCCCGAAGTGGAAGAACGATGTCTTCGTCGGCGCCCTGGCCTACGCTCACCTGGAACGGGTGAGCTTCAACCCCAAGGGCCAGCACACCAACCGTGAGTGGATGCTGCTGGACCTGAAGCAGCGCATCCGCGACGTGAAGATGGGGCCGGACGGCAACCTGTACCTGCTGACCGACGCCGCCTACGGGGCGCTTCTCAAGGTCGAACCGGCGCAGTAGCGAACGCCCCCCGAACATCCACGCTACCCAGGCGGGGCCCGCGGCTTTACGGGGCGGCGGGGATCGCGTACCATTTACAGGCTCTCACCCATGCCGACGGCCTCGGTATGGTGGCCCTCCTTTGGCGGTATCGTCTAACGGTTAGGACGGATGGTTCTCAACCATTAAATCGGGGTTCGATTCCCCGTACCGCTACCACTACCCTCGACCTCCTGGCCGCGCACGTTCGTCCTATAGACCGGCTTCGCGGCCGACCGAGGCAAGAAACGCCTTGAGCGAAGGGATGTCTTCCAGAGCTTCTGAGCGCACCCGACCGTAGTCCAGGAGGGCGTAGCCATGTGCGATCCGGTTCCGAAGACCGACTCCCGCGCGCATACGGTCGGCAACCCCTCGCGAGATCGCGGCGCGGGAGGCTAATTCATCAAACGCGGAACCCGCGTCGTCTGGCGCTCCCCACCCAGCGTCCGCCACCCAGTGCGCCGCCAGATCGATGCATTCCTGGAGCGCCAGGAAGGGGTAGAAGATCGCAAGGTCACGATCCTTGGTCGCGGCTTCGAACGACTCAGCGTCCGAGCCAAACAGCCCTTCGGCATCAGTGAGCCACGCGGCCGCCCTGGTCACGCGGGTTCTCGCCACATCGCGGCGGACCATCAGCGCGCCTTCTGCTCCAACCGGGCCATAGCGGCGGAGGCTAACCGGTGGGCCGTCGGTGCCCACTCCCACCAATCGACCATGGCGCGCGCCCGGACGTCAGCCCACTGGCCCGGGTCGCGCTCCAGCAGCAGCACGCCGTCACGAGCGATCTCGAATCGCAGCAAGGGCGGAGCGGTTTCCAGCGCAACAAGATCCGCGTCCCGCCCAGCTATCCGCGCCAGGCGGACCCCGAGGTCAGGAAGGCGCGCCGGCGAGACTCCGAGAATGCCAATGTCCAGATCGCTCTCGCGGGTAAGCGCGCCACGGGCCGCCGAGCCGAACATGACGGCCAGTTGCAACTCGGGAACCGCCTCAAGCGCGGAGCGCAACTCGACGGTGGACCACATCGGCCGATTCTATCCCCGCCAGGTCTGTCCAGCATGTCAAGGGCCACGCCGTTCCGGACCACCGCGCGGCGTCGCGTGAAGGAGCAACGGAAGCGCTGATCTACTTCACTTCAAACGCCAGCAGCACGTTCCCAGGGCCGGGGCCGCCGATCGCGGAGTAGCCCGAGCTGATGAAGACCATCCCGTCCACGATCACCGGGCCGGGACCGCTGATGTTGCCGCCTTTGGCCAGCATGCGGTTGACGGCTTCGTACTCGCGGGCGGTGTTGTACTCCCACATCACCTTGCCGTCGGCCGATCCATAGGCCCGCACCTTGCCGTCCGACGTGGTCGCGAAGACGACGCCCGGCGCGGCGCTGACCGCCCCGAGATGCGCGGACGTGCAGCCCTTGTCCTCCGGCTTGCACGTGATGGCTGTGCGCCACACCTTCTGACCGGTCGCGAGATTCAGCGCCCACAGCCCGCCGAGTTCGTCGGTGGCGCGCGGGTCGGGCGCGGCGAAGTAGCCGAGGCCGTCGCCGGTGGCGTGGCCAAACTGCACCGGGCCGCCGCGGCCAATTTTCGTGGACCAGATCACGGTGCCCTTGTCGGGGTCGACGCCCCACACAACGGCCGACTTCTGCTGCGCGACGACGATGTCCTTGCCACCGGGCAGCTTGACGAGCGACGCGTTGCTCCCGAAGTCGGCGTCCGGCCCCTGGCTCTGCGGGCAAGTCTCCGATCGTCCGGGTGCGTTAGGGTCCTGCGCACACCCGACGAGCCACGCATCGCCCGCGAGCATCTGCTGGGTCCATCGGACCGCGCCCGTCTCCAACTCGATCGCCATGACGGCGTCGGTGGCGATGTCGGCAGGCTCGCTGTACGCATCGCCGGTCGTCACATAGAGCAGCTTGCGCTTCACGTCGATCGCCGGCGCGGACCAGATCGCGCCGCCCGACGGTCCATACATCTGTGTGCCGAGCGACGTCTTCCGCGTCGGCTTCGGTGGCTCCGCGATGGTGTGCGTCTTCCAGAGTGGCTTCCCGGTACTCGCGTCGTACGCAGCGATGCTCCCGCGGAACGTGCAGCACTCATAGGTCGGGAGGCCCCCCGCTGATTCTTCGAGTGAGGCGAGCGGGACATAGAGCCGGTTGTCGTGCAGAACCGGTGCGCCGGTGATGCGCGCGAAGGCATGCGTGTCGGCCGTCTGCGTCCAGAGCAGCGCACCGGTCTCGGCGTCGATGGCGTAGACGTTGGCTCTGAGGTCGCCGAAGTAGACGGCGTACTTGTTACGCTGACCCTTCACGGGGCCCACGCTGATCGCGGTCCGCATGCCGGCCTTCGGTGCGAACGACCAGTAGACGCAGCCGGTGCCGGCGTCGAGCGAGTACACGTAACCGGCGTCCGACCCGGCATACACGCGTCCGCCCATGACCGCCGGTTGCCCGTACGCGGATGTCGCGTTCGGGAAGCCGAACGCCCACTTGAGCGTCAACCGCGGCACCTTGCCGGCGGTGATCCCGGGCTTCTCCTGGTAGCGCGTGTTCGCGAGGTCGACGCCCCAGCCGTTCCATCCGTTGCCCTTGAGCGGATCGCCCAGCGGCTTCGGCGCGCAGCGGTTCGGCATCGCCGACGCGTCACCCGACGCGGCCGTACCCATCGTGCGGCCGGACAGGAATTCCGCCAGGAGCTTCTTCGTGGCGTCCGACATGTCCTTCGACTGCGGCTGCATCGGGCCGGTGGTCATGGCCGCGTAGATGGCCTCCGGTGTTTTCGCGCGCAGCACGTCGAGGCTCGGCGCGCGGGAGGCCTCGGGCTTGTCGTGACACGACGCGCAGCGCTCTGCGTACACGAGCGGGGCCGTCGCCGGCACGGTGAATCCCTGCGCCTGGACCCTGGCTGAAGACGTGGCCGCGATCACTGCGGCGACAGTGACCCACATCACACGAGCATGCATGGCTACTCCGGCCGGACGCGAACGTTGCGCCAGTACATCTTCGCGCCCTGGGATTGGAACCTGATGTGTCCCGGCGCGGTGTAGTCATGGTCGGTGGCGGTCGTCACCAGCGTGCCATTGAGGAACACCTTGACCGTCTGCCCCTTGGAGACGATCTCCACGGAGTTCCACTCGCCCAGGGGACGGATCGCGCGGCGCTTGGCGTCGAGATCCTGCGTCCACGTCGCCTTGCCGCCGATGGCGAAGAGCTGCAGGAAGTCGCGGTGCCGCCCTTCCACTTCGATGCTGCCGTTGCCGGTGGGCCGCCCGAGGATGTAGATGCCGCTGCCGCCGCTGAACAGCTCATCGTCTCCGGACCAGTCGGCCGGACGCTCGAAGCGCATGTCGAACTTCAGGATGAAGTCCTTGTAGCGCTTCACGGTTTCCCACTCGCCGTGGGCGTTGCACGCGCAGGCCATCACGCCGTTCTCGATCGTGAGCTGGCCTGGCGGCGGCGCGTTGAGGTTGCCGTACCGGAACCGCAGGCCGGTCATGTCCTTCCCGTTGAAGACCGGTTCAAAACCCGGCTCGTTCAGATTCATCAGCCGCATCGCGTCGGCGTCAACCGGGATCTCCGTCGCACCGGCGGGATAGCCGTTCGCCTGAAGGATGTAGGCCGCGATATCGACCCGGTTCTGATTGGTGATCGAGCGCGTGTCGGTGGCGGGCATGCTCTGAAACTTGCTGTAGAGCACGTAGACGCTCGGATACACCCGCTTGTCGTTGACGATGCGCTCGAGGAAGTGGCCCGCGAACGAGCTCGGCAGCGCGAACACGAGATCCGCCGGCGTCGAGCGCTTCGGATCGACGCCGTGGCAGTAGAGGCAGTTCCTGTTGAACGCGGCCTTGCCGCGGGCCGCCTGGCTCTCGGTGTAGTAGGCGTCGAGGCGGGTGGTCACCGGTGTCGCCACCGGTCCCGGGGGCGGCGGTGCGGCCGCTTCGAGCGGCTCGGGGCCTGGGAATGGCGCGAGATCCTTGGCGCCAGCCGTCGCACCACTCTTCTTCAACATGAACGCGAGGATGTCGGCGTTCTGCTGCCGGCCGACCGTGCCGGGGCCGTTCAGCGGCATGGCGCCCTGGATGTAGCCCAGCAGCTCGATGACCGGCTTCGCGCTCCACTTCGCGCTGAAGCCTGGTCCTGCGACTGCCGGTCCGCGGTCACCGCCGGCGAGATCCCGGCTGTGGCAATTGGCGCAGAAGCGGCCGAACAGCGCATCGCCGCGTGTGGCCTGCGCCTCGGTGAATGCGCCGTTCCATGTCGATGCCGCGGCTTGCTGCGCGGCGGTGCGAGGGGCGAGGGCAAACGCGCTGGCGAGCCCGGCTGCCAGCACGCCGCTCAGAACGAATGTGTGTGTGGTCATGTGTTTGGAGGTGCCGAGAGGGTAGCTCCAAGGACCGCGATGTTTCAATCAGATAGGAAGGCCTTTGGCTCAGTCGGCCTTGCGGCTGTGTTCCGTCACCCAGTTCGAAAAGGCCTCTTCGCTGGTCGTGCCGGAGGCCAACGCAACGATCGCGTGGATAACCTCGCCTTCGGTGGCGGTCAGTTCATGGCCGTTCAATCCGAGGAACGTCGCCATGGCCAGGAGGCCGATGCGCTTGTTGCCGTCACGATAGGGATGGTTCCTGACCAGGCCGAATGCGTAGGCGGCCGCCAAACTGGGGATGGCGCGATCTTCGGCGTAGTGCCACTTCTGCTGCGCGCGGGCGAGTGCCGACTCCAGCACGTTCTCGTCCCGGACTCCGGGGAGTCCACCGTGCTCGCGAAGCTGATCGTTGTGGATGGCATCCACGACGATGCGTGTGAGCCACATCGGCTCAGGACGACGCGCCGCCATGACTACTTCGCCAGTTCGCGGAGGGCGTTGCGATACTTCTTGGCGACGCCTGCGGCCACCGTCAGCGCTCGCTGTGTTTCGGGGTCGTATGGCGTGAGCAGGATTCCCTGGTCGGTTTCAACCGCGAGTACGCGATCACCGGCTTCCAGGCGCAGGCGGTCGGCCATGTCCTTGGGAAGGGTGGCGCTGACAGAGCCCCCGGCCTGACGGAGCGTGACTGCCTTGGTCATAGGGTCATCGTCGCACATTAGTGCGACGAGCCAAAGGCCCGGGCGCCCGTGCGGTGCCCGTTGGAGGCATCACCGGTAGCCGAACACTGGCGGGAAGACGACAACCACGAGCGCCGCCCATGCCGAGTACACGGGCAGGTAGGCGACTTGCCAGCACTCCAACGCAGCAAACGTGCCCCGGCGGCGCAGGAAGCCTGCGTAGAGCCACGCCGACCATCCCAGGTTGACGAGCAGAATGAGGTTCTCACCGAGCGCCGCCACCCGGTTGGGCGTGAGGCCGAACTCCGAGAGCCGTGAGGCGATGGCGGCAAGCGCCACGACGTCGACCACCAGTGCGCTCACGATGAGGAGCAGCTGCAGGCCATCGAACAAGTCGGGCGGTGCCTGCGGGTCGCGTGCGGAGGCGGCGTAGAGCACCAGCCCGACGACGGCCGCCAGCAGCAGGTCGAAGCCGATCAGCACTTCCCGCTTCACGTCGATGGGGCTGCCCGTCCACGCCATCGTGGCGAGGAACATCAGCAGCAGCACGGTGAACAGCGGCGTGAACAGCCGGGTCAGTACCGGCGCCATGTTCTCGATGACGCTCTGCTTCGCTTCGACCAGCCAGGATCCGACGATGACAGCCGCCGCCGCTCCGCACGGCATCAGCCAGGGCCCGATGAACGGCCCGGCGTTGATCCCGATCGCCTTGAACAGCATGGCCGTGAAGCCGGCCAGGACGCCGCCGCCGAGCGCGATGAGCACGTAGTAGATGGCCAGCTCGCCCGAGAACCGGACGAAGTTCATGCGTCCGCCCTCGTCGAACCAGCGGCCTCGGACATACGCGACGCCGACGGCCAGCCAGAGCGCGATGGGCAGATGCAGCACGGTCAGCAGCGCCGTGTCGCTGACCTTCGGCGCGTTGTTGATGACAACGGTCTTCCATGGGTAGGCGTTGGCGAACACCGCCCCGGCCACGAACGGAAGCGCCAGCCATAGGGCGCTGACCGCGTCCAGCCGCCGCTTCCACACGAAATAGACGGCGAGCAGCGGGAAGACAAACAGCGTGGCGTTCCGGAAGTAGAACAGCGGCAACTCGGCATCAGGGTCGAGGTGCACACCGAACAGTTCCGGCACCTTGACCGCCACCGCCGCGGCGACGGCGAGGCCCAGGACGACGAGTGCCTCGGTGCGTGCGGTGTCCGGCGCGGCATCGGCCGCATCGGGGGCGATGACCAGTTGCTTCCACAGTCGTTCGGAGTGCTCACGCGCGAACTCACGCGACAGCGCGTCGAGGCTGCCCATGCGCTTGACCGCGACGAAGAAGGCTTCGTCCGCCGCGAGGCCCGCCTCCGTGAGGGCGGCCAACTGGTCGCGGAGGTGGCCTTCCAGTTCGGCCACGTCGGGGCCGTGGATGACCCTTCGGCGGCGCAGGTACATCCGCCACTGGGCGATCTGCTCTTCAAGCTGCTGTTCGAGCGGCGCGCCGTCCACGGGAGTCGTCACGCTCTGGATGGGGTCAGGCACCCTCGTTCTTCGACCCGAACCGTTCCCTGGCGGCGCGTGAGAGGGCCTCGCGGTGATTCGGATGGGCCACGGCAATGAGCGCCTCGGCCCGCTGCCGCAGATTCTTGCCGTAGAGATAGGCCGTGCCGTGCTCCGTCACCACCCAGTGCACATGCGCCCGCGTGGTGACCACGCCGGCGCCCTGCTTGAGGAAGGGCACGATCTTGCTCGCGCCCTTCGCGGTGACCGAGGCCATCGCGATGATCGGCTTGCCGCCGTCACTGAGGGCGGCGCCGCGCATGAAGTCCATCTGCCCGCCCACGCCGCTGAACTGAAACGTGCCGATGCTGTCGGCGCAGACCTGCCCGGTGAGGTCCATCTCAATGGCGCTATTGACGGCCACCACCTTCGGGTTCTTCGCGATCACGTTGCCGTCGTTCACATACTGCGCGTCGAGAAACGCGAAGTCCGGGTTGTCGTGAAACAGGTCGTAGAGCGCCCTGGTGCCGAGCGCGAAGCTGGTGACGACACGGCCCGGATGCTTCCGCTTCATCCGGTTGGTGATGACGCCCTTCTGAATGAGGGGCAGGATGCCGTTCGAGCACATCTCGGTGTGTACGCCGAGGTCGCGGTGATGCTCCAGGGCGCCAAGGATGGCGTCGGGAATGGCGCCGATGCCCACCTGCAGCGTCGCGCCATCCTCGATGAGCCCCGCACACCGCTCGGCGATCGCGCGCTCGCAGGCGCCGATGCGGGTGCCGTAATCCACCTCGGGCAGCGGGTCGTCCACGTCCACCATCGCGGCGAACCGGCTCACGTGCACGTGTCCGTCGCCATGGGTCCGTGGCATGTGCGGATTGACCTGCGCCACGACCGTCTTCGCGTGCACGACCGCCGACCGCGCCACGTCCACGCTCACGCCGAGCGAACAGTACCCGTGGCGGTCTGGCGGTGACACGTGCACCAGGGCCACGTCCACCGGCAGGATGCCGGCCTCGAACAACCGGGGAATCTCACTGAGGAAGACCGGCACGTAGTCTCCGCGGTCGGTGTCTACGACGGCCCGCACGTTGGCGGACACGAAGAGCGCGTTGACGAAGAAGGCGTCGCGCACGCCGGGCCGGTCGAGGCCGAGGTCGCCCATGGTACTGACGCTGACGAGCTCCACGTCGCGCAGTTCGCTGGCGCGGTCGAAGAGGGCGTGCACCAGCGTGAGGGGCGTGGCGGCGCTGCCGTGCAGGAACACCCGATCGCCGGGCTTGACGAGCGACACCGCCTGGGCGGCGGTCGTGCCTGGCATGCGCGGCTCAGAACCCCCGCAGCCGCGTGGCAGCGGCCACACGGTCAAGCGCCAGCAGGAATGCGCCCTGGCGGAGGGTGGTGTGGTGCTCGGCCGCCTTGTCCGTCACCGCCCGAAAGGCAGCGGTTATCCGGCGCTCGAGCTTCTCATTCACGTCGGCCAGTTCCCAACGGAACTGCTGCAGGTTCTGCACCCACTCGAAATAACTGACCGTCACGCCTCCCGCGTTGGCGAGGATGTCGGGCACCACGGTGATGCCCCGCTCCGCGAACACGGCATCCGCCTCGAACGCGGTCGGGGCGTTGGCGGCCTCCACGACCATCCGGGCTTTCACCGCGGACGCGATCTCCGGGGTGAACACATCCTCCATCGCGGCGGGAATCAGCACGTCGCAATCGAGCGTCAGCAGCTCTGCGTTGGTCACGGCCTCGCCTGCGGGATAGTCGCGAATCGAGGCGCCATCGGCCTTGGCCTGCGCCATGCCCGCCGGATCGAGTCCGCCCGGGCTGAAGCGGCCACCGGAGCTGTCACTGAGGGCCACGATGGTGGCCCCCATCGCGCCGAGCAGCGTCGCCGCATTCGAGCCGACGTTGCCGAAGCCCTGGATGGCCACGCGCGCAGCCGTCAGGTCGATGCCGAGGGTACGGCAGGCTTCGCGCACGCAGATCGCAACGCCACGTCCGGTGGCCTCGCTCCGGCCTTCAGAGCCACCCAGTGCCACCGGCTTGCCGGTGACGCACGCCGGCGAGTAGCCGTGGCGGCGGGAGTACTGGTCCATGATCCACGCCATCGTCTGCGCGTTGGTGGCCACGTCCGGCGCAGGGATGTCGATGTTGGGACCAATGATGGGGTCGATGATGTCGGTGAAACGGCGGGTCAGCCGCTCCAGCTCCGGCTTCGACAACTGCGCCACGTCAACCTGGATGCCGCCCTTCGCGCCGCCGAACGGCACATCGAGCACGGCGGTCTTCCACGTCATCAGTGACGCCAGCGCCGTCACCTCCGAGTCGGTCACCGACGGGTGATAGCGCAGGCCGCCCTTGAAGGGCCCGCGGGCATCGTTGTGCTGCACCCGGTAGCCGATGAAGCTGTGCAGGTGTCCGTTATCCCGGATGATCGGCACTTCGACACGCAGCTGTCGATCCGGCGTCAGGAGAAACTCCGTCAACGCATCGTCGAGCCCGAGGAGGCGCGCGGCGTCCGTGACGTGGCGGTTGACGGTCTGAAGGGCGTCCATGGTGCCTGCCTCGGATGACACGCCGGCCGTCAGACCGGCGTTCCCGGGGCGTGCACCACCAGCACCGGACAGGTTGCCGAACGGATCACCTGCTGCGTGGTGGATCCGAAGATCGCGAGCCCCACGCCCCCGCGGCCCTGCGCGCCGAGCACGATGAGGTCGGCTCCCCGATCCGCGGCCAGCCGGATCACCTCGCGATGCGCCCGGCCGTAGGTCACTATCTCCTCGATGTCGCACCAGGTCCGCGCCTCGTCTGAGAGCAGCGCGTGCAGACGCTGACGCGCCTGATCCGCCATCTGTGCACGCAGCGCGCTGACATCGAAGTCCCCATCGGCGATCGGTTCCTCCTCGGCCAGCCACTCCACCACGCTCAGCATGGTCACGGCGCCGCCGGCCTGGCGGGCAAGGTCCAGTGCAAAGCCCACGGCCTGTTCGGAGGCGGGCGAGAAGTCCACCGGGCAGAGGATGCGGGAGAACGAAGGCCGCTCCTTCCTGGAGGCCGGCGCCACCGGGGGAATGGTCAACACCGGGCAGGGCGCCTGCCTGACCACCTTCTCGGCGACGGAGCCCATCAGCAAACGGCTGAAGCCGGTTCGGCCGTGGGTCCCCATCACGATGAGGTCCGCTGACCTCTCGACCGCCTGGTCGACGATGACTGACGCCGCGTGGCCGGCACGGGCTTCGAGCGTCACCGTGATCCCGTCCGCCTCATCCATGGGCAGCAGGCGGGCCATCTCGGCACGCACATCCTCTGCTGAGGGCACGCGCGGCACTGGCAGGGGATCCCCGATCCACTCCGCCGGCCCAGCCATGGGCTCGAAGCTGGGGACGACGTGCAGGACCGTGAGGGTTGCCCCGTACCACCGGGCCACGGCCGCTGCGTATCGGAAGGCCGGCAGCGAGGCCTCACTGAGGTCGGTCGGACAGAGTACGTGCGCGAATTTCACCATCTGAAGCCTCCTGGGTCCTGGCAGCCCGTGGCACCAAGCATACCGGGATCCCAAGGGCTCGCCCGGGCGAACCCGAAGCTCTGCCGGACCGGACGACGGGCGCGGGCGTTTGACTCAAGGTCCTGCTGGACAATATGGTGCGCGACACGGGAGGCACGCTGATGTTGCGGAAGACATGGACCCTGGCGGCTGTGGCGGTGGGGGTGGTGCTCGGCGCGTGGCTCACATACGCGGCGCCGGACCCGGCCAAGGATGATCAGGTGCCGGTCTACGAATGGGATCCCTACTGGCCCAAGCGTCCCCTGCCCAACAAGTGGGTGCTCGGCAACGTCGCCGGCATCGACGTGGACGCGCAGGACCACGTCTGGGTGCTGAACCGGCCGCGGTCGGTCCTTGTCGGCCACGAGGACGACGCCGCCTACGCGCAACCTGAATCCGAGTGCTGCGTGCCACCCCCGGCCGTCGTGGAATTCGACTCGGCAGGCAACGTCCTCCAGGGCTTCGGCGGGCCGGGCCCCGAGTTCGAGTGGGCCGGTGGCGGAACCGGCGCCGCCTCGGACGCCACTAACCAGGGTTCTCCCCAGAAGGTGCCAAAGGGATACGACCCCACTTACAGCGCGAAGTCCCCGGCGCCACCGAGGATCAACCTCGAACCGCGCCCGTATCACTGGGTGCGCGGGGAACACAGCCTGACCGTTGATGCCAAAGGCAACGTCTGGCTCGGCGGGTCGCACCTGATGAAGTTCACCCGCGAGGGCAAGTTCCTGATGGAGGTCGGCTACGCGCCCGGGCGCGGCAAGGTGGACAGCCACGACACGAAGGTGCTCGGCGGCGGCGCCAACATCGCGGGCGTGGCCGTGGATACCGGCACGAACGAGGTCTTCGTCGCCGACGGCTACGGCAACCGTCGCGTCATCGTGTTCGACTCGGAGACGGGTGCCTTCAAGCGCTACTGGGGCGCCTACGGCAAGCCGCCGGACGACAAGGTGCCGCCGCGCAAGATCCCGTTCACCTGGAGCCCCAGTGATCCTCCGCCCGCCCAGTTCGCGGTGGCGCACTCGGCACGCCTCGACAAGGACGGCCTGCTCTACGTGGGCGACCGGAATAATTCACGCATCCAGGTATTCAAGAAGGACGGCACCTTCGTGAAGGAGGCCTTTATCCGTCCGTCGACGCAGCGTGGCACCGTGCTGGACCTGAACTTTTCCAAGGATCGCGAGCAGCGGTGGCTCTTCGTGGCTGACGGCCGCAACGACAAGGTCTGGATCCTGCGGCGCGCGGACCTGCAGGTCATCGGCGAGTTCGGCAATGGCGGGCAGATGGGGGGCGAATTCACCATCGCCCACGCCATCGCGGCCGACAGCAAGAACAACCTGTATGTGGGCGAGAGCCTCACGGGCAACCGGGTGCAGCGCTTCCTCTATAAGGGCACCCGCAAGGCCGCGAGGCGCTATGACAAGTACGGGGTCCTCCAGCCCTGAATCCCGTCAGTAGTTGAACTGGAGCTGCACGCCGAAGCGGTCCGCTCCCCGCGCGGGCGCGTAGGGGAAGGTGCTGGTGCGCGTGCGTTCGATGGTCCGCGTGTAGAGCAGCGTCAACTCCAGCTCGGACACCGGCGTCAGCTCGACACCGAAGTCGGCCTCGTTGACGCGATCCCAGGGCGAGTTGCGCGCGAACTTCCGGCCTCCGTCGAAGTACTGCCAGCGGACAAAGGGCGTGTAGACGGCCTGCTTGCGCATGTGCCGGAAGCTCGCCTGGAGGTAGCCGCCCTGGAGGCGCTGCGCGGTGATGGACCGCCGATCGGCCGATAGCTCAGGCCCCCGCCCCACGTTCCATTCGGCCTCGATGCCCACGGGCTGGGGATAGAGCACGAAGCTTCCGCCAATGCGGTCGTCCGCCACCCCCGCATCGGGCCGCGCGGGGGTAAACGTCGCGCCGCCCGTGCTGATCGCCTGCGTGGTGGTGACGAACTTGCCCTTGTGGGCCTGCACGCCCACCTCCCAGTACTTCCCACCCTTGGTCTTGAAGGGATAGGCCACGCGGCCGAGCAGGTGTGGCTCACCGTTGAGGTCGGACCGGTTCAGCCCCTGGCCGCTGTAGAGGCCGACGGCGGTCACGCCGTAGTCGCCCGAGCCCTTCAGGCCCTTATCCACCAGGTCCTTGAACCGCTGCCGCGCCTCGGTGGATGCCCACATCAGATACACACCCAGGTCCCGCTCGCCTTCCGCGGCGCTGTTGAACGCGTCGGGACGCTCAAGGGCGAGCCGGTTCTGGCTCGACTGCAGGTTCGAGAACCCATACGGCACCTTGGACTGCCCGGCACGCACGCGCCACGTCTTCTTCTTGTCCAGTGCGATGTCGGCGTAGAGGTCGCGCATCTGCAGCGAATAGTCGGGCGCGCCGGTGGACGCGTTGAAGTCCGACTGCGCGTAGAGATAGAAGTGGTCCGAGACGTCACCGCTGAAGATGAACCGGCCGCGGCGGATGCCGAACGTCTCGACCGGCGCCACCGACCGGTCGGCGGGAATCTCGAGAGTTTCGCCGCTGCCCTGCGAGACTTCGCTGAAGCGGAACTGGGTGTACCCCCGCAACCTGATCTTTTCGTACCACTTGCCGGCCAGTGCCTTCTTGACGACGTCACCGTCGTGATTGGCCTTCTCCAGCGCCTGCACGCGGGCGGTGATCGTCTCGGGCGGAGCCTGGGCCGGCTTGGCCGTCGTCGCCGGCACCGGTGCGGAGGCTGGCGCGGGTGCAGCCGCCGGGTCGGCCAGCAGGACGAGTTCGTTGAACTCCTGCACCGTGATGGCCCCTCGGTCGCGCAGGAGGCCGAGGAGCTTCACCATCGCGTCGTTGGCTGCGAAGGCGCTGGAAGCCGTCAGCAGGAAGAGCGCCGTCAGGACGCCGGTGAAGAAGCGGGTCGCGAGTCGGATGTGTGCCACCAACGCAGTCTGTCAACCCGTGTTTGCATCACCGTTACGCGCGTGTATCAAGCGTGTTACATCTGGCACCCACTATCGTCCGGACGGGCTGCTAGGCTTGTGGCATGCGCACGCTGCTCAAGCTCCTGCTCGGCCTGGTGTTCCTGGGCGCCCTCAGCCTGGGCGGTCTCTGGATCTGGGCCGGGAGGGCGCAAGGCCCCGTCATCGAGCTGCGCCAACCGGGCGCGTTCATCGGCCTCAGGAGTTCGCTGGAGCTGGTGGTGGACGCACCGGGTGGCCACTTCACGAGGATCGATGCCGCGGTTGAACAGGGGGACAAGCGGTTCCCCGTGTTTTCCCTGACCGGCGGGGGCGGCGGCGACGCGAAACAGGAGTCGGCGGACCGCCTCTATGTGATCCGGCCCCTGGGCAAGAGCAACGTGCCACAGCTTCAGGCCGGTCCCGCCCGAATCGTGGTGCGCGCCGCCCGGCCGGTGCTGTACGGCCTCCGCGAGGCCGAATCGACCGTAATCAGGGACGTGCAGGTGCGCCTCGAACCGCCGCGGGTGGCGGTGGTCTCGACGAAGCACTACATCAACCGGGGCGGCTCGGAGTTTGTCGTGTACCGCGCCACGCCCGACGATGTGGACTCCGGCGTGCGCGTGGGCCAGGTCACCTACCGCGGCTTTCCGGCCAGCGGCGCTGGCATCAGCACGGACCCGTCGCTGCGCGTGGCCGTGTACGCCCTGCTGCATGACCAGGATACGAAGACGCCGATCGTGGTGTTTTCGAGAGACGCCGCTGGCAATGAGGCCACGGCTCCCCTGGGGGACGAGGTCTTCCCGACGCGCTTCGCCAGGAGCCGCATCGACGTGACCGACGCGTTTCTGGAGCGGGTGGTCCCGCCGATCGCCTCCAGCACGCCAGGGCTGATTGTCTCCACCGGAGACCTCGTGAGCGCCTTCGTCACCATCAACGGCCCGTTGCGCCGGACCAACGCCAACACCATCGAAGCGCTCGCGGCCAGGAGTGGCCAGACGATGCGCTGGACAGATGCGTTCCGGCAGCTCGGCAACTCGCAGGTCGAGGCTGGCTTCGCGGACCACCGCACCTACGTCTATAAAGGCCGGGAGATCGACCAGCAGGTGCACCTGGGCTTCGACCTGGCCGTCACGGCCAACGTCCCGGTGGCCTCGGCGCAGGACGGCGTCGTGATGCTGGCCGATTACCTCGGCATCTACGGCAACTGCGTCATCGTCGACCACGGCCTGGGCGTGCAATCGCTCTACGCCCACCTCTCGGGAATCAACGTGAAACCCGGCGCCACCGTGACCAGAGGCCAGGTGCTCGGGAAGAGCGGGATGACCGGTCTGGCCGGCGGGGACCATCTGCACTTTGCGATGCTGGTGGGCGGGCACCCGGTGAATCCCGTGGAGTGGTGGGATCCCAAGTGGATGCAGGACCGGGTGCTGCGGAAGCTGGCAGAAGCCGGCGCCCAGGTACGGTAGGGGCTGAAATGCTGACAAGTCCCTGATTTCTGTGATAATTGTGATCGGTTCGTTCCCTCGGCAACCGTCTAACCCCCTCGCTCAGGAGAGATTGAATGTCATCACGTACGCTGAAGGGCCTCTGGGCGCCTTCGTTCGCATTGGCTCTGACGGCTGTCGCCTGCGGCGGCGGTTCGAGCGAGCCGGCGGCTCCGGCCGCTGAAGCTCCGGCGGCTGCCCCCGCCGCGACGGTGGATCCGGCCACGGCCGCGACCATTACTGGCACGATCAAGTTCGATGGCACGGCCCCGGCGGCTCAGGCCATCAAGATGAATGCGGACCCGATCTGCGCGAAACAGGGCGCGGGCGCGACGTCCGAGGCCCTGGTGGTAGGCGCCGATGGCGGCCTGGCCAACGTGCTGGTCTATCTGAAGGAAGGCGTCACGGGCTCCTACCCGGCACCGACCGCACCGGTCGTACTCGACCAGAAGGGCTGCAAATACACCCCGCACGTGTTCGGCATCCAGGTGGGTCAGCCGCTCCAGATCGTCAACAGCGACCCGACGCTGCACAACATCCACGCCATTCCGAAGACGAACTCGGAGTTCAACACGGGACAGCCGATCCAGGGCATGAAGTTCGACCACACCTTCACCGCCTCGGAAGTGATGGTGCCCTTCAAGTGCGACGTCCACGGCTGGATGAATGCGCAGGCGGCCGTGCTCGACCATCCGTTCTTCGCCGTCAGCGGCGCGGACGGCAAGTTCGAGATCAAGGGCCTGCCCGCGGGCAAGTACACGATCGAGGCGCACCACGAGACGCTCGGCACTCAGACGGCGACCATCGAAGTGGCGGCCAGCGAGTCCAAGGCATCCGACTTCAGCTTCAAGGCCGCGTCCTAGTCGGTCACACGTTTTCAGCCGGACTGTCAGGGGCCCGTATCCGGTCGGATGCGGGTGCCCTGGCGGCACCGGTGCTTGATGTTGAATCTCTTCTCCCGCCTCGTCGTTGCCGCCACCCTCATCCTCATTTTTGCGGGCGGACTCGTCACGAGCACTGGCTCGGGTCTCTCCGTGCCGGACTGGCCGAATACCTACGGCTGGTTCATGTTCTCCTTCCCGCTCGACAAGATGGTCGGCGGCATCTTCTATGAGCACGGCCACCGCCTGATCGCCAGCACGGTCGGATTCCTGATGGTGATCCTCGCCGTCTGGTTGTGGAAGGCGGAACCGCGGCGATGGGTCAGGCGCGTCGGCTTCGTGGCGCTCGGCGCCGTGATCACGCAGGGCATCCTCGGCGGGCTGACCGTGATCTACTTCCTGCCCGCCCCGATTTCGATTTCGCACGCGGGTCTGGCGCAACTGGTGTTCTGCCTCACGCTGACCGTCGCCACCGTCACCTCACGGGGCTGGCAGGAGGGGTACCAGCGCATGACCGGCGCGGCCCGGGAAGGCGACGTGCTGCTGACCCGGTTGGTCACGGCAACGACTGTCGCCGCCTACTTGCAGATTATTCTGGGCGCCACGATGCGGCACACCGAGGCCGGCCTGGCCATTCCGGACTTTCCCTTCGCGTTCGGGCACCTCATTCCGCCGCACTGGGACGCGAAGATTGCGATTCACTTCGCCCATCGGATGGGTGCGGTGGCCGTCTCGTTCCTGGTGCTGGCCACCTCCGGGCATGTCTTCGCCCACCACTGGCGCAGACCGTCGCTCAGGAACCCGGCGCTCCTCCTGCTCGTGCTGCTCTGTGCGCAGGTGACACTCGGCGCGTACGTCGTGTGGACCGCCAAACAATTCGTCGTCAACTCGGCCCATGTGGCCAATGGCGCCCTGGTACTGGGCACGACGCTGGTGCTCGCCCTCCGCACACACCGGCTGTTCGGCCGCCACGCGAGCGCGACCGGGGCCACGAGGGCTACGACGACAGGTTCCTCGGCCAGGGCTGGAGCCCGGGCGTGACGACCGCCCCCGCAGCGGGTGTGGCGTCGCCGGAGCGGATAGCCGAGGCGGATCCGGTCGTCCGGCCTGGCAGGCCGTCAGACTTCGTCACGCTCACCAAGCCGCGGCTGAATCTGCTCGTCCTCTTCACGACACTGGCTGGGCTCTACATCGCCTCGCCAGATGGCGTGCCCCTGGCCTTGCTCGCGCATACGCTCATCGGCACCGGGCTGGTCGCTGGCGGCGCCTCGGCCCTCAACCAGGTGTGGGAGCGGGACACCGACGGCCTGATGCACCGCACGCGCAGGCGCCCCCTCCCGCAGGGTCGATTGAGCATGGCCGAGTCCGCCGCCTTCGGCCTGCTCCTCTCCGTGTTGGGCCTGGGAGAGCTGACGCTCGGTGTGAATCTGATGGCCGCCGCCGTGGCGCTGGTCACCCTGGTCAGCTATGTCGTGGTGTATACGCCACTCAAGAGCCGCACCTGGCACTCCACACTGGTCGGGGCGTTCCCCGGCGCGCTCCCACCAGTTATTGGCTGGGCCGCGGCCACCGGCGACATCGGCTGGGGTGCCGTGTCCCTGTTCGCCATCGTATTCCTGTGGCAGATGCCGCACTTCTTCGCCATCGCATGGATGTACCGCGAGGACTACGCGCGCGCCGGGCTGCAGATGCTGCCGGTGGTCGAGCCGGACGGGCGGAGCACCGGCCGGCAGGCGTGGCTCTACGCCGTGGCGCTGGTCGTGGCCAGTGAGACGCCCGCCTACGTCGGCCTCGCCGGCACGCCCTACCTGGTTGTGGCGGCGGCCCTTGGTGTGGCGCTCATCGGCATCGCCGTCGCCTTCGCCCAGGCGTTGACGCATGCGTCCGCCCGCCGCCTCTTTCTGGCGTCGATCATCTACCTGCCTGTGCTGTGGGGCGCGCTGGTCATCGATCGCCTGTGGCTCCAGTAGGCTGAAGAAGGGATAGCCATGTCCGTGTCAGACCTGCCAGCCCTGAACGCCACGCTCAACGGCCTGTCGTTCATCCTGCTCTCACTTGGCGTCACCTTGATCAAGCAGGGCAAGCGTGAGGCGCACAAGCGTACGATGCTCGCCGCGCTCGGCTCCTCCACGCTGTTCCTGATCTCCTACGTGATCTACCACCTGAACGTGCTCTCGAAGCCGTTCCCTGGGCAGGGCCCGATCCGCTACGTCTACTACACGATTCTCATCACCCACGTCATCCTGGCGATCGTCATCGTGCCGCTGGTCATTACGACTACGCTCCGCGGCTTGCGCAGCGACTTCGCGCGTCACCGCAGGATCGCGAAGGTCACCTTCCCGCTGTGGATGTACGTCTCCGTCACCGGTGTCGTGATCTACGTAATGCTCTACCAGATGTACTGAGGCACTGTCCCCATTGATGCGCCCTTTGTCCCGTTCTCACGCGTGTCTCGTCCGGCTCCGCCGCGCGCTCACGCTCTGCGCCGTTGGCGCGTTCGTCGCCGGTACCGCAGGAGCCCAGGAGACCCTACGGATGGGCACCGCGGTGGCTGCCCTTACCGACTCCAGCACGCAGGAGCCAGAAGGCGGTCCGGCCGCCGGCGCCCAGGACCCTGGCATCCCCCTCCCCAACTCGTCCAAGCTGTGGGTCAAGGCCGCGTTCATGGCCGGCTGGGGAAAGGACGGCGCCAACGCGACGCTGGGCTTCGAGAACCAGGGGCGCGTCGGCTACGCCATCGTCACGATCGAGGGCCGGCCCAACGACCGTGTGTTCTACCGGGTCGCGATGAACCCGGTGAATGAACGCGACCCGCTGCCCGCGTGTGGCGCACCGGGTTTCTTCTTCCCCAACGACCCCGTGCGTCTCTACGCGGGCGTGGGCGGACCCAACGTTCCCTGTGCGCCGAAGAACGGCAACCGGCGCGTGGACGCCTATCGCGGCATCGCGCTCGATGTGCCATCCCAACAGGGTGCCATTCGCGAGGCCTTCGCCGAACTGCGTGCCACGGACAACTTCTCGGTCCGCTTCGGCCGGATGCTGCTGCCACTCGGTCTTGACTGGCAGGCAGCGGGCTCAATGACCGCCAAGGACACGCCCCGGATTCAGCGCATCAATGCCGAGGGCAACTTCGGCCTGATGTTCGGCTATGCCAGGCCGGTGGCGGGACGCAAGAAACCGCTCTTCTCCGGCAACCTCGCCGGCTTCCTTGGGGACGGCAATCGGTGGTTCGACTACGACTACTTCTACTTCGAGGACGACACGCTCGACGCCAATTCGGCGCTGACGGCCATGGCCTCCGCGTCGTTCTCGCCGTTGGACGCCATCGAGGTCCGTGCGTCCGTCAAGCGGGGCTTTACCGGCAGCAAGGTCGAGCGGCTTCCCACCTACTGGGCGTCGAAACGCTATGACAACGCCGTCGTGGCCAGCGCGTCGTTCACACCCCTGCCCAACCTCCAACTGATGGGCGAGTGGGCCCGCTACACGTGGGGCCCCACGGAGAGTTCAGCCGAGATGGTCGGCGTGAACTGGTCGTCGATCACCAAGCAGGGCTACTGGTTCAGCGCGCAGGGCCACGTGCCGCTCACCCCGGCGGTCTCGATCGGTGGCAGCGTCACGCACGAGGAGATCGATCGGGCCGACAGCCTCATCTCGTGGCTCTCGGCCCAGGGCCTGTACGGCGTCACCGAAGGCGAGAAGGATCGGATGACGGCCGTGCGCGTGTTCGTGGACCTGTGGAAGCACACGCGGGTCGGCATCTACAAGACGTTCGACGACAACCCCTTTCCGCAGGTCTCAGGCATCTGGCCGGTTGATGGCAATCAGCGCGACAGCCTGTCGAACACCGGGAAGTACGGGCTGGTGGTCCGCCTGACGATCGACTGACCTAGTCCTTCAAATCTTTGATGCGGATGTTCCTGAAGCGCATCGCCACGCCTTCAAGCTGGAAGATCACATAGCCAGCCGCCGTGTAGGGGTGCGTGCCCCGGCCGATGAGCGCCCCGTTGATGTAGGTCGTGACGGTCCCGTTCACGTTGACGACACGGACGGAGTTCCACTGCCCCACCGGGCGCTGCACGCGGTCACGTGTGTCCGCGTCCAGGAGCGACCCCTGGGAGCCCAGCACGGCCATCAGGTTCCTGTTGTGACCCTGCACCTCGATTCGTGACCCGGTCGGGGGATAGACGAAGTGCTCGGTGACGGGGAAGAGCACGCCGCCGTTGCCGTCAAAGAAGGTGTCGTCGGGATCGGAGTCCGGCGGCTTCTCGAACAGCATGTCGAACCGGATGTCGAAGTTGCGGTACTGCTTCTTCGTGTGCCAGTAGCCCTCGGGTTGGCCCACATAGACGAGCTCCTGCTTCGCGGCATCAACGCGAACGACGGTGCCAGGGTCGGTCGTGCCGCAGCCGAGCGGCGCCGGCTTGCACATGAACCCCAGGACGACGCCGAGGCCCGACAGATCCTTCCCGTCAAACACGACATCAAAGCCCTGCTCATTGAGAGGCATCCGCTTCATCGCCGCGATGTCGAGCGTCAGCGGCGTCTTGCCTGCCGGAAACCCGCCTGCCTTCAGCAGGAACGCGATGATGTCCAGCTTCGCAGCCGGGCTGACCGCGGCAGAGTTGCCCGCCGGCATCGTGTCGCGGATGCGCCGGAACAGGTGGTACATCGTCGGGTACTTCCGCGGGAAGGCACCGCCGAGCGGAATGAAGGTGTGCTCCGTGCGGTAGAAGCCGGCCTCGGGCGGCAGCATGTCGCGGGTGATGAGCGGCGCGGCCGTATGACACACGCCGCAATTACGCAGGAACTGGGCGCGGCCACGTGTGGCCTGCTCCTCCGTGTAGTACTGGGAGACGGGGTCACCAACCGGCGGCGCCACAGGATCACCGAGCCCCGCCACGGTATTGGGCTTCAGTCCGAGCGGCTGTGCCTGCCCCACGACCTGTGCCTGCCCCACGACGGAGTGCGGGGTGTTCCACGCGAGGACCGCGGCGCACGCCAGCACGAGACAGCCGCGGACGACCATGCTCCCAGGGGCGCTCTGCATCTGGCTCACGGCTTCTGCTCGAGAATGGTGATCGCCTTCAGGGCATCCGCTCCGGCAGGCAGATCCACCGCACCAGACGGGTGGTCACCGGCCCGGAGCATGTACGCCAGCACCTCGGCGTTCTGCTGGGGACTGAGATGGCCGCTGAGATTCAGCGGCATCTGCGTCTGCAGGATGTTGAAGACCAGCGACAGAGCGCGCCGGTTCCACTTGGCGTTGAAGGTGGGCCCAGCCAGCGGCGGGGCCAGAACGGTTCCGGCCAGCTTCAGACCGTGGCACATCGAGCAGTTCTCGACATACAGCGGCTCGCCCCGCATGGCTTGCGCGTCGGTGTAGACGCCGGCCCATTGTGACTTGGGGAACTGCGACTTCGGAGATTGCGCCGCCAAGCCCAGCACGCACCCGATCGCGAGCGCGAGGGCGGCCAGAACCTGGCGGCAGGATGACACGGTGTGGATCCTAGAAGTCGAGCTGCACTCCAAGTTTAATGAGGCGCGCCGGGAGGATCCCGAGCGGGGTCAACCAGGTCGCGCCGCCACCGGCGAGCGCGCCGTAGGTGTTGTTCCACGACACGACCGTGCTCCGGTTGGCCAAGTTATACAGGTCCAGCATCGTCCGGATCGAGGCCGTCCGGATCTTGAATACGCGGGTGAAGCGCATGTCGATCTGATTGATCCGGTCCCCATACACCGTGTTGGGTGAGATCAGATTGATGGTCGTCGTCGCCGTAGCGCCGGCGGAGAGGTTCCGCCCGAGCGAGGGCGCGATCTGCGTATTATTCGCGACCGCGTTCGCCGAAACCACGGCGCCTGGCACGCTCTGGAAGGTGCCGGAGACCACCAGTGCCCACGGAAGGTTATACGACCCGAGGACCTTTACCTGCTTCTGGTACGGCTGCAGTTGGCGGCAGTAGGGTCCGCCCAGGGGCGAAGCGATTCCGGTCGTGCCCGCTTCGGGCACGGCCTTAAAGATCTCACAGTTGTCCGTGAGCGACCGCCCGAAGCTGAAGCCACCCTGCAGCGTCGCCTTGTTCTTCAGGCGGGTGTTCAGAGCCATGTCCACGCCCTGCCACGTTTCAACCTGCTTGCCGTAGTCGTTCGCAAGTGTGCCCAGGTTCTGCAGACGGCCAAGGCTGGACGGATTCAGGTCGCGCATTCCGCAGATCTGCTGCCCGCCGCCATTCGGCAGCCGCGAGTTGCTGGGGGCGGTGATGCAGAACGGGTCGAAGTTCTCGGCGGAGACCAGCGTGTTGTCTGTCACCGTGAAGTTTCCGTAGTGCCGGCGGTAAAAGGCAACGTTGGCCGACATCCCGGACCGCACCTCCTGCTGGATGCCGGTGGAGAACTCCCAGTTGTAGGTCCGGACCCCGACCCCCTCGGCCCACTTCGGGTCGTAGGTCAGCGTCCGGACCAGTCTGCCGAAGTTCTGGTTCGGGCTCGGGCCCAGTTCGCCGTTCGCGGCGGGGTTCAGCGGGTCGCCCTGCGGCACGAAGTCACCGTTCGCGTCGGCGAAGGTGCGGGTAAGCGTGCCAGCCGATGAGGTGGTCGGGTCCACGACGCGGGTCAGGTCCATCGTCTCCTGCAGCACGTACCGGGACATGGCCACCTTCACGGCCGTCTTGCCGTTGCCGAACACGTCCCAGGAAGCACCGAGGCGCGGTGAGAAGTCGTTCCACTTGAACACGTGCGCGCCAGAGAACTGGCGGGCGGGCAGCAGGTTCGTCGCCTTGAGGTCGTAGTCCGGATACCGCGTCCCGAGCCGGTCCCACCGGACGCCCAGGTTCATGGTCACCCGGTTCACGCTCCACTGGTCCTGCGCGAAGGCGCTGGACTTGTAGGCGTAGTTGGTCAGCCGGAACGGGGTCGGGAGGAAGGTGACCGAATTGGGCACGCCGCGCACCAGGGTCAGCTCGTAGTCCGCCGGAGCCTCGTACAAGGGGCTCAGGAAGGCGTTCTGTTGCTGGAACCCGAACTTGAAGCCATGGGAGCCCGTCACGTAGGACAGCGCAACGCGGTAGACGTCGTTACGCTGATCCTCATCGCGATACACCTGCGGGCTCTGCGCGGCGCCGTAGACAACGGCGCGGATACGCTGGCCGGTCGTGCTCTCGAGCGCCGTCGGTCCGATGGCGCCAGGCCTCGGCACGATGGTGTGCAGCACGTCGGTCAGCGACATCCCGGCCTCCACGAGAAACCGGTTGGTCAGCGGGGCAGAGTAGGTCGTCTGAATGATGTTGCTGTGGAAGTTCTGGATGTAGTTGGCCTCGTCGGCGAGCTGGCCGGAGAGCGTCCGGTACTCCATCTTGTCGTTCCAGTCGAACATCACCGCCAGCTTGTTCTTCGGGGTCAACTGCCACGTCACGCGTCCGACCCCGTCCTTGGTGATCTGGTCCTGGTACGGACGCACAGAGAGGTCGGGCACGTAGGTGAAGCCGGTGGGGTTGAGGTTCGGCGCCCGGGTGCTCTGGTTCGTATAGTTGGCGACCCGCACGTCGCGGTAGGCGGTGAAGAACCAGAGCTTGTCCTTCTTCAAGGGACCGCCGAACGACGGGTTGATGTCGCGGATTTCCTTCGTGGGCAGGGCCGCCGTCAGCCCGCGGGCCTTCAGCTCATCGGTGTAGTTGTTCGACTGCGTCGACTCGTTGGCGATGTTGGCGAAGAAGCCGCCGCCGAACTTGTTGCCGCCCTGCTTCGGCAGCATGTTGGCCACGACGCCGCCGGTCTCCCACTCGGCCGAGTGCCCGCTGACCGAGAGAATCGTCTGCTCGATCGTCTGGTCGCCCAGGGTGGTGGCCCCGATGCTGCCCGCGAAGGCCTGCACCATCGCGACCGACATGCCATCGAGCAGCGTCTGCTGGTCGTTGCGGCGCCCGCCGTGGATGGTCAGGCCCTGGAAACCCTCGCCCGAGCTACCGCCGACGTCCTGTCCCGCCGTCGTCGCACCCAGCACGTTCATGCCGGGGATGAGGACGGCGAGGTTGGCGATGGACTTCGCCGTGGGGATCGCGTCGATGATGTCGCGCGTGAGTACGCGCTGCTCGCGGACGTTCTGCACGTCCACGACCGGCGCCTGGCCAGAGACGACGATCGTCTCCTCCATCGAGCCGACCTTCATCTCCGCCGTGATGTTCGCGGTGAAGCCGGCGGACAGATCGATGCCCTCGCGCTTGACCGTGGAAAAACCCGCCAGACTGAACGTGACGCTGTAGGTGCCCGGCCTGAGGTCGGTGATCTTGTACAGGCCCGAACCGTCGGAAACGGCGCTTCTCACCTTCTCAATCAGCGCCGGGCTGGCAACTTCCACCGTAACGCCAGGGAGCACGCCGCCCGTAGCGTCCTTGACTTCACCCGCAATCGAACCCGATGTCTGTGCGTAGGCACACAGCGGCGTGAGCAGCAACGCGAGCGCCAGGAACCACCGGACCTTCACAAGTCTCATTAGCCTCCCCTTTCGAACAAAGTCTTCCCGGATGAGGTACGAACGGCGACCTCGGGGGCTGAGTGTCTTCCAGGGGGAGTGGAGTTGTAAAGGCCCAAACGGGGTACGCATGGGGGCCTCAGCGCGGCAAGGCGAACACCATGAGCGCGTTCCCTGCCCGCGGCGGCGTCGCCTCGGGCACCAACTGCGGCCCGAACATCTCGATGAAGGGTGCGCCGATGCCGATCGGCATCGCCACGAACTGGCGGCCTCCGGCCATGTAGGTCATAGGGAACCCGTGCCCCGTGGTAGCAGTGCGTGTCTGCCACAACACCTTCCCGGACTTGCTGTCGAACGCGTGGACATACCGGTTGTGGTCCGCGATGAACACAAGGCCGCCAGCCGTCGCCAGGGCGGCCGAGACAAACGGCACACGCTGACGGTGCTGCCAGAGCGACGTGCCGTTCACGTCGAAGGCGGCCAGCACGCCGGTATTACCTCCCGACGACGGATGTGGGTACGGGTCCATGACGTTGCCGCGGCCGAGCCCGCCGCCATTCGGCTTCTTCTCCACGTCGATGTAGCCCTGCTTGCCGCAGTTGGCCACCATGGGGATGTAGAGGGCGTGTGTTTCGGGCGACCACGCCATCGACGGCCAGTTCTTGATGCCCAGGTGGCTGGGGCACTGGTCAAGGATGTCGTCGGCTTTGGTCAGCTTGCCGGGTTTGTACGCCACGGCGCCGGAGTCGGCGTTGACGGTCACGAGGTCCTGATAGCCCATGTCCGTGGCGCGCAGAATCTTTCCGGTGCGGCGGTCCACCTTCCACAGAATGCCGAGCTTGCCCATCTTGAAGAGCAACTGCTCCTGGCCAGCATCGACCAGTACGTTCTCGAACGCTTCATCGAGGTCGTGGGACTCCCCTGGTACAAACTGGCGATACCAGACGATTTTCCCGGTGTCGGGGTCGAGTGCGAGGGTGGAGTTGGAGTAGAGCGCGTCGCCGTCGGTGCCTCGCGCCGCGCGCGTCCACGGCTTGGCCTGCGCTGTGGACCAGTAAACAAGGTTGAGGGCGGGATCGTAGCTGCCGGGAATCCACATCTCGGTGCCGGCACGATAGAGATATGGCAGGTCCCCCCACGAGTCCGACCCGGCGTCGCCGGGCCTGGGCACGGTGAGCGTCCGCCAGGCCTCCTTGCCCGTCACGGCGTCGTGCGCCACGATGCCGCACTTCTGCTCGGTGTAGATCGCACAGCCCTGCATGGCGGAGATGACCTTGCCGCGCACCACGAGTGGTGCGGTGCCGAAGCGCATGCCGGGCGGGGCGTTGGGCACCTGCGTGGACCAGACCTGCCGGCCAGTCCGCGCGTCGAGGGCCACAACACGGCCGTCCGGTATGTTCACGAAGACGCGGTCCTGATAGAGAGCGATGCCGCGCACGGTACCTTGCGGAGGCTTGCCGGAAGCCCCGGCCGGCGGGCGGTACTCCCAGATCAGATCGCCTGTGGCGCCATCGAGCGCCTGCACGATCGCGCCCGGGTGGCCGAGGTACATCACGCCGTCGTGGACCAACGGGGCGGCCTCCTGCGTGCCGGGCTCCATCACCCAGGACCACGCAAGCTGGAGCTGCTTCACGTTGCCGCGGTTGACCTGGTCAAGGGCGCTGTAGCCCTGGGAGCGCGTGGTCCCGCGCCAGGCCAGCCAGTCGGCCGGATCGGGGCTGGCCAGCGTCTGATCCGTCACGGGACGGAATGGACGTTCCTGCGCGGCCCCGACGGTCAGCGCGACGACCACGGACACCCACGCCACCATCCATCGGAATCTCACCATCAGCGCCTCCCGTCAGGAACGGGCGGATATTACTCCTCCCGACCGTCCTGCCATGGCACAGGAGCCGGGGTCGTGTTAGAACTTGCCGCTATGGGAACGCGTCGAATCGGTGACCGGGGGCCGGCGTGGATTGGCTGGCTTCGGGCCGTGTGTCTGGTGGTCGGGGTGGCAACCACCTCCTCTGCCCAGAGCGGCGCCGTGCGCGGCATTGTCGTCGACAGCGAGGGTCAGCCCATCAAGGGCGCGGTCATCAAGGCCGCCAACCCGAACGGCCGGCCAACGCAGATCACGTCCACAAGCGACGGCAAGGGCCGTTTCGCGATGATTGGCCTCGTGGGCGGGGCCTGGTCGTTCGTGGCAGAGGCCCCCGGCTTCATGCCGCAGCAGGGTCGGTCCATGGTTCGTAGCTCGGTAACGGGCAATGCGCCGCTCGAATTCGTGATGACGCGGGTAGTGGCCCCGGCGCCCACGGCAGTCAGCCGGCAGATCGAGAACGAACTGGCCGCCGCCGGCGCTCTTCGGGCCGAGGGCAAGTTCGATCAGGCGATTGCCGCGTATCAGGAGATCGCCACGAAGAACCCGACGCTGACGTCCGTGCAGTTGGTGATCGGTGACGCCTGGCGTCAGCGTGGCGCGAAGGAGGCCGGACCTTCCCGCGTGGCGAGCCTCGACCGGGCGCTAGCCACGTTCGAGGTCGTGCTGCAGGCGGATCCGGGAAACGAACGTGCCCGAATCGAGTTGGCACTCACCCAGCTAGTGAAGGGCAACCACGACGACGCAGAGCGGATGGTGGCGGGCGGCGCCGTCGCGGGCGCCAGCCGCGAGATGGTCTATGCCCTCGCCGAGGTGCGCTTCAGCAAGGGCGACACCGCCGGCGCGGAGGACCTCTTCAAGCGTGCGGCGGCGATGGATCCGGTCTGGCTGCGCCCACGCTTGCAACTCGGGCTGATTGCGTTCCGGAAGGGCGACAAGGCAGGAGCGGCGGCGTACTTCCAGGCGGTATCCGCGGCGGACGCCGAGAGCCCGGAAGCTACCGAGGCGCGTGGCTACCTGAAGGAACTGGGATTCTAAAAACGGCCCGACGCACGCGCCGGGCCTTCAATCATTGCGTTGGGGGCCTAGTCAGTTCCTCAACGCTCATCCCCACTGAAGTGTCTGCCGCCGCCCGTGGGACCGGCGCGGCACGCCTTCCTGTGAGCAAACGGCATGCCCGTTCATCCTTCGAACCGGCCCATCAAAAACCCCTGACTTTCGGATGGTCCGTGTGGAGATCCCCCTCGCCGGCTGCCAGGTATCCAGAACCTTGAATTCAGAGCCCTGGAGAACTCCAGCAGACCGTCGAGAGGTGTTCCTTACTGATGCCTGGCCTCGACCTGTTTGAGCGCGTCCTCGATCAACCGCTCGTTGTCCGCCTTGGTCAGGTTACGGCCGATGAGCTTCGAGGCGATCATCACCGAGAGGTCAACCGCCTCGGTGCGGATCTGCGCCAGCGCCCGGCCGGTCTCCAGTTGAATCTGCCGTTCGGCGTTCTTCAGGATGGTGTCGGCCTCGGCCTTCGCCTTGGACCGCAGTTCCTCGCGCAGGCGCTCGGAATCGCGGCGGGCATCCTCGACGAGCGAGGCGGCCTCCGACCGGGCAGCCTGCAGTTGGGCCGTGTACTCCTTCAGCCTGGCTTCCGCCTCATCGCGGTCCCGCTTGGCGTCGTGCAGGGACTTCCGGATGAAGTCCTCGCGCTCCTTGAGCATGCCGAGTACGGGACCCCACGCGAACTTCCCGAGCACCAGCACGACGATCAGGAAGATACCGAGGGTCCAGATGGCATTCCCGAGGTCGCCGGCAAACGGGCTGAGGCCAGCTTCCGGCGCCGCCTCTGAGGCGTACGCCGGGAGCGCGCTCAGGACGAGCAGCGCCGCCAGCACTCGCTGTTTCATAAGGCTCTTACGCCTTCAGTACGGCGAGCATGCCGACGACGACCGCAAACAGCGTCGCGCCTTCGATCATGGCCGCGGTGATGATCATGGCCGTGGAGATCTGACCGGCCGCACCGGGCTGCCGCGCCATCGACTCCACCGCCGAGCCGCCGATACGGCCGATGCCGGCCGCGCCGCCCATGATGGCCAGGCCGGCGCCAATCGCCCCGCCCATCCACGCCGCGCCGTTGCTGGTCAGGAACGTGCCATTCTCGGCCGCTTCCTGCGCAAACGCCACCGACGGCATCGCCATCACGGCAAGACCCACCGCGGCAAACCCGAACACCGTACGAACAACCTGCTTGCGATCCATGTGCACTGTCCTTCCTCTGTTGTCGCCGCCCGGGGAGCAGCGCTTGTTACTCGCCATCGCAGTCACGCCTCACGGCCCGCATTCGCCCCGAACCTTGCGGGCATGGCAACCCGGCGCCTGGAGCCAACGCTCCTAGTGCGCCGCAGCTTCGTGGTGGCCCTGTTCGCCACCGTGGTCGTCGTGGTGGAAGACGACCGACATCCCGATAAAGAGCGTGGTCAGGAACGTGAAGATGAAGGCCTGCAGGAACGCCACGAACAGTTCCAGGAGGTTAATCGCCACGCTGCCGGCTACCACCAGCACACCCACGCCGTACCCCAGGCCCGCGCTCTGTGCGCCGGCCATCATGATGAACGAGAGCAGCACGGCCAGGAGGATGTGGCCGGCAATCATGTTGGCGAACAGACGTACGGCCAGTGCGAACACCTTCGCCACCAGACCGATGATCTCGACCGGCACCAGCAGAGGCGCCATCGCAATCGGGCCCGGACAGAAGTGCGCGAGGTAGGACTTGCCACCGAGCCGAAGCCCGTTGACGACCATCATTCCCATCGTGACGACGGCGAGGGTGCCGGTCATCCAGATATTGCCAGTGGCGGCGCCGCCCAGGTGCGTACCGAAGAGGGCCGAGATGACGGGAATCGGGAGCAGGCCCAGGATGTTCACCGTCAGCAGGAAGAAGAAGAGGCTCCAGATGTACTTGATGAAGCGGTCCGTGTGCTCGCCGAGGGCCGGTTTCACCATTTCCTCGCGGATGTACTGGCAGAGGAACTCCAGGCCGTTCAGCGACCCTGTGGGCACCATCGCGTCCACGCCGGCGGCCTTCCGACGGCGTTTCGCGATCATCGGCACCAGCGCAACGAGGAGCACGCCGGCCAGCGCGATCATGGCGATCTGGTCGGAGAAGACGGTGATCTTTCCTTCGGGCGTCAGGATGCCGTAGTCGGCCGTCTGCTGGATGAGTGGGTGCTGCACCACGTGCGAGAGCGGGCTCTCGGCATGACCGCCACCGCCGCCGTGCGAGGCCGCAGCGTCGTGGGCGGCATCGTGTGTGTCGGCATGCGGCGCACCAGCATGGGCTGCGTCGTCGTGCCCCTGCGCCGCGTGATCCGCCGCATCCTGGGCGGCGTCCACGTGACCGGTCGCCGCCGGCACTGCGCCCTCATGGGCCTCCGCGCCGTGTCCGGCTTCCTCGTGTCCCGTCGGTTCCTGTCTCATACGATTGCGAGTCTCACTTCCAGCGGCAGCAGCACCACATAGGCCACCGCGATCCAGACCAGGAGGGGCTGTCGTGCCACCTCACCACTGAGGACGGCTGCCGTCCCCAGCAGGAGCGCCACCACGAGCCGCACGAACATCGCCAGAAATGCCCGCTGCATCCTGGCTTCGGGCGTTTCCGCGGCCATCGTGGCCAGAAACGCCCCGGCCGCAGCGGCGGCCGCCAATCCGATCCCGCATCCCAGCACCATCGCGAGGATGCCATCCGGCCCGGCAAGCCTGCTGGTCGGCACCCACCCGACGGCGCACATCACCAGCGAGAGCGCCGCAGCCATTCCGAGAAACCAGGCGAACCGCGTACCCTGCGGTGTCACTTCCCTACCTGACTCTTCACGGCCTTTACGGCCGGCCCTTGCCCGCTTTCCGGCAGTCCGGACTGCGCTCCGGACTGCGCTCCAGACGACGCTCCGGACGACGCGTCCTCGCGCTGCGCTTCCCGCGCCGCCAGCATGGAATCCCGGACCAGGTTATAGAGGCCGCCCACGATCCCGATAAACACACCCACCAGCAGGCCCCACGGCCGTGTGCCGAACTTACCGTCGACCCAGTAGCCGGTCAGGGCAAGCCCTGCGGTGGCCCCGGCCAGTTCCAGGCCGGCACCCGAGTGCCGAATCCAGGAGGGAAACTTCGTGCCGGAGGCCATGCAGTGGTGTCGGCATGCGGTATCAGCGCCCGCGCAAACGTCTAATGATACCAACAAACGACGGCGCGGTTGGCGACGGGGTAACTCGTCGCCACTAGCGGACGGCGGCGACTGGAGCGGCGCCGAGGGCGCGTGCCGAAGCCTCGGCCATTTCGAACAGCGGGCGCGGGAAGATGCCCAGCACGATGGTCCCGGCCAGGGCCACGGCCAGTGTCAGGGCCAGCGCCGGCTGCATGCGGGGCTCCGAGCCGGTCGGCTCGTTCTTGAGCCACATGAAGACCACGACGCGCAGGTAGTAGTAGAGGGACACGGCACTGTTCAGCACGCCGATGACGGCCAGCCAGACGTAGCCGGACTCAATGGCCGCGCTGAAGAGCCAGAACTTGCCCATGAAGCCCGCCGTCGGGGGAATGCCGCCGAGCGAGAGCATGAAGATCAGCATGGCGATCGCCGCCATGGGGTTCCGGAAGTAGAGGCCGTTGAGGTCCTGGATATCGTCGCCGACCGTGTCCGTGCGGCGCATCAGTACCACGATGCCGAACGCACCCATCTGCATCAGCCCGTAGACGAACAGGTAGATCAGCATCGCGGTGATGCCGCGCGGTGTCCCGGCCACCACGCCCATCAGCAGGTATCCGGCGTGGGCAATCGACGAGTAGGCCAGCATGCGCTTGATGTTGGTCTGCGTGATGGCGGCGAAGTTGCCCACCGTCATCGTCATCACGGCCAGCGCATAGAAGAGCGTCCGCCACTCCTCGCTCATCGAGGGCAGGCCCTCGACAAAGATGCGGAGGAGCATCGCGAAGGACGCGGCCTTGGAGCCCACCGACAGGAACGCGGTGATCGGCGTGGGTGCGCCCTCGTACACATCAGGCGCCCACATATGGAACGGTACCGCCGCAATCTTGAAGGCCACGCCAGCGACGACGAGCACGACGGCCAGCAGCAGCATCGGGCGCCCGACGGCGTCCGGATCGGCGATCGCCGTCGCGATGCCCGCCAGGCTCGTGGATCCGGTCAGGCCGTACAGCAGCGACATCCCGTAGAGCAGAATCCCGAGCGAGAAGGCGCCGAGCAGGAAGTACTTCACACCCGCTTCGTTCGAGCGGGCGTTGGGCTTGATGAAGGCGGCCAGGATGTAGAACGCGATGGCCATCGTTTCGAGGCCGATGAAGATCGTGATGAGCTCAATGCCGCTGGCCATGAACATCATGCCGAGCGTGGCGGCGAGCACCAGGAAGCAGTACGCGCCGGCCGGCATCCCCTCCACCTTGAGGTACGGGCCGGACATCAGCAGCGTCAGCGCCGCCGAGGCCAGGAAGATGACCTTGAAGTAGAAGCCGAAGGCGTCGATCGACAGCAGCCCGCGCGAAATCGCGATCTGGGGGCTGCCGACGACGACCAGTGCGATGAAGGTGGCCACGAGTACGCCCACCGACAGGCCCGTAATGGCGCCCCGCTGCTCCCGCGTGAAGTACAGGTCCGCCATGAGCACGAGCATGGCGCCGAAGGTCAGCACCATCTCGGGCAGGATGTAGTAGAAATCCGCCGCGGAGAGCCCCATCGGCATCACCGGTGGGCCTCGGGCTTGCCGGCCAGGTCGCTGCACGGAGCCGCGCCGAAAGCCTGCATCCCGGCCGGTGCCGCGGACGCCGCCGCACCCCCGGGGATCGCCAGCGTCAGTGTGGCCGTGGGCGCTGTGGCCGTGGCGGGTGCCGACATGACCTGAGCCGCCGTCACCTGCGCCGCTGCTGCCGGCCCAGCGGTCTCCGCGCCGCAATCAATGCCTGCGGCCTTCAGCGCCGCCGTGTACTGCGGACTGACGCGGGCCACCACCCTCGCCACCGAGGTGTTCAGCCGGTTGATGAAGGGCGCCGGATAGAGGCCGATCCAGAGCGCCAGGATGATGAGCGGCACGAACGTCGCGAACTCGCGGAGGCCGACATCGGGCAGGTTCTCGTTCTTCGGGTTTTCGATCTTGCCGAACATCGTGCGCTGGTAGAGCCACAGCATGTACGCCGCACCCAGCACGATGCCGGCGGCGCCTACGCCCGCCCAGACCTTGTTGACCGCGAAGATGCCCTGCATGATGAGGATCTCACCGATGAAGCCGTTCAGCGCCGGCAGACCGATGGACGACATCGTCATGAAGAGGAAGATCGCCGCGTAGACCGGCATCACCTTCGAGAGGCCGCCGTACTCGGAGATCTCGCGGGTGTGCCGCCGCTCGTAGACCACGCCTACCAGCAGGAAGAGGGCGCCGGTCGAAATGCCGTGGTTGAGCTGCTGCACGATGCTGCCGGTGATCCCCACCGGGTTGAGCGCGAACATCCCCAGCATCACCATGGCCATGTGGCTCACCGACGAGTAGGCCACCAGGCGCTTCCAGTCCTTCTGCGCCATCGCGATGAGCGCGCCATAGATGATGCCGATGATCGACAGCGTCACGACCATCCACGCAAGTTCGCGAGTCGCCTCGGGCAGGATCGGCAGGCTGAAGCGGATGAATCCGTAGGTGCCCATCTTCAGGAGCACCGCCGCCAGAATCACCGAGCCGGCCGTCGGCGCGTCCGTGTGCGCATCAGGCAGCCAGGTGTGGAACGGGAACATCGGCACCTTGATGGCAAAGCCCAGGAAGAACGCCAGAAATACCCACCACTGCAGGTTCGGCGCGAAGTTAAACGCCTGGTAGCGGGTGATGTCGAAGGAGTAGACCCCCGTGGCCTCGTGGAACGCGAAGTAGAGCGCCAGGATGCCCAGCAGCATCACCACGCTGCCGACCAAGGTGTACAGGAAGAACTTGATCGCGGAGTAGAGTCGGTTGGCGCTGCCCCAGATGCCGATCAGGAAATACATCGGCACGAGCATGACTTCCCAGAACAGGAAGAAGAGCAGGAAGTCGAGCGAGATGAACGCGCCGATCATGCCCGTCTGCAGGAAGAGCAGAAAGATGTAGTACTCCTTCACGCGCTCCGTGATCGCCGTCCACGAGGAGAGCACGGCGATGAAGCCCATCATCGTGGTGAGCAGGATGAGCAGCGAGCTGAACCCGTCGATGCCGATGAAGTACTCCGCGCCGATGGAGGGGATCCACGGCAGCCGCTCGACAAACTGGTAGTCCGCGTTGGTCTGGTCGTACTGGAACCAGAGCGGCAGCGATACCAGGAAGCCGGCAAAAGTAAACAGGTTCGCGATCCAGCGGATGGCGTTCTCCGCCGTCTTCGGCACCAGCATCAGAATGGCGGCGCCGACCAGCGGGGTGAACAGGATCAGCGACAGCAGCGGGAAATGTGCGGCGTTATCCATGGCCTCTTGTTCTCTGGTTCCCGACTAACTCACACGAACAGATAGAGCGTGACGAACGCAAACACACCGAAGAGCATCAGCAGCGCGTAGTTCTGGATGAGCCCTGTCTGCAGGCGCCGGAATACGTAGCTGATCTCCTCGGCGACGCGGCCCACCAGGTTCACCAGCCCGTCCACGACGCTCCGGTCGGTCAGGTTGGAGAGCCAGGCGGTGATGAGCGTGAGCTTGCCGGACCCGTTGACCAGCCCGTCCACGACGGTCTTGTCGAAGCTCCAGAGACCGCGGCCCGACGCCATCGTTCCGCCGATGACCGTGGCGTTGTAGGCCTCGTCCACGTAGTACTTGTTCGAGAGCACACGGTGGATGCCCGACCAGCGCTGGGCGAGCCTTTCGGAGATCGAGGGATTGACCACGTAAAAGCGGTACGCCGCGAAGATCCCGATGAGGCCGATGGCCACCGAGAACACCATCAGGCCCAGCTCCCCTGCCACGGAGATGCCGTGGCCGCCTGCGTGCTCGCTCTCGTCGGCCCCGGCGTGCCCAGCCTCACCGTGACCGGCCTCGGCGTGCGCGGGAGCGACGTGGCCTGCTTCGGCGCCTGCTTCGGAATGCGCTGGCGCGTCGTCCGGCGGCGGTGCGAACTCGCCCGTCGCAACAGGCTCGGCGTGCGCCACGACAGCCGGGGGCCTGAACACGGGGTCAAGGAAGTGTTCGATGGCGTTGCCGCCCACCAGCGCCGCCGGCACGCCGACAAAACCCGCCACGATCGCGCCAACGGCCAGCGCCATCAGCGGTATCGTCATCGCCCTCGGTGATTCGTGGGGGCCGTGCCAGGCGCCGTGGCCATGCCCGCCGCCGTGGGCGTCGCCGGTACCGTGAGCGTCGTGGTGGTCACCATGTGCGGCGCTGCCGTGGCTCGCATCCGATCCGTGACCGGCGGCCGCGTGACCGTCATGACTCTTATCCCAGGCCGGGCCGCGATAGTCGCCGAAGAAGGTCAGCGCCATGAGGCGATACATGTAAAACGCGGTCATCAGCGCCGTGATGACCGCCGCCACCCAGATGAACTTGTTGGAGAGGAAGGCCTTCAGGAGAATCTCGTCCTTGCTGAAGAAGCCCGAGAGCGGAGGCATGCCGGCGATGGCCAGCGTCCCGATCATCATCGTCATGTAGGTGACGGGGAGGTACTTCTTCAGTCCGCCCATCCGGCGCATATCCTGTTCGCCGCCCATGGCATGGATTACCGATCCGCTGCAGAGGAAGAGCAGCGCCTTGAAGAAGGCATGCGTCATCAAGTGGAACGCACCGGCCGCGAACGCCCCCACGCCCATCGCCGTGAACATGTAGCCGAGCTGCGACACGGTGGAGTACGCCAGCACGCGCTTGATGTCGTTCTGCACCAGGCCGATGGAGGCGGCCATCAGCGCCGTCAGCACACCGACCACCGCGATGATCGTCATTACGGTCGGCGCGTGGGAGAAGAGCACGGCGTTTCTGCCCACCATGTAGACGCCGGCCGTCACCATCGTGGCCGCGTGAATGAGGGCCGACACCGGCGTCGGGCCTTCCATGGCGTCCGGCAGCCACACAAACAGCGGAATCTGCGCGGACTTGCCCGTGGCGCCGATGAAGAGGCACAGGCAGATGGCGGAGAGCACGCCGAACTGCGCCTCCACCGGCATCAGGGCGGCCTTGGCGGCAACTTCGCGGAAGTCGACGGTGCCGAACGTGGTGAAGATCAGGAACACGCCCAGGACGAAGCCCCAGTCGCCCACGCGGTTGGTGATGAAGGCCTTCTTCCCGGCGTCACCCGCGCTCTTCTTCTCGTAGTAGTAGCCGATCAGGAGATACGAGCAGAGGCCCACGCCCTCCCAGCCCACGAACATGACCAAAAAGTTGCTCCCGAGCACGAGCATGAGCATGAAGAAGCAGAACAGGTTCAGGTAGGTGAAGAACCGCGCGTACCCGCCGCGGGGTTCGTCGTGCATGTAGGCGGTCGAGTACACGTGGATCAGCGTGCCGATCCCGGTGACCACCAGCAGCATCATCCCGGAGAGCGGATCCAGGCGGAATCCCCAGTCCACCGTGAACGCGCCAATCGCGCCGCTGTCCATCTGGAGCGGGATCTTCGGAATCCACGATGCCACCACCACGTCGTGCACGCGGCTGGCGGCATCCACCCCCAGCAACTGGACGAACGCGAAGACCGACACCCCGAGAGCGCCGGCCATCGCCGTACACGCCACGAGCGCGGCGGTCTGGCGGCTGAAGTAACGCACGCCGACGAGGCCGTTGATCAGGGCGCCGAGCCCTGGGAGAAGCGGAATGAGCCAGATCAGGTCCATAGGAATCGTGTCGAGGTCAGGACCGCATGATGTTCATTTCGTCGATGTTGATCGTGTCCTTGTTGCGATAGAGCGCCAGGATGATGCCGAGGCCCACGGCCGCCTCGGCCGCGGCTACCGCAATCACGAACAACGTGAAGACCTGTCCGACCGGGTTGCCCCATCGCATCGAGAACGCCATCAGGTTGATGTTGACGGCGTTGAGGATGAGCTCGATCGACATGAAGATGATGATGATGTTCCGGCGCGTCACGACGCCGAGCACGCCGATCATGAAGAGCGCGGCGGACAGCACCATGTAGTGGGTGGTGGTAATCATCAGTCGCCTCAGAGCTCCCGGCGGGCGAGGATGATCGCCCCCACCATGGCCACCAGCAGCAGCATCGACGCGAGTTCGAACGGAATCAGGTAGTCGGCATAGAGCGCGACGCCCACGTTCTCCACGAAGCCGACCGTGCCACCGGCCGGACCCAGGTTTGGCCCGGCTGCGGACCGGAACGCGTTGTAGACCCCGAGAAACACCAGTTCGCCCAGCACCGCGGCACTCAGCAACCAGCCGAGCAGGTTATGCCGCTGCGGCGCGATGGCCTCTTCCGCTGGCCGCTTGAGGTTCACGAGCATCACCACGAACAGGTAGAGGACGACAATGCCGCCCGCGTAGACCAGCACCTGGATCGCCGCCACGAACATGCTGTTCATCGCGGCGTAGAGCAGCGCCACGGCGAGGAAGTCCCCCACCAGGAAGAGGATGCTGTAGACCGTGTTCCTGGCCGTCACCACCAGGGCGGCAAACACCAGGATGAGGAAGGCCAGCGTGTAGAACGTCAGTGTGGTCAGCATGGCGGCTCCTACAGCAGCACCTTCAGAATGCCGCTGACCACCACATTCGCGATCGCGAGGGGAATCAGGACCTTCCACCCGAGGCGCATGAGCTGGTCGTAGCGATACCGCGGCAGCGTGGCGCGCACCCACAGGAAGACGTAGAGAAACACAAAGGTCTTGGCGAGAAACCAGCACCAGCCCGGGATGAAGCCCAGGAAGCCGAGGAACTCCACGTTCGGAAAGGGACGCAACCAGCCGCCGAGGAAGAGCGTCGTGGCGACGGCCGAGACGACGATCATGTTGGCGTACTCGGCCAGGAAGAACAGCGCGAAGCGCATGCCGCTGTACTCGGTGTGGAAACCACCCGTCAGCTCCTGCTCCGCTTCCGCCAGGTCAAATGGCGCGCGGTTGGTTTCCGCCAGGCCACCGACGAAGAAGATGAAGAAGGCCAACGGCTGGACGAAGGCGTACCAGACGCCCTGCTCGAACTGGGCGTTAATGATACCCGCCATGCTCAGCGTGCCCGCGCTGACGACCATGCTGACCAGCGCCATCGTGACCGCCACTTCGTAGCTGATGAGCTGGGCGGAGGCGCGCAGGCTGGCAAGCAGCGGGAACTTGCTGTTGGAGGCCCAGCCCGCCAGGATGATGCCGTAGACGCCGATCGAGGCCACCGACACGATGTAGAGCAGGCCGACGTTCAGGTCCGTGATCTGGAGCACCACGCGGCGGCCGAACAGCGACACCTCGGGTCCGAAGGGAATCACGGCGAAGACGATGAGCGCGGGGATGAGCGCCAGAAAAGGCGCGAGGGTGAACACGTACCGGTCGGCCTTCACCGGCGTGATGTCCTCCTTCGTCATCAGCTTGATGACATCCGCGATCGGCTGCAGCATCCCGTGGGGACCTACGCGCATCGGGCCCAGCCGGTTCTGCACCCACGCGATCACCTTGCGCTCGAGCAGCACCATGAAGGTGACCGCCACGAGCGTGGCGTTGAGCGTGATCAGGATCTTGAGAAGGGGGATGACGATCTGGTCGACCATTACCGGTCCACCTCCCCGAGCACGACGTCAATCGAACCGATGAGCGCCACCACGTCGGCGACCATGTGGCCCTTGATCAACTGCGACAGCGCCTGCAGGTTGCAGAAGGATGGCGGCCGGACGCGGAACCGGTACGGCGCCACGGACTTGCCGTCGGCCACGATGAAGTAGCCGATCTCGCCCTTCGGCGACTCGATGGCGTGATACGTCTCGCCGGCCGGCGGCTTGATGAGGCGTGGGACTTTTCCGACGATGGGACCTTCGGGCAGGCCGGCGACAGCCTGCCGGATGATCTTCACGGACTGACGGAACTCCTCGATGCGCACGAGATACCGGTCGTAGGTATCGCCGGCCACGCCCACCGGCACCTCGAACTGCATCTCGTCGTAGGCGGCGTACGGTTCGTCCTTGCGGATGTCGCGCTTCACGCCCGAGCCACGCAGGGGCGGCCCCGAGAGCCCGATCGCGACCGCGTCTTCGGCGGAGATGACGCCGATTCCCTTGGTACGCTCGAGCCAGATGCGGTTGTTGGTGAGCAACTGCTCGTACTCGGGCAGTTTGGCGTCCATGATGTCGCAGAAGGCCAGCACCTTCCTGTCCCAACCCGGCGGAATGTCCTGCGGAAGCCCGCCGACGCGCATCGAGTTGTAGGTCAGGCGCGCGCCGCAGAACTCCTCGAAGAGGTCGAGGATCAGTTCCCGTTCGCGGAACGCGTAGAGGAACACCGTCATCGCCCCGATGTCCATCGCGTGCGTGCCGAGCCACAGGCAGTGGCTCGCGATCCGCTGCAACTCGGACAGCACCGTGCGCAGGTACCGGGCCCGGCGCGGGACCTCGATCGACATCAGCTTCTCGACGGTTTCGCAGTACCCGAGGTTGCTGGTCGCGGCCGCCACGTAGTCCATGCGATCCGTGATGAGCACGATCTGCGCGTAGTCCCGGTTCTCGCAGAGCTTCTCGATGCCCCGGTGCAGGTATCCGATGACGACGTCGCTGCCCACGACCCGCTCACCGTCCAGGCGCAGCACCACACGCAGCACGCCGTGCGTGCTGGGGTGCTGGGGTCCCATATTGATGACCAGCTCGTCGGTATCGAACATTGCCTGGGTTTCGGGTGCCATGTGGTGGGATCTGCCCGTCGCTATTCGATCTCGGCCTCGTTGGCCGTCTGTTTCAACCTGAGCCAGTCGAGCGGGTTCTCCATGAGGAGTTCCCCCGGCCCTTCAAGCGGGTAGTCCTTGCGCTGCGGATGGCCCTGCCAGTCGTCCGGCATCAGGATCCGGCGCAGGTCCGGGTGACCCGTGATCGTCACCCCGAACATGTCGTACACCTCACGCTCCAGCCAATTGGCCGCGGGCCACACGCTGGAGACCGACGGCACCGCCTCCCCTTCCGCGGCCCGGACCTTCACGCGCACGCGTGTCCGGTCCTTGATGGAGTAGAGCGCGTAAATCATGTCGAAACGCTGTGGCCGCTGGGGCCAGTCCGACGCCGTGACATCCGAACAGGTATCGAACCCCTGCGCGCGAAGCTGCAGGGCCACCTCGAGCAGCCGGGTCACGGGCACGATCACCGTCCAGTCACCGACGAACAGACTGAGCTGGGTCACGGCGTCCGGCAGCGCGGCCTGCAGCGCCACGATGTACGCGGGCAGCGCGGTGCCGTCCGGCGGAGGCGGATCAGGCGGACCAGCCGGCGCGGCCGGGGCCGCGGGCTTGTGCTCGGCCGGCTTGGACGCCGGTTTGGCAGCGACGGGCGGCGCGGGAGTCGGAGTCTCGTCAGACATGGAGAGCCTGGCAGGCCGTTAGGTCCATTCGAGCGCGCCCTTCTTCCAGGCGTAGACGAAGCCGACCACGAGAATAAAGAGGAACACCCCCATCTCGATCAGCCCGAAGATGCCGAGCTTCTCGAGAATGACGGCCCACGGAAACATGAACACCGTTTCCACATCGAAGATCACGAAGAGCATGGCCACCAGGTAGTAGCGGATGCTGTAGCGGTCGCGGGCATCGGTGATGGGTTCGATGCCGCACTCGTACGGGTCGAGCTTAACCTTGTTGTACTTGTTGGTCTGGAGGAGCCGGGACGGGACGAGCGTGACGAACGCAAAGCCGATCGCCACCAGCAGGAATAGCACAACCGGCACGAATTCCTGGGGCATCGGACGCCGACCTCCCGTCGGCCCGACTAGGTCGGGGGTCCGACGACGAAAACCTGAAGCTGCTGGCTCGCGGAATGCACGAATGAAAGCCCGCGAAAAGTCGCGTGTTTATAACACGCAGACCCTCAGAGGTCAAAAGCTATACTGTCCTTTCGTGGCGATTCGACACCGAGCGCTTCTGGCCATCGTGCTGGCCGTCTCGGCCGCAGTCCCTCTGGCGGCGCAGGACCCCGAGCGTACATTCCGCGCCGGCGTCGACATCGTGTCCCTGAACGTCACCGTGGTCGACCCGGCCAGCCGCTACGTCGTCGACCTCGAACAGAGAGACTTCAGCGTGTTTGAAGACGGGGTCAAGCAGGATCTGACCTACTTCAACCGGAAACAGCAGCCCATTGCGCTCTCGCTCCTGCTCGACAGCAGCGCCAGCATGGACAGCAAGCTGGGCACGCTTCAGGCGGCCGCCACCAACTTCGTGAAACGCCTGCAGCCCGGTGACCTCGCGCAGGTCATCGACTTCGACAGCCGGGTGGAGATCCGCCAGGCATTCACGGCGAACCATGCCGAACTTGAAGCCGCCATCCGGCAGACAGCGGCGGGCGGGTCCACCTCGCTCCACAACGCCATCTACATCGCGCTCAAGGAGCTTAAGAAGATCCAGGCCAAGGCGGATGAGGATATCCGGCGCCAGGCACTCGTGGTGTTCAGCGACGGCGAGGACACCTCCAGCCTCGTCTCCTTCGAGGAGGTCCTCGACCTCGCCAAACGGTCCGAGACGGCGATCTACACCATCAGCCTCCAGGCAGAGACTGCCATCCCGAGCCGGGGGTTCCAGGAGGCGGAATTTGTGATGCGGCAGCTCGCCCAGGAAACCGGGGGCAAGGCCTTCTTCGCCAAGCGAATCGAGGACCTGAGCGGCGCGTATGCGGAGATCGCCAACGAGTTGGCGAGCCAGTACGTGCTGGGCTACACCTCCAGGAACCAGATCAGGAACGGTGCCTGGCGCCGGATCGTCGTGCAGGTGGCCCGGGCCAATGCCGTGCCGCGGACCAAGAAGGGCTACTACGCCGCCGCCGGGAAGTGACGTGAACGCCATCCCCCTCGCCATCTACCTCGTGGCCGCCGCCTTGTATGCGGTGCACTTCGCCCGACGCGACGCCGGGGTCGGCCGAGCTGCGACAACCGTGCTGGTGGCCGGTGCCTTCGTCCATACGTTCGTGATTGGGATGCAGACCATGGAGGTCTGGAACGCCGCGTTCGCGAGTGCGTCGCGGGCAGCCTCCACCTTCGCGTGGCTGCTTGCCCTGTCGTATCTCTACACGGAGTTGACGACCGAGGAACGCGCCATGGGCGTGTTCATCCTGCCCATCATCGTCGTCCTGCAGGTGATCTCCACGGTCGCACCGTCGGGCACGCAGCCCAACCCCCTGCTCGACAGCCCGTGGTTCTGGGTGCATATGCTGTCGCTACTCTTTGCCTACGCCAGCTTCGCCCTGGCCGGTGTGCTCGGCCTCACCTACGTGCTGCAGTTCAAGGAGATCAAGAAGAAGAGCCTCGGCTTCTTCTACACACGCCTGCCCTCGCTCCAGGTGCTCGACGTGATGAACGCCAGGACGGTGACGGTCGGCTGGATTCTGCTGACCGTGGGCGTCGTGGTGGGCGTCATCTGGGCCACACAGGCGCAGGCGGCCTCCCCGCTGGACCCACAGGCGCAGGCCTTCTCCATCGGGGACCCGAAGATTCTGGTGACCATGCTGACCTGGGTCGTCTACTCCTTCGCGCTCGTGGCGCGGCGGACCATGGGCTGGAGCGGACGCAAGGCCGCGTGGCTGTCGGCGGCGGGCTTCGCGATCGTCATGCTCAGCTTCCTGCCCATCAACTATCTCGTCACGACCTCTCACAGCTTCTAGGTCCGCGCGTGCATCTGTTCCTTCTTGGCGTCAGCCATCGCACGGCCCCCGTGGAGCTGCGGGAGCGGCTGGATTTTTCCAGCCGTGACGTCGGCGCCGCAGTGGAGGCGCTGTGCGCACGGACCGGTGCGGCCGAAACCGTGGTGCTCTCGACCTGCAACCGGTCCGAGATGTACGTGGCCAGCGAGGACGTCGCGCAGACGAAACAGGAACTGGTGCGGTTCCTCGCGGAGTATCACCAGTTGCCGGCCGACCAGTTCGTGCCGCACCTGTTCGCCCGCGAGGACGACCAGGTAGCGCACCATCTGTTTCGGGTGGCGGCCGGACTCGACTCGCTGGTGGTGGGAGAACCCCAGGTGCTGGGGCAGGTCAAGGATGCCTTCGGCGTGGCCTCCGAGCGGCGCTGCGCGGGCCCCTTCCTGAACAAGCTCTTCACGTCGTCGTTCGCCGTCGGCAAGCGCGTGCGCACCGAAACGGCCCTCGGCGAAGGCGCCGTGTCCGTGAGCTTTGCCGCCGTGCAGCTCGCGCGCAAGATCTTCGGCAAGCTGGCCGGCCGCCGCGTGCTCGTGATCGGGGCCGGGGAGATGGGCAAGCTCACGGCCCAGCATCTGCGGACGCAGGGCGTGGGCGACATCGTCATCACCGGACGGACGCAGGCCCGTGCCGTGGAGATCGCCGTGGCCGTCGATGGCCGGGCCGTGCCGTGGAGCGAACTGCTGCCCGCGCTCGGCAATGCCGACATCGTGATCACCGCCACCGGCTCACAGCTCCCCATCATCACGAAGGCCAACGTCGCGGCGGTCATGGACCGCCGCGAGCCGCTCTTCATCATCGACATCGCCATCCCGCGGGACGTGGAGCCCGGAGCCGGCGACATCGAGCAGGTGTTCCTCTACAACGTGGACGACCTCCAGACCATCGTCCAGGAGAACCTCTCCCGCCGATCCGCCGAGATTCAGCGTGCTGAAGAGATCGTCGCCGAGGAAGTGGGCCGCTTCATGGCGTGGCGGAGGTCCCGCACAGTTGTGCCGACGGTGGTGGCGCTCCGCCAGCAGTTCGACACGATTCGCCGCGCGGAGCTGCAGCGCCTTGACTCCAAGCTCTCCGGCCTTGATGCCGACACCCGTGCGCGCGTGGACGAGATCACCCGGCTCATCGTAGAGAAGCTCCTGCTCGAGCCGACCGAACAACTGAAGGCGTTGCCGGACGAGGAAACGCAGGTGGCCTACGCCGACGCCGTCCGACGGCTGTTCGGGCTGCGTGCGGATGACGGCGCCCCGGTAACCGCTCGTGAGGCCGGCGCGGCGAAGCGCCCGTCCACGGAAGACCCCCGCTGATTTTCCAGCCGTTCGCTTCACGTCCCATGACCACACTCCGGATCGGCACGCGCGGCAGCCAGCTCGCGCTCTATCAGGCCAACACCACCGCGGCGCTTCTCCGTGAACGGACGGGCACGCCCACCGAAATCGTCGTCATCAGGACCTCCGGCGACCGGCTGGCCGAAGCCTCGCTGTCGGAGATCGGCGGCAAACGCCTCTTCGTGAAGGAAATCGAGGATGCGCTGCTCGCTGGCAGCGTGGACCTCGCCGTCCACAGCAGCAAGGACATGCCGGCCGTGCTGCCGGACGGCCTCGACATCGCGGCGGTCCTCCCGCGCGAGGATCCGCGGGACGCCATCGTGCTGCCTGCCGGGGCCGTGCCGGGGCCCGCGACGCTCGAGGCCATTCGCGCGCGCCTTGGTACCTCGCCCCGCATCGGTACGAGCAGCGTGCGCCGCATCGCGCAGTTGACGCGGCTGTTTCCGGGCGCCAGGTACCTCCCCATCCGCGGCAACCTCGATACGCGCCTGCGCAAGCTGGATAGTGGCGACTTCGACGCCATCGTGCTGGCCGCCGCGGGCCTCCGCCGGCTCGGTTTCGAGGCGCGCATCTCGAACGCCATCGACACGGCCGACTGCGTGCCGGCGCCAGGACAGGGCATCATCGCCCTCGAGATCCGCAGCGACGACGCGCGGACGCGGGCACTGCTGGCTGCGCTGGACGACACCCCGACCACGCAGGCGCTCGCAGCCGAGCGGGAGGTCGTGCGTGCCCTGGGCGGCGGGTGCCAGATGCCGATTGGCGCCTTTGCCACCGTGAGCGGCGACGCCATGACGCTCGGCGCCATCGTCACCTCGCTCGACGGCACGCGGGTCGTGCGCGGCACTGCGTCCGGCGCAGCCACCGACGGCCTGCGGCTCGGCACGGCCGTTGCCGCAGACCTGCTCAGGCAGGGCGCAGCGGCGATTCTCGCGGAGGCGGCGCAGGTGCCCCAGGCCGGTCCGCGATGAGCAGCCGGACGGCGTATCTCATCGGCGCGGGTCCCGGCGACCCGGACCTCATCACCGTTCGCGGACGTGCCCTGCTGGAACAGGCGGACGTCGTGGTGCACGACCACGAGGTGGACCCGCGCATCCTGGCCCTGGCCCGGCCGGACGCCGAGCGGATCGATGTGGGGCATGCGGGGCCTGGCGCCCTGGCGGAAGAGGCGATCAGCTACCTCATCGTCGAGAAAGCCAACGAAGGCAAGCGCGTGGCCCGGCTGAAGTGGGGCGACCCGTTCCTCTTCGACCGCGGCGGTGAGGAAGCCCTGTTTTTGCGGGGGCAGGGTGTCGACCTCGAGATCGTGCCTGGTGTGCCGATTGCCGTCGCGGCGTCGGCTTTTGCCGGCATCCCGGTGACCTACCCTGGCGCGGGCGACACGCTGACCATCATCCGCGGCCAGGACGACACCGGCACCACGATGCCGGACGTGGACTGGAAGGCCGTGGCCGGGCTGAACGGCACGGTGCTCTCATGCGCCAGCGCGCATCAACTGCCGCGGATGCTGCAGGCGCTGGTGACCCACGGCTGCCCACCTGACATGCCGGCTGCCATTGTCCGGAACGGCACGCTTCCGTCGCAGACGACGGAGGTGTCCACCGTCGGCGCCCTGGCCGAGGCCCTCGGTGGGCAGACGCGGCGCGAAGGCGGCCTGCTGATCGTTGGACGCGTGGTCCGCTTCCGGGAGCACCTGCGATGGTTCGACGCCCGGCCGCTCTTCGGCCGGAGCGTACTGGTCACCCGTCCGAAGGATCAGGCCGCGGAGTTCAGCGCACGCCTCACCGCGCTCGGTGCCCGGGTAATCGAACTGCCCCTCATCGAGATTCGTCCGGCGCTGGACCCAGGCGCGCTGGAACTGGCGGCGGCCAGTTCCGGGCAGTACGACTGGGTGGTGTTCACCAGCGTCAACGCCGTGGACGCGTACATGGGCGCGCTCGCCGCGCTCCGCCAGGACGCCCGTGCGCTCGGTGGCGTGCGCCTCTGCGCGGTTGGCCCGGCGACCGCGGCCCGGCTGGCGAGCTACCACCTGCTGGCGGACCTCGTGCCCCAGGAATTCCACGCGGAGGGCGCCTTCGCGGCCCTTGAGGCCCAGGGCCCCCTGGCCGGGCGGAAGGTGCTACTGCCCAGGGGCGACCTCGGCCGCGACGTGCTCGCCGAGAAACTCGGCCAGGCGGGCGCGGTGGTGACCGAGGTCACCGCGTACCGCACGGTCGCCCGCGACGCGCTCGGCGACGACGAACCCGACGTCTACCGGATGCTGCTGGACGGCGCTCTGGACTGCGTGACCTTCACCAGCGGGTCGGCCGTCCGGACGTTCGTGAAGCTGTTCGGGGAGGACGCCTCAGCCGACCTGCTGCGTCGCACCGCGGTAGCCTCGGTCGGCCCTGCGACGACGGACGTGGCCGCCTCGCTCGGCATCGCCGTCAGCATCCAGCCCGCGCAGCACACGACTCCGGCACTGGCCGACGCGATCGCCGCGCACTTCACCCGGGCCAGCCGGACCTGACACGGGTGGGCAGTGGTTTGCACCGAGCTACTAGAATGACCTCCATGTTGCTGCCCCTCACCCACCGCCCCCGCCGGCTCCGCCGGACCGAGGCCATCCGTGGCTACGTTCGCGAAACGCGCCTGACCGCGGACCGCCTCGTCTACCCGATGTTTGTCTGCGAGGGCGAGGGCGTGCGCCGGGAAGTAGGCTCGATGCCCGGTGTGTTTCAGCTCTCCGTGGACGAGGCGGTCAAGGAAGCCGCGGCGGCAAGGGCGGACGGTGTTCCCGGTGTGCTGCTTTTCGGGCTCCCGGCCTCCAAGGATGAGACGGGCTCACTGGCTTCGGACCCGAACGCGCCCGTGCAGTCTGCTGTCCGCGCGATCAAGCGCGAGGTGAAGGACACCGTGGTCTTCACCGACGTCTGTCTGTGCGAGTACACGTCGCATGGCCATTGCGGCCTGATGTGCGGCGAGGAGATTGTGAACGACGCCACGGTGGCGGAACTGGTGAAGGCGGCGCTCTCTCACGCCGAGGCGGGCGCGGACTTCGTGGCGCCCTCCGACATGATGGACGGCCGCGTCGGCGCCATCCGTTCGGCTCTCGATGCAGCCGGGCACGACCGGGTCGGCCTGATGTCCTATGCGGCGAAGTACTGCTCCGCCTTCTACGGCCCGTTCCGCGACGCCGCGGACTCCGCCCCCCAGTTCGGTGATCGCCGCAGCCACCAGATGGACCCGGCCAACGTCGAAGAAGCGCTTCGGGAAGTGGAGCTGGACCTGGCGGAAGGCGCGGACATCGTGATGGTCAAGCCCGCGCTCACGTACCTGGACGTGATCTCGCGCGTCAAGCAGCAGTTCAATGTGCCGACGGCGGCGTACCACGTGAGCGGCGAGTACGCGATGCTCAAGGCCGCCGCGCGGAATGGCTGGCTGGACGAGCGGCGGGCGATGCTGGAAACGCTGACCTCCATTGCGCGGGCCGGCGCGGACATCATCATCACTTACTACGCCCGCGAAGCCGCCCGGGCGTTGTAGCGTTCCTCGGGCACGATCTTCCGGCGCCGGCCGCCGGCACTAGACTTTGTGTACATGAAACGTCCCGTTCAGAGTCAGAAGCTCTTCGCCCGCGCCCAGCAGATCCTTCCCGGCGGTGTCGATAGTCCCGTTCGTGCGTTCAGGTCCGTCGGAGCCTCGCCCCTCTTCGTAAAGAAGGGGGCGGGCGCCCGCCTGCACGATGTGGACGGCAACGTCTTCATCGACTACGTCATGTCGTGGGGGCCGCTCATTCACGGCCACGCCCCGCCGGGCCTCACCCGGGCGCTCACGACGGCCGCGAAGTCGGGCACCAGCTTCGGCGCACCCAGCCCGCTCGAACACCAGCTCGGTGAGCGTGTCCGCGAGCTGATGCCGTCGCTGGAGCGCGTCCGCTTCGTCAGCTCGGGCACAGAGGCCGCGATGAGCGCCGTGCGCGTGGCCAGGGCCGCCACGAAACGCGACCGCATCATCAAGTTCGAGGGCTGCTATCACGGCCACAGCGACGCGTTCCTGGTGAAGGCCGGGTCTGGCGCCCTCACGCTCGGCGTGCCCACAAGCCCGGGCGTGGCGAAGGCCGTGGCCGCGGACACGCTCCTGGCTACCTACAACGACCTCGCATCCGTTCAGCGCCTCTTCAAGGCACACAGGAAGAGCATCGCGGCTGTGATCGTCGAGCCCATCGCCGGCAACATCGGCGTGGTACCGCCCGCACCAGGGTTCCTGCAGGGCCTGCGAGACCTCTGCACGAAGCACGGCGCGCTGCTCGTGTTCGACGAAGTGATCTCGGGCTTCCGGGCGTCGGCCGGCGGTGCGCAGGGCCTGTTCGGCATCACGCCCGACCTCACCTGCCTCGGCAAGATCATCGGTGGAGGCCTGCCGGTGGGCGCGTATGGCGGACGCGCGGACCTGATGTCGCTTGTCTCACCGGCCGGGCCCGTGTATCAGGCCGGCACGCTTTCCGGTAACCCCCTCGCCATGACCGCGGGCCTGTGGGCGCTCGGCAGGCTTACGCCGAAGCTCTACGCCAACCTGGCGTACCTGGGCGCCATGCTGGCCTCCGGCTTCGCCGACGCGGCACGGGCCGCCGGAGTGCCGCTGCAGGTCAACGCGTTCGGATCACTCGTGACGCCGTTCTTCACGGACCAGCCTGTGACCGATTGCACGTCCGCCATGCAGGCGGACGCGACGGCGTACGGCGTGTTCTTCCGGGGCATGCTGAAACGGGGCGTCTATCCCCCGCCCTCCCAGTTCGAGGCGTGGTTCCTCTCGGCCGCGCATACCGAACGGGACGTGGCGAAAACCATCGAAACTGCCGAGGCCGCCATGAAGGACGTGGCCCGCTCACGACGGGCGTGATGCAGCCGACCGTCAACTTCATCCTGGAACTCGACAAGCTCAAGGGCGTGACGCGCAAGACGCGTCCGTTGGGGCTTGATCGCTACGAGAATTCGGCCGAGCACAGTTGGCAGATCGCGATGCTGGCGATGTCGCTCGCCCACCTGGCGGCCTCACCCGTCGACGTCAACCGGGTGGTGCAGATGCTGCTGGTGCACGACGTGGGCGAGATCGACGCCGGCGACACGATCGTCTACGCCACCGAAGGTCTCGCCGAGCGTCAGGCCGCCGAACGGGCCGGGGCCATGCGGGTCCTGGGCCTGCTGCCCGAGCCCCAGCGCTCGCACTTCACCGGGTTGTGGGAGGAGTTCGAGCGCAGTGAGACGCCGGAGTCACGCTTCGCGAATGCCGTGGACCGCGCCATGCCGGTGCTGCTGAACCTGGCCAATAACGGCCAGAGCTGGCGCGAGAACGGCATCCGCTACGAACAGGTGGTGACACGCGTGGGCCCGCAGGTGGAAGCCGGCTGCCCGGCCCTGTGGGCGTATCTGGACGCGCAACTCGCTGCTGCCAGGGACCGCGGCTGGTTTACAGGTCGGCCGCAGCCTGCACGCTAGTTGCGCCAGGGCATCAGGCCCTCGATCCAACTGATGCGGGCGAGGTCGTTGTAGATCACCGTCACCATCAGCGTCATCAGCACGACGAAGCCGGCCGTCAACATCCGCTCCTTGACCCGCGCGCTGAAGTCGCGCCGGGCCACGCCTTCGAGCAGAAGAATGAGGATGTGCCCGCCGTCGAGCACTGGGATGGGCATCAGGTTCAACACGCCGAGGTTGAGGCTGACCATCGACATCAGCGCGAAGAGCGCCACCCAGCCGGCCTGCGCGGATTCTCCCGAGAGCTGCGCGATGGCCACCGGCCCCATGAGCTGTTTGGGCGAGGCGTCGCCCGAGAGCAACATTCCAATGGTCTTGAAGATGAGGCCGCTGCCCTCGACCGTACGCTGGGCGCTCAGCGAAATCGCCTGCAGTGGCCCGGGCTGGAATGACCGCGTGGCCTCGGATGTCGTGACGCCGATCATGCCGCGGTTGTCGCGAAACACGGGCGTGACGGGAATCTGGAGCTCCTGGCCATCGCGGCGGATCGTGATCGCGATCGTCTTGCCCCCGCGCTTCGACACTTCTCTCACGAGGTCGCTCGAGAGGACCACGCGCTCGCCGTCGACGGCGACCACGGCGTCGCCTGCCTTCAGCCCGGCCTTGTCTGCAGGATCGCCCGGGATGGCGGACCGGATAATCGGATTGATGTCCGGCAGCACGCCAATCGACCCTATCTGGTACTTTGTCTCCGCCGTGGTCTGGAGCGTCACGGTCACGGGCTGGCCGGCGCGATCGACGGTCAGCGTCACGTTCTTCGCGGGACGGATGGCGATCGCCAGGTTGAGGGCGTTCCAGGTGGCCACCTTCTCACCGGCCGCCGTCAGGATCGTGTCCCCACGCTGGAGACCAGCCTTGGCGGCTGGCGAGCCGGCGATCACGCCGCCGAGCACCGGCGTCTCTTCCTCGAACGCGGGCACCTCGGTGCCCTGCAGCAGCACCACGGTGGTCACGACGAAGGCCAGGAGGATGTTCATCACAGGCCCGGCGATCAGGATCTGGAAGCGCTCCCACTTCGTCTTGGACATGAACTCGTCCGGCTTTCCGGCCAGCGAGTCCTCGACGGTATCGCCGGCCATCTTCACGTAGCCGCCGAGCGGGATGAGGCTTATGCAGTAGTCGGTGTCGCCGCGCTTCACAGTGAAGAGCTTCGGCCCGAAACCGAGCGAGAAGGTCAGCACGCGCACACCGAGGCGGCGAGCGGCCAGGAAATGCCCGAGTTCGTGCACAAAGATCAGCACGCCCAGGACGAAGAGAAATGACAGCAGAGTGGTCACAGGAACCTCAAGCCTTCATTGTAGCCGTTGGGATAAGCGCGGCCGCCTGCTGGCGGGCCCAGGCGTCCACTGCCCGCACGGCGGGCAGGGAATCCACCAGTGCCGGCACGTGGGCCTCCATGGTGGAGCGTATGACGTCTGCAATGCCCGGAAAGTTCAGGACTCCCTGCAGGAAGGCCTCGACGGCCACTTCATTGGCGGCATTGAGCACGCACGGCAGGCTCCCTCCGGCCCGAAGCGCCTGATACGCCAGGCCCAGGCACGGGAACCGGTCCTGGTCCGGCGCCTCGAACTCCAGCGGCCCGGTCTTCGTCAGGTCGAGCGGCGGCAGGGCCGCTGTCCATCGCTCCGGGTACGAGCAGGCGTACTGGATAGGCAGGCGCATGTCGGTGACGCCCAGTTGCGCCAGGACGGACCCGTCCACGAACTCGACCATCGAGTGCACGACCGACTGCGGGTGCACGACCACGTCGATGCGGTCCGCCTCGATGCCGAAGAGCCACCGGGCTTCGATCACCTCCAAGCCCTTGTTCATGAGCGTGGCCGAGTCGATGGTGATCTTGCGGCCCATCTGCCAGGTCGGGTGCTGGAGGGCGGCCTGCACCGTAACGCCGGCCATCTGCTGCGCGGTGTGCCGCCGGAAGGGGCCGCCGGACGCCGTGAGAATCAGTCGGCGGATGTCGCCGGGCCTGCGGCCGTCGAGGCACTGGTGAATCGCGTTGTGCTCGCTGTCCACGGGCAGAATGACCGCGCCGTGCGCCGCCGCGGTGCGCGTCACCAGTTCACCGGCCATGACGAGCACTTCCTTGTTGGCCACGGCCGCCGTTTTGCCTGCCGCCACGGCCGCCAGCACCGCCTCGAGCCCCGCGCTGCCGGAGGACGCACAGATCACGATGTCGGCGTCGGGGTGGGTGGCCACCTCGATCAGCCCGTCCGTGCCGCACGCGAGCCTCGACGGCAGTGGCACTCCGCTCTGGCGCAGACGGTCCACGCCAGCCGGCGTGGCGAGCGCGGCCACCACAGGCTGGTAGCGGCGCACCTGCGCGGCGAACCGTTCGACGTTGTCACCGGCGGCCAAACCCACCACCCGCAGCCGGTCGGGGTGCGCGTCCACGACGCGGAGCGCGCTCTGCCCGATGGATCCCGTGGAGCCGAGGATGGCGATCCCCTTCATGGCCGCGCTCAGAGCGATGACCCCAGCAGCAGGTAGAACGCCGGAGCCGCGAACAGGAGCGCGTCGATGCGGTCCAGCACGCCACCGTGACCGGGGATCAGTGAGGAGCTGTCCTTCAGCCCCGCCAGGCGCTTGAGTCGCGACTCGAACAGGTCACCGCAGATGCCCAGCAGCACCACCGCCAGTCCGGTCCCGACCAGCAGCGGGACCCCGACATACGGCAGCACCCATCGCCCGCCCAGCACCATGGCGGCAGTGCCGAACACCACGCCACCGAGGGCGCCCTCGATCGTCTTCTTCGGGCTCACGGTCGGGGCCAGCAGATGACGGCCCAGGAGACGCCCCGTGTAGTACTGCGAGGAGTCGCTCACGACCACTGTGCCCAGCAGGAGGAGCACGGCGCTGGGTCCGCCGATGTCGTGCACACGCGCCAGGAGCCCCAGCGGCACGCCCACCCAGATCGCGCCGCCAACCACAGCGCCTGCGGCCGCCAGTCCGTTGCCGCGCGCCAGCACCTCGATGAGCATCACGCCCAGCCCGGCTAGGACGACGATGTTGTAGCGTGCGGCCACATCCCCCATCGCCAGGCTGGAGCCGGCGGTGAACGCCATGGCCAGCCACGGCGCGGGCCGAAGGTCTCCGGCCCGCAGGATCGTCAGCACCTCGCGCGCACCCAGCGCCGCGACGGCTGCCACGAGCAGTCTCAACGCGAACGTCGGCAGGAACCAGATGGCTACCAGCGCCGCGAGCGCCAGCACCAGGCCAGAAATCAGGCGAGTCACCGACTACGAGGCCCCCGCCGTGACGGCCGTAACTCCGCCGTAGCGACGCTCGCGCTTCTGGAACGCGAGGATGGCCTCGAGCAAGTGCCGGCGGCGGAAATCCGGCCAGTAGGCGTCGGTCACGTAGATTTCGGCGTAGGCAATCTGCCAGAGCAGGAAGTTGCTGATGCGCAGCTCACCGCTCGTGCGGATGAGCAGGTCGGGATCCGGCTGGCCGCCGGTGTAGAGGAGCGACGCGAATCGGGCCTCGTCCAGATCCGCCGGGGCGATGCCCTCTTCAATTGCCCGCCTGGCTGCGTCCACAATCTCCATCCGGCCACTGTAGTTGAGCGCGATGTTGAAGATCATGCCGCGGTTGCCTGCGGTGCGCTCGACGGCATCGGCAAGTTCGGCGTGCACATCGGCGGGCAGCGCCTCGGGGCGGCCGATCACACGGAAGCGGATGTTGTTCCCAAGCAGGGTCTTCAGTTCGATCCGCAGATACCGCTTGAGCAGCATCATCAGCGCGCTGATCTCGGCGGCAGGACGCTTCCAGTTCTCCACCGAGAATGCGTACAGGGTCAGCACCTGAAGGCCGAGCCGGGCCGCGGTTTCCACGGTGTCGCGCACGGCCTCCACGCCGTTCCGGTGGCCTTCCACACGGGGCAGGCGACGCTCGGCGGCCCAGCGGCCGTTGCCGTCCATGATGATGGCCACGTGCGCGGGCAACTGGTCGCCGCTGATCTGGTGCGCGAGGGCCTCGTCGGGGTGTCCCGGCGGAATCTCGGCGAGGAGGGCCTCAAGCGACATGCGCCCTGATCATATGCCGCGGTCCCCGCAATTGACCCGCCCCGGAGGGCACAGCACAATCGGAAGTCATGGACCCCAGCGTCACCAGTCCGGCTGTGCCACCAGTGCGTCAGATCTCCCCCTCTGCGTTGAAAGCACTCCTGGATGGCGGAACGGCGTTCGAGTTGGTGGACGTGCGCACGGAGCACGAACGCGCGATCGCCAGCATCGACGGATCGCGGTTGCTCGACCAGGCGTACCACGACGCCCTGCTCGAACTCGACCGCGAGACACCCATGGTGTTTCAGTGCCACCACGGCATACGCAGCCAGGGGGCGGCCGACTATTTCAGGGAGCGGGGATTCCGCAACCTCCAGAACCTGGCGGGCGGCATCGAGGCGTGGTCACGCGAGGTCGATCCGTCTGTCCCACGCTACTAGCGATGCCCCGGCGGACATTCCGCTGCTGATCGAGTTCCGGACTCCCAGCAGGCTCCTGCTCGAGCGGCACCGCGCATCCAGCTTTCCCATCATTGGCAACGGCCCGCCTCCGTTCGCGCAGGTTGGCGATCCCTTCGCCGTCGATCACGCTTCGGTGAAGGGGACGTCGTTCCCCCGGCCGCTAGAAGCCGGCGGCTCGTCGCGAGGATCGGGCAACCAGGTGTGATAGCCCCTTGTCGGGCTTCACCTCCTGCCGATGGTCATCCCGGCGGTGGCGATGTTGATCGTCCCTAAGTTGAAAGCTTGGCCCACGCGGAAGGCCGTTGGTGTATAAGAGTGTCGATCCGGGGCGCCCACGGTGGACATCCTGGCGAAAGTCGAACCCCGACTCCGAAAAGGATGCGTATGTTCATGATTCCCAGTGGGACATTGCTCTCGATCATCCTCCTTGTGGCCCTCGTTCTCGTGACGCTCTACATCATGCGCCGCCGTGTCCGCCTCGGCCGCCGCAAGGGCAAGTTCTGAGCAGGCTGTTCTCTTTCCAGACCTGGCGGATCGGCCCCTGACCGCCACCTTTGATTAGCCCCACGCGAGTTCCGACGGCGGCGCGATGCTGGCCAAGGCCATCCCGCGGCCTCCCGTCCGGCCGTGAGACTGCCGTCCCCGCCCGAACGCGCCCGTCCCTCAGCGTCGCTGGCACGCGGAGGTGCCTCCCCGCTCAGAGACTCGCGCACTCGTGAATAGTGCAGGCTCGCGGTAGGGTCGGCCGCTACGTGTAGTCGACGCGGACGAGGCAGAGGCCCGCGGCGGGAGCGGTCGGGCCGGCATCGTGACGGCTCCCGCCCTCCAGCAGCCGCCGCATCGATTCAGAAGTGCGGTGGCCGCGCCCGATCTCGACCAGCGTCCCGGCGATCGCGCGGACCATGTGCCGGAGGAAACCCGTGCCGCTCACTTCGTAGACGAGCAGATCCTGGAGGGCCGCATCGCCCGACATGGCCTTCTGGCGGGTCAGCGTGGACACCGTGATGGTGCGCACCGTTGTAGTCACCTGCGTGCCGGCACTCTGGAAAGCGGCAAAGTTGTGCTCGCCGACCAGCGCCGCCGCAGCCTCGGCCATCGGCTCCACGCTGAGGGGATCCGGCACATGCCACACGAACGGCGCGAGAAACGGGCTCACCACCGGTGTGTTGGCGATCTGGTAGCGATACGCCTTGAGCCCCGCGTTGAAGCGGGCATGGAACCCCTCCGGGGCATCCTCCACGTCCAGCACGCGTAGCGTGACGGGCAGGTTCACGTTCAGTGCGCGGCGGATGGTCGCGGTGTCGTATGTAAAGGAAACGGCCACGCTCGCCACCTGACCGAGGGCGTGGACGCCGGCATCGGTCCGCCCGGCTCCATGCACAGTCACGGGACCACCCTCGAGCGGCGCGAGCGCATCCTCGAGCAGGCCCTGAATGGAGGCACCAGCGGCCTGGCGTTGAAAGCCCACGAACGACGTGCCGTCGTAGGCCACGGTCAGGCGGAGGATGCGCATCGGGCCGTGCCCGGCTGCGTTACGAAGTGGCCGGAGTGCGAGACCCCGGCTTGATAGCCGGCGTTCCCGCCGCGCAGAGGGGGCACGACTCTGGCTGGTAGGTCGGCAAGGCCATGGTGGCCAGCGCGTGATACGGCACGTCCAGGCCCGGGTTGCCGCCACTCCGGTCCACGATCGACGCCGCCCCGATGACCACGGCCCCCCGGCCGCGGGCCACGTCGATCGTCTCCCGCGTCGACCCGCCCGTTGTGACCACGTCCTCCACGACGAGCACGCGCTCGCCCGGCGCGAGGGTGAAGCCGCGGCGCAGCACCAGCCTGCCCTCCTGGCGTTCCGCGAAGATCGCCCGCACACCCAGCGCCCGGCCCACTTCCTGGCCGATCACGATGCCGCCAAGCGCCGGGGAGAGCACCGTCTGCACGTTGAGGCTTCGCACGCGGTCCGCGATGGCCGCGCCGCAGGCCTCGGCCTGGGGCGGATGCTGGAGCACCAGCGCGCACTGCAGGTAGCCCGGACTGTGCAATCCTGACGATAGGAGAAAGTGACCGTCGAGCAGCGCGCCCGTGCGACGGAAGATGTCGATGACGTCCATGGGAATGGCCAGTATAGCTGCCCGGTGAAACCATTCGCCCGGCCTGATCGTCTACCCCTGCAGCGTTCGAACTGAGGAGTCCCCTATTCATGTCCACGCTCTGTCACCGAATTGCCATCGCTGCCACGCTCGTCGCCACGCTCGGGAGCGCGGCCGGCGCCCAGACACCAGGGGCCGTACCTCGTGAGGTCCGGCGGCTGTCGGTCGAAGACGCGGTGCGCCAGGCGCTGGAGCACAATCTGGGCATTCAGGTGGCGAAGCTCGCGCCCCAGCTTCAGGACCTGAACATCGCGCAGACGCTCACCGCCTGGAGCCCGTCGCTGACCGGCACCGGCTCCACCACCAGCACGGCCACGCCCAACTCCAGCTTCCTGTCGGGTGGCGTCGGCGACGAAATCAACGACCGGCGGTTCGCCGGCAACGCGGGCATCCGTCAGGCCACAAAGTGGCATGGTGCCAGCTACGCGCTCGGCTGGGACAACACGCGCGCCACCACCACGAACCTCTTCACCAACTTCAACCCGCAGTACAACTCGTCGATGAGCCTCTCGGTGGTACAGCCGCTGCTGCGCAACTTCAAGATCGACAACGTCAAGCAGCAGCTCGAGATCGGCCGGAAGACGCGCTCGAACTCGGACCTCGATGTGCAGGCCTCCATCGCCACCACCTCACGGGCCGTGCGCAACGCCTACTGGGACCTCGCCTACGCGATCGAGTCGCTCACCGTGCAGCGGCAGTCGCTGGACCTCGCGCGCGAGTCGCTCCGCAACAACAAGGCACGCGTGGAGATCGGCACCATGGCCCCCATCGACATCGTGGAAGCCGAGGCCGAAGTGGCCCAGCGGGATGAAGCCGTGATCGTAGGGGAGGCCGCCATCGACCGCGCCGAGGACACCCTGCGGGCGCTCATCCTCGACCCGGCCTCGCCGGACTTCTGGACCGTGCGGATCGAGCCGAGCGACCGGCCGCCGTTCACGCCGCTGACGGTGAACGTGGACGGTGCCGTGGCGAAGGCCGTCGAGTCGCGCACGGATCTCAAGCAGGCCCAGACCTCGATCGAAGCCACCGACATCAGCCTCCGCTTCATGACGGACCAGACGCTGCCGGAAGTCAACGCCCAGCTCGACTACGGCCTCTCCGGCCTCGGCGGCACGCAGGCGATCCGGGGCGCCGGCTTCCCGGGGCCGATTATCGGCACCTCGCAGCGCAGCTACGGCGCGGCGCTGGGCGACATCTTCCAGAACCAATACCCGCGCTGGACGCTCTCCCTGAACGTGAACTACCCCCTCGGCCAGACGTCGCAGCAGGCCAACCTGGCCCGCACGAAGCTGCAGCAGTCGCAGGCCAAGCTCCAGCTCAGGAACCAGCAGTTGCAGGTGGCCACGCAGGTGCGCGACGCCGCACGCACGCTCACCACGAACCAGAAGCGCGTGGGCAGCACGCGCGCGTCCCGCGAACTGGCCGCGCGCCGGCTGGATGCGGAGACGAAGAAGTTCGCGGCCGGGCAATCCACCAGCTTCTTCGTGTTCCAGGCGCAGCGGGACCTCGCGCTGGCACAGAACAACGAGCTCAAGGCCATCCTCGACTACAACAAGTCCGTCGTGGACTTCGAAACCATCCAGCAGGCACCTCTCTCGGGCGTGTCCGGTGTCTCCGGTGCCAGTGCGGGCACTGGCACCGCCACGCCGCCGACCGCCGCCACCACGAGCGGTTCGAGCACCCAGCGCGCGTTTTAGTGCGCGCGTTCTAGCCGGCCGTGGCCGCGGACGATTACGATGCCTGGGCTAAGATGCCCGGGTGCCGAAGGTCTCGGTCACCATCATCACGAAAGACGAAGCCGAGCAGATCGGCCCTGCCATCGACTCGGTTCGATGGGCGGATGAGATCGTTGTCGTTGACTGCGGCAGCAGAGACGACACCGTCGCCTTGGCAAGGGCGCACGGGGCGCGCGTGGAACACCGCGACTGGACCGGCTACCTGGACCAGAAGACCTACGCGCACGGCCTCGCCGCCAACGACTGGATCTTCTCGCTCGACGCCGACGAGCGCGTCACGCCCGCGCTGGCCGCGGAGGTCCGGGCACTTCTGGCGTCCGAGCCGCCACGGCGTGGCTACCGGGTGCCCCGCGTGCTGTTCCACCTCGGCCGTTGGATCCGCACCACGGATCACTACCCGGACTATCAGCTCCGCCTCTACGACCGCCGGGCCGGCGCCTGGCAGGGCGACTACGTCCACGAGTCCGTCAAGATCACCAGTCCGATGGGGTACCTCAAGGGCGAGCTGGAGCACTACTCCTACCGGGACCTGGCCGACCAGCTCGACCGGATCAATCACTACACGACGCTCGCCGCCCGCAAGATGCACGCGGAAGGCCGGCGGTCCGGCTTCGTCCAACTGGTCCTGCAGCCGCCCGCCGCGTTCCTCCGCAGCTACATCCTGCGGCGGGGGTTCCTCGACGGAACGGCGGGATTCACGCTATCAGTTGTTGGCGGCTACTCGGTGTTCCTGAAGTTCGCCAAGCTCTGGGAGCTCTCGCGACGCCCCTAATGTGATCCACTCTCTCCACATCGATACGTCGCCCTTCTGGCGCGGCAGCGAACGCCAGGTGTTCGACCTCGTGGTCGGCCTGCGCGAGCGGGGCGACCGCGCCACGCTGGTGGCGCATCCGGCCGGTCCGCTCTTCCGCAGGATGACGGAGGGGATGGACGTCGTGGCCCTCGCCCCGAAGGGCGACGTGGACATCGCGGCCGCGTGGCGACTCTCGCGGGTGCTCAAGTCCGTGAAGCCGGACGTTGTGCATGCGCACGACTCGCACGCCGTGGCCATGGCGGCCACGGCCATCTCGATCCTCTCACCCACGCCGCGCCTGCCGCTGGTGGTGACCCGCCGCACCGAGTTCCGGCCAGGGCGCACGGCGTTCTCGCGATGGAAGTACAGCCAGGTGGATGCGTTCATCGCCACCAACGCCACCGTCCGGCAACGGTTGATGGCGGAAGGCGTGCCCTCCGCGAAGGTCACCGTGATTCCGCCCGGCGTGGACATGGACTTCATCGACAACCTGGAACCGGCGCCGATCCACGCGGAGCTGTTCCTGCCCACCCACGCCCCGGTCGTGGGAAACGTCTCGGCGCTGGAGCCACAGAAGGGCCATCACCACCTGATCACAGCCGCCGGACTCGTGCTGCGGCACGTGCCCGATGCGCGCTTCGTGCTCCTCGGCGAGGGTTCCCTCTACGAAGGGCTGACACGAGACGTACACGCGCGGCACCTCGAGCGCCACGTGTTCCTGCCAGGGTTTCTGTCTGACGTGGCCCGTCACACCAAGAGCTTCGATGTCTATGCCTCGGCCTCGCTCCACCCGACCGGCTCGATGGCCATCATCGAGGCGATGGCCGCCGGGAGACCCATCGTCGCCACGGCCGTTGGTCACATTCCGGATCTGATTGAGGACGGCATCTCGGGTCTGCTCGTGCCACCGCGGGACGACAAGGCCATGGCCGCAGCCATCGTCCGGCTGCTTGAGGACGGCTCGCTGCGGCAGGCCCTGGGCAACAGCGCCCGTGCGCGGGCGCGGTCGCTCTTCTCGCTAGACCGGATCGTCTCGGACACCGCCGCGCTCTACGCGCGGCTCATCCGCTGAACGTGCCGGCATCCCTCGCCTCGCGGATACGATGGCAGACATGCATACGCCAGACACCGATCAGCGCGCGCCCCTTGGCTTTGAAGTGTCGCTTCCCCTGGCATTCGAGGCCGCCGGCGATGCCACTCGCGCCGCGCTCAAGGCGGAAGGGTTCGGCGTGCTCACCGAGATTGACCTGCAGGCCGCGTTCAAAGAGAAGCTCGGCAAGGACTTCCGGCGCTACACGATCCTCGGCGCTTGCAACCCGCCCCTGGCCTTCACGGCGGTGTCGTCGGACCCGAACGTCGGCCTGCTGCTTCCCTGCAACGTCACGGTGGAGGAGGCCGCACCAGGGCAATCCATCGTCCGCCTGACTGATCCGCTGGCGCTGCTCGGCTCAGCGGCCGGCGGCCTGTCACCAGCCATCCACGACGTGGCCAACGACGCCCACGCCCGCATGTCGCGCGTGGCGGCCGCGCTGCGATGTCTGACGGTCGCCTGAGCTGGCACCCGTGGTGCTAGGGGATCTGTTCCGGGTGACAGTGGCCCTTGAGGGGACAGGCCTCGTCGCCGCCGCGCGTGCCAAAGCCGCACGCGCCGTTCATGCCGATGTGGCAGAGCGAGAAATCGAAGCGGACCGGGTCGGCGGGATCGATCTCCCGGAGCGATGCCGTCACCTGAGCGGCCATCTTCCAGCCTGGGCTGGTCAGGCGTGTGAGTCTCAGGCAGCGGCCGAGGCGGATGATGTGCGTGTCGAGCGGCACGATGAGGCGCGAGGGGGATACGCGCGTCCACACGCCGAGGTCGATCGCATCCTTCCGAACCATCCAGCGCAGGAAGAGGTTGAGCCGCTTGCAGGCGCTGCCGGCTGACGGACGCGGGAAGAAGTACGCCGCGCCGGGTCGCTTCGGCACGCGTCCATAGGCGGGCCGCAGGTCCATTGCCAGCGCCCGCTCCGAGAAGGAATTGAAACCGGGCGCCAGGTCGGGCGCGGTGTCGTCGTCTCCGGCCAGGAAGAAGCCCTCAATGGATCCGTGCTCCCGCAGCATGCGCTGGAGCACCAGCATGAGCGCGGTCAGGTCGTCGCCGCGGATCCAGCGGTGCACGAGCGGTTTCAGTCGAGGGCGCTCGCGCTCCACGTCAAAGCTGCGGACATAGGCGGCAGGGGACGGTCCCATCAGCGCCAGCAGGGCTTCGACAGACTGCAGGACGCTCGCCACCCGGCCGAACGCGAGGCCAGCGGCGCAGAAGCCGACGATCTCCTGATCCTCAGGCCGCGAGTAGCGCCGGACGATGTGGACCGGATCGGTGGCGGACTCGACGTGGTCGAAGCCGGTGTAAAGCGCGTGGAGCCTGGGTCCCAGGGTGGCCGCGTCCAGACTCGCCCGCCGCGTACGCCCTGGACGTGACGCCCTTACCGCCATGGCCCTCTCAGATCGCCGAGGGCCGCGGCCGCGTCAGATGCGCAGCCCCGCATCGGGGTTGGCGTAGAGCGTCCGCCCGCCGACGATCGTTGCCGCCACGCCGCCGCGCAGCTCCCAGCCCTCGAACGGCATGTTCTTCGACCGCGTGCGCATGCTGGCTGCAGCCACGCGCACCTTCAGGTCCGGCGCAAGGATGGTGATGTCCGCGAGCGACCCTTCGGCCAGCGTCCCTCCGGGAATGCTCAGGATGCGCGCGGGATTGGTGGAGAGCAGCGCCACCATGCGACTCAGGCCGATCACGCCCGCGTGCACGAGCCGGTCGAAGGTAAGCGACACGGCGGTCTCCAGGCCCACGATGCCGAAGGGCGCCTGGTCGAACTCCACCTTCTTCTCGTCGTAGTGGTGCGGCGCGTGGTCGGTGGCAATCGCGTCGATGCTGCCGTCGGCAATGCCGGCGATCATCGAGTCGCGGTCGGCTACTTCACGCAGCGGCGGGTTCATCTTGGTGTTGGTGTCGTAGGGAACCGGCGCGGCCAGGGCGTCGTCCGTGAGGGTGAAGTGATGTGGCGTCACCTCACAAGTCACCCTGATGCCCACCTCCTTCCCCTTCCGCACTTCACGCAGCGACGTCCGCGCGCTCATGTGCGCGATGTGCACCGCGGAGCCGGTCACTTCCGACAGGAGGATGTCGCGCGCGGCCATGATCGATTCGGCCGCGGCGGGAATGCCCTTGAGGCCAAGAATCCCGGCGCAGCACCCTTCATGTGCCACGCCATCGGCCCTGAGCGAGGGATCCTCGCAGTGGTCGATCACGGGCATGCCGAACATGCCGGCATATTCCAGCGCCCGGCGCATCATCAGTGCCGTCCGCACGGGCCAGCCGTCGTCGGAGAGCGCCACGCACCCGGCCCCGCGCATGTCCGCGATGTCGGCCAGAAACTCGCCTTTGGACCCGCGGGATACGGCGCCAATCGGGTAGACTCGCGCCAGGTTCGCCTCGCGCGCCTTCGCGAGGATGTAGGACGTCACATTGGCGTTGTCGTTGATCGGCGTCGTATTCGGCATGCAGGCCACAGCGGTGAAGCCACCGGCGATGGCCGCGCTGGTGCCCGTGGCCACTGTCTCCTTGTGTTCCTGCCCGGGTTCACGCAGATGCACGTGCATGTCGATGAGCCCGGGGCTGATGATGAAGCCTGCGGGAATCTCCAGAACCTCGGCGCCATCGACCGGCAGATCCTTGCCCACCTTCGCGATGCGGTCGCCGTCGATCAGCACATCGAAGTGCCCGTCGATGCCCGTGGCCGGGTCCACCACGCGCCCACCCCTAAGAAGCCTCTTCATGCTGCTCCACTCCGCCGGCCAGCAGGTACAGCACGGCCATCCGGACGGCAACGCCGTTGGCCACCTGATCGAGAATCACCGAGAACGGGCCGTCGGCCACTTCCGACGCGATCTCCACGCCGCGGTTCATCGGCCCGGGGTGCATGATGATCACGTCGTCCTTTGCGAGACGCACGCGGGCCTCGGTCATGCCGAACACGGAAAAGTACTCGCGCAGCGACGGAAAGTAGGCGCCCTGCATCCGCTCGAGCTGGATGCGGAGCAGCATGATGACGTCCGCGCCCTCCACCGCTTCATCCACGCGGTGCGTCACCTTCACGCCGAGGCTCGCGATACCCACGGGAATCAGTGTGGGCGGGCCGCACACCCACACCTCCGCGCCGAGGCGCGTCAGCAAGTGCACGTTGGAGCGGAGCACGCGGCTGTGCAGCAAGTCGCCGACGATCGCCACCTTCAGGCCCGCAATCCGGCCCTTCCTGCCGCGAATCGTGTAGGCATCGAGCAGCGCCTGTGTCGGATGCTCGTGCGTGCCGTCGCCCGCGTTGATGATGGACGACTTGCAGATGCGTGAAAGCAGATGCCCGGCCCCGGAGGACGAGTGCCGCAGCACGATCATGTCTGGGTTCATCGCTTCGAGCGTGAGCGCGGTGTCCGCAAGCGTTTCGCCCTTCACCACGCTGGACGACGCGATGGCGATGTTGAGCGTGTCGGCGCTCAGCCGCTTCTCGGCAATCTCGAACGAGGTCCGCGTCCGCGTGCTCGGCTCGAAGAAGAGGTTCACCACGGTCTTGCCGCGCAGGGCTGGCACCTTCTTGATGGTGCGCAGGCCGATCTCCTTCATCGCCTCGGCGGTGTTGAGGATGAGCTGAATCTCCTCGGGCGTCAGGTCCGCGATCCCGAGCAGATCCTTGTGCCGGAGCGCGGTGGCGGCCTGCGGCTCTGGCTGAGCCGACGTCGTCGGGGGCGGGATCGTCACGCGTCCTCCCGCTCCACGGTGACGTCGTCGCGGCCGTCGGTTTCCACCAGCCGCACCTGCACGCTCTCGCTGGCCGCCGTCGGGATGTTCTTGCCCACGTAGTCGGCCTTGATGGGTAGCTCCCTGTGACCGCGATCCACGAGCACCACGAGCTGGATAACCCTGGGCCGGCCGAAGTCGATGAGCGCATCGAGCGCGGCGCGGATGGTGCGCCCGGTGTAGAGCACGTCGTCCACGAGCAGGATCCGCCGGTCGTCAATCGAGAAGGGAATCTCGGTGAGCCGGACGAGCGGCTGCGGCCCTACGGTGAGGCGCATGAGGTCGTCGCGGTAGAGCGTGATGTCGAGCGATCCGGTTGGCACGTCCTGCCCGGTGATGTCCTTCAGGGCCTGTGCGATGCGGCGAGCCAGGTGCTCGCCCCGCGAGCGGATGCCAACCAGAGCGAGGCCTTCCAGGGTCTTATTGCGCTCCACGATCTCGTGGGCAATGCGGGTGAGTGCGCGGCTGATGCGGTCCGCGTCCATGACTATCGGCATGGGCACACCTCGGGCCGGAAACGGGAATAGATGGACGTGCGCGGGAGGTCGAGCCGGTCGGCAGGACGTGGGTCTGGCATCTGCACCTCTTGGCGATCTCGCGGGACCACCGTTAAAGAGTCGTGCGGAGTATAGCAGGAACCTCCCTTCGATATACTCGCAGGCGAATGCCCGTCGATATCCGGGCGCGCGTCATCGGCAACGCGCTCCTCTCACCCGACTACAACGTGCTCAGCCTGGCCGCGCCCGAGATCGCCGCCAGCTGCCAGCCCGGCCAGTTCGTCATGGTGAAGCCGGGCCGCGGCACCGATCCCCTGCTCCGGCGTCCGTTCTCGGTGTTTGAAGTGCTGCGCGACGGCACGGGCACGCCCATCGGGATCACGATCCTCAGCAAGCGCATCGGCGTCACCACGCAACTGCTCCACGACGCCGCCGAGGGCGACACCATCGACTGCCTGGGGCCGCTCGGCCAGCCGTTCAACCTGGTGGATCCGCCCGCCGAGGCCTGGATGGTGGCCGGTGGCGTGGGCCTCGCGCCGTTTGCCACCACGCTCGAGGCGCTGAACGCCCGGCGCACAGCCTCGGTGCTGTTCTACGGCGCCCGCTCGTCGGCCGACCTCTTCTACCTCGACTGGTTCAGCAGCCGGGGCGCGCGGCTGGCGCTCGCCACGGAAGACGGCAGCGTGGGAGACACGGGCCGCATCACCGTGCCCCTTGAACGCGAACTGCGGGCAGCCGAAGGAAGGGCGGTCACGCTGTACGCCTGCGGACCCGAGCCGATGCTCGAAGCGGTGGCGAACCTGGCCACGCGCTACGGGCGGCGCTGCGAAGTGTCGGTGGAGCGGGTGATGGGCTGCGGCATGGGTGGCTGCTACAGCTGCGTCGTGCCCCTCAAGGACGGCACGGGCGGACAGCACTTCGTGCGCTCCTGCATCAGCGGCCCGGTGTTCGACGGTGCGGAGATCGTATGGGACTGACGCCCGACCTCTCCGTCCAGATCGGCTCGCTCCGGCTGGCCAACCCGCTCATCGCGGCCAGCGGCTGCTTCGGTTACGGGCTGGAGTACGCCGGGGCGATCGACCTGACGACCCTCGGTGGATTCGTCACCAAGGGCCTGTTCCTCAAGGCGCGCGAAGGCCATCCGCCGGAACGCATCGTGGAAACGCCCTCCGGCATGCTCAACGCCATCGGCCTTCAGGGCATCGGCGTGCACCGGTTCATCAGCGAGCGGCTGCCGGACCTCCGGAGGACCGGGGCCACGACCATCGTGAACATCTGCGGCACGTCGATCGGCGAGTACGCCGAGGTGGCGCTGGCGCTTTCGCAGGCCGAGGGCGTGGCCGCCATCGAGATCAACATCTCCTGCCCCAATATCAAGGAGGGCGGCATTCAGTTCGGGTGCAGCCTGGGCGGCACCTTCGACGTGGTGAGCGCGGTGCGCAAGGCCACGCACCTGCCCATCATCCCCAAGCTCACACCGAATGTGACCGACCCCGCGTCGTTCGCGAAGGCCTCCGAGGAGGCAGGCGCGGATGCGGTGTCGCTAGTCAACACGTTCCTGGCGATGGTCCTCGACGTGGAAACACGGCGGCCCGCTATTTCCAACGGCATGGGGGGACTCTCCGGCCCGGCCATCCGGCCGATCGCGGTGCGCATGGTCTACGAGTGTGCACAGTCGGTGAAGATCCCGGTCATCGGCATGGGCGGCGTCGCCTCGGCGCGAGACGTGCTGGAGTTTCTCATCGCGGGCGCGACGGCGGTGCAGGTGGGCACGGCCAATTTCGTGGACCCGTTCATCTGGACCAAGCTCGTCACCGGGCTGACCGACTACCTGACCCGCCACAACGTCGCCCGCGTGACGGACCTGGTGGGCACCGTCGATTTCTCCAAGGGTGGGCACTGATGCATCCGGTGATCGTCGCGCTCGACGTAGAGAGCGGCAGCCGTGCGCTGGCCCTCGCCGACGCGCTCCATGGCGTGGTGGGTGCCTTCAAGATCGGCAGCCGGCTCTTTACGCTCGAAGGCCCGGACCTGGTGAAGCGCCTGGTCGAACGGGGCGAGCGCGTGTTCCTGGACCTCAAGTTCCACGACATCCCCAACACGGTGGCGCAGGCGGTGGAATCGGCCGTCGGTACCGGGGCCTGGATGGTGAACGTGCACGCTTCGGGTGGTGTGCCGATGATGCAGGCCGCCGCGAGGGCGGGCCGCGAAGCAGCAGCGAAACTCGGCCGTCCGGCGCCGCTCCTCATCGCAGTGACCGTGCTCACGAGCATGGACGAGCCGACGCTGGCCAGCGTCGGCGTCACGCGTCCGCTCGATGCGCAGGTGGAAGCACTGGCGCGCATGGCGAAGGAAGCCGGCATGGACGGCGTGGTGGCCTCACCGCTGGAAACACCGGCGATCCGCACGGCGTGCGGACCGGACTTCGTGGTCGTCACACCGGGCATCCGCGGCGCCTCGGCCGGCACCAGCACGGACGACCAGCACCGCACGATGACACCTGCCGACGCCATCCGTGCGGGCTCGAGCTACCTCGTCGTGGGCCGTCCCATCATCGGAGCTGCCGATCCGAGAGCGGCCGCGGAGGCCATCACCCGGGAACTTGCCGGCGCCTGACCGGCCCGCGCCCATGCCCCAACTGACGCTGTCCCACCTGACGCTCTACTCGCGGCCGGGGTGCCACCTCTGCGACGAGATGAAGGCCGTGGTTGATCTCGTCGCCGCACGCGTGCCCCTCAGCCTGGAGATCATCAACATCGACGATGACCCCGCACTGACGGAGCGCTACGGGCTCGAGATTCCCGTGCTGCTGGTGAATGGCGGGAAGGTGGCGAAGTACCGGATCGAGGAGGCAGTCCTGGAACGCACGCTGCGGGCGCGCGCGACGGCCTGAAGGGAGTCCACGGCCCGGGGTCACAACCCCGGACCGTGGTTCGAACGTTCGACTTACTTGGCGGTGAAGAGGAACGCGCCCCGCCGGTTGCGCGAGAAGCACGCCTCTTCTTCCTCGGTGCAGACCGGGCTTTCCTCGCCCTTGCTGACCTGCTGGAGGCGGTCCGCCGGCACACCCAGACTAGTCAGATAGTCCTTCATGGCCTGCGCCCGGCGTTCCCCGAGTGCCAGGTTGTACTCGCTGGTGCCTCGCGCGTCGCAGTGCCCCTCGACGGACACGCGCGTGGACGGCCACCTCTTCAGGTAGTCAGCGGCGCGCTGCAACGGGGCCTTGGCGTCTTCGCGGATCGCCGAACTGTCGTAGTCGAAGAACACGTCGGCCAGCGGCCTTTCACTGTTCAGATCGTTCAATGACTTGCGGCTCCAGATTTCATCCTCCGTCAGCGGCTTCGGCGCCGGTGGCGGCGCCGGTGGCGGCGGCTTCGGCACCGGTGGCGGGGGCGGCGGTGCAGCCGGCCGCGGCGGTGGCGGTGGCGGTGGCGCTGGTGGCGGCACCTTCTTGGCGCAGGCTTCCAGGCCGATGACAAGGATGGCAGCGATAGCGGCGTAACAAAGGGAGCGGCGAAGCGTCATGGCCCGTGAGCTTAAAGCGGGCGATTGGCCGTGTCAATGCGGGAACGCGGGATTCGGGGCAGGGTGCACCCACCGGGAGACAAATATGAGGCGGTGCGAGGCGGTGTCAGGGCTCCGGCTGCAGTTCGACACGGAGGATCCGAAGACCCAGACGGCGCCGGTCGGGCGATGCTCCACGCTCGGACGGCGTGAACGTCCGGGACGTCGTCAATTCGAGGCGGCCGCCCGCGGCCTCAAGCGTGGCGGCGGACACGCGGGCTTCCAGCGTGAAGTCCCCCGTGGGCACCAGAGACGCGATCACCTGTCCACCGGCCAGCAGCCGCACCTCCGGGGCGGTGTCGAAGTTGCGAAGGGGCGACTCGCCCGCGATCACGACCCGCACTCCGCGGACGGCCCCCCGCACCTCGATGGCCGCACGACCGCTGGACCAGCGGAAGCGGGAGGCCGTGCTGCGCTCGACCTCATCGTCCTGCCAGCCATCGGCCAGCCCCCAGGACAAGTCCGTGACCGGCACGGCGGAAAACTGCGTGATCGCAATCGGCACGGGTGGACGGCCCGCCGCGGGTGCGGCGGCCACGGAGACCGTGGCGTAGGGGTCCCCGCCGCTCAGGCTCCCAGCGGGAAGGTCCACGAATCGAAGGAAGGTGAGCTGCCCAGCCGTCAGCGGCCACGTGTCCACCACGCGCCCGTCGATCGCCAGCGTGAGCGTGACGTCTCCCGCATCAGCGACGGCGAGGGACCGGCCACCGACGGAGAGGCGTGCGGGCGCAAGGTCGCGACGCACGAGCGCACGGATCGGGCGCACATGGGGACCAGTGTTGGTGGAGGCCGTGACGCCCCCGGTCTCTGGTGAGAGGGCCCATCCCTCCCCGACCACCCAGCGGGGCGGCATGAGGCGATACCAGTCGGCGTTGGACGGCCGCGACCCGGACAGTTCTGGATACCCAGACGTCTGCGCGCCGAAGCGGCTGACGTCGAGCCGCGCGACGGGGTCAATCGAGTCCAGATCGAACCGCGTGGGGTCAGCCAGGAACCACACCGGGCGGACACCACCACCGCCCCAGTAGTCCATCAGTGCCAGCCAGTTACCCGACACGCGGGGTGGGCGCAGCTCAAGACCCGGCACCGCCGCCGCCTCAGCGGACCTCGCGAGGGCCACGTGGGTGGCCAGGAAAGCCGGCCGGTCATGCGGGGCCCGTTCCGCGATCGCCCGCATGGCCTGCGAGGCGCCGTTGCCCACCGCGGCGTAGGCCATCGTATGCGGCACGCTCGTCGCCATCGCAGCGGCCGCGCCCGCCAGCACAAGCCCTCGCCCTGCTCGCCCCAGCAGACCAGCCCCTTCCGCCGCCAGCAACGCCACAAGCGGAACAGCCGGCAGCGCGTACCGCACCGTGATGGTTTCCTGCAGCAGCAGGTGGAACGCGAGGTAGGGGACGAACGTGACAGCCAGCAGCGCCAGTTGCCGCCGGTTCGTCACCAGCAAACGCCCGGCGCCCGCCACGGCCATCACGAGCATGCCCTGCACGAAGACCTTCACCACGGCTTCCGTGGCGGGAGCGCGAAGGTCAACACCCCACGGCAGTACGAAGGTGCGGTAGAGCGCCCGCACCAACGCCTTCAGGGTCGGGTTGGTGTAGACCATGTCGACGAAGGCAAAGTCGTCGACCGCCTGGGACCCCAGGGCCGCAAGGTAGGCGCCGAGGCCTCCGGTGGCGACCACGAGCGGCACGGCCCAGGCGAGCGAGCCGAGTACTGCCATCCCCATCGCCCGCACGGCGCTCCGCACACGGGCGTCCCGTGGCTGGAGCATCAACACCGTGAGCAGGAGGGGGGCGGTCAGCCAGAGCGTCTGCATCCGAAGTCCGATGGCCAGGCCGCTCAGCAGTGCCCCCGCCAGGAGCGCCTTCCGGTGCCCGCTTCGCCCCTCGCGATCCGGCAGCGACGCCAGCAGCATCGCCTGCGCGGCCATGGCCGCGGCCAGCCCGGGCATGTCGCTCATCGGCCGCGACCCGGATACCCAGAAGAGCGCATTGGCCATCAACAGCACGGTGCTCCACAGCGCACCCTCGGCGGAACGCCGGTGGGCCGCCGCGACCGTCACACGCTGCAGCTCCAGCCAGAGCCGGGCAGCCGCGACCAGCGCCACGGCACCGCCAAGCGCGGACCACACGGCGAGGGCGCGAGCCTCGAGCACCGTCTGCCTCACGTTCGGCGTCAGTAGTCCGAGGATGGCGACGCTCAGCCGGCCCAGAACCATGTAGACGGGATAGCCCGGCGGGTGCGGCCTGTGCGCGGCTGGGTCGAAGTGCCGCAGGCCGAGGGCGAAGTTGATGGAATCGATGTCGCCCAGGTCCGGGGCGAGCTGCAGCAGGTGCGCCGCCAGATAGAGGACACTCAGCCCCATGACCGCGCGCGTCCACACAGTGGCGCGTGCCATGAGTCAGACGGGCTGGAGGCGAACGCCTTCGTTCAGGCTGCCGGTCCGATAGCCCTGCAAATCGAGCGTGACGTGCTGGAACCCGGCGGCGCGCACGGCCTCCACGATGCGGGGCCGCACATCCGGGCCAAGTGCACGGGCAAGTTCGTCCTGGCCGATTTCGATGCGTGCCAGCGTCTCATGATGCCGCACACGGCAGACCCGGAAGCCAAGCTCGCGCAGCGCCGTCTCGGCACGCTCGATCATCCGGAGCTTCTCGTCGGTCACCTCGGAGTGGTACGGAATGCGCGACGACAGGCAGGCCGATGCCGGCTCGTCCCAGGTGAGAAGGCCGGCCGCGCGCGACAGCCTCCGGATCTCATCCTTCGTGAGGTCCGCCTCGTCGAGCGGGCTCAGCACCCCGAACTCGCGGGCTGCCTTCCGGCCGGGCCGGTAGTCCCCGCGGTCGTCGGCGTTGTTGCCGTCCACGACCACGGCGATGCCGCGCGCCCCGGCCAGCGCCGTCAGCGTGGAGAACAGCTCGTCCTTGCAGTAGTAGCAGCGGTCGACTGGATTCGCGCGGTACTCGGGACGGCTCAGCTCGGCCGTGTGGACGAACTCGTGACGAAGGCCCGCCTGCTCCGCGACCGCGAGCGCGAGCTGGCGATGGTGTTCGGGATAGCTGGCGCTTTCCGCGGTGACACAGAGAGCCCGGTCGCCGAGAGCCCGGGTGGCCGCCCAGGCGAGGTAGGCGCTGTCGGCCCCGCCGCTGAAGGCCACGAGCACCGATCCGAAGGAACGAAGCCGGGCATCGAGGTGCGCGGCCTTGCGCTCAAGCGCTCCGGTGGCCGGCTGGTCAGCGCATCCGGCGGCCGGAGGCGATGCCAGCCCGGAGGTCACGCGTCCTCGTCCTCGTCGTCATCATCGTCGTCTTCGATGATCTCTTCGTCCAGGTCGTCCTTTTCCTTTTCCTTTTCCTCGTCCTCATCGTCGTCATCGTCGTCGAGGTCGTCATCGTCGTCGGCAAGATCAAGCTCGTTGCCGTTGACGATGAGCGCGCGGCCGCACTCGGGACAACTCATGGTGTCGCCGTTCTCATACTCATCGAGGTCGATGTCATCGAATTCACAATCGGGGCACGTCGCCATGACAGGCTCCAGGCAGCAAGTTTGCTCAGCGCGGTCCGTCCATGAACCGCAGATTCGATCTTATACCGCCGCGAGCGCGGCATTGAGCGTCTGGTAGTCCGGTTCGTTCCGCGCATCCTCCAGAACTTCCTTGTAGCGGATCACGCCGTCGGCGCCGATCACGAAGACCGACCGCTTGGCGATGCCCTTGAGGCCGACCATATCCGGGTTGTAGACGTCATACGCCTTGATGGCGTCCTTGTTGAAGTCCGACAGCAGCGGAAACGTCAGCTTCTGCTCGACCGCGAAGGCCTTGAGCGCGAAGAAGGTATCCACGCTGACGCCGAAGACCTGTGCCTTCGTGAGGTTGGAGAGGCTCCCCAGCAGGCCGTCGCGGAAGGTGCAGAGCTCCTTCTGGCACACGCCGCTGAACGCGGCCGGGAAGAAGGCCAGCACCACGGGGCCCTTGGCCAGCGCGGCGCTCAGCGTGACACTCTCGCGATCCTGATTGGGAAGGGTGAACTCCGGTGCTTTCGTGCCCACTTCGGCTGCCATGGAACCTCCTCGACACGATGGCCTGTCCGTCAGGGACCGCCACGGGACTCAGACCAGCGATTAGAACACAGTCACTAAAAAGCATTAGACTCTGGAGTTCCTCTGAACTAAGACCTCTATTTTCTAGGAGTTATCTGTGATCGAGGTGCAGCACCTGAGCAAGCGTTACGGGCCCGTCACGGCCGTCAACGATGTGAGCTTCCGCGTGGAGAAGGGCGAGATCCTCGGCTTTCTCGGGCCCAACGGCGCGGGCAAGACCAGCACGATGCGCGTGCTGACCGGCTACATGCCGCCCACGGAAGGCACGGCCATCGTGGCCGGCTACGACGTGCTGGAGCAGCCCATCGAGGCCAAGCGCCACACGGGGTACCTCCCGGAAACGCCGCCGCTCTACCCCGACATGCGGGTGCGCGACTACCTGACGTTTGTCGCGAAGATCAAGGGCGTGCCGCGCAACCAGGTGCGCACGCGCGTGGACCGCACCATGGAGAAGACGCGCGTCACCGAGATGGCGCGGCGCGAGTGCGGACGCCTCTCGAAGGGCTACCGGCAGCGCGTCGGCCTGGCGCAGGCGCTGCTCCACGATCCGGACGTGCTCATCCTCGACGAGCCGACGGCGGGCCTCGACCCGAAGCAGATCATCGAAACGCGCCAGCTCATCAAGGAACTGGCCGGCACACACACCATCATCCTCAGCACGCACATCCTCCCCGAGGTGAGCCAGACCTGCCAGCGGGTCGTCATCATCAACCGGGGCCGCGTGGTGGCCGTGGACACGCCGGACAATCTCATCTCGAAGCTGCGCGGCTCCGAGGCCATGTACCTGCAGGTGGACGGACTGGGTGCCGACGTGGCGTCGGCCATCCGGCAGGTGGCAGGGGTCACGGACGTCCACGCCGCCGACGCGCTGGGCGGGCTGGAAGTGGCCAGCGAGACCGGGCGCGATGTCCGGCGCGACCTGGCCGCGGCGGTCGTGTCGCGGGGCTGGGGGCTGCTGGAACTGCGGCCTATGCGGGTCGGCCTCGAGGAAGTCTTCCTGCAGCTCACTACGGACGATACGGTTGCCTCCGGCACCGGGGAGAAGAACCATGCGTAACGTCATGGCCATCGCGCAGAAGGAGATCAAGGCGTACTTCGATTCGCCGATCGCCTATATCTTCATCGGCTTCTTCGCCCTGCTCTTCGGCTACTTCTTCGTGGCGCTGCTCTCGGCTTTCACGAGCCAGAGCATGCAGATGATGCTGCAGGGCGGCGGCTCGATGAACGTCAACCAGCAGCTCATCACGCCGCTCTTCCTGAACGCGAGCGTCATCATCCTCTTCGTGCTGCCGAGCATCACGATGCGCACCTACGCCGAGGAGAAACGCAGCGGGACGATTGAGCTGCTGCTGACCTCGCCCCTGACCGACGTGGAGATCATCCTCGGCAAGTTCATCGGGGCGATGGTGCTCTATGCCTCGCTCCTGGCGGTGACGGTGATTCACGTCGCGACGCTCTTCATCTTCGGCCAGCCCGAGATCTGGCCCGTGGTGACCGGTTACCTTGGGCTGCTGCTGATGGGCGGCTGCTTCGTGTCGGTGGGCCTGCTCATCTCGAGCCTCACGAAAAACCAGATCGTAGCGGCGATGGTGACCTTCGCGGTGTTCCTGATGCTGTGGGTCATCGACTGGATCGGCCAGTTTGTCGGCCCCACGGCGCAGCAGGTCCTGATGTACGTCTCGATCACGCAGCACCTCGACGACTTCGTCCGGGGGGTGCTCGACACCAAACACCTCGTGTACTACGCGAGCTTTATCGGCTTCGGGCTGTTCCTGACCACGCGGTCGGTGGACTCCGAGCGGTGGCGGGGTTAGCGATGAAAAGCATCGTCAATGTGATCGGCTGGGTCGGCACCGTTCTGGTCTTCGCGGCGGTGGTGACCCGCTTCGCCAAACCGGACTGGGATCAGTACGCGATCTACGGCGCGTGGGCAGGCCTGGCGTGCCTGGTGCTCTACGTGCTCGGGCAGTGGCGGGAGATCCTCGACTACTTCAAGAAACGGCAGGCGCGCTACGGGGCACTCGCCAGCGCCAGCGTGCTCATCGTGCTGGGGCTGCTCGTGGCCGTCAACTACCTCTCTGCCCGGCAGAACAAGCGCTGGGACCTGACCGAGAACCAGCTCTTCAGCCTGTCGGAGCAGACGGTGAAGCTGCTCAAGGGCCTCGACGGCCCGCTGAAGTTCGTCGTGTTTGACCGCGGCGACGGCCTGGACCGCTACAAGCCCGTGCTGACCGAATACGGCTACCACTCAGACAAGGTCACCACTGAATACGTGGACGCCGACAAGAAGCCTGTACAGGCGAAGCAGTACGCCGTGGAGACCTACGGCACCATCGTGCTCGAGTACAAGGGCCGGCAGGAGCGCGCCACGTCGGCCTCCGAGCAGGAACTGGGCAACGCCCTCGTCAAGGTCATCACGGGCGAGAAGAAGAAGGTCTACTTCGTCCAGGGTCACGGAGAAAAGGACCACGCAAGCGCCGATCGTTCGGGCTACAGCACGGTGTCGAGCGCGCTCGAGAAGGACAACTTCGGCATCGAGAAACTGGTGCTGGTGCAGGGCCAGGAGGTGCCGGCGGATGCCTCGGTCGTCATCGTGGCCGGCCCCACGGCGGACCTGCTGCAACTGGAAGTGGCGATGCTGCGCCGCTACCTGAACAAGGGCGGGCACCTGCTCGTACTGCTGGACCCGGTCGAGAAGCCGGAGGCGGAGATGCCGCTCCTCGAAGGCCTGATCCGGGAGTGGTCGATCAACCCGGGGCGCGACGTGGTGGTGGACATCAGCGGCATGGGACGCCTGTTCGGTACCGACGATGCCTCCATGCCTGTGGTGGCGACCTACCCGGCTCACCCGATCACGGAGGGGTTCAGGGTCCTCACGGCCTTCCCGATGTCGCGTTCGGTGACGGCCCTGGAGGCCACCGGCACGCGGACGGCCCGGCCCATCATGGAGACAAGCGCGCGCAGTTGGGCGGAAACCGACGTCAAGGAACTCCTCGCCTCCGGGAAGGTGGCGATGGAGCTGGACAAGGGCGACAGGACCGGCCCGATCTCACTCGGCGCGGCGGTGGCCGCCCCGGCACCCGATGCCGAGAAGGCCGTCGCGGCCGAGCCCGCCCCGAAGCCTGGCGAGGAGAAGAAGGACGAAGCGAAAAAGCCCGAAACGCGCGTGGCCGTGATCGGCGACTCGGATTTTGCCGCCAATTCGTACCTCGGCATCCAGGGCAACAAGGACCTGTTCGTGAACACGGTGAACTGGCTGGCCCAGCAGGAGAACCTCATCGCCATCCGACCGAAGGAGGCCAGCGACCGGCGCGTGACGCTGACAGCGGGCCAGCAGTCCGGCGTCTTCTGGCTGGCGCTCCTGCTGATTCCGGTGGCGGCGCTGGGTGCGGGCGTCTACACGTGGTCCCGGAGGCGATAGCGTGCGGGGCCTGAAGTCGACTGTCGCACTCGGCGTGATCCTCGCCGGCCTCGCCGGCTACATCATCTTTGTCGAGAACAAGAAGCCGGCAGGTGATACGCCGGTCAAGACGAAGGCGTGGGTCATCGAAGGGAGCGCTATCACCGAGGTGACGGTGCGCTCGTCTGGCGGCGACACGACGCGCCTGCGCAAGTCCGGCGACTCCTGGGTGGTAGCGGAGCCGGTTCAGGCTGCCGCGGACGACGCGGTCACCAGTTCGATCGTGAACGGCCTCGCCGGCCTCGAGATCGATCGGGTGCTCGATGAGAAGCCGGCCGGGTTGAAGGATTACGGGTTGGACCCGGCCCGGATCGAGGTGACCTTCAGGACCAGCGCCGATTCCAGCCCGAAGCGCCTGCTCATCGGAGAGAAGACGCCGGGCAGCGGCGAACTCTACGCGCAGACCGACCGGTCCGGCGCGGTGGTGCTCATTGCAAGCTTCCACGAGAATGCCTTCAACAAGGGCAGTTTCGAGCTGCGCGAAAAGGCCATCCTGAAGTTCGATCGCACGAAGGCTGACGGGCTGGAGATTGCCCATGGCTCCACCACGCTCAAGTTTGCCAGGAGTGGTGACGTGGACTGGAGCATGTCGCAGCCGTTCGCGGCACGGGGCGACTTTGCTGCCATTGACGGCGCGATCAGCGTGCTCGCATCCACGCAGGTGCAGAAGTTCGTGACGGAGACCGCGGCCGACCTGAAGGCATACGGTCTGGACAAGCCGGAACTCACCGCCCGGCTGACCAGCGATGGCAAGACGCAGACGTTACTGGTCGGCAAGTCCGTTGAGGGCACGCGGTATGCCAAGCGCACTGACAGCCCGGCCGTCTTCACCGTCGGCGAGAACCTGCTGGCGGATCTGAAGAAGGACGGCAACGACTTCCGCCGGAAGGACATCTTTGACTTCCGCGCCTTCACGGCGAACCGCATCGAGGTCGCTCGAGGAGCCAGCGTGCTTTCCTTCGAGAAGATCCCGGGGAAGGACACCACAACGCCGGACAACTGGAAAGCCAGCACGGGCAAGCAGACCGAGTCCATCAAGGCGGAGGATTCGATCCTCAAGGTCACGGGCCTGCGGGCCGATGGTTTCGTGCCGGCGGTACCGGCCGCAATGAAGACGCCCGATGCCGTGGTCACCGTGACGTTCGACGACAACAAGAAGACCGAGGTGATCCGCTTCTTCGTGAAGGACGCCTCGGTATTCGCCACGCGTGAAGGCGAACCGGGTGCGGCGCAAGTGACGCGGACGGCCTACGACGAGGCGCTCAAGGCGCTCGACAGCCTGAAATAGCCAAGCGGTACACCTCCAGGCGCCGGTATCTTCTTCGGAAGCCGTCCGACTGCGGGGTTCAGAGTGGAGATCACCCGGGTGACCGTGGAGGGCGACCGGGCCGTCGTACAGTTCGTGGAACATCGGTGCTGATCGCGTCGCGCGGAGACCAGCCTGGTCGCGGAGGAATGGGGCAGGGCTATACTGTGCCGCCTGACACATTGCCGCAGGGGCGCCGGTCTTCAACGCGATGCCTGCTTGGAGACGGGGACTCTGTGACGTGCGTCCGTGCGAGTCCCGGATTGGCCACCTGTGGAGGAACCGACGATGACGTATCGAACGATCTCAATGACTCTCATGATGGCGGCTGTGCTGGCGGGGTGTTCGCCCCCCCCAGCCGTCGAGAAGACCGCGGAAGCCCCGGCTCCAGCGGCCAGTAGTCCGTCCGCCGACCATGCGGCTATGCCGTCCGCTCCAAAGACGGACGATGAAATCATGAAGGCCGCACTCAGCGCCGCACCTGCCGATGTGGCTGCAGGCGCCGCGGTCGTTGAGCCGAGCGCCGACGGCACGATGCGACAGATACGCGCCGGCACGAACGGCTTCGTCTGCATGGCGCACCCCGAGGTGATGTGTCTGGACCAGCAGTGGCAGGAGTGGGCCGACGCCTGGATGCACAAGCGGGCCCCGAAGATCACGGCGGTCGGCATTGGCTACATGCTGCAGGGCGATGTTGGCGCCAGCAACATCGACCCGTATGCGACCAAACAGACTGCGGACAATCAGTGGGTGGTGACTCCGGCGCACCTGATGGTGCTCACGCCGGACGCCAAGCAGGTCGATGCCCTGCCCACGGATCCCAATGGCGGTGGGCCCTGGGTGATGTGGAAAGGAACGCCGTATGTCCACATCATGGTCCCGACCGTACCGATGAAGAAGTGAGCGAGGAGGAGGAACATCATGGTTATCGTTCGCAATGTGTTTCGATTGAAGTTTGGAAAGACCAAGGAGGCGGTTGCCGTCCTGAAGGAGGGGCTCGAGATCCAGCGGAAAGCGCTCAGTGACGTGGAGTTCTCCGCGCGCATACTGACGGACGTGACCGGCCCGTTCTACACGCTTGTCCTCGAGATCACCGTCCCGAACTTCGCCGCGTTCGAGAGCAACGCGGGACGGGTCTTTGCCGACAAGGACTGGCAGGCGAACTACCAGACATTCAGCGCGATGGTTGAGTCCGGTTATCGCGAGGTACTCAGCGTCGCCGGATAGGTAGCGCTTAGGCATTCCCGACGTTAGACACAATGGCTGTCAGTTGACCTGCCTCTCGTTACATCGTGGATTATGCGGAGTGGTTCACGCGCTCCAGACAGCGCCACACACGAGGAGGCA
>JBEBFY010000032.1:0-27464 GCA_040081715.1 Vicinamibacterales bacterium | reverse complement strand
GGCCTCGACGCCCCGGCGGCGCACGGACCCACCGCAGGGCCCTGCTCGATCAGAGAGATCCGTGCACACATCGCGTTCTTCAGCACCCTGCTAGTCCTCTGTCATCGGAATCTGACCCCGACGAACACACGCGAGCCGGAGACGGATATCCGCATCGGGGCCAGCCCGAGTCGCGAGGTGAGGTCGGCAATCGACTGCTCGAACGCCAGCTCATCCGTGTTGAGAATCGTCGTCGGGCTCACCGTGACGTCAGCGTCCGATCCACCGAAGTACCGGTACCCGGCGATGATCGCGGTGTGGCGCCCTGCCGCCAGACTGATCTCTCCGCCGACGTCGAAGCCGAACGCGTGAGTCGACTCGAGGGCGAGCGCGAGTCGATGATCGTCCTCGAACAGCACCGAATGGCCGCCGAGGCGAAACGTCGTGAAGCCCAGTGGCTGCACATCCCCGCTGAGGCGATAGTACGCGGGCCCGCCAGAGAGGGTTGCGCTCAGACGATCCGGCCGGCCGACCCGGACGACGGCATTGAATGCGAGTGTCATCTGAGTCAGCGATCCGGACGTGTCCGGCCACGCGATCGACCGATTCACGGTCACCATCCGTGGGACATTGTCCGGAGGTTGACGGCTCTCGTATTCCAGCGCCATGGTGTATGGCCTGTTCGTGCCAGTCACGTCGAATGACGCACGGTCGAACATGATCTGAAAACCGGCGCGGCTCGTGACAAACACGTCTACTCCACCTGTCAGTCCGGCCGCGGCACCCGTATCGGCCGTAAGCGTCTGGCCGCCTCGACTCGTGAAGTCGCCGTCAAACAGAAGCGGCGGCGAGTAGGAGGTGGTGAGCGAGCCCACGGGCCCCGTCATCAGGCCGGTGACGGCGCCCCATATCTCGACGCGTGGAGTCTGAGGTGCGTCTGCGCCTTGCGCAACGGCGTCGTTCGCCGCGGCGAGCATCCCGGACGCACACAGCCACGCCGCGAGGAATCTCTTCATGGGTGGCAAGCCTGAGGCTGCTGGATGAACATACTCCCGTGAGGAACCGCCCCGCCCGCCAGCCCGTGAGGCCACTGCTCCCGCTCGAAGTTGACGCTTGGCGGCGCACCCCTGTCTCAGGAGGATAGACGAAACGATGGCTTCCTGGCGTTCACGAAATGACGGCGCGGATGCGGCGCCACAGCCGCACCATGGCTGTTGAGACGCCGACCGCTAGCTTGAGGGAGAGGCAAACCTGCCATCCCGGGACGTGTTCTGAAGTAGTAAGCGAATTCGTTCGCCCCAGATGGCAGGTACCGCGACGGCTGTGTCATGGCCGGTGTCGGTCTGTGTCAGGTGCTAAGGGCGGACCACCGCCGGCCGTGCGTTGGCCAGCATGCTCCCCTCGGAGATCACGACGTGGTGCTTGATGCGCCAGCCGTCCTTTGTCTTCACCACCAGGCTCTCGTAGCGCCCGGTGGCGCCGATGACCATCTCCCGCTTCGGGCCGGTGTTGGTGACGGCGATGTAGAACGCCGAGAGAATGGCGCCGTCCTTGTGCGGCTGCACGTTGAAAGTGGTCGTCCAGTGGCGCAGCTTGTAGTCCGGGTCCTTGATCAACGGGTTGGTGGAGTAGGCCTGGATCTCCTTGCGGCCCACGAGGTGCGAAGGCGGGTTGTCGAGCACGGCGTCATCGGTGAACGAGTCCGCCCACATCTTCCCGTTGTCGCGGAAGGCGAAGTCGTAGCCCGTGTGGTTGGTGTAGAGCAGCCGCTGGATCTCGGTGAAGTCCTCGGTGGAGAGCTTCGAGGGCGCCGCCGTGATGGTCGTCCAGTTGGCGCCGATGACGGCGGAGGCGAGGCAGAGCATTGCGGGAAACAGATACTTCTTCATGACGTGACTACGGCCTGGCCGGGCCAAGCGTATTGGCGAAGATGCCGCCTTCGGACACCACGACGTGGTGTTTGATGCGCCAGCCATCCTTGGTCTTCACCACCAGGCTCTCGTAGCGGCCTGTGCTGCCGATGACCATTTCGCGCTTCGGACCGGTGTTTGTGACCGCGATGTAGAAGGCCGAGAGGATGGCGCCTTCGGGGTGCGGCTGCACGTTGAACGTCGTCGTCCAGTGTCGGAGCTTCCGCTCCGGGTCCTTGACCAGCGGGTCGGTGGAGTAGGCCTGGATCTGCTTCCGGCCGACCAGGTGTGACGGCGGATTGTCGAGCACGGCGTCATCGGTGAACGAGTCTGCCCACATCTTGCCGTTGTCGCGGAAGGCAAAGTCGTAGCCGGTGTGGTTGGTGTAGAGCAGCCGCTGAATCTCGGTGAAGTCCTCGGTGGAGAGTTTCGAGGGCGCCGCAGTGATGGTTGTCCAACTGGCGCCGATCACGGCCGACGCGAAGCAGAGCACTGCGGGAATCAAATACCGTTTCATGAGTCCACCCCTCTTGTGCGCCTCTCTGATGAGGCCCACGCAGTGGCGGAACTTACCACGTCCCTGTGGCTTTCTCTACCCCCGAAACGGGAAGCGGGACCAGCGAACGAGGCCCGCTCGCGCGGCTCAGGCGTGCCGGTCGCGCCGGACGGTGACCTTCTTGCCCCGAAGCCCACCCGCGCCGACGGCGGCGATGACCTTCTCCGCCAGCTCCTCCGGCACGTCCACGACGGAGAAGCTCTCGGTGATCTGAATCGGTCCGATGAGGTTCGATGGCACCTGGGCCTCGCCCGCGATGGCGCCCACCAGATCCGCCGGCCGGATGCCGGCCTTCTTGCCGGCGCCAAAGAAGATTCGCGCCTTCGACCCCTCCGGTCCGCGCTGAGGCCGTCCACCCGGGGCCGACCGCGCTCCCGACTGGCCTCCCGACCGCGGTCCAGACTGGTCTCCCGACCTCGGCGCGCTCGCGGTGAATTCCACCTCTTCGTCCGTGCCGCCGGATGCCGCCTCCGCGAGGGTGATCGCCGCGGCAGCGATGTCGATGACGTCGAACTCCGAGGCGAGCTCGGTGACGAGCGTGCGCGCCTGCTCGAAGCCTCCGGACGTCAGTTGTTCCCGGAGCGCCACCGCCGTCTGTTCGAGGCGCCGCCGCTTCAGGTCTGAGACGGTAGGCACCTGTGCGATCTCGATCGTCTGCCGCGTCATCCGCTCGATCGTGCGGAGGTGCCGATGCTCGCGCGGGTCCACCAGTGTGATGGCGGTGCCGGCTCGACCGGCGCGGCCCGTGCGCCCGATGCGGTGCACGTAGGAATCCGGGTCCGAGGGCAGGTCGAAGTTCACGACGTGCGAGACGCTCTCGATGTCGAGGCCGCGCGCCGCCACGTCGGTGGCGATGAGCAGGTCGGTCTTGCCGGAGCGGACGCGGCCCATCACGGCATCGCGCTGGCGCTGCATCATGCCGCCGTGGAGCGCTTCCGCCCGATAGCCGTGCGCGCTCAAGGCTTCGACAAGGGTATCGACCTCGAGCCGTGTCCGGCAGAACACGATGGCCGTGTCCGGGCTTTCCATGTCGAGAATGCGGTCCAGCGCGGCGGGCTTCTGGTCGCGCCGCACGATGTAAGCCACCTGGCGCACGCGCGGCACCTTGCCGGCTGCCGTCTTCTCGCCCGCGATCTGGACCTTGCGCGGTGATCGGAGATGCTTTTCCGCGATCCGCAGTATCCGGGAGGGGAGGGTGGCGGAGAAGAGCGCCGTCTGCCGCGTGGAGGGCGTGGCCTGCAGGATGGTCTCGATGTCCTCGGCAAAGCCCATGTCGAGCATCTCGTCGGCTTCGTCGAGCACGAGCATCCGCACCGCATCGAGGGAGAGCGTCTGCCGGCGCAGGTGGTCGAGTGCCCGGCCCGGGGTGGCGACGACGATGTCCACACCACGTGCGAGGGCGCGAATCTGCTGTTCCATCGAGGCGCCGCCGTAGAGCGGGACGACGCTGAGCCCGGTGCCGTTGGCGTACTTGTGCACGGCCTCGGCCACCTGCATCGCCAGTTCGCGAGTAGGCACGAGGACCACGCCGCCCGTGTGGCCGCCTGACGGGCGCTTCTTCTTTGCGACCAGCCGCGGGCGCTCTTCGATGATGCCGGCCGCCCGGCGTTTCAGGTCCTTCGCGGACTGTTCAGCCTCCTGCGGATCGGGTGACTCGGGCTCCGGCTCCGACAGGCGCTGCAGCATCGGCAGCGCGAAGGCCGCCGTCTTGCCGGTGCCGGTGGCGGCCATGGCCAGCAGGTCGTGGCGGCCGAGCAGTATAGGGATGGTTTCGCTCTGAACCGGGGTCGGCTCCTCGTAGCCGAGGGATGTGACGGACGCTACGAGGGCGGCCGAGAGGCCGAGGTCTGCAAATCCCGCTTTCGGGGACTTCTCGCGGGAAGTGGACATGTGTCATTGTCCCACGCCCGGGACGCGGCGGGGCTATCGGGCGGCTGCCTCGTCCATGGCCTCGTTGGCGAGGCGGTCGGCCTCCGTGTTGAGCTCGCGGCGGACGTGGGTGAAGGTCACTTTGCCGATCTGCCGTACGAGCCCCTTGGCCCGTTCGTAGAGCGGCTGCAGGCCGGCGTTCTTTACGCGGTACTGGCCGCGCATCTGTTTGACCAGTAGTTCCGAATCGGCGCGGATATGGAGAGTGCCGAGCTTCTGGTCCGCGGCCCAGGCCAGGGCAGCCAGCAGGCCGTTGTACTCCGCCACGTTGTTGGTGGCGTGGTCGATGGAGCCCTTCAGTTCGATGATCGAGCCGTCTTCCCACTCGATGTAGACGCCGTATGCGGCCGGACCAGGGTTGCCCCTCGATCCGCCGTCGATGTTGGCGGTTGCCGAGGTATCAGAGGGAGCAGCACCGAAGAGTGACGGTTGCGACGACATAACGGATGGTAGCGTCACCCGCCTGTCCCGAGCGAGCTGGGGTATGCAACGCGAGTCGAGGGGTGACACTACGGCGCGGCGGGCTGGTCGGCGATGACCGGCGCCACAGGCGGGGGCACGAAGTAGAGGATGCGCTGGCAACTGTCGCACTGGACGATGCCGTCGTTGTGGCGCACCACCTGGTACACGTTGGGCCTGAGACGCACGTGGCACACCGAGCAGAGGCCGTCGGCGGCCGCGCACACGGCCACGCCCTTGCGAATGTTGGCGATCTGGCCGTAGAGGTGCAGGGCCGGGGCTGAGACCTGCGCCACGATGCCGGCACGCGCGGCCTCGGCTGCGGCGAGCCTGGCCTGATGCCCCGCGAGGTTCGTGGCGAGCACGGCCTTCTCCGCGTCGATCTCCTTCTGCCGGATCGCGAGTGCGGCCTCGGTCTGCTTGACGGTCGCGGCCAGGGTGTCGGCCTCGACCATCTTCTCGATCTCTTTCTCTTCAACGGCGCCGAGTTCGGTCGTGGCGGTCTCGATCTCGTGGCCGAGCGCCTGGAACTCGCGGTTGGTCTTGACGGCGGACTGCTGGTCCCGGAACTTGGTCAGCCGGCCCTGAAAGACCGAGGCTTCCTTTTCCAGCACGCGGCGCTCGTCCTGCGACGCCTTGAGGGCGTTCCGGGCAGCTTCGACCGCGCCCAGTGCCTCGGCCAGCCTGGCGTCGGCCGCCTTGACGATCTCCGGGTGCGCCGCGACGAGGCGCCGGGCGTCTGCGGCATCGGTATCCACGTTCTGAAGAGCGATCAGGTGTTCAAGGTCTGGAAACATGCGCTCTCCGTGTTGGTAGTGGGCCCGCCAGGATTCGAACCTGGGACCAACCGATTATGAGCCGGCCGCTCTAACCGCTGAGCTACGGGCCCGCATTTGAGAGTTCGCGGGTGTCCTTAGGGTACGCGAACTCTCAAATGCGAGCCCGTTCGGGCTGCGCTTGCTGGTCGGCGCGGGCATGCCCGCACCGACGCCTTCGTTCGCGGGGACCGATCCCAATTCCTACGTCCGTCCCTCAAGGAAGGCCTTGAGCTTGCGGCTGCGCGAGGGGTGACGGAGCTTGCGGAGGGCCTTGGCTTCAATCTGCCGGATGCGCTCGCGCGTGACGGCAAAGTTCTGGCCCACCTCCTCGAGGGTGTGCTCGCTGCCGTCGCCCACGCCGAAACGCATCTTGATGACCTTCTCCTCGCGCGGCGTCAGCGTGCGCAGCACGTCCTCGGTCATTTCCTTGAGATTCAGATTGATCACCGCGTCGGCCGGCGAGACGATGTTCTTGTCCTCGATGAAGTCGCCAAGGTGCGAATCTTCCTCTTCGCCGATCGGCGTTTCGAGAGAGATGGGCTCCTGCGCGATCTTGAGGACCTTGCGGACCTTCGATACGGGGATGTCCATCCGCTTGGCGATTTCTTCCGAGGTGGGTTCGCGTCCCAGTTCCTGCACCAGCGCCCGCGAGGTGCGGATCAGCTTGTTGATCGTTTCGATCATGTGCACCGGAATGCGGATCGTGCGGGCCTGGTCCGCGATGGCGCGAGTGATGGCCTGGCGGATCCACCATGTGGCGTAGGTGGAGAACTTGTAGCCGCGCCGGTACTCGAACTTGTCGACGGCCTTCATCAGGCCGATGTTGCCTTCCTGAATCAGGTCGAGGAACTGCAGGCCGCGGTTCGTGTACTTCTTCGCGATGGAGACCACCAGCCGCAGGTTGGCCTCGACCAGTTCCTTCTTCGCCAGTTCAGCCTGGGCCTCGCCGCGCGAGATGACTTCGACGGTGCGGGCGAGCCGGTCCGGCGTTTCCTCCAGCTCGGCGGTCATCGCCTTTACCTTGAGCTTGAGGTCCTTCTGCTTCTTGAGGAGGTTCTTCTTCTCCTCTTCCTTCAGCTTCGGGGCCTTCTTCCCGATCACCTTCGGGTTGAGGAGGCGCTCGGCGGCGTCCACCTCGCGCTGCACGGCGTAGACGGCCTCGACGACGTCCTTGATGTCCTCGATCAGCCGGCGCTTCACCGTTTCGGTGAACTCGATGACGCGGATGTCCTTGGAGACCTCGATGCGGGCGCGCATCGTCTTCGTGAGTGCGCGGCGGTATTTCTTCTTGTCCGCCTTCTTGATCAACTCGAGCTTCTCGCCCAGCTTCTGGTACTGGACGCGGGCCTTCTTCACCGCGTCAATCTGGCCGAGTACTTCGGCCGCGCGCTCTTCGATGCGCTCCTCGGTAATCTCCTCATCCGTGAAGATCACCAGCTCGCGGACGGTGCGTTCGCCGGCCCGCAGCGCCTCGCCCATCTGGATGATGCGCATGGCCACGGTGGGCGTACGGGAAATGGACTTGATGACAGCGAGCTTGCCGCGCTCGATGCGCTTGGCGATAGCGACTTCGCCCTCGCGGGTGAGCAGGGGCACCGTGCCCATCTCGCGCAGGTACATGCGGACGGGGTCGTTGGTTTTCTCAAGGGTGCCTGGCGTGAGGTCCAGTTCCGGCTCGTCGCCGCCGTCGCGGTCGAAGCTCTTGTCTTCGCGGTAGGCCTTGTCGGAATCGACGATCTCGATGCCGTTGCTGGTGAAGAGGCCGAAGAGTTCGTCGATGTCGTCGGCCGAGACGATCTCGGACGGCAACTGCTCGTTCACCTCGTCGTAGAGGAGGTAGCCGCGCTCCTTGCCCTGGCTGATGAGCTGCCGTACTTCGTCGTACCGTTCTTCAATCGACAAGTTCCTACTCCTCCGTGCTCACCAACGCTTCAATGCGCCGCCGCAAATCCAGGTGTTTCTCCAGCAGGACATTGAACGCCGGTTCGTTGCCCTGTCCTGCCCGAACCAGCCGGTCGATCTCCGCCTGGGTCGCCCCCCGCTCGCGCTCATAGCGCATTTTCCGCAGCGCCGTCACGCAGGACGCAGCATCGAGCGAGGGCGGCTCCAGCTCCGCAGCCGCCTCCGTGAGGACGGTCCCGTGAGCCAGACCAAGCTGTTCAATCAGCACCGCTGGAGAGAAACCGTTATTTTCCTTCAGTTTGCGCGCAAGATCCAGCACCGGTCTCGAGCCCAGGCTCTCCAAATCCTCCGGACCCAGGGCTTCCAGGGCTGAAAGGCCCAATTCAGGCCGGTGAATGAGCATCCAGAGGATCGAACGCTCTGCTTTGGTGAGTTGCCCAATCGATTGAACCCTGGTCGTTTGGAGCGGTTCTGCCTTGCCTGAGGCGGCCCGCGCGAACTCCTTCAGCACAAGTTCGTGCGGTAACCGGGCCTGCCCCGAGACGGCTTCCGCGAAGATCTGGCGCCGCACCTGGTCCGGAATCCTGGATCCCACCGGGGCCATGTCGCTCACGAGTCGCGCGCGGCCCTCGGCCGTGTTCAGGTCGTGACCCGCGGCCGCCCGGTCGAGGAGAAAGTCCAGGTAGGGGCGCGACTCGGTCAGGCGCTGGCGGTAGTCGGCCGCGCCATGGCGGCGGATGAACACGTCCGGGTCTTCACCCGCCGGGAGCACGGCGACGTTCACCTCGAAGCCTTCGGCCACGAGCAGTTCCGACGAGCGCGCGGCGGCGCCCTGGCCAGCCGCATCCGGGTCGTAGCTGAGCACGACGCGGCCGCTGAACCGGTGGAGGAGTGCCGCCTGCTGCGGCGTGAGCGCGGTGCCGCACGACGCCACCACCGCCTGCTGCCCGCTCTGGTACACCTGCGCGAAATCGAAGTAGCCCTCGACCAGCACGGCGAACCCGCGTTCGCGGATGGCGGCCTTGCTCAGGTGCAGCCCGTAGAGCGTGCGGCTCTTCGTGTAGATCGGCGTTTCCGGGGAATTCAGGTACTTGGGCTGCTGGTCCGCGTCCACCGCACGGCCGCCGAAGGCGATGACCGACCCGGAGTCGCGCGCGATGGGCACCATCAGCCGGTTGCGGAAACGGTCGACCAGCGACCGATCCTCGCGCTCGAAGGTCAGGCCGCCACGCACGAGCAGCGCCTGGGCGAACCCGGTCTTGAGCAGGTGCCTGGTGAGCGCGTCGCGTCCCGGCGGTGCCCACCCCAACCCGAGCGCCTCGGAGGTCTCGCCTGTGACGTCGCGGTCGGCGATCTGCTTCCTGATGCGGGCGCCGGCCGGCGTGGCGAGCTGCTGGCGGAACCACACCGCTGCGGCCTCATGCACGGCAATGAGCCCTTCGCGCTCGACGCTGTCGGCGCGTTGCTCCTCGTTCTTCTCGGGCTCCGGCACGGTGACGCCGAAGCGCCCGGCCAGGAGCTTGACGGCCTCGAAGAAGCCGACCTTCTCGTGCAGCTCGATGAACTTGATCACGTCGCCGCCCACGCTGCAACCGAAGCAGTGGAAGAAGCCCTTGTCGCGGTTGACGTGGAAGGACGGCGTCTTCTCGCCGTGGAAGGGGCAGAGCCCCTTGTAGGTGGCGCCCACCTTCTTGAGGGAGACGTAGTCCTGGATGACGGTGACGATGTCGGCCTGTGCCTTCAGGTCCTCGATGAAATTCTGCGGAAGCAGCGGCATCAGTCCTTCAGCTCCGCGACGGTGGCGCCGCCCCCGCCCTGGTTTGCGGGCGCCTGCTCGATGCGCGCCACGAGCGGATGCTCCTTGAGGAATGCCCCGATGGCGCGGCGGAGCTGGCCGGTACCGAAGCCGTGCACGATGCGGATCTGCTGATGGTCGCTCGTCGTGACGTCATCGAGGAATCGCTCCACGCGTGTGAGCGCGTCGTCCACGGTGCAGCCGATGACGTTCAACTCGGCCGTCTGCGCCTCACGCGGCTGCAGGTCGATTCTCAGCGCAACCTTGCCAGACGGTGCGACCGGCCCGCCGATCACGCGGACGTCCTCCTTCGACACGCGCATGCGCTTGCCGTGCGCGTCGACCTCCACCTGGTTGTTGCTGATCTTGACCACGACGCCTTCGAATCCGAGCGTCGTGGCCACCCGAGCGCCAACGACCAGGGGCCCGGTTGGCTCCGGCTTCGGGGCTGGTCCCTGTCGGCTGGTGCCGCCCTTGATGTGCGCAGCGATGCCGTCGATCGCGGTGCGGGCCTCCGCGCGTACCTGGCCGGCCTCGCCGGTCGAGAGCGCCGGAGTCACGCGCTGCCCGGCGTGCGTCTTGAGCGCCGCGGTGTGGACCTTCAGCGCATCGACGACGGCGTCGATCTGTTTGCGCGCCTCGCGGACACGCTCGTCCACGCGGTCGTTGACGCGATCCCGGAAGGCCGTCTCGCGCTCAGCCAGGGAGGATTCCTTCCCCGCGTGCGCCCGCTCCCGGCTCGCCAGCGTGGCGCGATCCGCGTCCAGGCGCTGCCGCTCCTGCTCGATGCGGTGGAGGTCCCGGTCGATCTTCGCGAGGTGGTCCGAAAGGTCCTGCTCGCGGCGGCTGAGCCGTCCCCGGGCGGCGGTGACCACAGCCGGAGGCATGCCGAGCCGGCCCGCGATCTCCAGCGCGAGGCTCCGGCCGGGCGACCCGTAGATGAGCCGGTAGGTGGGCGCGAACGTTTCGGGATTGAAGCCGAACGCCGCGCTGACGACGCCGTCGGTGGTCGAGGCATACGTCTTGAGCACGTCGTCGTGCGTAGTGGCGACAAGGTGCGCACCGCGCTGGCGGAAATGATCGATCACAGCCGTGCCCAGGGCGCCACCTTCCGCCGGGTCCGTTCCCGCACCGACTTCGTCGAGCAGCACCAGGGCGGGCAGCACCAGTGCCCGATCCATCGAGACGATGTTGGTGATGTGCGCCGAGAAGGTGCTGAGGCTCGCGGCGATGGACTGCTCATCGCCGATGTCCGCGAAGATGGTGCGGAAGACCGGGAGCGTCGTGCCCTCGGCCGCCGGCACGTGCAGGCCTGCCTGCGCCATCACCGAGAGCAGCCCCGCCGTCTTGAGCGCGACCGTCTTGCCGCCCGTGTTGGGGCCGGTGATGACCAGCACGCGCGAGGGCGGCTCGAGGGAGATATCCACGGGCACCGGCGTGATGCCCTGCTCGATGAGCAGCGGATGCCGCGCGGCCACGAGACGCCAGGTGCCGTCGGGTGAGAGGGCCGGCTCGATCCCGCGCATGCGGCCGGAGAGCCGGGCCTTGGCCTGCACCACGTCGAGCGCGGAGGCCACGTCGAGCGTGGCCGACAGGTCGTCTTCCCTGGCGCGGAAGGCGTCGGTCAACTCGAGGAGGATGCGCCGGATCTCCTCGAGTTCTTCTTCCTGCCCGGCCACGATGTCGTTGTTGATTTCGACCGTGGCGAGTGGTTCCAGGAAGAGCGTGGCGCCCGTGGTGGAGGCGCCATGCACGATGCCGGGGATGGACTGCCGGTGCTCGGCGCGCACGGGCAGCACGAACCGGCCGTTCCGGTCGGTGATCACCTGATCCTGCAGGTACTTCGCGGTGTCCCGCCCGCGGAGGAACCCTTCGAGCGTGGAGCGGAGCCGGCCACGCTGGCGCCGCAGGCGCTCCCGGATCGCCGCCAGGGCAGGGCTGGCGGTGTCGGCGACCTCGCCGCCCGCGTCGATGGCCTTCCGGACGTGGCCGGTCTCAGCGGTGAACGCGCGTGCCCCGAGCGCGAGGCGCTTCAGGATGGGGAAGCCGTCGGCCGCGTTGAAGATGGCGCGCCGCGTGTCTTCGATCGAGTCGAGATGGTCGGCCAGGCCCAGGAGCCGGAGCGGTTCCAGCGGCCGGCCGACAACCTCCAGCGCGGCCAGCGTGGAGTCGAGGTCCTGCGGTGCCCGGAGGGGAAAGCCTCTGTGGTTCGCGTGAAAGCGGACGCCCTCCGAGGTCGCGCGAAGCGCCGCCTGAACGGACGTGGCGTCCGGCTGGGGCTCAAGTGCCTCCAGGCGGTCGCGCCCCGCCGGCGTGATCGCGAGGTCCGACAGAACGGCGACCACGCGGTCGAACTCCAGTGCACGTAACGCCGCAAGCATGTGAGAGGGTTACAGATGATTGATCAGCGACGCTGTGGCCGCGGCGCCGAAACCGTTGTCGATGTTGACCACCGTCACACCATTCGCGCAACTGTTGAGCATGCCGAGCAGCGCCGCCACGCCGCCGAAGCTGGCGCCGTAGCCGATGCTGGTCGGCACCGCGATCACCGGCACGGACACCAGGCCGGCCAGGACGCTGGGCAGTGCCCCCTCCATACCCGCCACCACGATGATCACCCGGGCGCGCCTGAGTTGCTCTTGCGCAGACAGCAAGCGGTGCAGGCCCGCGACGCCCACGTCGTAGAGCCGTTCCACGTCGTTGCCCATCAGGTCCGCCGTCAGCGCGGCCTCCTCGGCTACCGGGATGTCCGACGTCCCGGCGCACGCCACCAGGATGGTGCCCTTGCCCCGGGTCACCTCGCCCTGATCGAGTGTGACCACGCGCGCCTGGACATGGAACGTCGCATCCGGCACCAGTCGCTGGATGGCCTCGAACGCCTCCGGGGTGGCGCGGGTGACCAGGAGTGGCCGGCCCCGGGCCACAATTCTGCTGGCGATGTCGGCGATCTGTTCCGGCGTTTTACCCAGGCCCAGGATGACTTCCGGGAACCCCTGCCGCAGTTCCCGATGATGGTCGATCCGGGCAAAACCCACGTCCTCGAACGGGGCCTGGCGCAGGGCGTTGAGCACCTGACCCTCGGCCGCTTCGGGGCCGAGGCTGCCCGTCCGTACTGCCTCGAGCAGTTTCCGAAGCTCCTCAATGGTCATAAGTGTCTCGTTTTCTTTGACTTTCAGGGTTGCTGGCCGTCATAATTTCCACGGACAATTTGGCCGCACGCCAGACTGAATGACCCCAATAGAAACCCTCATTCTCGCCGCCTACTTCTTTGTCGTCGTCGTGCTGGCCATTTACGGGTGGCATCGGTACTACATCGTCTACCTGTACATGAAGCACAAGGGCCAACGGCCCCAGCCGCTGGCGACGCTGACCCAGCTTCCCCGCGTCACGGTCCAGCTTCCCATTTATAACGAAATGTATGTGGCCGACCGGCTGATCGACGCCGTCTGCCGGCTGGACTACCCGCGCGAGCTGCTCGAAATTCAGGTGCTCGATGACTCCACGGACGAAACCCGCTCCGTGGCCGAACGCACCGTCCGCCGCCACGCCGACGCCGGAGTCGACATCGTCTACCTGCATCGTGCCGACCGCACCGGCTACAAGGCCGGAGCGCTCGAGGCCGGGCTCGCCGTGGCCAAGGGGGAGTTCGTCGCGATCTTCGACGCCGACTTCATCCCGACGCCGGACTTCCTGCAGGCCTCCGTGCACTACTTCTCGGATCCCAAGGTGGCGCTGGTGCAGGCGCGCTGGGGTCACATCAACCAGGACTACTCGCTCCTCACCAAGATCCAGTCGATTCTGCTCGACGGCCACTTCGTGCTGGAGCACGGCGGCCGCAATCGCGCGGGTCTCTTCTTCAACTTCAACGGCACCGCCGGGATCTGGCGCCGCACGGCCATCACCGATGCCGGCGGCTGGCAGCATGACACGCTGACCGAGGATCTCGACCTCAGCTATCGCGCCCAGCTCAATGGCTGGCAGTTCGTGTTCCTCCCGGACCTCATCGCCCCGGCCGAAGTGCCCGTGGAGATGAACGCGTTCAAGTCGCAGCAGCACCGGTGGGCGAAGGGTTCGATTCAGACCTGCCGGAAGCTCCTGCCGCGTATTCTCCAGGCGGACCTGCCGCTGGGCGTGAAGATCGAGGCCTTCTTCCACCTGACCGCCAACTTCAACTACCCGCTGATGTGCGTGCTGTCGGTGCTGATCTACCCCTCCATGATCATCCGCTACAACATGGGGTGGTACGAGATGCTGCTCATCGACATCCCGTTGTTCTTCGCGGCGACGGCGTCGGTGGCCAACTTCTACATGGTGTGCCAGCGCGAAATCCACAAGGACTGGCTGTCGCGCCTCAAGTACATGCCCTTCCTGATGTCGATCGGCATCGGCCTCACGGTGAACAATACCAAGGCCGTGATCGAGGCGATGTTCAACAAGCAGAGCGAGTTCACCCGCACGCCGAAGTACGGCATCGAAGGCCAGTCCGACGAGTGGATTACGAAGAAGTACCACCAGAACTTTGTGGTGCAGCCGCTCATTGAACTCGCGCTCGGCATCTACTTCACCGTCACGGTGTTCTACGCGCTCTCCAACGGCATCTACGGCACGCTGCCGTTCCTGGTGCTCTTTCAGATCGGTTTCCTCTACACGGGTCTCCTCTCGCTCATGCAGCAGTTCGCCGAGAGCAACGTCGGGCTCAAGTCGATTGCTGAAAGCAAGGAACTGCTCTAGCCACCCTTCCCCCGGCCTGCGGCCGGCAGCCCGGCTCCGGGGTCGCGCTAGAATCGCCCCTGCCTCTCAGACAGGAAGGAGCCGTCATGAACTACTCGCGCATCGCCGTGGCCGGGTTCGTTGCCTGGGTCGTCTCACTCCCCATCGGATTTCTCGTCAATGAGGTGCTCCTCAGCGGGCTCTACGCAGCCAACGCGGCTGCGTTCAGGCCCGACGCGGAGATGATGGCTAACCTGCCCTACGGATTCGGGATGACGCTCGTGGGCATGCAGGTGTTTGCCTACATGTTCGCCCGGGGGTATGAGGGTGGCAGCGGCATCTCCGAGGGCGTCCGCTTCGGTGCCTGCGCCGGGTTGCTGATCGTCCTGCTGGGAACGGGCTGGAACTGGGTCACCACGCCCATCAGTGCCTCGCTCGGTCTGGCGATGGCAATCGACCTGCTGGTGGAAGCCGTCCTGTACGGCGCGATCGTCGGAGCTGTGTACCGGCCCCTGGCGGGGACGAAGGCTGCATAACACCATGGCGGACACGGCACAGGGTGGACTGGAAGACGTCGTCGCAACGTCGTCGTCGATCTGTTACCTCGACGGCGGTCGCGGGGTGCTCGCCTATTGCGGGCACGACATCCACGACCTGGCCCAGTACGCCACCTTCGAGGAGGTCTGCCATCTCCTGTGGCACCGGCGTCTGCCGACGCGGGCCGAGCTGGGCGACCTGCAGTCACAGTTGGCTGCGGCGCGCGCGCTGCCAGAGCCCATCGTCCGTCTCATGCGGCAGATGCCGCCCGTGGACGGGATGGATGCCCTGCGCACCCTGACCTCCGCCCTGGCGCACTACGACAGCGAAGCGGCGGAGGCCTCCCCGGCCGCGCAGTACCGGAAAGCCGTGCGCCTGACCGCGCAGGTGAGTACCCTCGTGGCCACTTGGGGGCGGATCCAGGCCGGCACCGGGCCTATCCCGCCCGATCCGGTGATGGGGCACGCCGCGAACTTCCTCTACATGCTCACCGGGAATCGGCCCGAGGCCACGGCCGTGCGTGCCTTCGACGTGGCGCTCATCCTGCACGCCGACCATGAGCTGAACGCGTCGACCTTCGCGGCCCGGGTGGCTGCGGCCACGCTCACCGATATCTACTCGGCCGTCGTGGGGGCCATCGGCGCGCTCAAGGGTCCGCTTCATGGGGGCGCCAACGCGGACGTGATGCGTCTGCTGCTGGAACTGGGCGAGCACGCCACCGCCGACCGCGTGGAAAGCGCGATCCGGGCCAAGCTGGCGCGCAAGGAGAAGATCCCTGGCTTCGGCCACCGGGTCTACACCACCGAGGATCCCCGGGCGACGCACCTGCGCCAGATGTCGAAGGAACTGGGGATCAAGGCGGGGCAGCCCGCCTGGTTCCGGATATCGCAGCAGATCGAGGCCTTGGTCAAGGCCGAGAAGAAGCTCAACGCGAACGTGGACTTCTACTCCGCGTCGACCTACTACACGCTCGGCATTCCCATCGACCTCTACACCCCGATCTTCGCCGTGAGCCGGATGTCCGGCTGGACAGCCCACGTCCTGGAGCAGTACGCCAACAACCGGTTGATGCGGCCCCGGGCTGACTACACCGGCCCGGGCTACCCGCAGCGCTGGATCCCGGTCGAGCAACGCTAGACAGCGCTAGCCCAGGCCGCGTTAGGCTGGCTCCCGTCCGGGCCGGTATACTTTTCCATTCCGCCCCCAGATGGACCAGCAGTACATCCGTAACTTTTCGATCATCGCCCATATCGACCACGGCAAGTCGACGCTGGCCGACCGCTTTCTCGAAATCACCGGCGCCCTGCAGGCGCGTGAGATGGAGGCGCAGGTCCTGGATGCCATGGACCTCGAGCGCGAGCGGGGCATCACCATCAAGGCCCATCCCGTCCGCCTGAACTACACGGCGAACAGCGGCCAGCAGTACGTCCTCAACCTTATCGATACTCCGGGGCACGTGGACTTCGGGTACGAAGTGACGCGGTCCCTGGCAGCGTGCGAAGGAGCCCTGCTCCTCATCGACGCGTCGCAGGGCGTGGAGGCGCAGACACTCGCCAACGCCTACCTGGCCGTCGAGAACAACCTCGAGATCATCCCCGTCATCAACAAGATCGATCTGCCCAGCGCCCAGCCCGACGAGTGCAGGCGGCAGATCGAGGACATCATCGGCCTCGACAGCGACACCGCCATTCTGGCCAGCGCCAAGGCCGGCACCGGCGTGCCCGAGATCCTCGAGGCGATCGTCGACCGGCTGCCGATGCCGAAAGGCAACATCGACGCACCACTCAAGGCGCTGATCTTCGACTCCTGGTTCGACCCGTACCGCGGTGTCGTGATCGTGGTCCGCGTCATCGACGGCGTCATGCGGCCGAAGATGAAGATCCGGCTGATGGCCGCCAAGCAGGACTACGAGATCGACGCCCTCGGCGTGTTTTCGCCGAAGGCCACGCCGGTGAACGAGCTTGGCGCGGGCGAAGTGGGCTTCGTGGTGGCCAACATCAAGGTCGTGGCCGATGCCAAGATTGGCGACACGCTCACGGAGATCGCGCGACCTACCACCGAGCCCTTCCCGGGCTTCAAGGAGCTCAAGCCGATGGTCTTCGCCGGGTTGTACCCGGTGGAAAGCAGTGAGTACGCGGAATTGCGGGAAGCCCTCGACAAGCTCCGGCTGAACGACGCATCGTTCTTCTACGAGCCGGAAACGTCGACAGCCCTCGGCTTCGGGTTCCGTTGTGGCTTCCTCGGGCTGCTGCACATGGAGATCGTGCAGGAGCGGCTCGAGCGCGAGTTCAACATGGAGCTGATCACCACGGCGCCAGGCGTGCTGTACCGGGTTACCACGACAGACGGCGTCGTGCAGGAAATCGACAGCCCCGCCAAGCTGCCGGATGCCGGCCGCATCGCCAAGCTTGAAGAGCCCGTGATCTCCGCGACGATCCTGACGCCCTCCGAGCACGTGGGCGTCATCCTGCAGCTCTGTCAGGACAAGCGCGGCGTCCAGAAGAAGCTCGAGTACATGAAGTCGGACCGTGTGCTCATCAACTACGAGATCCCCTTCAACGAAGTCGTGCTCGACTTCTACGATCGTCTCAAGACCCTCTCGCGCGGCTACGCTTCGCTCGACTACCACGTGGTTGGCTTCTGGGAGTCGCCGCTGGTGAAGATGGACGTGCTCGTAAACGGCGATCCGGTGGATGCGCTTTCGATGATCGTGCACCGCGATGCGGCCTACGAGCGCGGCAAGCTGCTGGTTGCCAAGATGCGGGAGCTGATTCCCCGCCAGATGTTCGAGGTGGCCATCCAGGCCGCGATCGGCACCCGGATCATTGCCCGCGAGTCCGTAAAGGCGCTGCGCAAGAACGTGCTGGCCAAGTGCTACGGCGGCGACATTTCGCGCAAGCGGAAGCTCCTCGAGAAGCAGAAGGAAGGCAAGCGCCGGATGAAGCGCGTGGGGAAGGTGGAGATCCCACAGGAGGCGTTCCTCGCCGTACTTAAGATGGGGACCGAATGAGCCCGAAGCCCTCGCGCGGCGCCGCCACGCTTGAAGCCGCAGATCCGTACCGGAAGTCCACGGCCCGCGAGTACTTCGAGTCGATCGCCATCGCCGTCGTGCTGGCGCTCTTCGTCCGCACGTTCGTGTTCCAGGCGTTCAAGATCCCGACCGGCTCGATGGAAAAGAACCTTCTCATCGGCGATCACCTGCTCGTGAACAAGTTCCTGTTCGGCCCCACGGCTACCTCACTGGAGCGGGCACTGCTGCCGATTCGCGAGGTGCAGCGGGGCGATGTCGTGGTGTTCAAGTACCCTGAGGAGCCCGAGCGCGACTTCATCAAGCGGGTGATTGGCCTGCCCGGTGAAACGCTGGAGCTGAAGGGCCGGACGATCCTCATCAACGGTCAGCCGATTGATGAGCCCTACGCGCAGTACATCGAACCGGGCCAGCTCGGTTCGCCGAACGAAGATCCCACCGACGGCGATGTGCGCAGGAAGTACGGCCCCGTGACGGTGCCTGCCGGGCACTACTTCATGATGGGCGACAATCGCGACAACTCACAGGACAGCCGCTACTGGGGTTTCCTGCCGCGTGAGTACATGAAGGGCCGGGCGGCGTTCATCTACTGGTCCTACGAAGCCGAGAGCGCGGACTACCAGGCCACGGGGCTCGGTGAGCAGGTCGGGGGCGTCCTGGACACCGTGACGCACTTCTTCACCAGGACGCGCTGGGCGCGGCTGTTGCACCAGATCCACTAGGCTGAGTAGCGCCCCATGCGGACCATCATCACGTTCATTGCTGTGATCGCCGTGCTGAACGCCACCGGGCGCGTGGGTTCGGTGTACTGGAACCACTACCAGCTTGAGGACACGGCGCACGAAATCGTGACCTACGGTGGCGTGACGCCAACCGAGACGCTGCAGCAGCAGGTGATCGATAAGGCCGATCGATTGGACATTCCGCTCGACCACAGCGAGGTCACCGTGACCCGCGAGGGCCAGACCACCACGGTGGACGCCTCCTACCGCAAGGCCGTCGAGGTGTTTCCCCGCCTGGTGCACGAGTTCCAGTTCACGGTGCACGAGTCTGCTCTCTATACGGGCAGCATCAATCCCGCCCGCTAGGCTGGCCTTCCCTCGCTCGACCGTTGTAGACTCGCGCGCATGCACATGCGACTTGTCGCGCTCGGGGCGGTGCTTGCTGCCACAACGGCCCAGACACCAGGCGTCCTGCTCGCGCAGAATGCCCGGGCGGTGTCCGTTGAGGCCGGTGACTGGCCGTTGCACAATCTCGACGCCAGGAACAGCCGCTACTCGCCGCTCAACCAGGTCAACGCGACGAATGCCGGCAAGCTGACAGTCAAGTGGCAGCTCGACCTGCCGAAGTCCGTGTCGGTTGGCACCGCAACGCCGATCGCGGTCGGCGGCATCATGTATTTCAATTCAGGGCCGGACCTCTACGCCGTCGACGGTGTGACCGGCAAGGTGCTCTGGAACAAAAAGGCTGGCCAGGAATTTCCTGGAGGCGGCCGTGGCCCCGCGTTCGGTGACGGCCGGGTCTACGCGACGGGCCGTTCAATCCTCGCGGCGTTCGACGCGGAGAACGGGCGACCGATCCTGTCCTTCGGCAACGGCGGCATGATCAACCCGGCCAAGGCCGCGCTCGAATTCAAGGACCCCGGCAAGCACGCGCCGGATATGAATCCCGAGTCGCTCGGCTACTTCATGGCGTCGGCACCCTCGTACGCGAACGGCACGCTCTTCGTCGGCCTCGCCTCGTCCGAGGGCATGATCGCCGGCGGGCTGGTCGTGGCCCTCGATGGTGCAACAGGCAAGGTGAAGTGGGTGTTCCGCACCGTGCCCCAGGGACCTGGAGACGATGGCTGGGAGATCGTGAAGGACACCTGGAGCGGGCCCCTTCGCCAGGGCGGCGGCGTGTGGTCGGTGCCCGCGGTCGATCCCGCGCTGGGCATGGTGTATGTCAATGTCGGGAACCCGACCACGAACTACGACGGCTCCCAGCGCAAGGGTTCCAACCTCTTCACGAACGCGATTGTCGCGCTCGACATGAACACCGGGAAGCTGAAGTGGCACTTCCAGACGATTCACCATGACATCTGGGACTGGGATCTGGTCTCGGGGCCGACGCTCTTCGACGCCACGATCAACGGCAAGACGATCAAGGTTGTGGCGTCACCACCGAAGACCTGCTACGTGTACGCGCTCAACCGCGAGACTGGCAAGCCCATCTTCCCGATCGTCGAAATGGCCGTGCCGACGCAGAGTGACGTGCCGGGCGAAGAGGTCTACCCGACGCAGCCGATTCCCTTCAATGCACGCAACGTGGCGCAGTCGGCCTTCTGCGCGACGTTCCCGCCAGGCATCGAGGACCCGAAGCTGCTTCCCCTCGCGCGGCCGATCTTTACGCCTCCGTCCGTCAAGGCGCCCATCCTTGTGTCGCCTGGTGCGACCGGAGGTCCGAACCGCGGATCCGGATCATTCAGTCCGCGTACGGGCTTCCTCTACGTCACGGGAAAGAATGACGCCATGCTGCTGCAGGCGAAGTCGGTCACAGAGCCGATCAAGTCGGGACTCGGAGCGCCCGGGCATTATCAGAGCTTCACCGAGTGGAAGATGGGCATGGTGAAGGCCACGCAGAGCATCGCCGCCTTTGACCCGGCAACAGGCGACCTGGCCTGGGTGACGGAAGTGCCCGGCACCACGAGCGGCGGCAACATCGCAACCGCCGGCGACCTCGTGTTCGAGGCCGTGGACCGCAGCTTCTATGCGCTCGATGCGAAGACTGGAAAGAAGCTGGCCGCCGTGCCGATGAAGGTCTCGGCGTTTTCCTCCCCCCTGGCCTACATGGCTGGCGGAAAGCAGTTCATCGCCATCGCGTCCGGCAGCAGCATCGTCGCTATCGGCCTCCCCTGACGCACGGACTATTCAAGAAGCTCCGCCCGTCGACGTATCATCTACGCCCCGCCAATCAATTCCGGCACTCAGTTATCGACTTCCACGTCTTCCTCTTTCTCGGTCGCCGGCGTTGTCTTGTCGTCGTCTGGAAGCGTGCTGCCCTGAAGATCCTTGCTGTTCTCGGCCGTGTTCTCGCGGACGATCTCGAGTTCCTCCGTCTTGCCGTCGGCGCCTTGCACGACAACGACTTCGACTTTCACGCCACTCCGCTCGACGATCTTCGTCTCCTTGACCACGACCACGCGGTTGTCGTCGAGAGCGAGCTCCCAGCCGATCACCAGTGCAACCGGAGCGATCCAGATCCGCCGGCCTGCGACGACCCGGAACGCGACGCGGCGCCTGATTCTCCGCCGTACGCGACGCCGCACGCGACGTCGGGCTCGTCGGACGGCCGGCCGGCGCTGGGCCGCCGAGTCGTCCGCAACGCCCAACACACACGTGCCGACGAACAAGCCCACAAGGGACGAAAGAGCGCTGCGACGATCTAACCTGGCCATCTCCCCACTCCTTCCGCGCGCACGACGCACGGTGACTCAATCCGCCGAAAGTCTACTTCGACATCCTGCGTTCTGCGACCGACGGGTTCGGCGGCGGCTCCTCGTCGGCTGCAGCGGCCTGTTGGGCTGCTGTGTCGAGGTGTAGAATGGCCGTATGTCGCCGCGAGTGCGAGAACTCCTGCGCGAAGCCTTGACGCTGTCGGTCGAAGAGTGCGCCGACGTGGCCGCAGAACTTCTCGCCAGCCTGGACGAGGCCCCGCCGGAGGATCCCGCCGCTGTTGAAGCGGCTTGGGCGCATGAGATTGAGCGCCGCGCGCGACGCGTCATAAGCGGGGAATCAATGGGTGAACCCTGGGAGGACGTGCGAGCCCGGGCCGTCCGTGACTTGGCAGGTCGGTGAGCCGGCGACTCCGCCCAGAGCCTGAAGCCTCGGCGGAGTTCGAAGACGCCGTCCGGTGGTATGAAAGCCGGCGGACCGGCCTTGGCTTCGAGTTTGTCGAAGCCGTCGATGCGACTCTGGCGATCCTGGCTCGTTGGCCCGACGTGGGGCACCGTATCCGAGGCGTGCCGAGCGACATCCCTGCGAGACGGCTGCCCCTCAGCCGATTTCCGTATCACGTGGTCTATCTCGACTGGGAAGGCGTGATTCGGATTCTTCCGTTTGCACACGACAGCCGCAAACCCGGCTACTGGTTGTCTCGCGTCTGATTCGGGCTTCTGTCAGCCCAACGCTGAGGCTGAGCCGCGGCGCTCTGTGCCGTCGGCTCCAGCCTGAGTTAGTCCGCTCGTTTCGAACTGGGGCGCCGCTGGGTCATGTACGACCGCAGTACCGCGTTGATGCGCGACTGGTACCGGGGCCCCTGCGTCTTGAACCATTCCAGCACGTCGGTGTCGACACGGAGAGAGATCGGTTGCTTCGGCCCCGGGGTGATGACCGTGGCTGACGCCCAGAAGTCGTCGGGCAGATCCGAGAGCTCGGACGGCGAGGTGGCCCGAACCTCACGGTCGGACATTCGACGGAGCTTCGAGAGCTGCGCCCGGCCCCGCACGGCGCGGCTACGACTGGAGGGCTTTCGTGTACGCGGTTCGCTCACGGCGGTCACTCTTGCGGGCTGAAATGATGCGTCTGACGACCTCGCCCCCGGCCCCAGCCCGATCGGTATAGACCACGGTGAGCGGGATGCCCTGGGCCAGGCCCAGCGCGACGACCCGTTGCTCACCGTAGCTCCGGCGCGAGTCCACACGTTCCACCGTCGGTCTGTCGAAGATGAGCGTGGCGAACGCGAAGTCGAACGCGCGCTCCACCAGGTTCCGTTCGCTCTTTCGAGGGTCCCAGGTGAACCGCACCTAGCAACGATACGCCTGTATATACAGCGTGGCAAGTGCCCGTATCGCGCCATGGTAAGTGTTACCGACGGAAGGATCGTCGCGCCATAAAGGGTGTTACCGACGCAGGAGTGCCACGGGAGGGCACGTGCGTGGGACCACAGGCAAGACGGGAGTATTTGGCGCAGCTGCGGGACCGGTACGTGCGGGCCGGACGAGCGGAGAAGGGGCGGATGCTGACGGAGGCCGTGACGGTCACGGGGTACCATCGCAAGGCGATTATTCGGGCCTGGCGGTCGGCGGTGCGGCGCGCGCGCGGGCCACGCCCCGGCCGCCCCACGCGATATGACGCGGCGACGGTCCGGGCGCTCCGGGCGATCTGGGAAGCGGCGGGGTATCCGTGGTCGCTGCGCCTGAAGGCCCTGCTGCCGAGGTGGCTCCCCTGGGCCCGCCGTCGCCTCGCACTGTCGCCCGCGACCGAAGCGCAGGTCCGCGCCATCAGCGCACGCCAGATGGATCGCGTGCTGGCCCCCGACAAGCGCACGATCCGCCGCCGGCTGTACGGGCGCACCAAACCCGGCACGCTGTTGAAGCACCACATCCCGGTCAAGACCGATCACTGGGATGTGACGGAGCCGGGCTTCACCGAGGTGGACCTGGTGAGTCACTCGGGTGACCGCGCCGACGGGGAGTTCCTGCACACCCTGAATCTGACCGACATCCACACCACGTGGGTCGAACACGGCGCCGTCATGGGGAAAAGTCAGGTGCGGGTCCAGGAACGGCTCGCCGAATTGCGCGCGGCCTTGCCGTTCGCGCTGCGCGGGATCGACTCCGACAACGGATCGGAATTCATCAATGCGCATTTGCACGCGTATTGTCGGACGCACCAGATCCAGATCACGCGCGGGCGGCCCTACCGGAAGAACGACAACGCCCACATTGAGCAAAAGAACTGGACGCACGTCCGCAAGCTCATGGGCTACGTACGGTATGACTCGGACGCGGCCCTCACGGCCATGAACGCCGTGTATGCCGATCTGCGGCTGCTGCAGAATCTCTTCCTGCCGTCGGTCAAACTCCAGCGGAAAGAACGCATCGGCGCGCGGCTCCGCCGGTACTACGACGCGCCGCAGACCCCGGTCGAACGCGTCCGCGGCTGCCCCCAGGCCGACGCGGTGACGGTCGCGGCCCTCCTCCGCCAGCATGACCGGCTCGATCCGTTCGTGCTCGCGGCTCGCATCGACGCCCAGCTCGCGCAGGTATACGCGCTGGCGAACCATCGGCGCGGGCTGGTGCCCTCGACGGTGGGGGGCGGGGCGACCCGCACCCAGAACGCGCCGGTCGCCCCGCCCCTGCCCCTCAAGATCTCTCCCCCTCCGGTAACACCAATAATGGCGCGACGAAGCGCCGCTCGGTAACACTCACTTATGGCTCGACACGGTGCCCATTGCGGGCTAACGGCCAGCGTTCACCAGCGGCCGCTAACTAGCGCCGCGGCCGTCTGGTGCAGCGCGAGTTAAGCCGCTCCACGCTTCGGCTCCGAATGCAGCGCTTGAATGACCGCCTTCGGATTTCGCGCGGCCACCCGAAGCAGCGCCAGCGCTGGACCATCCGGCGTCCGCCGCCCTTGCTCCCAGTTTCGCAACGTAGCTACGCTGACCCCAAACATGAGTGCGAACTCAGTCTGTGACGCCCCGAGCTTGGCCCGGACCGCCTGGACATCAGTGGGCCGAAACACCGTCGTGCGCGCCGCCCGACGCTCGCCGCGCCGGATCGCCCCCGCCTGCCGCACGCTGGTGACCAGTTCGCGAAATGCCGTTTCATTCATACCAGTTCCTCCAGAGCCACCCGGCTGAGCGCCTTGGCCTGCGCCGGTGTCAGATCCCCTTGGTCGGCTTTGCTGTAGGCGTAGAGCATGAAGAACGCCTCCTCGGCCGGAAACCACGCATAGATGATGCGCAGACCGCCCCGCTTGCCCGCACCTGGCTTGGCCCACCGCACCTTGCGTAACCCACCTGTGCCCTTGATGACCGGTCCCTGCTCCGGCCGGAGCATCAGGGCAACCTGGAGGTGCCGATACTGCTCGTCGTCGAGATGGCGACGGATCGCGGCCGTGAACACAGATGTTTCAACGAACCGCATGCGCCATGATACGCCAATGGCGTAGACCCCTCAGGGGATGTGGCGATCTACGTCTTGCGGCTTAACGTGCTGCCGCGCAGCCGCGAGCGGTCACCGCCTTGACGCGCCGCTTGCCGGCTGCAGCGGCGTGTTGGGCAGCCCGTGCGCCGCGGGGCGTGGCCTTGCGAGCCACCGGAGCCTGGCGCTCCCGTTCGTGTTCGCGAATCGTCGCGGCAATACGAGCCGCGTCAAAGCCATGCGCTCGACCCACGCGTTCGCGCAAGGCATGCAGTTCGTCGATGACCGTGTTGCGGCGCGTCATGATGGCCTCCGTCCCGGAAGTTCCTCTGGTGTGCAGATCACCGGCGGCACGAGCCCGGCGTCGCGACACACCGCCTCGATCGTACCTCGCATGGCGGCGTTGGCAAGGTGGCGACAGTTCCAGGTCAGCAGGTAGTCGGTTAACTCTGTTACCTATCTTTCCGGTTGCTCATATCTATCTACCCGCGCCCACGGGTGCCGAGGGTGGTCCCTTTGGAAACGGCGTCTCAGGAACACTATTCGTGTTCTGGAAGCTCGTGATTAGCCATCGGCCGCCTGTCTTTCGCAGGACCTGCAGCTGGATGCCTTCGCGCGGCGGCGCTGGAGCTCCCGGCGGCACCTTGGCTCCATCTAGTGTCCAGCGAACGTGCACGATAGCCGTCGACGGGTCAATAAAGCGCGTGTGGATCTCGGCAATAGTGAGTCTGCTGTCCCGGAACACCCATGCGAATGCATCGGCCAGTTTGCTCTGAATCTCCGATCGCCCCTGCCACCACCAGCCGAGGACGTTCACGACGTCACCGTCTTCGGAGAAGAGGTGTGCGTACGCCACCGCATCATGTGCGTTCCATGCCGCCGCCTGGCGCGTCTGGACATCGCGAATCGCAGCCTCATCCGCTTGCGACGCGAAGGCTTGGGCCGCGCATATCATTCCCAGTACGGCCGCGAACGCAACGAGCCGCCCATTCCTATCCATCGTGTGCCTCTAGGATTCGCCTGAACACTGCTGTGGGAAACCGCTTTGGAGACCGCCCAACGCCAGCGCTGAGCCGCGCTGCGCGGCGTCACGATACCACCGCCGGGCAGCGCGGCTCCAGCGCCTTGTTGGGCGGCGTGGCTAGTCCTTGAACTGATCGAAAAACGCCCCGTCGACCTCGAAGGTGCGCTGCGGCCTGAGCCCAAGCTCAAGCTGCTCCAACATGCCGATCAACTTCTCGCCGTCGACCAACTCGATTGCCGGGACACCGTCTCGGACCGCTTCTTTGCGGGCCTCGGACGTGAATGAGCCCGTTGTAATGATGATGCCCTTGTCGGCCCTTCCCATCATGGCGCCCCTGAAGTCGCGAACCTGGCTAGGCGTCACGGACCCGCTGTACCGCTTGCATTGGAACAGCACCTTGGAGCTGACCAAGGGATTCACCTGGAGGATCCCGACGCCATCGATGCCGCCGTCGCCCGACCGGCCGGTGACGGACACCTCCTCGAATCCGGACTCCCTGAGCAGTCGCTGGCAGAAGCGCTCGAAGCCGGCCGGCGGAAGGCTGAGCAGCCTCGCGGCGACGGCCTCCCGGTAGCTGACAAGCGTGTGCTCCGCCTCCGTGCTTGGAGCTACGTGCTCCTCGGCCACCGGCTCCGCTGCCACTGGCGACACCTTGCCGCGGGGCTTGCCAAACTCCACAGCGACTGTGCGGTACAGGTCTCGCGCCTGGGCCGCCGACACCTGCCCGAGCGCACGAGCTTTCTCGGTCAGGGCCCATACGCCGTGCCGCGACGAGTCGATGTACCCACCCTTGGCGAGGTAGAAGCGGGCCCAGTGCACCTGGTTCTCGAAGCGAGACTGCACTCCGCTGGGGAGAGGAATCGCCTGTTCGTCTTCGGATATGCCGAGAGCCTTTGCGATGGTGGCCCGGACTTCCTCGGGGCGGCCGGACCCGCCAAGCTCAGTCAGAGCCTCGATGACTGGCCCGATGAACCGGACGAACTCAGGCGCGGAGGCAGTGTGTTTGGCCATGTTCCTGTGTAATCAGACAACGAACGGTAGGCATCACCAGCAACGCGAGTCGATCGCGCGCGTTGTCTGGTGCATGCCGTGTTAGCCCTCGTGTCGATCATGTCCGGGCCTTCCAGCGCGACGGATCCTGCCGACCATGGAGGGCCAGCACGACGACCATGTTTAAATCGATGCGGTAGTAGACGGCGTACGGAAAGCGATGGAGCACGGCCCGCCGCGTCTCGTTGTGAACCTTGGCGAAGGCGCGCGGGTGCTCGACCACCCGACCGACCGTCGCCGCCAGCTCTGCGGAGAATCTCGCAGCCGTGGCCGCCCCATACGCGGCGTACCACGCGTGAGCGTCAAGAACGTCGGCCTCCGCGGCTGGTTGAAAGACGAGCGACAGCAAGAGTTATCCGCGGAGCTTGCGCTGGACCTCGCTCCATGGGATGGCTGAACCCGGGTCGGCTACGTGCTCGGCCCACCGGCGATCGAGCTCGGCCGCCAACTCTGGATCGACGGGCAGCGACTGATCGCGCTGGGCATCGGACAGGCTTTCCCAGAGCGCGATGGCTAAGTCAGCGCGCTGGGCTTCCGGCAAGTTCAGGAGCTCCGTCAGGACTGTGGGCGCCATGGGTTGATGGTCGCACCTTGGCGAGCCGGTCGCAAGTCAATCGACGTGTCGGTTCTCGTGACGACTGTGATGTTCGTTCAGGGGGCTAACGATTCAGATGAGCCGCGGGCGTCGTCGTCAACGGCGCGTCGGCTCCATTTGCAGGTTAGACGGCATCGGGGTACAAACCGGGTACATAGGTAACACATCAAACCGGCGGTGAGCGTCAAGGTAGTTGTCGCCGTCGTCATGCAGTCTCACGGTCGCTGTGGCTCGGCTCCGGGTTGAGCACCACGGTTCCGAGGGGCGT
>JBEBFY010000014.1:0-100028 GCA_040081715.1 Vicinamibacterales bacterium | reverse complement strand
CTCGTCGGATCGGGACGACTCGGGTTCGACGATCACAGAAGAACGTGTGGCAGGGACGCGTGTGCCCACTTGACAACTGACAGCCATATCAACGGAAGGGCCGTTATGCGCCCCTCGGCCCTGACACAGCGCAGATTAGTGGGGTACACCCCTCGCGCACTCGCAGGCCGGCAGGATCATGGTGCAATCGAGCGCCTGAGACGGCCGTCGCGAGGGCCGCGTATCGTGTCAAAAGTAGACCTCCGGCTTCACGGGGGCCCCCGTGATGGACTGGGCTGACCGTGGGGTGTGGGGCGGATGGCTACGCCGCGTAGTCCCCCAGGGGTGGCGCGCGGGCAGGCCGCGCCTCGGGCACCTCGGCGGGGAGGCCCAAGTGGCGCAAGATGCGCTGGGTCACGGCCGACGCATCGAGGAGCGCGATCAGTCGAAGCCGCCCGCCGCAGCGGGGGCAGGCCAACACGTCGAAACCGAATGCCCGGCGCATCAGGTTGGCCCACCGCGAGCCCGATCCGTGGTCGGGTGACGCTGGCTCAGGCGCCGGTGTTGGCGCAGCGGGGCTGGCCACCGCCGAGACGACCGGTGCCTGGCGACGCACCACCTCGGCGCGCCACGCGGCCCGCGGCGCCAACACGCCGTGATACAGCACCAGGTTGATCCGGGGTCGCGGCACGAGCACCGCCAGACGCTCCAGGCACACGGTCGGCTCGAAGACAAGGGCCGTCGTGCCATCCGCCCACGGATGGCGCAGCTGCAGCACGACCTGACCGTCGGCCCCGACGTGGAGGCGCTCGTCCGCCACCGGTGGACGCAGTGTGTAGCGACACACGCGCTCAAGCCGGTCGCGGTCGCCGGCGGGCACGAGCAGACCGGCGTGCAGATCGAAGCCCTCCCACCGGGCATGACAGGCGCCAAGCCGCCGCTCGGCCGGGCCCTCCGACGTCGCGCCGCGGCGTACGGGGCGCGTGCCCGGTTTTGGGCCAAGGGCGACCACGCCCTGAGCTGAGGCCGCCGCGAGCCCGGCCAGCACGGGCGTCGCCTCGGCGAAGGTGTCCGACCGATCGCCATCGCCGTCCTGGCCGAGGCCCCGTCGTCCAAGCAGGCGCATCACGCCCGCCTGGATCGCGGCGAGCACGTCCGCCACATCGGCGTCCGTGATTCGCGTCGCCGCGTGGAACGCCAAGCGTCCGTCGGCCGCGCGGGCGAACACGCCGTCGAGCACGAGCGCGTGGATGTGGACGTTCAGATTGAGGGCGCCCCCGAATCGCTGCACGATCGCAACGGCGCCCCCGCGCGGATCCGCGAGACCGCAGGCACGCGCGCGGTCTCGCAGGTGGCGGTTCACCTCGCGCAGCAACACACGGACGGCGGCTTTGCACACGTCGTGGCGCCACGCCAACAGGTAGCGAATCCTCGGGGGCAGGCTCAAGACCCACTGCCGGACGGGGGCATCCGGAAACACGTGGTCCACCAGGTGGGCAGCCCGCTCGGTCATCCGCCGACCGCCGCAGCTCCCGCAGAAGCCTCTCCCCTTGCAAGAAAATGCGACCAGTCGATCCGTGCCGCAGTCGCCGCACCGGAACCGGGCGAATCCCCCGGCCAGCCACCCGCACCGGAGGAACGCCTCGAACTCTTTTTCGACAAAGCGCGGCAGGCCCTCACCATCGCGGAGATGGACGGCCTCTGCCCGGAACGTCTCGAAGTGGTCGCGCACCACGTGGTAGAGCACGCTTCCACCAGGGTCGCGCGGGATGTACTCGACCGACGGTCGTGCCATCCCATCGCCTGAGGCACGGGGCGTGCCCCGAGGGGATCCCGTTGATGAGCATGGCCATTCGCGTTCGACGCTCAGCGAACGGGCAGATTCTGCGTACGGAGCGGCCGACGGCGTCGACCATTCATGCCAACGGGCCCCGCGCTGGCACGCGCTGTGTCAGGGCCACGGGCGCATCACGGGCCTTCCGTAGCGTCGGGAGACTCGCGAGGGAGCGCGAGCGCCCAGTGATGCAGCCGCGGCTTGATGACGGCCTTTCGAGATGGCTACGCGATGGTGACCTTCTTCGACAGGTACACGTCCTGAATCGCGTTCAGGATGCCCACGCCTTCCGCCATCGGACGCTGGAACGCCTTGCGGCCCGAGATGAGACCCGTGCCACCCGCGCGCTTGTTGATGACCGCCGTGCGCACGGCTTCCTTCAGGTCGCTCTCACCGGATGACGCACCGCCGGAGTTGATGAGGCCCGCGCGGCCCATGTAGCAGTTGGCCAACTGATACCGCGTGAGATCAATCGGGTGATCCGAGGAGAGCTCCGAGTAGACCTTCTTGTGCGTCTTGCCGAAGTTGACCGCAGTGAACCCGCCATTGTTCTCCGGCAGCTTCTGCTTGATGATGTCGGCCTCGATTGTCACACCCAGGTGATTGGCCTGTCCCGTCAGATCCGCCGCCACGTGGTAGTCCAGCTCCTTCGTCTTGAAGGCCGGGTTCCTGAGGTAGCACCACAGCACCGTGAACAGGCCCAGCTCGTGCGCCTGCTGGAACATGGTGGTCACTTCCTGCAACTGGCGCTTGGACTCTTCCGACCCGAAGTAGATCGTCGCGCCCACACCCTGCGCGCCCATGTCGAACGCCTGCTTGATGGAAGCGAAGCGGATCTGGTCGAACGCATTCGGGTAGGAGAGGAATTCGTTGTGGTTGAACTTAACGATGAAGGGGATGCGGTGCGCGTAGCGCCGCGCCACCGAGCCGAGGACGCCAAGCGTTGAGGCCACGGCGTTGCAGCCGCCCTCGAGGGCCAGCTTCACGATGTTCTCGGGGTCGAAGTACGCCGGGTTCGGCGCAAACGATGCACCCGCGGAGTGCTCGATGCCCTGGTCCACCGGAAGAATCGAGACATAGCCCGATCCGCCGAGCCGCCCGTGGTCAAAGAGGCTCTGAAGGCTCCCCATGACGCGTGGGGAACGGTCGGACGCGGCAAAGATGCGCTCGACGAAATCGGGACCGGGCAGATGGAGCTGGCTGGCCGGAATGGTCTTGGACTGATGGGTGAGAAGACTGGCGTCGGATCCGAGAAGCGATTCAATATCAATAGAACTGGCTGTGGCCACGGTCACCTCGCAGCCGCAGATCGTATCACCGGGTCGCGCCGTTCGATGGAATTAGCCCTCCAGGGCCATTCGGCGGCGCTCCAGTTGCTGGAGGACCTCTGGCGCGTCCTTCAACTCCGCAAGCGGCGCGAGCTGCGCGCGGACGTAGGCCCAGTCGATCCGGCCCTGCTGCCTGAGTAGCACCCCTTCGATGTCGACCCAATCCTTGGGCCGATCCGCGAAGGCTTTGAGCACGAGGAGATCCTCGGCCGAGCACGTCCGGAGCGTGACGTCGAGCGGGAATGAAAAGGGAGTGGCTCGCGCCACCACGCTCGCCTCAAACGGCAGCCCCCCGAGCGCAACGTCCAGCCCCACACCGGATGGCGCTTTGAGGAGCAGAACACGATTGGCCTTGGCAAAGGCCGCCGCCTGGTCGATTCGAGGCTCGAACCGCGCCGCCAGCGCCGCGATGAACCGGTCCTCGTCGCCAAAGCCAGTCAGCAGCGTCAGGTCGGCGTCAATCGTCTCGCGCGGCTCGCCCCACCGCTGTACGGAGAGCCCGCCGATGAAACAGGACTGCCACGCCTGCGCATCGCAGAAGGCCTGCAAGTCCGCAGCGGCCTTGATGACTTCGGTCACACGCGGCGAGCCCGGCTGAAGATCCGCTGCTGTTCCACCAGGCCGGAGGTTGGCTTAGGCGCGCGCGGTTCCGCATGATAGTCCGCAGGACCGCAGAGCAACTGAATGGCCGCGTACGCATCGAGCCGCCGCAGTTCATCCCGGCGAATGGCTTCAAGGGCGGGGGCGGCGGACTTCCACGCGCGCACCCAGCGGCGGCCCAGGGCCAGTTGCTCAGGTGTCCACCCGTCCAGCGCTGACGGTCTGCTCACACGGCCATTGTAGCGGCGTGACGTGAGCGGCACGCGTCCTGGTACCAGATGCGGCGCGCCGCCCGTCACATCAGCACCGCTGACTCTCCCGAACGCCGATGACGAACACCGGTCGCAGTCTGGGTGCGGTCATTGCGCGCGGCTCCACAGCGTCTGCCCGTCCGCGCGGAAGACTGCCAGCCCTCCGCCGGCCCCGACGCCGGCGATACGTTGACGCCCACCCCGTCGATCTTCAACTTCCTCGCTTCGTCGTCCGCCCTGCCATCGCATCGCCTGCTCCTATTCCAAGCGGACGATCCCAAACCGTTGCGGTGGCAAGACGGCCAGGGACTCAGCCTCCGAACAGGCCCTTCACTGACGACATGAGCCCTTGCAGCTGTCCCGCCTCGGGCACGGCACCGTCTGGAGTGAGCTTGTCGATGACCGTTGGCAGGAGAGTCGCAAGGGCGCTGGCTACAGCGGCCTCGCTCAAACCAGCCGATGCCGCGAGTTGCGAGATGTGTCCCGCGCCCAGCCCTTTCTGGAGCTGCTCGGTGGAGATGGGCAGATTCGCACCCTTGCCCACCCAGGACGACGCCAGGTCGCCGAGCCCGCTCTTGACGAAGCCCTGAACGATGCCCTCCAACCCTCCACCAGACCCGCCGGAGCTGAGCAAGCCCATGACCCCCTGCAAGAGTGCCGCATTCCCGGAAGGCGCACCACCAGACATCCCGGCAAGCTGTGTCACGCTGTCAAATAAACCCACTTCGTCTCTCCCTCTTTTGGTAGCGCGGTTCACGCGGGTGTAGGTACCGCGGGCGACGTCCCCCGTCTTCAGTAGCCGTCTGGCTTAGTGACCGGGGGTCACTGTGCTCGATGCCGTGCCCACGACCATGAGCGGCGCAACGGGCGCGATCAGGTGCGCAGGCTCACCGTGTACCGAAGGAACTAGGCGTGTCTGGGGGCGGCGGCGCTCTCCGGCTCCGTTGCGTGCGGCTTGGCCTTCCGCGTCACCATCGGAAACTCGAACTCGGCTACTTCAGCCTCGGCCACGGCCTTTGCCACCAGATCATCAATGGGCAGGAGCGCTTCCGCCCGCTCGATCTCGTGCAGCTTGGCCTTGGTCTGCGGGTTCCTGGGTGTGAAGAGCGTGCAGCAGTCCTGGTCCGGGATGATCGAGATGGGGTAGGTGCCGAGGCGGCGGGCCTCGTCCATGATCTCTTCCTTGTCCATCCCGATGAGCGGGCGGAAGAGCGGCAGCGTGGCGACACTCCCGACCACGGCCAGGTTCTCGAGCGTCTGAGACGCCACCTGCCCCACGGCATCACCGGTGATGAGGGCCTGCGCCCGGCGCGAGCGGGCAATCCTCTCCGCTATCCGCAACATCAGCCGCCGGTACACCACTATGCGCATCGGACCCGGCACCGTCAGCAGCGCCTGCTGCTGGATGTCGCCGAAGGGCACCAGGTACAGCCGGGATTTCTGCTGGTAGCGCGTGAGTAGTTCGACGAGCTGCCGTGCCTTCTCCTGCGAGGCCCGCGAGAGGATCGGGTAGCTGTGGAAGTGGACGAAGGTGACGTCGCACCCGCGCTTCATCATCCGCCACGCCGCCACGGGCGAATCGATGCCGCCCGAAAGCAGACACGTCACCCGCCCGGCCGTCCCCGTGGGCAACCCGCCAGACCCGCGCTCCTTGCCGAAGTAATAGAACGCGTCGTGGGTGAGCATCTGGACGTGGATCGTCAGTTCCGGGTGTGTCAGATCCACCTTCCAGCCCCGCGCCTCGTGGATGCGGCCCCCGATTTCGCGCTCAATCTCCGGCGAGAGCATCGGGAACCGTTTGTCCGCGCGCTTGGCCGACACCCTGAAGCTGGCGCACGGCCGGTCGCCGAAGTCGCGGAGGATGGCGGCGGTGATGGCGTCCAGATCCTGCGGTGCACGGCCGGCGTAGGAGTAGTTGGCGATGCCGAACACCGTCCGGATGCGCTCGCCCACCGCGGCCGGGTCCACCGTTGGGCCCAGCACCACCTCGATGCGGCCCATCACGGTCTTGACCTCCTTGACGTCGAGGTCAGCGACGGCCCGCCGGAGGTTCCTCACAAGGCGCTTGAGGAACCAGGGGCGGTTCTTCCCCTTCAGAGCGATTTCCTGGTAGTGGACGACGAATGAAGTCAACGTGCTATTCTCCGCCGGAAACGGCCATGCGCGATCTTCTTGCTGCCGTGGTCGCTGTGGTCCTTGTCGTGGCGGCCCTCAGCCTGGCCACTTCCCTCACCTACACTCGACTCCGGCGCCGGCGCTCGGCTGACTCAGAACGTGCCCGCGGACGCACCATCATCGCGGAGCTGCCCATCGGCGAGGACCTCACGCTCGTCAGCGAGGACGCCACCCACTTCCACTACGGTGAGCAGGCCATCGCCAAGGACTCGATCCTGGCCGCGCGTGTGCTGGTGAACGGGTCTCCTATCGCCGCCGCCGTCTCGAAACGGGTAGGCGTCGTGATCCCTCAGCCCACGTCGTTTGAGGACCGGCCTGAAGGTATCGCCCGCGACCGCTGGGACGTGGCGGTGGAAACCGAGAATGGCACCGTGCTGATGGAGTGCGGTGCCATCCGGGAGCGCGTCAGCCAGGAGCTGGCGCGCAAGATCTTCGACCGGGTGAAGGCCAGCCTGGACTGACTACCACTCGGTCTCGGGGATCCCCTTCCGGTGATTGACGGCTCTGGCGATGACAAAAAGCAGGTCGGAGAGGCGGTTGAGATAGGTGATGACCACCGCCTCGACCCCTTCGAGCGGGACGGCACGCCGCTCAGCGCGGCGGCATACGGTGCGGGCGAGGTGCAGCGCGGCACCAGCGGGGGTTCCACCGGGAAGGATGAAGGCGCGCAGGGGCGGCAACTCACCTTCAAGTCGATCGATGGCCTGCTCCAGGACCGCGACGTCCTCATCGGTGACATGCGCCTTCGTCACGCGCGACGCGATCTTCGCCGAGGGATCAGCCAGCCGCGCGCCGAGGGCGAAGAGCTTCTGCTGGATCGCATCGAGGAGTGTGCCGATGTCCTCGGGCACGCCGGCGGCCCTGGCCACACCGAGGCACGCGTTCAGCTCGTCAACCTCGCCGTAGGCATCAACGCGCGGGTCGGACTTCGACACACGCGTGTTGTCGAAGAGCGACGTCTGCCCGGCATCACCGGTTTTCGTGTAGATTTTCACTCTCGCCGCCCTCTCTGAATGAATCCAGATTATATGGCCGCATGAAGAAGGCTCCCCTGCCCACGGAGACCGAGCGGCGCACGTTCCGCCGCCAGCTCCTGAAGTGGTACGACGCGCACGGGCGTGACCTCCCGTGGCGGAAGACGGACGACCCGTACCACATTCTCGTGTCGGAAGTGATGCTGCAGCAGACGCAGGTGGACCGCGTGCTGCCGAAGTACGAGGAGTGGCTGGGCAAGTACCCGTCGCTCACAGCGCTCGCCGAGGCGCCCATCGAGCACGTGGCGGAGACGTGGCGGCCGCTCGGCTACAACATCCGGCCCCGGCGCCTGCACGACATCGCACGCCAGTCGGTGGAGCGGTTCGGCGGTCAGCTTCCCTCGGACGAGGACACGCTCCTGTCCTTCAAGGGCATCGGCGCGTACACGGCTGGCGCCATCAGGAGCTTTGCCTTCCGCGAGCGGGCGGCCATCCTCGACACGAACGTGGCGCGCGTGCTGTTCCGCGTGTTCATCGGCAAGGGAGACCCGAAGGCGCACGCGATGAAGAAGCGGCTGTGGGCCGTGTCCGAAGTGCTGGTGCCCCGCAAGCGCGTGTTCGACTTCAACCAGGCGCTGATGGACTTCGGCGCGATGCTCTGCACGGCGCGAAAGCCGAACTGCCCCGAGTGCCCGATGAAGCGCCAGTGCACGTCCTACCCGTGGGACGGTCGATGACGCCGCCGGAGTCGCCAACGGGAGCGACGCTCGTCCACGTGGTCGCGGCGGTCATTTTCCGGGACGGCCGATACCTGGTCACACGCAGGCAGAAGGGCGTGCACCTCGAAGGCTACTGGGAGTTCCCGGGCGGCAAGGTGGACCCGGGAGAGACGGCCGAGGCGGCACTCGTGCGGGAAATCCGCGAAGAGCTTGATGCCGGCGTTGACGTGGGACGGCTCGTGCTGGCCACCACGCATCACTACCCGGAGCGATCCGTGAGTCTCGCCTTCTACGAATGCACGCTGACAGGTGAGCCCCGCCCGCTGCTCGGCCAGGAGATGCGCTGGGTTTCACCACCGGACCTGCGGTCGCTGACATTCCCGCCAGCGGACGAAGAGCTGATTGCGCTGCTCAGTGCCTCGGATAGCAGCAGGGGCTGCTAGCGCTTCGGGAACGGCGTCACCACCGCGTGCCGGCCCGAGGCCGTTCGAACCGTCGTGCCGGGCCCGCTGTGGTCACGGTGCAGGTAGCCAAGCGCGACGCACCCCTGTTCGGGCGATACGGCAGACGACGTGACGTAGCCCATCTCAGCGTCACCTGAGTCGAGCGTCTCTCCTGCGGCAACCGGTCCATCACCCTCGACACGCAGCCCCACGAGCTTCTTTGCCACGCGGCCGTGGCCTCGGTGCAGTACGCGGACGATCACTTCCTGCCCGACGTAACACCCCTTCGTCATCGAGATGGCGCGCGACTCGATGCCGGCCTCGAGCGGAATGATGTGCTCGTCCATATCCACGCCGAACACCGGCCATCCTGCCTCGATGCGGGCGGCCTCGACGGCCCCCGGCGACACAGCTTTCGCGCCCGCAGCCTCAAGAGCAGAGCGCAAAGCGGCCTCATCCTCGGCGGCCACGTAGAGGACATAGCCTGGCACGCCAAGCCGGTCGATTCGAGCCACCACGACGGCGCCGTCTCCGAACGGGACGCGCGCGTTCCGGCACTGCGCCCACGACGCCAGCTCGACCAGCGCCTCCGGGTTCCGGCACGCAGTGGCGATCGCTGCCGCGGCCTCGGGGCCGTGCACCTCGACGCGGCGCAGTTCCGCCGAAAGGTCGGCTAGTTGCACGTCCTCCGAGAAGAGAAACTGGTCGAGCCGTGCCAGCACGGCGGCCGTGGTCGACACCGGCAGGTCCAGTAACAGCATGTCGCCCGACTCCAGCACGTGCATGTCGGTGGTCATCCGGCCCTGAGCCGTCAGCCACGCGGCGTAGCAGCCGGTGCCTGCCTTGAGCGTGCTGATGTCGTTGGTGAGCAGACCATGCAGGTATGTGCCGCGGTCGCGCCCCGAAAGGCCAATCAGACCTCGTGCGGCCACCTCGTTCAGGGCTGCGCCGGTGCGAATCACGCCGTAGTCGTCGTGCAGGGTCATTCTGGTAGGATGCAAAAAATGGTTCGATTTCATTGTAGCTGGGCATTGCTGACCGCACTGGTCGTTCCCGCGCTGGCCGTTCCTGCCAAGGCCGCTGCGCAGCCGGCTCCAGGCGCCGTCACAAGCGGCTACGTGGTGTTTGTCGGCGGCACCCCGATCGGACGTGAGGACGTGATCGTCGAGCGCACGGCGGAGCACCTCACGATCACAGGGCGGGAGCGGCTCGGTGCGCCACTCGATGTCATCGTCCGCCACGCCGAGGTGAAGTACAAGGCGGACTGGACGCCGGTGTCGCTCGTGATCGACGCCCAGCTCCGCGGCCGGCTGGTCAATCTGAAGGCGTCGTTCGACGGCACCGCCGCCACTGTTGACACCAACGACCAGGGCACCGTCACGACGAAGACCGTCACGGTGTCGCCAAAACCGGTAATGGTGCCCAACCTGTTCTTCGGTGCGTACGAGGCGCTGGCGCAGCGGCTCGTCAACGCACAGGCCGGCGCCTCGCTCTTTGCCTACGTGGTGCCCGATGCCGAGCTACCTGTCCGTGTCGTCAGCGTGGAGAACGACCGCGTGCAGACCGGCCGCACCGTGCTCGACCTGCGGCGGCACACCGTGGCGCTGCCGAGCGCCGGTGGCGAACTGCTGATGCAGATCACGTCCGACGCCGATGGCCACCTCGTGCGCCTCACGGTGCCGGGGCAGGGCCTCGACATCGTGCGCGACGACGTGGCGGCGTCCAGCTCCCGGATGCTGACGCACTCGAACCCCACCGATGAGCCGATCACGATTCCCGCCGAGGGCTTCAACATCGCCGGCACGCTGACGCGCCCGGGCAAGCCGCTGGCGAAGAACCCCGCCGTCGTCCTGCTGGCCGGGTCGAACGTCACGGACCGCGACAGCGTCGTGGCCGGCGTCGCCATCATGAGCCAGCTTGCAGGGGCGCTGGCCGATGCGGGCTACATGGTGCTGCGCTTCGACAAGCGGGGCACCGGGCAATCCGGCGGGCGGGGTGAGTCCGCCACGATTTCCGACTTCGCCAACGATGCGCGGCTCGCGCTGCGGTGGCTGTCCAGCCGCAAGGACGTGGACGAGAAGCGCATCGCGCTCGTGGGCCACAGCGAGGGCGCCGCCGTGGCCCTGGTCACCGCCAGCCGCGACGGCAGGGTGGCGGCCGTGGCATCCATCGCGGGGCCCGCCTCCACCGGCGTTGAGCTGAACCTCGAGCAGCAAAGTCATGCGCTCGACCTCGTAAAGGCGACACCCGAGGAGCGGCAGCAGAAGGTGGAGCTGCAGAAGGCGATTCAGGCGGCCGTCCTGACCGGCACCGGGTGGGACCGCATTCCGCGCCAGTACAAGTCGGCGGATACGCCCTGGTTCCAGAGCTACCTGCAATACGACCCGGCAAAGCCGCTCAAGGACGTGGACCGGCCGCTCCTGATTCTGCATGGGGAGCTGGACCAGCAGGTGCCCGTGGCACACGCGGACCGGCTGGGTGCCCTGGCGAAGAAGGTCAGCAAGTCGAAGGCGATCGATGTCGTGACGGTGAAGGGCGTGAACCACCTGCTCGTGCCGGCGACGACGGGCGAAGTGACCGAGTACGGCACGCTGGCCGACCGCAACGTCAGCAAGGACATCGTCAAGAGCCTCACGGACTGGCTCGGCAAGACGCTGGTCTCGAAGTAATCTCGCCAGCCGGCGATGAACGACAGCCCCACCGTGACGCTGACGACTATTGCCGCATTGCGTGCGCACCTCGCACCGTTCAGGCAAGCCGGCACCAGCATCGGCTTCGTGCCGACGATGGGCGCTCTGCACGAGGGGCACGCCGCGCTCATTCGCGAGGCCCGCCGTGGCAACGATTGCGTTGCGGTCAGCATCTTCGTGAACCCTCTGCAGTTCGACCGCAAGGACGACCTCGACCACTACCCCCGCACGCTCGACTCCGACCTCGCCCTGTGCCGCGACCTCGGCGTGGATACCGTGTTCGCACCAACGGCCGCGGAGATGTATCCCGAGCCGCCGGTTATGACGGTTCACGTGGGCGAGCTCGGCCGTCATCTGTGCGGCGCATCGCGGCCCGGTCACTTCGAGGGCGTGGCCACTGTTGTGCTGAAGCTGCTCCAGATCGTGCAGCCGGACCGCGCCTACTTCGGCGAGAAGGACGCCCAGCAGCTCGCCGTCATCCGCCGGCTGGTGACGGACTTCAACCTCCCGGTGGAGGTCGTCGGCATGCCGACGGTGCGGGAGCCGGACGGCCTGGCCATGAGTTCGCGGAACCGGCGCCTCTCACCGGCCGGACGGACGGCCGCACTCGCCCTCGTCCGGGCGCTCACCGCTGCCCGGCAGGCCATTGAGGCGGGCGAACGCAGCCCGCTGGCCATCACGGCGATTGCGTCCGGACAGGTCGTTCCGGATGGGAACGTGCGGGTCGACCTTGACTACCTGGAGGTCGTGGACCCTCGTACGATGCAGCCTGTCGAGGAGGTCGCGGGCCCGGTTCTCGTGGCCGGCGCGCTCTGGGTTGACGGGGTCCGGCTCATCGACAACCTGACGGCCCAGCCCACCCCGGCCCCTGTGGTTCTGGGCTAAGGGCTCGGGTACAGTACCGACACAGCCATGAAGCTCCGCCTGATCTGCAAGTCGAAGATTCACCACGCCACCGTGACCGGCGCAGACCTGAAATACATCGGGAGCATCGGCATCGACCGCGACCTGATGGACCTCACCGACATCGTGGCCGGCGAGCAGGTGGCCGTGTGGAACGTGAACAACGGCCAGCGCATCGAAACCTACGCGATTCCCCTGCCACGCGGCTCCGGACAGGTGGTGGTCAACGGCGCCGCGGCCAGGCATTTTCACGTGGGCGACATCATCATCGTGGCGGCGTTTGCCGTGACCGACGAAGTGGTGTTGCCACGCATGATCGTCGTCGACGCCGCGAACCGGCTGCTGCAGGAGCTGCCGGCTCACGATGTCTCCGAACTCAACATGGAGATTCTCTCCGGCCGCTGAGATCCGGGCGGGCTCAGCGCCGGCTGGCAGGGGGTCCGGCCGCACGAACCAGCACGTGGTTGCGGAACGTCTCAGCCAGCCGCGCCACCTCCTCCGCTTCCACGGTGATCTCGCCCACGGTTGCGCGCCGCTGCAGATCAAACACGTCCCATCCCAACGCGCCGTGCGGCGGCGGCTCGTAGCGCGGCACCATGTGGCAGTGGAAGTGCCGCACCTGCTCCCCCAGCGCGGCGGTGTAGATCCGCGCCGCTCCCGTCACATCGCGCAGCACAGCCTCGAAGCGCCGCAACGCCGGCCCGAAAGAGACCGCCTCGGCATCCGTGAACATCGCGGGCTCGGGGCAGTGCCGGCGCGTCTGCAGCACCAGCCACCCGGCCACGGCCCAGGGCGGCTCAATCAGCCGCACCACCCACAGGTCATCCTGGTAGAGCAGGCCATGCGGAATGGCCACGGAGCCGTCGTTGATGCGGCAGATCAGGCAGTCGGGTTCAGCAGTCGGCATTGGAGCAGCGTCAGGTAGAGTAACGCTGATGCGCGTCCCGATGGTCGCCGCCTTCCTTGCTGCCGCCACCATCCTGACGCTCCGGGTCGACATCGGTGCGGCAGACGCCAAGGGCAGCATCACCGCGGTCGACGGGATCAAGGTTGGCCACCACACGCTTACCGAACGTCCGACCGGCTGCACGGTGATCCTGGCTGATGGTGAAGGCGCCGTCGGCGGTGTCTCTCAACGCGGCGGTGCACCGGGCACCCGCGAGACGGACCTGCTGAGCCCGCTGAACCTGGTGGAACGCGTCAACGCCATCGTGCTGTCGGGCGGCAGCGCCTTCGGCCTCGAGAGTGCCACCGGCACAGTGCGGTGGCTCGAGGAACACAACATCGGCTTCAATGCCGGCGTCGCGAAGGTGCCGATCGTCCCGGCCGCGGTGATCTTCGATCTGCCCGTCGGCGGCAAGCCCGGCGTGCGGCCCACGGCCGACTGCGGCTATCGCGCGGCCGCCGCTGCGGCCACGGGCGCCGTGAAGGAAGGCAGCATCGGTGCTGGTGCCGGCGCCACCGTCGGCAAGTTCGGGGGCTTCGGCTCAACCAGCAAGGTGCTCCCCATGAAAGGCGGGGTCGGGACCGCGGCCGTCACGCTGCCGGGCGGGCTGACCGTCGGCGCACTTGTCATCGTCAACGCCGTCGGGGATGTGATTGATCCGGCCACAGGACGCGTGGTTGCGGGAGCACGCAACGCCGACGGCTCACTTGCCGATGCGCGCCGCCTCCTGCGCTTCGGCACGCAGCCGGCCGTGAGCCCCGGGCAGAACACTACGCTCGCGGTGGTCGCCACCAACGCCAGGCTCACCAAGGCGCAGGCCAGCCGGGTGGCCCTGATGGCCGACGACGGCCTGGCCCGCGCACTCAACCCTTCCCACACCACCAGCGACGGCGACACCGTGTTCGCCCTCGCGACGGGCCGGTGGAACGGCACCGCGTCGGTGGACGCCGTTGGTGGCCTGGCCGCCGAGGTGGTGGCTGAAGCCATCGTCCGAGCGGTCAGGGAAGCGACCGGGCTGCCCGGGATTCCGGCGGTCCGTGATCTGCGGTGACGACCGCCTCCCCTGCCGGCGCCGTCCTGGTCAGCGGCGCCTGGAGTGCACCGCGGCCGGATCGAACCGAACGGTAGAGCCAGGCGGCCTTCGCGCTGCCGTCACACGGCAGTCATCGCCAGTCGGCACACTCCCAGGTGATGGTTGTTGTGTCGCCACGCCCTGACGCCGGCCGCCTGCTCGGGGACCTGTGTGCACTGCGCGGGGAGATTGCCGACCACTCTGACCGGGCCATGGCACGTCTGCAGGCTGTGCACGCCAACCACGAGGCCAGCGCCCACAACCTCCTCCATTACCTCGGTCTGAGGCGGCGGGATCTGCGCCCGCTTCAGCTCGACCTGGCGGCGCTCGGCTTGTCGTCGCTGGGGCGAGCAGAGCCGCACGTACTGGCGACCATCGACTCCGTCGTGGAAGCGCTCCGGCGCATCACCGGCCACGAAGGCAGTCCTCCAGACCTGCCTCCGCCGGTTGACTTCGACGCAGGGCAGAGACTTCTGGCCGAGCATCGGGACGCCCTCTTCGGACCACCCTCCCCGGGCCGCGGCGTCCGGATCATGGTGACGATGCCGAGTGAGGCGGCGCATGACTATGCGCTCGTGCACGACCTCGTCGAGCGGGGCATGGACTGCATGCGCATCAACTGCGCGCACGACGACCCCGCCGCATGGTTGCGCATGATCGAGCACCTGCGCCATGCCGAACGGGCACTCGAACGCTCGTGCCGCGTGGTCATGGATCTCGCCGGTCCCAAGCTGCGAACGGGGCCGGTGCAGCCGGGTCCAGCGATTGTCCGGCTCCACCCGGACCGTGACATCTGCGGCCTTGTGACCGCGCCTGCCCGCGCATGGCTCACACCCGCGGAGAATCCCGCCCCGCCACCGTCACCGGCCGACGCGTGCCTGCCGATCGATGGGGAGTGGCTGGCGGATCTGAAGGTCGGGGAACACCTTCGCTTCGAGGACGCCCGAGGCTCGGACCGAAGCCTGTGGGTCGTCGAAACCGGCCCGCAGGGATGCTGGGCGGAGGCGACCAAGACCGCCTACGTCGTGGCGGGCACCCAGATCCGGCGGGAACATGGACGAGACGCCTCGCGCACGACATCGGTCGGCCCAGTGCCACCAACTGAAGGCGTCATGATCCTGCACGTCGGGGACGCGCTGCTGGTTCACCGCTCCCTGGAGCCGGGTTCGCCCGCAACCTCCGACAGCGCCGGCCGGACGCTGACTCCAGCCTCGATCGGCTGCACGATCCCGGCGGTGTTTGACGAGGTACGCCAGGGAGACCCCATCTGGTTCGACGACGGCAGCATCGGCGGCGTGGTCGAGGAGGTCACGCACGACCATTCTCTCGTGCGGATCACGCACGCCCGCCCGGACGGGAGCAAGCTCCGGGCCAGCAAGGGCATCAACCTGCCGGAGAGCTCGCTGCGCCTGCCGGCACTCACGTCGAAGGACCTCGAGGACCTGACCTTCGTCGCCGCGCACGCGGACATCGTTGAGCTGTCCTTCGCCAATCACGCGTCGGACATCGACATGCTGCAGCAGGAAATCGCCCGGCTCGGCACCGGCGAACCGGCCATCGTGATCAAGGTGGAAACCCGGTGCGGCTTCGACCACCTGCCGGACATGCTGCTGGCGGCTATGCGGTCGCCGCGCTGCGGCGTGATGATCGCGCGGGGTGATCTCGCCGTGGAATGCGGTTTCGAGCGGCTGGCGGAGGTGCAAGAAGAGATCCTGTGGATCTGCGAGGCCGCCCATGTGCCCGTGATCTGGGCCACGCAGGTCCTGGAAACCCTGGCCAAGGAAGGCATGCCCTCACGGGCCGAGATCACTGACGCGGCCATGGGTCACCGCGCGGAATGCGTGATGCTCAACAAGGGCCCGCACATCATGACGGCCGTCAAGGTGCTCGACGACATCCTCCGGCGCATGCAGGCGCACCAGACGAAGAAGCGGGCGATGCTCCGGGAACTGCGTCTGGCGCACACCCTCCCCGAGGAGGGAGACGGCGACATAGCCTCGTAGCCGGCAGGAGTCCGGCTGGGCGTGCCGGGATCAGGCGCCTTCGGGGATGGCTGCGGTTTTGACGCCACTCCCTGGCCCCGCCCACAATCCCTCATGGCCGAACGCCCGCGCTACCGAGTTGAGGATGGCCGGTGGTGCATCGACATCAATGTCCGCCAGGCGCGCCAGCTTTTCGACAGCCGCGACCCGTCGCCGTTCCGGGAACGGGATCTCGACGAGGACGCCGTCGAGTACCTGCTGGGCGCCGCGCTGGAGATCCCGCGGTCCAAGCCGCTGGCAGTCGTCATCACCATCGCCGAGCCGGCCGAGGCGCCGTTGACCGAGGCGGTCATCGCCGAGGCGATGCGGGCGCACTTCGCCTATCAGCTCGAACAGATTGGCCACCGGCTGAGCGAGCACGTACGCCGAGGGCGCAGCTTCCTCGTCGTGGGGGTCACCGTGCTGGCCGCGTTCCTGACGCTGGCCGAGCTGACCCATGCCCTGCCCGCCGGCACCATGCGAGACATCCTCCGCGAGGGCCTCGTCATCACCGGGTGGGTGGCGATGTGGCGGCCCCTCGAAGTGCTCCTCTACGACTGGCGGCCCCTGGTGGACGAGCGCCGGCAGGTCCAGCGGTTGCTGGACGCGCCGGTCGACGTGCGGTCCGCAGGCTGACGCCGTAGCCCCCATGAACCTCCCCCTCATCCTGCTCTCGGGCTACTCGGTTCTCGTCGTGGCGCTGGGCCTGTGGAGCGCGCGGCTGGTCCGCAGCAGCAGCGACTTCTTCGTCGCGGGCCGGAGCCTGGGCCCGGGCCTCATGTTCACGTCGATGATCGCCGCCAATATCGGCGCGGGCGCCACCGTGGGCGTGGCCGGCCTCGCCTATCGCGACGGCCTGAGCGCATGGTGGTGGAGCGGGTCCGCTGGCTTCGGGTCGCTCGTGCTGGCGTTCTGGGTGGGGCCGCGCCTGTGGCGCCTGGCGCGCGACCGCGGCTTCTACACGACTGGCGACTTCCTCGAGGCCCGCTACGGAAGCACGGTGCGCGGTGTGGTGACGGCGCTCATCTGGCTCGGGTCGCTCTCGATCCTGGCCGCGCAGCTCCTGGCCGGCGCCACCATCCTCAACGTGATCGCGGGCGTGCCGCGCTGGGCCGGGTCGCTCATCGGCGGCGCCATCATGACGGCCTACTTCACGGCCGGAGGTCTGCTCGGCTCCGCGCGCGTCAACACGCTGCAGTTCGGCGTGATGATTCTCGGGTTCGCAGTGGCGCTGCCGTCTATCCTCGGCCAGGCTGGCGGCGTGGGGGGCCTGCTGAATTCGCCTGACCTGCCGGCGGGCTTCGGGTCGCTGTTCCATTCATCAGGCCCCGGGTCCGGCTGGACACTGCTCCTGCTCGTGGGTCCCGCGTTCATCGTGTCGCCGGGCCTGATTCAGAAGTCCTACGGCGCGGCCAGCGCGCGAGCCCTCCAGATCGGAGTCGGTCTCAACGCGATCGCGTTGATGGTGTTTACGTTCGCCCCGGTGCTGCTGGGCATGAGCGCCCGCGTGCTGGAGCCCGGACTCACGGACACCAACGCCGTCCTGCCGCAACTGCTCACCAACCACCTCACACCCTGGCTGGGCGCCATCGCGCTCGCGGCGATCTTCTCCACCGAGGTGGATACCTGCGACGCCGTGCTCTTCATGCTCTCGACGTCCCTGTCGCAGGATCTCTACAAGCGGCACATCAACCCTGAGGCAAGCGACAAGCGGCTGCTAGCCGTGGCGCGAGGTGCGGCGGTGGCAGGCGGTGCGGCCGGCGTGGCGTTCTCGGTGTACCTGCCCACGGTGGTCGAAGGGCTCAGCATCTTCTACTCGCTGCTCGGCGTCACGCTGCTGGTGCCGGTGGTTGGAGGGCTGTTCATCAAAGGTGCGGGCTCACGCGAGGCGCTCACCTCGATCATCGCCGGCGTTGGCACCTGGCTCGTGGTCCGGTACGGGCTTCGTGGGATATCGGCCTGGCTCGACCCGACACTCTTGGGACTCGCCGCCGCGGCCCTGGGTTTCGGAGTGGCCCTGGCGCTCCCTGGGAGCCGTCAGGTCCAGAGCACGGGCACGTCGTAACGGCCGAACTGACGGTCGTGGGTCACGATGGTGGCGCCCTCCACCTGGGCCTGAGCGATGAGAAAGCGATCGAACGGGTCCGTATGGTGGGACGGCATGTTCCTGAATCGCTCCGCGTGCGCCAGCGTGGCCGAGAGTTCGTCGAACCCGGCATCCGCGATCAGGGTATCGACGGCGTCGTCGAGCTGCAGCTTGCCACGCTGGCTCTTGATCGCCATCTCCCAGCCCGACACAGCGCTGGCCCATACGAGGTCCGCTTCGGCGATCGCGGACCTGGCCTGCGCCTTCAGTTGCCGGCCGTCAGCTATCCACCAGAGCAGGACGTGTGTGTCCAGCAGCAGTTTCACTCGTCCGCGCCTGTGAACAACGCGAGCAGATCCGCGGGCAAGGGCGCGTCAAAGTCCTTCGCGATACGGATCTTCCCCTTCGCAGTCCCCGGCCGGCGGCGACGGCCCTTGTCGACCGGCACGAGCCGGGCCCGGGGCACACCGGCCTTGGCGATGATGATCTCGCGGCCGGCCGCAGCCTCCTCCACGAGCGCGGAGAGCTTGGACTTGGCCTCGTAGAGATTCAGCACTTTCGGCATGTCCCGATCCTAGGACCGGCCCCTCCGTTGGTCAAGTTGGTCAAATCTGCATACCTCGTCTGGTCGTGCTGGGACGGCGTGGGTACAATCGCGGGATGGCACAGCAGACGTATCGGATTGCAGTGATCGCCGGCGACGGCATCGGCCCCGAGGTGATCCCGGTGGGCGTGGACATCCTGACGCGCGCGGCCCAGCAGGACGGCTTCGCGGTGGAGTTCACGAACCTGCCCTGGGGCTGCGAGTTCTACCTGAAGACCGGCAAGATGATGGACGACGGCTGGGTGGAGACGCTCAAGGGCTTTGACGCGATCTACCTCGGCGCCATCGGCGCCCCGTCGGTACCGGATTACATCTCGGCCGGGCAACTGCTGCTGCCGCTGCGGCAGCTCCTGGTGCAGTACGTGAACCTGCGGCCGATGCGCCTGATGCCTGGCATCAAGAGCCCGCTGGGCGGCCGCACTGCGGCCGACATCGACATGATCTGCGTGCGCGAGAACTCGGAAGGCGAGTACTGCGGCGTGGGCGGCCGGGTGCACGTGGGCACTGACCTCGAGATGGCCGAGCAGACGGGCATCTTCACGCGCAAGGGCATCGAGCGCGTCGCGCGGTTCGGGTTCGAGCTGGCGCGCACGCGTCCGCGGAAGCTCCTGGCCAGCGCCACCAAGAGCAACGCCCTGCGGCACTCGATGACGTTGTGGGACGAGGTGGTGGATGATGTCCGGAAGGACTACCCGGACGTCGAGTTCAAGAAGTACTACGTGGACGCGCTGGCGGCCCGCATGATCACGCACCCACAGACGGTGGACGTGATGATCACGTCGAACCTGTTCGGCGACATCCTCACCGACATCGGCTCCGCCATCTCGGGCAGCCTCGGCGTGGGCCCGAGCGGCAACATCAACCCGGAACGCACGTTCCCCTCAATGTTCGAGCCGTTGCACGGGTCCGCACCGGACATCGCGGGCAAGGGCATCGCGAACCCGATCGGCACCGTCTGGGCGGGGGCGATGATGCTCGACTTCCTGGGCCAGGCCGGCACGGGCGCACGCATCGTCAAGGCCATCGAGCAGGTACTGACCGAAGGCTCCATCAAGACGGCGGACCTGGGTGGCACGGCCACCACGCAGGAGATGGGCGCGGCCATCGCGGCCGCGCTCGCGTAGGTCCGATCGAACCTACTTGGCCCGATCCGCCGGGCCGCCGGTCAGGGTCCGCATCTTCCAGATGCTGCCCTGCGACACGATGTAGAGCGTCTTGCGGTCCGGACCCGCGAAGGCCAGGTTCTGAATCTTCTTGCTGAGCGGGATCCGGCCGAGAAACGCACCCTTCGCGCTGAAGACGTGCACGCCCAGCGGCATGGCGACAAAGACGTTCCCGGCCCGGTCCACGCACAGGCCGTCGGCCTGGTAGGGAAAGGTCTTCAGCGACTCCTCGGTGATGCGGTAGGTCGTGAAATCCCGGCGATTGGCCAGTGAGCCGTCCGGCTTCACGTCGAAGGCAACCAGCGCCGCCCCGCGTGAGTCGTTCACGTACAGCGTCCTGTCATCCGGGCTCAACGCGATGCCGTTCGGCATGATGATGCGCGCGGTGGCATCAGCCGCCTTGCGCGGCCTGCCGCCGGTAAGTGGGATGCGGTACAGGTGTGTCGGCTCTTCGTAGGCCGGCTTCATCAGCGTGCCGGCGTCCGTCATGTAGACGGCGTCCGACTTCGAGATGACGAAGTCGTTGCCCTGAAAGAGGCGCTTCCCTTCCACCTCCGTCACCAGCACGCTGCCCGCGCCCTCGCCGGTGAGGACGCGCAGATGATCGGCCTGTGACGTGGCAGTCGAGAGCACAAGGCCGATGAGCCGGCCCTTCGAGTCCACGCCGAGCGCCCGCGTCCCTGGTGCTTCGATGATGGGCGTCAACGAGTCGTCGGCATTGATACGTGTGATGCGGGGGCTGTTCTGCTCGACAAACGCTGCCGTGCCGTCAGGCAGGCCGACGATGCCGTCCGCCCCTGGCAGGCCGTCCTTGATGAGCAGCACCGGCTCGCCCGCTGCCACCACTCCCGGGATCCCCTCGGCCACCGACGGCGTCGCCACGAGCTTCGGCCCGAGAATGCTGACCTGCTGCGCCTGTGCCGCCAGTGCGATCGCGGCAACCGGGGCGAGCAGGACGACGAGAAGTCTGCGCATGTTGCCCCCCTCGATGCCGGCCTACTCGACCTTGACGCGGAGGTTGCGCCAGCGAACAGGCGCGCCTTCGAGCTGCATGCCGAGCGCGCCCGGCTTGTAGTCGTGCTGGCTGAGCGTGGAGACCAGCGCGCCGTTGATGTAGGTCTTCACCACGCCGGCCTTCGAGACGATCTCCACCTTGTCCCAGGAACCGAGCGGAGTCGCCACCTTCATGTACGCGTCGTGGTCGTACTCGATCTTGCCCTTGCCGCCGATGGCGAAGGGCTCGCCGAAGTCGTAGTAGCGGCCCTCGATCTCGACGCTGCGCGGGAACGGCCGGTGCGGCGGGGCGATAAAGAGGAGCGCGCCAGTGCCGCCGAAGTACAGCTTGTCATCGGCGTCCCAGTCGGCCGGCTTCTCGAACTTCTGTTCGAAGCGGAAGGTAAAGTCGCCATACGGCTTGTCCCAGTAGAAGTAGCCGTGGATATTGCACTGGCAGACGATTTCGCCGTGCTCCACGTGGATCAGGTCGGGCGAGGGCGAGACATTCCCGCAGCCATCGGGCTGCGCCGTGCAGTTCGGGTTGACGACGAACTTGATGCCGGTGAAGTCCTTCCCGTTGAAGAGCGACTCGAAGCCTTTCTCTCCCAGGATCATGTTCTTCATCCGCACGGCGACCGGCGTGAGCTCCTCGTCGCCGGGCGGCAGGTCGTTGTTCTCGAGGATGTAGGCCAGGATGTCGGCCCGTGTCTGCTCCGAAATAGCCTTGGTGTTAAACGCCGGCATCGACTGCATCTTCGAGAACAGGTGATAGACAGTCGGGTAGAGCACCTGGCCGTGATAGACGCGCTCGATGAACCGGCCGCCGAACGTGCTCGGCATGATGAACTTGTTGTTCTCCTCTGAAAACAGCTTCCTGTCCACTGTGTGGCAGAAGGCGCAGTTCCGGTTGAAGGCGACCTTGCCGCGAATGGCCTGAGCCCGGGTGTAGAAGCCTCGGGCCATGAGCGGCTCGGTGGCCCGCGTCGGGGGCGCAGCGGAACCACCGTCCAGGTCGGCTGTGCCGGCCGCCACGCCGCTCTTCTTCAGCATGAAGGCGACGATGTCGGCGCTCTGCTGCCGCGCCAGCCCGCCCGGACCGTGGAGCGGCATCTGGAGATAGACGTAGTCGAGCAGTTCAGCCAGCGGCTTGCCCTGCCAGCGCGCCGCGAGCGAGGGGCCGGCCACGGCCGGCGCGCGGTCTCCGCCGGCCAGTTGCGGTCCGTGGCACACGGCACAGTTACCGCCATAGAGCTTCTCGCCGCGCGCGGCCTGCGCCTCCGAATATGCACCGGCCCACCCCTGCGCCTGAGCCGCCTGGCTCCGCGCACCGGTCAGCATGAGCACGCCCACGACCGTGAACAGGAACGCACCGAACGACAGCAGTCTCCTCATAGGTCCTCTCAACACATCCGGCCGCGAAGGCGGCGCGGCAGGAAGGGCACTAGTGTGGGCGGAATGACGCCGTTCTGGCAACGGGTAGCCGGCATCTATAGCATGGAGGCTGGCGCCGGGAGCGCATCACTGGAGGGAACCATGAACGATCGCGTGCAGTCGTACGAAACCAACGAGCTGGTGGTGACCTTTGATCCGGCGCGGTGCCAGCACACCGGGATCTGCCTCCGCGGCCTCGGGCCCGTGTTCGACATCACGCGCACACGCTGGATTGATCTGAGGGCGGCATCCGCGGACGCGGTGATGGCCCAGGTCGACGCGTGCCCGTCCGGGGCACTGCAGTACATCCGGAAGGCGTGAACAGGGACGGCGCGGCCCTGTCGGCGCTGGCAGGCCCGGGCGGGCCGCTCGAAGTCCGGCGCGCACGGCAGCCGTGGACGGGCGCGCCACAGTTCGCGGAACTCGCCGCCGAGCTGTACCCCGTCGAGCTCGACCTGATCGAGTTCATCGACGGCCACAAAGTCGAGATTGCGCCCGACGACTTCAGTGCCCAGGACGTGCCGCGCGACGTGGTGCTCCGCTACTTCGGCTTTACCGACGACGAGCTCGGCGCGATTCTCGACAGTCTGACAACCCGACACCTCGCCGAGGCACGCGGCAGGTTCGTCGGCCTTACCTCGACGGCGGTGGAGATGCTGGCGTCGCGGCCAGCCACATCCGCTCCACGTCGCTCCTGATCCGCTCGGTCAACGCCTCCTCATCTTCACCCTCACGCGCACGGATGGGTTCTCCGAACTGGATGACCGGACGGTCGCGCCATGAAAGGACGCGACCCCAGTTAAGGGGGCGGTTGCGCGGCCAGATCTCGTGGGCGCCGGTGATGGAAACCGGCACAATTGGCACCCCAAGGTGGCACGCCAGGATGGCGGCGCCCTTCTTGAACTTCTTCACGCCCCCGTCGATGGACCGCTCCCCCTCGGGAAAGAGCATCAGCACGCGTCCGCGGCGAAGGCCCTGCGCTGCCGCCTGCATCCCCGGCAGCAGGTTGGCGTCCGGATCGACGGGCACGACGTTCAACTTGGCCGCCACCCATTTCATGAACGGCGACTGGAAGTACTCGGCCGCGCCCACCGCAAAGACGCGGCGGAACACATCGAATGGCAGGACCGGCCAGACCAGAAACGGATCGAGGTAGCTCTGGTGATTCGGGCTCACGATGAAGGCGCCTTCGCGGGGGAGGCGCTGAAGACCTGTCACCTTCTGCCGCAAGACCGTCAGCGTGATCAGCCGCGCAATCGCGAAGAACACGACGGCGGCGACACGGCGTGGACGCAGGATCGCGGCGAGCTCCGGAGTCGCCTGTCCTTCCAGCAGTAACTTTCCCCAGTTCAAGCCGGACTGCCCGCTGTCATGCCCGACGTTCCGGAAGGCTTCGGCCAGGTCCGCGACGGTGAAGGCGGACTGCGCCACGTCCTCCGGCACCCGCACCCCAAAGCGCTGCTCGAGCGAGGCCAGCAGCTCCACGCGTTCCATCGAGTCGAGCCCGAGGTCGAGCTCGCAGTTCGAGTCTGCCCGCACGGTCACACCCGTCACGTGCTCCCTTACCGCCTCGATGAGCATCGCCACATGCGGCTCAACCGGAGACGCGTCGGCCACCTCGTCCACCGGTCCCGCCTCGGCCCGCTTCTGCTCCAGTTCGCGGACCAGACGGTGGATCTCCCGGCGCTTGAGCTTGCCGGTGGTGGTGCGCGGCAGCGGCTCCATCGATACATCGAAACTCAGCACGCGCTTGTGGGACGGCAGGTTGACGGAAATGCCCTCCAGTTCGAAGCGCACGAGCTCCTGCGTGTTGACAACGTGCCGCTCGCGCAACACGTCGAGATCGGGCACGACCACGGCGTGAAGCCGCTCGGCTGAGTGCGCGCCGGCGCTCTCCACGCCGAGTACGCAGAGTTCCTTGATGACGGCCGATTTCCGGTAGTACGCCTCGATCTCCTCGGGGTAGATGTTCTTGCCGTTGCCAAGGACGATGATTTCCTTGCTCCGCCCGGTGATGGTGAGGCACCCGCGCTCGTCGAGCCTGCCGAGGTCACCAGTGTAGAGCCAACCGTCGCGGAGCACGTCGGCCGTGGCATCTGGCCGGTTCCAGTAGCCCTGCATCACGATCGGGCCGCGGATCAGCACCTCTCCGTCGTCGGCGCCTTCGGCAGAAGCGGCAATGCGCACCTCCACGCCCTTGATCGGCTGGCCCACCGTCGCGATGGGCTCGCCCGGGCGCATCACCGTGGCCGCGCCCGAGGTTTCGGTCAGCCCGTAGGCCTGAAGAATCGTGAACCCGAGGTCGTGCAGGTCGTGTCCCACCGCCGGGTCGAACTTCGAACCGCCCGTGATGAGCAGGCGCATGCGGCGCCCGATCGTCCGGTGCACCTTGCCGAAGAACAGCGGGCCGGCATTCAGGCCAGCGCGGCGCAGGTTCCTGTTCACGGTGAGGAGCAGCCGAAACAGCGCCCGCGTCAGCAGGCCACTCTTCTTCACCTGCTCCAGGACCTTCGAGTGGATCAGGTAGAAGAACTGCGGCACGCACGCAAACGTCGTGACGCCTTCCTCGTCCAGCGCGCGCAGCAGCTCCTGCGTGTTCAGTGTTTCGAGGAACACCACGTGGGCGCCGATGGAGTACGGCAGGAGCAGATTCGCCATCTGCGCCAGCGAGTGAAAGAGCGGCAGCACGCCGAGCACGACGTCGTGCTCGTCCACGTGCACCACCGCGAACGCGCCGTCCTTCTCACCGAGCAGGTTCGCGTGCGTGAGCACGACGCCCTTTGGATCGGCGGTGGTGCCAGACGTGTAGAGGATGACAGCCGGCTGACCTGGTGAGATCTCGGTGCCGAGTTCCGCGAGCCGCGCGCCTTCCGCAGCGTCAGGGCCGGTCAGATCCGCCAGCGGCAGCACGTGAACGCCCTCGGCATCACGCACCGCTGCCCCGGCGATCTCGCTCAGCTTCTCGGACGTCACCAGCCGCCGGGCACCGCTGTCCCGCAGAAGGGTCGCGACCTGCGCCGGGCTGTAGTTGGTGTCGAAGGGCACGGCCACCGCGCCGAGGCGCAGAATGCCGAGGTAGACCGCACACCAGCGCGCACTGTTCTCGGCGAGGATGGCACAGCGGTCGCCGGCCCCGATCCCTGCCTCGTGCAGACGGCCAGCGGCCTGCCCGGCCATCGCATCGAGTTCGCGATAGGTCATCCGGGACACACCGGATGGACCACGAACGGAGACCGCCAACCGATCGGGAAATCGGCTGACGGTCTCGGCAAGCTGCTCGGGGACGTTCCGCACGCGGGGCTAGCCTACCGCGCGGGCGCCCCGCCGTAACGCTTACACCATCACCTCGGGCGCCATGGGCTGCGGCGCCTGGGGTGTCTCGACCGGTGTGCGGCCACGGCTGCGGCGGAGCACCCACAGCGCCGCACCAAAGCCCACGGTCCATGCCACGTACTCCACCAGGAAGCCGAGGAAGCCCAGCAGCCCGCCGAGAAAGCCCCCGAAGAAGCCGCCGCCGAGCATGGCCAGTGCGCGTGCCACCAGCGTCAGAGCCACGATACTCACGACACCCACCGTGGTCAGCATGTACGGGCTGTCGCTGGTGATGCCGAATCGTCCGGCCACGCCGCGGCCCAGTTGCAGCGCCACACCCGTGAAGCCCAGCAGCGCCACGATGAGCAGCAGGACAAGAGCGAACGGCAGGAGCAGCAGGAACGGGATGCCGACGATGGACACCGCCAGCACCACGATGGTGATCACCAGCACCGGCACGAACAGGACCTCCGCCAGCAGGCCCACGCCGCCGGAGCGTGCGGGCTCGACGGCGACCCTGGCGGCCATCGGGCGCACGTAGCGGCCACCGAGCGCCACCGCGGCCAGCGCGAAGAGCAGCAGCAGGGTTCCGCGCCACACCTGTCCGAAGAAGCTCCCGACGCGCGCGAACATCCCCCAGGAGGGGCGCATGCGATGCATGTCGCCTGGGAAGATCGTGGCCGAGCCCTTGCCGCCACCGACACCAACCTCCTCGATCTTCCCGTCCACCCGTGAGCCCGCTTCCCGCTGCACCGAGCCGCCCGCCACCGACACGTCGCCTTCGACAACGGACTGCGGGCCCAGCGTGAGCGTGCCGCCCACAACGCTGACGTCGCCCTCGATGGTGCCCTGCACGTCGGCCGTCCCGCCGATCACGACAAGCTCATCCTCGACCGTGCCCAGGATGCGCGCGGTGCCACCCATGACCACGACCTCACCCGAGACGTGGTCGTCCTTCTCGATCGTGACGCTCCCGCCGAAGCGGACTATCCCGTCGCGCTGGCCCTCGCGCTTGCCGTCGCGCTTGCCATCGTCCTGACTCTGACGGCGGCGTTCACGCCGCGATTCGCGGGCATCTGGAGTGCCCGGATCGTCGGGCGGCGACGGTGGTGCGGGGGGTACCGGCACGACTCCGGCCCCACCTGGTGCGCCCGTCAAGGCTGCGAGCCCGGCGGCATCGAGATAGGTCACGCGCAGCACGAGGTCGGCGTCGGTGCCGAGCTTCGTCCGCACGTCCTTCGCGGTGGCCGCTTCACCGTTGATCGTGACCGCACCGTCGCGCACCTCGATCAGCCGCACGCCCGCGATGACGGCCTTCGGCACGAGCCCTACGCCGCTGGTGAGCGGCACCACGTCGAACCGCGCCCGCACCTGATCGCGGACCGCCGTCACATCCGTCTGCGCGCGGAGCGACGCGGGTAGCGCCAGCGCCGTCAACAGCGCCATCGCCGGCGCCATCACGTACGCGACCACAAGCCTTTTTCCAGTCATACCTGTGCCTCTTCCTGTGCGGCCTCGTCGCCGAGCAGCCGCTCTATGCCATACACCGCCATCGCGCCCATCAATTCCAGCGCCACGAGCACGGCCGTTGTCTGCGGCGTCGCCACCGCTGTTCCGACCGCCGTTCCCACCTTCTCGAGCAGCGACCACCACCGCAGGCCGCCGCCCACTGCATCCGCCGTCCAGATCAGCCCCTGCACACCGGCCACCACGCCATCAGCCGCCGCACCGAGGAACGCCGTGCCGAGAACGAAGAGCCCCACGCCTCCGCCGATGAGCACCGCCAGCACAGCGGCCGCACGGGCCACCCAGGCCAGTCGCTGCTGCCGGACCCGGCGCTGCCAGGCCGCCTGCACCGTGCGCCCGACAAACGCCGGCGAGGGTTCCACCGGCGGGAGGTCCGCCATCAGCCGGGCGAAGGTGAACTCGGCCAAGTCCTCGCGGCCGTCCTGCTCGGATGCGAGCCAGTCGCGCCAGTGTTTGCTCGGGTTGGGGTCGTTGGGGTTGGTCTGCATGGCCGTCGCCCTCCCTCTACGGGCGGTGTTCCGAAGCGGTTTCAGCCGAGGACCGTCCCCAGCCACTGGTCGTCATCAAGCCCGCCATCTCCTTCCGGGCCCTGAACAGGTAGGTCTTCACCGTGCCCACCGGAATGGACATGGCTTCTCCGATCTCCTCCACCGACAGCTCCTCCCGGTAGCGGAGGATGACGACTTCCCGGTACTCCGGGCGCAGGTGCGTCAGGGCCGCGTCCAGGGCACGGGTCAGGGCGGCCTGTTCGGCCGCGGCGTCAGGGGCGGCGAGCCGTGCGGGGTCCGCAAAGCCGGGATGCCCGGCTTCCTGCAAGGCGTCCAGCGAGACGCTCGGCACCCGCTTGCGGCGGAGGTAGTCCACGGTGACGTTGTGAACGACCTGGAAGAACCAGCCGGCAAACCGGCACTCGGGGTTGTAGGAGGCCAGCCGGTCGAAGGCCCGGGCGAAGGCTTCCTGGGCCAGATCCTCGGCCAGCGCCCGGTCCCGGACCATGCGGGCGGCCAGGTTGACGGCCGGTCCGGCGTATCGCAGGACGAGCGCCTGATAGGCGTCCTGGGACCCGGCCAGGGCCTGTTTCGCGAGATCCGCGTCGCTGGGAGGGGCTGTCATCGCCCTGACGGTCGCGGTCACCTTCGCACTAGACGGGACCTGCCGACAACCGGTTTCAGCATGGTCGTTTATGACGAAGGCAACCTGCACCGTTTCCTTGCCGTATAGATAGTTTCAGGTGACAATCTCAAGCGTTTGCCACGTACTGGCCGGCGGCTACCCAGTCCGCCCGGCACCAAGGAGTGAACTGTGAAGACGATGAATTCGGCTCGCATCCTGTGCTCGGCACTGGCGATTGGAGGCCTCGTGGTGGCGTCCATGGCTCAGCCGGCAGCCCAGAAACCCGCAGGGGGCGCTGTGAAATCCTTTTACGACCTGAAGACGGAAACGCTCGACGGCAAGCCCACCGACCTGTCGGTCTACAAGGGCAAGGTGTCACTGGTGGTCAATGTGGCCAGCAAGTGCGGATACACCCCGCAGTATGAGGGCCTCGAGAAGCTCTACCGTGACATGAAGGCCAAGGGCGTGACGCTCCTCGGCTTCCCGAGCAACGACTTCGGCGGCCAGGAACCCGGCACATCCGAAGAGATTGCCACCTTCTGCAAGAACACCTACGACGTGACCTTCCCGCTCTTCTCCAAGGTGCAGACCAAGCCGGGCGACAAGCAGTCGGCCGTGTATGCGCACCTGGGCAAGGCGTCGGGCAACCTCCCCGCGTGGAACTTCAGCAAGTACGTGGTCGACAAGGAAGGCAACGTCGTCGCGTTCTTCCCGAGCAAGACCACGCCGGACTCTCCCGAACTGAAGGCCGCGCTCGAAAAGGCGTTGGCGGCGAAGTAGAGGTAACAGTCTTCGTGAAGGGATCGCGAGCCGACAGGTTCGCGGTCCCATCCTCCAACGGCAGCCGCCTTCCCACCCCCTATGTGGATTCTCCGGACCGTCGGCCTGCCTGCCGAAACCACGTTCCGTCTCCTGCCAGACAGCATCAAGAGCATCGGCCGCGCCACGGGTGCGGACTTCATCCTCGATGAGGCACTGGTGTCGCGCATGCACTGCCGCGTGCAGGTGAACGCCTCGGGCGACCTGGACGTCACCGACCTCGGCAGCACCAACGGCACCTTCGTCAACGGCACCCGCGTCACCACCGCACGCCTCGTCCCCGGCGACCGCCTCAAGGTCGGCCGCGTGGAACTCATCGCGCTCAAAGACGCCGAGTAGCGTCCGCCCCTCCGGACAGGTACTCCAGGATGAACGGATTGGATTCCCGTTCACGACGGATGGTCGTGTCGGGCCCGTGCCCCGGATGCACCACCGCGTCGTCGCCCAACGGCAGCAGCACGCCGGTGATGGCGCGCATCAGAATCTCGTAGTCGCCGCCGGGAAGGTCGGTCCGGCCGATCGAGCCAGCGAAGAGCGTGTCGCCGACAAACAGGTGCGGCACCGGCAGATCCGGACCGGAGACGGCGAGACACACACCTCCTGGGCAATGTCCGGGCGTGTGGTGCACAGCCACCGCATAGTCCCCGAAGGTAAAGCCGGACCCGTCGTAGAAGCGATCGACCGGCGGCAACGGTAGCTCGACCTCAAGGCCGAACATCGCGGCCTGCTGGCCCACGCGCTCGTACAGGAACAGATCGTCCTTGTGCAGCCAGATGGGGGCACCGAAGGCCCGCTTAGCCGGGCCGACGCCGGTCACATGGTCAATGTGGGCGTGCGTCAGCAGGATCTGCTGTACCGCGAGCCTGTGCGACGCCACGAGGGCCACCAGTTCAGCCACTTCGTCACCGGGGTCCACGATGACGGCCTCGCGCGTGCGCTCGCAGGCCAGCACGAAGCCGTTCTTGAAAAAGGGGCCGGCGGCGCGGGATTCGATGAGCATCACCTAGACGCTATCTCATCCCGCATGGTCGTCGCACGCTCTAGAATCGACCCATGGTGCTCTGTGTCGTGGATGACCTGCTCTTTGCCAGCAAGATCAGCGCGGCCGCGAAGGCTGTGCAGGCGACGGTGGCCTTCGAGAAAGATGCCTCGCGCGTCGTCGCCCGGGTGAGGGCCGAACAGCCGACGCTGGTCATCTTCGACCTCGACACGCCGCGCCTGCGCGCTCTCGAGATGATCGCGGCATTGCGCGCGGACCCGTCGACTGCGGCCGTTCCGACCTTGGGCTACGTCTCGCACGTGCAGACGGAGCGGATTGCCGCGGCCAGATCCGCCGGCATCGGCGAAGTGCTGGCACGTTCCGCCTTTGCCACGCAGCTCGGCGAGATCCTCAGCCGGAAAGGCGAAGGCCGCCCGGCGAACGAGCCGAAGGGTTCCGGCTAGTACCAGCCGCGGATGGGCTTGACGCCAGTGGTGAACCGCTCACGCCTCGGCGTGCCGGCAAGCGGTGTCAAGGTGACGGGGGCGCCGGCCAGGCGTTCGTAGGGTGTGTGTTCCAGCAAGTGCCGAATCAGATTGAGCCTGCCTCGACGCTGATCGTTGAACCCCACCACGGTCCACGGGGCGTCATGGGTATGGGTCGCCCGGAACATCGCGTCGCGCGCGAGGCCGTACTCGCGGTATCGGGATCTGGCCTCAAGGTCGATGGGCGACAGCTTCCAGTGCTTCAAGGGATCGGCCGCGCGCTCGGCGAACCGGGCCTCCTGGTGCTCCTGATCCGCAGCCAGCCAGTATTTCCGAATCAGCAGGCCGTCGTTGGTCAACAGCCGCTCGAAGGCGGGTGCATCGGCGAGGAACCGCGTGTACTGGCTCGGTGTGCAGTACCCCATGACGTGCTCCACGCCGGCGCGGTTATACCAGCTTCGGTCCATCAGCACGAGCTCTCCAGCCGCGGGCAGGTGCTCCACGTACCGCTGGAAATACCACAGCCGGCCGTCGCGTTCGGTGGGCCGGCCAAGGGCCACCACCTGCGCCTGTCGTGGATTGACCCGCTGCATGATCGCGTTGATCACGCCGCTCTTGCCTGCGGCATCGCGCCCTTCGAGAATCACGAGGAGGCGTTGCTTCGCGTGCGACAGCCAGTGCATCAGGTCGTTGAGATCCTGCTGCAGGGGCTCGAGCTCCCGCTCGTAGTCGCTCTTCTTCATGGACCGTTCAGGCGCCATGGCCACACCCTCCAGCTTCAGCGCGTCGCCCACCGAATCGAGAGCCTCGGGAACGCTGGTCGTCACGGGCGAGGCTTGCCGGCGGAAGTCGCTTCGAGCACGGTCTGCAGCAGCTCTTTCGCGTCGCTGATCTGCTCGAGGACGATCGCGATGTCCATGCGCGGACCCCCGCCAAGCCGCGCGCTCTGGCAGTAGACGCCGTGCTGCCCCACGAGGGCCTGGGCGTCGGTCAACAGATCGAGCGCCACCGCGAGCCGCCCCGGCGCGGACCCGAGCATGGTCTCGTGGACTTCCAGTGTGTCGCGGTGCTTCTCGAAGACCGACATCAGGTAGACGCCCACTACAATACCTCCCTCCGTCCCTATACCTTATGTCCACGGTTGCCATCATCGGCGCGGGAGACATCGGCGCAGCCTGCGCCCGGTCGCTGGCTGCCCGCGACCGGTTCCACCGCATCGTGCTGATCGATGACCGGGCGGCCGAGGGAAAGGCCCTCGACATCCAGCAGTCCGGTCCCATCGACGTCTTTCACACGCGGCTGAGCGGCACGACCGACCTGGCTCTGGCCATCACCGCGGACGTGTGCGTGATTGCCGACCGCATGGGCGACAGCCAGAGCCACCAGGGCGCGCCGTGTCGCGAGTGGACAGGTGAGGAGGGGTTGGCCCTCATACGCCGGCTCGCCGCGTTGGCATCACGGGCGGCGTTCGTCTTTGCAGGGCCCCAGGCGCCGGACCTCATGCGTCAGGCCGTTGTGGAACTGGGTATCCCCCGCGAACGGCTCCTGGGCTCGGCGCCCGGCGCGCTTGCGGCAGCCGCCTGCGCGGTCGTGGCACTCGAGGCCGGCTGCTCGGCCACCGACGTGCAGGTTGGCGTGGTGGGGTCAGGCACGTCTTTCGTGATCCCCTGGAGCCAGGCCTCGATCGGCGGGCACTCGGTCGAGGGGGTGCTGCCGGCAGCAGCGCTGGCCCGGCTCGACCAGCGCGTGGCGCAGCTGTGGCCGCCAGGGCCGGAGACGCTCGGCACCGCCGCCGCGAGGCTCGTGGAGGCTGTTGCGCTGGCGAGCCGCCGGACGTTCCCGGCCTTTGTGGTGCTGGACGGTGAGTTCGGCGTCCGCCGGATGGTCGGAACCATGCCCATATCTGTTGCCTGCGGTGGCCTTGGCGAGGTGCGAATGCCGCCTCTGAGCGCCCGGGAGCGGGTCCAGGTCGAGTCAGCCCTCAACCATTGACGGGGCATTAAGATCGCTCCATGCATCGACGCGCCGTCGCCCTCCTCTCCCTCGTACTGGCCCTCACGGCGTGGACCGCCGTCGATGGCGCCAAGCGGGCCCTCTCGGCGTCCGAGTCCTACGTCCGCCACATCCGCTTCCTCGCCTCGGACGAACTCAAGGGCCGCGGCAATGGCAGCAAGGAACTGGCGAAGGCGGGCGACTACATTGCGTCGGAATTCAAGGCGGCGGGCCTCAAGCCCGGCGGCCCGAACAACAGCTGGTTTCAGCCGTTCGACATCGTCACCGGCCTCACCATCGGCGGCGGCAACAAGCTGACGATGCACGCCACTGGGCAGTCGACCGCGTTCGATCTTGCGTCGTCCTACTACCCGATGTCGGCGCTGGCCGGCGACGATGGCCAGTCGGGCCGGGATCTGCGCCAGGTGCCCATCGTGTTCGCCGGCTACGGCATCTCGGCTCGCCAGCTCAAGTACGACGACTACGCCGGGATCGACGCACACGGCAAAGCCGTGCTGGTGTTCAGCCACGAACCGCAGGAGCTGGACGCCGCCAGCAAGTTCAACGGCAAGCAGCCCTCGAGCTTTTCCACCCTGATCGACAAGACGATGGCCGCCAAGAACCACGGGGCGGTCGCGCTCCTCATCGTTGGCGACCCTTCGCACGAGAAGGACCCCGCCACCTTCGCCGGGTTTGGCCGGGATCCGCAGGCCGAGAACTTCGGCATTCCTGTCCTGCGGGTTGACCGCAGCCGGGCGCAGGCGCTGCTGACCGCCTGGGGCGTCGACGCACTGGCCAGAGAGATCGACCGCGACCTGCAGCCGCGCTCGCGCGTGCTGCCTGGCGCAATGCTCGACTACAGCGAGCGGCTCACGCGCACACGCCGCACCGTCCGCAACGTCATTGGCGTGCTGCCGGGAAGCGACCAGGCCAGAGCCTCCGAGGCGGTCGTCATCGGCGCGCACTACGACCACCTCGGGTTGGGCGGTGCGCACTCGCTGAGCCCGGAGATGGCCGGGCAGATCCATAACGGCGCCGACGACAACGCCTCGGGCACGGCGGCGGTGATCGAGATGGCCAGAAACGCCGCCGCAGATCGGAAGCGGTTTCCCCGTACCACGGTCTTCACGGCGTTTGCCGGCGAGGAACTGGGGCTGCTTGGCTCCACCTACTACGTGAACCATCCGTCGGTGCCGCTCGACCGCACCGTGGCCATGGTGAACCTCGACATGGTGGGTCGGGCGAAGGAAAACGTGATGGTCAGCGGCCTCGATGCGTCGCCGTCGGTCGGCACGGACATGGACGCCGCCGCGGAGGCCGGCCACCCCATCGAGGTGAAGCGCTTCCAGAATGGCGCCGGCGTGGGTGCCAGCGACGACACCTCGTTCATCCTGAAGAAGGTGCCCGCGTTCGGCTTCTTCTCCGGCTTCCACAGCGACTACCACCGTCCGACCGACGACTGGGACCGGATCGACGCCGAGGGCGGCGTGAAAGTGATGCGGATGGCCTACGAGCTGGCCTCGCGTCTCTCGTCCCGCATGACCCGCCCGGAGTTCATCCCGCAGGAAGCCCCGCAGCACGGCGGCACCTCGTCCGGGGAGACGTCACAGGCTGGCGGGTACGGCGCCTACTTCGGGTCGGTGCCGGACTTCTCGCAGTCCGAGAAGGGGGTGAAGTTCGCGGAAGTGCGCCACAACAGCCCGGCCGGCAAGGCGGGCCTCAAAGGGGGCGACGTGCTGGTGGAGTTTGCCGGGAAGGCTGTCACGTCGCTGGCGGACTTCACCTTCGCGCTGCGCGAGCACAGCCCGGGTGAGGCGGTGCAGGTCACGGTGATCCGCTCCGGCCAACCGCTGACGGTGTCGGTGCTGCTGACGGCACGGCCGTAGGTCTGGTCACACGATGATTCTGGCGACCCTGGGGGTCGCGGCGGCCCTCCTCCTCATCAATGCCGTGTATGTGGCGGCGGAGTTCGCCATCGTCGGCGTGCGACGGAGCCGCGTCCGGCAACTGGCCGGCGAAGGGTCGCGGCTCGCACGCTGGCTCCTGCCCGCGATCGAATCCCCGGCTGATCTCGACCGGTACATCGCCGCGTGCCAGATCGGGATCACCCTCTCCGGCCTCCTCCTGGGTGCGTTCGCCCAGTCGAGCATCGCGCCGCTGCTGGCCCCACCGCTTGGTGCCTTCACTGGCCTCTCTCCTGCCGCCGCCGCGGCCACGACGGTCGCCGCCGTGCTCGTACTGCTGACTGGCGCCCAGACCATTTTCGCGGAGCTGGTCCCGAAGGCCCTGGCCCTGCAGTTTCCGACCCAGGCGGCGTTCTACACGTTCATCCCGCTCGCGCCGTCGCGCTGGGTGTACCGGCCGTTCATTACCGTGCTGAATGGCACGGCGCGCCTGCTGCTGCGGGCGATCGGCGCACGCCACCTGCCGAGCCGGCACGTCCACTCACCCCAGGAGATCGCGCTTCTGGTCGCGGACAGTCGCGACGGCGGCCTGCTGGAGGCCGACGAGTACCGCCGGCTGCAGCGGGCGCTGCGCCTGACGCAGAAGACCGCCCGGCATCTGATGGTGCCGCGCCCGCAGATCGAGCGCGTGGACATCGACACGCCCCCCGCGGCGCTGCTGACCCTGGTGGCCACCAGCCCGTACTCGCGGCTGCCTGTCTACACGGGCACGGTCGATAACGTGGTCGGCATCGTGCGGACGAAGGACGTCGTGGCGTGGCTCGTGAACGAAGGCAGCGTCACCTCGGTTGGCGCCACCACCATCGGTCCCCTCGTCCGTCCGATTGCCACCGTCCCTGAGGGCATGACCGTAGACGGCCTGCTCCGCGTGTTCCGCGAACAGCGGACGCACGTGGCCCTGGTCGTCGATGAGCACGGCGGCACGGAAGGGCTCGTCACGCTCGACGACGTGCTGATGGAGCTGCTCGGTGAGGTGGGCGACGAATTCAAGGCCGCCGATCCCACGGCGGAGGAACTGAGCGACGGCCGGTGGCGCCTGCCAGGCGCCCTGAGCGCCACCGACGCCTCGGCGCTGCTCGGCACCACCTGGGACACCGACGCCACCACCGTCGGTGGGCTGGTGACAGCCGCGCTCGGGCATCTGCCAGCCGCCGGGGACCAACTGGACTTCGCCGGGTTCGAGTGGGTGGTCGAGCGGATGTCGGGCCGGGCCGTTAACTCGGTCGTCGCCACACGCCGGGCCGCGCCGTCGACGGAGGAGTCCGCGTGAGCGCCACGCTCATCGTTGCCGTCCTGCTCATCGCCAACGCGATTTTCGTGGCCGCCGAGTTCGCACTGGTCGGCGCGCCGAGGGCCACCATCGACCACCTGGCCTCACGCGGCAGCCGGGCCGCCAGCCGTGTCCGGGCGATCCTCGACGACCCGCACCTGCAGGACCGGTTCCTGGCCACGACGCAGATCGGTATTTCCCTCGCGAGCCTGGGCCTGGGCATGTACGGAGAGCCGGTCCTCGCCCGGGTCATCGACGCGCGGCTGCACGGCTGGCCGCTTGGCGGATGGCTGACCGCCCACGCGCTTGCCAGCGGCGTGGCGCTCACCGTGCTGACCTACCTCCACATCGTGATTGGCGAGATCGTCCCGAAGGCCCTGGCACTCCAGCGGCCCGACCGCATGATCATGTGGGTCGTCCCGATCATCTCTGCGATCGGAACCGGCCTCGCGCCGCTCGTGCGCGTGCTGAGCGGCGGTGGCGCCGCGGTGCTGCGGCTGGCAGGTGTCACACGCGACGCGGAGAGCGCGGACCGGTACCACTCGACGGAGGAACTGCAGTTCGTCATCGAGGAGAGCGAGCGGGGCGGGCTGCTGCAGGGCGAGTCCAGCCAGGTGCTTCGGGAGCTGTTCTCGTTCGGCGACGTGCTCGTCAGCGAGGTGATGCTGCCGTTCCAGGCGGTCGTCGGCATCCCGGTTGGTGCCAGCCCGGCCGACCTGCGCGAGATCCTCCGCGCGCACCCGTACCGCCGGTATCCCGTGTACGACGGCCACTCCACGAACGTGGCCGGAAGCGTGCACATCAAGACCATCCTCGGCCACGTGCAGGCGGGCCGTATCCTCCAGCGGGCAGACGCCAGGCCAATGCCGTCGATTCCGGAGACCGCGACGCTCGACGCCGTCCTCGGTGCGATGCGCACGCACGGAACCCAGGTGGCCATCGTGACTGGCGCCGCCGGCGCACCGGTCGGCATGGTGACGATGGAAAACCTCTGCGCACGGATCCTCGGTACCATCGACGAGGCGCGCTGACTCTGGCCTGATTACGGCGCGGCGGGTGCGCCGTCCGTGATCGGCTCGCGCTCGAACACGTCAGCGAGGTGCCGCACGAAGGCCGCCTCCACGTCCTCCATGGGCACGGCCCGGCCGAGCAGGGCTGCCAGGGAGGTGACACCGCGGTCGCCAATCCCACACGGCACGATCAGCCGGAAGTGATCGAGGTCGGTGTGCACGTTGAAGGCAAAGCCGTGGCTGGTGATCCAGCGTGAGATCCGGACGCCGATCGCGCCGATCTTCTCCGCGCCCACCCAGGTGCCGGAGCAACCCTGAATCCGGCCGGCCTGGATGCCATAGTCCGCGCAGACCCGGATCATCACGGCCTCGAGGTCGCGCACGTAGCGGTGGACGTCCTGTCGGTCCGGCTTGAGATCCAGGATCGGGTAGCCCACAAGCTGCCCGGGGCCGTGATACGTGACGTCGCCGCCGCGGCCGGTCTCGTGGATGTCAATGCCGAGTGCCTGCAGGCGGTCCGGCGTGGCCACAACGTTCGAGCGGCCGCCGTCGCCCTTGACGCCGAGCGTGATGACGGCCGGATGCTGCAGGAGCAGCAGCGTGTCGGGAATCCTGTCGTGCCGGCGCTCCTCGGCGAGCGCCCGCTGAAGCTCGAGAGCCTCGGCATAGGGCACGACGCCGAGTCGCCTGATGTCGAGGGGCCGCATGTGATTGCAGCTTACCAGTGCAGAATCTCCAGCCCTTTCACGCGCGCGAAGCCTCGCACATCGCGCGTCGCGACCGGCGCGTCGAGCCAGACCGCCGTCGCCGCGATGATCAGGTCATGAGCCCCCATGACCTGGCCTCGGCTCCGTAGATCTGCTCCGAGCGCTGCGTGCACGCGCGCGATTTCCACGTCGAATTCGATGACCGGCATGGCCGACAGGATGCGCTCGATCCGCGCTTCCGTTCGGGCCCGGCTGACGACGCTCCTGGCACGATGCGCGCCGTGCAACAGCTCTGAGACGGAGATGGCGGACATGACCAGTTCAGCGTCTGGTGCGGACACCATGGCCACGCCGAGGTCGATCTCCCCGCGCTCGACGGGAATGAGAACGCTGGAATCGACGACAACCGTCACTTCGCCAGCCGCGGCTCGGGTACGTTGAACGCCACGATACCGTCGCGGACGTGGCTCGCGAACTCTTTGTCGAAGGAGCCCAGTTCCTTCGCCAATTGAGACAGCTCGGACACGGTGCATCGCTTTGTCGTCACCGGCGAGATCTCCGCAACGGCCTGCCCCCCGCGCTCGACGACATAGATCGCGCGCTCCTCCCTGACGCGATCCACCAGCGTTCCAAAATTCTTGGCCGCCTCGGTCGCCGACACGCGACCGCGTTTCTCAGGTCGTGCCATAGGCGCTCATCCTCTCTTTCCGTATATTACGGAAGATGCGCGCTTATCGCAAGCGGTGCGGCACTCGTGTGCGGGTGGCGCCGGACGGGGCGCCCGCCCGCCACGCAGGCACCTCTCCCGTTGGGATGCGTGTGGCGCCGACACTCCGGGACCCCATCGCGCGGACTCTGCGCGAATGGGGTGGCCGCGGGTGGGGCTGTTAGGCGACAGGACCCGCACACCGCCGCCGGTGGGCTCAGCCGCTACAGCGCGGCCGCGTCGAAGTGCTCGATCCCGTGCTTGACCTCGGCCATGAAGGCGTCGGCCACGGCGCCGTCCACGAGCCGGTGGTCGAACCCTAGCGTCAGGTACGACATCAGCCGGACCGCCAGCGCGTCGTTGACGACGACCGCACGCTTCTCGACCGTGCCGATGCACAGGATCCCGACCTGCGGCTGATTGATGATCGGGAAGCCGAACTGCGCGCCGTACTGGCCGGGGTTGGTGATGGTGAAGGTGCCGCCGGCCACTTCGGTCGGCGCCAGCTTCTTGGAACGGGCCCGGTTCGCCACGTCCGCAATCGCCACGGCCAGTTCCTTCGTGGACTTCGTTTCGGCGTTGGGAATCACCGGCACGATGAGGCCGTTGTCGAGCGACACCGCCACGCCGAGGTGCACGTCGCGGCGGTAGATCACGTTGTTCGCATCGAGCGAGGCGTTGAGCACCGGGTGGTTCTTCAACCCGTCAAGAACGACCCTGGCAATGAACGCCATGAAGGTGAGCTTCACGCCCGCCTTCTCGTACTCGCCCTTCTTTGCCGCCCTGAGTTCGGCGATGTGCGAGAAGTCCACATGGAACACGGAGTGCGCGTGGGCCGACGTGCGCTGACTCAGCACCATGTGCTCCGCGATCTTCCTGCGCATGGTGGAGAGCGTCTCGACGCGGTCGTTCGGCCCGACGCCCGGCAGGGCCGGCTTCGCCGATGCACCACCCGCGAGCGCGCGCATGAAGTCCGTCTTCGTCACGCGCCCATCGAGGCCGCTGCCCGCGAGCGTACTGACGTCGAGCTGATGCTCCCGCGCCAGACGCCGCACCAGCGGCGACGTCGTCCGGCGTCCGCCCGACGACGCCGCACGGGCCACCGGGGCCGTGGAGGCCGCCACAGCAGCCGCAGGCGCCACCGCCGCCACGACAGCGGTCAGGTCGCCGACAGACTCGCCGGCCTGGCCGATCACGGCTACGACGCCATTCACGGCCGCCATCTCGCCTTCTTTTACGTGAATGGCGAGCAGCACACCACCCGTAGGCGACGGAATCTCGGCATCCACCTTGTCGGTGGAGATCTCGAAGAGCGGCTCGTCGCGGTCGACGGAGTCACCCACCTTCTTGAGCCAGCGGACGAGCGTGCCCTCGGCGATGGACTCGCCCATCTGCGGCATGAGAACAGGTGTCGACATGGATGCGTCTCTCGGGACCGGCGGACCGGACTACTACATGTGAATGGCGGCCCCGTGGACGGCGTGCGACGCCTCGGCCATGGCCTCCGAGAAGGTCGGGTGCGCGTGGATGGTCTTGATGAGTTCCTCCACGGTGCACTCCAGCCGCAGCGCGAGGACGGCTTCGGCAATCAGCTCGGTGGACCGCGGCCCGATCATGTGCACGCCCAGCACTTCGTCGTACTTTTTGTCGGCCACGATCTTGACGAACCCTTCTGACTCGTTGGCCATCTTGGCGCGGCCGAGCACGCCGAACGGGAAGGAACCGACGCGCACCTCGTAGCCCTTGGCCTTGGCCTGCGCTTCGGTCAGGCCCACGCTGCCGATCTCGGGGTCGCAGTAGGTGCAGCCCGGCACGTGGTTGTAGTTGATCGGCTGCACGTCCTTCCCGGCCAGCCGTTCGGCCAGGATGATGCCTTCCGACGACGCGACGTGCGCCAACTGCTTGTGCGGCCCGTCGATGGTGATGACATCACCGATGGCCGAGATGTGCGGGATGTTCGTGCGGAACAGGTCGTCCACCTTGACGTAGCCGCGGTCGAGCTGGACGCCCAGCTCCTCGACGCCGAGCCCGGTGGTCACCGGGCCGCGGCCGGTCGCCACGAGCAGGACTTCGACGGACAGCTTTTCCGTCTTGCCGTCCGGGGTCTCGGCTTCGATGTCCACGCCGGTCTTGGTGGCCACGGCCTTGGTCACCTTGGTGCCCGTCAGGCACTTGATGCCCTGCTTCTTGAAGGACTTCGCCAGCTCGGCGGAAACCGCTTCGTCTTCAACCGGCACCAGCCGCGGCAGCAGTTCGAGAATCGTGACCTCGCTGCCGAAGCGCCGGAACACCGACGCGAACTCCACACCTACGGCGCCGCTGCCCATGATGGCAATCGACCTGGGCACCGACGGCAGGTGGATGGCCTCGTCGCTGGTGATGATGCGCGTGTGGTCGATCGTGATGCCGGGCACGCTCCGTGGCGACGACCCGGTGGCGATGACGATCTCCTTCGCTGTGAGCGTCTGTGTGTCGCCCTCGAACACGTCGATGGTGCCGTTGCCCGCCAGCCGCGCCGTGCCCTTGATCCAGTCGATCTTGTTCTTCTTGAGCAGGTACTCGATGCCCTTGGAGAGGCCCGTGATGACCTTGTCCTTGCGGGCATGCACCTTGGTCATGTCGATCGTCGGCGTACCCGCCGGTATCGTGACCCCCCACTCGGCCGCTTCCTGAATCACCTTCAGTGCGTGCGCGTGCTCCAGGAGCGCCTTGGTCGGAATGCAGCCCCAGAGGAGGCAGGTGCCGCCGAGTGCCTTCTGCTTCTCGACCACGGCGACCTTCATGCCGAGCTGGGACGCGCGGATGGCGGCGACGTACCCGCCGGTCCCGGCTCCGATCACAACGAGGTCATAAGCGTTGGCCAACGGACACTCTCTTTCCTGGTTCAGCGTTTCAGCGACGCGAGGGGGATGAAGCCTTCGGTGGCTGGCGGTCGAGGCGGCGGCACCGGGCCGGCGTCCGGGGCCAGATAGCGCGCCATCTGGACCCGCAACTCACCGTGCTGGTATTTCAGCTCCCAGAACTGTTCCGTGAGCTGTGCAAGCCGCCGGGACGCGCGCCTGGCTTTCGCCCAGGCCGCGGCTGCCACCACCATCGACAGGCTCGCGAGCATCCATAACAGCATCATTTCGCGAGGTTTACCGGGTCATTATAAGCCTCCGCGAGCGGGGTGCCGTCGTGACACCCGCACCCTGCGGTGGCTCGTGTTGTCCTTGGGGGAGGAACGCGGGTTACTTGCTCGGAAGTACGGTGTCCTTCAATTGCTTGGCGATCCGCGCCTTCACCACGGTCTTCGCCGGAATGTCGATCGCGGCACCCGTCGCCGGATTGCGCCCCTGGCGCGCCTTGCGCTTCTGGACGACCAGCTTCACCAGGCCGGGAATCACAAACTCACCGGAGCGCTTCAGCTCCTTCTCGGCCAACTCGTTCAGCGCGTCAAAGAAATCACGCGCCTGCGTCCGCTTCATCTCGAAGCGGTCCGCGAAGTGCGAAAACAACTCGGACTTGCCCATGCGTCGGGCTTCTGCCATCTCATCCCCCAGTAGATCTGTTGCGCGTGTATGAAATCGTGAGCCCGGCCACCTCACGCCTCAATCGCCGGGCTGAATCCGCACGAGCGCCGTATCCTAGCGCGCGTGACTGGATGGGTCAAACGCGCAGTGTGACGGAAACCACCGGGATTCCAAGCAAAATTGCTAGAATTGCCCCGGCATGTCAAGCACGCCCACGCTCGAAACCTTCCCCAATCCACGCCCCGGCCGCGAGTACGAGATCGCCATCGACTGCCCCGAGTTCACGTCGGTGTGCCCGAAGACGGGGCTCCCGGACTTCGGCACCATCCGCATCACCTACGTGCCGGGCGACCAGTGCATCGAGCTGAAGGCGTTGAAGTACTACCTGATTGCATTCCGGAACCGCGGCATCTTCTACGAGGCGGTGACCAACCAGATCCTCGATGATCTCGTAGGCGCATGCCAGCCCAGGCGGATGCAGGTAGTGGGCGACTTCTCCGCGCGCGGCGGCATCACGACAAAGGTTACGGCCACCTACACGGCCAGCTAAGAAGGCAGGCGGGCCGGTGGCGCACCGCATTCCCATCGAAGCCTCGCTCGACCTGCACGCGTTTCACCCGCGCGACATTCCAGGCGTCGTCGACGCGTACGTGACAGCCGCAGCCGAGGCGGGCCTGCCCGACGTGCGGATCGTGCACGGCCGCGGTACCGGCGTGCAGCGCGGCATCGTGCAGGCACGCCTGGAGGCGCATCCCGATGTCGTGGAGTTCTGGGACGACGACCGCTCCCACCTCGGTGCCACGATTGCGCGGCTGCGGCTCTCCCATTCCGCCCTGCTATAGTCGCCGCATCGTGCGAACGACCTGTGCCGCCGTGCTGCTGGTTGCGCTGGTGGCGGTGAGTGGACACGCGCAGTCACCAGACGAGCCCCTCCCGCCGCGGGAGACGTTTGCAACCTGGCTGGAGCAGTTGATCGCGGACGCGCTCGCACGGGGAGTCTCCGCTCCGGTCGTGCACGGCGCGCTCGACGGCATCGAGCCCCTCGAGCGGGTGATCCAGAGCGACCGCACACAGGCCGAACTCACCCCGGGGCTCGACAAGTACCTGCGCAGCCGCGTGACCCCCGCCGTGATCCGCACAGGCCGGGCGCTGGCGCGTGAACACCAGGCCCTGTTGACGCGGATCACCAGGACCTACGGAGTTCCGGGGCAGATCGTGATGGCTATCTGGGGTGTTGAATCCCGCTTTGGCCGGGTCACGGGCCGCATCCCGATCCCGCAGGCGCTCGCCACCCTCGCGTGGGAGGGGCGGCGCGCCGGCTTCTTCAGGGAGCAACTGTTCGACGCACTGACCGTTGTCGACCGTGGCTACATCGAGGCCGGTGCCCTGCGCGGATCCTGGGCGGGCGCGATGGGGCAACCCCAGTTCATGCCGTCGAGCTACCTGAACTACGCGGTGGATTTCGACGGAGACGGGCGCCGCGACATCTGGCGCTCCACGCCGGACGCACTCGCCTCCATCGCCAACTATCTGGTCGAGCACGGGTGGCAGGCGGGAACGCCGTGGGGGCGGGAGGTGACGCTGCCCTCGTCACGGCGCGAGGCGATCGCGGCGGCGGTTCCCGGGCGGACCGAGGGCTGCTATGCCGTGCGCAACATGTCCGGCGGCGCACCGCTCGCCAGGTGGCGCGCGCTGGGCGTCACGCGCCGCGATGGGAATCCGCTGCCACACCCCGGACCCGACGCGGCTCTGGTGAGCGCGGGCGCCCGGCACTTTCTCGTCAACGCCAGCTACGACGCCATCCTCGGCTACAACTGCGCCCACTACTACGCGATCAGCGTGGGCCTGCTGTCCGATCGGCTGAAGTAGGACTGAAGGTGATGAAGCGGTCCATTGCCTCGGCCACACCGGCCTCGTCGTGCGACGCCGTCAGCGCCCAGGGCCTGGCCCGGAGCGCCGGGGCCGCATTGCCCATGAGTACCGGGCAGCCGGCGAAGTCCAGCATCCCGACGTCGTTCAGGTTGTCGCCGATCGCCATCACCTGCTCACGGCCGATGCCCAGGGCCGCGGCCCGCTGCGCCAACGCCTCCCCTTTGGTGGCCGCCGGTGCCGTCACGTCGAGGATCGTGAAGTCGCGGTTCTCGTACTCGGTGAGGGCCACGGCAAACTGTCCGGGCAGACCAGCCAGCCGTTCGGCCAGCACCCGCATCTCGGCGACCGTCCCGTTGAACATCAGCTCCACGGGATCCTCCGTCAGGGCCCCCTCGAGCGGCGTGGTCCGCGCGATCAGGTGCCGGTTCCGGAGCCAGTAGGGCTTCCGGTTCGACACGTCCCAGTCCATGGTGTCCGCGACGATCTGGCCCGCGGCGTCCCGGTCGAAGATGAGCGCGGCACAGTGGCGGAACGCTGTGGTTGCAGCCAGCAGGTCCGCGGCCTCGGCCACGGGCAGGAGCCGGGAGGCGAGCGTCATGCCGTCCTGAGTGCGCTCCAGCGCCCCGTTGCTGACGATGAGCGCCACCGCCGGGGGCAACTGCCGGGCCACCGGCAGGGCGAACGGGAAGCTGCGCCCGGTCACCAGCACGACGTCCGTTCCGCGCGCCACGGCGTCCTCGATGGCCCGGAGGTTTCGCTGTGGAATCCTCCCGTGGCTGTCGAGCAGCGTGCCGTCGATGTCGATTGCTACAAGACGAATCATCCGTGGGGTACCATTATCAGGCTATGGGTGCGGATCAATTTCAGGGCGTCAACGCTGGATACGTCGAAGAGCTCTACGAGCGATTCCTGACCGATCCCGCGTCGGTCGACGCCGAGACCCGCCGCGCGTTCGCACACTGGACCCCAGCCACCATCGATCACCAGCCCGCAGCCGGCCATGCGCCTGCGCGTCTTCAGGCAGCGGTAGCCGCCACGAACCTCGCGGAATCGATCCGGCGCTACGGTCACCTGGCCGCGCACCTCGACCCGCTCGGCACGGAACCCATGGGTGATCCGTCGCTCTCTCCGGGCGCCCACGGCGTGGGCGTGCAGGAACTGAGCGAGTTGCCGGCCAGCCTCGTGGGCGGGCCCGTGGCCGCGTCGTCGGCCAACGCCGCGGATGCCATCATGCGTCTGCGGTCGGTGTACTGCTCCACCACCGGCTACGACTACTCGCACGTGTTCGTCCCCGAGGAACGCGAGTGGCTGCGGCACGCGGCGGAATCGGGCCGCTTCCGCCCGCCTGTGGCGGCCGTGGACGGTGACGCCCTGCTGGCCCGGCTCACGGCCGTCGAGGTGTTCGAGCGGTTCCTGCACCGCACATTCCCGGGCAAGACACGCTTCTCGATCGAAGGCCTCGACATGCTCGTGCCGATCCTCGACGAGATCATCGTGGGCGCCGCGGACCACGGCATCCAGCACATGCTCATCGGCATGGCCCACCGCGGCCGGCTGAACATGCTCGCGCACATCCTGCAGAAGCCCTACGCGCAGATTCTGGCGGAGTTCAAGGACCCGGTCGACTCGCGCACCTGGCGGATCGACCTGGGCTGGACCGGCGACGTGAAGTACCACGCGGGCGCCACCGTCGCGGTCCGGGGCCGCTCCAAGCGGCCGATTGCCGTGTCGATGGCGCCCAACCCAAGCCACCTCGAGGCCGTCAATCCCGTCGTCGTCGGGATGGCCAGGGCCGCGGGCACCACGGCCGATGCGCCCGGTGCGCCGACCTTCGACGGCGGCGTCACGCTGCCGGTACTGATCCACGGCGACTCGGCGTTTCCCGGCCAGGGCATCGTGGCCGAGACGCTCAACCTCTCGCGCCTCGCGGGCTACGACACCGGCGGCACGATCCATATCATCGCGAACAACCAGCTCGGCTTCACCGCGACTCCCGCCGAGTCCTACAGCACCAGCTACGCCAGCGGCCTGGCCCGCGGCTTCAAGATTCCGATCGTCCATGTGAACGCGGACGACCCGGTCGCCTGCATCGAGGCGGCGCGACTGGCCTGGGCCTATCGTGAGCGCTTCGGCCGGGACTTCCTGATCGACCTGATCGGGTACCGGCGCCACGGACACAACGAGGGCGACGAGCCCGCCTTCACACAGCCGCTGCTCTATCAGCGCGTGTCCGCACATGCCACCGTCCGTGACCTCTTCGCGCGCACGCTGACGGCGCAGGGCCACAGCTTCGCGGTCGAACCCGACGTGCTGGTGAAGGCGCACTTCGCAACGCTCGAGCAGACGCTGGCCACGCTCAAGCCCGAAGAGGACTTCGTGGCGCCCGTGGCCAGCCCGGCACCGGCTGGAGCCGCCGCGCGGGTGGACACCGCCGTGCCCCTTGAACGGCTGCGCGCCATCAACGAAGGCCTGATGACACGGCCACGGGGCTTCACGATCCACAAGAAGCTCGACCGCACACGGGAAAAGCGCTGGCACGCGCTGGACGACGCCGACCAGCGAACGATCGACTGGGGCACTGCCGAGGAACTGGCGCTCGGGAGCGTGCTCGCTGATGGCACACCGATCCGCCTGACCGGCGAGGATGTGGGACGCGGCACGTTCTCGCACCGCCATGCGGTCCTGCACGACGCCGCATCCGGTGAGGCCTTCGTGCCGCTGCGGAGCTTTCCACAGGCCCGGGCCTCCTTCGAGATCCACAACAGCCCGCTCTCGGAACTGGCCGCGATCGGCTTCGAGTTCGGCTACAACGTGCAGACGCCGAATCACCTGGTGATCTGGGAAGCGCAGTACGGCGACTTCATCAACGGCGCCCAGATCATCCTCGACCAGTTCGTCACGTCGGGCCGCGCCAAGTGGGGCCTCACGCCGTCGCTGGTGCTGCTGCTGCCGCACGGCTACGAGGGACAGGGGCCTGAACATTCCTCGGCCCGGCCCGAGCGTTTCTTCCAGGCCGCGGCCGACGTCAACCTGCGCATGGCCAACTGCACCACGGCCGCGCAGTACTTCCATCTGCTGCGCCGGCAGGCGGCCCTGCTTTCGACCGACCCGCTGCCCCTCATCGTGCTCACGCCGAAGAGCCTGTTGCGACACCCCGCCGTGATGTCGGCGCCTCGCGAGCTGGCCGAGGGCCGCTTCCGCCCGGTGATCGACGACGACATCACGGGCACGGCCGTCTCCAAGGTCACGCGCGTGGTCCTGTGCAGCGGCAAGGTGGCCGTCGATGTCGCCACGAGCGACGCCCGCGCCGCGGCGACGCACGTGGCCGTCTGCCGCGTGGAACAGCTCTACCCCTTCCCCTCCGCGCAGATCACCGAGGTGCTCGGTCGATATCCGAAGCTGAAGGAAGTGGTCTGGCTCCAGGAAGAACCCGAGAACATGGGTGCCTGGGAATTCGCGCGGCCGCTGCTCGAGGAACTCGTGGGTGATCGCAGGGCGCTCCGCTATGTGGGCCGGACGCGTAGCGCGAGCCCGGCGGAAGGCTCCACCGCGTGGCACCAGCTCACGCAGAAGGCCCTCGTCGAGCAGGTGCTTGACCCCGCCGACGAACCCGTCGGCGCGCCCCTGGTCCTGTCGAAGCGAGTCTGAGTCAAAAGCATGTCCAACGTCGTTGTCCCGCAGCTTGGTGAATCCGTCGTCGAAGCCCGCATCGCGAAGTGGCTGAAGCAGCCTGGCGATCGCGTGAACACCGGTGACGCGCTCGTGTCGCTCGAGACCGACAAGGTCGACGTGGAAGTGCCGGCGGACCACGCCGGCGTCCTGGTCAGCATCGCGCATGCGGAAGGCGCGGACGTCAAGGTGGGCGAGGTCATCGGCGTACTTGAGGCCGGCGACGGCCCCGTGGCCGCGACTCCCGCCGCTGCGCCCACCCGGGCAGCCGCAGCATCCACCGCACCAGCCCCTGAGGCAGCGAAGGCCGCCGAGACGCGTGCGACGCCAACGGCCAGGCGGATGGCCGAGACCCATCAGGTGAAACTGGATGCCGTCCCCGGAACGGGCTCGGCTGGCCGGGTCACCAAAGCGGATGTCACGCAGGCCATCGCGCCAGTCGCCTCTCCCGAGCCGCCCGCGCCGAAGCCGCCGCCCCCCAGACCGGCCGCTGCGCCGGTGCGCGCGCCGGCCGTGCCGGGCAGCCGTACCGAAGAGCGCGTGCGGATGACCAAGCGGCGCGCCACCATCGCGAGGCGCCTGGTCGAAGCGCAGCGCACGGCGGCCATGCTGACCACCTTCAACGAAGCGGACATGACGGCCGTCATGGCGCTCCGTGAGCGCCACAAGGCGGCCTTCAAGGAACAGCACGGCGTGGGCCTCGGCCTGACGTCCTTCTTCGTGAAGGCCACCATCTCGGCGCTGCGTGCCTTCCCGCTGGTCAACGCCGAAATCCAGGGCGACGAGATCGTCTACAAGCACTACTACGACATCGGCATCGCCGTGGGCGCCGAAGGCGGGCTTGTCGTGCCTGTCCTGCGCGACGCTGACCACATGAGTTTTGGTGGCATCGAGACGGCCACGCGGGACTTCGCCACGCGCGCGGGCAACGGCACGCTCTCGCTGGCGGACATCACCGGCGGCACGTTCACCATCACCAATGGCGGCGTGTTCGGGTCGATGATGAGCACGCCGATCCTCAACCCGCCGCAGGTCGGCATTCTCGGCCTGCACAAGATCGCCGACCGTCCCGTGGCGGTCAACGGCCAGGTCGTCGTCCGGCCGATGATGTATCTCGCGCTCAGCTACGACCACCGCATCGTGGACGGCCGCGAGGCGGTGCAGTTCCTGGTGCGCGTGAAGGCGTGCATCGAAGACCCCGGCCAACTGCTGCTCGAAGGGTGACACCCATGCTGAGGTTCTTCCGTCCGCTCGCGTTCGCGCTCTTCACGCTCGGCATCGCCGGCCCGGGCCTGGCTCAGGCTCAGGAGCCCGGCCCGGCGGCCGCACCCGCCACACCGGCCGACGTGGCCGCCGCACCCGCCTCGGCGACCCGCACGCCATCGGGGCTCGCCAGCCGGGTGCTCCAGGCCGGCAAGGACGACCGCAAGGCCACCGCCGACGACGTGGTGACCGTGCACTACTCCGCCTGGACCACGGACGGTAAGCTCATCGACAGCACGCGCCCGAAGGGCAAGCCCGCGCGGTTTCCGCTGCCGAACGTCATTACCGGTTGGCGCGAGTGCGTCACGCTGATGACGACCGGCGAGCAGCGCCGCTGCTGGATTCCGCAGGACCTGGCCTACAAGGGCCAGAAGGGCCGGCCGGCGGGCACGCTGGTGTTTGATGTCGAGCTGGTCAGCGCAGAGCCATCGCCTTCCACGCCGCCGCCCGACGTGGCCAAGGTGCCGTCGGATGCGAGCCGGCTGCCCTCGGGGCTTGCCTATCGCGTGATTCAGCCGGGCATCGGCGCCCGGAAGCCCTATCAATCCAGCCAGGTCACCGTGCACTACACGGGCTGGACGACCGAGGGCAAGATGTTCGACAGCTCCGTGATGCGGGGCGCCCCCACCAGCTTCCGTCTCGACGAGGTGATCAAGGGTTGGACCGAAGGGGTGCAGCTCATGGTCGAGGGCGAGAAGACGCGCTTCTGGATTCCGCAGATCCTGGCCTACGAGCAGGGTGGCGGGCCCAAGGGCATGCTCGTGTTCGACATCGAGCTCATCAAGATCGACCGCTGAGCCTTCGGTCGGCCGCGGGCCGGGGCTGCGTTTCGTCCGCTCCGAGTCCGCATGAGAAGTGCACCCGTGCGAGTCACAAGCAGTCGCGCTCGAATCGCATCCCCAGCCCGCGTCCTCTCGCCTACCAGACGTCAGGACACTCTACGAGGCTGACGCAGCGCGTGGGTGTCGGTGATGGGATTCGAGCGCGACTGCTTGTGAACCCGCGTTGCGCACTTCCCGGGCGGTCTCGGAGCGCACGAAGCACATCGCCGATACCCGCGCGCTGCTACGCCTCACTCATATAGGGATATTGCCAGTCCGTCGGCGGCTGGTGCGTCGTCTTGATGGTCCGCGGGCTCACCCACCGGATCAGGTTCAGCTTCGACCCGGCCTTGTCGTTGGTGCCGGACCGGCGCGCACCGCCGAACGGCTGCTGGCCCACGACGGCCCCGGTGGGTTTGTCGTTCACGTAGAAGTTGCCGGCCGCATCCCGCAGCGTCGCCATCGCCTCCCGGACAGCCTCGGGGTCCTGGGCGAAGACGGCACCGGTCAGCGCGTAGGGTGAGGTGCCGTTCACCAGGTCGAGCGTCTGCGCCCACTCGCCATCGGGGTAGGGATACACGGTCAGCACCGGCCCGAAGATCTCCTCGCGCATCAACCGGTAACCGGGATTGTCCGTCTCCACGAGGGTCGGGTCCACGAAGTAGCCGACGTCGCTCCGGGCGCTCCCTCCCTGAATGATCCGCGCGTGCTGGCGGGCATCGTCGATGTAGCCCGTGATGCGGGAGAACGCACGCTGGTCGATGACGGCGCCCATGAAGGTCCGGAAGTCCGACGGGTCGCCCACGCGCATGTCGCGCATCATGGCCACCAGCCGGTCGCGAACGTCCGGCCACATCGACTGAGGCACATAGGCGCGGCTCGAGGCCGAGCATTTCTGCCCCTGGTATTCGAAGGCGCCGCGCGCCAGCGCCACGGCCAGTGCCTGAGGTTCGGCGCTCGCATGCGCGACGACGAAGTCCTTGCCGCCAGTCTCGCCGACAAGGCGCGGGTAGGCGCGGTACCGGCCGAGATCCCGGCCGATGCGGGCCCAGATTCCGTCGAACACCTCCGTGCTGCCTGTGAAGTGCACACCGGCCAGGTGTGGAGAGGCCAGCACAACCTCGGTGACCGCCGCCGCGTCGCCTGCCACCATATTGATCACGCCCGCGGGAAGCCCGGCCTCCATGAGCAGCCGCATCAGGTGGTGCGCCGCGAGCATCGACGTGGCCGCCGGCTTCCACACCACGACGTTGCCCATGAGGGCCGGCGCCGTGGGGAGGTTGCCGGCGATCGAGGTGAAGTTGAACGGCGTAATGGCGTAGACGAAGCCCTCGAGGCCGCGATAGTCGAGCCGGTTGGCGGCCACGGGCGTGCTGATCGGTTGCTCGGCCTCCAGCTCGCGCGCGAAGTGCACGTTGAAGCGCCAGAAATCCACCAGCTCCGCAGCCGCATCGACCTCGGCCTGGAACACCGTCTTGGACTGCCCAAGCATGGTGGCGGCGTTAATGACCGGACGCCACGAACTGGCCAGCAGGTCCGCTGCCCGCAGGAACACCGCGGCCCGCTCCTCCGGAGAGCGCGCCGCCCAGTCGCGACGCGCGGCCAGCGCCGCGTCGATGGCCCGCTGCACGTCGGCATTGGCCGCCAGCGCCACGTCGCCGAGCACGTGCCCGTGGTGGTGCGGCATCACCACCGTGGTCCGCGAGGCGGTCATCCGTGAGGCGCCGCCGATCACCGGGGGAATGTCGATACGATCAGCCGCCATCCGCGCCAGTTCGGCCTTCAGCGCCCCGCGCTCGGGCGAACCAGGCAGGTACCCGGGGTTCGGCTCGTTCACGGGCACGGCTGGCGGAGTCGGCTGGCTCATGGCGGAATCTTACGGCCAGTCTCCGGAACAGGAGACCCAGCCGTCCGGACCGGCGCACAATACCCCTGATGCGGACGATCGATCTGCGCTCGGACACGGTGACGCGGCCCACGCCGGGGATGCGCGAGGCCATGGCCTCCGCGGAGGTCGGGGACGACCAGTTCGGCGAGGACCCGACCGTCAACGCCCTCCAGGATCGGGTGGCCCGCCTGCTCGGACGGGAGGCGGCGCTATGGCTGCCGACCGGCACGATGGCCAATCAGGTGGCATTGCGCGCGCTGACCCGGCCTGGCGATGACGTCATCGTCAGCCGCGAGTGTCACGCGATGTGGCATGAAACGGGGGCGTCCGCGGCCAATGCCGGCATCCAGTTCACCGAGATCGGAGAGGACGGCGTGTTCTCTCTCGCGGCGTTCGAGGCCGCAGTGAAGCCGCGCGGCCACGTCACGTATGCGCCGACCACGCTGGTCGAGATCGAGAACACGCACAACAGGAGTGGTGGCCGGGTGTTTCCGCAGGCGGCTGCCGTGGCTGTCGCGGCATCGGCCCGTAACAGGGGCATCGCCAGCTACCTCGACGGCGCCCGCCTGTGGAACGCCTCCGTCGCCACCGGCCTTCCACCATCGCAGCTGGCGGCGCCGTTCGACCTGGTGGGCATGTGCCTCTCGAAGGGGCTGGGGGCTCCAGCCGGGTCGCTCCTTGCCGGGTCCTCAGAGCTGATTGCTCGCTGCCATCGCTATCGGCGGATGGCTGGCGGCGCCATGCGTCAGGCGGGCATCCTGGCCGCGGCGGGTATCTACGCGCTCGACCACCACCTGACGCGGCTGGCGGAGGATCATGCGAACGCGGCCGTCTTCGCGGCAAAGGTCGCCGCCGGGCCCGGTGTGCACCTGGACCCGGAGTCCGTGCAGACCAACATCGTTGTCTTCGGGCTGGCACCGGACGGGCCGGATGCCGCGACAGTCGTCGAGCGGGCCCGCACGAGGGGCGTGCTGATGTTCGCGATCGGGCCCAGAACCGTGAGAGCGGTGACGCACCTGGATGTCACGAGGGCCGACTGCGAACAGGCCGCGGACACCGTGTTGTCGGTGCTCGGCTGAGATCCATCCGGCACGGGTGGCCGGGGGCCCGTCGCTGACGGGAGTTCTGTTACATTTGGGTCTCGTCCTCCTGCAATGAAACCCCTGATCATCGAGAACCTCGGCAAGCGTTACGAGCTTGAGCCCCAGGCCGAGACCCCTCCGAAAACGATGCGCGAACGCGTCGCCCGGTGGCGAGACCAGCTGTTGATGCGCTATGAGAAGCCTGGGAAGCGGGAGTTCTGGGCGCTCAAGGACCTGTCGTTAACCGTCGAACCGGGCACCATCCTCGGCGTCATCGGTGCGAACGGCGCAGGCAAGAGCACGCTCCTGAAGGTTCTCGCGCGGGTGACGGTGCCAACTGAAGGACGGGTGGTCGGCCAGGGGCGCGTGGTGTCGCTCCTGGAGCTCGGCGGAGGATTCAACCCCGAGGTGTCGGCCAGGGAGAACATCCTGATGAACGCGGCGCTGCACGGCATCCCGCAGGCCGAAGTGCTCGCGCAGATGGACGAGATCCTGTCCTGGGCCGAACTGCAGGAGTTTGCCGACAACCCAGTCCGGCATTACTCAAGCGGCATGTCGGTACGCCTGGCGTTTTCGGTGGCGATCAACATGAACCCGCAGATCCTCCTGGCGGATGAAGTGCTCGCGGTCGGCGACCTGGCCTTTCAGGAACGCTGCCTCCAGAAAGTGACGGACAGCGGCAGCCGCGGCCTGATTGTGCTGTTCGTGTCGCACGACATGGAGGCCATCACCCGTGTCTGTAATCGCGTCGTGTGGCTGCACAAAGGTCAGGTCCAGCGCGTGGGGGATCCGGAAGAGGTCGTGGCGGACTACGAAGAGGCGGTCTGGGCGCGCATGGATGCCGGCCGTTTCGAGCGCGGCCGACGCAGCAGCCGGTTTGCCGCCATCTCCGGTGCCAAGCTGTTGTCGGCTCAGGGGCGTGAGATCGGCGCCGCGCCCATTGCCGAGGACGTCCTCATCAGCATCGAAGTCGACGTGTACAAGGCCGTGTCCGTCAGAGCCGCCGTGGACCTCCATGCCCGGAACCAGCTTCTGTTTCGCTCGGTCGATCCCGAGTGGCGCCAGCTGAGCAAGCCGGGCCTCTACGAGTTCCGCATGCGGATTCCCGCCAACCTCCTTGCGGATGTCGCCTACACCGTGAACGTCAGTGTCACGACGCTGCGCGAAGGGCAGGCCCGCGAGTATCGGCTCATCGCCTACGGCGCCCTGACGTTCTCGGCCTTCAGCGCGGAACAGCAGGCACCGCTGCCGGGATGGAAGAAGCTGTCGCAGGTCGGCCTGATCGCCCCGGCCATGGACTGGAGCGTCGAGGAGCGCAGTCTTGTCGCAGGCTGAGTCGAACCCGGCGATGGCCGAGAATGTCTCATCCACCGAGGATCTGCCGACCTGGTCGATCGAGCCGAGGACGCAGGGGATCTCCGCCTCGCTGCGCGAGTTCTGGACCTATCGGCGACTACTGCTCTTCTTTTCATCCAGAGCGGTCCGAAGCCGGTACGAGAAGACGACGCTCGGCATCTTCTGGCTGTTTGCGCGGCCGGCCCTGCCTGTGGCCCTCAACATCGTGGTCTTCGGCGCCATCATGGGAATGCCGTCCGACGGATTCCCGTATCCCCTGTTCATGCTGGTGGGTATCACGCCGTGGATGGTGTTTCAGCGGGGACTGCTCAGGGTGACGGTCAGCGTGGACTCGCAGGCCAACCTCATCAAGAAGATGTACTTCCCGCGCCTCATCGTGCCGGTGTCCTACATCGCGCCAGCACTGGTGGAGTTCGCGATATTCCTCGTGTTGATCGTGGCGCTGGCGCTCGTGTACTTCGTCAAGGATGGCCACTGGTACCTGCATACGGGACCGTCGCTGCTGCTGGCGGCGCTCTCGCTGCTGATCGTGGTGGCCGTGACCCTTGCCGTCGGGTTGGTCAGCACCGTCTTCCAGACCAAGCACTTCGAGGTGCGCTTCGTCATCGGCTACATCACGCAGTTCTGGATGTTCCTCACGCCGGTGGTGTATCCCATGTCGCAGATTCCCGAACGCTTCCACTGGGCGATCTACGTCAATCCGTTATCCGCACCCGTCGAGGTGTTTCGCTGGAGCGTAATGGGTGCCGGCTCCCTGCCCGTGCTGCCGTTTGTCTGGTCCGGCATCCTGGCGGTACTCTTCCTGGCGGTGGCCGTGGCGTTCTTCACACGCTCGGAAGCGGCCGCCGTGGACGACCTCTGATGCGCGGTCCCTGGGCAGGTGCGGGTGCCGACGGTGCGGGCGGCCTCGAGGTCCACCATCGTCTGGTTGCAGTGGGACCCCTTGTCGGCGATGACCTCGTCCAGCGACTGCGGGTCGTCGACGCCGATCTGCGCGGTGTTGGAACCGCGCGTAGACATCCCGGTGCGTCTCAACATCGATCAGACGCCGCGTACGCGACAGCGTCGCGTGATCCGGCGGGGGTTCTTCCAACGGGAGCCGGAGAAATCCCCGAATTGCCGACCTGTGGCGATCCGTAACACCGCGTGGTCGGTCTCTCGGGTGCCCATCGCCATAGGCGGGTGTAGTACGAACGATCGCTCAGGTTGTTCCCTGATGACTCAGACCTTCACCACGGGCTGCTAGGAGCGGGCGGTCTCGATATCGACCCTGATGCCGCGCCAGCGGCCCTGCCGGAAGCGCACCATGCTCAGCACGCCGCGGGTCACGTGGCCGAGCACGATGGCCAGCCAGATGTCCCCTGGCACGAGCGGACGCATCGACTGGATGATGCTGCAGAGCCCGATCGGCAGCAGGAACTGCGAGACAAGGGAAATGTAGAGCGGGCTCTTCGTGTCGCCCGTGCCCTGCAGGCCGCCCGTGTAGCTGAGCGCCAGCGTGACGAAGAAGCCCGACACCGCGAGGTAGCTCAGTAACTCCACGCCAATCGACGCGGCAAACGGATCCTTCATCGCGAAGATGTCGAGCAGCAGGCCCGGCACGAACACGAACAGCGCGCCCACGGCTGCGGCGGCCACCAGTCCGATCCGCGCCGCCATCCATACACCGGCCTCGGCGCGGTCGGGCTTCCCGGCCCCGAGGTTCTGCCCGGCAATCGTCGACGATGCGCCGAGCAGCCCTTGCGCGGTCCAGGTGATGAGGGAGAAGAGCTCGGTGTAGCCCACCGCGTAGGCCGCCTGCGCGGCGGCACTGTGCTCAAGGGATCCGATGAACCGGAGCATGAGCACGCCGCCCACGTTCATCGCGATGCCCTGCACGCCCGTGGGCAGGCCGAAGCGGAAGAGCGACCGGATGATCGTGAAGTCCGGCTTCAGGTCCATGCCCCGGTGCATGTGGATGACCGAGTGCGGGCTGAAGAGCTTCCAGATGCCGTAGATGCTCACCGAGATGTTGCTGGCAACGGTGCCGTAGGCTGCCCCGACGGTGCCGAAGATGGGAATCAGCACCACGTTGAACGCCACCGTCAGCACCGTGAGGGCAATACCGAGCTTGAGCGGCGTGTGCGGGTCACCGGCGGCCCTGAACGCGCCGCCGAGCATGAAGAACATCATCAGCCCGATGCCGCCCAGGAACATCACCCGCATGAAGGGCAACGCTTCCTGCTGCACCTCGGGAGCCGCATTGACCAGCCGCAGCAACGCCGGTGAGGCCACGTAACCCACCACCGCCATGATCACCGCCAGGCCGGCCGCCGTCAGGAACGACTGGTAGACGACGCGGTTGACCTTTTCGGGTTCGTTCGCGCCGGCAAAGCGCGCCACGAGCACGGCCATGCCGGTGAAGAGCGAACTGATGAAGACGATGACGACCAGCATCATCTGCCAGCTCACGCCGATGGCGGCGTTGCCCGTGAAGCCGACCATGTGGCCGACCATCGTGTGGTCGATGATGCCCTGCAGTCCGGCCACAACGTTCTGGAGCATGGTGGGCCACGCCAGACGCCACACGGCGGGCCCGAGGGGGCCTTCCACGAGGGAACGGTCGAACGTACGGCGGGCCGGGGCTACGGACATGCCTGCAGAGTGAGATACGACGGTGGAACCCGGAAAGTGTACCGCATGGCGCAGGACCGCCAGCGAATCGTGCCGGGAACGTGAAGGGAGGGGACGAAGAGAGACGGAAGAGAGACGGGGGCCGCCCGGACGGACGACCCCCGGTGAACGCGTCTTAGTTGAACGAGTACCGCAGGCTCAGCATCATCTGGTAGACATCGCTTGTTGTAGCGGCGGACTGGAACGTCTGCTTGAGCAACTCGTTGTTGAACGTCGCCAGCCGATAGGTCGCACGCCCCTGCGCGTCCACGGCCGGATTCGTCAGGAGCTGCAACTGTGCGTTGGTGTTGAGCGCCGCGATCGGCCGCTGCGCCACACCCCAGTTGCTGTTGAGCAGGTTCCCGACGTTGTTGATGTCCAGCCGAAGCTGGAAGCCATTCTTCGCCCCGGCGATGTTTCGGAACAGGTCCTGGGTGATCGACAGGTCCGCGCTCCGGAACATCGGCAGCGCCAGGCCGTTCCGCTCGGCGTACTGCCCGCGACGGGTCTTCAGGTAGGGATCCTGCTTGATGTAGGCCTCGAACGCGTCCGCCTGCTCAGCCGCGGTGAACGTGCGGCCGCCGGCCGCGAAGGCCGAGAAGTTCATCTCGGAGGTGTCCTTCGGCACGTAGATGAGGTCGTTGGCGGCGACGCCGTCGCCGTTCATGTCACCGGCGAACACATAGCTCAGCCTGGATGACCCGCTCAGCGAATTGTGGCGCGCTTCCCAGAACATCGACACGGACGTCGTGCCGAAGTTCTTGTACTGCTTCACGTAGTTCACCAACGCAAAGACCCGGTGCCCCGGCGACCACATGGAGGTGCTGGCGCCTGGGTTGTTCGGGTCCGCACGGTGCGAATTGCGCGAGAAACTGGTGGCTGCCGTGGACTCCGGGTCCGAGACGGACTTCGAGACGCCGTAGCTGTAGGCACCGCGGACCGAGAGGCCAAAGCTCGTGGTCTTCGCCAGGGTCTGCGCGATGTTCCAGGAGTTACCCGTGTTGCCGTTCTGGAGCACGAAGGCGTTGGTCACCTGGTTGCCCACGTCGTTGTTGAGGCGCGTGACGCACCCGCCGGCCTGACCAGCCGCGGCGCACGCGGTGCCCGTCCAGCGGGGGCGGGCGTCGATGCCCGTGAACGCGCTCTGTGCCGCAGGGAGGTTGGCGTTGATGTAGTAGATGCCGTTGATGTCCTTCGCGAAGAGCATCTCGGTGGTACTCGTCAGGCCCCAGGGCAGGCGCCTGTCGAAGGCACCGTTCACGCGGAACACCTGCGGAAACTTGAAGTTCTCGTCGGTCACGTTCAGCGCGTAGCTGCGGGCGCCCGCGCCTGTCACGGTGGCCGGTTTGTAGCGGTCCGCCGTTGGTGCGAACGGAAAAGCCGTTCCGGGAGCCAGGTTGATGTTCTCGCCGATCAGGACGCCGGTGTTGCCGACCTGATTGGAAATCCACACGTAGGCGGGCCGGCCCGTGAAGAGTCCCGTGCCCCCGCGCACCTGGGTGGACTGGTCACCGAACACGTCCCAATTCATGCCCACGCGCGGCGACCACAGAATGGTCGACTTCGGCATGATGCCCGTGTCGTACTTCACGGCGGCACCCGAGGCGTCCCGGAAGACCAGGGCGTCCGCGCTCGTGTTGCGGAAGGCTGTGTTCTTGAAGCTGGTGAGGTCCGCGCGGATGCCAGCAGTCACAGTCACGTTGCCGCGCGGCCGCCACTCGTCCTGCACATAGCCGGCCGTGTACCACACATCCAGCGGCTGCAAGGGCTTGGCCAGATCCGGGATGTTGCTCCAGCGTACCTGGAAGGCATTGGCGGTGACCGGTGACACCGTCCGGTTCGGGTTCGCGAGGTAATCGAGCGCATCCGTGTAGAAGTCCTGGAGGGAGCTGTACGCCCAGGCGCCCTGCGGGCAGCACCCGAAGAAGGAGTTATCCGAGTGGTACTTCTCCGCGTACCCGCCGAAGGTCCAGGAGTGACGGACGCCGTACTTGGTGAAGTTGTCCTGGAACTGGAGCGTCTTGTAGCTCAGTTCGTTGTTGACCGTGAAGGGCTCGAACCCGAATGAAGTGTAGGACGTGCCACCCTCGAGAATGTCGATGAACGGGAACGGCTCGCTCCTGTAGCCGCGGCCCTCATCCTGGAACGTGTAACCGGCCTGGACGGAGTTGGACATCGAGGAGCCGATCACGGAGTTCCACTCGCCGATGCCCGACCGGATGTTCTCCTTGATCTTGTAGTTCGAGTTCTCGAAGGAAAGGAAGTTCGTGCTGTTGGTCGTTCTGCCACGCAGCGCCGAGGTCGACGACGACAGGCCAACGTCGGTGAATGAGTCCAGATGGTTGTAGCGGAAGCTGAGCTTGTTGGAGTTGTTGATGTTGTAGTCGCTGCGCAGCAGGAAGCGCTTCACCGGGGTGCCCTTCGGGATGTTGTTGAAGGCGCCCGTCTCGTACTTGAAGTTCGATTTCAGAAACGCGCTGAGGGTCGTGAGGTCCGAGTTCAGCACGCGCGTCACCTGCCCGCCGACGGCTTCACCGCCGTTGTTGGCGCGGAAGTTGATGAGGGGCCGTTCGTCGTTCTGATCCTCGTAGTTGCCGAACACGAACCACTTGTTCTTGATGATCGGCGCGCCTGCCCAGCCGCCGGTGTTCCGGAACGTGAAGGTGCCAGGGTTGACGAACTGGCCCTTGGCCTCCGTGCCCACAAAGCTCTGGTCCCGGAACCGATGATAGAAGGAGCCGACCAACTTATTGGTGCCGCTGCGCGTCACGGAGTTGATGCCGGCGCCGATGAACGCGCCCTGGCGCACGTCGAAGGGCGCCACGTTGACCTGCACCTGCTCGATGGACTCGAGTGAGATGGGAGCCACGCCGGTGCGGTCGCCCGGTTGGCCGGCCAGGCCGAACGCGCTGTTCAGCGTGGACCCGTCAACCGTGATGTTATTCATCCGGTTGTCGTTGCCGGCGATGTTGCCGCCGTTGGCCTGGGGCGTGAGACGCATGATGTCGGTGATGCGGCCGTTCAATGTCGGCATCAGCGCAATTTCCTGGCGCGCGACCGACGTGGCGGCGCCGGTACGGCTCGAGCTGAACACCGCGTCGGGCGCCGTCGCCGTCACCGTCACCGTCTCCGTCAGGTTCACCGTCTTCACCTGCACGGGCACGTCCGTGGCGTTGCCGAGCGTGATCTGCAGGTCCGTGATCGTGCGCGGCTCGAAGGCCGTCCCACCGCCGGTGCCGACGTAGTTAACGGTCACCGAGTAGGGTCCACCCACGCGCAGGCCGGGCATGGAAAACCGGCCGTCGGCGCGGCTGGTCGTTTCATACACGGTGCCGGATGGTTCGTGAATCGCGATCACACTGGCGCCGGCGACCGGCTGGCCCTGCACATTGGCAACCACGCCGCTCATGACACCTGTGGTGACACCCTGGGCACCAGCAAGGGCCGGAACGAGCAGGGCGCAGAGCGCGAGGAGCGAGACACATCGGGTGACCCTCATCGCGATATCAGACAAGCGCTTCATGGGATATGCACTCCAGAGAGGAACGGATTTCGGGACGAATGGAACGGCCTGGTGCGCACGGACTCGGTGCGGTGGGACGACAGTACCAAGCCACGGTAACAACGGGGTGACTGGGGCCGGACGGCACGTCTGGGATTGTACCGAAAAGACGGTTATGCGCCTCCCCCCTGTCGTTGCACGGTCCGCCGGCCGACGACCTTCCTTCTGGCAGTTGCCCTTTCGGCGACCTTGTCAGCCCAGGCGCCTCTGCCAACCTCCCTCTCCGCCTAGAATTCCGCATCATGCGAACACTCAGGACGCTCGTGCTTCTCCTGGCAGGCGCCGTGGCCGTGCTCTCGGCGCAGGCCCCATCAAGCGACGTGGTGGTCGTGCAGCGCGACTACGACATGATGCGGCTCACGGCCGGGCCTTCCCTGGACGAGCCGGTCCGGCGGGGCCGCGCCACCTGGCTCCAGCGCTGCGCCTTCTGCCACGACGGCCTTGGCACCCCGACCTACCAGACCATGGGACCGTGGATTGATCGCGACACGCTCACCCGCATGGGCGAGCCACAGGTTCGGGAGAAGGTTGCGGCCGGCTCCGCCCGGATGCCCGGGTTCCGGCACGGCCTGGTCGCGGGCCAGGTAGACGAGATCGTCGGGTTTCTCCGAACGGTGTCGCCTGAAGGCGCTCCCACACCGGACCAGCGGAACCGCGCGGCGGCGAAGGTGCTACGGGCCGTTCGGCCCCCGGACGCCCCGGCGCCGGTCGCACCAGCAGACGCCTTGCTGCGGGGCACAGTGCGGATCGCCAGCGGCACGCCGCTCGATGGCGCCGCCGTGTCCGTGAAAGCGCCCGGCCAGACCATCACGACATCGGTGTACACGGACACACGCGGCGTGTTCGTGTTTCCGGCCCTGCCGGCCGGGCGCTATGACATCTGGGCGCAGGCGGCCGGCTTCCGCGACGCTCACGCCACGGTGACCCTCGATCCGTCCGGGCCGGTTACGCAGGCCCTTTCGCTGGCCTCCACGCCGGACTTCGCTGCCCAACTCACCGGCGATCAGTGGCTCGACGCGCTCCCATCGGACACGCGCGAGCACCGGCGCATGAAACAGGTGCTCTTCGTAAGCTGCGCGGACTGCCACAGCCTGGCCGTCGTGCTGCAGAACCGGTTCGATGAAGCCGGCTGGCGGGCCGTCGTCCGCTCCATGGAGGAGGCATCGCACACTGGGTGGAGTGGCCGGCTCGATCCGAAGGACGAACAGCTTGGATTTCTGGGCGCCATCATCCGGCACCACCGCGAGGACCTGACAAAGTACCTGACGGAGATGCGCGGTCCCAGCCCGTCGCCGATGACGCTCACCGTGCCCGCACGCCCGCGCGGCGAGGCGGCGAGGGTAGTCATTACCGAGTACGACATCCCGATCGGCGAACGGCAGAACGAACTGGCCTGGCACAACGGCGCCAACTGGGCGGATGGCCCCGCCGTCGGCATGCACGGCATCGTCGGCCCGCACGACGTGGCCACCGACGCGAGCGGCGCGGCCTGGGTCATCGAGAACCGGACGTCGTTTGAAACCAACCGGACCCTGGTCCGGTTGGACCCCTCCACGGGACAGATGCGCGCCGTCACGCTCACCGATGCAGAGGGGAAGGTCTTCATCTCCGAGCAGATCGCACAGGACCAGTCGGGCCGCTTCTGGTTCCACTTCGGAGGCCGGCTCGGGCGCCTCGACCCCTCGGCGGTGACGCTCGACACGTTCGCGCCCGCACGGGGCATGGGGCCGTTCATGAACTCCAACGACGTGGACAGCCGTGGCCGCGTCTGGACCAACGGCCTGTACGGCTCATTCCGCTTCGACCCGGCCACCCGCACGTTCCGGCTCTTCCAGCAGGCCACGCCCGCCGACGGCACGACCTACGGCGTGGCCGCAGACGCAGAGGACAACGGCTGGTGGAGCGGCTTCCTTTCGGACATCGTCACGAAGGTGGATGCGACAACCGGCCGTGCCTGGAACATCCCCATGCGCGACCCGCTGTGGGCCACTCGCCGCGCGCTGATGACCCGAGCCGACCTGGACTTCTACGCGTCCATCGGCTCACAGAGTTGGGGCAGCTACCCGGCAGGCCCGGTGCCGTTCGCCTCGGCGCCACGGCGCCTCGCCGCAGACAAGAAGGGTTCTACCGTGTGGGTCCCCAACTGGGGCAGCGGCGTACTCGCCGGCATCGACATCCACACGCGCGTTCCCACGTACTATCCGCTCCCGGTCAGTGGACACGCCTACTCCACGCGCGTTGACGGCCTGCACAACGTCTACACCGATGTCCCAAACGCGGACGCCATCGTGAAGCTCAATCCCTCAACGAAACAGTGGACGGTGTTCCGGCTGCCGAGCCACGGATGCGGCTCACGTCACATGTGGTGGGATGAAGCGCGAGGAGAAGCCTGGCTGCCCTGCGACCAGTCGAGCCGCGTGGCCCGCTTCCAGTTCCGAAGCGCGGCGCAGGTGGCGGCACAGAACAGGGTGTCCTACTGACGCCGGGGCGGAGCGACAGCGTGGCCGCGCGGCCACGCTGTTACCGTGTCAGTTGCCGCGAGTTAGAAGTGCACTCGCAGGCCGCCCCAGAACTGGTAGTTGTTCGAGACGTCGTCGATCGCTCTCAGCAGCAGGCGACCCTCTCCCACGAAATACACCTGGTGCGAGGGCTGAGTGCCAAGCGGCACGCCAAAGTGCACGAGCCACGCCGGCGTGATGGTGTCGCTATGGAGAATGTCCCAGGCCGAGAGCCCGGTGCCGAGATACATCCCGTTGCGTAGATACTTGTTCGCCTCGACGTCGGCCAGGACCTCGTGCTCTCGCACCTTCCCGTCCGCGTTGACCAGACTGAGCGCCACGCCTCCGGCGACGGCGAGTTCCCAGTTGTTCTGGAACCGTTTGGCGATGCCGACTTTCGCCCCGAGATTGGGTGAGCACTGGGCAAAGTCGAGGTTCGACACCCCGGCGTTTCCCACTGGGATCAAGCCGTTGACCGTCGTTCTGCCGGCGATCGGTCGTACGCGACGGTCCTTACCCACCAGCCCCTCGACGAAGAACGCCGTGGCTTTCGCCACTGGCGCCGGTATCGCTATCGGGGCGGGTGTCGGCGGCGGTGCCGGCGCGGGAGCTGGCGCTGGTGCGGGAGCAGCAGCCGGAGGAGGCGGCGGCGCGGGAGCGGGGGCGGGTGTCGGCGCGGGCGCCGGCGGAACGATCCGAGCTACGGCCGGCGGGATGTTCGCAACCGACATCAGCGCCAGATTGCCGCACGCCTTCGGCACGACGAACGTGTAGACCTTGTTGTTGTTGGTCAGGCGGAACAGGAAAGCCGCGAACGGAGCCTTGCCTGCCCATCGGAATCGCTCGACGCGGCCGGCTGTGCGGTCCCCCTTGCCGACGTTGGGGCGGTAGGCCATCCACTCCAGGGTCGCGCCGGGCTGGAAATCGCATTCGACGAGCACACCGTCGCTGGGCGTCGCGTCCGTGCAGAGGCCTCCTCTGACCGATGACGTGACACCGGACAGCAGGGCCATGACGGCGTCGGATGTTTCGGAGATGCCGCTGTCAGCAAGCAGCTTCCGGATGTCCTCGGGAATACCACGGGCGCCCGCCATCCGCTTCAGGCTAGCGACATCGGTGAGCGGTGGCCTGTAGAACGACGTCGCTCCACCGATACGCCGCGCATCCCGGTACACCCCTGGCGGGGCGACCTGCGCCCAGGCCGGCGAACCAGACACCAGGGCCGCTATCGCAACTGTCGTGAATAAACGGCAGGCACTCTTCAAACTCACCATACAGACGCTCCATGAGACGAGAAGGACGGACTGTCGGCTACGACAACCCGGTGACGGTACACAATGCTAACGGCATCCGAAAGGTTGACGCAAAGCGCGTATGTGACTCAGTACCTCGGCACAGCTCAGTCGTAGGCGTTCCAGAACCAGCACTCCCAGTCGGCAATCGTCACGCACCAGCCACCCGTGTCCAACTTCTCCGCCCTCACCGTGGCGCGTGACACGAGCGTGACGGCGCCAACGGCGTTATAGATGTCATCCTACACACCGCTGATGAGCGCGCCCATCGCACGGTGTCGACCAAAGCCGTCCTTGCTGCTGGTGGCGGTCTGGCGATCGAGCTCGGCCACCGTGTTCGCGCTGAACCCGAACTCGGAGCCGCCCACGCCATAGCTCGCAGCTCAGAACGACGTCACCGCTCGACAGACGGCTCCTCTCCGGTGAAGGTCTCGATGTCGCGCTCGACCTCGGGTGACCAATCCGTGTGACGGTCACGCGCGAGAAAAGACCAGGGGATCGCGAGTGGGCAGGTCAGATCGCGGGCCAACCGAAGCCGGTCGAGCACGCGCTGGCTCTGAAGCGGCATATCCGGCCACACATCCGCCGGCGTGGTCGCGAACTCGCCGATGATGCAGGGGCGCCCGGGGGCTACTTCACCGCAGTTTAGCCACCGCGCGCCGCCCGGATAGTGATGGAACTGATCGATGTCCATCGCGATTCCCGACTTCCTGAGAGAGCGGGCCGACGCAAACCCAACCGTCGCCTTGAATCCGGCCTGGCGGACCCGACGGGCACCGTCCTCGATGAAGGCACGCATCGCGGCCTCCTGAACCGGAGGGCGAGCGAATGGGTGTGAGTGCCATCCGCCCGTGACCCAGTCAGGCTCGTTGATGAGCTCCCAGGCGTAGATCACGTCGCCGTGTCGACCTGAGACCCGCAGGAGCGGTTCGAGTACGCGATCGAGAAACTGCTGACGCTTGACGGCATCGATCACCGCCTCTGCCCTTCCCTGCTTCACCCAGCGAGGGTCTTCAACGGCGCCGCTGGGACCGGCAGGCTCGTGGGTCTGGACAGGTCGCGCCCCTGGTCCGCAAAAGTGAAAGTCGATGAGCACCGGTAGAAGCTGAATCGACGGGCGACCATCGGCACACGCCACCGCGAATCGTCCCAACAACTCGTCGAAATGCTCGAGACACTCGTGGCTCAGCGGCGGCGGATCAAACCGCCAGCCTCCGGGCGCAGCCGGATCGGGCGCTGGCGCATCAGCGTCAATGCCGTAGGTCAGGCCATCCGCGAGGACAAACCACCGGACCACACTGATCCCGAGACGCTGAAAGTGGCGGAGGTGGCCATCAACCGCATCGGCCCAGCGGGGAGTCGTCCGTCCTCCCCGCCAGGCCGCAGGACCAAGACCAAAATCCCACCCGTAGTCGAACCATGGATAATTCACACCGACCCGCATGGCTGGGCTCCCGCTCTGTCAGATCGACGCGCGGATCACGCCGAGCAGCACCACGAGGTCGTCTCTGGATGTCGGAGTCCAGCCGCTTCCAAGATCACCAACGACGAAGCGCCGCAGCTGCCGGGAGGACCGGCTGATGTCGTGGTTCGAAAGGGCCTCGAGTTCTACGGCGAGCTGGCGGCGCTCCTCGGCGCCTGCGTCCGCGCAGAAGGCTGCGGCCGCCGCGACTATAGAGCCATGCACCTCGGGAAAGTCCTGGTGCAGATACCCCCGAACAAAGCCTGCCAGCGCAGGGAACTCGGCTGCACGCGGGGACGACCCCGCCGCCGTCTTGAGTAGCTTCGGACCGCGGGTGGTCCGCCGGGTCATCGCCGGAGCTCCGGATAGCTGGTCAACACGAAGAATCCATGGTCACCGTCCCACCGGAGCACGACCAGCGCCGCCGAACACGCGACGGTCTGACGGCCTCGCCGTGTGAGCATCCGACCGATGGACTCGTCATCACTGACCTGATAGTTGAGGGCAAGGTTCGGCCGTGGGCCTTCGCGGGCAAGCCACCGGTCAACCCGTGCCCGGTCCTGCTCGAGCGCCACAGCCACCACTCGCTCCGCCGTCGCTCGATCGGGGTAGGTCGATGCCGCGCTGATCTGCCGCTCCCGCTGCAAACGCTCCCGCAGCTCCGCATCGGACCGGCCCACGTGCCGTGCGAGCGTGTGGCCGCCTCGTCTCTCATCGCGTCCAAGGTCGTATCCACGGGCAACCGCCGCGTTCTCGATCGCCCTGCCGCTCCTGCCCTCAGCCTGAACGACAGCCGCGTCGTGTCGCGTCTGAGGCGCCGATGGCGAGGCCTGACAGGCACTGTGCACCAAGCCGGCAACCAGCATCGCCAGCCACCACACCAGGCGAGTCGGCCGCCGCGATGCTCGCGGGCGCCAGTTATTCGCCTTCGTCATGTAGTCCTATCGTCGCATCACTTCGCATGAAGTGAGCGAGGTCGATCGTCTCAATTGTGACGAGCCCCGTCGTCGCGGGCCCGTGGTAAACGGCAGTAGTACGACGAGGCCTCGCTAAGAGCGCGGCAACTGTACGATCCTGGCGCGGTTGTTCAACTTGGAGTCGCGCGATTACAGGCGCTTCATGAAAGGAAGCCCTCCTGCTCACCGACATTCCGGATCTGCTCGCGCGACGATGAGGGACAAGCGGGTATCTCGTCTGTCGAGGTTGAGAAACCCAGTACGGTAACCCCAAACGATGGGAGGTCCGATGAGCTTGGCCGACAGCGCGACGAAGGGTGTGGGCCTCGTGGTCCTTGGCTTCGTTGGGGAGAGAGCTGCTGCCGTAGCCGAGGCCGCGGACGTGGTACTCCTGCCGCAGGAGGACGGATGGCTGCGTACTCGATGGATCTCCGCATCCGCGTGTTGCAGGACGCCGATGCGGGCGTGACGTCCGCGGGCGGTGTGGCGGGCGACCGCCCCCACGCTCGATCCCGAGCGCCTGGTGTTGCTGGATGAGAGCGGCGTGCGGACGGACCTGGTGCGCCGCTACAGGCTCGTGCAATGCGCTTTAGACGTCCAGTTCCTCGGCGTCCTCGGCGCGCTCCATGATGAAGCGGAATCGCGCAGAGGCGTCCTTCCCCATCAGCTCGTTGATCACCCGATCCGTCACGAGCTGATCTGTGATCTCCACGCGCTGCAGCCGGCGGGTCCGCGGGTTGAGCGTGGTCTCCCACAGCACTTTCGGCATCATCTCGCCGAGGCCTTTGAAGCGGGTGATCTCCGGCTTCGACCGCCCCTGGCCGTACTGCGTCAGCAGGCGCTCCTTGTGCGCCTCGTCGAGCGCCCAGTACGTGTCCTTGGCGACGTCGATCCGGTAGAGCGGCGGCTGCGCCAGGAACACGCGCCCGTTGGCGATGAGCTGCGGCAGGTGCCGGTAGATGAAGGTGAGCAGGAGGGTGGCGATGTGGTGCCCGTCCGAGTCCGCGTCGGCCAGGATGATCACGCGGCCGTATCGCAGCCGGGTCAGGTCGAAGGACTTCCCCACTCCGCAGCCAAGGGCGGTCACCAGATCCGCCAGTTCCTTGTTCTCGAGGACCTTGGCGAGGGTCATGCCCTCGGTGTTCATCACCTTGCCGCGCAGGGGCAGAATCGCCTGCTTCGTGCGGTCGCGGCCCTGCTTGGCCGAGCCGCCGGCGCTGTCGCCTTCGACCACGAACAGTTCCGAATCCTCGCGGCCGGAGCCCGAGCAGTCGCTGAGCTTGCCCGGCAGGTTGAGCCGGCCCGCCGTGGCTGTCTTTCGCGTGACCTCCGATGCCGCCGCACGGCTCGCCTCGCGGGCCCGCGCGGACAGGATGATGCGCCCCACGATGGCCTCGGCGAGCGTCCGGTTGTGGTTCAGCCAGTGCTCCAGCGCCGGGCGCACGGCCGAGTCCACGGCCGACAGCATCTCGGGGTTGTTCAGCCGGTCCTTCGTCTGACCCTGGAACTGCGGGTCCTCGATGAAGAGGCTCAGCACCCCCGTCAGGCCTTCGCGGATGTCCTCTGCCGTCAGCGTGACGCCCTTGGGCGACAGACTGTGCGTGTCGATGTAGTTGCGCACGGCCTTGCCGAGCCCCGCGCGCAGGCCGTTCTCGTGCGTGCCGCCTGACCCGGTGGGAATGCCGTTGACGTAGCTGCGCAGGTGCTCATCCGTGGACTCCGTCCACTGCAGCACGAGATCCAGCCGGGGACCACTCTCGCGCGCGTGCACGAATGCGCTCTCGTGCACGGGCTTGGCGCTCCTGTCCCGAAGGATCTTGGCCAGGTAGTCCGAGAGACCCTCGTCGTGCTGGAAGGTGACCTTCGACTTGTCGACCTCGTTCTCGAAGATGACCTTCACGCCCTTGTGGAGGTAGCTGGCCACCTCCATCCGCTCGGCAATCACGGCCGCGTCGAACTCCACCTTCGGAAAGATCGTGGCGTCCGGCTGGAAGAACACGGTCGTGCCCGAACCCCGCGCCGCCCCCACCTTCTTCAGGCCGCCCTGCGGCTTGCCCTGCTTGAAGGCCATCTCCCACTGCGCGCCGTCGCGGCGCACCGTCGCCACCAGCGACTTCGAGAGCGCGTTCACCACGCTCGCACCCACGCCGTGCAACCCGCCCGCCGTCTTGTAGCTGCCCGGCTCGAACTTGCCGCCCGCATGCAGCACCGTGAAGATCACTTCGAGCGCGCTCTGCCCCGTTTTGGGATGCTTGTCCACCGGAATGCCGCGCCCGTCATCGCTCACCGTGATGGAGGCGCCGTCGGCGTGCAGCGTGACGGTGATGGTCGAGGCGTAGCCGTTCATCGCCTCGTCGATGGAGTTATCGAGGATCTCCCAGACGAGGTGATGCAGGCCCGTCGAGCCCACACCCCCGATATACATGCCGGGGCGCTTGCGAACGGGTTCGAGGCCTTCGAGAACGGTAATGTCTTTAGCGGTGTACGTGGTGGACACAGTAGGGATGAACAGTATCGCCCGGCCGGGCGGCCCGAGTCGATGCTGCCCGCGGAGGCTTTCACGTCCGGCATGCCCGCGAGCACGGCGTGCAGTTCCCTGCCTGTGCTGCCGTTTGTCTGGTCCAGCCTCCCGGCGGTCGGGCCGCCTCATCCTCGCGTATCTCGCGGCTCTTTGCTTTTCCACCGCAGCACCTCAGCGTGGTACGGATCGCGAAGGCGCTGGCACTCGCGAGGCGTTAATCGGCTTGCTCTATGCGGGCACGCAGGCCGGCCGAACCGCTGCGTGGTTCGAGGCCGACGCGCGAGGGGGCCAGATGAATGCGTTTCAGATCGCTGAGCGTCGGGACGGCCGTCCAGTCGAAGTCCAGGTAGTGAATGCCTGTGCTCACCTGGCGTTGTGGCGCGGCGGCGATCCCCCAGTCGTCGCGATTCTCGTAGATCACCTCACTGTTCCACCGAATGTCGCCCCACGGCGCAAGGTCCGGGCGTTCCTGATAGCGCGCTTTCTGCGCGTTCAGAGTTCCCAGGCCGACGCGGTAGACCTCATTGAAACCGCGGAGCCGATGGTAGGCCGCGCGGTCGAGCAGCAGAAGAGCGCCCGACGCGTCCGTGTGCCACGGCGGCCTGATGCGATTGACGCACTCGACATTGCTCGGACCCTCGAGCACGGGCCAGTCGATCTCTGACAACAGAAGACTGTCACGCAGGTCGACGCGTTCGGTGCGGCACAGCGTCTCTGGCTTGAGCGCATAGCCGGCCAACTGGTCGATCACGCCTGGGCCAGGATGCCGTGGCACGCGTCTTCGACGACCGACGCGAGAAACGGCTTGCCGGGCAGGGGCTTCGGTACCCGCCACGCGCTGTCCGTTCTCGCGCAGTTTTCGATATAGTCGAAACCATGAGCATGCAGGATCTCGTTCTTGTCACCGGCGCGGGCGGCTTCATCGGCGGCCATCTCGTCGCTGAACTGCGCCGCCGCGGCCACCAGCGGATCCGGGGTGTCGACATCAAGCCGTTCGATCAGTGGTACCAGCGGTTCGAGGACGTCGACAGCCGCTCGCTCGATGTGAGCCGCCTCGAGGCATGCCACGAAGCGGCGGCCGGCGTCGCCACCGTGTTCAACCTCGCCGCCGACATGGGCGGCATGGGCTTCATCGAGCTGCACAAAGCCGAGTGCATGCTCACGGTGCTGATCAATACGCACATGCTGATGGCAGCGCGCGAGGCGGGCGTGAAGCGCTTCTTCTACTCGTCCTCCGCCTGCGTCTACGCCGCCGGCAAGCAGACGGTCGCGGCCGTCGACCCGCTGCGTGAGGCCGACGCCTACCCGGCGATGCCCGAGGACGGCTACGGCTGGGAGAAGCTCTTCAGTGAGCGCATGTGCCGCCACTTCACCGAGGATTTCGGCATCGTCACGCGCGTGGCCCGCTATCACAACGTCTACGGCCCGGTCGGCACCTACGACGGCGGACGCGAAAAGGCGCCGGCGGCGGTGTGCCGCAAAGTGATCCAGGCGCAGCTCAACGGTACGAATGACATCGAGATCTGGGGCGACGGCGAACAGACGCGCAGCTTCACTTACATCGACGACTGTCTCGAAGGAACGCTCCGGCTGATGGCGAGCGACATGGCGGAGCCGATCAACATCGGCAGCGACCAGCTCGTCACCATCAATCAGCTCGTTGACATCGTTGAACAGATCGCCGGTGTGACACTGACGCGGCGCTACAAGCTCGATGCGCCGAAGGGCGTACGCGGCCGCAACAGCGACAACACGCTGATCCGGCAGACGCTGGGATGGGCGCCGTCGATCCGTCTGGAAGACGGGATGCGGAAGACCTACGAGTGGATCTTCAGCGAGATGAACCGCGCGTCGCCGCGCCGCGTGTTCGCCTGACGCTCCGCGCCGGCGCCCGTTGCGACGTCAGGCTGCGAGCCCGGATCCGAACTTGTACTTCGGGAGATGAGCCGACGCCAAGCACGCTCGTCATGTGGCGAGTAGTCGTAGCAACAGTTAAAATCAACGTCTGCCTCAGACCAGCACCGTGACCTTGACGATCGCTTTCGCACAGGTCAACCCCACCGTTGGAGACATTGGTGGCAACCTCGCGCTGGTGCGTCGCACACGCGACGAAGCCGCCGTGGCTGGCGCCGACCTGGTCGTCTTTCCCGAGCTCGTCCTGGTGGGCTATCCGCCGGAGGATCTGGTGCTGCGGCCCGCGCTTGTGGAGGCTGCAGCCATCGCCTTGGGTGATCTCGAACGCGAGACCGCTTCCGGGGGGCCGGGCGTGGTCATCACGCTACCGCTCGTGTCGGACGGCCGCCTCTACAACGCCGTCGTGCTCCTGTTCGAAGGACGGCGCAACGTTCGCTTCAAGCACGATCTCCCCAACTACGGCGTCTTTGATGAGAAGCGCGTCTTCGACGCAGGGCCGCTTCCCGAGCCGGTCATGTTCAAGGGCGTCCGCATCGGTCTTCCAATCTGCGAGGACATCTGGTTCCCGACCGTATGCGCGCACCTGGCCTCGCGCGGCGCCGAGTTGCTGCTCGTGCCGAACGGATCGCCATTCGAGGTCAACAAGTTCCACAAGCGGCTCGAGCTCGCGCGCGCGCGTGTGACTGAAACGGGCCTCCCGCTCGCCTACATCAACCAGGTCGGCGGGCAGGACGAGCTCGTCTTCGACGGCGGCTCCTTCATCGTCAACCCTGGCGGCTCCCTTGCGGGGATGCTGCCGTTCTGGCGGGAATCAGTAACCGTCACCCGGTGGCAGCGCGGCGCCTCCGGCTTTGTGTGCGAAGGTTCGGCCGACTGGACCGATGCGCCCCGGCTCGAGTCGATCTACAACGCGATGATGCTGGGGCTCCGGGACTACGTCCGGAAGAATCGGTTTCCCGGTGTGGTTCTGGGCATGTCGGGCGGTATCGACTCCGCCCTCTCGGCCGCAGTGGCGGTGGACGCCCTCGGGCCGAGCCAGGTTCGTGGCGTAAGGCTGCCTTCGCACTTCACCAGCACGGCGAGCCAGGACGATGCGGCGGATTCGGCCACGCTGCTGGGGATGCGGCTCGACACGGTCGCGATCAAGGAGGCGGTCGGCGCCGTCGAAGCGGCACTCGCACCGGTGTTTGCGGGACGCCAACCTGACGTGGCCGAAGAGAACGTCCAGGCTCGCATCCGCGGCATCCTGCTCATGGGCATTTCCAACAAGTTCGGCGAAATGGTCGTGACGACCGGCAACAAATCAGAAATGTCGGTCGGCTACGCCACGCTCTACGGTGATATGTGCGGCGGCTACTCGGTGCTGAAGGACGTCTATAAGACCGAGGTCTACGAGCTGTCGCGGTGGCGCAACACGCATCGGCCGGACGGCGCGCTCGGTCCGGCGGGCCGTGTGATTCCCGAATCGTCCATCACCAAGGCGCCGACGGCGGAACTGCGTCCGAACCAGACCGATCAGGATTCCTTGCCGCCGTACGATGTGCTCGACGCAATCCTGAACGGGCTGATCGAGGAAGAACTGAGCGTCCCGGAAATCGTCGGCCGCGGCTATGCGCGTGAGACAGTGACCCGCGTGCAGCGGCTGCTCTACTCTGCCGAATACAAACGGCGGCAGGCGCCGCCCGGCGTGAAGATCACCCGTAAAAGCTTCGGCCGGGAGCGACGCTACCCGATCACTAACGCGTTTCGCGAGTTATAGCCCGAGGGCCGCCCGAGGCAGTGAGGGCCGGCACCGTAACGTGCCAAGCACCGGTGAGGACTATGCTGAGATCGGGCGATCGCTGGGCACGTTGGCCAGCAACGTCACCCGACCCACAGGTCATCGGAGCCAGGGTGATACAGCGCGTGAAGATACGCGGAGATCGTGCGCGACAGTGGATCGCGGGTCACCGTGATGAAGCGTGGCTGCGGCACGTGGGTGCGAAGTAAATCGGCGTAATGACCGGCCACAACCCGAATCATTCGACGCTGCTCGTCGGGCGGATCGACGAAGCGCTGACGATCGCATTCGTCGTCGGTGCCACCGCTGGCACGGCGGGACGTCGCCGCGTCGTCAAGAGCCCCCTTGCGCATCGGAACCGCACGACGGACCATGGGCCGGCTGACTCGTTAATCCGCCGACGATGCCCCTAAGCCAGTGCGGGGCATCTTCTCTTCGGAGCATTGGACATGGCTGACGTGATTGCACAGCGGATGGCAGTAGAGCTTGAGGGAGACTTTGTCGTGTTCCTCATTGGGATGCGCATCAACAAGCCCTGGAAACTGCACAAATGGCTCCCTGTGTTCCTGGCCATGCCGAAGATGCTCAAGGAGCTGCGTCAGCATCCGGAGTCGGGATTCCTGGGATCGATTGTCGGTCCCAATGTCATCGTGCAGTACTGGCGGTCCTTTGAGCACCTGGAAGCGTACGCGCGAGCCACCGATCAGCTGCACTGGCCCGCATGGGTCGCCTTCAACAAACGCGTGGGCGGAAGCCGCGAGGATGTGGGCATCTGGCATGAGACGTATCTCGTGCGCGCGCACGAGTACGAGGCCATCTACAGCGGCATGCCCCGATTCGGGCTTGGCGCCGTGGGCACACTCGTTCCCGCCAGCGGTCAGAAGGAATCAGCGCGCGGCCGGATACGGAGCACCGCCCGCATGGCATCAGATTCCCGTCCCTGACTGGGCTTCGACGACATCCGTACCACAGCAGAGCCCCGGCCCAGCGCGGCGAGGTCACAGAAGCCACGCCGCGGCTGTGGGTCGTCAACGCGGTCTGGCGCTGGGTCGAGGTATCGTGGGGATGACGGCACAGCCGTCACACATGGAGGATAACGTGCAGAAACGGAAGCGGGTTGTGCAGGGTGCGTGTGTCGGAGTGCTGACCGCGACGATGAGTGTGTCTTCCGCGTGGGCGCAGGCGCCTGCCCCGGACGCGTGGACGGGCACTGTGGGCGCGGGCATCAACCTGACGCAGGGCAACACCGACACCTTGAACTACAACCTTGCCTTCGACGTACTGCATCCCTTTTCGACGCGCAACGTCATGAAAAGCACCGGGCTGTACCTCCGGGGCACGCAGAACGACACGCTGAGCGTGAACCGGACCTCGCTCGGGTTCCGCGACGAAATCACGATCTCGGGCCGCACGTTCTTCTTCGGCAAGCTGGACTACCTCCGCGACACGTTCAAGTCGATCGACTACCTGGTGGCGCCAGGCGCGGGACTCGGTTTCAAGGCTGTCGACAGCGCCCGCACCAAGCACACTGTTGACGCCGCGCTCGGCGCGGTCACCGAGAAGAACCCGCTACAGGACCGGCGGACGAGCGGTGCGATCATGCTGGGCGAGAAGCTGACCCACCAGCTCACGACGACGGCGTCGATCAAGCACGAGGCCACGGCCCTCTGGAAAACGCAGGACCTGCACGACGCGCTCTACACCATCTCTGCGGGTATCTCGGCGGCGCTCTCCAGCCGAGCCCAACTGTCGTTCGAGGTACTGAATGTCTACAAGAACCGGCCACCCGGCATCACGAAGAAGAACGACGTGGCGCTGATTACCGCCCTGACGACCAGGTTCTAGCGGCGGCTGAAGCAGTTTTCAGATAGCCCTTGTACGACCGGGGGCCGGCCACAGTTGTTCCACGGGCGGGACGGCTTGGCCGCGCCCGCGCCGTGGGTCCGTTCAGGGGCGCCGGCTAGGCGCCCGGTGCGCGGTACTTCACTGTGACCTTGGCCGCCTCATCCATCTGCTTGGGCGTGATGAGCGGCACCAGCTCGAGCGTCACCGAGCCGGAGGCGTTTACGGCCAGGCTGAGCGCCAGTGCCGCCGCCTCGTCCGGCACGTCAACGATCACGAACGCGTCATCGCCTCCATAGGCGAAATAGAAGCTCTCCACCTTGCCGCCAATCGCCTTGGTGGCCTTGGTCACCGCGGCCACGCGGCCAGAACCGCCTTCCTTCATCAGCGCCCGCGCGCCGTCGGCGTTGTACTTCGCCTTTACCAGGAACTTCCTCATCGTGCCTCCTTGCGGCCCGAAGCCTGCTGAGAGTGGCTGGCATCACAGGACCGCGCCCCGCATAGTACGCGGAATCAGGCATCCGGGGCCCTGACAGGGGCCAGACTCGATCAGCCCGCTACCAGGACGCGGCGATGTACTTGGTTTCGAGGAACGCCATCAGCCCCTCGTGCGCGCCTTCGCGGCCGATGCCGCTTTGCTTCACACCACCAAACGGTGCGGCTGGGTCGGACACGAGCCCCCGGTTGACGGCCACCATGCCGGACTCCAGCCGGTCCGCCACAAAGAGACCGCGCTTCAGGTCCTGCGTGTAGACGTAGGCGACCAGGCCGTATTCGGTGGCGTTGGCGAGGGTCACGGCTTCGTCCGTGGTGTCGAACGGGACGAGGACAGCCACGGGGCCGAAGATCTCTTTCTTCAGGATCTGCGCCGAGGCGGGCACGTCCACGAGCACAGTGGGCGGATAGAAGCAGCCTGATCCTGGGGAAGGCGTCCCGCCGAGCAGCGCACGAGCGCCTCCTGATATCGCCTCGCTGACCAGCGCAGTCACCTTCTCCACGGCGTCGCGGTTCACGAGGGGGCCACAGGCCGTATCGGCCGCGTAACCCACGCCGACCTTGATCGCGCCCATGCGCTGGGCAAGCCCGGCAGCGAAGCGGTCGAAGATGCCGCGCTGCACATAGAAGCGGTTCGCCGCCGTGCAGGCCTCGCCGCCGTTGCGCATCTTGGCGATCATCGCGCCGCCGAGCGCCTCGTCCAGACTCGCGTCGTCGAACACGATGAATGGCGCGTTGCCCCCCAGCTCCATCGAGCAGTTCACGACGTTGTCCGCCGCCTCGCGCAGGAGCGTCCGCCCGACCTCCGTGGACCCGGTGAACGAGAGCTTGCGGACGCGCGGGTCATGCAGCAGCGCGCTCACAAGGCTTCGGGCGTGCGACGTGGCCAGCACGTTCACCACGCCAGGGGGCACACCGGCCTCCTGCAGGAGCGCAGCCAGGGCGTAGGCCGTGAGCGGCGTCTCGCTGGCGGGCTTCAAGATGACGGAGCACCCGGCCGCAAGCGCAGGCGCAATCTTGCGGGTGGCCATGGCGGCCGGGAAGTTCCAGGGTGTGATGAGCAGCGACACGCCCACGGGCTGGTGCTGCACGAGGATCCGGTTGCTGCCGGCCGGTGCCACGCTCAGCGCACCAGTGATGCGGACGGCCTCCTCCGCATACCAGCGGAAGAACTCCGCGGCGTAGCGCACTTCACCACGGGCATCCGGGAGCGCCTTGCCGTTCTCGCGCGAGATGAGCTCGGCGAACCAGTCGAGCCGCGCGGTCATCAGCTCGAAGGCCGTGCGGAGAATCTCCCCGCGGTCGCGAGGCGGAGTGGCTGCCCAGCCGGGAAGCGCCGCCGAGGCGGCGGTCACCGCCGCGAGGCCATCCTCATAGGCGGCGTCGGCCACGGAGGTAATCCGCTGGCCGGTTGATGGATCAGAAACGTCGAAGCGGGCCGCCGTGGACGACGGCACCCAGGCTCCCCCGATAAACAGATCCGTGGGAAGGGCGCCGAGGTCCACGCTCAGGCCACCTTACTTCGCGCGGCTTGTCCGCTTGCGGCCGCGGGGTGCCGCGGCTGCCGCCTTCGGGGCGGCTTTCGGGGCCGCCTTCGGGACGGCGGTCTTCCGCGTCCGGCTGCCCGTGCCTGCCGCCGGCCTGCGGCCACGCGCGGGCTTCCGCAGCACGTCGTCGCCGTAGAGGTCGTGCGTCGGCTGCTCGTCGCCGGGCTCGGGCTCGTCGAACACCTCGATGTGCGCCATGTCGATGGTCGGCAGATCGACGACGGCCTCAGGCCTCAGTGCCTCGTCGGCGCCGAGTTCAGCGGCCTCGCGGGCCATGGCCTCCGCGGCCATGTCCGGCAGCGTGTCCTCGTCCAGCTCGATCGGCACCGGCAGCCGGAGCGTGGCGCCTTCGAACACGCGCATCACGCCCTGACGGTCGCGGTCGATGCGGACGATGCCTTCGCGTTGCGCCGCGCGCAGCAGCTCCACCGGGGAGCTGAAGCCGTAGCGCCGCTCGTCGAAGTCGGGTTCCGTGCGAAGCGACTGCTTCACCTGCCGCACATACATCGGCCACCGGGTGCTGCCCGAAAGGACACGCTTCAGAATGCGGAGCGCCTCGGCGGGCGGCTGGGTCGCTTCCGGGGCCGGGCCCGAGGACGCCTCTTCCCCGTCGCCCTGCTGCGGCGCTGGTGGTGCAGCCTGCCGGGCAGGCGGTGCGTACGGAGCCACCTCCGACGGCGTCTCGGACAGGGCCTCCATCGATTCGCCGGCGTCAGCGCCAGTCACCATCGGCGCCGCGGGCGCATCCCCCGTGCTGTCGCCCTCGTCAATCGCCTCGACGAGCATGCTGCGTCCCGCCTGCTTCAGGGTCACGGCGCCGGCACTGGCCACCTTCTCCATGAAGTCGCGGAAGCTGCCCGCGCCGTAGCTGCGCTCCGAGAACGTGGAGTCGAGCTGCAGCAAGGTGCTCTTGAGGAGGCCCAGTTGCGGGGTGACCTCGCGCTCGGAGAGCACCGTGAGCGCCCGCCGGATGAGGGGCAGCACCTGTTCGATCGGGGCTCCACCTCCGGTGGCCGGGGCCTGCCTGCCGTCGCGGCCGCCGCCGCGCTGCTGCCGCGGCTGGGCAACCTGCGCCGACTTGGCCGCCACCACGAGGTTCTCGTAGGCGATGAACTCGTGGCAGTTTTTCTGCATCGTGCTGCTGGTGAAGTTGCGGCCGCCCACCACGATCACCTTGCGGTCGTACTGCTTGAGTTTTTCCACCAGCGAGATGAAGTCGCTGTCGCCGCCCACAATCACGAATGCGTTGATGTGGTCGTGCGTGAAGGCCATCTCGAGCGCGTCGAGCGCCATGGTGATGTCGGCGCCGTTTTTGTCACCGCCCGGAGTGAAGTTGCGCTGCACCATGCGGATGGCGTGCTGGGTGAGCTGGCGGCTGTAGTCGCCGACGCGCTTCCAGTCGCTGTAGGCGACCTTCGTCACGATCTCGCCCCGCTCCTTGATGGCTTCGAGCACGAGGCCGATGTCGAACTGTCCGCCGATGGTGGTCTTGACGCCGATCTCGACGTTGTCGAAATCGATGAACACAGCAATCTTGAGTTTGTCGTCTGAAAGAAGCATGAGGTTGTAGTAATTCCGTGTATCGCGTTACTGGCAATTCACCCAGCGCCGCGGCCGGTGTCCATGCGAGGAATCTCGCGATCACCAGTCGAGGCCATAGTGCCGGGCACGCGGTCGTCCGCGCCGTACGCCCCATAAGGATGCCATCTTTCCAGGGCCCGGGGGTGGAAATTCCCGATCTCGGCCGGAAACCACGATCCGTGGGCCCTAGCCGGAGAAAGGCTGGGGATTCTCGACCTCGACTGGAATCACGCGCGTAAACTGCCCGCGCTGCAGGAGCTCCCGCCCCCTGCCCCCGCGACCCGTGATCTCGTACTTCGTGGTGCTGATGGTCTGCTCGGCGCCGCGGCTGGTCTCCACGCGCAGGATGTCGCGATCACCTGTCGAGGCCAGGAACCCGAGTACGCGGTCCTCCGGGCTGCTGAGCTTGATGAGGATGACGCCTTTGCCGGGTCCGGACAGGAAATTCACTTCGTCGGCCTTGCAGAGGAGACCGCGGGCCTCGGCGGTCGCCGCAATCAGGGTCTCGCCGCCCGTCAGCTTCGACACGCCTATGACCTCGGATCCCTCGGCCGGTCGCGCATACCGCCGCCCCGCCCTGGTGCTGGGCTCCACGAACCCGTCAAAGCCGAAGCGGAGCGCGTAGCCGTCGCTCGTCACGGCCACGGCGTGCACCTTCGGCTCGGCGCCATCCTTGGCAGCCGTGATCTGGCCCGCCACGCGCGGGTCCAGGCTGAAGGCGGCAATCACCTTCTCGCCGTCGCGCAGCTTGAAGAGCTTCTGGATCGGCTCGCCGTAGCCGGTGGAAGCCGGCACGTCCACGATGCGCGAGGTGTAGGCCGCGCCAAGGTTCGTGAAGAACACCACCGACGCCCGCGTGCTGCCCGGGAGCGCCGCCAGCACCGCGTCCCCCTCTCGGAGCCGCGTGGTGGCGAGGTCCTTCACGTCCTTCTGCCGCTTCACCCAGCCGTCGCGAGACACGATCACGACGTTGTCTTCCTCGATGATGAAGGCCTCCTCGGAGAACTCCACTTCCTCCACCGCCTCGATCGTGGTCCGGCGTTTGTCCCCGTGCGCTTTCTGCACGGCCTCGATCTCCCGGCGCACCAGCGTCCAGCGGCCGTCTTCATCCTTGAGGAGGGTCCCGATCTGCCCCGCACGCGCACGCTTCTCGGCCAGTTCCTTCTGGATAACGAGGATCTCGAGCCGCGCGAGCCGATAGAGCTTCAGTTCGAGAATGGCGTCGGCCTGCTCGGCGTCCAGGCTGAAGCGCTTCATGATCTGCGCGGCCGAATCCGCCTTGCCGTCCGACTTCCGGATCAGGCGGATGATCTCGTCGAGGGCGTCGAAGACCGTTTCGAAGCCTTCGAGGATGTGGATGCGCGCATTGAGCGCCGCGAGCTCGTGCTCGAGCCGGGCGGTCACGACTTCGAGCCGGAACTTCAGGAAGTACCAGAGCGCCTGGTGCAGGTCCACGCGCTCGGGCCGGCCCACCTCGGGGTTCTCGGTGGGGACCAGGCAGGTCAGGTTGACCGCGAACGTCGTCTGGAGCGGCGTGTTCTTGAACAGATACGCCATGACCAGGTTGAGGTCGGCGTCCTTCTTCAGCTCAAGTTCGATGCGGACGTCGTCGGTAGAGACGTCCTTGACGTCGAGCAATGGCGGAAGTTTCCGCGAGAGCACCACGTCGGCGATCCGCTCCACGAGCGTGGACTTGTTCACCGTGTAGGGAATGCTGGTGATGAAGACCGTCTGCGCCGATCGCGTCGATGGGCCTTCCTCCCACGTGGCGCGCAGTCGGACCGAGCCGCTGCCCGTCCGGTAGATCTCCTTCAGCTCCTCGGCGGTGTTGAGGATCTGGCCGCCGGTGGGAAAGTCAGGCCCCTTGACCCAGCGGCACAACTGCACCGCGGTCAGGTCCGGGTTGTCGAGCAGCTTCACGAGTGCCGTGCACACCTCGTTCAGGTTGTGCGGCGGGATGTTGGTGGCCATCCCGACGGCGATCCCCGTGGCGCCGTTGACGAGCAGGGTCGGGATGCGCGCCGGGAGCACGACGGGCTCGGACTTCGTGCCGTCGTAGCTGGGACGGAACGGAACCGTGTCCTGGTCGATTTCAGTGAGCATCTCGTCCGAGATGCGGGCCAGCCGGCATTCCGTGTAGCGCATGGCCGCCGCGCTGTCGCCGTCGAGCGACCCGAAGTTGCCGGAGCCGTCCACCAGCGGATAGCGCAGGGAGAAGGACTGCGCCATGCGCACCAGCGCCTCGTAGAGCGCCGCGTCGCCATGCGGGTGGTAGTTGCCCATCACGTCGCCCACGACCTTCGCGCACTTGCGGTGCTTGGCGTCGGCCGTGAGGTTCTGCTGCCACATCGTGAAGAGGATGCGGCGCTGCACGGGCTTCAGCCCGTCGCGCACGTCGGGCAGGGCGCGCGACGTGATGACGGACAGCGCGTAGTTCAGGTACCGGCTCTGCGCGGCCTCATGCAGCGACACGGCATCGGTGCCGCCAGAACCTGGCGGCGGCGGCACCGGGGGACGGCTCGGCCCATCCGGACCGGCAGGCAAGTCGAAAAGAGAGGGATCGGATTCGCGAAATTTGGCCACGCCTAGACTCTCACCATCTTGCCGGGATTCATCAGGTTCTGCGGATCGAGCGCGCGCTTGATGGCCTTCATCACCTCGATGGCCTCGCCGTGCTCCTCCTCAAGGTAGTCCATCTTGCCGAAGCCAACGCCGTGTTCGCCGGTGCAAGTCCCTCCCATGGCCAGGGCGCGGTGAACGAGACCCTTGTTCATCGCCTTCGCCACTTTCATCTCTTCGGGGTCGTCCGGGTTCACCACGCACAGCACGTGAAAATTGCCGTCGCCCACATGGCCGACCATCGGCGCGGTGAGCGGCAGCGTGTCCAGCTCGGCCCGGGTCTCGATCAGACATTCAGCGAGCCGTGAGATCGGCACGCACACATCGGTCACCCACATCTTGCAGCCCGGGCGCAACGCGACGCCGGCGTGGTGGACGTTGTGCCGTGCATGCCACAGCGTGGCCCGCGCCTCGGGCGTGGTGGCCCACTCGAACCGCAGGCCGCCGTGTTCCTTCGCAATCGCCTGCACGGCCTCGGCCTGTTCGGTCACGGACCGGTCGCTGATGCCGTGGAACTCGAAGAAGAGTGTCGGGTGGAGGGCATAGCTGGTCTTCGAGTAGCGGTTGACGGCGTCGATCATCCGCTCATCGAGAAACTCGATCCGCGCGATCGGGATGCCGAGCTGCAGCGTGGTGATGACGGTGCGCACCGCGCCTTCAAGCGTCTGGAACGGGCAGACGGCGGCCGAAATGCCATCCGGCAAACCGAACAGCCGCAGCGTGACCTCCGTGATGACGCCCAGCGTGCCCTCGGACCCGACGAACAGGCGCGTGAGGTCGTAGCCGGCGGCCGACTTGCGGGCGCGTCCTCCCGTGCGGATCACCCGCCCATCCGCCAGCACCGCCGTGACACCGAGTACGGCTTCCCGCATGGTGCCGTAGCGGACGGTGGTGGTGCCCGAAGCGCGGGTGGCCGCCATGCCGCCGATGGTGGCGTCGGCACCAGGGTCCACCCAGAACTCCAGCCCCATCGGGTTGACGTGCTTGCTCAGTTGCTTCCGCGTGACACCCGCCTCGACGGTGCAGTCGAGGTCGTCTGCGCTCACGCGGAGGATCCGGTTCATCCGCGTCAGGTCGAGCGAGATGCCGCCAGAGAGCGCGCTGACGTGGCCTTCAAGCGACGAGCCCGATCCGAAGGGCACGACGGGCGCACCGTACCGGGCCGCCACGCGCACCACCCCAGCGACTTCTTCCGTCGTCTCGGGAAAGACGACCACGTCGGGCTCGGCAGCCGTGTGCCAGGACTCCCCATGGCTGTGGTGTTCCCGCTGGGCCGCGCCGGTCGAGACGCGCTCACCCAGCAGCGCGCGAAGATCGGTGACCAGCTCCTCCACGTTGAAGGGTCGTGCAGGCTGACTCATGCACAGCGATTCTATCGAGCGCCGGGCCGGGCGTGGCAGCCGGGGGTGGTGGAGGGTGCGCTACAAGGGGCCGACCGCACCAGGCGCACAGACGTCGTCGGTGCAGGCACCCTGCCGGGCGCGGCGGGCCGCCACCTGGCGATAGATGCGGCGCCCCAGCCATGTAACAGGTGGGAGCAAGCCGATCCAGCGCGGAATCCACAGCACGGGCAGGCCGCGCGAGAGTTCCAGGTAGCCGTCGAAGCCCGGCGTCCGCCGGCCGTTGCCGTCGACGACATACATCTCGGTCAGCGCGTCGGTCTTGCTCAGGCCAGGGGCATGTCGGTCGCGAGTGGCGTCATCAGTGGCGTCGGCAAAGGTCAGCCGGCCGAACCAGTCCAGCCGGCGCAGTACGCGCACGGTCCGCCGGCACATCGGGCAGCCGCCGTCGAAGAGCACCACGAAGCCAGGAAGCATCGCCAGGAAGAAGTCCTCTTCCTCAACTATACGCCTCGGTTCCGTGGGCCGTGGTCACCGGTAAGATCGGCCTTCCACCATGCCCGCACCCGTCTTCACACCGAAAACCCTCACGTTCCTTCGGGCCCTCAAGCGCAACAACGACCGGGAGTGGTTCAAGGCCCGGAAGGACGATTACGAGGCGCACGTCCGCGGCCCCCTCCTGCAACTGCTGGGCCGGCTGGAGCAGGACCTGGCGGCCTTCGCGCCGGAATTCGTCTCGCACCCGAAGGTGTCGCTCTTCCGCGTCTACCGCGACACGCGGTTCAGCAACGACAAGTCGCCGCTCAAAACCAACGCGGCCGCCCACTTCCCGCACCGGCAGTTGATGAAGCGCGGGGCCGGGCTCTACCTTGAAGTGGCACCAGGCTGGGTCTGGATCGGTGGCGGCGTCTACATGCCCGAGCGGTCCGACCTGCAGGCCATCCGGGACCACATCGCCATCCATCACCGGAAGCTCCGGCGCATCGTGGGCGCGCCCGCCTTCACGTCGGTCGTCGGTGAACTCAAAGGCGAGCAACTGACGCGTGTGCCGCGCGGGTACCTCCCGGACCACCCGGCAGCCGACCTCCTGCGCCACAAGCAGTTCCTCGCGTCGAAGGAGTATCCGGCCGCGTTCGCGTCCGACGCGGGCTTCTACCCGGAACTGCTGCGGGTGTTCCGCGCGATCACACCGCTCACGCGGTTCCTGAATGACGCCGTGATGCCGGCGCCGGCACCCGTCAGGGAGTTCGACCGGGCCTGACCGCCCTTCGCCTCAGGCTCGCGCCTGCCCTCAGGCCTGGGAAGCCGGCACGATCGAGTGGCGCGTGACCGCGCCGTTGAGCGTGTCCTGCCCGATCGAGAGGTAGATCTCCCGCTCGGCCACCGACATGGCAAAGCTCAGTCGGCGCTCCAGCCGGGCGGCCAGCGCGTCGACCAGCGCCCGGTCGATCGCATGCAGCTCCACGGTCTCGGCCCGATGAATGCGTTCGCCCGAGAGCCTGTCGATGAGCTGGCGGGGATCGCGCCCGGTATAGATCGCCACGCGGCCCGTGCTCTTGGACGCCTTGTGGATCCGCGCGGGATCCGGCGAGCCCACCTCGATCCACGACCGCACCGTGCCCGTGAGGTCGCGCACGAGAATCGCGGGCAGGTCCGCGTTCGAGAGTCCCGCGGAGAACTCGATGCCTTCCGTGTACTCCAGGGCGTAGGCCAGCACCCGCGTCACCAGGTAGGCCCCGGACTCCGACGGGTGCTGCGCCACGCGAAGCGCGAGCGTTTCGTAGACACCGCGGTCCGCGTCGGCGAGGTCGATGTCGATGTTGTAGATCGTCGCCGTCAGTGCCACGTCACGCCCTCGCGGCGCCCGGTTTACGGAGACACCACGTCGTCATCGCGCGGGTCTCCTGCACGTTGGTCGTCTTGATCGGGTCGAGGAGCGCACCGCCAAGCTGTGCCGTCCACGCCAGCAGCAGCGCCTCGTCCACGACGAAGCGTTCCGTGCCATCGGGCAGCGCCACGCGCTGGCCGGCAGGGACGCCCCGGAGTGGTTCGAGGCCAATCGTGGAGGCCAGGCGGGCGAAGAAGACGCCCCCGGGCGCCACCACCCGCCACAACTCGTTGACCTGAGCCAGACACTGCGCCGCGTCGCGGGCAAAGTGCAGAACCGCGCTGCAGATAACCGCATCCATCGACCCATCCTCCCACGGGAGGCGCTCAAGGTCGCCGATGACGAACTGCCCGGGAGACTGTTCCGGAGCCACCATGGACACCAGCGCCCGCGACCGCGCGATGGCCGCGGCGTCCCGATCGATGCCGTAGCAGCGGACGCCTTGGCTCAGCAGGTACCTCAGGTTCCGTCCGTCGCCGCAGCCGGCGTCCAGAACCGTCCGGCAGGTGTCGAATCGACCACGGGCGATCTGATCGAACAGGTAGATATCGATCTCGCCAAACCCGGCGCGCAGCCGTTGGGACAGCGTCGTCACGTTACGGCGCCAGCCAGCGCGTGAGCTTCACGGCCAGCACGTTGGTGCCCGGCGCGGAGAACGTGTCGCCGAGGTCCCGCCCGGGTGAGAACGTCCCCGGGCGCGACAGGTCCGATGCGGTCCGATTCCACACGACGAACAGCGTGCTGCCGCGGATGTACTCCCAGCGCAGGACGACCGTGCCACGCAGGGACTTCCGGTTGAAGTCCGGGTTGGTGGAGAGGCTCACCGGAGTGAACTCGAAGGAGTTGGCACGCGCGAGCTTGCGGATCTCGGCGTAGTCCCCGGCGGCCACGAACGGCTGGAGAAACGCTTCGAGGGTCAGGTCCCGCGTAAAGGCGAACGTCGATCGGCCGGTGACGTTGACGACGTGGCGTTTCAGCGTGCCGTACACATGGTCGGTCGCGCTGTCGCCATCCGCGTCCGTATTTGTGATCCACTGCGCGGCATCGGTGGCGGATGTGTAGTTGGTGCTGACCGACGAGGTGAGGCGCGACGACGGCTGGAGCCGCACCGTCGCGGAGGTCATGATCTGGCGGTTGCCCGCCGGGTTGCGGCCCCACCCCTGAGTGACGCTGATGCCCCAGCGCCTACGGGAGTCGGAGTTGACGCCGAAGTTGTAGAAGTTGTCGGCCAGCCGGAAGATCGGCGGCCCGCCACGGGTGTCGAGGTCATCCAGTGTGTCGAAATCCCGGTCGAAAAAGCCCACGACGCTCCAGAAGTTGTCGAAGGTGATCGTGCCGTTGACCGACACCGAGTTACCGAACACCAGCCCATTGCCGTTCCACTGCCGCAGTACGCTCACGCCGATGCGGGAGTTGCGGATCAGCCCGCGTGGATCCGGCTGGCCCACATCGATCCCGGCATTCACTTCATTCTTGTCGGTGCGTGTCGTCAGGAAGCCGAGGTCCGTGTTCCGAAAGTTTCTGCCGAAGTGGTCGTAGTGCGCGTTGTAGTTCAGGTACTTGCCGTCGTAGCTGAAATTGCTGGCGCCGCCCACGCCGGACTTCACGACGCCCGAGATCGGCGTGCGCGTGCCGACCCAGTGCGTGTTCCAGGTGTAGTGATTGCCGCCCCAGCGCATGTTGACGTCGCCACCGCCGGTCGTGGAGTCGGCCACGCCGTCCCGCGTGACGTTGGTGGCCAGCAGCCCCAGGGTTGACGCGCCGGCGCGGAGATCCCGCTGCACGCGGCCGACGCTGTAGAGCGACCGGGGCTCGATGAGCCGCTCCGCGCGCGTGACGACCGCCTGCCCGGCAGCATTGGTCGATGCCGCGTCCACCGTGGCGTATTCATCCGAGGTCAGTGCCGTCAGCCCCCCGAACGTCCACTGCCCGCGCCGTCCCGTCAGTTTGGCGGCACCCAGAATGGTCGTCGTGTCCGGCTGGCTGATGAGCGTGTCGCCGGACCGGAGTGCGATCCGGCCTGGGCGCTGGCCGATGCGGCGGGAATAGAAATCCGGGAACTGGGCATACGGGGACAGCGTGAACACGCGGCTGTCCTCCAGAAAGAAGGGGCGACGCTCCGGAAAGAACTGCTCGAAGACCGACAGATTCAGCACCGCCGGGTCCTGCTCCACCTGCCCGAAGTCGGGATTCACGGTCGCCGCCAGGGTGAAGGCGCTGCCGAGGCCCACGCGCAGGTCGACGCCCGTGGCCGCGCCGTACTCCGTCCGGCCTGGAGACTGTTCGGCCCGGCCCAGCACGAAAGGTGAGATCTCGAGCCTGCGCGGCGGCTTCAACGGCCCGTCGAAGATCAGGTGGCCATAGCGCGAGGCAATACCGACCGACCCGCGCGGGTTGGCCACCCAGTAGTCGTTCTCGCCGCGCTTCTGCACCCGACGCGACGAGTGAAATCCCCACACGGTGCCACCAGTGGGCGGCACCTCGAAGCGTACCTGGGAGAAGGGGATGCGGTACTCCGCGAACCAGCCTGCTTTCGTGATCGAGGTCTTCACCTCCCAGACCGCCTCGAAGTCAGGGTCGGAGCGCCCGTCGTCCACGATGGCCATGTCGTCCATCACGCCGGAGGGATTCACGCGGAAGGCGTACGCGGACCTGTGGTCATGGCGTGAGTCAATGCCGAGGCCGATCCAGTCGGCCGCCGGCAGATTACCCCGGCGGGCGAGGCCCGTCATCAGCGTGGCAGGGTCGCGGGTGTAGCACCACGCGCCGACGTAGAGGTACCGGTCGTCGTAGGCGACGCGGATCACCGTCCGTTCGGAGGGCGGGGCCAGGTTGTCCGGGTCGGTCTGGACGAAGTCGTCGATGCCCTGCGCCTTCGACCAGACGTCGTCATCCAGGATGCCGTCCACGACCGGCGGCGGGCCGGTAATGCGGAACGCGTGGATCTCCTTGCCCGCCTTCTCGGGCACGTTCGGCTCGACACTAGCGCGGACCGACTGCGCCATCGCTCCAAGTGGGGCAACGGTCAACAGGCTCACCAGCGAAAACGCGACGAAGCGGAAGCGCATACTCGGGGTTGGCACCGCGGCTCGGACCAGCCCGGGGACGCAGCGCCTGATCATAGTCGCGGGCTACCATGGACCGTGCCCTCGCCCTCTGACGAGTACCGGTCGCGCCTTGCCGCGCGGCAGCAGCGCCATCAGGCACTCAGCCTGACTGAGGCACGCATCAGTTACGTGCGACTGGCCGTGTTCGCCCTCGGCGCATTGACAGCGTGGCTGGCATTCGGACGGGGCGTGGTTCATCCCGCATTGGTCGCGCTGCCGGTGCTCATCTTTCTCGGCCTCGTGTGGTGGCACGCCCGGGTCATCAGCGAACGGGAGCAGACGTCTCGCGCCATCACGTTCTACCAACGCGGCCTCGCGCGGCTGGAGGACCGCTGGGCCGGCGGCGGGGAATCCGGAGACCGCTTCCAGGCGGCAGCGCATCCTTACGCGGCGGACCTCGACCTGTTCGGCCGGGGGTCGCTCTTCGAGCTGCTCTCCATCGCCCGGACACGGGCCGGCGAGGAAACGCTGGCGAGCTGGCTGCTGACACCGGCGCCGCCTGATGAGGTCACGGCACGACAGCAGGCGGTGCGGGAACTCACGCCACGCCTGGAACTGCGGGAGGCCCTGGCGCTGGCCGGCAGCGACGTACGGGCCACGGTGATGACAGAGGCGCTGACGGCCTGGGCGTCCGCGCCACTCCGGTTTCAGGCTGCCTGGCTACAGCCAGTGGCCGCGCTCATCAGCGCGGTCTCGATCGGCTCCATCGCCACCTGGCTCCTCGGCGGTCCTGCGTGGCCCGCCGGCGTGGCGCTGCTGCTCGTGATCGGCTTCTCGGGTCTCGTGGGCAAGGGTGTGACGACCGTGCTGCACGGCGCGGGCCAGCCCGTTCGCGACCTCGACGTGCTCACCCACGCGCTGACACATCTGGAGCAGGCCTCGTTCACGTCGACTCGCCTCACGCGCAGCACGGCGTCGATCACCGAGGGCGAAGGCGCCTCGCGCGCGATCCGTCGGCTGCAGCGGCTGAGCGAGCAACACGACTGGCAGCACAACGTCATCTTCGGCTTCATCGCGGCCTTTGTGCTGTGGGGGCCGCACCTGGCCTTCGCCGTCGAGCGGTGGCGCCGCCGGCATGGGGTGCAGGTGGTGGCGTGGCTCACAGCCGTGGGCGATGTGGAGGCCCTCAGCTCACTCGCTACCTACGCGTACGAACACCCGGACGATCCCTTCCCCACGCTGGCGGATGGTCCGGCGACCTTCGAAGCGAACGGCCTCGGGCATCCGCTGCTGCCCGCCGCGCAGATGGTGCGCAACGACGTGCGCCTGGGCCACCCCGCGCAGCTCCTGGTCGTCAGCGGCTCGAACATGTCGGGCAAGAGCACGCTGCTCCGATCGGTGGGCGTCAACGCCGTGCTGGCGTTCGCGGGTGCGCCCGTGCGGGCCACGCGGCTGACCCTGACGCCACTCGCGATCGGGGCAACACTGCGAGTGCAGGATTCCATTCAGGATGGACGGTCGCGCTTCTACGCGGAGATCACCCGGCTGCGGGAGCTGGCCGACCTGGCGGCGGGACCGGCACCGCTCCTGTTCCTGCTCGACGAGCTGCTTCACGGCACCAACTCGCACGACCGGCTGGCGGGGGGCACCGGCGTGCTGAAGGATCTGCTCGACCGCGGGGCCATCGGGCTGGTCACCACACACGACATGGCCCTGGCGGGTATCGTGGACCAGATCACGCCGCGCGCCGCCAACGTTCACTTCGAGGACCAGTTCGAGGACGGACAGATCCACTTCGACTACCGGATGCGGCCCGGCCCGGTCACACGGAGCAACGCGCTGGCACTGATGCAGGCGATCGGGCTGCGCGTGGGTCCAACGGCTACTTGACGCCCTTGAAGAGAAAACGCTGGATGCGCTTGCCTTCCAGCGTTTCGGTCACGTAGATGTTCCCCTTGCTGTCGGTCGCGATGCTGTGCGGCATGTTGAACTGGCCGCCGTGGTTGCCGCCCTCGCCGAAGCGGCCGAGGATCGCCAGCGACTGACGGTCCACAATCCACACCCGCTTGTTCATGTTGTCGGCCACGTACATGAAGCGCTGCTGCGCGTCGGCTGAAAACGCGATGTCGTCCACGGACCCCGGGTAGAGCGTCTTCGGCGCAATCACGACCTCGCTGACAAACGTGCCGTCCTTCCGGAACACCTGCACGCGGTTGTTCGAGCGATCGGCCACGTAGACGAGCCCGTCCTTCGACAGCTCCACGCCGTGCGGGTATCGGAACTGTTTGGCGGGCGGGTCCGTGGGCTTGTAGTCACCCAGGTCGGCATCCTCGGGCTTATTCCCGTAGGCCCCCCACATCCGCTTATACGCACCGGTGGCGCCGTCGAACACGATGACGCGGCGGTGGTTGCCGTGCTCACCATCGGAGACATACACCTCGTTATTCGACGGATCCACGAAGATCCCTGTGGGCTGAAGCATGTTGCGCGTGTCGTCGTTGCCGCCGTGCACGTTCTGCTTGCCGATCTGCATCAGGAACTTCCCGGCACGCGTGAACTTGAGGACCTGCGTGTCGGTCTGCTCGGCGCCTGCCTGCGCCACTGCGCCTGGCGGCCCCGTGCGGCGGCCCTGGCCGTTGGACCCGATCCACACGTTGTCCTGATGGTCCACGAAGATGCCGTGCTCGCCAGACGGCCACTCGAATCCGGTACCCGGGCCACCCCACGAGGACACCACGCGGCCCGCCTGGTCAAACTCGACGACCGGCGGCGCCGGGATGCAGCACTCCGCGCGCGGCGGGTTGAACTCGGCGGCACGCTGGAACGCGGTGAGCGACCCGGTGCCGGTGCCGAGCGACCGGTGCACGATCCAGATGTGGTCCTTGGCATCGACGTGCGCACCGATGACCGCGCCCAGCATCTGTCCGGAGGGCATCTTCGGGAAGGTCGGATCCCACTCGAACTGCGGCACACCACGGGGCGCTTCGGGCGCGCTCAGCCCGGTCCGCACGAGAAGAAGAGCGACGGCCAGCGCCACCAACGCGGCCGGAAGCACGGTGTATCGATATCGGGAGCGCATCACAGTGGGCCTCCTTGCCTCTGCCAGTGGCCGACATGTTACGCCGCAGCGCAGGCCGTGCGCGGTCGCATGGTGCCGCGACGCGGGTGCCTGGCGCCGTGGCCGGGGACGGGCGGGAGCCTGTACCCTGTAGGCCACGGTGACGGGTTTCTTCGACGCGATCACGCCGGCCTCCCTGGGCCGGCCCTCGGGCTACTCGCAAGGGCTCCTCGCCCCGGCTGGTGGCCGCGTGCTGTTCGTGGCCGGGCAGACCGCGCCCGCATTCCAGGCCGAGTCTGACGTAGAGACATTCCAGACGCAGTTCGAGGCGGTGCTCGGTCGCATCCTGGCCGTGGTCGAAGAGGCCGGGGGCAGCGCTCAGCACATCGGCCGGATGACGGTCTACGTCACCAGCATGGCCACCTATGCCGCGAGCCGGCCCGAACTCGGGTCCATCTGGCAACGCCGGATGGGCGCGCACTACCCGGCGATGGCCGTGGTCGAGGTGACGCGCCTGTTCGACGCCGCCGCGGTCGTCGAGATTGAGGCCACGGCGGTGCTGCCGTGACGACCTTCCTTTACGCACTCGACACGGCGACGCACGTGGCCACGATCACGCTGAACCGGCCGGCGCGGCTGAATGCGTTGACCTTCGAGGTGTACGCGGAACTGCGCGACCTGTTCGACGCCATCGGTCACGACGCCATCGGTTACGACACTGTCCGCGCCGTGGTCATCACGGGCGCGGGGCGCGGGTTCTGCTCGGGCGGCGATGTCGAGGCCATCATCGGCGCTCTCCTGGGCCGTCCGCGTGAGGAACTGCTCGCGTTCACTCGTCTCACCTGCGACCTGATTCGCGCGATCCGCGCGTGTCCGAAGCCGATCATTGCCGCCGTCAACGGCGTGGCGGCTGGCGCTGGCGCGGTGATCGCCACGGCATGCGACATCCGCATCGCCGCACGGTCGGCCAGCTTCGCGTTTCTCTTCACGCGGGTGGGTCTGTCGGGCGCAGACATGGGCGCGGCGTGGCTGCTGCCACGGATCGTGGGACTCGGGCGCGCCACGGAGTTGCTGATGACAGGTGGGGCCATCGATGCCAGCGAGGCGCACCGGATCGGCCTGGTGAATTGCGTCGTAGATGACGCTGACGTGCTCGCCGAGGCGCGGCGGCTGGCAGGTACGCTGGCGGCAGGGCCGGCCGAGGCGCTGGCCGACACCAAGGCTGCGCTTGATCAGGAAGCCGCGTTGTCGTTCACCACAGCGCTCGAACGCGAGGCGGCAGGGCAAGCCGCGTTGATGGAACGTCCGGACTTCCGCGAAGCGCATGCGGCCTTCGTCGAGCGACGGGAGCCCAGGTTCACCTGATGGCGCGCCACCCAATCGATTCGCTCGAAGCCGTCGCCGCCTTCCTCACGCCGGAGCATTCGCGCCTGGCGGAGCGGCTGGCAGATGTCCGGGACGCGCTGTCGTCGCAGCCGGTGCCCGAAACCGACGCCGACGCCCGCGCGGCCGCGCGCCCTCTGCTGAGTCTGCTGCGCGCGCACAACGCGTTTGCGCCGGTGGCGGCACGCGACCTGCGCGGCATCTGCGTCACCAGGGAGACCCTTGCCGGCGTGAGCCCGCTGGCCGACACGCTCTTCGCGGTGCAGGCACTCGTGGCCCTGCCCCTGCTGGCGGCCGGCACACCGGCGCAGCAGGCCCAGTGGCTCGGTCGGCTGCTTGAGGGCGAGGCCGTTGGCGCCTTTGCGATGACCGAGCCCGGCGCCGGATCTGATGTCGCGGCCATCGCGACCACCGCGCGGCCGGATGGCGACGCCTGGGTGCTCGACGGCGAGAAGCACCTGATTTCGAATGCGGGCATCGCCGACGTGTACCTGGTCTTTGCGGTGACCGCGCCTGACCAGAGGCGCCAACGCCTGAGCGCGTTCCTCGTGCCCGCGGACACGCAAGGGCTGGCGTTCACCGGCGCCCAGTTGACGGCGGCTCCGCACCCCCTGGGCCGGATTCGACTCTCGGGCTGCCGCGTGCCGGCCGGGGCACTCGTCGGCGAAACCGGCATGGGCATGGCCATTGGCCTGGGCACGCTGGACCAGATGCGACCCTCGGTGGGTGCGGCCGCGTGCGGCATGGCGGCGCGAGCCCTCGCAGCGGCCATCAAGCACACGCAGTCGCGGTCGCAGTTCGACACGACGCTAGCCTCGATGCCACTCGTGCGCGACTCGATCGCGCGGATGGCCACGGACCTCGACGCCGCCCGGCTGCTGACCTATCGCGCGGCATGGCAGGCGGACACGATGCCAGGACGCACCACGCTCGAATCCGCCATGGCCAAGAGCTTTGCCACCGAGGCGGCGCAGCGGATCGTGGATCAGTCGCTGCAACTGGCGGGCGGCGTCGGCCTGCTCGTCGGCCATCCGCTCGAGCGCCTGTATCGCGCCGTGCGCGGCCTGCGCATCTACGAAGGCACCACCGAGATTCAGCGCGTCGCCATCGCACGGGTTCTGCTGGACGGCTAGCCGCCACCATGGCCTGTGCACGCCGCATCATCGTGGTCGGGGGAGGCCCGGCCGGCCTCACCTTCGCAGCCCGTCTGAAGCGCGCGCAGCCGCGCACCGCGGTCACGGTCCTCGAGCGCGAGGCCCCCGGCGCGGTCGACCGGACCGGCATCGTGCTCTCTCAGCGGGCGCTGGATTCCCTGCAGTCCGCCGAGACTGCCATTCACGACGCCGTGCTGCCACACACCGTCGCGTGGTCCACGCTGGAAATTCTGCCACCGGGCGGAGCAGCCGTCTCCGTCGCGGGGCATCCCTACGTCAGCCTCGGGCGTCAGGCCCTGACCTCGGCACTTGAGGAGAGCGCGGTCTCCGCGGGCGTCGTCATTGAGCGCGGACGCCCTGTCACGTCGCTCGAGGAACTGAACGCCGATCTGATTGTCGGCGCCGACGGAGCGGCGAGCGTCGTGCGCGGGCTCGTGGAGTCCGCGGTCGGCGTGCACCGGAGCGTTGGCGGCAATCGCTTCACGTGGCTCTCGACCACGCACCGCGCGGCGACCTTCGCTTTCCTCTTCAGGCGGACCAATCACGGCATCTGGTGCGCGCACGTCTATCCGCACGGCCCCGATGCCAGCACGGTGATTGTGGAATGCACGGATGCCTGCTGGCGGGCTGCCGGACTCGAACGGGCCACGCCCGCCGCATCAGCAGCGTTTCTTGACGGCGTATTCGGGAGCGACCTCGGCGGTCACGGGCTGACCGCTGCCGGTGGCTGGCGCCAGTTCGAAACGGTGACCTGTGCCCGCTGGTCCGCTGGTCCCGTGGTACTCATCGGCGACGCGGCACACACGACGCATTTCTCGGTCGGCTCGGGGACGCGCCTGGCCCTGGACGACGCCATCGCGCTGGCGGATGCAGTGGCGTCACACGACCGGCTCGATGGCGCGTTGCACGCCTATGAAGCGGCGCGCCGCCCGGCGGTCGAGAGCCTGCAACGTGCCGCGCGTGGCTCGGCCGACTGGTTCGAGCACGTGGACCGCTACGCGCACCTTGACGCTGATCGCTTCGCTTTCTCGCTGCTCACGCGGTCCCTCCGGATGACGCACGCCGACGTGAAGGCCGGCGACCCCGCGTTTGTCGACCGCGTGGACCGCCTCGTGGCAAGCGAGGCTGCGATTCAGGCTGAGTCCCAGGCAGCAGCCCGTCCGGCGGCCCGAGGCCAGTCGCACACCGGCGCGGTGCCCGTGGCAGTAACTCCGCCGATGTTCACGCCGTTCCGCCTTCGGGACCTCGTGGTCCTGAACCGGATCGCCGTGTCACCCATGTGCCAGTACATGGCCGAGGACGGCGTTCCGAACGACTGGCACCTCGTGCACCTCGGCAGCCGCGCCATCGGCGGGGCGGGGCTCGTGATCGCCGAGATGACCGACGTGTCGGCGCACGGACGCATCACGCCTGGCTGCACCGGCCTCTACGCGGACGCGCATGTGGGGGCGTGGAAACGCATCGTGGACTTCATCCACAGCCAGTCGCCCGCAAACGTGGGCATCCAGCTCGGGCACGCCGGCCGGAAGGGGTCGACCGTGCGGCCGTGGGAGGGAGCCTCCGATGCGCCCGTCGTCAATGGCGGCTGGCCTGTCATTGCACCGTCGGCACTCCCCTATCGCAGCGACCGGAGCCCAACGCCTCGCGCCATGACCCGGACTGACATGAGCGCGACGGTGGCCGACTTCGTGGCCGCGACCGAACGCGCCGAGGCCGCGGGCTTCGACCTGCTCGAAGTGCACATGGCGCACGGCTACCTGCTCGCCTCGTACATTTCGCCGCTGACCAACCTACGGGACGACGAGTACGGCCTTGCGCTCGAGAACCGCATGCGCTTCCCGCTGGAGGTCTTCGATGCCTGCAGGCACGCGTGGCCCGCGCACAAGCCGATGAGCGTGCGTATCTCTGCGGTGGACTGGGTGGAGGGCGGCACGACGGCCGACGACGCGGTGGCCATCGCACAGATGCTCAGGGCCCACGGCTGCGACATCGTGGACTGCTCCAGCGGATTCACCGTGCCCGGGTTCCCGCCCTTCGCACGGCAGTTCCAGACACCGTTCTCGGATCGCCTGCGGCACGAGGCGGGCATCGCCACGATGGCTGTCGGTGGCATCGCCTCCTACGCCGACGCCAACACGATCATTGCGGCCGGCCGTGCCGACCTCGTGCTCCTCGGCCAGGAGCACCTGTTCAACCCGTACTGGACGCACCACGCGGCTGCCGCGCAGGGGTACGCCCTGCCCTGGCCGAAGCCGTACGCGCTGCTCAACAACTACCGGTCGCGCAGCGGCAGGTAACTTCCTCACCCACGGTTTCAATCCCGAGTTCTGAGTCGGACGCGTCACCGCCCATGAGGGACGGGCGCTCGTCGTAGAATTTCGACGCCCAAGGCTCGACTGCGGCTGGCGGCCGACTCGGACGCGCCGATCCCGGTCAGTCCAGAGGGTTTCCACCCGTTAACGGAAGGCCTGTTCTGCGCCCTTGTCCGCCGACACCGCGGCGTTCGCCGGCCGCCGGCCCTTCGCGTGGGGCCGATCGACATCCTGGCCGCCACGCGTGACCATTATTTAATTGTGCTCGCTTGGCCGCTGCTGAAGACGACGAGCTGCGACGTTCCAAGGCCGTCTTCGCTGATCGCGGGCAGCATGCCGACCAGGAACGCGCCCCGCTCGTCGGTGCGTTCCTGGAAGCCGACAACCGTCACGGGCGTGAACGACGACGTCACCCGCAGTACGCCGATGAAAGACGAGGGCAGCGATTCGAAGCCCGGGATGCCGTTCACGAGCGTCGACATCTGGCCGCGCCCCGGCACCTCGAGGACGCCTCGCACTCCCGTCGGTTGACCGTCGACGCCCGTGAGTTCGACCGCTACGCGCGCCGGTCGATCCGAACCGGCATTCGAGATCCCTATCGATGTTTGCAGCCCTGTCGAGTTCACCAAGACGCGCGCCGCCCTCGTCTCCGGCACAGAAATGACCGACGATTCGGCGACCGTCGTGCCCTGAGGCCTGTATGACATCAGGGCGAATCCGGCTGGTCGAGCGCTACCGGCATCCGCATCAATGACTGCGTAGCCGCGTTGGAGCGGACCCGCCTCCGATGTCGACAGTCGCCAGGCGCTGCCGGCGGGAATGCGGTAATTGACTCGGTCGTCTGACACCACGACGCTTCCTGAGATTTCCCGATCAGTCGGGTTGACGAGAACCGCCTGCGTGCTCCACCCATCGCCGGCGGCAATCGGAAGATTCTGGTGTCCAGCACCGTCCCCGACCACGGGCAGCGGGCTCGTCAACCGTTCGCCGCGTTCGGTGGCAAACTCCCGCACCGCTGCCGGAGCAATCGGCTGCGACGCTTCGAATGTGAAGGTGCCCACGAAGGATGGGCCGGCGTGAAACGGTGCTCCATCCACGAGCCCGGCGATCTGGTCGAAAGGTGGAACGACCAGGCTTCCCGAACTGACGCGGCGTCCGTCGCTGTCGGTGAAATAGAACGATACCTCCACGAACGCGTCGTTGGGATTGGCCAGCGTGACGCGTGTGTTCACCGGACCGTCGACCTCCGCGAAGACACGGCCTGCGCTGGCCTGTGTTGCCGCCGGTTCGGCGACTCTCTGAGTGGCAGACGTTGAAGCGGCGGACCGGGCGGCCAACACCAGCGTGGTGGTCTGAGCCACGACACCGGTGTCGTAGCGCAGGACCTCGCCGCCCGGAACGCCGGTCTCGTTCCGATCCGGTACGAAGTAGATGTATCGGTTATCGAAGATCGTCCCGGCGAAGCCATCCGGATCGGCACCAATGCCGCGCGCGCCCGGATCGTAGGTGAGCCAGGACGCGGCGCTGTTGAACGGCCGCGTCGTGTCGTACATCAGCACTTCGCCGTGCGGCCCTGTGCCGTTGTTGGTTGGGGCGAAATAGATGTATCTGCCGTCGAATGTCGCGCCATTGTAGCCGTCGGGATCGGTACCGACGCCGTTTGAACCCGGATCGAAAGCCGTCCACGAGGATGCAGTCTGGAATGGTGCCAGGGTGTCGTACCGCAACACCTCGCCGTGGTAGGCGTTCGGGCCAAAGCCGGCGTAGTTCGGCACGAAGTACAGATATCTGCCATCGAATACCGCGCCCTCAAAACCCTTGGCAATGTTGCCCACGCCGTTGGCCGCAGGCGTGTAGGTCGCCCACGATGACGCGACGTCGAAGGCGCCGCGCCGGTCATAGCGCAACACCTCGCCGTGGCTGGCAGTGCCGTTCCAGTACGGCACGAAGTAGAGATACGTGCCGTCGCTGGCGATTCCCTTGTAGCCATCGGGGTCGGTGCCAACCCCATGCGCCCCCGCGTCATACGTGAGCCAGGATGCGGCCTGATTGAAAGGCAGCGTGGTGTCGTAGCGCAGGACCTCGCCGTGCTCCTGAATGCTGCCGGTCTGATGCTCGGGCGAGAAGTAGATGTAGCGCCCGTCGAAGAACGCGCCCCAGTACCCTTTTGGAGACGTGCCCACGTCGTTGGCGCTCGGGTCGAATGTCGACCACGAGGCTTGCGAGGTGAACGGCGACTGCGTGTCGTAGCGCAGCACTTCGCCGATGCTCAGCGATCCGTTGCGGTACGGCGCGAAATACACGTAGCGGCCGTCGAAGGCGCCGCCGACGTAGCCGCCGCCCGATGGTGGATTTGGATCGAACGTCGCCCACGACGCAGCGGCCGTGAACGGCGCGGTTGTGTCGTAGCGCATCACCTCGCTGTTCCCATTGAAGTTGGGAATAAAATGCGAGTAACGCCCGTCGAAAATTCCGCCCTTGAATCCCTTGGGAAGAGTGCCCACGCCATTGGCGGCTGGTGTGAACGCCGCCCAGTTACTCGCCGTCAGGAAGCGGCTGGCGCCAATTGAAAACGACACGGCGTAGTCAACACCGTTCGCATTGCCGGCGGCATCCTGGCAGCGCAGGTACCGCGCGTACGAGTTGCCGTCAGCCACATTGACCAGCGTCGTCGAGTGGGATGTCGCCCCCGTGACCGTGAACGTGCCCGTCATCGCCGCATAGGCCGTCCCCGGCGTCGTCGAATAACGGCAGACTGCGTTTTCGTTGGTCGTCACCGACAGCGTCGCCTGCGTCGTGCCGGCAGGCAGGGCGCCCGACGGTGCACCGTTGCTCAGCACGGGCGGCGTCGCATCCGGCACGCCAGCGGAACTGGGTTTGAGCGCGACGACCGAATGCGCGCTCGCCCCGCCGCTCGTCGCCCACGTCCAGTTCATCGCCGTCGCGCCCGCGGTGGCGATCGGGCCGCGCGTCGACCCGCCGCTCCGCTCGAGATGCGCCGCGCCGCCGCTCCATCGCTGCGTCTGATTCCCGCCCGCCGCCGGCGGATTCCGCGTCGCGACGCCATCCACCACCCAGGCTCCCGCCGTCACCGTCGTGATCGTGTCGCCGTGCGCCCCGTGGCTCCCCGTCACCACCGACCCCGCGTGCGCGTCGATCGGCGTCGTTTGGTCGACGCCACTGAACGACAGCGCCCCCGAATAGATCGCGTTCTCGCTGCCCACCGGCCCCGTCATCGTCACGACCACGTTGTGCAGCCCCGCCGCCGGCGCCAGCAGATACCATGCTTCGCTGTACGCCAGCTGCACCCCGTTGGCGTCCCGCCGCACCCGCGTCAGCGGCACGCCGCCATACGTGATGAGGCTCACGCTCACGTTCGTCGATGCATACGCTGGCACCAACACGACCACAATCCGGTCCGTCAACCCGCTCCCGACCGTGACTGGATACGTGAGGCTGCTCGCGTTCAGCGCCGATTCCCGCAGCCCGCTCGACGCGTCAAACGCGATGCCGGCCGACGCCAGGCGTGGCAGCAATAGGCAGAGGACGGCGAACGCACGAGTGAGGTTCATGACCAACCTGAAAAGGAGAGCGATTCGCGGGGGGCGGCGCTGCCCCGCGAAGAATGTTGACCAGCGCGTGACGATAGACAATGTTAGCGGTGTCCGTATGTCGGCCCAAAGTACAGACGTCAGATCTTCTCCGAAGTAGAAATGTCCGCTGTCCCCCCGTTTAATGGGTCACGGTTCGCTCTCGGCGGAGGGGTGCGGAGGGGTCCGCCGCGGCGTTCCGGCCCGCAGCAGGCGGGCCTTCCGCAGGGTGGTGGACCCCTTCGCCGCGGGCGTGTTGGCGCACAGGATCTCGATGTTCAGGCTGCTGAGGGCTCGGCCTGACCCTCGGGGCCGCGACCGGTGCGGCGGTCGCGACCAGCGGGTTTCGCGGCGCCATCCGGTTCATCGCCCCGGCAGCGGACTGGTTGCCAGCGCGTCCGGAATCCCGGTTATCGCCTTGCGAGCGATGATGTTCAGCATGGAGGGCCGCTAGCGTGGGTTCCCGATTCGTCAAGACGGCCATCGTCATCGTGTCGGTGCTTGTCGCGTTGACGATCGTCGAGTTGGCACTCAGGGTGAACGGGGCCTACCGTCCACCGAACAACCCGATCAAGCCAGGGCAGCCGGAGGTATACCAGCCTGACGCCGCCATCGGGTACCGATTGTGGCCGTCGAGAACAACGACCCACCGGTATCCTCAGTGGAGCGAGGAACTGATCGCGCTCGTCTCGAACTCGGACGGATTCCGCAGCAGCCGCGAGTTTGACGAGCGTGACGGCCGGCGGCGAGTCCTGGTGGTGGGCGATTCTTTCGTGTTCGGCATGGGCGTGCGCCAGGACGAGCGCGTCACTGAGCTACTTGAGGCCTTGGAGCCCCGTTGGCGCGTTGACAACATGGGCATGACCGGATGGGGACTCGACCTGATGATCCGGGCACTCGAGCAGTACGGGAAGAAGGCCGATCCGGACATCGTGGTCCTGGCGGTCTATACAGACGACTTTCGACGCCTGCTGCCGTACTACGCGGGAGCGGGCTACGGGTACGCCAAGTTCGAGATCTCAGGCTCCGGCCTCGTCACCGTGCCCTATCCCTATCCTCGCTTCTGGGAGCGTTTGCGGCTCGTTCAGTTCATGTACCAGACGACGTGGAATCGCGATCGCAATCGTTATGACCTGAACGGAGCCTTGCTCGACCGTTACCTGAAGGACGCTGACACCATCGGTTTCAAGCCGGTTGTGGTGTTCCTGCCTGGAAGGGGTGACACCGGAGAGGATCAACAGCGTCGTGGCTTTCTTCGGGAGTGGGCGGCCCGGCATGACGTGCCCACCTTGACTTGACCGCTGCGATTCACGGCGCCGGTGTCGACAATGTCTATATCAGAAACAACCCGCACTGGAATCCGTCCGGACATCGGATTGCGGCCGAGCAGTTGCGGACCATCGTGGGCACGGCCATCGGGGCGGCCGCGGTTGACGGGGTAACGCCGGGGACGCCGGTGACGGTGAAGAACGGTGTCGTGCGTCGGTGACCGTCGAGGCGGTCCTGGCTGTTCGCGACAACGGGACACGAGGCCGGCGCGTCGGGCCTCACTGCTGACGCCGACGACCGGCGTCGATTCCGCGAATCCTGGACAGCGTGGCTCTGAGCCCTGCCAGGATTCCCAATTTCGCCGGCTCGGCTGGGAGATTGGTCCTCTCGTCGGTGTCGGAAAGCCGATAGAGCGCTTCGGCACCCGCGACATTCACGATGTACCGATAGCCCTGGTCCACCAGAGAGAAGAGAGGGCCGTCATGAACCGGGAAGGAGGCCGCCTGCGACCGCACGCCGTCCACACTGAGGCGCCCAGGACGGCGCCCGAGGACCGGCGCCAGCTTAAGTGATCACCTATGAGGCGACATTAGAGGGTTTCCACCCGTTAGACACAATGGCTGTCAGTTGACCTGCCTCTCGTTACATCGTGGATTATGCGGAGTGGTTCACGCGCTCCAGACAGCGCCACACACGAGGAGGCA
>JBEBFY010000050.1:0-2122 GCA_040081715.1 Vicinamibacterales bacterium | reverse complement strand
TGTGCTGGTGCGTGTGGAAACCCCAGCATGAAGGTTGTTGATGTCCCTGTCGATCCCCGCGCCCGTTTCGACCGACTGCTTAAGATCCTACCTATGAATATCGGCTATCGTCCGTGCAGCAGGTACATGGCCAGTGAGCGGACTTATCCTAGAAATCACCGATCCAGGGGACTAGACGCAGGTACGCATGAACATGTCGTCCCGCTCCGTCGCCTTCCCTCTCGTCGTGGTGCTCGCTGTCGCCTGCGGCACTGGCGCCATCGTCGCGACGTACTCGCGACTGTCGCACACCTGGGACGAGGGGATTCACCTCGCCGCCGGGCTCGAGCTCCTGCAGGAGGGACACTACGGACATCAAACGGAGAATCCGCCGCTTGCCCGGGTGGTGAACGCGATCATCCCGTACGTCCGTGGCGCGCGACTGCCACCGCGTGATCAACGCCGGCCGACCGTCGAGATGGCCGTCGACGCGGCGTTCTATCGGACGCCGGACTACATCAGGCATGTGACGGAGGGGCGACTCGCGACCCTTCTCTTCTTCTGGGCTACCGTCGCGTGCACCTGGGTGCTGGCCGGCGGTCGCTCCGACCCGTGGGTGGCAGTGCTCGCGTCGGCGGCCGTCGCCACGCTTCCGCCCATCGTGGCGCACTCGGGCTTTGCGACCACGGACGTGGCGTTCGTGGCCGCCTTTCTCCTGGTGCTGGTCGCGCTGCGGCGCTGCCTTCGCACGCCCTCGACGTTCTCGGCGGCGCTGACCGGGGCGGCCCTTGGTGTCGCCGTGGCGACGAAGTTCACGACGCTGGTGTTCCTGCCGCCGGCGGCCGTGGCCATCCTCGCCCTTCACGCGTGGCCGGATCGCCGGGCGCACCTTGCGGCGCTGGCGCGGCCGGCGCTCTGGCGGAGAGTCGTCGTGCTCGGCATCGTCGCGCTCGCGACGATATGGCTTTGTTACGGCTTCCGCGTCGGCCGTCTGGCCGATCTGAACGATGCCTTCGTGCCGTTTGGACGGATGCCGACGACCGGCTGGCCGGCGTTCGTGCGGGACTGGACGCTGCCGGCACACGAGTTCGTGCATGGCCTGCTCTATCTGAAAGCCCACACCGAGTACGGTCAGCCGGTCACGATGCTCGGCCAGTTCAGCGCGCGAGGGTTCTGGTTCTACTATCCGGTGGTCTTTGCGATCAAGACGCCAGGCCCCTTCCTGCTGTTTGCCGGGGTCGGCCTCGTCGGACTCCTGCGCTATCGCAGTGGGCGCGACTGGCACTGGGCCGCCGGGCTCGGGCTCGCGGCTCTGGGGATTCTCCTGGTGTCCCTGGCGAGCCCCATCAATCTTGGTGTCAGGCACGTGCTCGTCATCTATCCCCTCGTTGCCCTGGCATCGGCCTATGGTCTTGTGAGGCTCGCCGAGGAGTCGAGACGGCCCGCGACCGTGCTCGCCGCCGGGGCCGCGTGCGTCGGACTGCAGGCCGCGTTGCTCTGGGCGATCGTCCCCAATCAGATCGCCTACTTCAACATGCTGGCCGGGCGGGATCCCGCGTGGGTGTCGAGCGGGTCCAACTTCGATTGGGGCCAGGGCGCGGTCGCCCTGGAGCGGTACTTTGCCGAGCGGCCAGTGCCCGAGCTGTACATTCTGCTCAGCGGCACGATCCGCCCGTGCCGCATGAAGCTGCCGCCGCTGAAGTCGCTGCCCGATCACCCGGTGACCGGCTGGATCGCGATCAGTGACGCGCCGTACCGCGCCAATGGAGGGTCGGTCCGCGAAGAGCCATGCGGGGTGGGCGACTCGCCGGGACCACGTCGGAGGGTCGCGAATAACTGGCTGGACTGGCTGAAGACACACGAGCCCGTAGCGATTCTCGAGAAGACCGTACGTGTGTACCACATCACCGATCTTCCGCCGCAGACGGCGCGATAAATGCACGCATCGGAGCAACCCGTAACGATGCCGTCACACCTGGACACGAGCGCCGCGTGGCCTTGAGCCTATACGCCTACCGTTCGATCGGGGCTGTGTCAGGGCGCATAGACACAATGGCTGTCAGTTGACCTGCCTCTCGTTACATCGTGGATTATGCGGAGTGGTTCACGCGCTCCAGACAGCGCCACACACGAGGAGGCAGGT
>JBEBFY010000013.1:0-100961 GCA_040081715.1 Vicinamibacterales bacterium | reverse complement strand
CCTCCTCCTCCGCCACCCCCTGCCGCCGCACAGGCTCCCAAGCCGGTTGTGCAGACCAATCCGCAGGCGGCTCCGACTGAGGCCCCATCCGAGATCAAGGCAGAGGCTCCGGTGGATACCAACTTCGACCGGAACGCCGGTGTGGAAGGTGGCGTTCCTGGTGGTGTCGTCGGTGGTGTCGTGGGAGGCGTGCCCGATGCACCTCCGCCGCCTCCTCCTCCGCCCCCGCCGCCGGCTCCCGTCCGCGTGGGTGGCAACATCAAGCCCCCGACCAAGACCAAGGATGTCAGGCCGACGTATCCCTCCATCGCGCAGTCTGCCCGCGTCCAGGGAGTGGTGATTATCGAGGCCACAATCGGACCAAACGGGCAGGTCACGGACACGCGGGTGCTTCGTTCCATTCCGCTCTTGGATCAAGCTGCCATTGACGCCGTGAAGCAGTGGGTATTCACGCCCACCACGCTGAATGGCACCCCGGTGCCGGTCATCATGACGGTAACGGTGCAGTTCACGCTGAGTTAGTCAAGACCGCACGAATTCATCAACGAAGCACGAGGCGTTGAGCCTCATTCCCTGCCTACGAGACGAGGCGGGGCTAACTGGACCGAGTGACCGTCTCAACTAAATTGCGGAGGATGTTGTAATGGGTGGCGAACTGAATCTCGTTGAAATTGCCAAGACCATGACCGGGCCCGCCATCGCGGTGGCGCTGGTGTTGTTCGTCATGTCGTTCTGGTCCATCGGTGTGGCGATTGAGCGCATCTACACGTATTCGCAGGCGCGTACTCAGTCCAAGCTGTTCGCTCCCCAGGTTGCCAAGCACCTCAAGGACGGCCGTCTGAAGGAGGCCATCGCGCTCTCCGGTTCCAAGGACTACCGCTACAGCCACCTGGCCAAGGTGGTGGGTGCCGGCCTCCAGGAGTTCCAGTATCAGAAGGAGAGCGGGGGCTCGGCCAATCGTGATGACGTTCTGGACACGGTGCGTCGAGCGATTCAGCGCGCCACGGCGCTGACGGCGGCGGACCTCAAGAAGGGCGTCAGTGTGCTCGCCACGATCGGTTCCACGGCGCCGTTCGTCGGCCTGTTGGGCACGGTTATCGGCGTTATCAACGCATTCGTGGGTATCGCGTCCAGCGGCTCTGGCGGCATTGGTGCGGTCTCGGCCGGTATCGCCGAGGCGCTCATCGAAACCGCCCTCGGGCTGTTCGTGGCCATCCCGGCCGTGTGGTTCTACAACTACCTGACGGGCCGAATCGAGCACTTCAACGTGGAGATGGACAACTCCTCGTCAGAGCTCGTCGACTACTTCATCAAGCATTCCGCCTAGCGAATCGCCCACATCTGGCGTCCGGGCGCTGACCCATTCTGGGCCGGTTGCCCGGTTCCGCCGTGTGGCGTGACAGGAGTTACAGCCATGTCAATGTCGGTAGGTGGGGACCAGGGAGGCGTCAAGTCGGACATCAACGTGACGCCGTTGGTCGACGTGATGCTGGTGCTGCTCATCATCATGATGATCGTGGCGCCGATGCTTCAGAAGGGCGTAAATGTGCGGCTGCCCGAGGCGGCCAACAGCAGCGACAAGCCCGAGACCCAGGACCAGACGGTGCTGGGTATCCAGGCGGACAGGTCGCTTTACGTCAACTCGACGATGGTGTCGATGGGGGATCTTCGCCGGAAGATGGAAGAGGCGCTTGAGACCAAAACGCAGCGGATCGTCTTCATCAAGGCTGACATCGACGCGCCTTACGGCACGGTGATGGAGGCGATGGACGAACTCCGGGCCAGCGGCATCGAAGACATGGGCCTGATTACCGAGAACAAGAAGGCCCCGGCGGCGGGAGGGAAGTAGATGGCAGCTCACAAGCACCACGGCGCAGAGAGGGTCTTCCAGGGGAAGGCCCTCGCGGCCACCTCGGAGATGAACATCACGCCGATGATTGACGTGCTGCTCGTTCTTCTGGTCATCTTCATGGCGGCCCTCCCACTGTCGCAGAAGGGTGTGGACGTCAACTTGCCTGCCGAGACACGATCCGCGCAGCAGCAGGCGCCCGACGTCAGCCAGATCGTGCTGGAGTACAGCGGCGAGAAGCGCATTTCGGTGAACAAGCAGGACGTCACCCTTGCCGATCTTCAGGAGAAGCTCCGCTCGATCTTCGAAGAGCGGAAGGACAAGACGATGTTCATCTCAGCAGTGGGTACGCTTCGCTACGGGGACATCGTGGACGTGATCGATGCGGCGAAGGGCGCTGGCGTCGAGAAGGTCGGTATCGTGACGGACGGGATGAAGCGCGCTGCGGCTGGCGGGCAGTAGTACCTTCGTCGGATCTTCTGCAAGGGGCCTGGCTGCGAAGCCTGGCCCCTTGCTTTTGTACCGGCGGGTCTTGACCCTGCGAGCCTTCCCAGGCGGCCCACGGCTTCAAAGACCATCATCTAGTGAGCAGAAGTGGCAGGGACTGTCACAGAGGGCCACGGCCATATCTTCCTGGGCCAAGCCTCGATGGTCTCGTCGGCAGAGGCCGCAGACCGCAGCCGATAGCCCAGCCACTCCACCCACTGCCGCAGTACGCGGCGGATGCCGTCGTCGTCGTCCACGACCAGCACAGTGTGCAGTTGCTCCGGTGTGGAGCCCCACCCATCGGCTCCAATGTGTACGCCGCGAAAGCTCGACTGTGCGTCCTCAGCTCCGGCCCAGGCCAGCCGGAGTCTCCAGATAAAAAAAGGGGACGCGCCCGCTTCGGGCACGCCCCCTTGGACATTCGCCAGCCGGTGGCGCCTAGGCGCCGGCCTGCTTCGCTTTGCGCATCTCCTGCGCCTTGTCGCGCAGGGTGTCCGCCTCCTTCAGCAGCCGCTGCTGTCTGGCGGGATCTTTCTCCAGGTTGGCCTGGAGCCGGAGCAGGAGGTTCTTGTAGACCATGGCCTCGGTATAGTCACTCTTGATGGAGAGCGCCTTGTCCACGAGGTCCACGCCCGACTGGACAAACTTCTTCTTGTCGGCGTCGCTCAGGCGGAAGTCACGGTAGGCCTTGTCCCAATAGTAGGTCGCGATGGTGTAGTGGGCCTCCGGATTGTTCGGCTCCTTCTCGGCGCGCTGCTGGAGCGCCTCGATGGTCTTGTCGAACTCACCCTGGCGGTTGTAGTAACCGGCGAGCTGCATGTAGACAGCCGGTTCGTTGGGAGAGGTTTCGCGGGCCTTGACCAGCATCTGCTCGGCCTGATCGTAGATGCCGCTGTCCTCATAGATCTTCGCCAGTGCGAACATGTTGGCGGTGTCCTTCGGGTCCAATTCAATCATCTTCAGAAGGATGGGCTCAGCCTGACCCGGGTCGTTCAGCTTGTCCGGATTGTTGTACGCCGCCACCAGGTACTCGAGCGCGAGTTGCTTGATCTTCGGGTCGGCTGACTTCTCCGCGGCCTTCCGATAGCCTTCCACCGCATCGGTCAGGAACTGGTCGTTGGCCGGTTCACCCTTTTTCGCCGGGCGGAACAGGTTGTCGGAGCTGTTGGCCATGAAGAAGTAGGCCCCAGCCGGTCCCGTGCCGGCTTCATCGAGCGCCAGCGCCTCCTTGTATTTCTCAACTGCACCCCGGTAGTCCTGGGCCTGATACAGCCCGTTGGCGTCCTTGAACGCCATCTTTGAATTCAGCATGTCTATCTGGCCACAGCCCACCGCCAGCATGCCCAACCCGGCGCTGAGCGCACAGGCTGTCACTGAAAACTTCCGCATCATCTGCCCCCTTAAGTAGTACTGCAAGCGCGTCAGTATAGTGAGCGCCTTTCCAGTGAGTCAAGGGTATGATCACCCCTTCACGCCCTTATATTTGCACGCGGAAGGGGACTTGACCACCCTTCGCCGCGCGTCAGGTTCCAACCAGGCCCATGGTGACGTTCGAACGCGTCCTGGCGAAGCTCGGTGAGTACGGCTCACCGGCCGATCTAGATCTGCTGCGTCGTGCCTACGCCTTTGCGGCCGACGGGCACGAGGGCCAGCTGCGCCAGTCCGGTGAGCCCTACCTCATGCATCCGGTGGCGGTGGCAGCCCTGCTGGCGGAAATGCGCCTGGATGCGGTGGCCGTTGCCGCCGGGCTCCTGCACGATGTCGTCGAGGATACCCACGTCACCTCCGAACGGGTCGCGGAGCTCTTCGGCAACGAGGTCGCCCACGTCGTAGCCGGGGTGACGAAGATTTCGGCGATTCACTTCTCGTCCAGCGAGGAACGGCAGGCGGAAAGCTTCCGCAAGATGCTCCTCGCGATGGTGGATGACATCCGCGTCATCCTTGTGAAACTGGCCGATCGGCTTCACAACATGCGGACGCTGGACCATCTGCAGGATGCCCGCAGGGTGCGGATCGCCCAGGAAACCCTCGATATCTTTGCCCCCATCGCCAGCCGTCTCGGCATGAGCAAGGTGAAGAACGAGCTCGAGGAGCTTGCCTTCCGCTACATCGACCCGCCGATCTACGAGAGCCTCCGCGTGCGCGTGGAGGCCCGCCGTCGTGAGGTCGAAGCGGCCATGTCGACGCTGCAGCACACCCTCTCGGAGCGGCTGCGTGCGGCGGACCTGCAGGTGACGAGCATCGAGGGCCGCATCAAGCGCCTCTACAGCATCCACCGCAAGCTCATCCGCCAGAACATCGACCTGGACCGCGTCTACGACTTCGTGGCGCTGCGCGTGATCACCGGTTCCGTCAAGGACTGCTACGGCGCCCTCGGCATCATCCACCAGACGTGGGCACCCGTGCCCGGGCGCTTCAAGGATTTCATCGCAATGCCGCGGCCGAACGGGTATCAATCCCTGCACACATCCGTTATCAGCGAGCATGGGTTTCCGTTCGAGGTGCAGATTCGCACCGAGGAGATGCACCAGCGAGCGGAGGAGGGCGTCGCCGCGCACTGGAAGTACAAGGAGGGCCGTGTCGGTCGCCAGAGTGACGAGCGCTACTTCCAGTGGATGCGGCAACTCCTCGAGGTACAGCAGGAGATCCGGGATCCCGAGGAGTTCCTCCAGAACCTGAAAGTCGACCTCTATCCAGAGGAGGTCTACATCTTCACCCCGAAGGGTGAGGTCCGCTCCCTTCGGCGGGGGGCCACGGCTGTCGATTTCGCCTACGCCATTCACACCGACGTCGGGCACCAGTGCGCCGGCGCCAGGGTTAACGGCAAGATCGTCCCGCTGCGCACGCCGCTCGGGAACGGCGACATCGTGGAGATTGTGACGCAGCCCGGGCATCGGCCGAGCCGGGACTGGCTCACCTTCGTGGTCACCTCGCGGGCCCGCGGCAAGATCAAGCATGTGCTGCAGTCCGAGGAGCGCGCCCGGAGCGTCGAACTCGGGCGGAGACTCTTCGAGAAGGAGGCCAGGCGCTACGATCTCAGCCCGAAGACCCTTCTCGAGAGCCCGTCGCTTGCGGCGTTCGCGGTCGAGTACGGTGCCATCCGCCCGGACGAATTGCTCGCCCACATCGGGTACGGCAAGCTCTCGGCGCGGACGGTGGTGCAGCGCGCTGCCCCTTCCGACGTGCTCAAGGAGCGGCTCGCCGAGCAGGCCCTTCCATCAGGGGCGCGGCGGCCTCGCATCGATGCCGGCGCGCCGGACCGCATTAAGGTTCGCGGCGTGGACGACCTGCTGGTGCAGCGTGCCCGTTGCTGCAATCCGATCCGCGGGGAGCGCATCGTTGGCTACGTCACCAGGGGTAAGGGTGTCTCCGTGCACGCCGCGGCCTGCACCAACGTGCTCAACCTCCTGGTGGACCCCGAACGCCGGATTGACGTGGAGTGGGACGCCGGAATGGCGGACCTGGCCGCGTACACGGTGCGGCTGTCGATGCAGGTGGAGGACCGTCAGGGGATGCTGGCCGAGATCAGCGCCCGTGTGTCGGAGATCGACACCAACATTACGACCATGGAGGCGCAGACCGGAGAGGATCGCCGGGCGCGAATCGAGATGACCGTGCAGATCCGCGACGTGAAGCACCTCGATCGCGTCATCAGGGCGTTGCGCGGAATTGACGGCGTGGTTGCGGTGGAGCGCGCCGTCCGGTCCTGACCGGGCTAGAGAATGGCGATGACGTCGATCTCGACCCGGGCGTCCCTGGGCAGCCGTGCGACCTGGACGGTGGACCTCGCCGGAGCCGGGTCGGTGACAAACCTGGCGTAGACCGCGTTCATGGCCGCAAAGTCCCCGAGGTCAGCGAGGTACACCGTGGTGCGGACGACGTTCGCAAACGATCCACCCGCTGCGGCCAGCAGCGCGGCGATGTTGGCCATCACGCGCTCGGTCTGTACGGTGATATCGCCCGGCACAAGTGCGCCGGTTGCCGGATCGAGCGGAATCTGGCCCGAAAGGAAAAGGAACTGCCCGGCCTGGATGCCCGGAGAATAGGGACCAATCGCGGCCGGCGCGTCTGTCGACGCGACGGCGCGGTGTCCACTCACGCGACCTTGCTGATTCTTGCGGCTTTCACAATCAAGCCCGTGCGCAGGCACCGGGTGCAGACCCGGATGCGCTTGGTAGCGCCGTTGATGACAGCCCTGACGGACTGCAGATTGGGCTCAAAACGCCGGAGTCCGACGTTGTGGGCATGGGACACGGTGCGTCCAGCGACCGGGCCCTTGTCGCACACTTCACATCGCTTTGCCACGAGATATTCCCCTTACAATGGGCGCCAGGACAGGTCCCCTGGCCCCTTAAGAAACCACAATCCTACCATGGGAACATCGTTCCTTTGTGGAGTCCGCCAAGGTTACCGGCGACCGAAGCCACTTCGCATGAAATCAGACACAGTGTAGATAAGCAGACTACTTAAGGCGTCGAATGCGCTGTCTGGCATCCGGCAACTCAACGCATGCGCCAGGGCACTGTGCCGGGCGGGACTTCACAGAAACAGCGCCAAAAAGACTTGGATACCCGCAGTGTTCGACAGTGTTCGACTTGGAACTGTGATCGTACGGTCCGTCGGGCATCATGGGCGGGCGAGCAATGGCCAGTGTCTGTAAGTACAAGCATTTACAAGTAGTTGGTCCATGGATACTCTCTGAATCTGTAGGCTTATCGGCCTGAATCTTGTTGGTTGAGACAGGCGGCGCAAGAGCGGCACGAAGATTGCTATTTCGCTGGACAGTCAAGAAGACAGAGATCGCGAGGACACAATGGCGACCAAGAGAACCACGACCAAGATTGAATCCCGTTCGAGCCGCTACGCTGAGCTTCGCAAGATGCTGGAGCTTCGGCGTCAGCAGTTGCTGAGTGAGGTGCAGGGCAAGATGCGAGACGTCCGCGCCGATGGCGGCCGTGAGCGCGAAGTGCTCGATCAGGGCGAGAGTTCCGAGGTCGACATTCAGGACGACATCGAACTGGCGCTCATCCAGATGAAGTCGGAGACGCTCAACAAGGTTAACCAGGCGCTCCGCCGGCTGGAAGATGGGCTGTACGGCAACTGCTTCGAGTGCGGTGATGAGATTGCGGCCCCGCGTCTTCGGGCGCTGCCCTTCGCCGTCCGTTGCAAGGACTGCGAGGAAGCGCGTGAGACGGCTGTGCAGCGGGAGCGCCTCCTGGCTCAGCGCCGGGGTTCGTCCGCGCTCTTCTACGACATGGCCAACTAACAGGATCCGAACGTCCGGCCGGGCCGCTTCACGCGGTTCGGCCGTCTTCCCTCCAGTAAGGCCCCGCTCCCATCAGGTAATGTAAGGTTGTCCACCGTGCGAGATCTGCGCGTGCCGGAGGCCGTGTCGTGACTGAACGCGACGACAATATTTCACTCGAGGAATTTGCACCCGCCGACCAGGCCGTCGACATCCCGGAGATGTTGCCGATCCTGCCTCTGCGCGACACGGTGCTGTTTCCCAACTCGTTCATGCCACTGGCGGTGGCACGTGAGAGTTCCGTCACGCTCGTCGACGACGCGATGTCAGCGGGGAAGATTATCGGCGTCTTCACGCAGCGCGAGCCGTCCGTCGATGAACCCGGCCAGGCCGACCTGCATACCGTGGGCACCGCCAGCCAGATTCACAAGATGTTCAAGCTGCCTGACGGCAGCTTGCGCCTGATCGTGCAGGGGCTCGGGCGGGTGACACTGACCGAGGTTGTGGACACCAAGCCGTACCTGCGCGCGCGGGTCTCCCAGGTGCCGGAAGTGGCCCGAGACGAGGACCGCCTCGAGATCGACGCCCAGCTCCGCAACATCAAGGGCAACTTCTCACAGGTGGTGTCTCTCTCTCCGCTCCTGTCGGACGATCTGCAAACGCTGGCCGCCAACATCACCGACCCCGGCCGGCTGGCGGACTTCATCGCCTCGGGCCTCACGACGATGTCAACGGCCGTCAAGCAGGAGGTGCTGGAAACGGTCGACCTCCGGGCGAGGCTCGAGGGCCTGAACCGCATCCTGGTGAAGGAACTGGAGGTGCTCGAGCTGGGTTCGAAGCTCCAGTCGCAGGTGCAGTCGGAGGTCGGGAAGAACCAGCGCGAGTACTTTCTCCGGGAGCAGCTCAAAGCGATCCAGAAGGAACTCGGCGAGGGCGACGACCAGACAAAGGAGATCGAGGATCTTCGCGAGCGGATCTCGGCATCAGGCATGCCGCCCGTTGTGGAGAAGGAGGCGCTGCGGGAACTCGGACGGCTCTCGAAGATGCCGGCCGCCGCCGCCGAATACACCGTCTCGCGCACCTACCTCGACTGGCTGGTGGCGCTACCCTGGCAGGCGCGGACCGTCGAGGTGGTGGACCTGCCGAAGACCAAGGCGATACTCGATGCCGACCACTCAGGGCTTGAGCGGCCCAAGGACCGGATCCTCGAGTACCTGGCGGTCCGGAAGCTGAATCCGAGCGTGAAGGGGCCGATCCTCTGCCTCGTTGGCCCCCCAGGCGTCGGCAAGACATCGCTCGCCCGCTCGGTGGCGCAGTCGCTGGGTCGCAAGTTCGTCCGCGTGTCGCTCGGCGGCATGCGCGACGAGGCGGAGATCCGGGGGCATCGCCGCACCTACATCGGTGCGCTGCCCGGGCAGGTCATCCAGGGGCTGCGCCGGGCCGAATCGAAGAATCCTGTCTTCATCCTCGACGAGATCGACAAGCTCGGGTCCGACTTCAGGGGTGACCCGGCGTCGGCGCTGCTCGAAGTGCTCGACCCCGAGCAGAACTCCACCTTCCGGGATCACTACCTGGACGTGCCGTTCGACCTCTCGGAGGTCCTGTTCATCACGACAGCCAACGTCCTCGATCCTGTGCCGGCTGCCCTCCGAGACCGCATGGAGGTGCTCGAGATTCCCGGCTACACGGAAGAGGAAAAGCTGCGCATCGCCACCGATCACCTCGTGGCGCGACAGGTGACCAACCATGGGCTCACGCCCGCGCAGCTCCGGTTCACCGAGACCGGGTTGCGGCAGATGATTCGCGGCTACACCCGTGAAGCCGGCGTGCGGAACCTTGAGCGCGAGATCGGGAAGATCTGCCGGAAGGCGGCCCGCCGCCGCGCAGAGGGCGACGAAACCAGACTGAAGGTGGACGCCGCGCTGATCGTGGAGCTGTTGGGCGCGCCGCACTTCATCGACGAGGAGATCGCGAGACGGACCAAGGACCCCGGAGTGGCCATCGGCCTCGCGTGGACGCCAGTCGGCGGCGAGGTCCTGTTCGTCGAAGTGTCCCGTATGCCGGGTGCCGGGACGCTGACGCTGACCGGTCAGCTCGGTGATGTGATGAAGGAGTCAGCGCGGGCGGCCCTGTCGTGGTTCAGGGCGCATGCGGCGGCCTTTGGCGCGGACCCGGACTTCTTCAAGACATCGGAGATCCACATCCACGTACCGTCCGGAGGGATTCCCAAGGATGGCCCTTCGGCAGGCGTCACCATGGTGACCGCGATGGCCTCCGCGCTGACGGGGCGTCCGGTGCGCGGCGACCTCGCCATGACCGGCGAGGTCACGCTCTCGGGCCGAGTGTTGCCTGTGGGCGGGATCAAGGAGAAAGTGCTCGCGGCCAGGCGTGTGGGCATCCATGAGGTGATCCTGCCGAAGCTGAACGAGCGCAACGTGAACGAGGATCTTGGGCCGGAACTGAGCAAGGGCCTGAAGGTCCACCTGGTGCAGCACGTCGATGAGGTGCTGCGGCTGGCGCTCCTTCCCGCGTCCAGGACGCCTGGCCTGAAATCGACGGCGGCCGAAGCGAAAGGGCCGCGACGTGTGGCCGCATCCGTCAAGCGGCCCTCGAGGAAGGAGCCGGTCAGAAAGCGGCCGGTCCAGAAACGGCCTGTCTCTTCACGGACTTCCGACCGCCGCACCCGCCGTTAGACTAGCGACCCGCGCCGGAGACCAACGCCAGGCCCGCGACCGTCTTCAGGTCAGCGATCTCGCCGCTCGCGACGAGCGCCTGCGCGGCAGCGACGGTGAAGGCGCACGGCTCGATCTCCTCGTCGGCGTCCGCGTGTGCGTCCGCCTCACCTGGGCCTGGCTCCCGGAGTCCCGTGGCCCTGAAGAAGACCATCTCCTCGTCGCAATAGCCCGGCGTGGGGAAGAACGCCCCGAGCCGTTCCAGCTTGGACGGTACCAAACCAACCTCCTCGTGACACTCGCGCGCGGCGGCTGCGTGCTCGTCCTCTCCCGGGTTCGTGCTGCCCGCTGGCAACTCCCACAGCCAGCGCCCGACGGCATGGCGATACTGACGGACCAGAATGACGCGCCCTTCGTCGTCAATCGGAACAATGACCACCGAGCGGGGATGCCGGACGACCTCGGCGTCCAGCCGGTGCCCGTTCGGCAGCGTGATGGTTTCAACCGCGACGCTGAAGACCCGGCCCTCGAATACCTTGCGGATGACTTGCGGCACTGCACCACCAGCGATGGCGCCACCCGTAACGCCGCCACCCGTGATGGCGGCACCGCGTTTGCGGGCCTCCCTCACTCGGAAGGACTCTCTCCATGGATCGGCCCCTCGTAGGAGAGGTCGAGCAGCAGCGTGACCAGTTCATCCGGAAGCGGCGCCCGGAACTCCAGGCGGCGGCCGTAGGACGGGTGGGTGATCACCAGGCGCCAGGCATGCAGGAACGGCCGGTCCAGCCGCTGCACGGCTTTGATGTCACCTGGTACCCGCCGGTGCACGCCGCCATAGAGGGTGTCGCCCACCACCGGATGGCCGATGGCGCTCAGGTGTACGCGGATCTGATGTGTCCGGCCGGTGTGAATGGCCACGTGTACGAGCGACAACCCCTTCCACGTCCATGCGCGGGTGATCCGCGTCACCGCCTCGCGGGCAAAGCGGGCGCGAGCGGACATCTTCTGGCGGTTGGAAGGGTCGCGCCCGATGGCGGCGTCAATGCGCCGTCCGGCTGCCACACCGCCCCAGACCAGCGCGATGTATTCCTTCTCAACCTCGCGGTCCTGGAACTGGCGGGAGAGTTCCTGGTGCGCGGCATCGTGCTTGGCCACCACGATCACGCCCGAGGTGCCGCGATCCAGGCGATGCACGATACCCGGGCGCAGTTCGCCGCCGATGCCGCTCAGGTCGTCCACGTGGTGGAGTAACGCATTCACCATCGTGCCGGTTTCATGCCCGGCACCCGGGTGAACCACCATGCCGGCGGCCTTGTTGATGACGATGATGTCCTCGTCCTCGTGCAGGATGACCAGAGGCAGCGCTTCCGGCTGGGCAGTTGGCGCCACGGGCTCTGGTGCTTCCACCTCGATACTCTCACCGGCCCGCATGGCGAGGTTGGATTTGGCCGCCTTGCGCTGAACGGTCACATGCCCATCGGTGATGAGCTTCTGCACTTGCGCTCGCGAACGGTCCGGCAGCAGCGCTGTCAGGATCTTGTCGAGGCGTTCGCCTTCGGACTCCTCGGGAACGGTCAGGGTGTAGTGCATCCGGCCTTACACTGCCGCCCGGACTCTTGCCGCCTTCGTGGAGCCGTCGGCGCTCGGCCCCTTGCGTCTGATCCAGATCAGCATGGCGAGGCTCAATGGTCCGAGGAGCAGCGAGATGAACTGCGACGTCGAGAACATGCCAACCGATCCGCGTGGGTCGCCACGGTAGAACTCGATGATGAACCGGGTGATGGCGTAGAGCAGGAGATAGAGCCAGAAGGTCGTGCCGGCCGCAGCCTTGCGGCCCTTCTCCGTGGTGAGCAGGACGACCAGGATCGCCAGCTCCGCGCCGGCCTCGTAGAGCTGCGTGGGGTGCAGGCCGATGTTCAGCGGCGTTCCGACGTTGGCCAGCGCCTTCGGGTCCGTGAAGACGATGGCCCACGGCACCGAAGTCGGCTTCCCGTAGCAGCAGCCCGCCGCGAGGCAGCCGAGGCGGCCCGTCACATGTCCAAGGGCGATGCCCGGGGCGAAGACATCGCAGGTGGTCCAGAAGGGCAGGTTGTGCCGCCACATGTACCAGAACGCGACGGCCACGGCGAGCACCAGCCCGCCGTAGAACACACCACCCGACCTGACGATCGAGAGCATCTGCGCCGGGGACTCGCGGAAGGTGTCGAAGTCCACCACCAGAAGCAGGGCCTTGGCGCCGACCAGTGCCGCCACGATGATGTAGATCCCGAGGTCCAGAATCCGGTTCGGATCGAGGCCACGTGCCGCGGCGCGTCGGCGCGCAAGCTGCAGCCCGAGCAGGTACGAGGCCGCGAGGAGCACGCCGTAGGAGTAGAGCGTGACGGGGCCGACGCTAAAGAGTTCGGGGTGCATGGCGATGTCCCACTCCAAGGATGTCCAGAATCATGAAGCCGACGCCGAAGGTGATGGCCGCGTCCGCGACGTTGAACGCCCAGAAGTGCCAGCCGTTCCAGTAGAAGTCAGCGAAATCCACGACGTACCCGGACACGACACGGTCGATGAGATTCCCGGCCGCCCCGCCCACGATGCAGGCAAGGCCCAAGCGGGCCAGCCGTTCCGATGCGGGCAACGTCGAAGCATAGAGCCCCACGCCCGTGAGCGCCACCAGGGCCACCACGGCCAGCGCGGCGGCTTTGTACGGAAAGTCCACCCCGTTGAGCATCCCGAACGCCGCGCCAGAATTGTGCACGCGGGTCAGGTCAAAGAACCCAGGGATCACCTCGATGCTCTCGCCCAGTTCCATCTGCGAGCGGACAGCCAGCTTGACCGCCTGGTCTGCCGCGACCAGCACCGCCACGAGCCACGCAGGCCCACGAACCCCTGGTGCCGGCGCACCCGTACTCGCGAGGGAGGCCTCCGTCACGCCACCGCCGAGCCGGAGATCGCGTCCACGCACCGTGCACAGATCCCGGCACTGGACGGTTCTTCCGAGACGGACGGCACGAACCGCCAGCACCGCTCGCATTTCACGCCCGACGCCCTCTCGACCGTGACGTCGATGGTGTCGGCGCCATCGGTCGACCCGAGCGTCAGCACGATCTCCGAGACGATGAAGAGAGTGGCCAGGTTTGCCCGGTGCCGGTCCAGTACGGCAGCGACGGGGCCGCTGGCCGTGAGCGTCACGCGCGCGCCCAGGTTGTTGCCGATGACCTTGGCCTGGCGCTGGGCTTCCAGCGCCGCATTCACGGTGTCCCTGACCGACAGCAGCCGCGCCCAGCGGTCGAGAATCTCCTTCGACGCATACGCGTCCGCCTCGGAGAACAGTTCCAGGTGCACGGACTCGGACCGTGTGCCGGGCATGTAGCGCCACATCTCGTCCGCCGTAAACGGCAGGATGGGCGCCATCAGGCGCGTCAGCCCGTCCACCAGGATGTACATGGCCGTCTGCCCGGACCGCCGTGCCCGCGAGGTGGCGCCGTGCGTGTACATCCGATCCTTGGTCACATCCACGTAGAACGCGCTCAGATCCACCGTCACGAGCTGGTTCAGTGCCTGAAAGATCGTCTGGAACTGGTAGCGCTCGTAGGCGGGCCGGACCTTCTGCGCTGTGTCCGCGAATCGCGCCAGGATGTAGCGGTCCAGTTCGTCCATCTCGGAGAGGGGCACGCTGTCCTTCACCGGGTCGAAGTCGTAGAGGTTGGCCACGAGGATGCGCAGCGTATTGCGGATCTTCCGGTAGGCCTCGATGGTTCGCGCCAGCACCTCTGGGCCAATGCGCACCTCTTCGCCGTAGTCCACCATCGAGACCCAGAGCCGCAGCACTTCGGCGCCGCTCTTGCTGATCACGTCCTGCGGTGCCACGGTGTTGCCGACCGACTTCGACATCTTGCGGCCCTTCTCGTCCACCACGAACCCGTGGGTGAGCACCTCCCTGAAGGGCGCCTTGCCACGCGTGCCGATGCCGATGAGGAGCGAGCTGTGGAACCAACCCCGATGTTGATCGCTGCCCTCGAGGTACAGGTCGGCCGGCCACTGCAGATCCTGATGGGGCGGGAGCACGGCTTCGTGGCTCGAGCCGGAATCGAACCAGACATCGAGGATGTTCATCTCGCGCTCGAAGGACGTGCCGCCGCAAGACGGGCACGCGAGATCGTCCGGCTGGAACTCTTCGATCGGCCGCTCGTACCACGCGTCGGCGCCGTACCGTTCGAAGACGTCAGCCGCCCTGTTCGTGAGCGAGGTAGTCAGCACCGGCGTCTGGCAGTTCGTGCACGCCATCGCCGGAATCGGCACGCCCCATGTGCGCTGGCGCGAAATGCACCAGTCCGGGCGGAACGCGATCATGTTGTAGATGCGGTCGCGGCCCCACGCTGGAATCCAGGTCACCTGGTCGATCTCCATGAGCGCTCGCTGCCGCAGTCGCTGTTTTTCCATGGCGATGAACCACTGCGAGGTGGCCAGGAAGATAACGGGGTGGTGGCACCGCCAGCAGTGCGGGTAGGTGTGCTCGTAGTCCGCATGCTTCCACAGCCGGCCGCGGGCCTGGAGTGCCTCGATGATCACCGGGTTGGCGTCGAACACGCGCAGGCCGGCGAACTGTTCCACCGTGTCGAGGAAGTGCCCGCCGGGCCCGACCGGTGCATAGACCTCCAGGCCGTAGCGCAGGCCCGTGTGGTAGTCGTCCACACCGTGGCCTGGCGCCGTGTGCACGACGCCCGTGCCCTGTTCCAGCGTTACGTATTCGGCCAGCACGCCCACCGAATCCCGCTCGTAGAGTGGATGCCGGAACATGATGCCCTCGAGCACCTTGCCCGGGAACGTCGCCACCGGCTCGCCGAGCGTCCGGCCCGTCGTGGCGCTGACCTTCTCGCCCAGCCCTTCGGCCAGGATCACGGTTCGGTCGCCCACCTCGTAGGCGCCGTAGATGTAGTCCGGGTTGAAGGCCACTGCCAGGTTGGAGGGCAGGGTCCACGGCGTCGTCGTCCAGATCAGCACCGCCACAGACCGCCCCGCGAGCGCGGGTACCTTCTCGGCCAGCGGCGCGGCACTCGCCGGCGAGAGCGGAAACTCCACGTACACCGAGGGTGACGTGTGGTCCTCGTACTCCACCTCCGCTTCGGCCAGCGCCGTGCGGCAGTGCATGCACCAGTGCACGGGCTTCTTGCCCTTGTAGACGAGCTTCTGCTCGACGAACCTGCCCAGCGCGCGCACGATGGCCGCCTGATAGCCGAAGTTCATCGTGAGGTAGGGCGCGTCCCAGTCGCCGAGGCCGCCGAGCCGCTCGAATTCCTCACGCTGAATGGCGACGAACTTCCCGGCGTACGTGCGGCATTCACGCCGGAAGTCCGCGGCCGAGAGCGTCTTCTTCTTCGGGCCCAGTTCCTTGTCGACGTTCAGCTCGATGGGGAGGCCGTGGCAGTCCCAACCCGGCACGTACGGCGCGTCCATGCCGGCCATGGTCCGGCTCTTCACCACGAAGTCCTTGAGGATCTTGTTGAGCGCGTGCCCGATGTGGATTTTGCCGTTGGCGTACGGCGGGCCGTCGTGCAGCACGAACTTCGGCGCACCTGCCCGGATCGCGCGAATCCTGCCGTAGAGGTCCATCTCCGTCCAGCGCGCCAGAGCCGCAGGCTCGCTCGTGGGCAGGTTGGCCTTCATCGGGAAGTCCGTGCGGGGCAGGTTGACCGTATCTTTCCACTCGGGCATGCGCATGATTGTACCCCGCTAGAATCGGACAATGGCGCTCGCGAACCCTGTGGCCGACGTGCGTGCGCACGTGCTCGAACGATGACCGGAGCGGTGCTCTTCGACGTCGACTTCACGCTCATCTACCCCGGGCGCGTCTTCCAGGGGGACGGCTATGTCGAGTTCGGTCATAGCTACGGCATGACACTGGACCCCGCACGGTTCGGTGCGGCCGTCGCGGCTGCCCTGCCCCTGCTCGACGTGGGGGATGAGCGCTACCACCACGATCTGTTCGTCCGCTACACGGCCGCCATCATCGAAGGGATGGGCGGTGCGGGCGGCACGCTCGAGGCCTGTGCCAGGGAGATGTACGACGAGTGGGCGCTCTGCCACCACTTCCACCTCTATGACGACGTCCGCCCGGTCCTGCAGCACCTGGCAGATGAAGGCATCAAGGTGGGGCTTGTTTCCAACTCCCACCGCTGCCTGGATACCTTCCAGGGGCACTTCGGTCTCGATGGCCTGATCCACGCAGCCGTCTCGTCGTCGGAGCACGGCTATCTCAAGCCGCACCCCAGCATCTTCGCGGAGGCGCTCTCGCGGCTCGGTGTCGGGGCGGAGTCGGCCGTCATGGTTGGCGACAGCCTGGCGCACGACGTCCAGGGGGCGCTGGGCGCGGGCATGCGGGCCGTGCTGCTCTCCAGGGGCGCGCCGGAAGAGGGCGGGTCGCCACCGAGCGCCGTTCCGGTCATCCGTACGCTCGCCGACCTCCATGAACTTCTGTAGACGGTACGATAAAGGGACGCATGTCTCTCATCCTCAATAATCTGGCGCCCTGGCACTGGGCCGCTTCAGGGGCCGCCATCGCGTGCATCACCCTTGCGCTCCTCTTCATCGGGAACAGGCGCCTGGGAATCTCCAGCGGCTTCGAGGACGTGTGCAGCCTGGTGCTGCAGGCCCCCTACTTTCAGCGGGGGCGCACGCTGCACGGTCGCCGCTGGCGGCTGCCGTTCCTGGCGGGACTCCTGCTGGGCGGTGTCCTGTCCGCCGTGCTTGGCGGAGGCTGGGCGCCCACGTGGGAGCTCGGCATGCTGGATACCGCCCTTGGACTCTCTCCTGTGGCCAAGCTGGCGTGGATGTTCGTGGGCGGACTGTTCGTCGGCTTCGGCACGCGGCTGGCCAACGGCTGCACAAGCGGCCACGGCATCTTCGGCCTCTCGAACTTCGAGCTGCCGAGCCTGGTGGCCACCCTCTGCTTCATGGGCAGCGGCCTGGTCGTGACGCAGGTGCTCTATCGCCTGGTGCTCAGGTAAGCGGTGCCGATGACGATCTTCTTCCTCATCGCGGGCACCCTCTTCGGACTGGTGCTCAGCCGCTCGGGCGCCGCCGACTACGACTTCATCCAGGGCATGTTCCTGTTCACGAACTTCCAGCTCTACGGGATCATCGGTGCAGGCGTCGTGCTGACAGCCCCGGGGCTGTGGTGGCTGAAGCGGCGCGGCCGGGCTCTTTCGGGCGCCCCGCTGGCGTTTGAAACCAAGGTCCTGAATCGCGGCACCGTCGTCGGGAGCGTGCTCTTCGGCATCGGCTGGTCCATCGCCGGCATGTGTCCCGGTCCCATGCTGGTCAATCTCGGCGAGGGCAAGCTCTATGCGATTGGCGCCCTGGCCGGTGCCTTCACCGGCGCGGCGCTCTTCGGGTCTCTGTATCCACGGCTTCAACCCCTGTTTGGTCTTCCACCTATCAAATGATCTCTCTCTCGCACATCGGTAAGCAGCACGGCCGCCAGGTCCTCTTCGTCGACGCCTCCTTCCAGTTGAACCCCGGTGAACGCGTCGGGCTCGTCGGTCCCAACGGGGCCGGCAAGACCACGTTGTTCCGGATGATCGTGGGGGAGGAGACCCCCGACGAAGGCGACGTGGCCGTGCCGAAGCGCACCACGATCGGCTACTTCCGTCAGGACATCGGTGAGATGTCAGGACGCTCGGTACTTGATGAGGCGATTGCCGGCAGCGGGCGCGTGGGCGACCTCCACCACGAACTCGAGGCCCTGCAGCACACGATGGGCGACCCGGACCAGGCCGACAAGCTCGACGAGGCGCTGGCCCGCTTTGGAGAAGTGCAGGAGGAGTACGAGCACCTCGGCGGCTACGCGATCGAAAGCCAGGCCCGCGAGGTGCTCCACGGCCTCGGGTTCGACGACGAGCGGATCGACGGCGACGTCGGAGCACTCTCCGGCGGCTGGAAGATGCGCGTCGAGATGGCGCGGATTCTGCTGTCCAAGCCGGACGTCCTGCTCCTGGACGAGCCTACCAACCATCTCGACATCGAGTCTATCGTGTGGCTCGAACGTTTCCTCTCGGGTCTCAGCAGCTCGCTCCTCATGACCTCGCACGACAAGGAGTTCATGAACCGCGTGGTGTCGAAGATTGCCGAGATCGACGGAGGCGAGGTCACCGTCTACTCCGGCGACTACGACTTCTACCTGCGCGAACGTGCCATCCGCGAGACCAACCAGGAAGCCGCCTATGCCCGTCAGCAGGCCATGCTGGCCAAGGAGCAGCGCTTCATCGACCGATTTGCCGCCAACGCCGCCAAGGCCGCGCAGGTGCAGAGCCGCGTGAAGGCGCTCGACAAGATCGAGAAGGTGGAGCCGCCCCGCCGGCGCAAGGTCGTGGACTTCGACTTCCGCACACCCCCGCGCTCCGGCGATCAAGTAGTTGTCATGGAAGACCTGCGCAAGGCCTATGGGTCGCGGGTGATCTACGACGGCCTGAGTATGACCATCCGGCGCGGCGAGCGTTGGTGCGTGATGGGCAAGAACGGCGCGGGTAAGTCCACGCTGCTCAAGATGGTGGCGGGCGCGCTCGACCCGGACTCCGGTGCCGTCACGCTCGGCGCCAGCCTCAAGATGGGCTACTTCTCCCAGCAGGCGCTCGACGTGCTGAACCCGGAACTGACCATCGAGGATCAGCTCGCCAACGACTTTCCGGCCGAATCCATCGGTGTGCTGCGGAGCCTGGCTGGGGCGTTTCAGTTTTCGGGCGACGACACCAAGAAGAAGATCAAGGTGCTCTCCGGTGGCGAGAAGACGCGCCTCGTCATGGCGCGCATGCTCCTCAACCCGCCGAACTTCCTCGTGCTCGACGAGCCGACCAACCACCTGGACCTAGCCACCAAGGAGATGCTCGTGAAGTCGCTGAAGAACTTCGAGGGCACCATGCTCTTTGTCTCCCACGACCGGAGCTTCCTGCGCGAGCTGAGCAACCGCGTGCTGGAACTGGGCGGCGAAACCGGCACCGAGGCCGAGCCCCATCTCTATCAAGGGTCCTACGTCGAGTACGTGGCGCGCACTGGGCATGAGGCGCCCGGGGTCCACAGCTAGGGCCGGGTCCTGGCCGAGGCGAAATTCCGGCGTATGACCAGCCCTGTCACGGCCCCGCGGCATCCTGACCGCGGAGGTCGGGATGTCCCAATCGGCTACTCGGGAAAGTCGTGAGGTCCGCCGGCTGTGCCAGGGGTGCCAGGCGCGCCGGGCGAAGTTCCGCTACCGGGGTGAGGTCCGGGCCGACCGGGACCACACACTCTGTTTCGAGTGCTTCCGGTCCGAGCGAGAGCGCCGCCGAGCGCGGCTGCTTGCCGAAGGCCCGGGAGGCCGGTTAGCAAGGCCCCGTGTGCTGCTGTCCGCGTCCGCACCCTCGCCCCTGACTCAAACCCAGGTGGAGCACCGCTGGCGCATGTTGGGGCACCTCGGGTCTGGGGTGGCACGGCGTTCGCGGTAGCATTCCCTCCGTCACCCGAATGTCCGAGCCCGGCGCCCCGCCCGTCATCGAGAACCCGATCCTCAACGGGCCGTTCCGCGAGCCCACGCGCCACTTCCGGTTCGACGACCTCGGCATCACGCCCGAGGTCGAGGAGAGCCGTCGTGTCAGCTCGTATTTCATGCCTATCGCCCAGCCGCGGCGGATGGGGAAGCAGCTTCGGCTGGAAACCGAGTGGACCCGGGACCGGCTCCAGGAGAACAAGCGGGTCAACCGCATCCGCCAGCGGGTAGGCCAGTGGCGCACGGGCGGCTACGTGGGCGTCACGCAGACCACCGCCCGGCTGCTGGAGTACTGGACCAACCCCACCCGCGAGAAGAAGCTCTTCTTCTGCCAGATCGAGGCGGTGGAGACGGCCATCTACATCACCGAGGTGGCGAAAAAATACGGCGACGCCTGGATCGAAAACGAGCTGCGGGAGGAGAACGACCTGTACAACGGCGGCCTGCCGCGCCTGGCCCTCAAGATGGCCACCGGCTCCGGCAAGACCGTGGTGATGGCCATGCTCATCGCCTGGCAGGCCCTCAATAAGCAGGAGCATCGTCAGGATGCCCGCTTCTCGGATGCCTTCCTGCTCGTCACGCCGGGCATCACCATCCGCGACCGACTGCGCGTGCTGCTGCCGAACGACCCCGACAACTACTACCGTCAGCGCGACATCCTGCCCGCGCACCTGCTGGAAAAGCTCGGCGCGGCACGCATTCTCATCACGAACTACCACGCCTTCCTGCTGCACGAAGGCGGCGATGCCTCGAAGCTGACCAAGTCCATCCTCCTGAAGGGCGGGGTCAGCCCGTTCAAGGAGACGCCGGACCGGATGGTGCGCCGCGTGTGCCGGGACCTGGGCACGGCCAGGCAGATCGTCGTCATCAATGACGAGGCGCACCACTGCTATCGGGGCAAGTCCGATGCGGACGCCGAGGTGCTGACCACAGAGGAGCGAGCCGAGGCGAAGGAACGGGAGAAGGAAGCGCGGGTCCGGATCTCCGGGCTCGACGCGGTGCGCGCCAAGCTCGGCCTGAAGGCCGTCTACGACCTGTCGGCTACGCCCTTCTTCCTGCGCGGCTCCGGCTACAGCGAGGGCACGCTCTTTCCGTGGGTGGTGTCTGACTTCTCGCTGATCGACGCCATCGAGTCCGGCATCGTGAAGGTGCCGCGCGTGCCCGTGTCTGACAACGCTGGTGACGGGGAGTTGCCCACCTATCGCGACCTCTGGCAACGGATTCGCGACGAACTGCCGAAGAAACGGCCCAAGGACGACGCAGGCGCAGTCGCTCCGAATCCACCCGTCGAGCTGGAGGCGGCTCTCAAGAGCCTCTACAGCAACTACACCAAGGCCTTCGCGAAGTGGGAGGCCAACGCCGAGGCCCGGGCCAGGGGTCTCACCGCACCCGTGTTCGTCGTGGTCTGCAACAGCACCGCGGTCTCCAAGATGGTCTTTGACCACGTGGCCGGGTGGGAAAAGCCCCTGCCCAACGGCGAGTCGGTGATCGTCCCTGGCGGGCTGCCGCTCTTCTCGAACGAGCAGGACGGGCGCTGGACGTCGCGGCCCGTCACCATTCTGGTCGACTCCAGGCAACTGGAGTCCGGCGAGGGGTTGAGCCCGGAGTTCAAGAAGATCGCGGCGATAGAGATCGAAGAGTTCAAGGCCGAGTATCGGGCGCGCTTTCCTGGCCGGAACGCCGACGACCTGACCGACGAGGACCTGCTCCGCGAAGTAATGAACACCGTGGGCAAGGCCGGCAAGCTCGGCGAGCACGTGCGGTGCGTGGTGTCCGTCTCCATGCTCACCGAAGGCTGGGACGCCAACACCGTCACGCACATCCTGGGCGTCCGCGCCTTTGGCACGCAGCTCCTGTGTGAGCAGGTGGTCGGCCGCGGCCTGCGTCGCATGAGCTACGCCGTCAACGCCGAGGGACACTTCGAGCCGGAGTACGCCGAGGTATACGGCGTGCCGTTCTCGTTCATCTCGACCGCCGGCACGTCCGCATCGCCCACGGCGCCCGTCTCCGCCACGCGCGTGCGGGCGCTGGACGACCGCGCGCACCTGGCGATCGCGTTCCCCAGGCTCACCGGCTACCGCTACGACCTGGGCTCACAGCGACTGACCGCCACCTTCGGCCCCGAGCATCGCCTGGCCCTCTCCACCGAGCAGGTGCCGGTCAAGGTCGTGAACGCGCCCATCGTGGGGGAGCAGAGCATCCACACATTGGAGGAACTGAAGCAGCACCGGCCATCGGAAGTGGCGTTTCTGCTCGCCAAGCTGACCCTGGAGAAGTACTTCCGCGCGGACGGCGAGAGCCGGACGGACCGGTCAGCAGAGCATCACTTCGACGCCGAGGTCCAGAGCTGGCTCTTCCCGCAGGTGCTGGCCATCGCGAAGCGCTGGATGACGGAGTGCCTCACCTGCAAGGACCACGCGTTCCCGCAGATGCTGCTGCTCGTGCAGTTCGCGCACGACGCCGCGGATCGCATTTACAAGGCCATCGTGGCCAGCGAGCCCGGCACGCCGCGCCTGCGGCCCATCCTGCAGCCCTGGGACCAGACCGGCTCCACACGGGGTGTTGACTTCGACACCACCAAGTCCGTGTTCACCACCGCGCCGGACCGCTGCCACATTTCCCACGTCGTGGAGGACAGCGGCTGGGAGGGCAAGCTGGCGCAGACGCTGGAAGACATGCCAGAGGTGGTGACCTACGTGAAGAACCAGGGCCTCGATTTCACGATTCCCTACACCATCAACGGCGCCGAGAAGCGCTACTACCCGGACTTCGTCGTCCGCATGCGCGTGGATGGTCAGGCCGAGCCGGTGAATCTGGTGCTGGAAGTCTCCGGCCAGCAGCTCAAGGAGAAAGCCGCCAAGGTGACCACCGCGCAGGCCCTGTGGGTGCCGGCCGTGAACAACCACGGCGCCTTCGGCCGCTGGGCATTCGCAGAAATTACCGACCCGTGGAACGCAGAGGGCGCAATTCGCGCCGCAGCCCGGACGGCGGTCGATATCGCTCTTGGAGCCCGTAGGTGAGGCGTCGCAGCTACTCGGTACCTGGGTTGCAAGGGCTGGTGGACCATGGCTGAGCCCCCTGACTCTGTGCGCCTGGACGAGATCGGCTACTGGTCCGAGGTGAAGCTGGACATCATCCGGGACTACGCCACCGAGTACTCGAAGATCCTGTCCAAGCAAAATCGCATTCAGCACCTCTACATTGATGCCTTCGCTGGGGCCGGCACCCACCTATCCAAGGAGACTGGCCTGGAAGTGGCTGGCAGCCCGCTCATCGCAGCACAGGTGGAGCCACCGTTCTCCGAGTTGCACCTTGTCGACCTGGACGGCGGACGAGCGGCGCGTCTTCGCGATCTCTCAAGTGGAGACCCCAGGGTGACCGTGTACGAGGGGGACGGGAACGAGGTCTTGTTGAGACACGTGTTTCCACGATGTCGCTATGACCAATACCGGCGTGGTCTGTGCCTGCTCGATCCGTACGGACTCAATGTGCGCTGGGAGGTCCTGAGACAGGCCGGTCAGATGAAGTCCATCGAAGTGTTCTTCAACTTCATGATTTCTGATGCCAACCGAAACGTGCTCTGGAAAGAGCCGGCGCGTGTGGATCCTGTCCAGGCAGCGCGGATGGATCTTGTGTGGGGCGATTCGTCTTGGCGGCAGTCAGCCTATCGCACGGACCAGGACCTCCTCGGCGATGTGACGAAGAAGGAAGGCAATGATGCGATAGCTGAGGCCTTCAGGAAGCGCCTGCGGAATGTGGCTGGATTTGCTTACGTACCGCAGCCGATACCGATGCGGAATCGACGAGGCGCGATTGTTTACTATCTCTTCTTTGCAGCCCAGAAGCCCGTAGCCAACAAGATCGTGACCCACATCTTCGACAAGTACCGGAACCGAGGAGCTGCCTGATGGCCACCAACTCGCCGATCGAATGGACCGAGGCAACTTGGAATCCGGTTACCGGGTGCGACAAGGTCAGCCCCGGCTGCGCGCACTGCTATGCCGAGCGCATGGCGAAGCGCCTGAAGGCAATGGGCCAGGCGAACTACGTGAACGGCTTCGAGTTGACGCTTCAGCCCAAGATGCTGAACCTGCCGCTGACCTGGAAGCGGCCGCGCCGCATCTTCGTGAACTCGATGAGCGATCTGTTTCATGCGGACGTGCCCGAGTCGTTCATCGCATCCGCATTCGGCGTGATGAGGGCTGCCCACTGGCACGAGTTCCAGGTCCTCACGAAGCGGTCGGAGCGCCTGCGCACGCTCAGTTCCACGCTCCCGTGGCCGCCGAACGTCTGGATGGGCGTCAGCGTGGAGAATCACCGGTTCGTCCACCGTATCGATGATCTCCGGGCGACGCCCGCCGCCGTGAAGTTCCTGTCCCTGGAACCGCTGCTCGGACCGCTTCCTGCTCTTGACCTGCGCGGCATCGACTGGGCGATTGTTGGCGGCGAGTCGGGACCGAAGGCTCGTCCCATGCAGCCGGAGTGGGTGGCCGACATCCGCGACCAGTGCCGGAGGGCTAGCGTGGCCTTCTTTTTCAAGCAGTGGGGCGGCGTGTTCAAGAAACGGACCGGGCGCGAGTTGGACGGGCGCACTTGGGATGAGATGCCCGTGGACCGGCCCACGCGTCGCTATCTTCCTGTCGTCGAGCATCACGCATAGACCATGGCCAAACGCACCCCGAAGAAGACCGGCCCCACGCCGGTTGACGCAATCAAGCACAAGGACGCACGGGTCAACATCCCCACCGAGGAGCTGCGCGACTTCGTGGCCGAGGACGAAAAGGCCCCGAAGAGCATCCTCTACCCGCGCGACCCCTCGCTCGATCCGCAACTGGTGTGGAAGGGCAAGGACGAGCAGGACCGCGAGCCGCTCGCCGTGCCGCTCGTGCCCATCTACATCCAGGAAAAGATCCACCCGCAGGCGCTGGTGGAAAACCTCCGCGACACCGCCAAGGCCGGGGAGGCCGAGCCGGAGCTGACGCTCTTCAACGACTTCAACGGCATTGCCGACTTCGACAAGAAGGTGGACTTCTACCACCACGACCAGCACTGGTCGAACCGGATGATCCTCGGCGATTCCCTCCTCGTGATGTCGAGCCTGGCGGAGAAGGAGGGTCTGAAGGGGAAGGTGCAGACCATCTACTTCGACCCGCCCTACGGCATCAAGTTCGGGTCCAACTGGCAGGTCTCCACGCGCAAACGCGACGTGAAGGACGGCAAGGTGGAGGACGCCACCCGCCAGCCCGAGCAGATCCGCGCGTTCCGCGACACGTGGAAGCTCGGCATCCACTCCTACCTGGCCTACCTGCGCGACCGCCTTGTCGCCTCACGGGAGCTGCTCACCGAGAGCGGCAGCATCTTCGTGCAGATTGGCGACGAGAACGTGCATCTGGTGCGCAGCGTGCTGGATGAAGTGTTCGGGAGCGAGAACCACGTGGCTACGATCGTGGTTCAGAAAACTGGAGGATCCGATCAGGCCCTGGTTCCCCAGACGGTGGACTATCTGCTGTTCTATGCCAGAGAGCTTGGTTCCGTGAAGTATCGGCAGCTCTACCTGGATCGTGAGGTCGGCTCTCTTTCTCTCGAACGATACGACATGGCAGTTCGGCCAAATGGCTCATTGCAGCGCATTGGTCAGACCGAAGTCGAGAGCGGAGTGGTGCACGGGCGGCGAGCCCAGCTGACAGCGTTGACGAGCGCGCGTCCGATTGGCGAGGGAGATCTCCGAGAGTTCACTTTCGGCGGTGTGCCATACGCGCCAGGGACCGGCACATTCAAGACGAATCGGGATGGGCTGACCAAACTTGCTGCCGCCAACCGACTGTGCCCAGCTGGTAGGTCGCTGCGCTATGTTCGGCTCGTTGATGATTTCCCTGTTGTTCCAGTGAATGATCGTTGGGAGTCCGTCCAATTAGGGTCTGGCCTCTTGTATGTCGTGCAGACAAGTTCGAAGGTCGTTGAGAGGGCTCTCTTGATGACTACAGATCCCGGCGACCTCGTCCTTGACCCGACCTGTGGCTCAGGAACCATCGCGTATGTGTCCGAGCAGTGGGGTCGTCGCTGGATCACTATCGACACCAGCCGCGTGGCGCTTGCGCTCGCCCGCACGCGCCTGATGGCCGCGAAGTTCCCGTTCTACCTGCTCGCGGATACGCAGGAGGGAGTGAAGAAGGAAGCCGAGATCACCGGAAAGATCCCGCCGGATTACAAGACGGACGGCGACATCCGGAAGGGCTTTGTCTACAAGCGCGTGCCGCATGTGACGCTCAAGTCCATCGCCAACAATCCGGACATCCGGGAGGGCATGACACGCGAGCAGATCGACGCCGCCATCGCGAAGCACGCCGACACCGAAATCCTCTACGACAAGCCCTACGAAGACGCCAAGCGTATTCGCGTGACTGGCCCTTTCACCGTGGAGAGCCTGTCGCCACATCGCGTGCTGTCCGCGGACGAGGAACTGCCCGCCACGGAAATGGAGGGGCAGCACGACACAGCCGTGAAGTTCGAATCGATGATTCTGGCGAATCTGCTCAAGGCCGGTGTGCAGAACACGAAGAAGCAGGAGCGCCTCACCTTCGAACGGCTGGACCCGCACGCCGGCACCTGGATTCACGCGGCCGGGGAGTACGTGGACACCGATGGGAAGACAAAGCGCGTGGCCGTGTCCATCGGCCCCGAACACGGCACCGTGGGGCCGCAGCAGGTAAAGGAAGCCGCCAAGGAAGCCGTGCTCGGCGTGGGCTACGACCTGCTCATCGTCTGCGGCTTTGCGTTCGACCCGCACGTGTCCGAGGAAGTGAAGCGCTACGGTGCGCTCACCGTGCTCCCCACGCGCATGAACCCGGACCTCTCCATGGGCGACGAGCTCCTCAAGAAGACCGGCGCCGGCAACCTCTTCATGGTGTTCGGCGAGCCGGATGTCGTCATCACCACCGAGGGGATTGAGGGCAACCTCACCGTGGAGCTGCGCGGGCTCGACGTGTACGACCCGACCACCGGCCAGATCCGCAGCGCGTCCACCGACGACGTGGCCTGCTGGTTCATCGACACGGACTACAACGGCGAAAGCTTCTTCGTCCGCCACGCCTACTTCACTGGCGCGGACGAGCCCTACGACAAGCTGAAGCGCGCGCTCCGGGCCGACATCGACGAAGCCGCCTGGCAGACGCTCTACAGCACTATCAGCCGCCCGTTCGCCCCGCCCGAGAGCGGCAAGATCGCCGTGAAAATGATCAACCACTACGGCGACGAGGTGCTGAAGGTGTTCGACGTGACGCCGGCCGCACTCCGGGGCATGATAGGAACGCCATGAGTCGACGCTCAGAGCCCACGCCGAGCATGAACAGTGAAGGACGGAGAGGGTGGCAGGGGGCCTGCTAGAATCGAGGAACCTAGGGAGTCCTTGACACCACTCTGATGCGGCCGCTACAGTCGCCGATTACTCGCTAAGCCTGAGAGTCCATGAACCAGATCAACCAGTCGACTGCGTGGCCACTACTGTTCAGTCACCACGGCACGATCCTTGGGAAAGGGTTCCTCGCGGACATTGAGGTGAAAGGCCGCGTGCTCGCGACCCTTGAAGCAGACGGGGTGTGGATCGATGGGGTCCACCCGGGTGGCATCGCGCTCGGTGCGCAGACGCTCAACGCCACACATCTCGAGCTGCGGAATACGCTCGCGCGCATCTTCATTGATTTTGCGATGCAGACGTCGGGGTTCGACGAATTCAAGGCCCGCGTTGAGACGTTCTTTCACGAGACTGATCCCGACACGCTTCACGAGTGGGACGCCGCTGTCGAGGCCGTTCGGGCTGGACGTGTGGTCGGACCCGACGGCATTCCCCGCTGTGAGGCCAGCACGCCGTGCTATGTCAAGGTGACTCGGAAGCTTGTGGAGTCGGTCACTCCAAGTGACAACACGATCGTCCAGCAGGAGTCGCTCGATGAACTCTACGCTGTGTATGCCGACGCCGCGTAGGGCCTGTGTCATCGTTCGGCCTCGTCCCGCTTAAGCGCCTTCTTGAGATCCTGAAGCAATGCGCCCCGGGCCACGTCTGGAACGCGACGGATCACTACTACGTTGTGAAGTTCAACGGGAAGACCTACCCAAGTCTTGCCAAGAAGGACCAGATTCAGGGTGGCCAAGTCCGTAAGATGGCCCGACATCTTGGCATCCTTGAGTGCGTCATCGCGCACCTCGGCAAGTAGACCAATCGAACCTGCCGAGGGCATCCCGTCGGCGCCCATACGCCCAGCCACGAAGGGCGCAAGTCCTATTGAGCGCGTGCACAGCGGCCCGCCGCGCTTACGTCGCTGGCCCGGTCTCGACCGGCCGTGCCGGATCCGCCGACCATTCCGACCACGAACCCACGTAGAGGCGCGCACCCGGAAGTCCCGCGTGCTCGAGGGCCAGCAGATTCTGGCAGGCTGTCACGCCGGAGCCGCAATACATCACGACCTCTGACATCGGCTTCCCCGCTGTGGCAGCCGCGAGCGCGGTGCGGAGTTCGTCGGCGGGGCGGACGGTGCCCTCGGCCGTGAAGTTCTGCTTGAAGAAGTAATTGGCTGCGCCGGGAATGTGACCGGCGGCCTTGTCGAGTGTTTCGTTCTGCCCCTCAAAACGCTCGGGGGCACGGGCGTCAACCAGGCGCAGGCTGCCGTTTCGTGACGCGGCAGCCACGGTCTCCACCGGCACGCGCATGTCTTCACGCACGGCGGGGGTGAACGTGGCTGATGCACGGTGATCCTCGCCGGACCGCACGGGCCGGCCTTCCTTCACCCACTTCGGAAAGCCGCCATCGAGCACGGCCACGGCGTCGTGGCCTAGAAAGCGGAGCATCCACCACAGACGCGCGGCAAACATGTTGTCCGCGTCGTAGCAGACCACCTGCGTGCCAGGGCCGATGCCCAGGCGTCCGAAGGCCGCGGCCATGGCGTCCGGTGAGGGCAGGGGATGGCGTCCGTTGGCGCCCGTGGGTGTGGAGGCGAGGTCGTGCGAGAGGCTCGCGTACACCGCGCCGGCGATATGCCCTTCGCGATACTGGGCCAGCCCCGCGCTGGTGTCCGCCAGGCTGTAGCGCACATCCACGACGACCCACGCGGGGTCGTCCAGGTGCGCGGCCAGATCGCCGGTCGAGATCAGGGTGCGGAACATCACGGTTCCGGGGGGCTAGCGGCCGGCTTCGAGCGCGGCAATCCGCTGTTCCAGGGGTGGATGCGTCGAGAGGAACATCATCCACCCGCGGGCGCCGCTGATCTTGAGCGTGGCGAGTGCCGCCTGTTGCGTGTCGACCAGTTCGTGCGTGGTCATCAGGCGGCGCAGCGCGGCGATCATGTTGTCGCGTCCGGCCAGCGTGGCGCCACCGGAGTCCGCGCGGAACTCGCGCTGCCTCGAGAACCACGCCGTGACCATCGAGCCGAGGACGCCGAAGACAATCTGCAGCACCATCATCACGAGGAACGACCCGCCGTTATTGCCACGGCGCTCGCCGTCGCGCGAGCCGCTATTGGCGATGGCAAAGGCGACAACGCGTGCGAGGAACATCACGAAGGCGTTGATCACGCCCTGGAGCAGCGTCATGGTGACCATGTCGCCGTTGGCGATGTGTGCCACTTCGTGGGCGAGCACGCCTTCTACCTCGCGCCGCTCCATCGAGCGCAGCAGGCCGGTCGAGACCGCAACCAGGCTCTTGCTCCGGCTTGGACCCGTGGCGAAGGCGTTCACCTCGCCGGACTCGTAGATGCCGACCTCGGGCATGGGTAGCCCGGCCTTGCGCGTGAGGCCCTCCACCGTGCGGTAGAGCCAATCAGCGTCCGCGTTCCCGCTCTGGCCATCCACCAGGCGCATGCCCGTGGACCGCTTGGCGATGAAACGCGACATCTGCAGAGAGATGAAGGCGCCGCCCATGCCCCAGACGAGACAGAACATCGCCAGCGAACCAAGATTCAGGCCGGAGTCGGTGACGTACCTGTCCAGCCCCAGCAAGCTCACGACGACCGACAGGGTCAGGACAACGGCGAGGTTGGTCAGCAGGAAGAGAACGATCCGTTTACCCATGCCGAAAGAATAACAGGCCTCATTCCAGCTTTCGCGCCAGATGCTGAAGAAACATGCCGACATCGGTCACGACGCCCACTGTTTGCATCGATCCCCGGTCGCTCAGCTTCGTGACAACAGCCGGGTTGATGTCCACGCAGACCACCCGCACCCAGGACGGGAGCATGTTGCCCACGCCGATGCTGTGCAGCATGGAGGAGAGCATCAGCACCATCTGGACACCCTCGAGGGCGGCGGCGTACTGGTTCTGCGCCTCGAGGAGGTCCATGAGCGTGTCGGGCAGCGGGCCGTCGTCGCGGATGCTGCCTGCCAGCACGAACTCCACGCCGTGCGTGACGCACTCGTACATGACCCCCGAGGTGAGTACGCCCTGCTGCACGGCCTCCCGGATGCCGCCGGCACGGTTGACCGTGTTGATGGCGGCCATATGGTTCCGGTGGCCCTGATCCACGGGAATACCCGCCACCAGGTCAATGCCGAGTGAGGTGCCCTTCAGGGCGTACTCGATGTCGTGCACGGCCAGAGCGTTGCCGGCCAGGACCACGTCCACATAGCCCTTGCGGATGAGCGCGCTGAAGTGCTCCACTCCGCCGGTGTGCACGACCACCGGTCCGGCCACGACGGCGATGCGGCCGCCGTTCTTCTTCACGTCCGCCATCATGGCCGCCACGCGGACAACGGTGGCTTCGACCCGCCGTTCCGACGACACGTCATTACTCATGAACGCAAAGCCCATGCGGTCGCGTTCCCGGAACTCGGGCAGGACGCGGAGGCCCTCGTGGCCACAGACCACCAGTTCGCCCGCCCGGACATCGCGCAGCTTGCGGCAGGCCGCGTGTCCGTCCGCGACCACGATGACGGCGTCCATGCGCTGGTGCTGCACCTCGACCCACTGGCCCCCGACACGCACCTGGGTGCGGTGGTTGGTCGTGGAGTAGAAATCGTCGCGCACGCAGGTGTCCTTCTCGGCGGGCGCCAGCACGGCGTCCCGTTCCAGGAGCAGGTGGCAGCCGAGCGGCGTGAGCTGTTTGAGCAGGGCCGCGAGCGCCTCGGGCGTGTCGGCCGTCAGTCGCATCTCGATGCGGGAGACATCGTCGTTGGTCCGGCCGATGTCGAAACGGATCACCTCGTAGGCCGCGTTCTGCTCGATGACCTTGTCGAAGATGCCGCTGAGGTGGCCGGAATCGATCAGATGGCCGTGGGCTTCGATGACTTCACTGGCGGGCATGCCCCCCATTATGGCGGAGAGGCGGCCCGGCCGGAGGCGCCGGGGTCAGGCCGGCAGGACGAACTTGTAGCCGACGCCGCGTACCGTGAGGAGGAATCGCGGAGAGGCGGGGCCGTCGCCCAGGTAGCGCCGCAGCCGCACGATGAAGTTGTCGATGGCCCGGGTATCCGTGCCGTCCAGGAGCCCCCAGACGTCCTCGAGAATGGCCTTCCGGGAGACCGCCTTGCCGGCGTTCTTTACGAGATAGCGCAGCAGGTCGGATTCCATGCGGGTGAGCCGATACGTGCGATCTCCGTGCGCGATCTCCATGGCGTCGAAGTCGATGCACCGTCCCTCGAAGGCGCACGTGTCGCCCGGGGCGGTCTCCGGCGTCTCTTGCGCATCGCGCTGCCAGCGACCCCGCCGGAGCAGTCCCTGCAGCCGGGCGAGGAGGATGGACAGCTCGAACGGTTTCGGGACGTAGTCATCCGCGCCCGACTCCAGCCCGCGCAGCACATCTTCCGCGCGGCCGCGCGCGGTCAGCATCAGGATCGGCACGAACTGCCCGGCCGCCCTGACCTCGGCGGCCACGGCGTAGCCGTCCTTGCCGGGCAACATCACATCCAGGAGCACGGCATCGAATCGGTCGCGCTCGGCCAGCAGCATCGCCGCGGCGGTGGCGCCGTTGCCGACCACGGTCACCTCGAAGCCTTCCGCCTCGAGGTTGAAGCGGAGTCCGTCGGCGATGTGGCGCTCGTCCTCGACAACGAGAATCCGGCTCATGCCTTCAGTGCGCGTGGCAGTTCAACGGTGAAGGTGGCGCCGCGTCCTTCGCCCTCGCTCTGCGCGAAGACCCGGCCGCCGTGCGACTTGGCGATCGACCGCACGATGAACAGACCCAGCCCGGTGCCCTTGACTGTCATGCCCTTCACAGGCGCGCGGTAGAAGCGCTTGAAGATGCGGCGTAACTGCGGCTGTGGGATGCCGACCCCGCGGTCCTGCACGCGCACCCAGATCGTATCCGGCGTCGGTGCCGCCAGCGCCACCGTCACACGGACGCTGTCTCCCGAGTACTTCACCGCGTTGTCGAGCAGGTTCGAGACCACTGTCCGCAGGTCGTCGGCCTCGCCCATCACCGTGAGGGGCAGGTCGCCCTGCACCTCGAGCGCGATGGCGTCGGGCTGCAGGTGGTGGCGCAGCGTGGCGATCTTGATGCACTCCCGCGCCAGAACATCGATGTCGACGCGCACGAAGGCGTGCGCCCTCCGCTCGCGCGAGGCCCCGGCCTTGAGCACGTTCTCCACGGTGAGCCGCAGCCGGTCGGTATCCGCGAGCATCACGTCGTAGAAATGGTGCCGCTGCTCGTCGGTGAGCGTACGGGACTGCAGCGTTTCCAGGTACAGCCGGATCGAGGCGATGGGGGTTTTCAGTTCGTGGGTGACGGAACTGATGAAGGTGTCGTGGTCCTCGTTGCGCTCGATTTCGATCACGAGGAAGACGGTGTAGAGAATGATGCCCGCGATGACGATCGCGAAGAACACGATGCCCCAGATGAGGGGCATGACGCTCCGTGCGTTGATGACGATCCAGCCAACGTTCAGCGTGACTGCGGCCGCCAGCGAGGCCACGGCCAGCACGACCACGAGGCTGATCGCCTTCCGGCGGCGGGTCATGCGCTGATCTTAGCGCTGCGGCGACCGTATCAGGGGTCGGGGATGTACTTCGTGCGCTCCGTGGGCGCACGGGACGTGCACCCAGGCTTGTTCACAAGCAGTCGCGCTCGAATCACAGCCCCGACCCCTGCCACGGTCACCGGGGTGGCCGGGTTGCTTACGCGACCGCTTCCTCGTCGAGCTCGAGGGTGTCGTTCTCCTCGTAGTTCACCGGCTGGGTGAGCCGGGCCACCTTGACGTCCCACGCCAGGCCCAGCGCCTTCAGGAAGGAGATACCCATCCAGTTCAGGTCCACTTCGTACCACGCGAGGCCGTGGCGGGCGGAGGTCGGGTGCGCGTGGTGGTTGTTGTGCCAGCCCTCGCCGAAGGTCAGCAGCGCCACCCACCAGTTGTTCGTGGAGTCGTCCTTGGTGGCGAAGCGGCGGCTGCCCCACAGGTGCGTGGCGCTGTTCACGGCCCACGTCGTGTGCAGGCCGAACACCGTGCGGGCGCCGATGCCCCAGAGCACGTACGGAATGCCGCCGAAGGCCAGCAGCACCAGACCGACGACCACCTGTGGCACCCAGTGCCACTTCGTCAGCGCCACATGGAACTTGTCCTTCGACAGGTCCGGGGTGTAGCGCGCCAGCAGGGCCGTTTCCTGGTGGAGGCCCTGACCCATGATGATCCAGCCCATGTGCGCCCAGAAGCTGCCTTCGCGGGGCGTGTGCGGGTCGCCGTCGCGGTCCGATTTCTGGTGATGCACGCGGTGCGTGGCCACCCAGAAGATGGGCCCGCCTTCGAGCGCCAGCGTGGCGCAGAGCGTGAGGAAGTACTCCATCCAGAGCGGCGTCTTGTAGCTCCGGTGCGTCAGCAGCCGGTGATACGCCATGCCGATGCCGAGCATGCCCGCCACGAAATAGAGGACGACCGCCGTGATGATGGCGCCGAGGTCGATGTAGAAGAAGGCGGCGACCGCGGCGATGTGGAAGCCCACCATCGCGATGGTCGTGATCCAGTTGACGCCCTTCTGATACTTCCGGCCGAACAGCAGTGAGGTGTGAGCCATGTGTCCTATGTGCGGCGGGCGTGATGCCCGTCCAAGCAGGCACAACGGTAGCAAGGAAGGCGCATGGGCTCTGTAATACTTATGTCAGCCGCTAAATGACTGATAACAGAGGAGTAACGGCGTGCAGCCGAATGGTCGCGCTGAGCATCCACGCCGACTATCGATGCGGGCGGACGGGCCTGTGTTGCGCGACACTGTGGGACGTGCCGGTGGAGGCCGCTTCGTTCCAGTCGATCGAGACAGGGCACCGCGAGGGCCGCCTTCCGATGGTGCAGCCCTTTGCCGGCGGTGCGCCGCCGTCCGGTTACTCCGCCGTGTTGCGGCGGGAGGCCGACGGCGCGTGTGCGTGCCTGGACCGGGCCACACGGCTGTGCATGGTGCACGGAGCGCTCGGTGAGCAGGCGCTGCCGACCGCCTGCCGACTGTTTCCGCGGGTCGCGCGCACCGATGCCTTGGGTACCGTCGTCACGTTGTCGCACTACTGTCCGACGGCCGCCCGAATGCTCCTGCGCGACGATGTGCCCCTGGCCGTCGTCGTGGCGCCCCCCGCCTTCCCGCCCGGCGACTACGACGGCCTGGTGGCGGACGACCTGCCGCCGCTGCTCCATCCGCACATGCTGATGGGTTACGACGACTACGCGGCGTGGGAAGCCCATGCCGTGGCCGTATGCGCCTCGGTGCCGACGGTATGGGTAGCGCTGGCCACGCTTGCCCGCGACGCGGAGCGGATGCGTACCTGGCGACCCGGTCCGGTGACACTCCAGGCCAGGCTGAACGAGATTGCTGGGGACGGGGTCGCGCTCGTGACCGGCCCGCCGCCGGTGGGGTGGTTTGAAGATCGGATGCGCGAGGTGATGGAGGCGGTGCCGGTGCACCTCCAGCGGTCGCCGTTACTGGACCGCTTCAGGACGCTGGGGCTACCCGGGGCCGGGTTCACGCCCGAGGTGCCTGGCTCGTCTCAGGCCCCTGCGCTGCGGTATCTCGCGGCCCATGCTCTGGGGAACTGGTGTGGCTATCAGGGCCGGGGGCTGCGGACCTACATGCGCAGCCTGGAGGCGGCCGCGGCGGTGCTGGTGACCACTGCGTCCGGACACGTTGACGCGGCTGGAGATGCGGGTTTCATCGCCGCCGTGCGCGACGCGGACCTGTTGCTGCGGCATCTGGCGTCGTCCGAGGCGCTGGCCGAAGGCTGGTCGCGGCACGAAGGCGCGGCTATCCGCTGAGGGACTCTACTCGCCGCGGAAGGTTTCGGCGGACCCCGCCGCGCTGAAGGTCACGGGCTTGCCGCCGATGGTGCCGGAGACGCGGTAGCGCCCGCGCATCTGTAGAAAGGTCAGCGGTGTGGACAGCGGCGTCAACGACGACGGCGTAGACATCGGCCCGGCCAGCCGGCTGCGCTCTGTGCTGTCGATACCGAGGTTCAGCGTCAGATCGAGCGAGGGGCTCTTGCCTTCGATCACGATGCGCGTCGGGGCGTGCGTCGCGGGGTTGTCTGTTTCGGTGATGGTGATGCCCGTGGCGTAGCCCATCGGGCCGTCGGGTCCGATGACGCCGAGGAAGCCGGGAATGCGCGCCGGGTCCGCCGCATCGGCCGGTGGAAAGACCCGCCCGAAGACGAGCGACAGGTCGCCGTGCTGCACCTGGCCCCACTGCCACGACACGCCTTCCCAGAAGCCCCAGTTGTGGTCGTGGTACCCGGACGCCCCCGTGAGTGAGACGCGGGTGCCACCCGCGACCAGCGTGCCATCGGCCGAGCCCCCCATCACCGGGACGACGTAGCCTGAACGCCACCCGCCGGCGCCGGTCAGCTCGATTGGCGGGAGCTGCCGTCCGGCAATCCCCATGACCGCGAGGTCGCCGGTTAACCGCCGGCCATCGCGCGAGGTCAGGTCGAGGTGGATGTCGTAGCGCATGCCGCGCAGGCGGATACGGCTCCCTCCGATGGTGAGGTCCGGGGCCTGTGCCACCTCGGCCTCGGTCAGCAGCGCGCCGTTCGAGTAGGACTCCATGCGGCCGTGGTGTTCCAATTGCAGCCGTACGCCGGCGCTGCGCTGACCATCAGCGGTGTGGGGGCCGACCATGAAGGTCAGGTAGAAGCGGACGTCATCAGCCCGGCCGTTGAAATAGAGCCACTCAGCCCACGACGCGGCCCGCTCGGGCACATCGGGTACCGCGTGAAACCGATCGATGGTTCGGAGCGCATCGCCAGGATCGCGTGCGGCCCAGGGGCGATCGGCCTCCGTGTCCTGCCACTCAGCGATGCCCGACACCTCGCGGTCGCCCAGGGCGCGTTCCATGCTTGGGATGCCCGACTGTGCATCGACCGGCGTGGTGCCTTCGTCGCCGACCAGATAGATCGTGCCGCGGCTGAGGGGCGAGGCGGCTGCCACTTGAGACGCCAGTGGCTCGCGGCTGAGCGGGCCGGCCAGCACCAGCCTGGCGGCCTCGAGTTCGTCCATTGACGTTCCCGTGACCACGAGGTCGCCGCCGCCGGCCAACTCGGGGGCCCGTGCCTGTTCGAGCACCACTTCGGCGACGCCGAGGAGGATCACCATGACTGAGACACCGACGCCGAAGCCCGCGGCCAGGACCGCCGTGCGGACCGGATGCGCGCCCAGCGTGCGCAGAGCCAGTCGCCCGATCACCGCGCGGCCTCCTCGCCGACGAGGCCGCCGTCGCGCATCGTCACGATCCGCCGAGCCCGGCGGGCAAACTCGGGGTCGTGCGTCACCACCACCAGCGCGGTGCCGTCGGCGTTCACGCGGTCCAGAAGCGCGGCGATCTGCAGCCCGGTGGCCTGGTCGAGTTCGCCCGTCGGCTCGTCCGCCAGCAACAGCCGCGGCGAATTGGCCAGTGCGCGGGCAATGGCGATGCGCTGCATCTCGCCACCTGAGAGCTGCGAGGGCCGGTGGCTCGCTCGTGCGGAGAGGCCCACGTAGGACAGCAGATCGCGGACACGGTCCGTGCGCGTGCTCCGGGCGATGCCGGCCTCGGCCATCGGCAGCTCGACGTTTTCCGCCGCCGAGAGCATCGGCAGCAGGAAGAAGCGCTGGAACACGAAGCCGATCTTGCGCAGCCGGATGTGGCTTCGTTCCGTGTCGCCGAGCGCCGCCACGTCCTGGCCGTCGAAGAGCAACGTGCCCGAGGAGGGCGAGTCGACGACACCCAGCAGGTGCAGCAACGTGGACTTGCCGCACCCGGACGGTCCGCAGAGGGCCACGAAGTCGCCGGGAGGTACGCTCAGGGACACGTCGCGCACCGCCGTGACCGGGCCTGCCGGCATCGGGAACGCGCGCGTCAGGTGGCGCGCCTCGATCACGCTCACGACACGACCTCCCGCCGCAACGTGGCCGCAATCGGCAGCGTGGCCACCAGGCGTACCGGGTACGCCGCCGCGGCCACCGCCGTCAGTGCGAAGAGCACCAGATGCACGACGAGGGCCCGCGGCTGGAATACGAAGAAGTGCAGCGACGCCGGAATGCCTGGGATGGACTTGAGGATCCAGTCCAGGATGCGCGCGAGCCCCAGGCCGAGCGGTAGAGCCACAACCGCCCCCGTGCCGACGATCAGCACCGCTTCGGAGACGACGTCGGCCATGGCCCGGCGCTTCGAGAAGCCCAGGGCGCGCAGGCCCGCGATTTCGCCGAGGCGCTGATTGACCGACACCGTGAGCAGCACTGTGACCAGCAGGAACGCAAAGCCGACGGTGACTGTGGTCAGCACGAATGAGATCTGGCGGAAGTAGGAGAGGCCACCCTGTTGCATCCGGACCAGGAGCTGATCGTTGGTGAAGGCCGTCAGGGCCGGTGCTGCCCGCTCAATGGCGGCCTTGGCGGCCTTCGGCTCCACACCATCCGCGGAGGTGATCAGGAACTGTTCGGCCCGCTCCGCGCCAGTGCCGCCGGCCACGCGGTCCACCCCGGCCAGCGACAGGCCGATGGTCGTGCCACGCTCGCTTTCGAAGGGAAACTCGGCCACCCCCACGATCGTCAGGTGTTCGGCCGGCGCCACGGTCCGCGTTCCCTGCGCGAACGTCCGGATGTCGAGCGTGCCGCCGATGTGCGTCTTCATCACATCCAGCACGCGCTGGCTCACCAGCGCCTCGTTCGGCGCGCCTGTCAGATCCCGCCCGCGCAGCAGAGTCCACGCGGGCCGTCCCGCCGACGCCGCGCCCATGACACGCACGCCAAGGGGCCGGGGGGTACGCGCGAGCAGCCCGTCGGCAAAGCGCACCGGCGTGGCATCCGCCACCTCCGGAAGCGCCCGCAGCCGGTCCGCCAGAACGACCGCGTCATCGATCAGTGGCCCGCCGCCAGGCACCATCCCGCCGATGCCCGCGCGAATATCGAAGCCCGTCGTGGCCAGCATCTGCTCCATGGAGATCACCAGGCCGTTCGAGAGCAGCAGCATGTCGAAGAGGAGGGCGCCGACCGCGGCGACGCCCAGCACGCCGAGCCACGCACGGGCGGGCTGCCGCAGGAGGTTCCGGGCGGCGAAGGTGAGGGCTCTCATCGGCGGGCCAGGGCCATCAGTTGCCGGCGAAGCAGGGCCCACGAGGCCACGCCGCTGGCGATGACGCCGAGGGGAATCGCGATTGCGAGGCACAGGAAAGCGACGGAGGGCGTCACCCGCACGAAGACGAGGGCGGTGTTGTAGTGCCACTGGAAGTACTGGTTGATGATCGCCTGCGATCCGGCGGCCAGCACCAGCCCGAAGAGCGACCCGCCCGTGGCCACGATCAGGCCCTCCAGGAATACCTGTCCGAGCACCCGGTGGCTGGTGAGGCCGATGAGCCGGAGCACGCCGACCGTGTCGCGGCGTTCATCGACGAGCATCACCGAGAGCGCGAGCAGGAACAGCGCGCTGGCGATGATGGTGACCACAGCGATCGCCAGGTGAAAGCGCTCGATCGCCACGAACGTGCCGGCGCCGCCGACGGCCACCCGTACAGGACGGGCCACGATCCCCGGCGCTTCCGTCATGAGTCGTGTGGCTACGGTCGCCGCCTGCGCCGGATCGCGGAGCGCGAGGTTGACTTGGTCAACGGTCTCCAGGCGCACGAGATCATTCGGGTCTGTGATAAGCCGCGCGAAATCCGGCAGATGCAGGCGCACCTTGAACTTCGATTCGCTGATCTCCATCGGGTTCGGCGTCGGTTCGTAGATGCCCTGCACCACGAAGGGCTGCGCCCGCTCACCGCTGGAGGCGCTCGACAGGTGGATGGTCGAACCCGGCGCCAGGTGGCGGGCCTCGGCCAGCTGGCGCGAGATGAGCACGCGGGGCCGGGTCTCTTCAGCCCCGGCCCCGAGGGACGTCCCGAACGCCACGAGACACAATCCGGCGGCAGCCGCGATCTGACGCACTGGTGTCACACCTCGAACTTGGCGATCAGGGGCCCGTGGTCGCTGGTGCCGACCTCGCGGTGGGCGACGCACGACCGGGCGGCGGCGGCGAGCGACGTGCTCACGAGGACGTAGTCAATCCTCCATCCGATGTTGCGCTGACGCATCTGTCGCCAGGGCGGCCACCACGTGTACAGGTCAGGTTCGCCTGGGTGTAGCGTCCGCTGCACGTCCACCAGCCCGTGCCCGAGCACCGCATCGAAGAGCGCCCGTTCGTCATCCCGCTGGCCCATCGCACCGGGCTTCAGTTCCTTCGCGTGCACGTCGATGTCGCGATGCGCGACGTTGAGGTCGCCGCAGAGGATAAGCGGCCGTCCGTCTGCCGCATGCGCCGCGGCCATCACCCTAAGCCCCTCCAGGAAACGGAGCTTGGCGTCGAAGTCCTTTCCGCCATTGGGCACGTAGACCGAGGCTACGGTCGCCCCCGGCAGTTCGGCCGTGACGATCCGGTGCTCGAAGTCGAACGACGGATGCGAGAAGGCCGGCGCGTCGGCTGTGACGGTCCGGCGGATCAGCAGGGCGACGCCTGAGTAGCCTTTGCCGCCGTGCCACTGGCTCCAGTAGCCCTCGACGTCGACAAGCCAGACGGGGATCTGCTCGGGCGCGGCCTTGAGCTCCTGGAGACAGAGCACGTCGGGCCGCTCGCGCTCGAGAAACGCCTGCACTTCAGCCTGGCGCGCCCGGATGCCGTTGACGTTCCAGGTCGCGATCGTGAGCGGCATGATCTCGTGCGGCGCGGCGCGTCAGACCCGGAGCGAATCGGCCTGCCAGTTGGTGATGAGCTTCTTGATTGTCTTGCGATCCGTGAGCTTTTCGTCCAGCACGCGTCGGGTCAGGGCGGGCAACTCCGCGTCGCTCGCAAACCGCAGCGACACGAGCTGGCCGAGGGTCAGCTCGCCGATGCGGCTCTGCAGGTCGGCGGGAAGCAGGTGCCGCAACCGGACCTGCATTTCCAGGCGGATGATCCGATCCTGGACGCGCAGCGCGTTGGTTCGCGTGAAGGCAAGGGCCACCATCAGGGCCATCGACGACAGCAGCGCCACGGCGCTGTCGATCGACGGGCCGGTCGCCACGCTGTAGATCCCGTAGAGGACGCCCGCCAGGGCGAACAGGGTTCCTGCCGCATACGCGTTCGGCACGCGCCGGACGTGTGTTTCGAATGTCTGCTGTTCAGGTGATGGCACGTGGCGCTCCTTGCGGCGACGCGGAGTCGCGCCGCCTGGGTCAGGGTACTGCAAGTGTAGAATCGCCTCCATGCACAATCCGTTTGTCCCCGAAACGCACGAAGGCTGGAGTGTCCTGCACCTGATGTACCGCGTGCGATGGGACCGGGTGCGGGGGCTGACCCCGGCGGAGCGGACGAGTCTGGCCGACGAGGCGCGGCAGGCTCTGGCCGTCACCGGCGGCGGGGGCGCCACCGCGTTGGTCCAGATGCTGGGGCACAAGGCGGACCTGATGGTGATCGCGTTCCGCCGGACGTTCGCCGATCTGGGACAGGCGCAGCTGAACCTGTCGCGCACGAGGTTGCACGACTACCTGGAGGTGACCACCTCCTACGTGTCGGTCGTCGAGTTGGGCATGTACGAGATGACAGCCAAGGCGCACGAGCAGGTCGGCGCGAAGTTCACGCCAGGCTCGGAGGAATTCGAGCGCGCCTTCGATGCCGAAATGGAAACGCAGCGCCAGCGCGTGATGTCGCGGCTCTTCCTGGAGGTGCCGCCGGGACGGCACGTCTGCTTTTACCCGATGAACAAGCGCCGCGGCGAATCGGTGAACTGGTACTCCGAGACGTTCGAGAAGCGGGCGTCGATGATGCGCGAGCACGGCATGATCGGCCGCCACTACGCGGGTAAGGTCACGCAGGTCATCTCGGGGTCGATTGGGTACGACGACTGGGAGTGGGGCGTGGATCTGTTCGCCGACGACCCGCTCGTGTTCAAGAAGCTTATCTACGAGATGCGGTTCGACGAGGCCAGTGCGAAGTTCGCCGAATTCGGCCCGTTCTATATCGGCCTGCAGTTCAAGGATGAGGAACTGGCCACCTTCCTGGGTGGCCAGGTGCCCCAGCTCTAGCGTTCCTGGCCGCCCAGCGGCCCCGCCTTCCGGTGCCTGCAGATCTGCGCTAGACTCCATCCTGAGATTGTTTCTCAGGATTCCAGATTCCCATGCTCCAAGCCTTTGTCATCACGTTGCGTGAGGGCCTCGAGGCCTTCCTGATTGTGGCCATCAGCCTGGCCTATCTGCGAAAAAGCGGCCGGTCAGGCCTGATTCCTGCAGTCCGGTGGGGCATTGTCGTTGCCGTCCTGCTGAGTGTCGGCTTGGCCTACCTCTTTCAGAAAGCCTCGAACCAGGCGCTCTGGGAGGGCGTGCTGGCGATCGTGGCGGCGGTGCTTGTGGCCTCGCTCATTGTCCACATGTGGCGGCATGCGCGGCGGCTGAAGCACGAGATCGAGACGCACCTGTCCGAGTCGGCGCAACGCGCGGGGACGAGCGCTTTTGCCGGTGTCTTCCTGTTCACGCTCCTGATGATCTCGCGGGAGGGGATGGAAACCGCTCTGTTGATGGGCACCCTGTTTTTTCAGATTAAGGCCGTGGACATCATCCTCGGCGCAGTGGCCGGCACCCTGTGCGCCGCGGGCGTGGCCTCGCTCTGGTCGCGGTTCGGCCACCGCGTCAATCTGGGCCTGTTCTTCCAGGTGACCGCGGTGTTTCTGATGGTGTTCGTGGTGCAGTTGCTCATCTACGGATTCCACGAACTGACCGAAGCGAACATCTTCCCCTACAGCGAGCCGCTGCACTGGGCCACGGAGCCCTACGGCCCCGACGGTCGGTACGGGCAGTACTTCTCCTACCTCCTGGTGCTCCTCCCCATGGGATGGCTTCTGGCGGCAGCGTTCTTCGGATCGAAGCCGCCGGTACCCGCGCGGGCAGACTCCTCCGTCGCCCGTTAGCGTGCAACCCCCGTGCGGGTTTGCACGCCTGCACGCCTCTGGGCAACACTCGCCGCGCATGACGACCGGCCGCCGTCTGGCATTCATCGATCACCTGCGGGGCTTCGGCGTCCTCATCATGATCGAGGCGCACGTCTTCGATTCGTGGATGCGCTTGCCGGATCGCATGCTGCCCCTCTTCAGCTATGCCAGGTCGCTGGCCGGCTGGGCGGCGCCGACGTTCCTGTTTCTCGCGGGGCTGTCCCTGTCCATGGGCATGGGGCGCCGGCTGGCGCGGGGCGAGGAACCCGCTGCGGTAGCCTGGGCGGGTTGGCGGCGCGGTGGGTGGATCTTCGTGCTGGCCATCATCTTCCGGCTGCAGTCCGCGCTGACGGGCGCCACGCTCCGCGCGATTCTCAAGGTCGACATCCTGAACGTCATGGGATTGGCGATGCTCGGCGCCGTTGCATGCTGGGGTCTTGGCCGTCAGCGGTCGCACCGTGTAGCCGTGCTATTGGGGGCCGCTGCGGCGGTGTCGCTCGTGACTCCGCTGCTCCGCCTGGCCGCCTGGCCCGGCGCACTCCCGTACTTCCTCGATGCCTACATACGGCCGATCCCCGGACGGACGTCCTTCGCCCTGTTTCCCTGGGCGGGATTTGTCTTCGCGGGAGCGGCGGCCGGGCTCTTCATCGCACCATCGGGTGACGGGAACGGGATGTCCCGGGTGATGACGTGGTTCGGGGGCATTGGCGCCTCCGCTGCAGCCCTTGGCTATGGGTTGTCCTTCCTGCCGTCGCCGTACGCGGACTCCCAGTTTTGGACGTCCTCACCCGCGTTCTTTCTCCTCCGGTGCGGCATCTTGCTTCTCGCGTTGGCCGTGGCGTACGCGCTTGCACCCGGCCTCGACGGGCGTGCCGGGTCCATCGGCAGGGTGCTGACGAGGCTGGGTACGTCGTCGCTCTTCGTCTACTGGGTGCACGTCGAACTCGTCTACGGTTTCATCAGCAGGCCTCTCCAGAAGCACTTTTCACTTGGGGAAACGATGGCCGTCTATGGCCTGTTTGTTGCCCTCGTCTACGGGCTGGTGGTGTGGAGGGACGCGATCATGGCGCGCTGGTCCGGCGGCCGGGGGCGTGGGGCCGCGTCGGAATCCATGGAGCCTGGCAGGCCTGTAAGTACTTGAATAATAAGTACTTGTAAATACACGTTGAGTTTGACGACGTGCGGTCGTTACAATCCGCCTCTTTATGATCAATGTCGCCGCTATCCGGATGCAGCAGTTCGGGGTGCAGTTCTACCAGGCGTCCCTGAGTGCCAGTGACATCGACAAGCTCGTCCGTTTCGAGGTCCTGAATTACGGTGAGTCGGGCCAGCAGCCCGTGCGGGGAGGCAAGAAACGGGCCTCGCCGAAGGTCAACTGGGACCTGCTCGAACGCCGGATCGCCTCAAGCGAGAAGGCGTATCAACGCCAAATCATCCGCCGGAAGATTGACGAACTGGTGGACTACTACGAGCAGTGCCGCCAGGCTCGCGACCTGCCGTCGATTGCCGGCGCCGTCATCATTTCCTGCGACGAGAAGCTCTCCTTCGAACCGGTCGAACCCGGGTCGTGGGTCGGGCGGCTGAAGGTGCCGGAGCGCGAGGGAATCCTGCGTGCGATCGACGGCCAGCACCGTCTGCTGGCGTTGCACGCGGACATCGACAAGTTCGGCGACGAACCCTTCACGGTGCCGGCGATCATCTTCGACCGCCTCCCGGAAGACCACGTGGTGCAGATGTTTGTCACGATCAACGCCAAGCACACGCGCCTGAACGCGTCGCACCTGGTGAGCCTGTCGGGCCGGCAGCTCTATCGCGACGAGTCCCTGGCCGCCGCCCACGACGTGGTGCGCGCGCTCAGCGAGCGCGAGGACTCCGCCCTGCATCACGAGATCAAGCTGCTCGGTGTGGGCAAGGGCCGCGTGGGGCAGGCACCGCTGGCGCAGGAACTGAAGAAGCTCTTCGCGGGCGATGCGTTCGGCGGGCCGCGGAAGGCCGCCGAGTTCCGCGACGACGCAGCGAAATTCTACGTGAACTACTTCAAGCAGGTGTCCGTGGTCTTCGGCGCGGCGTGGAACGGGCGGAAGTACAGCATCAAGTCCGCCGCAGCCCTGCGCGCCTTCATCCGGGTCGCGCCGGATGTCGTGCGCCGCCTTGACCAGGAGCACGCGGACCGGTCGGACTTCCGGGCGATCGGCCGGGTGATTGCCCCGTGGGGCCGCCGCATCGGCGACCAGCGCTTCGAGACGGAGGGCGCGTGGAAGCGCAGCGGCACGACCGTCGACACACTGGCCCGCGAGTTGAAGCTGGCCCTCGAGTACCCCGAAGGCGCCGCGGTCTAGGGGTAGGTAGCGAGGTCCACCTCATCACGCTCGACCTCAACGCAGACGTCGGGGAGGCGGCCGGACCGGCCGGCCGCGCGATCGATCGCCGCCTGATCGCTGTTCTCTCCTCAGTCAACATCGCCTGCGGCGGGCACGCCGGGGACGCCGCCACCATGCGCGACACCGTCCAGGTGGCGCTCGAGCACGGCCTCGCAATCGGGGCGCACCCGGGTTATCAGGACCACGAGGGATTCGGCCGCCGTGAGACCGGCGTCGCCGCAGCTGACGTGGCAGCGCTCGTGCGTGACCAGACGGGAGCTCTCATGCAGGTGGCGGCCTCGCTCGGCGGACTCGTGGGGCACGTGAAGCTCCACGGCGCCCTCTACCACCGGGCGCACCGCGACAGGTCAGTGGCCGAGGCCGCCGCCGGTGCCGTCGCGACGCTGGATCCCGCACTGATCGTCGTCGGGATGGACGGGTCGGCCCTCATGCAGGCGTGCCGGGAGCAGGGGCTCGCCTTCGCGCGGGAGGCTTTCGCGGACCGGGCCTATGCCCGTGACTGTCAACTCGTGCCGCGGGCGCAGCCCGGAAGCGTCCTGACAGCGGAAGCAGCGGCTCGGCAGGTGGTCCGCATGGTGCACCACGGCGTGGTGGAGAGCATCGACGGCGTCGTCGTCCCGATCGACTTCGACACGGTCTGCGTCCACAGCGACACGCCTGACGCCGTAGAGCTGGCGCAGTCGATCCGCCTGGCCCTCGCCGAGGCCGGCGTGACGGTAGGGTCTATGAACCCTGTGTCCCTGCGGTAAGCGACCGCCGGAGAATCTTGCCGACGAGCGTCTTCGGCAGGCTGTCGCGGAACTCCACGTGGGCCGGCACCTTGTAGGCTGTCAGCCGCCCGCGGCACCAGGCTCGCAGTTCCTCCGCCGTGGCTTGTTGTCCCGCGCGCAGGACCACCCAGGCGTGCGGCACCTCGCCGCGTGAGGCATCCGGCATGCGCGCGACACCCACCTCCATCACGGCGGGATGCATGGCCAGCACTTCTTCGATTTCCCTCGGCCATACCTGGAACCCGCTCACCTTGATGAGGTCCTTCTTCCGGTCGACGATGAAGATGTAACCGTCGTCGTCGCGGTACGCCAGATCCCCGGTGTGGACCCAGGCACCACCAGGGCCATGTTCCTGCAGCACCAGCGCGGTCTCCTCCGGATTCTGCCAGTAGCCGGACATCTGCTGTGGCGCGCGCAGGATCAGTTCACCGACCTCTCCGGACGCCAGTTCCCGATCGCCGGCGTCGGCATCCACGATCCGGACCTCGACGTCGGATACCGGGACGCCGACCGACCCCATCTTCTGCGTGCCACGCACGGGGTTGATGCAGGCGGCCATCAGCGCCTCGGTCAGGGAGTAACCCTCGATGATGCGTGCGCCGGTGGCGGCCTCGAACAGGCGCTTGGTTTCGGCCATCAGCGGCGCCGCGCCCGAGAAGACCAGCTTGATCGAGCTGAGGTCGACCTTCCCCTGCTGGACGCGGGGGTCGTTGAGGATGGCGTTGAAGAGCGTTGGAACGGCGGTGAAGCACCCGGGCTTGAGGCGCTGAATGGTGGCGAGGATGTCGTCGATGTCCCGCGGGTTCGGTACCAGGGCGAGCGGGTTGCCGCCCAGCAACGCCAGCGACTGCACGCCGACGTTGGCGTAGACGTGGAACAGCGGCAGCGGCAGCATGATCGTGTCGAGCCAGTCCTGACGCGCCGGGCTCGTCCAGCTTCGCAGTTGCGAGCCAGCCAGCACGTAGTCCCGATGCGTGCCGACGACGCCCTTCGGCGTGCCGGTGGTGCCACCGCTCGAGAGAATGACCGCGGGATCCTCGGGCCTGATGGTACGCACGGGGGCCGTGCTCCCTGCATGTGTCCGGAGCAGCGCGGGCAGCCAGTGATCCCCGGGCGCCAGCGAGATACGGTGGCCGCTCTTCTTCTCCTTCACAAGAGTGAAGAGCACCCGTGTCACCGGTGGCAGGTACTCCTTGATTGACGTGGCAATGACGTGGCGGACGCTGCTGGCGGACTGCAGGGCCTTGACGCTGGCGTAGTAGGGCGTCAGCGTCACGATGGCCACCGGCGTGGTGCTCTCCAGCGCACCGGCCAGTTCCCTTGGCGTATAGAGCGGATTCAGCGGGACGGCGATCGCCCCGGCACGCCACACGCCGTACTGCGCCACGAGGAGCTGCGGTGTATTGGGCAGGAGTAGCGCCACGCGGTCTCCAGGCACGATGCCCAGGGCGGCGAGCGCCGCCGCGAAGGCACGGCTCTCGGCAGCCAGCCGTGCCGAGGGGATGGCGGCACCCTTGAAGAGGATCGCCGGATGGGCCGGCCTCTCCCGCGCCATGTCGTCGAGGACATCGACGAGCGTGCGATCCGGGTATGGTCGGAGGGAGGGCGGAACCTCAGGATCGTAGTGGGCGGTCCAGGGGCCGGACATCCCGCGATTCTACCCGCGCGTGTCGAGGACTGGCGCTGCGAGTGCCTGGCCGAGCAGCATCAGGAGGAGCGCCTTCTGCGTGTGCAGCCGGTTCTCTGCCTGGTCGAACACCACCGAGGCCGGTGACGCGAAGACGTCCGCCGTGACCTCTTCGCCCTGATGTGCCGGCAGGCAGTGCAGGAAGCGCGCGCCAGGTGCCGTCACGGCCATCAGCGCGGCATTGACCTGGTAGGGCGAGAAGGTCCGGCGGCGCTCGGCGGCTTCCGCTTCCTGGCCCATCGACGTCCACACATCCGTGTAGACGGCGTCGGCCCCGGCCGCTGCCTCGAGGGGGTCCTGGACGAGTGTCAGTGTGGCGCCGGCGATGGCGACGTTCCGGGCCGCCGCAGCCGCCACGGGAGAGAGTTCGTAGCCGCGGGGCGAGGCGATGCGCAGCGACACGCCCAGCATGGCGGCCGCATGTGCCAGCGAGACCGCCACGTTGTTGCCGTCGCCGACATAGGCCAGCGTGCGGCCCTGCCATCCGCCCCATTGCTCGCGCAGCGTCAGGAAGTCGGCCAGCGCCTGGCAGGGATGCTCCTCGTCGGTCAGGGCGTTGATGACATGGAGGCGGCTGGCGGCCGCGCCGATGGCGGAGGCCTTGGCTTGTGCGAAGGTCCGCAACACCACGCCGTGGACCCAGCGCTCGAGGTTCCGGGCGATGTCCTCGAGGGGCTCGCGCTGTCCATCAATGGACGAAGGCGGCACATGCAGGGCATCCGCGCCCAGTTCGCGCACGGCGATCTCGAAGGTGGCCCGGGTCCGCAGGGACGGCTTTTCGAAGATCAACGCGACGTGTTTGCCTGCCAGCGCGGACCGCGTGGGTGCGTTCGCGCCGAGCGCGCGCTCCCGCTTGAGCCTGGCGGCCAGGTCGAGCAGCGCCGTGAGTTCAGTGCTGGACAGATCCAGCACCGAGAGAAAGTCCTTGGTCCCGACCGTCGGTGTGTAAGGCATGGCGTTCCCTAGGTGCGGTACTCCCCGTTGATCCGCACGTACTCGGCGCTCAGATCACAGGTCCAGACCGTAGCCTCTCCCGAGCCGGCCTCGCCCGAGCCGCCGCCGAGATCGACCTCAATGCGGATGGTGTCACCCTTCAGGTACTCGGCCGCCTGCGGCGCGGCGTCGTCGTGCGGCAGGCCGTTCTCGAAGAGCAGCACGTCGCCCACGTGCACCGTGGTCCTGCCAGGATCGAACTGAACGCCTGCCCGGCCCGCGGCCGCGAGAATCCGGCCCCAGTTCGGGTCGGCGCCGTGGATCGCCGTCTTCACCAGCAGGGAGTTGGCGATGGTCTGCGACACCTTCCGTGCCTCGGCTGCCGATGCCGCGCCGTGGACACGCACGCCGACGAGCTTGGTGGCACCCTCGCCGCCGCGCACGATGGCCATGGCCAGTTCGTGCGAGACGGCGCGCAGGCCCGCGACCAGCGCGGCGTACCCCACCTCGTCAACCACGACGCCGGTGGCGCCAGACGCCAGGGCGAACAGGGAATCGTTGGTGGAGGTGTCGCCGTCGATGGTGATGGCGTTGAAGGTGTCGCTCGCGGCCTCCACGAGCGCGCGCCGCAGGAGCGCCGGCTCCACGAGGGCGTCGGTGGTCAGGAGTCCCAACATCGTGGCCATGTGCGGTTCGATCATGCCGGCGCCCTTGGCCATGCCCCCGACCATGAACGTGCCGGCTGGAGTCCGGACAGTGACGGCGTGCTCCTTCGGTGCACGGTCGGTTGTCATGATGGCGCGTGCGGCCTCACCGCCGCGCCCCCGCGCGAGGCTGCTGGCGGCACGGGCGATGCCTGAGCGGAGCGCCGGCATCTTCAGGTTGACGCCGATGACGCCCGTCGAGGCCACGAGCACTTCGTCAGCAGTACATCCCACCGCCCTCGCGACCAGTTGAGCCATCTCCGCCGCGTCTCTCGTGCCGGCGTCGCCCGTGCACGCGTTCGCGCACCCGCTGTTGACGACGATCGCCCTGGTGCGTCCGGATGACGTCGCCAGGTGCGACTGGCACAGCAGCACCGGCGCCGCCTTTACCACGTTTGTCGTGAAGATGCCGGCCGATGCAGCGGCAGCGTCGGCCACGAGGAGCGCGAGGTCGAGCGCTTCCGCCTTGATCCCGCAGTGGAGCGCGGCCGAGGTAAAGCCTGCGGGGCCGGTGACGCCGCCCTGCGCGGGCTCTATCGAGAACGATGCAACGGTCATGGTTTACGCGGCCTCAAGGTCCGTCAGGACCGAATCCAGGATGCCGACGGCCTTGTCGAGGTCGTCTTCACCGACTGTCAGTGCCGGCAGCATCCGCACTACGGTTTCGTCCGTCCGGTTGACGAGCAGGCCGCGTTCGCGGGCGGCATCAATCACCGGGAGGGCGTCCACGCGAAGCTGGATGCCGCGCATCAACCCCGCGCCGCGGATCTCCGTGATGACGGGATGGCGTGACGCCAGCGCGCGCAGCTGTTGCTCGAGGTGTGCGCCCACGCGACGGATGTGGTCAATGAGGTCGCCGTTGGCGAGCTGTTCCAGCACGACGATGGCGGCGCGGCAGGCGAGGAGGTTGCCGCCGTAGGTCGTGCCGTGGTCGCCTGCGGAAATAGCCAGCGACACGCGCTCGGAGACCAGCGTGGCGCCGATCGGTATGCCGCCGCCAAGCGCCTTGCCTACCGAGACGAGGTCCGGCGAGAGGCCGAGCGCCTGGAAGTAGAAGGGATAGCCCGTGCGGCCGAGGCCGCTCTGCACCTCGTCGGCGATGTAGAGCGTGCCCGTCCGCTTGCACGCCTCGTTGATGGCGGCCGCAAACGCGGGTGTCAGGGGCCGCACGCCACCTTCACCTTGAATCGGCTCCGCGATGATGGCCGCCGTGCGCTCAGTGACCGCGGCGACCAGCGCTGCCGGATCCGTTGGGTCGACAAAGGTCACGCCGGGAATGAGCGGGTTGAACGGGTCGCGATAGTGGGCGTTGTGCGTGACCGACAGCGCGCCCATCGTGCGGCCGGAGAATCCGTGGTTGAGTGCGACAAACTCCGTCCGGTCGCGTGCACCCTCGGTGTACCAGTAGCGCCGCGCGAACTTCAGGCACGCCTCCACGGCTTCCGCGCCGCTGTTGCAGAAAAACACGCGCGGCAGCCCACTCAGCGCGCTCAGGCGCTGCGCGGCTTCGCCCTGGAGCGGGTGGAAGTAGAGGTTCGACACATGGATCAGCGTGGCGGCCTGCTCGGCAATCGCGGCCGTGAGTTCCGGGTCCGCGTGGCCCCGCGCCGCGACGCCGATCCCGGAGAGCATGTCGAGATAGGCCTTGCCGTCGGCGTCGTAGAGATACATGCCCTGGCCGCGGACGAACACAACCGGCTGGCGTTTGTAGGTGGGGACGATGTGTTGGGCTTCCAGCGCCCGGACGCTCTCCAGAGTGCTCATGCGGTGACCTCGGTGCCCGTGCCGGGTTTCAGGGCCTTCGCGGGGTCGAGCCCCGTGAGCCCGGTGCGGCCGTTCACGATGTAGATGGTCCTGACGCCGCCCTTGAGGGCGGCGCGACAGGCCTGAAGCTTGGCGATCATGCCCGCGTTGGCCGTGCCGCTCCCGATGAGCGCCTGCGCGCCGCGTGCGCTCAGCTGCGGAATCGTCTGTCCGGCTGCATCGAGGACTCCCTGCGTGCCACCGGCAATGACCAGCGCCGTGGCACCGGTGGTAACGGCCAGGTGCGCGGCCAGCGTGTCGGCGTTCACGTTCAGCACTTCGCCGCGTCTGGTGGCGCCCAGGCACGCGACGACGGGTACAAAGCCCGCCGTGACGAGGGTCAGGAGCAAGCGCGGCGTAGCGCGCCCCGTGGGTGTGCCGACGAGCCCCAGACTGACCGTCGCTCCGCTGGCTGCGGCAAATGGGCGCGCCAGCTTGACCTCGGCGACCTCGGCGTCCGCGCCGGTCAACCCGACGGCTTGCACGCGGGCCCTGCGCGCTGCGGTGACCAGCCGGGTGTTCAGCGTGCCGCCGAGCACCGATGTGACCACAGCCAGCGTCGGGGCATCCGTCACGCGGAGGCCGTCCACCTGCACCTTCGCGATGCCCGCCCGCGCGAGAGCGGCGTCGATTTCCTTACCGCCGCCGTGCACGACGATCAGGCGGCCACGCGCGGCGAGGCGCGCCATGGCGGACGCCACCAGCGCGAGGTCCGCTGGCTGCTCGAGCAGTTCGCCCCCGAGCTTCAGGACGAAGAGAGGCGAGATGGCCGTGCGCCGCGTGGTCTTCCGCTTTGCCATCAGAGCAGGCCCGTGCGCTGGTCGAGCCCGAGCACGACGTTCATGTTCTGCACCGCTTGTCCCGCGGCGCCCTTGACGAGGTTGTCGAGGCACGAAATCAGGATGATCCGGCCGGTGGGTTCGTCCACCTTCCACCCCACGTCGCAGAAGTTGGTGTGCGCCACGTGCTTGATCTCCGGCAGGTGGCTGCCGGTCAGCCGCACGAACGGTGCGTTGACGTAGGCCTTCTTCATCGCGGCCTCCACCGTTGCGGCGGAGGTGCCGGAAACCAGCGTGGCGTAGATCGTCTCCAGGATGCCGCGATCAAGCGGTACCAGGTGCGGCACAAAGGTCACGGCGATCCCAAGCTCCTGCTCGATCTCGGGGCCGTGCCGGTGCGAGAACAGCCCATAGGCCGCGACGGACCCGTGGTTCTCCGAGAAGTGCGTACGGTCGCTCGGGGACTTGCCCGCGCCCGAGACACCCGACTTCGCGTCTACGATGACGGGGCCGTCCAAGAGGCCGGCGTCAGCCAGAGGGGTCAGTGCGATGAGTGCAGCCGTGGGGTAACACCCCGGGCACGAAATCAGGCGGGCCGTAAGCATCGGGGCGGCATCGCGCTCCGCGAGCCCGTACACGACGCCGTCAGGCATCACGCCGGTAGCCGGGTACCACTTCGCCCGGTGCGCGTCGTCGCGGATCCGGTACGCGCCGGACAGATCAATCACGCGGCGGCCGCCGGCGAGCAGCTTCGGCGCCACCTCCGCGGAGGCGGCCTCTGGCAGCGCGAGAAACACGATGTCCGTATCCGCGATCAGGCGGTCGACGTCGAGCGGCACGACGGGGTCGTCCCAGATGCGGGCCAGGGCCGGTAGCGGCCGCGGCGCGCTGGTGGCGCCGGAGGACATCGCGGCCACGAGCGACACCGAAGGATGGCGGGCCAGGATCCGGATCAGTTCCTGACCGGCGAATCCAGTGGCGCCGGCGATGGCAACGCGCGTGGCTGATGCGGGTGTGGTGGCCATGGATGCCTGTGTCTCTATTCAGGGAAAGGGATATTTATACAGCAGCAGTGGTATGCTGTCGAGCCGTTAGTTGCATAACTATGAAGAAGGCACAGCGTCAACAAGCCATTCTCGACGCCGTCAGCCGCGCGCCCATCCGCAGCCAGGAGCAGCTCCGGCGGCAACTGAAGGCGCACGGCTTCAGCGTGACACAGGCGACGCTTTCGCGCGACGTCCGTGAGCTGGGCCTGATGAAGGGCGGCGCCGACGGCGTGTACCAGTCCGCCTCTTCTGCGGCCACCGCGCCAGGGACGGCCACGCAGCTCGACCGGGCCGCCGGCGAATACCTGATGCGCGTGGACCGGGTGGAGCAGATGGTGCTTCTGCGCACGGGGCCCGGCCAGGCGCCGGTGCTGGGCGTGGCCATCGACCGGGCCCGGCTGCCCGAGGTGGTGGGCACGCTGGCGGGTGACGACACCATTCTCGTGATCGCCGCGGATGCCAGGCGTGCGATCGCCCTGGTAAAACGATTGCAGCATCACGTTCGAGGAACCCACTAGATGAGCACGCGGACTCCGTTCCCTCCGGACCAGCCGGCCGACCGTCTCTGGTCCGGCCGCTTCAATACGGCACCGGACCCGGAAGCCTTCGATTTCGGCGTCTCGTTTCCGTTTGACCGGAGACTCTTCGAGGACGATGTGACCGGCAGCCAGGCGTGGGCCACCGCGATCCGGGACGCGGGCGTGCTGACCGAGGCGGATCATCAGGCCATTCAGGACGCATTGGCCGCGATCCTCGGAGCGGGGCTGGCCGATCCGGCGAGCGTCACGGGACCCGACGAGGACGTGCACAGCTTTGTCGAGCGCCAGCTCGTGGAGCGCGTGGGCGATGCCGGCCGGCGCCTGCACACGGGCCGGTCGAGGAACGAACAGGTGTCCTTGGACCTGCGGCTGTACCTCCGGCGCCGGATTCCGGCCGTCCAGAAGGGCGTCGTGGCGCTCGTGCAGGCACTGGTGGATCAGGCCGCGGCGGCTGGCGACGCGGTGATGCCGTCCTACACGCACCTGCGCAAGGCGCAGCCCGTGCTCGTGGCCCACTTCCTGCTGTCGCATGCGGCGGCGCTGCGTCGCGACTACGACCGCCTGGCTCAGGCCTCGGCCGAAGCCGATGCGCTGACGCTGGGCAGCGGCGCCATCGCAGGCACCAGCTACGGCGTCGATACGGCCGCCCTGGCCGTGCGCCTCGGGTTCTCCCGCGTGGTCCTCAACAGCATGGACGCGTCGTCGGACCGCGACTTCGTGGCCTCGTTCCTCTTTGCCGTGGCGCTCACGATGGTGCACCTGAGCCGGATGGCGGAAGACTTCATCCTCTTCACGGGGGAGGAACACGGGTTCTTCGAGCTCTCCGACGCGTCGGCGACGGGCAGCAGCATGATGCCCCAGAAGAAGAACCCGGACCCGCTGGAACTCGTGCGCGGGAAGAGCGGGCGCGCGCTCGGGCGGCTCACCGGCTGGCTCGCCACGATGAAGGCGCTGCCCACCGGCTACAACAAGGACCTGCAGGAGGACAAGGAAGCCACCTTCGACGCTGAGCAGACGGTCCTCGTCTCACTGGCGGCGACGCGTGCCGTGGTCGCCCGCCTGGGCCTGAATGCAGCGCGCACGGAACGCGCGGCCTCCGGGCTTCTGCTGGCCACCGACGTGGCGGATTACCTGGTGCGGCGCGGTGTGCCGTTCCGCCGCGCGCACGAGGTCGTCGGCGCCATGGTCCGGACGCTCCTCGCGGCGGGCCGCGACTTCTCCGACCTTTCGCGAGAGGAATGGCGGGCGGCTAGCGAGGCGTTCGGCGACGACGCACCCGAGGCGGCGACGGCCCGCGCGTCGGTCGGAGCCAAGCGTACACCGCAGTCGACCCAGCCTGAGGCTGTGCGGGCGGCCATCGCGGAGAGCCGCCGGTGGCTGAGTGCGGCCACCCGCCTCTGAGATGGGCGCTCGCGTGATGGTGCTACACTTTGCTGACCCCCGCGCCTGAGGACTTTGTCTCTGTCCGAGTCCTGACGTGCGCGACCCGTTTACACACAGCGTTCTGAAAGGATCGACTCCGGGGGAGTGCATGCAGCAGCGCCGGCTTCGGCTCGGTGACACCGTCGACGACTATTGTCCGCGGGAACGCCGCCTGACCAACCATCTGGTTGCGGCGATGGTCGATGACCAGGTCACTCACACCCGCTGCACCACCTGCGACGCAGACCATGATTACAAGCAGGCTCGTGTGCCCACGCTGAGGCGAAAGCGTCTCGAAGGTGAACCGGCGACCGACTCGGCACTCGTGCCAGAGCGTATCGTGCCGCCGCCAGTCGAGGAAGATTCCGGCGACGACGTGTCCATCGAGGTGGCCGCCGCCGAGGTGACCGTCGAGGTGACTGGCATTGTCGAGGCCGTGGCTATTGACGTGGCCGCGGAAGACGAGCCTGTCCGGCAAGAGGACGACGGCCCGGTCCACCGGCGTCTGATCCGGGCTACCTTCCCGCGCCCCGAGGGCCAGCCGCCCGAATGGAAGGAACCCGAGTTCACGATCCGGCAGCCGTCGAGCCCCTCCCGGGGCCGCTTCGGCCGTGGGGGTGGACAAGGGGAACCCAACGGCAATCGAGCCGGTCAGCCACGCCGGAGCGAGGGCGGTGGCGGCTTCCAGGGACGCCCGGGCGGCGGACCACCTCGCGACGGCAACCGCCCTGGTGGCGGCGGCCGGCCCGGCGGTCAGGGAGGCGGACAGGGGCAGGGAGGCCAGGGCCAGGGACATGCGCCCGTCGGCCCAGGTGGTCAGCGCCGCCGGCGGCGCGGTCGTTAGTTGCGCATGGATCTCAGCGGGAAGCTCGGCCTCATCGTCGGGGTGGCCAACAAGCGTTCGATCTCCTGGGCCATCGCGCAGGCCGCGGCACAGGCAGGTGCCAGGCTCGCCCTCACCTACCCCAACGCCCGGCTTGAGGAGAACGTGCGCGAACTGGCAGCCACGCTCGATGGGGCGGTGGTGCTGCCCTGCGACGTCACCAGCGATGAGCAGATCGCGGCGCTCGGCGCTTCGCTCGACCAGGCGTTCGGCGGACTCGACTTCCTGTCGCACGGCGTGGCGTTCGCCCCGGCGGCGGAACTCAGCACCCGCTTCGTGCAGACCTCGCGCGAGGGCTTCCGCACCGCGCTCGACATCAGCGCCTATTCGCTCGTCGCCCTCACGCACGCCATCCTGCCGCTGATGGAGAAGCGGGGCGGTGGCAGCGTCGTCACGCTCACCCACATCGGCGCCGATCGTGTGTTTCCGAACTACAACGTGATGGGCGTCGCAAAGGCCGCGCTGGAGGCAAGTGTCCGCTACCTCGCCGCGGACCTCGGCCCGCAGAATATCCGGGTCAACGCCGTGTCAGCAGGCCCGATCAAGACGCTCGCCTCGGCGGGCATTCCTGGGCTCTCGACGATGCTCCAGGCGCAGCGCGAGCGTGCGCCGCTCCGCCGCGGCATGGAGCTGGGTGAGATTGCCGACGCGGCCCTGTTCCTGCTCAGCCCGGCCTCCCGGGCCGTGACCGGCGAGGTGCTGATGGTCGACGCCGGCTACCACGTCGTCGGTTTGTAGCCTCCGGACTTTACTTCTTCCCCCACTGCTCGCGGCGGATCGCGGCGTCCGGCACGCCCAGTGCCGTGAGCGTCGTCACGGATTCGTCCACCATCTGAGGCGGACCGCACACGAAGCACAGCGTCCGCCCGGGGTCGTGCAGCACGGCTTCGAAGTGCGCGCGGCCGACCCGACCGCGCTGGCCCTCCCATTCATCGTCGTCGCGGGTAACGGTCCGGTGCAGTTCCAGCGCTCCGGCCGAGGCCAGCGCTTCGAATTCTGGCAGGAAGGCGAACTCGTCGGCCCTCCGCGCGCTGTACATCAGCGCCGCCTGGTGGGCGGGGTGCCGTCGCCGTGCGTGGTCGAGCATGGCCCGCAGTGGCGCGATGCCGGTGCCGCCAGCGACGAAGAGCAGGTGTGTGTCGGCGGCATCCGGCGGGAAGACAAACGATCCGAGCGGTCCCTCGACTTCGATGCGTGATCCCAGGGGCAGCGAGGTCAGCGGATGCTGATCCGGCGGTGTGTCGCCCAGCCCGACCAGTAACTCGATTCCCGACAGCTCGGCTGCTCGTTCCGGCGACGACGCGATGGAGTAGGCGCGGCCCACATCCGAACCCGGCGCATGCACCATGACGGCCTGGCCGGCCTGGAACGGAAATGCCTGGCCAGACAAGTCGATCACGATCAGGCGTGAGCGCGGCGTCACGGCCTCGACATGCGCCAGCGTGGCGGAGAATCTCGACGGCACTGGCCGAGTGTACCCCGGCATAATTGCGAGATGGCCGTGCGGCGAATCCGTGGAATGGTCTTGCGCCTGGTCATGAACAGGCCCGTGGCGATCGGGGCCGGTGCGCTGATGCTGGGCCCGGGTCTCTGGCTGTTCCTGACCGACCAGCGCTGGGAGTCCGGCGCGACCGACGGGCTGGCGTTGCTGCTGATGGCCAGCGGCGCGGCCGTCCTCTGGACGGGCGTGACCGGCCGTCGTGGCGACTGGGTTGATCCCGACGCGCAGTAAGCTACTCACTCATCCGCATCGGAGGATCACGCGTGCCTTACCGTTCGCCCGGAGCCCAGGATTCATCGCGCAAGAAGCACCTGTCCGGCAAGCCCATCCGCTACTACCGGCCGAAGGGCAGCCCCGAGATCCGTCATCTCGTGGAGGAAGGCTTTCAGGCCTTCAATGCCGCCCGGATCGGCGAGGCGTGCCGCATCTTCACGGACAAGATGCTCCTGCCCGAGAACGACACCACCATCGCACTGACGATCGCCGGCGCGCTGACGCCCGCGGGTCTCGGCGGGTGTGTGGTGGAGCTGATGAACCGCGGGCTCGTGGACTTTGTTATCAGCACGGGCGCGAACCTCTATCACGACCTGCACTACGCGCTGAACTTCACGCTCCATCGCGGCTCGCCCTTCGTGAATGACGTTGAGCTCTATGACGAGGGCGTCATCCGCATCTACGATGTGCTGTTTCCGGCATCGGTGCTGCTCGAGACGGACGCGTATGTGCGCGACTTTCTGGTGCGGTCGGGCCTCGACGGGCCCGTCTCCACCTCCGAGCTGCACTACCGCCTCGGACTGGATCTGCTCGAACGGCAGCCTGGCTGCGAGGAGCACTCCGTGCTCGCCGCAGCGGCCAAGGCCGGCGTGCCCATCTTCACGTCGTCGCCCGGCGACAGCTCCATCGGGATGAATGTGGCGTTCCACGAACTCATCAACAACAGCAGCCTGATGGTCGACCCGAACAAGGACGTGAACGAAGTGTGTTCGTTCATCCTCGCCGGCAAGAAAAACGGCTGCGTGATTCTCGGCGGCGGTTCGCCGAAGAACTTCTACCTGCAGGGGCAGCCGACGCTCTGGGAGGTCTACGGCATCCCGAAGGGCGGCAACGACTACTTCATCCAGATCACCACGGACTCCGTGGTCTGGGGCGGGCTGTCAGGCGCCACGCCTGCCGAGGCGGTCAGTTGGGGCAAGGTCAATCCGGGCGTTCTCCCGGACACGGTGGTGGCCTACTGCGATTCCACGATCGCGTTTCCGCTCTTCTGCGAGTACGTCGTGGGTGCGGAGACGGGCCGGCGTCCACTCAGGCGGCTGATCGACAAACGCACTGAGCTCGTCGCATCCCTGCGGACGCAGGCGCTTGAGGCGCGCGCGGCCAGGGACGCAGAGGCCCAGTAGGCTCGGGAGGCGGAGGACACCGTGGGCACGCTCGCCTCGGAGCTGGCGGGTCACGTGGACGAACAGCCGGACGCGCCGCGCGTGTATGCGGACGCGAACGTGCCGGCACCGCTCGTCCGCTACATGCGCCTGCAGCTCGGGTGGGACGTCCTGCATGTGGTGGAGGAGGACGACCTGCGCCGTGCCAGCGACCTGGAGCACTTCCGACTCGCGCGCCAGCTCCGCCGCACCCTCATCACGCTCGATCACGATTTTCTTGACGACCGCCGCTTTTCACCGGCCGAGAGTGGAGGCGTGCTCCTGCTCACCGCACCCGACGAGGGCCGCTATCGCGCGATGCTGAAACGGCTGGACGCCGAGGTGTTCCGGACGGCCGGCGACCCCGCGACGGTCGTGGCGCTTCCCCTTGAGGGCTGCAAGCAGCACCTGCACGTTGATTGGCTGCAAGTGAAAGCGTAGGGAGATTCAAGCCACCATCACTCGCGCGCGGTGAGTGGCTCGACTCCGAGGCCTGACGGTTATCTCCACGTCACTTCCCAGCAGAACCAGGAACCGGACGAGGCGGTCGAGCGAGAACCCCGCCAGGCGGCCACGGGTCAGGGCAGACACCTTGGGCTGGTCGATTTGAAGAAGCGTGGCTGCGCCAGCCTGTGTCAGCCCGCGTTCCGAGATGAGCGCGCCGATCTTGCGAGCCAGTTCCGCCTTGGCCAGTGCCTCCGCCGGGCGCGGATGTCCGAGATCGGCAAACACATTCCCGCTTCCGACGATGTAGTCCTTCTTTGCCATGTTCTACTCCTTGGCCTCACTGATCTCGATCGCACGGTTCAAACGCTGCCGAATCAGATTGATCTCGGTCTGCGGCGTCGCTATCCCGTGCTTGGACTTCTTCTGAAACGCGTGCAGCACAAACACTCGTTCCCCCAGACGCACCGTGTAGACGGCACGGAACGTATCCCCGCGATGATCCGATATGACTTCGAGGACTCCGGAGCCCAGACCCTTCAGGGGCTTTGCGGACACGTGCTTCTCGCCGGACTGCGCCACATACAGCGCATAGCCCACCTGGTCCCGCACGCTGGCCGGGAACTCCTTCAACACCCGAAGGGAGTCGCCCATCCAAACGACCGGCCGCAGTGGGTGCGGAGGCATGCGTCGAAGTATGCCACATCTGGCATGTGACATTGCTGCGTTCGGGGCGGCCAGAGAGGTGTGAGCCGTCGAGGGAGGCAAGACGGTTCCGATGCTTCGACTATCCTAGAAGCCGAGCCTGATGTATTCCGTCACCAAGCGCATCGACTTCTGTTACGGCCACCGGCTGCTCGACTACGACGGTGTCTGCCGGCACCTGCACGGGCACAACGCCGTCGCCGAGATCGAGGTGCGTGCGGACAACCTTGACGGCCGCAACATGGTGGTGGACTTCGGCGACATCAAGCGGCTGGTCAAGGCGTGGATCGACGAACACCTGGACCACAAGATGATCCTGCGCCGCGACGATCCGTGCGTGGCCACGCTCCAAGCGCTTGGTGAGCCGCTGTACCTCATCGACTCGAACCCCACCGCCGAGCGGATCGCGCGGCTCATTTTCGAGACGTGCCGGGAACTGGGCCTCTCCGTGACGCGGGTCACGCTGTGGGAGACACCGACATCGTGGGCGACCTACACCGCCTGATCGCGTTCGACCTCGACGGCACCCTGATCGATTCCCGCCGGGACCTCACCGATTCCGCGAATCAGTTGATCGTCGAGCTCGGTGGCGCTCCGCTATCGGAGGAGGCGGTGGGCCGCATGGTCGGCGAGGGGGCACGGCTGTTGGTGCAGCGCGCCCTGACGGCCGCGGGTCTCGGCGATCCGTCTGGATCGCTGGAACGATTTCTCTCGATCTATGACGATCGGCTCCTGGTGCACACGCGGATGTACGACGGTGTGCCGGCTGCACTCGAAGCGGCAAGCCGGGTGGCGAGCCTGTCGCTGCTCACCAACAAGCCGCTGGCACCCACCATGCGGATCCTGGATGCGCTCGGTATCGCGAGCTTCTTTGGCAGCATCATCGGCGGCGACAGCGCCTTCCCGCGAAAGCCGGATCCCGCGTCGCTGCTCGACCAGATGCGGCTGGCCGGAGTGGACTCACGCGGAACGCTTCTTGTCGGCGATTCGGCCATTGACCGGGAGACCGCACGCAGGGCCGGTGTGCGATGTTGCCTCGTCCGCTATGGATTCGGCCGCGTGACCCTGCCGGACGACGTGGGGGCGGGCGACGGGTGGATCGTCGACGATGCCGGCGAGCTGCCGGATGTGTTCAGGCAGTTCGCGGACGTGGGTTGATCCGGAGAGGCTCGCGGCGCGGTTCTAGCCCGCGGCGCGGACCTGCAGCTTTGAGGCGGCTCGGGCCCCAATCGTCAGGCGGCGCGCCTCGGTGCCGGTGACGAGCACGCTGTCGGCGGACTCGTCGCGGCCGTCCACCTGAATGGTTTCGCCGGGCTTGAGCCGGTTCGTCTCCACGAACTGAAGAAACGCGCGGTTCTGATCCAGCACGCGCGTCACGGTTACCGGCTGGCCCAGCGGACAGGTCAGCAGCGTGTCCTGTGGTTGAGGAGAGATGGTGCCGTCCGCGTTCGGAATCGGATCCCCGTGCGGGTCCGCATCGGGATGGCCCAGCATCGTGTCCATGCGCTCGATGAGGCGATCCGAGACGACATGCTCGAGGTGCTCGGCCTCGTCGTGCACCTCGTCCCACCCGAAGCCCATCACACGGACCAGAAACAGTTCCACGAGCCGGTGCCGCCTGAGCACGAGGCCGGCCAGCCGCTCACCCTGCGGGGTGAGTGCGACGCCCACATAGGGTTCGTACTCGGCGAGGCCGGCTTCCGCGAGCGTCTTGACCATCGTCGTGGCCGTGCCTGGCGTGACCCCGAGGGCCGAGGCCAGATGCCCCATCGGGAGCAGCCGGAGGCCAGGACGGAGGCCATTCACCCCTGCGTAGATCGCTTTCAGATAGTTTTCGACGGTGCTGGACGCGAGCATTTCTGGCGGCAGTGTACATGACGCCCTTCGGTCCCTGCTTTGACTTTGCCAAGGGTTCCCAGTATTTTTGACTCTTCAAAAACAAGATAGTGCCCACTCGAACTCTCTTCGTCATCTCAGCCGCGCTTTCGGTCCACCCAGCGGGAGGTCATCCCGATGCCTGACGCCACCGGGCAACTCCCCGACGGCTCAGGCTGGCGGAAGGCCTCGCCCTCGGTCAGCCTGCCAGAGGTCCACGGCTCGATCGCCGTGCCCGCTGGTGCCGGGTTCTGGCGCAAGCTCCTGGCGTTTGCCGGCCCTGGGTATCTGGTGGCGGTCGGCTACATGGATCCAGGCAACTGGGCCACGGACCTCGCCGGTGGCGCCAGGTACGGCTACACGCTGCTGAGCGTGGTGATGCTCTCGAACCTGATGGCGATCCTGTTGCAGGCACTGGCCCTGCGACTGGGCATTGCGAGCGGCCGCGATTTGGCACAGGCCTGCCGCGACCACTACTCGAAGCCCACGACGATCTTCCTGTGGGTGCTCTGCGAGATTGCAATCGCGGCCTGCGATCTGGCCGAGGTCATCGGCGCGGCCATCGCGCTCAACCTCCTGTTCGGCCTGCCCCTCATCTGGGGCGTCTGTCTCACGGCGCTCGACGTGCTCGTCGTGCTGTTCCTGCAGGGCCGGGGCTTCAGGTACGTCGAGGCGCTCGTCGTCAGCCTCATCGTGCTCATCGCCGGGGCGTTTGCCGTCGAGTTGTGGCTGGCGCGGCCCGACGTGACGGAGGTCGCGAAGGGGTTTGTGCCCACCTCGGAACTGCTGAGCAATCCCGACATGCTCTACATCGCGATCGGCATCCTTGGCGCCACGGTGATGCCGCACAACCTCTACCTGCACTCGTCGATCGTGCAGACCCGGAAGTACCTCGACACCGTGGCGAGCAAGCGGGAAGCCATCCGGTTTGCCACCATCGATTCGTCCGTGGCCCTGATGTCGGCGCTCTTCATCAACGGCGCCATCCTGGTGATCGCGGCCGCGGCGTTCCACGGCACGGGACACCAGGACGTGGCCGATATCTCCGATGCCTACCTGCTGCTCGAGCCGCTCATGGGCACCAAAACCGCCAGCACGCTCTTTGCCGTGGCGCTGCTGTGCTCCGGACAGAACGCGACGCTGACGGGCACGCTGGCGGGGCAGATCGTGATGGAAGGGTTCATCAACATCCGCCTGCGCCCCTGGCTCCGCCGGCTCATCACCCGCCTCATCGCCATCGTCCCGGCCGTCATCGTGGTGCTGCTCTACGGCGAGCGCGGCACCGGGCAGTTACTCATCCTCAGCCAGGTGGTCCTGAGCCTGCAGCTCTCCTTTGCCGTGTTCCCGCTGGTCATCTTCACCAGCAACAAGCGGAAGATGGGAACCTTCGCCAACGCCTGGTGGGTGCAGGCCCTCGCCTGGCCCACGGCCATCGTGATTGCGGCGCTCAATCTCTACCTGCTGTGGCAGACTTTCGTCGGCTAGATTAGGCGTTCATGTATCACCGCATCCTTGTCGCCATCGAGCATTCGCCGGCGGACCGGACGATCATCGAGCACGTCGCCGGGCTGGCAGTGCTGACCGGCGCTGAACTGCTCCTGGTGCATGTGGCCGACGGCTGGGCCGCCCGGAACTTCGATGCGCTGCAACTGCGCGAGTCCGAGGAGATGAAGGAAGACCGGAGCTACCTCGACGGGGTCGCGGCCGACCTGCGTGGCCGGGGGCTCCAGGTGACCACGGAACTGGCCAAGGGTGACCCCGCACGCGAACTGGTGCGGGCGGCCGACGACTGGAAGGCGGACCTCATCGCCATGTCCACGCACGGGCACCGGCTGCTGAACGACCTGATTCGCGGCACGACGGTGGACCACGTGCGGCACGTCACCCGGATCCCGGTCCTGCTCCTCAGAGCGCAGCCCGCGTGAACCTGACGGCCGCGCTCGCCACCTCTGACGGCAAGCGCCGCTACACGCGTCAGGTCTTTGCGACGATCGCCGACCGCTACGACCTCATCACGCGGATCCTCTCGTTCGGCTTCGATACGCACTGGAAGCGCCAGCTTGTGACGCTGGCCGCGCTCGGCCCGAGAGACCGCGTGCTGGACCTGGCGTGCGGCACCGGCGACCTGGCCTACCTGACGCTGCCGCGCGTGGAGCGCGTGGTGGGCCTGGACCTCACGCACCGCATGCTCGTGCTGGCCCGGCAGAAGGTGCCCTCGGCCCGGCGGGTCCGCTTCCTGACCGGCGACATGACCGCGCTCCCGTTTCCCGACGCCGCTTTCACCGTCATCACGACCGGCTACGGGCTCCGCAACGTGCCGGATCTACCGCTGGCCATCGCGGAGGCGCGGCGCGTGCTTGTACCGGGTGGACGCCTGCTCTCGCTGGACTTCAACCGCCCGGAAGACCCGTTCGTGCGCGTGGTCTACCTCGGCTACCTCCGGGTTGTGGGCGGCATTCTCGGCTGGTTGCTGCACCGCGACCCCGACACCTATCGCTACATCCCGGAAACCATCCGCCGCTATCCCGGCGCCGAGGGCGTGGCGAGGCTGCTCCGCGAGGGCGGGTTCGGTCAGGTCGAGACCCTGCCGGTCCTCGGCGGCCTGATGACCATCCACGTCGCGCACCGCCCGGCATAGCCGCCAGCGTTATCATTCGCTCCCGTGGACATCGACAAGGAGAAGTGGTCGGGCGACGGTGACTTCACCGAGCGGCTCGTGGCCGTGCTGAGCGAGATGGCGTCTGTGGCGTTCCTGCGCGTGGAGGATGCGCCTGCGTCGAGGAACGACGCCGGCTTCAGTTTCATCAGCAACGAGATCTTCGTGAAGTTCCGCGAGGTGCCGGTGGCCGGGAAGGTGAAGCTGCTGGGCCTTGTTCCCGTGACGCGCCAGGTGCTGCGGCCGGCGCTGACGCTGGTTGATCTTGAAGCGCACCTGACGCTGGTAGCCGATGTCGGCGCGCCGGACTACAGCGACGAGGGAATGCTGCAGTACCTGCGCGCCGAGCGCATCATCCCGCCATATCAGACGAAGGGCTACAAGGTGGTGGAGCTGCTGCGGGTCTATCAGGTCGGCACGCCCAGTCGCGGCGGCGACCAGGATTTCTAAGTACGTTCCAGCCAGGGCGTGAGCGCGCCCAGCAGGAAGTCCAGCACGTCCTGGTCGGTGATGGCGTCCGGCGAGGCGCCTTCCACGATCGCCCGTTCCTCGCGAGCCAGGCGTGAGCCGCGCCCGTAGCTGGTGCGCCCGACCACGCGGGGGGCGTCGCCCGAGGCGTCGAAGTCGATCTCGACGAAATCCTCCCGTCCCGCATCGGAGGACAGCCGCACCATCCCCGACGGGGTGGACACGCTCCAGAGGAAGTGTTCGGACTTGAGAGCCGAAACCACCTGTTTGGCCACCGGCACGGCCACCTGGTTCAGGAACACCTTGTAGGCGGCGTCGGCCTGGGTCACGGCCTCGCGCCGGAGCTTCGCCAGGCGGCGGGACTCGGCCATCTTCGACTGGAGCTGCTTGCGAACTTCGGATACTTCCACACCGCGATTGTACCTGCCAGCCGCTATCGTTTCGTGCGGCGGCTTCCTATACTGGCGAACATGACCCTCCGACCCCTGTCGTCCCTCGTGTTGCTGGCTGGCGTTCTGCTGTGGGCAAGCCCGGCCTCAGCCCAGGTTCCTGATGGCCCCACGGTGGTCGTGTCGGGCGAGGGTGTGGTGATGGCCGTGCCCGATCGGGCGTCCGTTGGCGTCTCGGTCGAGTCCAGGGCGATCGCCCAGCGTGAGGCACAGGGCAAGACCGCGACCGCCATGAAAGCCGTGCAGGATCGCCTGCGCGCACTCGGCGTGCCGGCTGACGCCGTGAAGACGACCTCCGTGAATCTCCACATCGACGCCGACTATGTGAACGGCCGCCGGGTCGTGAAAGGATATGTCGCTGGCAACAGCATCGACGTCCGGCTGGATGCCATCGACCGTGTGGGCGAGATCGTGGATGCGGTCGTGGCGGCTGGCGCCACTGCGGTGAGCGACGTCCGCTTCGACGTGAAGAACCGCACGGTCCTGGAGCGCGAGGCGCTGAAGCTGGCCGTGCAGGACGCCCGCGCCCGGGCCGACGCCATGGCGCTCGGCGCAGGCAGGACAATCGACCGGGTCTTGCGCATTGAAGAGCAGGGCGTGCAGACACCTGGGCCGATGCCCGTCCGCGCCATGGCGATGCGCGAGGCTGCGGGAGCGCCGGATACACCTGTAGCGGCGGGGCAGATGGAGTTTCGCGTGCGCGTCACCGTGACGGCCACGCTCAAGTGACGGCGGACGATTACGCCAGGGCCCGGCGCACCCTGATGCGGCGGGACCCGGTGCTGGGCGCGGTCATCAAGCTGCACGGGCCCTGCGGGCTCGCCGAGTCGCAGCACACCGACCCCTTCAAGGCGCTCGTCAGCGCCATCGTGTCGCAACAGCTCTCGGTCAGGGCCGCAGCCACGATCCAGGCGCGCTTCGAAGCCCTGTTCCCTTCGTTTCCCACGCCCGCACGTGTGATGGAGGTTTCTGACGGGCAATTGCGCGCCGTGGGCCTCAGCCGGATGAAGGTCTCGTTCATCCGTGATCTGTGTGGCCGCGTGATGGACGGCTCTCTGCGACTGCAGGACCTGGACGCCCTGGACGACGAAGCCGTTATCGCGGAACTGATAGGGGTGAAGGGCATCGGCCGCTGGACCGCCGAAATGTTCCTCATGTTCCGGCTCCACAGGCCGGACGTACTGCCGGTGGGCGATCTGGGCATCGTGCGCGGGTTCCAGAAGGTCTACGGCTGGAAGAAGGAGCCCTCACCTGCGAAGATGACGCGCACGGCCGAAGCGTGGCGGCCGTATCGGTCGATTGCGTGCTGGTACCTGTGGGAACACCTGGAGAAGTAGCGAGGCGCTGCCTCGCTACTTCTGCATCTCTGGCCCGCACTTTGTGCGGGCGTCGACGCCTTGACCGAAAGGCAACCAGGAGCAAAATGAGGCATTCGAGCCGGTCAAGGCATCGAGGCCGGTCATGAGGTGGATGATGCGTGAAGCAGTCTTGGCAATAGTGGCGGCGGGACTTGTGGCGGGCGGCGCAGTCACGGGCCGGCTGCGCGCGGCTGACGGTCCACCGGTCGAGCGCCTGAAGGTGCCCGCAGGTTTCACCGTCGAGGTGTACGCGACGGGCGTGACCCTGGCGCGGCAGATGACCGTGGCGCCGTCGGGCACCGTGTTTGTCGGCGCCATGCGCCTCGGTGCGAAGGCTGGCTACAGCGTCCACGCACTCGTGGATCGCAACAAGGACCACTCGGTGGACGAGGTGGTGGTAGTGGCCACCGGTCTTGATACGCCGAACGGCGTCGCCTTCTACAAGGGCGCTCTCTACGTCGCCGAGATGACGCGCATCGTACGGTTCGACGACGTCGAGAAGCACCTCGGCCAGCCGCAGACGCCGAAGGTCGTGATCGACAAGCTCCCCGGCAACGCGCAGCACGGATGGAAGACGATTCGGTTCGGCCCCGACGGCAAGCTCTACGTGACGATCGGCGCGCCCTGTAACGTCTGCGAGGTGAAGCCCGAGGAGCCGCGCACCGCGTCGATCGCGCGGATGAACCCGGACGGCACCGGTTTCGAGATCGTGGCACGCGGCGTGCGCAACAGCGTGGGCATGGCCTTTCACCCATCGACGAAGGAGCTCTGGTACACGAACAACGGGCGCGACATGCTGGGCGACGACGTGCCGCCCGATACGCTGAACCGCGTGACGAAGGCCGGGCAAGACTTCGGCTTCCCGTACTGCCACGCCGCAGAGGTGCCGGACCCCGAGTTCGGAAAGCTGAAGCCGTGCTCCAGCTTCACCCCACCCGCGCAGAAACTCGGCGCGCATGTGGCACCGCTCGGCCTCGCCTTCTATACCGGCAAGATGTTTCCGGAGGCCTACCGGAACCAGGTGTTCATCGCCGAGCACGGCTCGTGGAACCGCTCGAAGAAGTCCGGGTATCGCGTGAGCCTCGTCCGGCTGGACGGCAAGGGCAACGCGGTCGGCTACGAACCCTTCATGGAGGGGTGGCTCGAGAGCGAAAAGAACTGGGGCCGCCCGGCGGACGTGCTGGTGATGCCGGATGGCGCGCTGCTCGTGTCCGACGAGGTGGCCAACGCGGTCTACCGGGTGATGTACCGGAAGTAGCAGGGTATAATTTTGTCCTTCCTGACCAGACAATGCCCCCGACAGCGCCCTCTACGACGCAATCCGAACGGCGGAGTGTGGCCTCAATTGTCGACCTCATCGGCAACACGCCCCTTGTCCGTTTGCGCAGCTTCGAGGCGGGCCTCCGCAACGTTGAGCTGTGGGCGAAGCTCGAGGGCAAGAATCCCGGCGGGTCCGTGAAGGATCGGGCCGCCGCCCGAATGATCGTCAAGGGCGAGGAAAGCGGTGCGCTCCGGCCCGGCAAGACCATCCTCGACGCCACGTCCGGCAACACCGGCATTGCCTTCGCGATGATCTGCGCCGCGCGGAACATTCCCGTGAAGCTCTGCATCCCCGAGAACGTGACGCCCGAGAGGAAGCGCATCCTGCGTGCGTATGGGGCCGAGTTGATCCTGACGAGCCCCCTCGAGGGGTCCGACGGTGCGATCCGCAAGGCGCGCGAGGTGTACGCCGCTGATCCGGATAAGTACTTCTACGCGGACCAGTACAGCAACGCCGCGAACTGGGGCGCGCACTACGAGACCACGGGGCCCGAGATCATCGAGCAGACAGGCGGCCGCATCACGCACTTCGTCACGGGCCTTGGCACCAGCGGCACTTTCATGGGCGTGGGCCGACGGATGCGCGCCCACAACCCAAAGATTCGGCTGATCTCCATGCAGCCCGCCGAGCCGCTGCACGGCCTGGAAGGTCTGAAGCACATGGAAAGCGCCATCGTGCCCCCCATCTACGACCCCACCCTTGCGGATGAGGACGTCCGCGTCGGGACGCTCGAGGCCCAGGACATCACCAGGCGGCTCGCGCGCCAGGAAGGTGTGCTCGTGGGGGTGTCCAGCGGCGCCAACCTGGCCGCGGCCATTGCCGTGGGCCGGAACACCTCCGATGCCGTTATCGTCACCATCTTCTGTGACGGCGGCGAAAAGTACCTCTCCGAACGCTTCTGGGACGCGTCCCCCGAGGAATCTCGCTGATGGCGATCACGCTTGTGAAGAAGGTTGGGGAGGCGATCCGTGCGCACGGTGTTGAGACCTATCCGAACGAATGCTGCGGGGCGATGTACGGCCTCGACGGCGTGGTGTCGAAGGTCTTCAAGCTCCCCAACACCACCGAGGAGGGGCCCCGCCGCCGGTTTCTCGTAAGGCCCGGCGACTATCGGGAGGCAGAGCGTAAGAGCGCGGAGCTCGGTCTGGACCTGATGGGGTTCTACCACTCGCACCCGGACCACCCGGCCCAGCCGTCGCAGTACGATCTCGACCACGCGTGGCCGTTCTTTTCCTATGTGATCGTGTCCGTGCACGAGGGCGTGCCGCAGGACTTGACCTCCTGGCTGCTCCAGGACGACCGTTCCGCCTTTTCAGAGGAAGCATTGACCCATGGCGATTAACGTTCTGATTCCCACCCCGCTCCGGCCCTTCACCGACAAGCTCGACACCGTGGAAGTGTCGGGCGCCACGGCGGGCGAGGCCCTTGCCGCCCTCGTGGCGAAGTACGACGGGCTGAAGCGGCACCTCTACAGCGAAGAGGGCAAGCTCCGGAGCTTCGTCAACATCTACGTGAACGACGAGGACATCCGCTACGCACAGAAGGAGCAGACGCCGATCAAGGACGGCGACTCCATCAGCATCATCCCGTCGGTCGCCGGAGGTGCCTGGTGACGAACCTGGCCGATCTTCCGGCGCTCAGCGCCGAGGAGATCAAGCGCTACAGCCGGCACCTGATCATGCCCGAGATGGGCATGGACGGGCAGCGCCGGTTGAAGGCGGGCAGTGTCCTCTGCATCGGCGCCGGCGGCCTCGGGTCGCCCGCGGCGATGTATCTGGCGGCGGCGGGCGTGGGCCGGATCGGCGTCGTGGACTTCGACGTCGTCGATTACAGCAATCTGCAGCGGCAGATCATCCACGGCACGAAGGACGTCGGTCGCTCGAAGCTGGCCTCCGCGAAGGACCGCCTGGTGGACATCAATCCCCACATCCAGGTGGACACCTACGAAGAGGCGTTGTCATCGGAGAACGCGCTGCGGCTGTTCGAGCCCTACGACGTCATCCTCGACGGCACAGATAACTTCCCGACGCGGTATCTGACCAATGACGCCTGCGTGCTCCTAGGCAAGCCCAACGCCTACGGCAGCATCTTCCGGTTCGAAGGTCAGGCGTCGGTGTTCGCCACCAAGGGCGGGCCCTGCTACCGGTGCCTCTATCCCGAGCCTCCGCCTCCTGGCCTGGTACCGAGCTGCGCCGAGGGCGGCGTGCTGGGTGTGCTGCCGGGCGTGATCGGCGTCATACAGGCCACCGAGTCCATCAAGCTTCTCACCGGCATCGGCGAGCCGCTCGTCGGCCGCTTCCTGATCTATGACGCGCTGCGGATGAAGTTCCGTGAGCTGAAGCTGAAGCGCGACCCGGAGTGTCCCGTGTGTGGCGACCACCCGACTGTCACGAAGCTCATCGACTACGACGAGTTCTGCGGGATCAGGCCGGACGTGACGGCAGAGGCCGCGGCCATCGCGTCCGCAAGCCAGTGGGAGATCACGTCGGTCGAGCTGAAGAAGCGGATGGACGCCGGCGACACGCTCCTGATCGTGGACGTGCGCGAGCCGAACGAATACCAGATCAACCGGATCGCGGGGTCCGTGCTGATCCCGCTAGGGGAGATCCCGCGCCGGTACCAGGAACTGCCGAGGGACGTGGGGCTCATCATGCAGTGCAAGATGGGGAGCCGCAGCCAGAAGGCGCTCGACTTCCTGCGCACGGTCGGCTTCTCGGACATGAAGAACCTCAAGGGCGGCATCCTCGACTGGATCGACAAGGTCGACCCCTCCCAGCCCAAGTACTGAACGGCCGATGGAGCCGACGAGCCACGGCCACTCCGGGCGTCCGGAGCGGCCAATCACAATCGCGCTTGTTTAGTTGGGCGCGGCCCCAGCCGTGTTGGTGTCGCCCCCGCCATGCGTGCCCTCGCACACGGGGCAGGCCGTCGGCTTCAGCGTGTTGTCCACGCGGTGGCGCACGGGCGTGATGGTCTGGAGGTAGGCGAAGATCGCCTTCAGGTCTCCGTCCGACTGCCCCGCGTAGCTGGCCCACGGCATCTGGTCATGAATCTTCCGGGCCTTGACCTTTCCGGTTCGGATCATCTCGAGGAAGAGGTCAGCGGTGTAATAGGGAATGCCGCTCGAATCCGGCGTGATGTTTCCGCTGGCGACGCGTCCGTACGGTCCCTCGAGCACGAATCCGCCACTGAATTCCAGCGCCGCGAGGGGCTGTCCTTGCGCATTCTGCGGGGTATGGCAATCGCGGCATGCCCCCAGCCGCACCAGGTAGCCGCCGTAGGCCACCGCGTTGTTCTGATCCGGCGCAGGCACGGGCCCTTCGACGGGTTCCGGCACAGCGTTGATGAACCGGTTCACCGGGAAGGGGACCGCGGACGGCGGGAGGCTGCGGCGGAGCGCCGGCAGCGACCGGATGTAGACCACGATTGACGCCAGATCTTCGTCGGCCATGTACCGATATTGCGTGTAGGGCATGATGGGGAAGAGCGCCCGGCCATCGTGGCTGATGCCTTCCCGGATCGCTCGGACGAGCATGTCATCCGTCCAGTGTCCGGCACCGGTGTCGGCGTCCGGGGTGATGTTCGGCACGGTCAGCCATGCCAGACCTTCCTGGTCGAACCTGCGCCCGCCGCCTTCGGTCCCAGCCCTGGCGGGAAAGCCGGGCGCCTGCCAGTCGAGTTCGCTGTGGCACACAAGGCAGCCGGCGACGGACGTGACCAGATAGCGCCCGCGTTCCAGGCGCTCAGCGCTGGGCTCGAAGCGGCGGTCCGTCAGCGGCCTCGCCCTGGGTCCGATGATCGGGCGGATGCCCACCACTAATGGCACGGCGGCGGCCACCACCAGCAACAGCACCACGAGACCCCACAGTACTTTCGTCCGCAACCGCATGAAGACCTCCTGAGCGACGTTACCCCTGCATGCTCGCAAGCAGACATTCTATGGATCCTGCCCGCTGAACGCCGTCGCTTCCGCAGGCTGTGACCCCGCAGGGCCGGCGTCCCTCGCCAACCGGCTCATCGTCGGTTACCATCGGCCTCCCGCCATCCGGTGATGGTGGTTGTCTACTTTCGGAAGGACGTGGAGCCATGCGTAACTCAAAGTGGGGCTACTTCTTCGCGGGCGCCATTGTGGCGCTGGCCTCGGCGGCGGCCACCTATTCGTTCGATACGCGCGTCATCGCGGCGCAGAAGATCAAGAAGGGCACCCACGTCAACCTCGCGCCCGAGGACTACATCGAGATTCTGCAGCTCATCAATGAGTACCCGCGCGACGTGGATCCGGGTTCGGTGCGCGACGCATCCTGGATGTTCGAGAAGAACGCGCGTTCGGTGGGGATGAGCGGAGCGCCCATGGTGACGCCGCAGGACCACACGTTCTTCTACCGGAGCCTCATGACCGGCGACGGCCAGGCCAAGAAGGGCGGGAACCGCCACTTCAACACCTCGCCCATCATCATCGGCCTGCCGGACGGCACAGCCCGTGGCTCGTCCTACATGATGGGCGTCTCCGTGAAGGAAAAGGGCGGCAAGCCGACCATCGACCTGATGGGCAAGTACGAGGACATCTACGTGAGAACACCAGAAGGATGGCGCATGAAGGAACGCATCTGGACGGGGGATCAGTTCGTCGGTTCCTACCAGGACGTGGCGCCGTCGCCGGTGCTCGCCGATCCGTCCACGTGGAAGACACGCACGGAGCAGGAGATCCAGAACCTCTGGGCCCGCGGCATGAAGCGCGACGCGAACGGCGCGCCGATTGCGCGTCCTGCCCCTCCTGCCGCCGCTTCCGGTAACTAGCTATCCCAGGACCCCGGGGCGCGTTGCGTCCCGGGGCAACTGCCGCGCCGGGGATCTATTCGCGGAAGATGTCGGCGAGCGACATCTCCAGCCCGGGCAGGAGCGGTGTTGTCAGCACGTCGCCGTGCTCGGTGGTTCGTTCGGCAACGCGGATGTAGCGGCCGTCCTCGCGGCGGTAGACCTTGATCGAGTCCAGCTCGGGATCCACCACCCAGTACTCATCAACCCCGAACTTCTCGTAGAGGTTGCGCTTGACGGTTTCATCGCGCTTCCGAGTGCTTGGTGAGCCCACCTCGACCACCAGCTCGGGTGCACCCCTGATCCATTTCGAAGGCTCCAGGCTGGCGAGCCGTTGGTGCGAGATGTAGAGCACGTCCGGTTCTACGACGTCGAACTCGGAGAGGATCACGTCAAGAGGTGCACCGAAGGCGTCGCCGATCGGGTGGTCGCGCAGATACACCCAGAGGTGCCCGAAGATGTTGCCGATGATCTTCTGGTGCCTCGAGACGGGTCCTGGCGTCACGATGTGCTCTCCATCGATCAACTCGTGCCGCTTCCCGTCTTCCGGGAACTGCAGGAAGTCGTCGTATGTGAGCTTCAAGCCGGTCGCCACCGGGTTCATGGGGTGCACCCCGGACATGGGCTCATTCTAGACCCCGTCGCACGGGTGGTGCCGCTCTGGAACGCCTGAATTCCTAATGATTCAGGACATGACGAGCGCCGGATTGCCGATTGCGCTACCCGCACCGGCTCCCTCCTGGTTGACTCTGCATACCCGACCAAACTTGACGGATATGGTTTCAGGACCTAATATCAGACCATCCCGGTCGGGTATAGATGCTGAGACTTTCCAAGAAGGCCGATTACGCACTCATCGCGATGAAGCACCTTGCGCAGAAGCAGGATGCGACGTCGGCGAGCGCGCGCGAGATCGCCGCCGCCTACGACATCCCGATTGAGCTGATGGCCAAGGTGCTCCAGAAGCTGGTCCACACCCGCCTGCTGCGGTCGGTGCAGGGCACGCGCGGGGGCTATGTGCTCGGCAAGGCCTCCAAGACCATCACCGTGGGCGACATCATCCAGGCCATCGAAGGGCCCTTCTCCGTGACGGCGTGCTCCGCCGAGCGGAACTCCTGCGAACAGTTCGGCAAGTGCAGCATCCGCGACCCGCTCTGGCGCATCAAGGAACGCATTGTGGCCGCGCTCGGCACGGTCTCGCTGGCTGAAATGGCCGCGGAAACCGACCAGCCACTTCCGGCGATGCCGATGCCGGCCGCCTTTCTGAGAACACACGTATGAAGCTACCGATCTATCTCGACTACCACGCCACCACCCCGGTTGATCCCCGCGTCGTCCAGGCGATGCTGCCGTACTTCACGGAGATCTTCGGCAACGCCGCCAGCCGCAACCATCCGTTCGGCTGGGCTGCCGAGGAGGCCGTGGAGAAGGCCCGCAAGCAGGTGGCGGATCTCATCGGCGCCAACGCCAAGGAGATCATCTTCACGAGCGGCGCCACCGAGTCGAACAACCTGGCCATCAAGGGCGTGGCCGAGATGTATCGCGAGAAGGGTAACCACCTCATCACCTGCGTCACTGAGCACAAGGCGGTGATCGACACCTGCAAGAAGCTTGAGAAGCAAGGCTACCGGGTGACGTACCTGGCGGTGCAGAAGGACGGCCGCATCAGCCTCGACGAGCTGAAGGCTGCCATCACGGACAAGACGATCCTCATCTCCATCATGACGGCCAATAACGAGATCGGCGTGATTCAGCCGATTGCCGAGATTGGCACCATCGCGAAGGAGAAGGGCGTCCTCTTCCACACGGACGCTGTGCAGGCGACCGGGAAGATTCCCTTCGACGTCAACGCGCTGAAGGTGGACCTGGTGTCGATGTCGGCCCACAAGATGTACGGCCCCAAGGGTGTCGGCGCGCTCTACGTGCGCCGGCGGAATCCGCGGGTGCTTCTGGCCGAGCAGACCAACGGCGGCGGACATGAACGCGGCATGCGGTCTGGCACACTGAACGTCACCGGCATCGTCGGCCTGGGCACGGCCTCCGAAATCGCGAAGGCCGAGATGGCCACCGAGAGCGCGCGGCTGCGGGCGATGCGCGACAGGCTCAGCGCCGAACTGCACGCGAACCTGGACGAGATCTTCATCAACGGCTCCGTGGAACACCGGCTGCCCCACAACCTCAACATCAGCTTTGCCTATGTGGAGGGCGAGTCGCTCCTGATGGGCATCAACGATGTGGCCGTGTCGTCGGGTTCGGCCTGCACGTCCGCCAGCCTGGAGCCGTCCTATGTCCTCAAGGCGCTTGGTGCGGGCGACGACCTGGCGCACTCCTCGATCCGCTTCGGCCTCGGCCGGTGGACCACGGACGAAGAGTTGGATTACGTGATCAACAAGCTGACCACCGTCGTGCGGCGCCTGCGCGAGATGTCGCCGCTCTACGAGATGGCCAAAGAAGGTATCGATCTGTCGAAGATGCAGTGGGTGACGCACTAGCGTCCCGCGCCCGGAATAGATTCAGGAGAGACACATGGCTTACTCAGACAAGGTGATCGACCACTACGAGAACCCGCGCAACGTCGGGTCGCTGCCGAAGGATGACGCCAACGTGGGCACCGGCCTGGTGGGCGCGCCCGAGTGCGGCGACGTGATGAAGTTGCAGGTCAAGGTGAACCCCGTGACCGGCGTGATCGATGACGCCAGGTTCAAGACGTTCGGCTGCGGGTCGGCGATTGCCAGCTCGAGTCTGGCGACCGAGTGGCTCAAGGGCAAGACCGTGGACGAAGCGCTGGCCATCAAGAACACCGACATCGTGGAAGAGCTGGCCCTGCCGCCGGTCAAGATCCACTGCTCGGTGCTGGCCGAAGATGCGATCAAGGCCGCGATTGCCGATTACAAGGCCAAGCAGCACGAGGGGAAGGCCGAACCGGCCCTGGCAGGGTCGCAGCCCAACGCCTGATATGGACGCGATTCAGATTACCGACATCGCCGCGCACAAGATTCGCTCGCTGATGGCCAAGCAGGGCATCGCGGACGGAGGTCTACGTGTCGGCGTCAAAGGCGGCGGATGCTCGGGCCTGAGCTACACCTTTGCGTGGGAGCGCGAAGCCCGGATGGGCGACGAGGTGTTCGAAGGCGTCGAGGGCGCCAGGATCTACGTCGACAAGAAGAGCCTGCTCTTCCTGAAGGGCACCGTCCTCGATTACGACACGGCGCTGCTCGGCAAGGGCTTCGTCTTCAATAACCCGAACGCCAAGCAGAGCTGCGGCTGCGGCAGTTCGTTCGGGGCCTAGTCCGCGGCCTTCGCGCCACGCCCGAGGCGGCCGTTTCGCATCGCCATGACTCCAGAACCCACCAAAGCGCCCACGTTGATCCAGTGCCACTCCTGTGGCGCCGGCGCGCCGCTCCGCGAGCACTTCTGCCCGCAGTGCACCAACATCCTGCAGCTCTCGCGGCACGGGGACTACTTCACCTACTTCGGCCTGCCGCGCCGCCTCTCCATTGATCCGGCGGATCTGGAGCAGCGGTTCCGTGATCTGAGCCGGAAGTTTCATCCCGACTTCTTCTACAACGGCCCCGCACCGGACAAGCTCGCCAGCCTTGAGCGGTCGTCATACCTGAACGACGCCTACCGCGTGCTCAGGAGCCCGGCCGCGCGTGCCGAGTATCTCCTCGCCCTCGAGGGTCTCTCGCCGCTCAAGATGGAGGCCGGTGCCACGGGCAACGTGAAGGTGCCGGCGGCGCTGCTCGAAGAGGTGTTTTCGCTCAACGAGGAACTGGACGAGATCCGCGAAGCGCGTGAAAGCGGCACCCCGCGCGAGCAGGTGGTGGCGCGTCTGGACGCGGCACGTACGCCGATCGCCCGCAAGCAGGACGAGCACGAGCGCCTCGTGGAGGCGCTCTCGGCCAGATGGGATGCGGACCAGAGCCGCACAACGCTCGAAGCGCTGCGCGAGTGCCTGCTCGAGCGCACGTATCTCCGGAACCTGCTCGCCACCATCGACCGCGAGGCCGCCACCCTCGCCACCGCGTAGGAACCCATGGGCAAAGTCGTCGGGATCGACCTGGGCACCACCAACAGCCTTGTCGCGCACGTCGTCGACGGCACGCCCGTCGTCATCCGCGATGCCAGCGGCGACGCGCTGCTGCCTTCGATTGTGTCGGTGGCCGACGACAACACGTTCTTCGTCGGGCGTGAGGCGCAGCGGCGTCTCCTGACGGCGCCCACGCGCACTGTTTACTCCGTGAAGCGCTTCATGGGACGTGGCCTGAGCGACGTGAAGGACGAGGCGGCCCATGTGCCGTTCACCTTTGCCGCAGGCAACGGAGAAGCCCTGCGCATCAACCTCGGTTCGCACGCGCTCACCCCACCCGAGATTTCGGCCTTCGTGCTCAGGGAGCTGAAGCACCGCGCCGAGGAACACTTCCGGGAAGCCGGCGAGTTCGACTTCGAGGTGGACCGGGCCGTCATTACCGTGCCCGCCTACTTCAACGATGCCCAGCGCACGGCCACGCGCGATGCGGGCCGGCTGGCGGGCCTCGAGGTACTCCGCATCATCAATGAGCCCACCTCCGCCTCGCTGGCGTATGGGCTCGGGTCGAAGGACCGCGGCACCGTAGCGGTGTACGACCTGGGAGGCGGCACCTTCGACATCTCGATTCTGAAGATCGAAGACGGCGTGTTCCAGGTGCTGGCCACCAACGGCGATACCCACCTCGGGGGTGACGACGTGGACCAGTTACTGGTGGCCAGGATTGTGGAGGCGCTCCGAGCGGCCGGCGTGGCTGCTTTGTCGCCGGAGGCCACGCAGGCCGTCCGCAAGGCCGCGATCCAGGCCAAGTGGGACCTCTCGGAGCGTGAGTCCGCGGATCTGCGCGTCGAGCCCGCGCCCGGGTTGCCCCAGGGATTCCGCCAGGCCATCACGCGCGCGGAGTTCGAGGCGCTCATCCAACCCCTTGTTGACCGGACGCTGGGTCCCTGCCGCCAGGCGCTCACGGACGCAGGGCTGAAGCCCGCCGACGTCGAAGAGGTGGTGCTGGTGGGCGGCTCCACACGCATCCCGCTGGTCCGGCGCGCCGTCGAGGCGCTGTTCGGGCGCACGCCGCACTCGGATCTGAACCCGGACGAAGTGGTGGCGCTGGGCGCTGCCGTGCAGGCCGACATCCTGGTGAGCGGCCGTCGCGAGATGCTGCTGCTCGACGTCACCCCGCTCTCGCTGGGCCTGGAAACCATGGGCGGCGTCGTCTCCAAGATTATCCTGCGCAACTCCACGATTCCCGCCAGCGGCCGCGAGATGTTCACGACCGCCGTGGACAACCAGACCGCCGTGGACATGCACGTGCTCCAGGGCGAACGTGAACTGGTTTCCGACTGCCGGTCGCTGGCCCGTTTCCGCCTGCGCGGCATTCCGCCGATGCCCGCCGGGCTGGCGCGGATCGAAGTGGTGTTCCAGATCGACGCCAACGGCATCCTCAGCGTGGGCGCCAGGGAGCTCAAGACCGGCGTGGCGCAGTCCATCGAGGTCAAGCCGTCCTACGGCCTCTCGGACGAGGATGTGGAGCAGATGCTCATCGATTCGTTCGAGCACGCCGAGGCCGACTTCGACGCGCGGCTGCTCATCGAGGCGCGGAACGAAGCCGAGAGCGTGGTGAACGCGACGGAGAAGTCACTCAGGCTCCCGGAGTTCCCGCAGGTGGCGGCCGAGGAGTTCGAGCCCGGCGAGCAGGCGAAGATCGAGACCGCGCTCGCGGAGTTGAAGGCGGCGCTTCTGGGTACCGACCGCGAAATCATCCAGACCCGAACCCTCGTCTTGAACCACGCCACGCAGCATCTCGCTGAAGTGGTCATGAACCGGACGGTCAAGGCGGCCCTCTCCGGGAAGAATGTCAGCGACGTCTGAGATAGCGCTAGATGCCCACAGTCACCTTCATCATCGATGGCGAGCAGAAGTCCGTGGAGTTCCAGCACGGCCAACTCGACTACAGCCACCACGGCCTGCCCGAGTCGTTTCTTGACGTGGCCATGAGCCTCGATCTCCCTCTGGAGCATGCCTGCGGCGGAAGCTGCGCGTGCACGACGTGCCACGTCATCATCCGGAGCGGCGCCGAGAACCTGAGCGAGATGCAGGAGGACGAGGCGGATCGGCTGGATACCGCGTGGGGGCTCACGCCACAGTCGCGACTCGGATGCCAGGCGATCATCAAGGGCGACGTGGTCGCCGAGATCCCGATGTACACCCGCAACTACGTGCAAGAAGGCGGCGGCATTCAGCTCGGCAAGTCCACCGCCGTGAAGGAGTAGCCGGCATGACGTGGACCAGCTCCGAAGACATCGGCATTGCGCTCTTCGAGAAGTTTCCCGGTGACGACCCGCTGAAGGTGCGCTTCACGGACCTCCGGGAGCGCGTCCTGGCGCTCGACGGCTTCGACGACGACCCGAAGGCCTCCAACGAGCCCAAGCTCGAAGCCATCCAGATGGCGTGGTACGAGGAGTGGAAGGACAACCAGTCCTAACCCGCAGGGACTGCCAGATTCAGTCGGCAGCACCGTGCGGAAACTGCGGGATGGCGCTCCGGGAATCGCAGAACTCCGCCGCATTCAGGCGGGCACGACGTTGGCATCACCACAGAGATGCCGATGTTACGATTGGGTCCTCGACAGAGGTCGTCCCTCGGCGACACGTTGCGCGAGTTCGCGAACCTCGAGGCGGCGGCGTTGGTGCTGGGGCAGTTCATCGGTGACCGGTCGCTGTCCGTTGAACTGCTGGTCGCGGGTATTGCGATCTGGGTTCTGTTCGTCGGATTGGCTTTGGCCCTGGAAGGAGGGGCGTAGATGCTGAATGCGCTCATTCTCATCGGCGGAATCGCCCTTGTGTCCACGGTCATCGTCTTCCTCGACTGGTGGGGCCGCCGGAAGGACCGTCAGACTGCCCGCCACACGCGCTAACGGCGCAATGCCGAGGCGCCGCTAGCTCCGCGCCAGGAACTCCAGGGTCATGTTGTCCGTGACCACGTCGTGGGGCACGAGCACGTAGCGCCACGGCTTGCCGCCGTAGGTGGCGGCATGAGCCGACGCGTGACGGCACCACTCTTCCGCGGCCGTCTTCTTTGCCGCCACCTCCGCTGACTCCATCTGCCCGCGGGCCTTCGTTTCGAGTAGCAGTAGTCCATCCTTCGTCTCGGCGACGAAGTCCGGCACGTAACGCGGCTGTTCACCGCCGAGGCGGTAGTAGATCTGGAATTGCCCGCTGGCGGGCTTGAACCAGCGCTCGGCGTCGCGGTCCAGGATCACGGCGAAGCGGCGCTCGGTGTCCGACGCGAACTTCTGCGTGGGGTAGAGGCACCGCGTGAAGCCGCCAAAGACCATGCGGCCGATGCGCGAAAGGTCTGCGGGGGCCATGCGGAAGTCGCTGACTTCGCCAGCCACCGCCGTATAGGCGCTTTCGATGAGCGGCGTCCAGCCACTCAGGATCTTTACCTCGTAGCCGGGCGACTTCTCCCAGGCGTGTTCCTGCATCTGCGCGTGGACGAGCCGGGCGATCTCCCGCTGGTGGAACTGGAGCACGCGCTCCACGGCTTCGAGTGCGAGGTAGGACTGAAGATGCCGGTTCACCTGCCCGGCCAGGTCGTAGAGCAGGTCGGCCTGCGCGTCGTAGTCGATGTCGCTGAATTCCACCAGCCCGCGGACGACGTAGTCCTCGGGGCGCGGCTCGCGGATGCTGGTGCCGCTGGCCTCGATGACTTCGACCTCGCCTGTCCGGAGCGCCTGCACCCAGAGCGCCTCCGACACCTCGGCGTAGCGCACATTCGAGAGGTCCAGCGTGAAGGGGTGAAAGCCCATCTCTACCCGCCCGACGGGCTGCACGACGACCTTGGGGATGTCCAGAGTGCCCGCGGCCACGATGCCGCACACCCTGGGCACGACCTGGACAGATCGATGCCCGTGATGTCCGTGAGGGTGAGCTGGCCCGCCATGCGTTCGTTGACCTCCCGGACCACCCGCGCCTGCACGTCGGGCCGATTGAGGTAACTGACTCCGGGGACGACGTCAGGACGGGCCGAGAGAGACTGAATGACCGCCATCGTGGTCTCGACCACTCGGCACTCTTCGGGGCCGGCCGGCCGCCACGGTGCGGGCGCACCGGGCGTATCGCTCCCACTCGCCGACGCCTCCGTCCCTGCCGCAGTCCCCAGGCCTGACGGCTCCGCAAGGCCAAGCTGCTCGGCCACGAGCGACTGCGACACCACGGTGACCAGCCGCTCCTGAAGCTCCTCGCCGCTCATCTCCACCGCTACCACCTTTAGCGGCGAGTCGTCGCGATTGGCGTCGTCCACGATCTCCTGGAACCGGTCGTGGGCCACGATACTCAGGCGGTCCAGCGCGGTCACGCCTGTGCGGCGGCCGTAGGGCAGGCGCAGGCCGCGGCCGATGCGCTGCTCCACGAGCGTGCGGGCGTTGGCAGCCCGGAGCGGGACGATGGTGTAGAGGTTGGTGAGCGTCAGCCGCGTCACAGCCGCTCCTGCAGCGCGGCGTTGCGGCCGCACGCGCCGATCACTCCACCGCCCGGGTGGATCCGGGGACCGCGTTTGCGGCACGTCGCTCCGCGTGTTATTGTGCAACCACTTGGTTGTACATAGCGACGTTCCGGCGGCCGACGTCAGCCGGCTCTTTCAGGCCCTGGCCGACACCACCCGCCGCGACATTCTCGAGCGCGTCATGGGGGCGGAGGCATCGGTCACGGAGCTGGCCAGCCGCTACGACATGTCGTTTGCAGCCGTCCAGAAGCACGTGGCCATCCTGGAGCGCGCCAACCTCGTCACCAAGCGTCGCGACGGCCGGGCCCAGCGTGTGGCCGGGAACCCGGACGCCATTCGCCGTGCCGCGCGGCTGCTGGACCAGTTGGAGCAGATCTGGCTGGCTCGCGTGAACCAGCTCGACGCGCTGCTTGCCACCCCATCGTCAGGAGAAACCAATGCCCGTCACCGACATACAGAAGGACCCGTCCACCCTCACGATGACCGTGGCCGGTCAGTTCGCGGCGCCCGTCGAGCGCGTGTGGGCCGCTTGGACTGATCCCCGCCAGATCGAGAAGTTCTGGGGCCCACCGGAGTGGCCGGCCACCTTCGACCGGCACGACTTCACCGTCGGCGGCCGGTCGGCGTACTACATGACCGGGCCGAACGGTGAGAAGTCGCGGGGGTACTGGGAGTTCGTGAGCGTGAATCCACCGCACAGCTTCGAGGTACTCGACGGGTTCGCAGCCGAGGACGGGACGCCGGCCACCACCATCCCGGCGATGCGGATGCGCATGTCCTTCTCGGCCGAACACGGTGGCACCCGCATGCTGGCGGTGACCACGTTCACCTCAGTTGAAGCGATGGAGCAGGTGCTCTCGATGGGGATGGAGGAAGGCCTGCGCGCGGCCCTGAATCAGATGGACGGATTACTGGCTGCCTGATCGGCAGGCGCGCGCGTATCCTTCTCCCGACGGAGGCACCTGTCGTCATCCGGGAACACAGCCGCGGCAGCTGCACCTGCGGGCCGTGTCGGCGGAAGCGAGGCCTGATTACTTCAGCGAATGAAGGCCAATCAGATTGCCCTCCGTGTCGTACACCAGCGAGACGAACCCGTAGGGGCCGATTGAAATCTTCGGGCGCTTCACCGTGCCGCCGGCCGGCACCACACGCGACTCCTCGACGGCACAGTCATCGCAGTTGAAGTAGACGACCACGCTGTTGCCTCCCGAGGGGACGCTCTTCTCCTGCACGAGCGTGCCACCTGTACCGGGCTTGCCCATCTCGTTGTTGAAGGCCCACATCTCGACGTCGCCCGCGTTCAGCTTCTCGAACGTCCGCTGCAGCACGGCCCCGTAGAAGGCCTTGGCGCGGGTGATGTCCTGCACGTAGATCTCGAACCAGCCGACTGGATTGGCGCTCATCGTCTCTGCCTCCACGCAACCGCGTCAGGTCCTCGCCAGGACACGTCAATGTCTCCGGGCTACGGCAACGCGAATACGAATACCGTGTCCTTGCGTTGCATCACCGATGGGCGCACGCCGGCCTGCTGCGCGGACTGACCGCCCCCCAGGAATGCCACGTACTGCTTGCCTTTGTGCTGATACGTGATGCCCGGGCTGGCCAGCGGCTGGTCCAGCGTGTAGGACCACAGCTCCTTGCCCGTCTTCGAATCGAAGGCAAAGACCGTCGAAGGTCCGGTGGGGAGGTTGTCGTTGGTGAAGACGATGCCGCCCGCCGTGGCGAGCACGCCGCTGTAACAGGTGCGGCCGTCCATCCATTTGTTCTGCCAGACCAGCGTGTTGGTCCGAAGGTCGACGGCGGAAACAGAACCCGACCATCCGCTGAGCGCGGGCCGGAGGAGGATCTGCCTCGTAAAGGGCTGCTGCTTGTGCGCGGCGAATCCGCGCACCATCTCGCAACTGAACTGATAGCCGAGCGTGGGATCGACCGCCGTGGGCTGCCAGTTGGCGCCGCCGAGCAGCCCCGGTGTCCAGGCGACGAAGCGTCCGGCGCCCGGAAGGGCATAGACGCACGACGTGGTGTAGTCGCTGCCGTCAGGAGCTTTAGCGGGCAGCATGTCCGGCGTGACGCAGGCCGGATGCGTACGGTCACCCTCTGGAATCGGCTGCGTCAGTGCCACGTTCGGATTGGCGGCCATGTCGGTAGGGGACGGGATGGAACCCCCGGGCGCCTGGGGGACGGGCACTTCGGTCACCGGCAGCAGCGGCGTGCCGGTGGCCCGGTCCAGCAGGAAGTTGTATCCCGCTTTGCACTCGAAGGCGACGCCGTGCTTCGTCGAGCCGTGCATCTCCACGTCGAAGAACACGGCCGGGCGCGGGCAGTCGTAATCCCAGATGTCGTGATGAATGCCCTGGAAGCCCCACCTGATGGCGCCGGTCTTCAGGTCCATGGCCACGATTGACGCCGTCCACTCATGATTCCCGGGTCCGAAGGTGTCGTTCCCGGTGACGTAGTCGTTGCCCGTGGTCGCGTAGAGCAGGCCGAGGGTCGGGTCGATGGCCGGCGATGTCCACACGCCGCCGCCACCCGAGTTGGGGTCGTCCTTGGCCGTGCCAATCACGAACGTCCGCCACTTGAGCGCACCAGTCCTGGCGTCGAGCGCATCCACGTGGCCTCGGCCGTTCTCGAAGCCTGCGACACCCTGGTAGATGACGCCGTCGTGGTAGACGGGCGCCGCCGCGCCCTCATTGCGCATCGTCAGTCCCACCGGGGTCTGCCAGCTGAGCGCTCCTGTCGAGGCATGCACCGCCACCACGACGTTCTTGCTCGTCGTCATGTACACGCGGCCGCCGCCGATGGCCAGGCCGCGGATCGGATTGCTGCCGCTGGTGGGCTGCTTCTGCGGAGCATCCCACTGCCAGATCTTCCTGCCGGATGTGGCGTCCACGGCGACGAGATTGCCCGTGGCGGTGGGGAAGTACAGCACGCCGTTGTACGCCACGCCGCCGGACTCGATGGAGTTGAAGACGGCGCCGTCGTATTCGGATTGCCACGCCAGCGTGAGCCGCCCGACGGTCTGTGTGTTGATCTGCTTCAGGGAGGAGAAGCGTTGCTGGCCGAGATTGCCGTTGACTGTCAGCCAGTCGGCCCCGGCGGGCCTGACCAACTGCTGCGTGGTGATGGCCGGGGCCATCCGGAGGTCCGCCTTGCTGACCGGCGTGCCTGGTGCCTGCTCGCCCTGCGCAGTCACGCTGGGCACGCCGAGCACGGCAGCCATCGCCGCCAGCACCGCGAAGTACACCACCCGCCTTCGCATCCTCATGTCAGGGCCTCCGCGTGGCTCAAGGGGCGATTCTATAGCCCAAGCCTCACGGCGGGTCGCCCAGCGTGTATCCTTCGCCTGACGGAGGCCCGCCATGAGCAGGATCGCGTTCACAGTCAACGGCAGGACGCACACGGTCGACATCGATCCCTCGACGCCACTCCTCTACGCCCTCAGGAACGACCTCGGTCTTGAGGGGCCGCGGTTTGGCTGCGGCCTCGGGCAGTGCGGGTCGTGCACGGTCATCATCAACGGCCAGGCGGTGCGTTCCTGCGTGATCCCGTCCTCGGCAGTCAAGGGTGAGGTGACCACGCTCGAGGGCCTCTCCGTGCGCGGGCTGCATCCGCTGCAGCAGGCGTGGATCGACGAGCAGGTACCGCAGTGCGGCTTCTGCCAGAACGGGCAGATCATGACGGCCAAGGCGCTTCTCGATCGGACGCCGAATCCCTCCGACGCCGAGATCCGGACGGCGATGGCTGGCACGCTCTGCCGCTGCATGACCTACTACCGCATTCAGACAGCCATCAAACGGGCCGCCGCGGCGATGCGGCGCGCCGCGGCACCTGAGGGCGGGGAGGTCGTGGCATGACCGGCTTCACGCGCGTGCCGCAGGAGATCGAGGCCCTGCTCGATGCGTGGACGCCGAGTCCGTCGCGTCGCCAGTTCCTCAAAGGGTCCGGCCTGCTCGCCGTCTCGCTGGGTGCCGCCGCGCTCATCGATGGGCCGCTGGCCACTGATCTTTCCGCGCAGGGGGCAGGGCCGTATCCGGACGTGGATTTCAAGAAGCTCGACTCCTGGATCGTCATCCACGAGGACAGCACCGCCACGTTCTATGTCGGCAAGACGGATGGCGGACAGGGAGTCGGCACCGCCTTCCGGCAGTTGATGTGCGACGAGCTGGACATCGCCTTCGACAAGTCCACGCTCATCATGGGCCGCACCGACATCACGGTGGATCAGGGCGGCTCTGGCGGCTCGGACGCGCTCGAGGTCGATGCCTACCCGGCCAGGCGCGTGGCGGCGGAGGCGAGGCGGGTGCTGCTGGACCTGGCGTCGGCCCGCCTCGGTGTCCCCGTTGATCAGTTCACCGTCAGCGGCGGCGCGATCACCGTCAAGGGCGACGCCGCCAGGCGCGTCACCTACGGCGAACTGGTTGGCGGCAAGCGCTTCAACGTGGCGCTCACCGGCGCCAATATCAACGCCACGACCGGCACCGCCCGCCTCAAGCCGGCGCAGGACCTGACGATCGTCGGCCAGTCGCCGCAGCGCTACGACATCCCACCGAAGGTGGACGGGTCCCTGAAGTGGGCGGTTGGCGCGAAGGTGCCCGGCATGGTGCACGCACGCAACGTGCGGCCGCCCGTGGCGGGCGCCACGCTGGTCAGCGTCGATGAGGCGTCGGTCAGCAGCATTCCCGGCTTCATCAGGGTCGTGACCAAGGGCAACTACGTGGCCGTGGTCTGCGAGCGCGAGGAGCAGGCGATCAAGGCCGCCACGCAACTGAAGGCCGTGTGGCAGAAGCCGGCCGCCGCGCCCTTCCCTACGTCCGAGCGCCTCTACGACTACATCCGGGCCGCGACGCCCACCTCGGGTGCTGCACCCGTTGTGACCGGCGACCCGGACGGTGCGATGGCGAGTGCGGCCCGCGTACTCGAGGCCGACTACGAGTTCCCGTTTCAAGGTCACACGGCGATCGGCCCCGCGCATGCCATGGCCGATCCGTCGAACGGCCAGATGACCATCTGGTCCAACGACATGAAGGCGTATGGCCTCCGGACCGGCGTCGCCGCATTCCTGGGCATGCCCCTGGATCGGGTGCGCGTGATCTGGATGGAAGGTCCGCAGGTGTACGGACGCACCGCGGCCGATGACGCCGGCTTCGAAGCGGCCTTCCTGGCGAAGGAGATTGGCCGACCCGTCCGTGTGCAGTGGATGCGGCACGAGGAAACGGCTTGGGACACCAAGGGGCCGGCCTACACCTTCAAACTGCGCGGTGGGCTCGATGCCAGCGGGAGCCTCGTGGCACTCGACTACAACGGCCGGGCGGTGGACTACAACCACCTCGGTTACAACGAGCCGGATACGGTGCTCATCGCGCAGCTCCAGGGTGTGCGTCCCAAGGCGCCAGCGGCCGGAGGGGCCGGCACACCCGCCGAGATGTACGTCGTGCCCAACCGGCGTCGCCAGGCGCAAGTCGTGGGTCTGCCGCTCGTGTGGGAGACACCGCTGCGTACGGGGAACCTGCGCGATCCGAACGGGCCGCAGGTGACCTTCGCGTCTGAGTCGTTCATCGACGAACTGGCGGCGGCCGCGAAAGCGGATCCGCTGGCCTTTCGCCTGACGCTCCTGGAGGGTGCCACCACCGACGACAATGCCTTCAGGCGCGCGCGCTCCATCATTGTGTTGAAGGCGGCCGCGGAGGCCTTCGGCTGGGATCCGCGCCCTTCGCCCCGCCCCCTGGGAACGGGGCAGATACTCTCCGGGCGCGGCATCGCGTACGCCTACCGCAACCAGACGATCGTCGTCCAGATTGCCGAGGTCGACGTGGACCGCCGCACAGGGCATGTGTGGGTCAAGCGCCTCGTGTGCGCGCACGACTGCGGGCTGGTCATCAACCCGGAAGGGCTGAAGCGGACCATCGAGGGCAACCTGCTCTTCGGGCTCAGCCGCGGTTTGCACGAAGAGGTCCAGTTCGACGGCGAGAAGGTGACGAGCGTGGACTGGCGTACGCACCCGACGCTGACGCACGCCGACACTCCGGCGCGGATCGATATCGTGCTGCTCAACGGCGATCCGAATCCGCGCCGGCCCGACATGCCGCACTACGGTGCGGGAGAGGCGGCCTGCCGGCCCACGATTGCGGCCACGGCCAACGCCGTGTTCGACGCCACCGGAGTCCGGCTCCGCCGCGTCCCATTCCGTGATGCGCGTGTGCTGGCGGCGCTCAAAGCCGCAGGAGTCTAGACGTGGAACGAATGTATCGGTGGCTCGTGTGTGTCGTGGGTGCGGTGGCGCTCGGCTGCGCGGCGCTGGCCGCGGAGGACTGGCCCGAGTTCCGCGGCAAGGCCCGGACGGGCGTGTGGAGCGAGACCGGCATTCTGGAGACGTTCCCGCCCAGCGGGTTGAAGGTCCGGTGGCGCACGCCGATCAAGGCCGGCTATGCGGGGCCAGCCGTGTCCGGCGGGCGGGTGTTCGTGGTCGACTTCTCGCCCGCGTCCCTGGACTCCACGACACCGGAGCCGGGTGCGATCGGCGGCGCGCTCTCGCGTTACCGCGGCACGGAACGGGCGCTGGCGCTCGACGAGAAGACGGGGCGCATTCTCTGGACGAAGACCTGGCCGGTGGACTACGCCGGCATCATGTGGGCCGTTGGCCCACGAGCGACACCCACGGTTGACGGTGACCGTGTCTACGTGCTGGGCGCGACCGGGCACCTGGTCGCACTGCGCGCCGCCACCGGCGAAGTGCTGTGGCAGACCGAGTACGAGGCGATCTACGGCGCTGACCGCAGGAAGTGGGCCTGGGACTACGGCTTCGCTGGTTCTCCGATTGTGGACGGCAATCGCCTGATTGCGTTTGTCGGGGGCAAGGACAACGCGATTGTCGTGGCCTTCGACAAGATGACCGGCAAGGAGATCTGGCGGGCACTGCCGTCCGATGGCGGCGTGGACATTGGCGTCTCCCAGCCCATCATCGTGGAGGCCGGTGGTGTGCGTCAGTTGATCGTCTGGCTGCCGGAGACGATTCATGCCCTGAACCCCGCCACCGGAGCGGTGTACTGGACGCAGCCCTTCCATGTGTACGGGTCCATGACCGTGCCCACGCCCGTGCTGAGCGCAGGGAGCCTGTTCTTCACCAACTTCTACGACGGCGCGCTGATGCTCGGCCTCGATGCGAAGAAGCCGGCGGCCCGTGTGCTGTGGAAGAGCAAGGGCGCGAGCGAGATCGACACCGCCGCGCTGCACGGCGTGGTGACGACGCCTGTGATCATCGGGGACCACATCTACGGTATCTGCAGCTACGGACAGTTCCGCTGCCTGCGGGCGGGGACGGGTGAGCGCGTCTGGGAGACGTTCGCGGTCACCGGCGAGCGCGCACGGTGGTCGTCGGGCCAGATTGTGCGCCACGGCGACCGTCTCTTCATCAACAACGACCGCGGCGAACTGGTGATCGTGAAGCCGAGTCCCGCCGGCTACCAGGAAGTGAGCCGGACTCCCCTCATCGCACCCACGTCGCCCCCTCACAATCGGCGGGTACTCGAGAAGGTGAACTGGTCCCACCCCGCCTACGCGAACCGCCACATATACGCGCGCAACGACGACGAAATCCTGTCGGCCTCGCTCGCAGCAGAGTGACGCTCAGACGACTTGTGAATCCTGCCTCCGGCCGCCTCGACCCGTGATTCCTCGACGGCGCTCCCGCCGTCTGCACGAGCGTCCCGCCCGTGCCGGGCCTGCTCATGTCGCCGTTGAAGGCCCATATCTCGAGATGGCGCGGCTGATGTCCTGGACGTAAATCTCAAACTACCCGCCCGGATTCGCGCTCATGCATGCCTCCTGTAGAAGTCCCGAGCGGAATGCTAGGAGCGCAGCTGGATGTCAGGCCACCACGGCTGGAAAGACGACCGAGACGCTCGTGCCACGGCCGCCGAGGCCCGGGCCGAGGGTCACCGTGGCGCCGTGCACGGCCGCGACGCGCGCCACGATGGAGAGCCCCAGCCCGCTGCCGTCGGCGCGCGCGCCTGCGACGCGATAGAACCGTTCGAGCACCCTCCCTCGTTCGGCTTCCCGTATGCCGTCGCCGGTGTCCAGTACGGCCAGCTGCACGCCGCCGGCTCCGCGGGTCACGCGCACCTGTACTTGTCCGCCGGCTGGCGTGTACCGGATGGCGTTGTCTACGAGATTCCGGACCAGCACCTGGAGCAGCGCCGGATGGCCGGAAATGCCGGCCGGCGCGCTTTCCTCCAACGACAGGTCGATGCGTCGAGCGACCGCGCCAGGCGCGGACTCTGCGAGGACGGCCGCTGTCAGCACCCGGAGCTCGACTCGTTCCGGCGGTGTATCTGGCGCCGTGTCGAGGCGGGCCAGGGTCAGGAGCTGTTCCACCAGGCGTGCCGTGCGGTCGCAGGCGGCCATGACCTTTCGGAGTACGACCTCCCGCTCGATCGGGTCAGCGACGCCAAGCGCCACCTGTGCCTGCGCGCGGATGGCCGCCAGCGGTGTACGCAGTTCGTGCGCCGCATCCGCCGTGAACTGTCGATCGTGCTCGATCGACCGTGCGACCTCGGCAAACAGACTGTTGATCCTGTGGAGCAGTGGCTGCAGCTCCGTCGGCACATCCGTGGTGTCCAGAGGATCGAGGCGGCCCGGCTCCCGGCGGCCGACCTCGTCGGCCAGACGGTCCAGGGGCTTGACGCCACTGCGAACAGCCAGCCAGACGAGGAGGCCCAGCAGCGGCGCGGCCAGGAGTAGCGGGGCCAGTGAGGCCTCCAGCATTCCCTGCGCGATTTCGGCCCGCGCGTCCGCGCGCTCACCCACGTGGATCAGGTTCTTGTGTTCCCGATCCCAGGCCGAGAAGACACGCCATCGGCGCCCCTCAATCTCCCGCTCGCTGAAGCCCGTGTCCGGGCCCCCAAGCGGTGTATCCGGTGCATTCACCGAGTGGAGGGCCAGCCGTCGCCCGTGCTCCCAGATCTGGAACGCGACGGCGTTGGAGATCGTCCGGCCCAGCTCCATGTGCTCGGTGTCGAACTCCTCCATGTCCTCACCCGCCTGCGCCACCAGCAGGGCCACCGCCTGGGCCAGGTGCGCATCGAGCAGCTCGTCGATCTCGTGCCGCGCTTCGAGATAGGTGAACCAGGTTGCGCCGGCCCACACGGCCACGACGGAGGTCACGACGAGTGCGGTGAGGCGGGCCTTGAGCGAGCGGGACACGCCCGCCAGACTCAAGGCGCAGGCTCCGGCGGCATGAGATAACCCACGCCGCGGACGGTGCGGATCCGGTCGGTGCCGATCTTGCGGCGCAGGTGGTGAATGAACACTTCCACGGTGTTGCTCTCCACCTCCTGCCCCCACTCGTACAGGTGTTCTTCAAGCTGCGCGCGGGAGAGGACCTGTCCCGCGTGTCGCATCAGGGCGTGCAGGAGCGCGAACTCACGCGCGGAGAGTTCCACGGGGGCGCCGGCAACGGTCAGTGTCCGGCCGGCCGGATCGAGCGCCAGATCCGCGAGGTCAATCGTGGGCGTCGCCCGCCCGGAGCCGCGTCGGACCAGCGCTCGGAGTCGGGCCGCCAGTTCGCCCAGATCGAATGGCTTGACGGCGTAGTCGTCAGCACCCGCATCCAGTCCGCTGATCCGATCCTGGACGGCATCGCGGGCGGTCAGGACCAGCACCGGGGTCCGGTTACCGCGGGCCCGCATGGTCCGGAGGATGTCCAGCCCCGAGCGCCCCGGCAACCCGAGGTCGAGCACGACCGCGGCAAATGTCTCGGCTGATACAGCCGCATCTGCCTCGTGGCCGTCAGTCACCCACTCGACCGCGAAGCCCGCCTGCCGCAGGCCGGCCTGAACGGCGTCGCCAAGCAGCCGGTCGTCCTCGACCAGCAGAATCCGCACCGGTGTCTACCTCGCTCCACGCCCCGGTGCCGTTGCACCCGTGGCCATTGAGTCGCGCTTCCAACCCGTGATCATGGCCGCCACCAGATTTTCCCGGTGGCGGAGGCTGGCCAGCAGGACGCCAACCACATGCACGACAACCAGCGTGAGCATGGCATAGGCGGTGAGCCCATGTACTTCTATGACCCATTCACCCGCGAGGTCCTCGTACCCCAGCCAGCCCGTCAGGCCTGTGGCCAGTGCGAGGCCGAGGAGGCCCACAATCACGGCGGCCCCGGCCGGATTGTGGCCGGTGTGATGTTCGGGCCGGGCCGTCGGCACGGCGCGGAGGTATTGCCAGACTGCCGATGGCCCAGTGACAAATGAGGAGAACCGGGCGTACCGGTTGCCGGCAAAGCCCCACACGATGCGGAAGAGGACCAGGCCGGCGATGGCGTAGCCGAGCCGCAGGTGCGTCAACCGCAGCCGTTCGGACTCGGCTGTCAGCATGGCTCCGGCGAAGGCCGCCGCGAGGAGCCAATGGAAAAGGCGCACCGGGAGGTCCCACACGAACACCCGGGCCTCCGGCGCCGGGCCAGTCATCAACGCCTCCCGCCGCTTCGGCCCGATGAGTCGTCGCTGAAGTTGTCGCCCTCTGCACCGGCATGACAGGCGGTGCAGTTGGACGCGCTCTTTACCTTGGCGCTCTTCCAGGTGGATGCCGGCACTTCGTCGTGCTCGCGGAGGAACCAGGGGGTTGTCGTGATTCGCAGCGGCGGCGTGCCGTCCATGCTGCGCAGCGGCCGCATGCCGGCGTTGGCCACCAGGAACCGTTCAATGTCGCTGGCCGTCTTCGCATCCACGCTGGCGTCAGTGCCGAAGTGGGTCTTGAGTCCTGCCATGACGGCGCGCCAGGAGTCGGCCGGCAGCAGGCGCGGAGGGTATGCGACGTGGCAGCTCGAGCACTCTTCACGCCACACGGGAGAGGCCTGGGCTTTCTGCCCGCCGGCTGCGGCAAACGCGGGGCTGGCCGAAAGCAGGAACATCGTCACGGGTATCCATCGGGTCATGGTTGTCTCCTTATCGAATCGTCAGCAGCCAGGCCACCACGTCGGCCTTTTCACGCGGCGTGCACTCGCGGTTGAGCACGTCACTGCAGTTCCGGCGGAACCACTTGTCCACCTTGGCGGAATCCGTCAGGCGGTCTGGACGTGCGGCCGGCGCCAGGGGCTGAATCACCTTGCCGGTTGCCGCATGCCGTCCCACGGCAGCGGGGTTGTCGGTGTGACAGCTGCTGCAACTCCAGTCGGTGCCATGGCGAGCCTTGAAGAAGACCGCGCCGCGGGCCGCGACGGGTGTAAACGCGGGGTCGGATGCGCGTGCCGCGGTCTCGAAGCGCGACAGGAAGTCTCGGGGTGCGAGCGCCGAGGTCACGCTGGCCATGTAGAGAGTGACGATGGCGATCACGACAGGGACGGGATGCTTCATTGCGGCCTCCACGGGTTGCTCACTGGAGGCAGCTTACGGAGGCGGGCTTAACGGGCCCTTAAGGGTGAGCCCAGGGGCTTACCGTGGCCATCCTGGGCCGTGCTGTGGTGTCGCGAGATGTCTCGGGCACCCCCTCGGCACTGGCTGTCCTTACGGTAGGGGATACGATCAAAGTTTGTGTAATCCGCCCACCCTGCTTGCTTCTGACTGAAGGTTTCGGCTCCATGATTCGTCTTCGCTCCAGCTGCGGCATTGCCGCTCTGATTCTTGCGGCCAGTGCTGTCATCGCTTCGGCCCAATCGCGCCCGCTGCCGGCCCTGATTGACGCGCCGGCTCCGCCGGCCGGACCGGCCACCATTTCCAGGGACGCGCAGAACCGTGCGACGCTCCGCGCCGTCCGGATCACGGAGCCCCTGCGGGTCGACGGCAAGCTGGACGAGTCCATTTACGAAACGGTGCCTGCCGCAGGCGGCTGGATCCAGCAGACGCCGCAGCCCGGAGCTCCGGCGACCGAGCCGACAGACGTGTGGGTGTTCTTCGACGACACGAGTCTCTACATCGGGATGTATCTGCACGAAACGCACCCGGAGCGACGCATCGGCACCGAGCTGCGGCGCGACGCGCAGGGGCTGACCAACGACGACAACATCATGCTGGTCCTCGACACCTTCTACGACCGGCGCAACGCCTTTAACTTCCAGGTGAACTCGGTGGGTGGGTTCCGTGACCAGCTCATCACGGATGGTTCGCCCAACGGCGCCTGGAACACCATCTGGAACGTCAAGCAGGCGGACGCGAAGGACGGCTGGTCGTTCGAGATGGTCATTCCGTTCAAGTCCCTCCGGTACACCGGATCGGGGCCGCAGGTGTGGGGCTTCAATGCCCGCCGGACCACCAAGTGGAAGAACGAGATGTCGTACATCAACCCCGTGCCGGTGGCCTATGGCGGCCCGGGCATCAACATCCTGTCGACGGCCGCCACGCTGGTGGGGGTGGAGACGCCGTCCAACACGATGAACCTCGAGCTCAAGCCCTACGGGATCACGTCACTGACGACGGACAAGACCGCGGCGCAGCCGTTCAGCAACGACCTGACGGCCAACGGCGGGTTCGACTTCAAGTACGGCATCACGCGCGGTCTCACCGCCGACATGACGGTCAACACCGACTTCGCGCAGGTGGAAGAGGACGTGCAGCAGGTGAACCTCACCCGCTTCAGCCTGTTCTTTCCGGAGAAGCGGGACTTCTTCCTCGAGGGCCTCGGCAACTTCGGCTTTGCCGGTCAGGGGACCGGCTCGAACATGGACGGCGTTGCGGAGGTGCCGACGCTCTTCTTCAGCCGGCGCATCGGCCTCAACAACGGGTCCGTGATCCCGGTCCGCCTCGGTGGCCGCGTGACCGGACGCGCCAAGGGCTTCGAGATCGGCCTCCTCAACATCCAGACCGGCGAGAAGCCGGAAGCGCGCACGGCGAGTACCAATTTCACCGCCGCCCGTGTGCGCCGGCAGGTCCTGCGCCGCAGCAACATCGGCGTCATCACGACGATGCGGAGTCCCGGCGGCCTGGGCACCGAGAGCTTCTCGGGCGGTGTGGACGCCAACTTCCGCTTCTACGACAACATCGAGAACAACCTGTACTTCGCCCGGACATCAGAGCCGCGTGCGGGTGCGAGCGACACGGTCAGCTACCGCGCCAGGTTCGGTTATGTGCCTGACCGGTACGGCATCGAGATCGAGCAGTTGAAGATCGGGAAGGACTTCGCGCCCGAGATGGGTTTTGTGCGCCGACCCGACTATCGCAATTCCTCGGCCTCGCTCCGCTTCAGCCCCCGGCTCAAGAAGCACAAGCACATCCGCCAGTTCTTCTGGACCTACAACCTCGACTACATCACCAACTCGGCGTCGAGTCAGATCGAGAACCGCAACAACCAGGCGGAGTTCGCGATCGACCTGCACAACAGCGACAGGTTTTCCGCCACCTATACCGATCAGTACGAGTTCATACCCGCGGCCTTCACGATCTCGCCCGGTGTCCGGATTCCGCGCGACCGGTTCAACTACGAGACCTTCCGAGTGTCCTACACCCTCGGAAACCAGCGGAAGGTGGCCGGGACGGTGAGCGCCCAGACCGGCACGCTCTACAACGGCGACCGCACGGCCGTCAGCTACAGCGGCCGCCTGAGCTTCTCGCCGCGCTTCGTGATGGAGCCGAGCGTCTCGTTCAACCGTGTGTCACTCCCGTACGGGGACTTCGACGCGAACCTGCTCAGCACACGGATCATCGTGACGCCGCAGCCGCGTATGCAGATCATGAGCCTGCTGCAGTGGAATCAGAGCGCCAGGACCATGACGTCGAGCGTGCGTCTCCGCTGGGAGTACATCCCGGGCAGCGATTTCTTCGTGGTCTTCACGGACGGACGCAACACGCCGGACTCCCTGAATCCCGGTCTGCTCAGCCGGACCCTGGCGGTGAAGCTGACCCGCCTGCTGCGGTTCTGACCGTCTCCGGCGTGACGGCGGCCGGGACCCCGCGGGAGCATCGCGGATATCATCAGGGCATGCCCACTCTGACTGTTGAAGGATACGGCGCGTTCGACGTGCCAGCCGGTAAGCGCCTCGTGCTCGCCATTGCCCAGGATGCCAAGGTCGACATCCTCCATGCCTGCGGCGGTAACGCCCGGTGCACCACGTGCCGTGTGGAGTTCGTGAGCGGAGAGCCGTCCACGATGACGGCGGCCGAGAAGGAGCGCCTTGAGGCGAAGGGCCTGACCGGCGTTCGCCTGGCCTGCCAGATCCTCTGCGACCAGGACATGACGGTCCGCGCCATCAGCCGCCTTGAAGGGAGTGGCCGTCCCGATCCGGGCCGCATCCCGGAAGACGCGATCACCCCACCCGCGGTGTGGGTCTAGGGAGGTTTCAACCACTGGCCCGGAACCGTCAGTGGCCCCGGCGCGGGCGTCGTAGCCCGTGAAGGGTCGTTATACTGCCTGACTGGAGGACGTCCCGAGATGAGACAGATGATTCGTGTGTCGATCGTGCTTGCGTGCGCCGCCATGGCGTCTGCCCCGGCGTTTGCGCAGAAAGCCGATGTGAAGGCCGAGGTCATGGGTGACTGGGCGGCCATGAAGACCGCCATGGTGAAGATCACCAGTGAGATGCCCGAAGACAAGTTCGGGTTCAAGGCCACGCCGGCCCAGCGGAGCTTCGGCGACCAGGCGATGCACATCGCCGGCGCCAACGCCAACTTCCTCAAGTCGCTGGGCGGCAAGGCGGCGGCTCCTACCATCAATCCGAAGGCCACCGCGAAGGCGGAGGTCATCAAGGCGCTGGAAGACTCGTTCGACTACGGCACCGCCGTGCTCAGCGAGCAGACGGCGGACTCCATCCTTGAGCAGGTAAAGGTGCCGCCGTTCATGGGCGGCATGGCAAGCCGGGCCCGAGTCGCGAACTTCCTTATCGGCCATGCGTGGGACATCTACGGCCAGATGGTGGTGTATCTACGGCTGAACGGCCACGTGCCGCCGGCCAGCCAGCGTCCGTAATCGCCACCCACTCCGGCCTGGGGATCCGCGACGCGCGGATCCCTACTTCTTCAGTTCCGCATAGATCGCCAGCACGTTCTCGCGTGCGCGATCCATGCCGTAGGCCTTGAAGCGCTCAGGCAGCGACAGTCCGGCCATCGCCTCGTCGACGCTCCTGCCAGCCGCGAGCGACGCCTTCACGCTCGCGAGAAACGCCCGATTGAAGTCGGCGTACTCCTGCAGGTCCTTCAACGTCATCCACGACATCACGTAGGGCGTGGGCGGTGGCGCCGCGCGTCCGGGAACAAGGATCGTCACCCCCTTGATAGCCCCTAGGGCTCGCACGGCCTTGTCCAGCGTCTCCGGCAGGGCGACGGCGCTCCCGCCCCTTGCCGTGTCGATGGCGGGCGCGGATTTAGACGGGAACAGCTCGCCCAGGAACGCCATGCCGAAGGACGGAAACACGACGACCGTGTCGCCATCCGTGCGGGCTGGGCCGAAGTAGTAGAGATCAATCCGGTTGGTGCCGTTCGCGTCGCCACGCGTCTTGAAGGGCAGGGACAGCGTGTCCTGAAACGTCCTGTTCGGTAGGAATCGCGCGCCTGGGCCTTTGAAGGCCTCGAGCGCGGCCATGTGTGCCCGGGTCCGCTCGTGCGCCACGATCTCCCTGGCGGTGGTGATCTCGGGGTTGCTGCCGGCCAGATGCACGCTCGTGTTGATGATGGTGGTGATCGGCGCCTCGGTGCCGAGCTCGATCTTCTCGGCCATGGTCCTGCCCCATCCGGGCACTTTGGTATCGACCACCGCCACGCCGTCGTCCCCGCCGATGGCAATCGAGTTCGTACCGTCCCCAACCACGACGAACAGGTTGGCGAACGTGCTCATCGACATGATGCGCGCCGTGTTGGGCGGCGTCTGGGTGGCCGGGCCAGCGGCGAGGCTGACCGTCACGAGGGCGGCGACCAACGAGACGGCGAGGCGTGGCCGCATCACTTGCCTCCCATGGACAGGGAGAAGGCGACGATCTCCTCGTCGTTCCGCACGTAGATGTGCCGGTTCGCGTAGGCGGGATGGGCCCAGGCGATGACGCCCAGTTGTCGCCGGTTGTAGGGCTCGAGCGTGGGCTTCAGCAGCGGTGCGCGACTGACTTGCTGGAACCCTTCGGGTGTCAGGCGGCCGATGATGATTTCGCCCCGGTCGTTGGTGATGAAGTAGCGGTCGCCGTTGCGCACGAGGTGCGCCATCGAGAAGCGCGCGCGCTCCTTCGTGATCTCCTGCGTTTCCCAGACCCGCTCGCCGGTTCCCAGCCGCAGGCACCTCGCCTGGCCGTAGCTGCAGATGCCGTAGATGTAGTCGCCGTTGATCACCGGCTGCGAGAGCAGCGCGTGCAGGCCGTCGGTGTCGATCTCGTTGGCGCCCTTGCCCTTCCACACCATCGTGGCCGTGGGCGTCTTCTCGTCCAGCTTCATGAGCATGGAGCCGAAGGTGAAATTCGAGATCAGCAGGTGGGGCGCGCTGTATACGGGGGGCGCGGGATTGGTGCCCTGATACGCCTCGAACGGCTGCTGCCAGTAGATGGCCCCGGTAACCGGGTTGAGCGACACCAGCGCCTGCGGGTTCCAGACAATGAGCTGCCGCACGCCGCCTGCCGTAATGGTGATCGGCGGCGCCGTGCCGGTCATGCCCTGGAACGGCGCGGCCCGCCACGCTTCCTTGCCCGTCAGCTTGTCCCAGGCGACCACGCCCACCTTCGAGCCGACGAGGCCGATGACGAGGGCCCCCTCGACGATCGGTGCGCTCGCGGCACCCCAGGAGTCCAGCTCGATGCCGTGGGCCTTGACGTAGTCGGTGGACCAGAGCGGCTCGCCGCTCTTGACGCTCATGGCCATCAGATTCCCCGCGCGCCCGAGCACGTACACGCGGTCTCCGTCCACGGTCGGCGTGGCGCCGGGGCCGCCGTGCGGCATGTTGGTGACCTTGGACTTGGCGTAGTCCGCCGGCCACTCGCGGGTCCAGAGGATCCGGCCGGTCTTTTCGTCGAGGGCCACCAGCCGCTCGGTGCCGCGCAGGTTGCTGGTCTGGTCGAAGTCGGTGAGGAACACGCGCCCGTTGGCCACGGCCGGGCCGCTGAAGCCCTGCTTGACCGGCGTGCGCCAGAGGACCGGAGGGCCTCCTGGTGGCAGCGTCTCGATGATGCCCGTCTCCGTCCAGACGCCTTGCCGGCCCTTGCCTCGGTACTCGGGCCAGTCTTCAGCGGACGAAACGGATTGGAGCACGGCAACGAGCGCGGCAGCGGCAACGGTACGTCTCATGCGCCCCATCTCCCTGAAGGTGCCTGGTCCAGCGTGCCGGCGAGTATAGGGGCAAAGTGGTCGCGATACGCTGGTTGTCGATGAGCGCCTGCGGGCCGAAGGGTAGAATTCACCGATGCGATGGTTGCCGCTGGCGCTTGCACTGTCGTTGGCGAGCGCGCCGATGGGTCTCATGGCGGGTCTCATGGCGCGCCGGATGGTAGGGCCGGACGACGCCGTGGGGCCAGGCATTGCGGTTGCGGCCGCTGCGGATCTCCAGCACGTGATGCCCGAGTTGGCGGAAGGCTTCCGGCGCGCCACGGGGCGGCCTGTCACGGTCACGTACGGGTCGTCGGGCAACTTCTTCTCGCAGATTCAGAACGGGGCGCCCTTCGATCTGTTCTTTTCCGCGGATATCGAATATCCCCGCCGGCTCGCCACGGACGGACTCGTCGAACCCGGGTCGCTCGTCGAGTACGCGACCGGCCGGATTGTCCTGTGGTCGAGAAAGGACCGGGCGTTGAAGGTCGGCGGGGGGCTGGCGGCTCTGCTCGACGCGGGCGTTCGCCGGATTGCCATCGCGAACCCTGATCACGCCCCGTACGGCCGGGCCGCCGTTGCGGCCCTGCAGCATCAACACCTCTACGAACGCGTCGTCGGCAAGCTTGTTCGCGGAGAGAATGTGGCCCAGGCGGCCCAGTTCGTCGAATCCGGGAACGCCGATGCCGGCATCATCGCGCTATCCCTGGCGCTGGCGCCTGGCTTGAAGGAGCGCGGCTTGTACTACGAAGTGCCAGAGACATTCCATCCCCCCATCACGCAGGCGGCCGTCGTCATCAGGGCCTCGCGCCATAAGGATGGGGCTCGCGCATTCCTGGCCTCTTTGAGGACGCCGGAGGCCGTTCGCCTGATGCAGGCAAACGGCTTTCGCCTGTCGGCCCCGGGCGTGCCCGCGCGCTAGCCACACACGATGGATTGGCAAGCCATCGGCCTCACCGTCCGGCTCGCGGTGATTGTGTGCGTCACCCTGTTGGTGATCGGCCTCCCGATCGCCTACTGGCTGGCGTTCTCGCGCTGGCGCTGGAAGTTCCTGGTCGAGGCGGTGGTGGCGCTTCCCCTGGTGCTGCCGCCCACGGTGCTGGGGTTCTACGTGCTCATGGCCATCGGACTACGCAGCCCCATCGGTCGCGCGTGGGAGCGCTGGACCGGGCATGGGCTCGCCTTCACCTTCGAGGGACTCGTCCTGGCCTCCCTTCTGTACAGCCTGCCCTTCATGGTGCAGCCCATCGCGTCGGCATTTTCCCAGGTGGACGCCAGCCTGGTCGAAGCCTCGTCCCTGCTCGGGAGCTCACGGTGGCGGACGTTTGTCCGCATCATCATCCCGTTATCGATCGAAGGTGTCATCACCGGCATCGTGCTGAGCTTTGCCCACACGCTCGGCGAGTTTGGCGTGGTCCTGATGGTGGGCGGCAATCTTCCGGGCGTCACGCGCACGGTGTCGATCGCCATCTACGATCAGGTGCAGGGATTTCAGTACGGCGCCGCGAATGCGACGGCGTTGCTGCTGCTGCTGTTCTCGTTCGCGGTGCTGTCTGCCGTGTACGCGCTCACCCGCAAGCCCTGGTCCGTCACGCGGATCTCATGACGCTGAGGGCCACGATTCGGGCGCGTCTCGCGCGTGACTTCCAGCTCGATGTGGACTTCTCCGCCGCGCCGGGGATCACGATGCTCTTCGGCGCCTCCGGGTCCGGAAAGACCACGGTGCTGCGGTGCCTCGCTGGGTTCCGGCGCCCGGATGCCGGGCGGGTCGCGATTGGCGAGCACGTGCTGTTCGATGCGGGCCGTGGCGTCAACCTGCACCCGGGGCAGCGCAACGTCGGCTACGTCTTCCAGCAGCTGGCGCTGTTTCCACACATGACGGTGGAACAGAACATCCACTACGGCCTCGCATCGCTCGCACTCGATGCACGCCGTGTAAAGACCCAGGCTATCGCCACCTCGTTCCGGATCGCGCATCTGCTTGACCGTTGGCCCGGGGAGATCTCCGGGGGAGAGCGTCAGCGGACCGCCCTGGCACGGTCCCTTGTGACCGATCCAGCGCTGCTGCTGCTGGACGAGCCGCTGTCAGCTCTGGACCACGTCTCGCAGTCGCGGATCATCGAGGACCTGCGGACCTGGAATGCCGCCAGGGGCATCCCCATCCTGTACGTCACGCATGCCCACCGGGAGGTGTTCGCGCTGGCGGAGCACGTCATCGTGCTGGAGAACGGAACGGTCCTGGCCGAAGGGACTCCCGAGGAGGTCCTCGAGGCGCCGGCCCACGAACCGCAGGCCCGGCTCGCGGGGTTCGAGAACTTCTTCGACGCGACGGTGAGGAGTGTCCGGCCCGATGCCGGGTCGATGCGTTGCCGCCTGGCCGGTTGTGACGTCGAGCTCGAGGTGCCCAGGGCCAGGGCTGAGCCAGGTGCACGCGTCCGTATCGCGGTTCGCGCGGGTGACATTCTGCTGGCAAACCAGGAGCCTCAGGGCATCAGCGCCCGCAACGTGCTGGCGGGGATGATTGTCTCGATGCAGCGCGAGGGGGCGACCGTCATCCTGTTCGTCCAGGCCGGCGCCACGTTCGAAGTGCACCTCACGCCCGGTGCCAGCGAATCACTTGCGCTGGCCGCGGGTCAGCGAGTGTGGCTGGTGATCAAGACCCACTCCTGCCGTATCGTCTCGACACGCGCGTAGCGCGGCAGAAACGACAACGGCCGCCAACATGCGTGGCGGCCGTCGTTGAACTGCAGGGCGCGGGGAGCGCCCGCCAGTGTGTTACCAGCGCGCTTCGCGCTGCTGCCGGCCACCACCGCCGCCGCCTTCGCGGCGTTCCATCGGCTTGGCCTCGTTCACAGTCAGCCGGCGGCCTTCGAACTCGAACTGGTCGAGCGTCTGGATCGCGGCGCGGCCCTGATCCTCCGTCGACATTTCGACGAAGCCGAAACCACGGGACTGCCCGGTCATCTGGTCACGGATCAGTTTCACGGATTCGATGGCGCCGTGGGCCGAAAAGAGGGATTCGAGCTGCTGCTCGCCGGTGTTGTACGAGAGATTGCCTACGTAGAGTCTCATGTGCACGTGTCCTTTGAAGAGGTTGGAACGCTAGGCTGGATGAACGCGTGCAGAGAAACAGGCTGACGCAGGCAGAGCAGGGCGGCGGA
>JBEBFY010000031.1:0-30587 GCA_040081715.1 Vicinamibacterales bacterium | reverse complement strand
TGTATGCCAGTGAGAAGGGTCTCGTCACGTCGTCGTCGCTTCCTTGCCCCCCTTGGTCCAACGTCCAAGAGCAAGCGACAACTATCCTGACGCAGGGGGATGGGGACATGGGTAACACCCAGGTCCCCGGTCCAGGTTCACTCCCACTCCCTGCGCAGCTGACGCTGGTGAGCCACGCCGTCAACGGGCGCATCCCGCCACAGACCGAATGCCCCGAGCTGCTGCCGGCGGTCCCGATCGAGCAGGTCCGCGACGGCCCGTCGCACTCCTTCGGCTCGGGAGATGCCCTCCCGGTCGCAGAAAACCTTCAGTGCTTCAAGTTGTGCATCAGTCAGTTCGACAATCGTCCGCATGGGCGTCATGGTAAGGCAAAGTACGTATGATCGCCCCATGGACGTTCCGTTCACGGCGGTGTTCCAGAAGGTGCCGGAAGGCTACATTGCGTTCGTCGAAGAGCTGCCCGGAGCCAATACTCAGGGTGCCACGCTCGAGGAGGCCCGAGCCAACCTTCATGAAGCGGTAGATCTCGTTCTCCAGGCCAACCGAGAGTTGATCGACTCGGCTGCTGCTGGTGGTGAGTTGATCCGGGAGCCCTTCCGGGTCGCTGCGTGAAGCGTCGGAGTCTGGCTGCCGGGCCTACCCATGTTGCCGGCGGCTCAGGTGCGAGATGGACGAGCGCGTGCTCTCGTGGGCGTCCAAAATGCCATCGCTTGATTCGGGTGACCGGCGTACACTCGGACGGTGCCGACGGTTCTGGTCGAAGGTCCCTACCGATCACGTTGAGCGTGACGCATATCGGGCGAAGTTCTGGCTGTCTCCCGTCCGCTTGGCACGCAGCGGCGGGTTCGGGGCGGCCGAGCTTCTTCGACTCGGGCGTCTGGTGGCGGAGCGCGAAGCGCTGTTCTTGGGGGCATGGAATGAACACTTCACCGCTTCGGAATGATGTCGAGACGCGAGCCCAGGCCGTGGTGGTAACCGACGAGGCCCTCGTCGTGGACCTGGTGGACGGCCGGACGATCACCGTGCCCTTGGCTTGGTACCCAAGACTGGCGCAGGGTAGCCCGGCCGAACGATCTCGGTGGCGTTTCATCGGCGAAGGAGAGGGCATTCACTGGCCGGACCTCGACGAGGACATCAGCGTCGAGGGGCTGATCGCTGGCCGTCATTCAGGTGAAACCCAGCCGTCCCTGCGGCGGTGGCTTGAAGGCCGAACGAGCGCGGCAAGATAGGGGACAGGGCCGCTACGGCTTTCGCCGCTGGCCGATGGCCCAGAGGCGTTCGGCCGTGCGGATGAAGATCTGACCTTCGGAGATCGCCGGTGAGCTGAGCGTGTAGTCGTTCAGCGCGTTCTCGGCGAGCAGTTGAAACACCGGCCCGGCCTTGAACACGCTCGTGAGCCCATCCTCGTTCGTCGCGTACACCTTGCCGTCGGCCACGACGGGCGATCCGCTGTAGGTGCCTGAGCGCAGGCGCTGCGGGCCGTAGACGCGCGAGCCGGTCTTCGCATCCAGGCACCACACCACGCCGTTGTCACGCACCACGTAGAGGTAGGTGCCGTCGGTGACGGGCGTGGGCACGTCGGGGCCGTTGTCGTTGGACCACACGCGGTGGCTCTTCGTCACATCGCCCCTGCCACCGGCCCTGATGGCCAGCATCGGCCGTTCGCGCGTGGGGGCGATCACCATGTCCCCGAGCGGCAGCGGCGACGCCACGATACGGTATGCGCCGTGGTCGAAAGGATTGAGCCCTTCGGCGCGCCACAGTTCCTTGCCTGTGGTCAGGTCGTGTCCGGTGGCCACGTCGGCACCCGTGATGACGAGCTCCGGCCCGCTCGCGGCCTTCACGAGGAGTGGCGTCGTGTACGCGTCTGGTGACTCGCGCGAGGCGCTGCTCGGCCGGTTCACCTTCCACAGCGTCTTGCCCGTGGCGCCGTCCACCTTGAACACGTAGGACGGGTCGTCGGTCTCCATGCCGTGCAGGACCTGCAGGTAGAGCGCGCCGTCGAGCAGCAGCGGCGATGAGGCATAGCCCCACTGCAGGCCGAACGTGCCGTACTCCTTCGGGATGTCACGCGACCACAAGGGCTTGCCGGCAAAGTCGAAGGCGGCGAGCCGGCCGGTGCCGGTCATCACCCACACGGTCTGGCCGTCTGTCACCGGCGAGGGCGACGACATGTTCTGTTTCCGCTCGCGGTGGTTGCCGCCGCCAAGGCCCTGCTTCCAGCGCACGGTGCCGGTGTTGCGGTCCACGGCCCACAGAGCGAGGGCGTTGCCGCTGGCCACGTTCAAGAACACCGTGTCGCCCCACACAATGGGCGTCGCGCCGCTGTAGTCGGGCATGGCGAGTGACCACGCCACGTTCGTCTTCGCATCCCACGAGGTGGGGATGCCGGTGTCGGGGCTCGTGCCGTTGAACGCGGGCCCGCGCCATTGCGGCCAGTGGGTGGCGTGCAGGACCGGAGTGGCGAGCGCCAGCACGGTGAGGGTTACGGCAAGCCGGATGGGCATGTGGACGACCCCGGGGGCGTTACTCGTGTTTGAGCGAGGGCAGCAACGCTGTTGAGCCTACGGCACGCGTGGCCAGCAGTGTGGAGACCAGCCCGCTGGCGGCCACGGCGGCCAGCAGACCCAGCGTTGCCCCAATGGGAAGGCCCTCGCCGCGTTCCGCGTACGCGGGGCCGATCGCCACCAGCGCGCACACAAGGCCGATCGCCAGCCCGGCACCGAGCAGGCATGCGCTTTCCGCCACCACTGCGCGCACCAGATGGGAGCGCTGGTACCCGGTCGCGCGGAGCAGGGCCATTTCGCGCCGCCGCTCCAGCACGTTTCTCAGCAGCACGGTGCCCAGCCCGAATGTGCCGAGGACGAGGCCCAGCCCGCCGAGCGCCTGGAAGGTGCTGAGATAGGTGTTCTCCACGCGATGGTAGGACGCCAGCCTGTCCTCCGCGGACTGCGCGTCGAAGCCGAAGTCGCTGAGCTGGCCTTCAAGCTGAGTGGCGATGGCGTCCGCAGTGTGTGGAGTTCCGGCACCCGGCCGTTCGCCGATCAGAAACACGCGGAAGCCTTCGTGTCTGGGGAACCAACGCGTGAACTGCGCGTCGCTCATGACGAGCTCCGACTGCAGCACCGAATCCCGCAACGCGGCCATCACGCGAAGCTTCAGCGGCTGGCCGTCCGGGCCGTCGATCACGATGTCGTCGCCCACGGCCACGTGAAAAGCGTAGGCGAGCGACGTGGCGTCGCCGATGACGGGCACCACGCGCGGGTCGTCGACCGGCCGGTTCAGTAATTGCCACGGGTTGGCGCGTTCGGCGTCTGTCGAGGCGAGCGACGTGGAAAACGAAAAGCGATTGGCTGCAACAAAGGCCGTGGTGGCGCCGAGCAGTCTGGGGCTCGTCGGCCGATAGAGGTTGGCGCAGCTCGCGTCGTCGCCTGGGCGGAGGCGGAAGCGCGCAATGTCAAGGTTGGCGGCATCGGCGCCAAGGTTGAGGGCGTCTCGGCCGGCTGGCGTCGCCGGGTCGTGCATGAGCGGCTGCATGGACTCGGCGACCAGGCTGTAGCCGCCGGTGCCCGAGTGCGGGTCCGTACTCGCCTCGGTGCCCTGGCGAAACGCGCCGACAGCGACGATTAGGAAGCTGGCGCCCGCAATCAGCGCGACCGAGAGCAGGCTCCGTGAGGGCCGAGCGCTGGCGTTCCGCATGCCGAGGCGCACGAGCGCGCGCGGGCCTGGCGTGAGGAAGCGCCGGTTGATGGCGCCAAGGCCGAGCGCCACGCCACAGAGGCCCGCGCCGAGGAGCAGGGACCCCGAGCCGAAGAACGCCGCCGTGCCCGGCACAGCCCCCGTCGCCCCTGCCACCACGAGGCCGGCGGCCACGGCCACGAGTCCCACTGTTGCCGCGAGGAGCCATCGTGGCCGCTCGGCAGAAACCTGCGGGTTCATCCATCCGCCCGACATCAGCCCCCGCACGGATGTGCGACGGAATGAGCGCAGGGTCAGCATCACGCAGCCAAGGCCCGCCACAATGCCGCCGAGCGCTCCGGCGATGAGCGGCACCGGCGTCACGGTCAGGTGGAGCGCCGTGGTGCCGACCGCCCCGATCCAGATGGTGCGCAGGGCGGCCATCAGCGCGGCCGTGAAGCCAATCGCGCCAGCCGTGCCCACGAGCGCCCCGGCACCGGTGAGCACGGCGCCCTCCAGCAGGAAGATCCGGCGGACGAGGGCTGGCGTGAAGCCGAAGGCCGCGAGCGTACCGATCTCAGTTGAGCGCTGCTCGATGCCCAGGCGGAAGAAGAGCGCGGTGAGCAGCAGGCTTGCCACCACGACGAAGAAGCTGAAGTAGGTGAAGTACTCGCCAAAGTCGGTGGTGCCGGCAGCGGCGGCCACGGCGTCGGCGCGGACAGGGATCACGCGGAAGTCAGCCACTGAGGCGGGGAGGTGGGCGGCAAGGGCCGTGCGCAGCACCGTCTCGTCGACGGCCGGCGTGCGCACCGACGTGACCTGACCGTACCGCGACTTCCACAGCCGCTGGCCGTCCTCCAGCCGGAGAAACGCCTTGGGTGCCGTTCGGTGCTCCCGCCAGAAGTCCTCGTCCTTCTTGCGGACACGGGTGAGATCCACGGGGAAGGGCGGGTCCCAGTCCGACATCGCCTCGGTGGTGGACACACCCGGGTACTCGGGCGTGAGGTCGCGGTCCACGGCCAGGCCCTTCATCGGCAGCACGCCAGCGAGCGCGAAGCTGGCGGAGGCGCTGGAGAGGCCGCCCTCGTCGGACCAGAGGAAGTAGTCCAGCGTCACCGTGTCGCCGCGCCGGGCATCCAGATCGTCTGCCGTCCACTTCGAGAGCCAGATGGGTGGCGCGGAGGCCATAGGGGAGAGACTGGCGGAGGCAGTAGCGGAGGCACTGGAGGGTCGGGCATCGGGGGTTCGAGTGTCCGGGTCGAGCTCCCGCTCAATCACCGGGCGCGGCAGTGCGGAGATGAGCGAGTAGGGTGTTTCGCGGCCATTGGCTTTGATGGCCGTGGCGAGATAGGTCAGCACTGGCGTGGCGGCGCCCGACGCGTCGGCGACGGCCGACGTGACGCCCGCGGCCACGATGTCCGTCATGTAGCCCGCGCCGGACTCGATGGCGGTCATGGTGCCAGCCACGGTGCGCACGCGAAGACCGACGTCCTCGATCCGCACAGCCCGCCTCACCCGTTCGCGGAGCCGCGTGGCATCCGCCCCGAGGGATCCGCCGACGAGCACCATGTTGGCGAGGCCCGGCAGGTCGACGTCGCGCTGCAGCCGATCGAGGGGCACGAAGATCGTCCGGGCGTCGCCCTGCCTGGGCGAGGGTGAGAACTCTCCCGCCTGCTCGCGAGTGAGCACGCGGCCCAGCGTGAGGCGGACGGCGCGGCCCGGCTCGTCTCGGCGGCCCTGGAGCACGCCCGAGGGAATCGCCGATGGCTTCTGCACGCGGAGCTGGAGGGCGTCGTCGGCTTTGGCCCCGAACTCGGCGGCCAGTGCGGGACTCATGTAGGCGGTGCGGCCTGAAGGGCCGTTCACGCCGGTGACGCCGTGAGAGACGCCGTGCAGCCGCCAGAAGCGGTCGTCCACGCCGAACACCTGCACGCCAGTGGCACGGCGGCCGCTTTCCTCGTGGATGACCATGCCGTCGAGGGCGAGCACCGGCACCGGAGCCGGAACCGCGCCCGGGGCGGCTGCATCCGCCGCAGTCGTGCCAGCCAGGGTCGTGCCGGCCGCGCTCGCGGAAGACGACGCCGTGCCCAGCCGGGTGGCCAGGCTCTCCGTGAAGAGCGCACTGGCCGTGACCACCGCGTGCACGCCGCCCAGCCGGGCCATGGCGAGCTCACTGAGGCTGGCGCGCACGGAGCTGCCGACGAGCAACGCGCCGCCGAGGGTGGCCACGGCCACCGCCACGCCTGCCGCGGCCGCCAGGTTGGTGCGCCAGTAGTGGCGAAGACTTGCCGCCGCGTACTGGAGCGTGGTCACGGGGCGCCCGCCAGGCGGCCGTCGGTGATGGTGTACCGCCGCGCGAACCGGCTGGCGATGCTCTCGCTGTGCGTCACCAGCACGAGCGCCATCGCGCGGGACCGGTGGAGCGAGACCAGCAGGTCCGCCACCATGTCGGCGTTCCGCTGGTCGAGGTTTCCCGTGGGCTCGTCGCAGAGGAGGACGTTCGGAAGGCGGATCAGGGCCCGTGCAATCGCCACCCGCTGCTTCTCGCCGCCCGAGAGTTGCGCGGGCCGGTGCGTGAGCCGGTGTTCCAGCCCCACCTCGACCAGGAGCGTCCGTGCGCGGTCCACGTACTCGCGGCTGCGGGCGGGGTCGTCCACCAGCGTCGGTGCCAGCACGTTCTCAATCACGGAGCACTGCGGTAGCAGGCAGTGGTCCTGGAACACGAAGCCGACGTTCGCGCCACGGAACCGTGCAGCCTCGTCATCGGTGAGCGAGTACGGGTTGGTGTTGTTGATGAGAACGGTGCCCGTGGTGGGCGGCTCGAGGCCCCCGGCGATGTAGAGGAGCGTGCTTTTGCCGCTGCCGGAGGGCCCGGTGATGGCGGCGGCGTCGCCGCTCTCGACAGCCAGGCTGGTGTCGTTCAGGATCGCAATCGAACCCTGTGGCGACAGGTAGTCCTTCGAGACGTGGCTGACGATCAGCATGGCGTCAGGACACGGCGACGGTGGCCGCCGCTCGGTGACGCGTCAGCGCGAGTTCGTAGGCGGCAAGCACCCGATTGGCCATCTGGCGTTCGGTGTAGTGCTCGCGGATGCCGGCTGCGCCGCGCAAGCCCATGTCGCGGGACTGGCCCGGATGTTCCCGCACGGCCATGAGGCCGTCGGCAAAGGCGGCCGGGTCATTCGGCGTCACGAGCAACCCGCCGCCCGTCCGCTCGATCATCTCCCGCATCGAGCCGTGGTTCGGCGCCACGACTGGAATGCCGCACGACATGGCTTCCAGCAGGTAGAGACCCTTCGGCTCCACGTAGGTACTGGGCACGGAGAACGCGTCGAGCCCGCGGAGGAACGCGATCTTCTGCGTGCGATCGAGCGCGCCGTGGTAATGGAATTCGTCTCTGAGGCCCGCGGCGGTGAGGTCGGCTTCGATCTTCGCGAGGTAGGGGCGATGCTCTGGTGCGAGGTAGCCGGCGGCTTCGAGCCGCGAGCGCGGCAGCCCGCGCTCCTGCCGCATCACGCGATAGGCCTCCGCCAGCAGGTGCAGGCTCTTCTCGGGCGCGATGCGCGCGAAGTACCCGATCACGAACGGGTCGGACTGGAGGCGCGTACGGCCTCCCGGTGTCAGGTCCTCCGCGGAGACGCCCAGCGGCGTCACGGCAACGCGATCCGCGGGGATGCGGAACCGGCCTCCGGCGTACGCCTTGTAGTAGTCGCTGACGGAGAGGAACTGGTCCACGTGGGCGGCGTGCTCACGGATCAGTTCCTCCGCCCGCTCACGATCCGCGTCCGGCAGGCCGTCCAGGAACAGGTCTTCCCCCTGCAGGGTCACGCAGACGGGCCGTCCGGTGGCGCGGCGGATGGGCGCGGCCAGGCCGATGAGGAGCGCGTTCGGAATGTTGATCACGTCGAAGGGCGGTTCGGACGCGATCCAGTGCACGAGCTTCTCGATCTCCTTGTGCTGGAAGCCACGCTCGCCGAGCAGGGTCGAGACCGTCAGCGACCCCAGGCTCGCGGCGTTCACCTGGATGGAGCGCTTCGAGACGAGATTGAGGAAGGTCGTCGAGTCCCAGAGCCTGTCGAGCGCCCACGGCGTGTGGCGGAACAGGGCCGACGCCTGCTGCAGGTAGACGCTGACGCCGCCGAACAGGACCCGGCTCTGGCTGACGTTCTCCACGTCCACCCGGGTGGGCGTGTACACCGGCGCCAGGGTGACGTCGTGGCCCTGGGCCATCAGCGCACGTGCCAGGGCGTTGTCGCGCAGGCAGCTGCCGCAATACATGTCCGCCGCCCCGGCCGTGATCGAGAGGATCCTCACCTTCGGAGAATTCTAGTCCGGCTATGATTCGCCCATGCGCGTCCTCACGCCGCACCGGTCCTGCCTCGCGGTGGTGCTCGCCGCCGGACTCCTTGTGGCCGGCGGGCGCCCCGCGTCGGCCCAGAAGGAGTTCGAGATCTACTACCAGATGCAGGCCATGAACGATGCTCTGGGCGTCGGCTGCACCTACTGCCACGTGGCCACCGCCGACAAGCGCGTGGATTACAAGGCGGACGGCAACCCGAAGAAGGTGATTGCCCGCAAGATGCTGGAGATGACGGCCGACATCAATGCGCGCGTGTGGCTGGCCACCGGCACCGATGCGGCGAAAGAGCGGGCCGTCGGCTGTGTAAGCTGCCATCGGGGCGTGCCCGTACCTGCCTCCATTTCCACCATCGTGAGCCGCGCCATCGACCAGGAAGGGCCCGTGGCCGCGGTTGAGCGGTACCGGGACCTGCGGCGCCGGTTCTACGAACGAGACGTCTACGACTTCACCGAAGGCGAGTTGCTGCGGATTGCCCGCCTCTACGTGGACAGCAACCCGGACGCCGCCATGGCGCTGGCGAAGATGAACCTCGACTGGCGGCCGTCGTCCGCGGCGAGCTATGTCGTGATGGCGTTCGCCTACACGCGGAAACTCGATGACACATCCGCTATTCCGCTCCTGCGCAAAGCGCTCGAGCTCGACCCAGACAACGGCGCGGCACGCGGGTACCTGATCAAGCTGGAGGAGTTCCAGCGCATGAGGGAGAACCGGTGAGGGGCGGCAGGCTGGTGCGCATGTGCGCGGGGCTCCTTGGTGCGGCGTTCCTCAGTGCGGTGCTGGCCGCGCAGGAGCCCACGCCGGCCGCGCGGCCGCGGACGCCCCGTCCCAACATGCAGGCCATGAACGAGGCGCTGGGCGTGACGTGCAACTACTGCCACGTGCCCAACCCGCGCTACAAGGACGAACTGGATTACAAGTCGGACGCCAATCCGAGGAAGCGCGTGGCGCGGCTGATGGTGGCCATGACGGCCGACATCAATGCGTCGATTCCCGCGGCGGTGCTCAAGGCCTCGCGTGAGGCCACCGAGGTCACGTGCGCCACGTGCCATCGGGGCGTGGCGGATCCGCGGCCGCTGCCGGACATCATCGGGCGCGTCGTCGAGGAGCAGGGCGTTGACCAGGCGCTCGCGCACTATCGGAACCTGCGGGCGCAGTACTACGGCAAGGACGCCTACGACTTCTCCGAGCCTGCCCTGCTGAATGTGGCGCGGCGGTTCGTCGAGCGGAGCCCGGAGGTGGCGCTCGCCCTCATGCGGACCAATCTGGAGTTCTACCCGTCCTCGGCGGAGAGCTACGTGCTGATGGCCGTAGCGGAGACGCGCCGCTTCGATGACGGAGCGGCCATTCGGTACCTGGAGAAGGCCCTGACCTTGAACCCGGCGCACGGCCTGGCCCAGGGATACCTGTCCCAGTTGCAGCAGTACCGCAAACCACGACGGCCCTGACGGGCCGCGGATGATAACGCCCCCGCCGAAGAGCAGGGGGGCTGGAGGGCGCATGCGGGTTCCGGCGATCGGCGCGGCGGCGCTCGCGTTCAGTCTCGGGTCCGCTGCGCTTGCGCAGACGGACGCGCCAACCGCCACGTTCAGGGCCGGCGTCGAGCTGGTCACCATCGACGTCAGCGTATCGGACAAGAACGGCCAGCCCGTGCGTGACCTGCTGGCCGCCGAGTTTACCGTCAAGGTGGACGGCAAGCTCCGCCGCGTGGTGTCTGCCCAGCACGTGCACTTCGATGTGGAGGCCTCCAGGAAAGTCGCGATCACGCGAGCCGGCGAGGATTCGTTCTTCACGACCAACATCGGGCCGCCCGAGGGCCGGATGATCGTGATTGCCGTCGATCAGTCGAACATCCGGGCCGGTGCCGTGCGGCCGCTGCTTCGTTCGGCTGCCGCGTTCGTGGACCGCCTGTCGCCCGCCGACCAGGTGGCCTTTGTCGCGTTTCCGCCACCCGGCCCCGAGGTCAACTTCACCACCGACCGCCTGCGCATCAAGCAGGCCATGGAGCTGGTGGCCGGGAGCCAGCAGGAGTACACCGGCCGGTTCAACATCGGACTCTACGAAGCGATCGCCATCACGGATCGCTATGACGAGATTCTGTTCAAGCAGGTGGCCGACCGCGAGTGTGCCGGCAACAGGGGCCCTGAATTCCAGGAGTGCCAGCGCGAGGTGCGCAATGAAGCGGGGCAGCGCGCGCGCTTTGCCAGGCAGGAGTCCGGCATTGCCGTGAGTTCGCTCGAGCTGCTGCTGCGCCGGCTGGCGGTGCTGGACGGCACCAAGGCGATGGTGCTGATCTCGGAGGGCCTGGTCCTTGATGAACTGAATGGGTCCATGGACGAAGTGTCGAGGCTCTCGGCGATGGCGCGCACCAGCCTCAACGTCCTGCTGATGGACGTGACCCAGAACGACGTCTCGACGGCGCAGTTGCCGCCCACGCCGTCGCAGGACCGGGCCATGCAGACCTCGGGGCTCGAGGGGATGGCAATTCATGCGCGCGGGTCCATCGCGCGGGTGTTCGGCGACGGCAAGGCCGCCTTCGACCGTCTGTCGTCGGAACTCTCCGGTTACTACGTGCTGGGTGTCGAGCAGGCCGCCGGTGACGGCGATGGCAAGCGCCACCGGATGGATGTGGAGGTGCGCCGGAAGGGACTCACGCTGCGGTCCCATCGCGCGTTTGTCACCGCCAGTACCGAGGCCAAAGCGGCCGCGCCGGCTGACCGGCTCGTTGAAGCGCTCAGTTCACCCTTCGCCGTGGCGGACCTGCCGCTGCGTCTGACGAACTTCTCGCTCCAGGAGCCGGCCGATCCCGCGAAGGTTCGGGTGATCGTGTCGGCCGAGGTGGGGCAGGCCGGGTCCCCTGCGGCCGACTACACCGTGGGCTACGTGCTCTTCGGCCCGGATGGCCGCACGGTGAGCAGCGGCAGTCGCAAGCAGCGGCTGGAGCCGGTGGACGGCCAGACGGATGCGCCGCTCGAGTATCAGTTCGTCACGGTCGTGGACCCGGGCGTCTATACCCTGCGCTTCGGCGTCGTCGACGGGCAGGGCCGGCGCGGGTCGGTCGTGCGCGACATCCGCGCGTGGAAGACGCAGGGCGTCGAGTTCACTGCCGGCGACCTGCTGGTGGGCAGCGCCCCGGAGGGCGGTGACGGCCAGTCGAAGCCGCAGGTGGAGCCGCGCGTGCATCAGGCGCAGCTGAACGCCTATCTGGAGATCTACGCGTCGACCCCTGCGGCCTTCGAGGGTACGACGGTGTCGGTGGAGGTAGCCGAGGAGGCCGATGCGCCAGCCCTGACCACCACGCCCGCGTCCTTCTTCAAGGGGTCACAGCCCACCACGGTCATCGCCTCGGCGGTGGTGCCGATGCAGGCGCTCCCGCCCGGCCGCTATGTGGCACGGGCCCGTATCGCGAAGGGTGGGATGCCGGTCGGCGTGCTGCTCCGCCCGTTCATCGTCCAGCCGGCGGGCAGCGGTCCGCTGGCCCCGGAGCATCTGTCGTCGTGGGTACCCTCGTTCCAGTCCGGAGATGTACTGGCGCCAGCCGTGGTGGGGGCCATGCTGGCGCTCGCCGAGCAGGCGACGCCCGCGCTGAAGGCGGCCATGGTGGAGGCACGGGCCGGCCGGTACGGCGCGGCGGCGCTCGAGGCGCTGACCGGCGGCGCGCAGACCGCTGCCGCGTTCCTCAAGGGCCTCGACTTCTTCAGCAAGGGGCAGCTCGATCAGGCGGCCACGCAGTTCACGACGGCAGCCGGGCCGAGGCGGGAGTACTTCCCGGCCGCCTTCTACCTGGGTGCCTGCTACGCCGCGGCCGGGCGCGACCGCGACGCTGCCGGCGTGTGGCAGCTGGCGGCGAGCGGTGCTCCGAAGCCGGGGCCGGTGTACCTGCTGCTGGCCGATGCACGGCTCCGCGCCAGGCAAGCGGCCTCGGTGATCGATGTGCTGGAACCGGTGCACACGCGCCAGCCCGCGGACGACGAGGTCGGGCGGCGGTTGGTACTGGCCTATCTGCTCACGGGCCGGTATGCGGATGCGCTCCCGCTGCTGGACGGGTACACCCAACGCCATGCCCGTGACCAGGAGGCCGCCTTCGCCTATGTGCTGGCGCAGTACGCCGTGACGGCGAAGGCCGGTGTCCCGCTCTCGGGCGCGGAGCAGGCCAAGGTCGCGCGGCTGGCCAAGGTCTACAAGGGAGCCGACCAGGCCCTCCTGGCCCGGTATGTCTCGGCGCTGGGCAGCCGGTAGGCGACCGCTCCGCAGGCGGGCGGCTCCTGCCCATCAACTGATATTGGAGCGAGCGTAGGTGGCCCTACCAAGAGGCCTGAATAAACACAATCTGGCCTTGACAGAAGGCCACATGCGACCCATCCTCCAGGCATGCCCCTCCACCCCGTGCTCGAAGAACGGCTCAACACCGCGCTCGGCACCGCCGCGCCGCCAGCGTTTACGCGACGCGACGCGCGCCTGCCGGCGGTGCCCGGCAAGGCGCACGCGGTCATCGGGATGCGCCGCGCGGGGAAGACCACGTTCCTGCGCCAGCTCCAGGCGGAGCGGCGTTCGGCCCTGCCGCCCGAGCGCGCGCTGTACGTGAGCTTCGACGACGACCGGCTGGCCGGGATTGGTGTCGATCAGCTCGGGTTCCTGCTCGAGGAGTTCTACCGGCGCTATCCGGCCCTGCGCGGCCGTGAGGCGGTGCTGTGGCTCCTCGACGAGATCCAGCTCGTGCCCGGCTGGGAGCGCTTCGTGCGGCGCGTCATGGACTCGGAGAAAGTGGAGTTCGTGGTGTCGGGTTCCTCCGCGCGGATGCTCTCGCGCGAGGTGCACACCTCGCTCCGGGGCCGCGGCATGGAGACCATCATCCGCCCGTTCGGCTTCCGGGAGTTCCTGCGCCATCGCGGCGAAGAGCCGGCAACGCCCGCGCGGCGGTGGACCGCGGCTGAACGGTCGCTGGTCGAGAAGCGCTTCCGCGAGTTCCTCGCCGAGGGTGGCTTTCCCGAGGTCCAGGGGCTCCCGGCCGTGCTCCGGGTCGAGCTGCTCCAGGGGTACGTGGACACGGTGCTGTTCCGCGATGTGGTCGAGCGCTTCGCCGTGTCACAGGTGGCCGCGTTGCGCTGGCTGGTGCGGCACTGCCTGCGCAATCCTGCCGGCAGCTTCAGTGTGCATCGCCTGACCCAGGACCTCAAAGCACAGGGCCACGGCGTGGCGCGGGACGCCGTCCACACGCTGCTCGGTCATCTCGTGGACGCCTTCCTGCTGAGCGAAGTGCCGCTCGCGACCGATTCGGAGCGCAAGCGTAACTCCAATCCGCGCAAGATCTACCCGGCCGATCCGGGTCTGATCCGGGCATTCGACGCCAGCGGTCGCGCACACCTCGGACACGCGCTCGAGACGGTGGTGCTGAACGAGCTGGAGCGGCGCCACGCCGAGGTGGGCTACGTCAAGACCGCCGAAGGGCTCGAGGTGGACTTCCTTGCCCGCCATCCGGGCGGAAGCGAGGAGCTGATCCAGGTGTGCGCCGACCTGTCCTCCGCCGAGACCAGCGCGCGGGAGCTGCGGGCGCTCACGGCGGCAACCCACGAGCATCCAGGCGCGGTGCAGCGGCTGCTGGTGCTCGACCGGGATGCGCGCGGGGGCACCGTCACACCGGGGGTCGAGGTCCAGCCCGCATACGAATGGCTGCTCGCCGAGCCGGCCGCCTGAGGGAGATGTTCCTACCGCGGCGCCTTCGAGAGGCTCACCAGGTTGGCAAACTGGCGGTACGCGCCGGGCACACCCGCCGGCAGTTGCCGGAACCACGCGTAGGACGTGTAGACGAACCGTCCCTTGCCGATCTCGGCCACGACCTGGCCGCCGGTCTGCGGGGCCTCTCCACGGTCGGCGGTTGCCAGCAGCGGCAGGTACTTCGGGTCGAACTTCGTGAATGCGTAGAGATTGCGGTCCTGCACCCAGCCCGAAAAGTCCGCCGCGGTGATCGCGTTCGGGAAGTTGAACACCGGGTGCGTCGGCTGCAGGATCTCGACCGGGGCGTTCTCGTCGGTCACCCGGGAGGCCATTTCCGCCGGGAAGGGCAGGAGCTTCTTCGCGATGTAGTCGTTCTGCTGGTACTGCACGATGAGCGTGCCGCCGCGCTCGACATACTGAAGCAGCCGGCCGTGGTTGGCCACGAAGTCCGGGCGCGCTTGTGAGGCGCGGATGCCGACCACGATCGTGTCGAAGGCCGACAGGTCACCTGTGGCCAGCGTGTCTGGCCCGAGCATCGTCACCGCAACGCCCATCCGGCGGATCGCATCCGGCACGTCGTCGCCGGTGCCCATCACGTAGCCGACCTTGACGGTGGCCACCTTCAGGTCGATGACCTGCGCCGTGGCTGTGGCGGGCGAGTACACCCGGTGGGTCTGGATGTGCGGATAGGCGATTACCTGGACATCCTGCGTATAGGCTGTGCCGGCGATGACCGCTTCGGCCGTGATGCTGAGGCTGCCTGGCTTGCGCCCGGCGGGCGCGCGTACGACGAAGGGAGCGGAGGTCTGTTCGCCAGGCTTCAGCGTGATGGGCGCCTCGGCGGGCGTCGATGTCCATCCGGCGGGCAGGCGCAGGCGCAGCGTGCCGGTCACGGGCTGCTGGGAGAAGCTGCGGGCCTGGACGACGAGCCGCTGGCCGGTGACCGCACCCCCCGCCGGCACGATGAGCAGTCGCGAATCGAGGCCCACCGTCACGGCCGGCGTCACGTTCACGTCGCGCCGGAGTTCTCCGCGCACCTGGTCGGCCATGCGGTACTGCACGGTCTGCGACACGACGACCGGCTCGCCGCCGATCTCCATCGCGTACTCGACCTCCAGCAGCGGCGGGTCGAAGGGCAGGCCGCGGGACGCGGAGGACCAGGCGTAGCTTTCCGTCTGCCGCCGGCGTTCCAGGAAGTAGGGCTGCGTGGGTGGCGCATCCGGGGACACCGTCACCGTGTAGCGGGCGCCGAACGCCGGCTGCTCACGGCGTGCGAACGGGTTACCTGTTTCGTCCTGTCCCTCCCCGCTCGCGAGGGCGATGGTCCATCCTGCCGGTGCCTTCACGCGGGCTGAGATGTTCGCCGCGGCGTCCTTCGACCCGAATAGCCGCGCGCTGACCGTGACGGTGCCACCGGGAACGACGGTCTCGCGGTCGGCCAGCGGGTCCACCGTGATCTCCGAGGCCCGTACCAGAGCATCCACGGCTTCGCGCTCCTTGATCGCCAGCAGGAAGTCCGCGTCGGCGCGCGCCGTCTCTGTCACGCCCGATGCGGCTGCCCCGGAACCGGCCAGCGCCCGCCGGGCGGCACGGACCGCCTTCAGCGTGGCGGCCAGCGCGGGCACGCTCCGTCGAGGCTGCAACGCGTTGAACTCGTCGAGCGCGCGCCGGGCGGCGGCGGACAACGCCGCCAACTCCGATTGCAGCGTGCCGGCCGGCAGCCCGCTGACGTTCGCAAGGCCCGTCAGGGATGTATCGATGCCGTCGAATACGCCGGTCTCGGGTGCGGCCTCAGATGCGGCCCCAGGTGCCCGCGCACTCGTGAGGCTCTGCAGCAGCTTCAGTCCAGTCGTGAGTGGCCCTCGCACCTCGATGCCGCCCATGGACTGGGACTTGTGCTGGCTGCGGCCTTCCGAGGCAATTTCAGCGTAGGAGCGGCCGATCACCGGGTCGAGCGCGCCGGCCTGCACCTGGACGCTCGGTGGGTCGGCCGCGTTGGGAGGAAAGCCCTGCCCGCGATACAGCTTCCGGGCCTGCCACGGTCGCAGGCCTTCGGCGACCTGCTCGGGAAACTGCGCGGGGTCGGCGGCAGCCGTGAACGCGAGGGGCGTGATGTAGCCGGCAAACGAGTGGTGGCCGTGCCCGTCAGCCGCCGTGCCCCTGAACCGCGAGTAGATCACCAGCGGCCGGTACGTGCGGATCACCCGCACCATGTCGCCGAGCACGTCGCGCTCGGTCCACTTCGCCGACGCTTCCTCCAGGCTCTTCGAGAAGCCGTAGTCGTAGGTGCGCGTGAAGAACTGGTCGCCGCCGTCGAGGCGCCGCGCCTGGAGGAGTTCCTCGGTGCGGATGACGCCCAGGGCCTCGAAGAGTTCGGAGCCGATGATGTTCTGGCCCCCCTCGCCGCGGTTGAGCGACAGATAGGCGACCCGCGCGTGGTCGCCGCGCACCGTGCGCGCGATGAAGAAGGAGTCTTCGTCGTCCGGGTGCGCGCCGGTATGGAGCACGCTGGCGGTCGTCTGCAGCCGCTGCAGGAGCTGGGCCAGGCCCATGGCGCCGAGGCTGTAGACGGGGCGGACCTGGGCGGCAGGGCGGCTGGCCACGACCACGGCGATCCCGATGATGGCGACGACAGCAGACAGGCGGCGCATGGCGATTGATTCTACCGGCTCGAACCGGTCTCGCGCGGCCCCGCCTCCTTGCCGCCGCCCACCTTCTGAACGTCCACATACACGCGCTCGTGCTCGACGGGGTGTTCGCCCGGGCGGCCGACGGACGCCTGGCGTTCCACGCGGCGGGGTCTCGCCGACGATGGCGATCGGTCAGATGACTTTGCCGAGGCGACGCCGCTGCTGGCTGGACTGACGGCGGGACGATAGGCGATATTAGAAGGTGCGCCCCTCGACTCCTGACATAGCGAGAACATCGATATGATCCAGCCCCAACGGGTGTACGAGCTCAACTCCAAGGTCGTCCAGACCGCCGGACTCATCGGCGCGGCACTCGCAGCGGCCCGGCCATGATGCGGCGCGTCTGGCAAAACCCCCGCCCCGCCGGTTTCGTCGCGCGGCTGACTGAGCCGTGTGTGGCCGTTGCGCTCCTCGTGCTGATCGCCCTTGCCTTGCGCATGCCCAATCTGGGTGAAAGCCTCTGGTACGACGAAGTGATCAACTCCACTCACTATCAGATCCGCAGCTGGCATGGACTCTGGCGGTTCATTCTGGAGAAGAATCCGGCACCGCTGTACCCGCTCCTGACGTTTGTCTGGGTCGCCGTCGTCGGCGATCACGAACTGCTGGTCCGACTGCCCTCGCTGGTCTTCGGACTGGGTTCAATCGTGTTGACGTATCACATAGCCAGGAGCGTCGGCAGCAATTCCCTGGCGTTTCTGGCGGGACTGTTCCTCTGTCTTTCGCCGGCACATGTCTGGTTTTCGCAGGAAGCGACGGCGTACGCCATGGCGATGTGCCTGTTGTTGGCAGCGGTGTACACCTGGTCTCGCCTCAAGACGACTCCGTTCGACGCCCGCTGGTACGCGACGTATCTCGTCTTGCTGCTGGCGTCGGTCTTCACCCACTACTTCGTCATCGTGTTCCTGGGCCCGTTGAGCTTGGCAGTTCCGACGCGGCTACGATGGCGTCTCTTCCTTGCCCACGCGGTGGTGGCGTTGTGCTTCGTCGTTGCAATGGGCATCAAGTACCTCGGCGGCAACTCGGAGCACCCTGGATCGTTCTTGCGCCCTTTCACGATATTCGAATGGTGGATGCTGTTCTTCAACTGGTTCCTTCACGGCAATTCGCTCTGGACATTCAGCCCGTACCGAGCAACTACGAACGACCTGCTTGGCCACCCCCTGCTCCTCCTGACGCAAATCCTCTGTGCGTTGGTGCTGGCCAGAGGACTGTGGCCCAGCCATGAGAAACGGGGCGGGCTCCTGGAGCAGTCTGCACTGGCGCTGTTGCTCTGTGCCTTGCCCATGGCGCTGCTGCTGCTGACAGCCGCTGGCTATCACAAGTTGTACATAGAGAGGTATGTAATCGTTGCGCTGCCGTTCTTCGCCATCGCACTGGCCAGAGGCGTTGCACGATTCTCGACCGCCCGGGTGAGGACCCTGCTGGCGTGCACGCTCATTGCGATCGGCGTCGGATCCTACGCGATGCTCCTTGTGAAAAGCACACGCTGGACGGTCTACAAGCAGAACCCTGATTTCCGCAGTGCCGCGCGGGTCGTGCGTGCGAACAGCCCGGCTCGAGGGGAGATGGCCGTCACGCCGTTACCCCTGGAACTCTCCTACTATCTGGACAAAGAAATGCCCGGCGCACCGCCTGGAGAGCGCCGGCCCTTCAGTCCGGCGGACGTCGAGGACGTGCTTGCCGCAACATCGATACGAACAGTCGTCCTGGCAAACGTGCATGCGCAGCCAGACTTCGGCAAGCTTCTCGACCGGTTCACGCAGGATCGCCGTCTGCACCTGACGACGTCCCAGTCGTTCAAGGATGTGGACGTCTACGTGTTTCGGCGTGACTGACATGGGAATGCCTCGCTGAGCCACAGGCCCGCGCCAGGAGCTCGCGCCTTGTACTCAGAGTCCCCGCGCGTGCACTGTATCGCTCATGGGGCCCCCGTGTGCAGCATGCCGGCAGTGGTCTGCAGCCGCTGCAGGAGCTGGGCCTGGCCCATGGCGCCGCGGCTGTAGACCGGACGGACCTGGGCGGAAGGTTGTCCCGGGGCCACCAGGGCGAGCCCGATCACGAGCGCGGCGGCAGGCAGTAGCCGGCGCATGGCGATTGATTCTACCGGCTCGAACGGCCCTGCATTCTACGAACCCGTCGCCCACCTTAGAGTGTGCGCCGCCGCCTTATCCACCACACAGCGACGCCGGTCGGCAGCAGGCTGAACCCTACGAGACACGCCGCGCTATACAGGGCGCGGACAACGTCGCCGCCGACGAGCCCGGAATGCAGACGGAAGTTCAGGTCCTCGTCGTATCGCAGCCGTACCCGCGCGAGAATCTCACCCGTGCGGCGGTCCAGCGCCAGTCGGGTCGACGCGAGCCCTTCGGCGTCGCGCATTCGCACATCGACGATGCCATCGGAGTTCTGCGGGAACGTGACCGACTGCAGCGTTGCGTTGTTGGAGGCCGCCTGCGCAGCGCGCGCCGCACCGGCCAGACCGATATCAGGAGCCGCCGCGGAAGACGCTGATCGGAGACGGGCCCAGTCGACGGTGTTGGCGCCGTTGACGAGTCGTTCTGCGACCCGCAGCGCCACCGGATCGAACACGATGGCGGTCACCGCCATCGTGAGGAGTAGAGGAAGCGCCAGGATCCCCAGCGTCTGGTGCGCATCCAGGACGACGACGAACATGTTGCGGCGCAGGCGCAGGCGAAAGCCGGTCGTGATGCGTCGAATCCCCGGCCACCACAGCCACACACCGAGGACAAGCGATCCGAGCGATGCAAGGGTGGCGTACCACACGAGGTAGGAGCCGAGCCGACCCGCAAGGAGGCTCGTGTGCAGCCGGCGTATCGCGCGAAGGAGCGGGTGCCGCGGGCTGGGACGCCGCAGGGCGCCCGACCCGGCATCCAGCTCGAATTCGCGATGGGTTCCGTTATCGATCAGGCGCACCAGCAAGATGTTGCCGGCCTCGTTTGGCCAGACGACGCGAACGAGGCGGCTGCCAGGAAGGGACCTCTGCACGGCCGATGAAATCGCGTCGGGCTCGCTCGGTCCCGATTGCGTCTGGTAGGGCGCGCCGTCCAGCAGGACGTCCAGGTCGCCCGAGTACACCAAAATCGCTCCCGTGAGCGCCGTGATGGCAAATACAACACCCGCCGTCAGTCCGAGCCAGCGATGAACGAACAGTAACGCGCGACGCATGAGTCTCAGCCTCGAAGGCCCATGTTACCCGACCCACACGTTTGGTCAGAAGACGTGCTGCGCCGGGCCCAGTGTGTCGCATGCGCGTCGCGACCTGTCTCGCGGCTTTCGTCGTCCTCGCCACCGGAACATTCTGGGGTGTGCCGTCGGGAAAGGCCGTCGCCGGCGGTCACGTGAGCGCCAGTCCACCACGCGCGGGGCGCCCGTGAAGCCGGAGGTCTGTCTTCAAGACGATTCGCGGCTCACGCGGAGCCTATTTCATACGCTTGATTACACCGCGACCCCGTCGCCATACGCGTGCCAAGGCGTACCCCGCTAATCTGCGCTGTGTCAGGGCGCAAGGGGCGCACAACGGGCCTTCCGTTGACGTCGGAAATGGCTAATTTTGCCTATCGTCTTATGCGGCCTATGGGTGTTAAGAAATGTGTCGCCACATGTAGTTCTGACCCATCCGATACTGCGGGAACCGCGGACTCAGTCCCGTGGCCGCACAGAGCGAAGCTCAGTCTTCTGGGGGCCTACTCTCGGACGATCTGGGCTGTACCTGCCGGCGCGCAGGACCTGTCGTATCCGGCAAGCACTCAGATTGTCATTCTCACAGGAACCTGGTCTGACGTCTTTCTTGAAGCCTATCGTGAGCACACCCTAATTCTTGGCACACGCAGAATAAGAACCAGCCACTGTCAGAAAAGTCAAAGTAGCCCACTGCCGGTTCCAGACGCCCTCGAGCGCCCAGGCTCGCTTCAGGTGACGATGTGCCGTGATCGTCGACTGACTGCACGAAAGGGGTGACCCATGACGCAACGGCTTCGTTCAGTGGGAATCGTGGGAACTCGACTGCGGCCCGCGGTTTGCATCCTCAGTGCCCCTGACGGTCACCCAGCATCGGGAGACCACCGTTGCTCGGCAGCTGACCTATGACCACTTCGCTGATGGCATCTCGCCGGATACGTCTCCGCCCGGAGTCCTCTCGTCGCTTCCTGATGGCGTGCCTTTCCGCGCTGTGCCTCCTGGCCACACTCGATGGGGGAGAGGCCCGGGCGCAGGTGGCCGGCAAGATTGTCGTCTATCCCACGACATCGACCGTGGAGTACACGAGTACCAAGCAGTTCAGCGCCTACGTCCCGATCTCTCCGAACACGATCGTCTGGCTGGTGAACGACGTCCTCGGCGGCAACGCGACGCTGGGCACGATCACGGCGACCGGACTGTACAAACCGCCCGTCGTCATTCCCGCCAACAACGTTGTGACGATCAAGGCCAGGAGCACGGCCTATCCCTCGTCGTTCGGCACGGCATCGCTGACCATTACGAAGAAGGTCCCCGCGATCTGGAGCGTATCGCCCGCGAGCCTCGTGGTTGGCCCCTACGCGGTGGGCCTCAACGGCAACAACTTCGCGCCCGACTCGCAGGTCCTGGCGAACGGCGTGGCCGTGCAGTCGACGTACGTGTCTCCCACGAAGCTGACTGCGAAAGGGACAGCGGCGGCAGTCGGGACCCTGCAGTTCGCCGTACGCCAGCCGGCGCCTGGCGCCGTGACCAGCAATAGTGTGGCGGTTCCCGTGACCGCGTCCGTCACGACCGTGGCGGTCGCGCCGGCGACGGCCAACGTGCAGGTGGGAACCTCGCGAGGGTTCACCGCGACTGTGATGGGCAACGCCAACACCGCGGTCACCTGGGCGGTCAACGGCGTTGCGGGCGGGTCGGCCGCGATCGGCACGATCAGCACGGCTGGCCTCTACACGGCCCCGGCCATCGTGCCGTCGCCTGCCTCGGTCACGATTCGCGCGACGTCGGTGGCCAGTCCCAGTTCGTTTGCGCAGGCGTCGGTCACTGTCATTCCGCCGGTCACGGTCGTAGTCGCCCCAGCGACGGCGACGGTACTCCTGGGCGGCGCGCAGGCCTTCGCGGCCACCGTCACCGGCCATGCCAACACGGGCGTGACGTGGGCGGTGAACGGCGTCACCGGCGGGTCTGCCACGGTCGGGACGATCAGCGCCGCCGGTCTCTACACCGGTCCGGCGGTCATGCCAGTCTCGAATGCCGTCACGGTTCGTGCGACATCGGTGGTCAGCGCGTCTGCGATGGCACAGTCCACGGTGATGTTGATACCGCCGGTGAGTGTGACCGTCGCCCCAGGCGCCGCGACCGTCGCCGTGCAGGGGACGCAGGCGTTCACGGCCACCGTGACGGGCTCGGCCAACACCGCCGTCACGTGGGCGGTCAACGGAGTCGTTGGCGGGTCGTCTGCCGGCGGCACGATCAGTCCTGCGGGCGTGTATACGGCTCCGGTCGCCGTGCCCGCGCCGAGCACGGTGACCGTGAAGGCCACGTCGGTGGCGAGCCCGGCCTCCGTGTCTCAAGTCATCGTGACCGTGACGGCCCCGCCCCCGCCGGCGGCGTCGCTCACAGCGGCGCGCTTCCTCGCGCAGTCGTCCTTTGGCCCCAACCCGGCCGCACTCGCGCAGTTGCAGCAGATGGGCATCGACGCCTACCTCGACCTGCAGTTCAGCGCGCCGGAGACCGTCATTCCCGTGCCCGCCGACAACTCGATGGGCACCCTTCGGCAGCGGATGCTCCACAACTACTCCACGGCGCCGGATCAGCTCCGGCAGCGCGTCGCGTTCGCGCTGAGCCAGATCCTGGTGACGTCGGGTAACAAGCTCATCTACCCGGATGAGAACATCCCGTGGCTGCGGCTCCTGAGCCAGCACGCGTTTGGCAACTATCGCGACCTGCTGCGCGACATCACGAAGAGCCCGTCGATGGGCAAGTATCTCGACTTGGCCAACTCGCGGAAGCCCGGCCTGGCCGGTGGAGCCAACGAGAACTATCCACGCGAGCTCATGCAGCTCTTTTCCGTCGGGCTGTGGAACCTCAACCAGGACGGTTCCCAACTGCTCGTCGGCGGGAGTCCGGTCCCGACGTACACGCAGCAGGATGTGGCCCAACTGGCGCTGGCGCTGACGGGGTGGACCTACGCGACGGTGCCAGGCGCGGCACCGCAGAGCATGAACTGGGAGTACTTCGGCGCGCCGATGGAGACGCGGCAGGCCAATCACGACATGTCGGCCAAGACGTTCCTGGGTTGTTCAGTTCCGGCCGGGCAGGCCGTCGAAGCGGACCTGGAGAGCGTGCTGGATTGCCTGATGGCCCATCCCAACACCGCGCCGTTCATGGCGACGCGGCTGATTCGGCTGCTGGTCATGAGCAATCCGAGTCCCGACTACATTCAACGCGTCGCCGCTGTGTTTGCGGGCGCCGGGGGTGGCGTTCCTGGCGACCTCAAGGCTGTGATTAAAGCCATCCTCACCGACACCGAAGCGCGGCAGGATACCGCTACGGTCACACAGGGACGGCTGAAGGACCCGATTCTTCAGGTCGTCGGATTCCTGCGGGCGCTGAACGGCGGTTTCACCAGTACCCATCAGCTGTCATATCTGTTCGACTACCTGGGGCAGTCCGTCCTGACCCCGCCGTCGGTGTTCAGCTGGTTCTCTCCGCTCTACCGCGTGCCGGGCAAGCCGCTGTTTGGTCCGGAGTTCCAGATCTACAGCCCGGCGTCGGCCACACTGGTCGGCAACTTCCTGCACCATTTGCTCTCGAATCCAGGGAGTGACGCGGTCGTGGACCTGTCGCCGTTCCAGGCGTACGGCAATGACATGCCCAACCTTGTGGAAGCCGTCAACCAGGTGCTGCTCTTCGGCCGCATGCCTGCCCCGATGAAGCAGGCCCTGATTGAGGCCGCAGCGCCCGGCTACGACGCCAAGACCAGGATTGAAACGGTGCTGTACCTCACCGCGCTCAGTGGTCAATACGCAGTTCAGCACTAGCGCGGATTTCACTCGCCCAAGGAACGCTGTCATGCTTCAGCATCGCATCTCACGCCGCCAGTTGCTCACGACGATGGGCGGCACCGCACTCCTCTCATTTCTCGGGAGGATGAACGCGCTGGCCCAGAACACACCGCCCGACTACAAGGCGCTGGTCTGTGTGTTCCTGGCCGGCGGCAACGACGGCCACAACACGATTGTTCCGCTCACCCAGACCGAGTTCAATTCGTACAAGGCGGCGAGAGGGTCGCTGGCACTGCCCGATAACAACGGTCCGCTGCTGCAGGTGAGCACGCCGCAAGGTGTGCCGTTCGGCTTGAATCCAGGACTCTTGTCGATCCATCCGCTCTGGGCACAGGGACAGCTCGCCGTGTTGGCCAATGCCGGCGTGCTCGTACAGCCGGTCTCGCGCGCCGAATTCCTGACCAACGCCGTGCCGGTGCCCACCAATCTCTTCTCGCACTCGGATCAAATCCAGCAGATGCAGAGCGGGTTTCCCTCGAGCACCGGTGGCACAGGCTGGGGCGGGCGCGCGGCTGATGTCGTCCAGCCGCTCAACGGCGGGTCCGCCTTCCCGACCACGGTCTCCCTCAGTGGCCCGTCGCTCTTCTGCAAGGGCGCCGTCGTCCAATCCGCCGTGCTGTGGCCTGGCTTCAACCTCGACGCCAGCGGCATGTCGCTCTGGCCGCAGGCCGCCGCCGATGCCCGGAAAACGGGGTATCAGCAGTTGCTGCAGTTCGACAGCGGCCTGGAGCTGATCCAGTCCGCCAACGACATTCGAGAGGATGCGATCACCCTCAACGGGCTGCTGTCGGGCACGTCCGCCACCATCAACTCGGCGTTTCCAGGGACCAGTCTCGGAGCCCAATTGCTCCAGGTCGCCAAGGTGATCAAGCTCCGATCATCGACGGGCATGAGCCGCCAGGTGTTCTTCTGCCAGATCGGGGGATTCGACACGCACGGCGCGCAGTCCTGGGAACACTGGAATCTTCTTCGCACGGTGGCCGACGCCCTGATGGCTTTCTACAACTCGACCGTCGAGATGGGGATTGCGGACCGGGTCACCAGCTTCACGCTGTCCGATTTCGGGCGCACGCTGCAACCGAGCGGGATGGGCAGCGACCACGGGTGGGGGAATCATCACCTGATCGTCGGTGGGGCGGTGCAGGGCGGGTCGGTCTATGGCTCGTTCCCGAGCATGGCGCTTGGCGGGCCCGATGATTCGGGTGGACGGGGCGCGATGATTCCGTCCACGTCGCTCGCGCAGTACGGCGCGACGCTGGCCACGTGGCTTGGGGTTGGGCCTGCGGAACTCGGCACGGTCTTCCCCAACATCGGAAACTTCGCCGCCCCGACGCTGGGCTTCATGGGGTAGCCGCGACGGGGACCTGCCAGCACGGATTCCTGGCAGGGTGTATCATAGGCACCGGATGCTTCGCCTCCGCCGCGTACTGCCGTGGGTGGCCGTCGTGGGCCTGATGCTTCAGGTCGCGATCGGTGGCGTGAGCGTGTCCGCGATGGCGCTGGGCGGAGAGCCGGCGGGCACTGCGGTCTGCACCTGCTTCCATGGATCGGCCGATCACGGCGAGTGCCCGATGCATCACACCGCGTCCGGCAAGGCCAGGTGCCGGGTGCGGGGCATGGACGACACGGCGTCCTCCGCCCTTGCCACTCTGCTGGCTCCGATGGCGGCTCCGGTTGTCTCGACGAACCTCCTGAGTGCGGCGCCTGTTACGGTGGTCTCACAGGCTGTCCTGTCGCTGCCGCCGGCTCCGGCCTTCTCTCCCGACCTTCCTCCTCCTCGCTCCTGATCGATCGCTGAATCGCCGGCACGCGGCCCCACTCACCACGGGTGGGTCGCGTTCACCCCTGCGCGTGTGTCACGCGCTCCTGGGTGATCCGGCGTGCAACATCCGGGTGTGCGCGAGCCGCCCCCATCGATCGTGGAGTGTGAGAGCAATGTCGAAGTGTTGTCCGGCTGCCCTCGTGGTGCTGACCCTGGCTGCCAGCCTCGGTGCTAGCGGGGCGTTTGCCCAGGAATCCGTGTCGCAAGGATCCATCAGCGGGCGTGTCGTGGACCAGCAGGGTGCCGTTGTGGCCGGCGCGCAGGTGCGCGTGCGCCAGACGGACACGAACGTGGAGGCCGCGGGCGTCACCGACGATGCCGGGCGCTTCCGGTTCGGTGCGCTCCGTGTCGGACCTTACGAGCTGGCTGTCCGGCAGCCCGGCTTCGCGGAGTCGCGGCAAACGCTGGTCGTGCTCGCCGGGTCGGCCTTCGATGTGACGGTCAGCCTGGCGATCGAGGGCGTGTCCGCGAGTGTGGCGGTGACGGCCGAGGCGCCCGTCATCGAGGGCGCCCGCAGTCAAATCGCCGCGACGGTCGCGCAGGCCGAGATCCGGAACCTTCCGATGAACGGGCGGAACTTCCTCGACCTTGCGCTCCTGGCCCCGGGTGTCTCGCCCACCAATCTCGCCAGCACGCAGCTCTTTCCCGAGACGTCGGCGGTGCCGGGGCAGGGCATTTCGATGTCGAGCCAGCGGAACCTCTCGAACAGCTTCATCGTGGATGGTCTGTCCGCCAACGACGACGCCGCCGGGCTCTCGGGCATTCCCTACAGCGTTGATGCCGTGGAGCAGTTCCAGGTGGTGACCTCGGGCGGACAGGCCGAGCTGGGCCGCGCGCTCGGCGGGTACGTGAACGTCGTCACGCGCAGCGGCACGAATGCGATGCGCGGGGATCTGTTCGGCTACCTGCGCGACGATCGCTTCAACGCGGCGAATGCGTTGTCGGGCACGGCGCTCCCGATGTCGCAGACGCAGTACGGCGTGAGCGTGGGTGGCCCGGTGTCACAGAACCGCACGTTCTTCTTCGGCAACATCGAGCATCGTCTGCTGGACCAGGCCGGGTTTACGACAGTGCCCCAGGTTACGGTGGATGTGATCAACGCACGGCTCGCGGCCACGGGCTATCCGGGCGCGCCGATCAGGACCGGCGTCTACGAGAACCCGGTGCACACGGTGATGGCGCTCGGCAAGCTGGACCACCACTTCGAGCGGCGCGGCCACATCACGGTGCGCTACAGCGCTTATACGGCCGATTCCGAGAACGCGCGCGGCGCGGGCGGGCTCGCGACACCGTCCGCCTCGTCCGGCCTGAGCAACAGCGATCAGGCCGTGGCCGTCACCCATACGCAGGTCATCTCCACGCGCGTCCTCAACGAGCTGCGCGCGCAGATCACCACCAGCGACCTGCAGGCCCTTCCGAGCGACCCAGTTGGACCTGCGGTCAACATCGCGGGCACGGCTTCGTTTGGGACACTCTCCGGAAGCCCCGCACGGCGCGAGAACCGGATGTTCGAGGTGATTGAGAGCGTCAGCTATCAGCGCGGCGCCCACGCCTTCCGGGCCGGCGCGACGCTTCTGTTCAACGACGACGCGATCACCTTTCCGAGGGCCAGACGCGGGTCCTACACGTTCTCGTCGCTCGCGAATTTCCTGACGGGCACCTACAACAACCAGGGCTTCACGCAGACCTTCGGCGAGACGGTCGTGGAGCAGAACAACCCCAACATGGGTGTGTACGCACAGGACGAGTGGCGTATCCGGCCAGGGCTGACCGCCAATGTGGGCCTTCGGTACGACCTGCAGTATCTGGACACGATTACGACGGATACGAACAACCTCTCCCCCCGCGCTGGTCTGGCGTGGATGCCAGGCGGATCCGGCAGGACGGTCGTCCGCGGCAGCGCCGGGCTCTTCTTCGACCGTGTGCCGCTGCGTGCGGTGGCCAATGCGCTCCTCTCGGCCAGCAACACTACGGATCTCGCGAGCCTCCGGCAGATCAGCATCAGCTTGTCGCCCACGCAGGCGGGGGCGCCGGTCTTCCCGAATGTCCTGACGGCGGCCGTGCCCTCGGTGACGCTCGTCAACCTGACAACGATGGACCCGCAAATGCAGAACGCGCGGTCGCGTCAGGCCAGCGTGGAGTTCGAACAGCAGGTTGGACGCCGGACGACAGTGAGTGCGTCCTACCAGTACCTGCGCGGCCTCGGGCTCATCATGGCGGTCAACCAGAACGTGCCGACGTGTGCGGCGGCGGGTACCAATAACGGCTGCCGGCCCGTCGCGGACTACGCGAACAACAGCCAGTACTCCCCGGTGGCCGAGTCGAACTATCACGGCCTCCAGGTGGCGGTCGTGCAGCGGCCGTCCGCCTGGGGCAGCTACCGCGTGAGCTACACCCTCTCAAAGGCGATGAACAACGTTGGCGAGACCTTCTTCAGCGGGCCGATTGATCCCTTCGACCTCTCGAAGGACTGGGGCCGGTCCGACAGCGACCAGCGTCACCGGCTGGTGGCCAATGGCTCCGTGCACAGCTCGCTGGAGCCGGCATCCACGGCGTGGCAGCGGCTCAGCCACGGCTTCCAGCTGAGCGGCATCCTCCAGACCTACTCGGCCGTGCCCTTCAACATCACCTCGGGCGTCACGACGCTCCAGGGCACCGCCGGCCGGCCGATCGTCAACGGTGCGTTCATTGATCGGAATGCCGGGGAGAGCACCGCGTTCTTCTCGCTGGCGCTGCGTGTGAGCCGCGAATTCGCGCTCGGGGGCCGCACCCGGATCGAGGCGCTGGCCGAGGTGTTCAATGTGACGAACCACGCGAACGTCGTGGCGCGGAACGCCAACTTCGGTGCGGGGGCGTATCCGACGAGTCCGTCGCCCACCTTCGGGCAGGTGACGGCCGTGGGTGATCCCCGTTCCTGGCAGTTGGGCGCGCGGGTGAGATTCTGACGGAGAGGCGTCTGTGGCACCGCCCCAGACCGCATGGGGTGTTGGGGTGGCGGTCGTCCCCAGCCGGGACGCGGTGATGGCAGCCGGGCATTACAATCGCGGGCGCCGCAATGTTCAGAGCAGCCGATGTCTGAGCGCGACGTGTCACTAAACCACAGGAGGCGACGATGAGCACGACTACTCACGGCACCGTCAGGAATCGCAGGTGCACGGGATCGATCACGTGGCTCGCCGGCACCATGCTCGTCGGAATAGCACTGACACTCGTTGCCTGTCAGGCGCCGCAGGACACGCCCACGCAGGCGGCGGTCCAGCCCGCCGGCGCCGCCACGCCCTCTCCAGGGCCCGCGGCTTTTGCCGGTCCCGGCGTGCCCCAGTTCGAGTTCGATCCAACCTGGCCAAAGCTCCCGCTGCCGAACAACTGGATCTTCGGCAACATGAGCGGCGTCCACGTGGACGAGAAAGACCACGTCTGGATCCTGCAGCGCGGCAACACCGTCCAGCTCGATCTGGGCGACGACTACCTCGAGGCCGGTTCCGCGGAATGCTGCACACCGGCGCCATCGGTCGTCGAATTCGATCCGGCCGGGAACATCGTGCAGGCCTGGGGCGGGCCGGGCGCCAAAGCCAACAGGTCCACGGGAATCGGCATGCCCCGAACCGGCGACATCCCGCGCGTTCAAGGGGTTGAATGGCCGCGCGAGCACAGCTTGTTCGTCGATCACGAGCACAACGTCTGGATGGGGTGCAACGACACCATCAACGGCCAGCACTGTGCGGTGCTGACGAAGTACACGAGCGATGGAAAGGTGATCTGGCAGAAGGGCAAGACCGGCCAGGCCAAGGGGAACACCGACACGGAGAATTTCGGGGAACCGGCCGGCATTTTCGTCGACGCCACGACCAACGAGGCCTACATCGCCGACGGGTACTGGAACCGCCGCGTCGTCGTCATCGACGCCAAGACCGGCGCGTTCAAGCGCATGTGGGGCGCGTACGGCAAGCCCGTCGAGGAGACGAAGGCGGGCTACTCCGTGCCGTACGATCCGTCCGCGCCGCTGTCGAAATCCTTCGGCAGCTCGGTGCACTGCATCGAAGTGAGCCGCGACGGGCTCGTCTACGCGTGCGACCGTCAAAACAATCGCGTGCAGGTCTTCAAGAGGGATGGCACGTTCGTCAAGGAAGTCGTCGTCGCGCCACAGACGAAGGCCAACGGTGCCGCATTCGACATCGCGTTTTCACCGGACCCCGAACAGCGGTTCCTTTACCTCGGCGACGGCCGCAACCACAAGGTGCACATCCTGCGTCGGGACACGCTCGAGGTCGTCGGCTCCTTCGGCCACGGCGGTCGCGCCGGCGGAGAGTTCGGCGTGGTGCACGTGCTGGCCTCGGACTCCCAGGGCAATCTGTATGTCGGCGAGACGGTTGTGCGGGACCGGATTCAGAAGTTCAAGTTCGTCGGGATGAAGTAGGGGCCCCGGCGGCCGGCAAGCCGAAGCAGGTCACCCTCGTCGCTGGGCCGCTCGTGGTCAGCGCCACGCGCGGACATCCTTGGTAGAATCGGCGCCCTGTAACCCTCATCGACTCATGATTCACTGAGATAGTGCAGGGCAAATGGTGTCCACGGGGCATGTGCCGGGCGCCCATTCTCCACAAGAAGGATGACGAGTATGTCTGAAGCCAATAAAGCCAAGATGCGCCAGTTCTACGGAGAAGTTGTCCAGAAGGGAAACGTTGCGATGCTCGACGAGCTGATGGCGCCGAACTTCGTGGATCACAATCCGGGTCCCGGGCAGGCGCCGGGAGCCGAGGGAGTCAAGCAGTTCTTCGCGGCGATGCATGCCGCACTGACCGGCCTGCAGGTCAGCGTGGACCACGTCATCGCGGAGGGGGACACGGTGGCGGCGCACGTCTCGATGCGCGGCACGCATACGGGCGACCTCATGGGGATCCCCCCCAGCGGGAAGGAAGTCGTGATGCGGATCTCCGACATTGTGCGGATCGAGAACGGCAAAGCCGTGGAGCGATGGGGCGTCGAGGACATGTCAGGCCTCGTGCCGCAGGTGGAATAGGACGGGTGGTGCCTGGCCGTTAGCTGACCAACGGCCAGGCACGAGAAGTGACAGCGGCTGTACCGCGGCGGCATGCGAGGCACTTCAGCGGCGACGTAGCGCGTGGTCCTCAATTGGATAACAGCGGGGCCGTCAGCCCCATCGGCTGGACACTCTCTAATATCGCCTCATAGGTAGGATCTTAAGCAGTCGGTCGAAACGGGCGCGGGGATCGACAGGGACATCAACAACCTTCATGCTGGGGTTTCCACACGCACCAGCA
>JBEBFY010000012.1:0-104189 GCA_040081715.1 Vicinamibacterales bacterium | reverse complement strand
ATGCAGCATCGGCAGCGCCATCGTCGTACCGAGGCCCCGGAGGAACGTCCGCCGGGGTAACGCCATCTTTGAAATCACCATCGCAAGACTCCTCTGAGAGTGTGTCGCTGCTGCTACTTCTTCGGGGCCGCGCCCGCGGCAGGGGTTCCGACTTTCGGACCATCGAGCAGGCCCACCGTCCCAAGGTTGCCACCGTTGGCGGCCTCGGCCTTGGCACTTTCATCTTCGACGTTCGGCGGGGCCGGCACGGGCAGGCCTTGCTTGGCGTACGCCTGGCGCAGCACCGCCGCCACGGCCGGCTGCTGCTTGAAGATACCCGCGTAGAACGCGCCGTCGGCCACGACAAGGGGCGTCCAGCCCAGCAGGTTGGGCACCTGCAGCTCCGCGCCCTTGTCGAGCAGGAGCTGCGTCACCGGGACGAAGCCACGGTAGGAGGCCCCATGCAGTGCGGTCTCACCGTTCTTGTTCTTCGCGTGGAGGTTCTCGCCGAGCTCCAGCAGGAACTTCACCGTGGCCAGCGTCTCGGTTTCGTTGCCGGCATCCTCACCGGGATTGCTCAGGCTCACCCCCGCCGCCACCATCAGCGCCGTGTCGTCGTTCGTATTCAGAATCGTGCGGTCCGCGCCGTGCTCCAGAAGCAACTTCAACATCGGCAGGTCCACGAGCTTCGCCGACAGCAGGAAGGCCGTCGCACCAATGCGCCTGAACCGGTTGCGCATGTTGTCTTTGAAGCTCTGCGTCATCTGCGCGTTCACCTTCGCGCCCTTGTCGATGATCTGCCTGGCCAGCGCCAGGCTATCCACCGTGCCGGTCGGATCGGGATGGCCCGGGTGAAACGCCGCCTTCAGGTTGATGCGCCGCGACCACGCCACCTGGTGGAGGGCCGTGTAGCCGGGGCCCAGGTTCGGGTCCGCACCCCAGTCGAGCAGCTTCGACGCCAGTTCCCAGTGGTTGTTGATGATCGCCAGGATGAGGGACGTCGTGCCCTCGGGCTTGGCCTCATTGACGTTGGCGCCCAGGTCGAGCAGCGTCTTCACGGTGTCGATATGGCCGGCGCGCGCCGCCCACATCAGGGGCGTGAACTGAATCCCGTCCAGCGTGATGCCCCAGGAACCGGAATCGCGGTGCGACCGGATGCCCAGCGGATCGTTGTCGGCCGGAATCCGCCAGCCCACATCCTTCTCGATGCCCTTGCCGGGTGCGCGGTTGCGCGCCTTGATGTCGCCACCGGCTTCCACCAGCGTCTTCACTACCGCGCTATGCCCGGCGGCGGCCGCCCACATCAGCGCCGTCTGCCCGTGCACCGCTTCCGCCACGTTCACCTGCGCGCCCTTCGCCAGGAGGGTCTTGACGGCATCGACGCTCCCCGACCGCGCCGCCTGCATCAGTACCGGCTCACCACTGATCACGGCGTTGGCGTCCTCGCCGGCCTGCAGGAACCGCTCGATCACCGCGGCATGCCCCTTCGCGGTGGCCAGCCCGAACGGCGTCGCGCCGTACCGGTTGGTGCTCCTCAAGGCGGCGCCCGCCTTGAGCAGCAGATCGACTGACTGGACATCGCCGAGGTCGGCCGCCCAGTGCAACGCGGTGGTGCCATCGGGCTCCGTCGCATTGACGTTCACCTTCTGCGCCACCAGGGTCCGGACTGCGGCCGTATCGCCCTGCTTGACCGCCTCAATCAACGGCACGGCACGTGCCGCCGCGGCCGCGGAGGACGCCACGCCCACCGACAGCAGCGCTACCAGGACACCCGTCATTCGCATTCCCATCAGTCGTCTCCTCGCCAGCGCGATCACGCTGCGTTCCTACCGTGACGCCTCAACGGCCGCCGCTGCCGGAAACTACCACGCCTTACTGTCTTGAAATGTCTCAGTTCGTGTCCGCACCTGAACCCCCAAGGACACTCCGTGCCCGCAATATTTCAGCTCCAGGTCGATGCTCCGATTTCTGATAAGGTTTCAGTCTCGCTTGGATTTGCCCTGCTCCAGTTTCTGCTGCCGGGGCCTGAGAGCACGAGTTGTCTCAATGTTTTCGTTTTCCGCGGGGGGGGAGCGTCATGATGTCGTGGTTTGCTCGGTCGTCGACGGTTGGACGGGTGCTGCTTGCGACGCTCGCCGCCGCGCTGGTGCTGGCTGTGCCGGTGGCCACCCAGACGCCTCGCCAGCGTGGCGACAGGACCGTGGTCAACGGCAGGCCGGCGGCGGCGGGCGAGGTGCTCGTCAAGTTCAGGACCCCGGTCGCCGGCGTTGAGCGACAACGGCTCGGCACGCAGATGGACGCCGACGAAGATCACGATGTCGGCAGTGCGGGCGTCCGCCGGATTCACTCCCGGGTGTTCGACACGGAAACGCTCTTGGCGTTCCTGCGCACCGATCCGCGGGTGCTCTACGCGGAGCCGAACTACATCGTTCAGGCCGTCGCCACGCCGAACGACCCGCAGTTTTCGAGCCAGAATCTCTGGGGTCTTCAGAACCTGGGCCTGGCGATTGGCTGCAGCCCGTCGTGTTATGGCAGCTCGACCGGATCCGCCGGGGCCGACATCGAGGCTCCGCTCGCGTGGGACGTCTCCACCGGGTCGCGTGCGATCGTGACCGGCGTGGTGGACACCGGCATCGACTACACCCATCCGGACCTGGCCGCCAACGTGTGGTCGGCGCCGTCCGCCTTCAGCGTCACGATTGCCGGCAAGATCGTCAACTGCGCGGCAGGCACGCACGGCTTCAAGTCGATCAACAACTCGCTGACGCTGACGTGCGATCCGCTCGACGACAACAACCACGGGTCGCATGTCTCGGGCACCATCGGCGGCGTCGGCAACAATGGCGTTGGCGGGGTTGGGGTCAACTGGACCGCGAGCATCATGGGACTCAAGTTCCTCGATGCGAACGGCAGCGGCTACCTGGCGGATGCCATAAACGTCCTCAAGTTCGCCATGCAGGCCAAGAGCGTCTTCGGGAGCGCCGCCAATGTCCGGGTGCTCTCGAACAGCTGGGGCGGCGGCGGGTTCTCGCAGGCGCTGCTCGACGAGATCAACAACGCAAACGCGAACGACATGTTGTTTGTCGCCGCCGCGGGGAACAACGGAGCGAACAACGACACCTCGGCGTTCTACCCGGCGAACTACGTCGCGCCGAACGTTGTGTCGGTCGCCGCCACGACGAACACCGACCAGATGGCGTCGTTCTCGAACTACGGCGCGACGAAAGTGCACATCGGCGCCCCCGGTCAGGACGTGCGCTCGACCATCCGCAACGGAGGCTATGCCTATTTCAGCGGCACGTCGATGGCGACACCGCACGTCTCGGGTGCCGCCGCGCTGCTGCTGTCGGCGTGCACACTCAACACCGCCGCGCTCAGGAGCACGATCCTCGGCAACGTCGATCCGACGTTGACCGGGTGGGTGAGTTCCGGCGGGCGCTTGAACGTCAACACCGCCATTCGCGCCTGCAGCGCACCTCCGTCGCCAGATTTCTCGGTATCCGCCACGCCGGCGTCGCGGACGGTCGTTCAAGGCGCGGGCACGAGCTACACCGCGACGGTCACGCCGACGGGCGGGTTCAGCGGCGCGGTCGCGCTCAGCGCCAGCGGCTTGCCGAGCGGTGCGTCCTTCGGCTTCAGCCCCGCGTCGCTCACGTCCGGCTCCTCGACGATGACGGTGACGACGGCGTCGACGACGCCACCCGGCACTTATCAGGTGCCGATCACTGGCACCGGCCCTGGCGGCACACCTGTTCACACACAAACAGTCACGCTGGTCGTGACTGCGGCGCCGGTCCCGAACTTCACGCTGTCCGCGTCACCATCGACGCGCTCGGTGAGGCGCGGCAGGAACACGACCTACACCGTGTCCATCTCGCGCAGCGGCGGGTTCACCGGCAGCGTCACCTTGTCGCTCGGTGGGCTGCCGACGGGTGCCACGGCATCGTTCAGCCCGAATCCGGCGAGTGGCAGTTCGTCAACGCTGACCGTGCAGACCGCATCGAGCACGCCAACGGGGAGCCGCACGCTGACGATCACGGGCGTGAACGGGAGCCTGACGAGGACGAGCTCGGTGGCGCTTACCGTCAGGAATTAGAACAGCGGGCAAGAGGTGATGGCCATGCGTGAATCGCACGTCGTGCTCCTGGGCGCAGTGCTGATATTCGTGGTCGCCTCATGCACGTCCAGCCTGACCTCTCCTTCGGCAGTCGCCGGAACACTGCAGGTGCGCGACGTGCGCGTCATCGTCACCGCACCCAGACCGGCGCAGGTCACGCTCCAGGTCGACGGTGTCCTGCCCGACGCGTGCACAAGTGTTGGCCGCGTCTCTCAAGCCCGTGAGGGCGGGGCGATCATTGTCACCATCATGACGGACCGCAGCGGCGACATCTGCGCGCAGGTCATTCAGAATGTCACCGTCCCGGTGACGCTCAATGGGACCTTTGTGGCGGGAACCTACACCGTTCGTGTCAATGGCGTCGAAAGGACCGTCACCGTCTGATTCCGTCCTGTCAACGCCGGCGCGAACGCTGCCTTCCCATATGACTGAGGCTTGCCTCAATCAATGCGCGTGCGACCAATACCCTGCGGTTACTTCTTCTTGGTCTCGTTGAACTTCTGAATCGCCGGGGCGAGTTCCGTGGCGGCGGTATCCCCTTCCACCCCCGCGTACTCGAAGATCTCCGTGCCCGGCTTGGCGCGGATCATCTTCACGCCGAGCGTCCATGGCCTCGTGTAGACCTTCGGGTCGTCGATCGTCGCTTTGTAGTCGATCGAGTCCTTGTCGAGGATCGTCCAGCGCTCGGTCACCTTCATGTCGCTCGTGTGAAAGTTGCTCATCACGTCGAACCGGGTGGAGTCGTTGCTGTTGGTGACCTCGATGACAAGCGTGTTGCCTTCCCATCGGCCGCGCGAGCACCCCTCCCACATGAGGACATCCTTACCCGGGCACGGCGGCGCCGGCTGTCCGGGGCGCGCCAGCGGGACCATCCGGAACTCGTGATGGATTTCGTAGAAGAAGACCACCATGCCCGGCGGCTGCAGGATCTGGAACGGGCCGTTGTTGACGCTGCTGTAGTAGTTCTCGCGGGGCATGCCGTTCGGCCAGCCGCGCGTCTGCGGGTCCATCAGCGCGGGCGACGGCGCCAGGAACTCCTTCATCGCCTCGTCGCGCCGCTTCAGCGCCCAGGGCTGGTGCGGCAGCAGCCCATCTGCCGGATCGACCAGGAAGCCCTTAAACATACGCAGCGCCGGGTACGGGCGTCCGCCCATCGCGGCGTACCTCGGGGCCAGCAGATCGCCGCGTTCGACGTTCAGGCTGGCGATGTTCTCCAGAATGTCACCCCAGTGCCCCTGGATGTCGGGCTGGCCGTCTGAGAGTTTCGCCGGTACGTACTTGCCGCCCGCGGCGGGTGCGGCAGGCTTCTGCGGTGCCTGCTGGGCGGCCAGCGGCGCGAGCGCCGCGGTGACCGCGACGAGGAGCGTGAGCGTCAGGATTCGCGTCTTCACAGGAGCCTCCAGCTAACGAGCCAGCGAGATCGACAGACCTTTTTCGTGGTGGTCGAACGCGAAGCAGGCATAGTCGAACAACTGCGCGTTGGCCTCCTTCTGGCGATAGAGCAGCATGCTCATCTTCCAGGGCTTCGAGAACGTCTTCGGGTCCTCGATCGTCGCCTCGTACTGCATGTGGTCCGGCCCGGTGCGGGTGTAGCGCTCGACCACGTGCAGCTCACTGCTGTGGTGGTTACCCGCCATGTCGAACCAGGTCTGGTCGTTCATGTTGGTGACGTCGACCACCAGCGTCTCACCCTCCCACTTGCCGCGCGAGTCGCCCATCCACCACTCCACGTCTTCCTGATGGGGCGTCCCGTTCGTATAGATCATGCGCGAGGCATGCACGTACTCATACGCCATGGCGACGTACCCGGGCGTCTGCACAATCTGGAACGGCAGGCCGACATAGGTGGCGCGCGGCACGCCGGGCAGGAAGCACTTGGCGTAGGGGTCGTCGGTCCGCCACTTGGCTGCGTTCTGCTTCTTCTTCTCCAGCGCGGCCGGCAGGTACGGGAGGTCGTTCCCCACCACCACCCCGTGGCCGGCCGGCCCCATTGACCCGGCCGAGTGGTCCTGAATGTTGACGTTGGCGCTGTTCATCACGCGCCAGATGCCCTGCAGGTCCGGCTTGCCATCGGTCGTCCGCCGCGCTCGGTACGGCGCCTGCCCCTCCGCGGCTCTGTCGAACGCAGGGAACACCACGATGGCCGCGACCACCGCCATCACTCCCGCCCAGGCTGCTCTCTTCATGTGGCTCAGTCTCAAGACACTCTCCATGCGCCGACGGGTGAGGCCACGGGCGCCTCCGTCGGCAGAGATGCTAACAGATCCACAGAGAGGGAGATCGTTACTTCGCCTTGGTCTCGTTGAACTTCTTGATGGCCGGGGCCAGTTCGGCGGCGGCGGTGTCACCCTCCACACCGGCGTACTCGAAGATCTCCGTCCCTGGCTTCGCGCGCACCATCTTCACACCAAGGGTCCAGGGTCTCGTGTAGACCTTGGGGTCGTCGATTGTGGCCGTGTAGTCGATAGCATTCTTGTCCAGGATGGTCCACCGCTCCGTCACGCGCATCTCGTCGGTGTGGAAGTTGCCCATGACGTCGAAGCGGGTCGAGTCATTGCTGTTCGTCACCTCGATGACCAGCGTGTTGCCCTCCCAATGGCCCCGCGAGTCGCCCTCCCAGAGTTTGATGTCCTTCCCGGGGTGCGGGCGCTTGTCCAGCGGCACAATCCGGAACTCGTGGTGAATCTCGTAGAAGAACACCACGTAGCCCGGCGGCTGCAGAATCTGGAACGGACCATTCTCGATGCTGCTGTAGTAGTTCTCCCGGGGCATGCCGTTGGGCCAGCCGCGGGTCTGTGGATCCATCATCGCTGGCGACGGCGCCAGGAATTCCTTCATCGCCTGGTTGCGGCGTGCGAGCGCCCACGGCTGGTGCGGGATGCGGCCTTTGGGCGGATCGACCATGAATCCGTCGAACGCCCGAAGGGCCCCGAACTCCGGCGAGCCACCTTCCAGGAGCAATTTGCCAGGCTCGACGTTCAGGCTGGCGATGTTCTCCAGGATGTCACCCCAGTGCCCCTGGATGTCGGGCTGGCCGTCTGAGAGCTTCGCCGGCACATACGTGCCGCCCGCGGCGGCTGTGGCGGGTGCGGCAGGCTTCTTCGGGGCCTGCTGGGCGGCCAGCGGCGCGAGCGCCACGGTGACCGCAACGAGGAGCGTGAGCGTCAGGATTCGCGTCTTCACAGGAGCCTCCAGCTAACGAGCCAGCGAGATCGACAGACCTTTTTCGTGGTGGTCGAATGCGAAGCACGCGTAGTCGAAGATCTGCGCGTTGGCTTCCTTCTGCCGATAGAGCAGCATGCTCATCTTCCAGGGCTTCGAGAACGTCTTCGGGTCCTCGATCGTCGCCTCGTACTGCATGTGATCCGGCCCGGTGCGGGTGTAGCGCTCGACCACGTGCAGCTCGGTGCTGTGGTGGTTACCCGCCATGTCGAACCAGGTCTGGTCGTTCATGTTGGTGACGTCGACCACCAGCGTCTCACCCTCCCACTTGCCGCGCGAGTCGCCCATCCACCACTCCACGTCTTCCTGATGGGGCGTCCCGTTCGTATAGATCATGCGCGAGGCATGCACGTACTCATACGCCATGGCGACGTACCCGGGCGTCTGCACAATCTGGAACGGCAGGCCGACATAGGTGGCGCGCGGCACGCCGGGCAGGAAGCACTTGGCGTAGGGGTCGTCGGTCCGCCACTTGGCTGCGTTCTGCTTCTTCTTCTCCAGCGCGGCCGGCAGGTACGGGAGGTCGTTCCCCACCACCACCCCGTGGCCGGCCGGCCCCATTGACCCGGCCGAGTGGTCCTGAATGTTGACGTTGGCGCTGTTCATCACGCGCCAGATGCCCTGCAGATCCGGCTTGCCATCGGTCGTCCGCCGTGCTCGGTACGGCAACTGCCCCGCTGCTTCCCGGTTGAATGCAGGGGAGAACACGACGGCCAGTGCCACCGCGATGATGCCCGCCGATACTGCCCTCTTCATGTGGCTCAGTCTCAAGACACTCTCCATGCGCCGGCTGTTGACGAAACGATTCTAGAGCGGCGCGGTCTGATACGCCCGGGCCCGGAACAGGAAGTCGATGAGGTTGCCCTCGTGCGGCTGCAGCCAGTTCAGGGCAATGGTCCGAACCGGGCCAATATTCAGCCGGTCGATGTTGGTGGCGTCGGTCACCCGTCGCTTCAGCGCCGGGTTGTCCGTGATGACGGAGCACACCAGCGTGGGCCCGATGGCCTCCACCATCTTCGCTTCTGGGCACTCCACCACGGCCACGAACGGGAACATGTACTCCTTCTTCGCCACCGCTGGCTCTGGCGACGCGCAGTGCACGACGGTGGGCAGCAGGTACTCCGCCCGGCCGTCCTTGACCCAGCGCGCATCCGTCCGGTACTTCGCGGTCACTTCGGTCACTCCCGGTGCGGCCACATCCGCGTCAATGGCCTTGTTCACGGCCTCGGCCACGCCGGGCACGGTGAAGGCCGCCAGCGCCGCGTCAGGATGGTCAAACGGCAGGGGCCGGATGGCTGCCATGCGCTGCGCCATGGCGTCGGCAATCTCACGCGTGTGCCGGCTGGCCCACACGCCCGAGGCATTGATACAGCCACGGCCGCCACTGGCACAGACGCTGTCCACCAGCACGTCGAGGTACTGCTCCCACTGGTCCACGACGTCGTCGCCGATGAGGATCTTCGAGAAACCCGGTCCGTGGGCCTGTACCCGTGGGCTGCCCTTGTAGCGCTCCACCGTGGCCTCGCCGCCGAAGATGAGGTTCTTGCCGCAGGCGTCGAGCACCGCGGCACCCACGTCTGGTCCGCCGGGGTAGATGGAGATCGCTTCGCGGGGAATGCCGGCCTGAAAGAATGCCTCGGCAATCCGGAACGGCGTCCATGGCTCCTGCGGCCCCGGCTTCAGCACCAGGCCGAGCTGCAGCGGAATCACCGGCAGCCACAGCGTGTGCACGCCGGATGTATTCGATGGCAGCACGAGGCCGAGCGCGGGCGACTCCGCCTGATAGCTCACGGGCACGCCGTTTTCCACGCCCCACCCCTCGGTGAGCACGTTGAAGTCCAGCCGCCGGGTCAGCGAGGTCAGGATCGCGCGCATCTCGGCCAGCACGAACGCGCTCTTCTTCATGTTCGCGCGGCACATGGCCTCGGGCATGCCCGTGCTGGCGCTCTGCGCCGCCACGAACTCGTCCGGGTTCTGCGTGCCGTCGCCCATGGGCAACGTGGCCGACGTATAGAGCTCGCCGGCCTTCCCCACCATCGCGATCAGTTCGTCGATGGAGAACTTCCGCAGGGCGTCGCGCGCGGCCTGCGCCTTGCGGATGTCGCGCTGGATCAGGCCGCCATTGGCGCGGCCCACCTTCGCGATGGGCTCACCCGTGGCGAAGTGCGTCACTTCGTCCACGTCCATGGACGTGTAGGGCTGGCCCCAGCGCAGAATCGGGATGTTCAGCATGGTTGTCCTAGTAGACGCCGACGGTCGTGCTGGAGGCAAAGCCCCGATACGGGCGCACGCCGCTGACGCCGTCCCACGGGAACTTCTCGAGCGGCGCCTCTCGCTCGCCCTCGTCGCGCTCCAGGAAACCAGGCACGAAGAACTCACGGGTGAGCGTGGTCAGCTTGACGCGTCCTGTTTCCCCCACCGCCACAAGGGTGCCGGGATCGTCGAAGTCCACCACCTGGACAACCGCGCGGGGTTGGGGGGCGTAGTAGGCAACCTTGTAGTTATTGAAGGGACCGGTCGGTGCACCCGCAGCCAGCCCCATCAGGGTGTTGCCATAGGTCGGCGTGAGGTAGGCGCCATCGAGCAACTCTTCGTGCGCGAAGCGGTTCCACTGGGGCGTGAACTCGGTGCCGCCGCCGAAGATGCCCGTGATGCCGGCCTTGCGGAGCGTGGTGCCTTCCTTCTCCAGTCTGAGCGCGAACGCCTCCAGCAGCTTCGGCGTGGTGAACATGCACTTGATGTCATGGCCGGCGGAGAGCAGCGTCACGGCCTGATCGATGACGTGGTCCTTGTAGGCCTCGAGGTGCTCCGTCCAGCCCTTCTTGATGAGCTTGATGACCCAGCGCGGGTCGAGGTCCACGCAGAAACAGATACCGCCGCGATACTGCGCGAGGTGCTCCACCGAGAGGCGCAGCCGGCGCGGGCCGGACGGGCCGAGCATCAGCCAGTTGGCGCCCTTCGGAAAGTACTCGTCGGGCAGGGTGTGGCTGAACAGTTCGTAGTCGGTTCTGAAGTCGTTGATGGCCACGCGGGACTTCGGGATGCCGGTCGTGCCGCCCGTCTCGAACACGTAGGCCGGCTGCCCGGCTAGCCCCTTCGGAATCCAGCGCTGGACCGGGCCCCCGCGCAGCCACTCGTCCTGGAACTCGCCGAACTTCTCGAGATCCTCGAATACCTTCACGTCCGTGCGCGGGTCCCACCCTCGCTTCGCCGCGAAGTCGAGCCAGAAGGGCGTCCCGGTTTCGGGGCTGAAGTGCCAGTTAATCGTGTCGCGCACGTGCGCGTCGAGCGCCTCCCTGGCGGCCGTCACAGCCGCGGCCGACGCGGGCTGACCTGGAGTCTGCATACCGGATGACATGGCCGGTAAGTATAGCCGGGGGCCGTGCTGGACCACGCCGCGCCGCGTGTGGTCCAATGCGCGCCAATGGTCCCGACGCTCTGGGTGGCGTTCCTGCTCTACCTGCTGCACCAGGACTTCTGGTTCTGGGGCACCGCGCGTCCGCTGGTCTTCGGCTTCCTGCCCATCGGCCTCGCGTACCACGCGGCCTACACGCTCACGATCGCGGGCGTCCTGGCCTGGCTCGTCAGGGCCTACTGGCCGAATCATCTTGAAGGCCACGAATGATTCCGGCCATCGTCATCTTCATCTACCTCGGCATCGTCCTCGTCATCGGCATCTCCAATCGGGGCGGCGCCGGCAAGAGCGAAGCCGAGGGGTACTTCCTGGCCGGGCGCGCACTCGGGCCCGCCGTGTTTCTGCTATCGCTGGTCGGCACCAACATGACGGCCTTCTCGATCCTGGGCGCCTCGGGCCACGCCTTCGCCAACGGCATCGTGACCTACGGGCTGATGGCGTCCGCCTCGGCTCTGGTCATCCCGTTCGGCCTGTTCGTGATCGGCACCCGCCTCTGGGCCCTTGGACAACGCCGTGGATTCATGACGCCGGTGCAGCTGTTTCGCGACCGCTGGGAGATGGGCCACATCGGCACGGTGATCTTCGTGGTGCAGGCCGTGCTGCTCGTGCCCTACATCATCATCGCGGTCATGGGCGGCGGCACGGTACTCAGGACCGTGAGTAACGGCGTCGTGCCCTTCTGGCTGGGCGGCGCCATCGTCTCGATGGTCGTGATGGGCTACGTGTTCTTCGGCGGGATGCGCGGTACGGCGTGGGTCAACGCCTTCCAGACCACGCTGTTCCTCATCTTCGGCGCGGTTGCGGTCACGATCATCGGCCGCGGCATGGGCGGCTTTAGCGGCGTGATGGCGTCGCTGGCGGAAGGCACCGGAACCTCGGCGCTGCTCACACGCGAGCGAATCTCACCGCTCTATTTCTTCAGCTACTCCTTCATCCCTCTGTCGTCACTCACCTTCCCGCATATCGCCATCTTCTGCATGACGGCCAAGAAGCTCGGCCACTTCAAGAAGACGATCGTCCTCTACCCGATCTGCATGCTGCTCATCTGGCTGCCCTCGGTGTTCCTGGGCGTGGCAGCCAACCGCGCCACCGATGTGCCCGCCATCGAGGCCAAACTGGAGGCCCGTGCCACGCTCGCCACCGAGGGCGCCACGCTCGCTCCCCCGGAGCAGGCGGCGCTGCGCGTGAAGGCCGGCGGCGACGACGTGATCCTGCGTCTGGTCGAAGGCTATGCGCCCTTCTGGCTGGCGGCACTGCTCGGTGCGGCCGTGATGGCCGCCGTCATGGCCAGCGACTCCCAGATCCTCGCGCTCTCCACGATGTTCACCGAGGACATCTTCACGTTCTACGGGGGCACGTCCCGGTTTGGCGGTCGCGTCCAGGTGCAGACAGGCCGGGTCTTCATCGTTCTCATCACGGTGGTGGCCTACGTCATCGCGCTCAATACGCCGCAGTCGATCTTCGACATTGCCACGCAGTACGCCTTCGCGGGCTATGCCTCTCTTTTCCCGCTCGTGGCCGCCGCGCTCTTCTGGCGCGGCAGCACCAAATGGGGTGCACTGGCCTCGACCGTCTGGACGGCGCTGGCCGTCATCGCCGTGGCGGTCGTGCAGCAGAACATTCCGGCCCCGGCGCCTGGCCAGGCCATTACCGTGCTCGAGCTGGGAGGCCAGGTCGTGGTCACGCGGGCCGTGCAAGGCACGCTGGTCTTCGGCCTGCTGCCGGTGGTGCCGATGACGCTCATCTCAGCCGTTCTAATGGTCGCGGTGTCGAAGCTGACGCCTGGTGCCCGGCCTGGCGCTGGCACGCTCAGGACCTACTTCCCCGCAGCCGCCTGATCAGTACAATCTCTCTGGTTATCCTGTTCCTGGAGGACGCATGCCATCGATCGTGAATGTGACCGCTCTCGTTTCAGCCCTCTCACTGGCCGCCGCTGGCGCGCTTGCGCAAACCGCACCGACCCCGCCTGCGCCCCCTGCAGCCGCCGCGCCCGCCGCGAGGCCGGCCGCCGCCAGCCCTGTGGTGTTCGCCCAGGTGCATTTGACGGTGAAGGACATCGCGGCCGCGAAGAAGCTCTGGGTGGATGGCCTCGGCGGAACGGCCGTCATGGCCGGCGCCACCGACGCCGTGAAGTTCCCTGGCCTCCTCGTGCTCCTGCACAAGGGCGAGCCCAAGGGCGGCGCCAAAGGGTCCACGGTGAGCATCGTCGCCCTGGAAGTGAAGGACCTGGCCGCGACGGTCAAAGCCCTCAAAGCCGGCAAGGTCAAGATGGTGACGCGCGAGGAAACCAACAACATCTACACGGTGGCCGACGACATCGCGACCATCCCGGACCAGCAGACGATCAGCGCGGTCGCGCAGACACCGGAGGAGGTCAGCGTGCGACTCATCGAAAACAAGCGAGCCGCCGCACCCATCGCGTTCCGCCATATTCATTTCGCGCCACCGACCATGAATGAGGCCATCGACTGGTACGCGCGGGCATTCGGCGCCAAGGTGGGCAACCGGGGCTTCGGCTTCGAAAGCCTCGACCTCGGCAAGCAGGCCAGCGCGCTGATGTTCACGCTGGCGCCAGGCAAGGTGGTGGGTACCGACGGCCGGTCACTCAGCCGCATCGGCTTCGAAGTGCGGGGCGCGGCCCTGCTCGCGAAGAAGATCCAGGGCATGGGCGGCACGATCGTGAAGCCGTTCGGCAGGTCGACCGACCTCGGCGCCTCCTCGGTGGTCGTGAGCGACCCGTGGGGGACGCTCATCGAACTCACCGAAGGACTGAAACTCTAAGAGGTGCTCGCCACCGTAATCCTGGCGGCCGGGGCTCTGCTGGCCACGCAGGCCGCCGGCCAGCCTCCAGCGCCCGCGCCAGTCTCCACCCTTGGGGGCCAGTCCCTGGCGGGCTGGGTCGTGGTCCTCGACCCGGGACACGGCGGTGATGACGCCGGCGTGGAAGTCGGCGATCTCCGGGAGGCCCGGTTGACCCTCGAATTGGCACAACGGACCGCCGCCGCGCTCACGGCGCAGGGCGCGCGCGTGGTGCTTACCCGCGAGGCCGACGAAGGCCCCGCCCCGGACACACGCGCCGCCACGGCGAACCAGGCTGGCGGACATGTGTTCATCAGCCTGCACTTCAACCGCTCCCGCCGCCCTGCGGCTTCCGGAGCGGAGATCTATACCCATGCTGGCGGAGCGGCCGGCCTCGCGGCCGGAACGGACGGAACCGGCCCCGCGGCACACCGCCTCGTGCTCGTCCCGTGGGACCGGGTGCAGGATCGCCATGCCCCCGCCGCCGAGGCACTCGCCACGCACCTGGAGATGGCGCTGGGCAGCCGTCTCCCGATGAGCCGGCACCCGCGGCAGCGCCTCCCGTTCCGCGCGCTGGCAGGCGTGGACATGCCGGCCGTTCTGGTCGAACTGGCCTACCTCTCGAACCCGGAGCAGGCGTTGGCTGTGGTCACGCCCGCGTTCCAGTCCTCCGTGGCGGAGGCCATCAGGGATGCCCTCCTGCAGGCCGGAGGACCGCGCTGATGCGGCTGGATGGCTGGGTGGCGGCGGTGCTGGGCATCGCCCTGGGTATCGTCATCGCCAGCGCCGGGGTCTGGTGGTGGGCGGTTCGCCAGCCTCCCGCGGCGCCACCACACCAGCCCACCCGTGTAGACGCCGGCGCGCCGGTCCCGCATGTGGGCGTCACGCTCTTCGATCCCTCACCGGACGACGACGTTCTGACACCGATACAGCAGGAGATCCCCGCGGGTCTCAATCCCTCGGACCAGGGCCGGCTGGTGATGGACGCCGCCATCGAGCGCGCCGCGTCGCTCGCGGTCGGGTTGCTGCCGGCGGGCACCGCCCTCCGCACGTTCTTCCTCACCCCTCAGGGTGAAGCCATCATCGACCTCACCGGACTGCCGCCGGCGGGGCTGGGAGGCAGCACCACGGGAGAGCGACTGGCGGTGCAGGCCCTGGTCAGCGCCGTGGCGGCCAATGTGCGGAGCGCCCGGTCGGTCAGGTTCCTGCTCGACGGGCACGTCCCGGCAGCGATGACCGGACACCTGGACCTGCGCAATGCGCTCGCGGCGGATCGCCAGGCCCTGCGGGCACCGTAGACGCGTGGGGGTTGGGCTACACTGACTGACTTATGCGCGTCGATGGCCGTCTTCCAGAGCAACTCCGTCCAACCCGGATCGTGTCCAACTTCACCATCCACGCCGAAGGGTCGGTGCTCGTGGAGGCCGGAAAGACCAAGGTCATCTGCACGGCGAGCGTGGAGGACCGCGTCCCGCCCTTCCGCCGCAACTCCGGCAAGGGCTGGATCACAGCCGAGTACGGGATGCTCCCCCGCGCCACGACGACACGCATGCAACGCGAGGCATCCTCCGGCAAGGTGGGCGGCCGCACGCACGAGATTCAGCGCCTGATCGGCCGGTCCCTTCGGGCCGTCACCAAGACCGAGGACATGGGCGAGCGCACCATCACCCTGGACTGCGACGTCATTCAGGCAGATGGCGGCACGCGCACCGCGGCCATCACCGGCGCCTTTGTCGCGATGGTGCTGGCCTTCCAGAAGCTGCGTGAGCGAGACCAGTTGCGCACGATGCCGGTCACGGACTTCGTCGCCGCCACCTCGGTCGGCATCGTTGACGGCACGCCGATGCTGGACCTCGCCTACACGGAGGACTCCGCCGCCGAGGTGGACATGAACCTCGTCAAGACGGGCGCCGGCCTCTACATCGAAGTGCAGGGTACGGCCGAAGCCCTGCCCTTCGGACGCGAGTCGCTGAACCAGTTGCTCGACCTCGCGGACGGCGGCATCCGTCAACTCATCGCCATCCAGAAGAGCCTGGTCGGCCCACTCATCCAGAAGTGACCGGCCGAGTCCGGCTGCTGGCCGGCACCACCAACCAGGGCAAGCTTCGCGAAATTCGCCGCCTGCTGACAGGCATCCCCTGCGACCTCACCGGGCTGGACGCGTTCCCCGGCGTGCCCGAACCCGAGGAGACCGGTGACTCGTTCGAGGCCAACGCCCGGATCAAGGCCCTGGCGTACGCGCAGGCCAGCGGGCTGCTGACTGTGGCCGAAGACTCAGGGCTTGTCATCGACGCGCTCGACGGCGCTCCCGGCATCCACTCCGCGCGCTACCTCGGCGCCCACGCGACCTACCCTGAGCGGTTCGACGCGATCCTCGCGGCACTCACCGCCCGCGCCGACCGCCCACGCACCGCACGGTTCGTGTGCGCACTGGCCGTCGCCGACGGCAACGAGATCCTGTTTGAAACACGCGGCGCTCTCGAAGGCGAGATCGCCCCCGCGCCTGCCGGCATCCACGGATTCGGATACGACCCGATCTTCTACGTGCCGGAACTCGGCTGCACGACGGCCGAGATGGATGAAGGCGACAAGCTCGCCGTGGCTCACCGGGGCCAGGCATTCCGGATGCTGGCCCACTGGCTGAGCGCCAGGGGAAAGGTCAAACAGGGAAAAGCTACGTCAGCCGGAGCATGACCCGGCGCACGGCGTGGTCGCGGCCCTTCTGAAGCACGAGATGCGCCCGCTCTCTGGTCGGCAGCACGTTCTGCTGCAGGTTCACCAGATTGATGCTGTGCCAGATGCCGCGAGCGGTGTCGATGGCCTCCTCGCGGGAGAGCATCGCGTACCGATGGAAGTACGACGCCGGGTTGGTGAACACCGTGTCGCGTAGGGCCAGGAACCGATCGACGTACCACTGCTCGATGTCGGCCTCCTCCGCGTCCACGTAGATCGAGAAGTCGAAGAAGTCGGAGACGAACAGGCCCTTGCCCGTTTCGGCGCGTCCTGTCTGCAATACGTTGAGTCCTTCGATGATTACCACGTCCGGACGCCGCACCACCTGGTACTCGTTCGGCACGATGTCGTACCGCAGGTGCGAATAGACGGGCGCCTGCACCTCGGGTTCACCGGCCTTCACGTCCGCCAGGAATCGCAGCAGCGCACGCACGTCGTAGCTGTCGGGAAACCCCTTGCGGCCCTCGAGTCCCGCGGATGCGAGCGCGGCCTGCGGCAGCAGGAACCCGTCGGTGGTCACCAGATCCACGGTCGGGTGGCTCGGCCAGTGCGCCATCAGCGCACGCAGCACGCGCGCGGTCGTGCTCTTCCCCACGGCCACGCTGCCGGCGATGCCGATGACGAACGGCACCGGTGTGCCGGATGTGCCCAGGAAACTATCGGTGGCCTGGTGACGCTGGCGCACAGCCGCCACGTGCAGGTTCAGCAGACGCGAGAGCGGCAGGTAGACGTCGGCCACTTCGTCGAGCGACATCCGTTCGGTCAGGCCGACCAGGGGCCGCAACTGGGGTTCGGAGAGCGGCAACGGCGTCGTGCGCCGCAGCCCCGCCCACTCCGCCCGCGAGAGCACGCGATAGCGCGAACCGAGGGCGGAATCCTCGGGCGTCGTGACCATTGGCACGCATTGTAAGCGTTCTGGGAGTGGTCCCGAGGTGTTACACTGGAGGCCATGGCAAGCCGGTCCAGGCCGACACAGGCCAAGCGCGCACGCGAGAAGGCCCTGATCGAAAAGCGTCAGCTGAAGAGCGCCCGACGCGTCGAGACGAAAGATCTCAAGGCAAGCAGCCCCCGTCCCGAAGGTGAAGACCCGGATATCGCCGGTATCGTGCCCGGCCCGCAGCCTCATCCGTTTCTGACCGACGACGAGTTGAACGACACGCCGGCAGAGGATGAGTTGTCCGCGGTCGAGCCCGTCGCGGAAGAATAACCGCGCCCAGCCCGATTCCGGGTTGGCAGGCTCTCCGGTTGTCTATACCATTGGCGGGCCGTGAACGCCGAACTCCAGGAAGCCATCGATTTCCACAAGGCCATCGTCGCTGAAGGCGCCAAGGCGCTCGTCGGATACGAAACAGCCAAGACCCTCGCCAACGTCGTCCTGCTCTCCGAAATTCCGACGACCTACGACAAGGACGAACAACGCCAGGTCAACGCGGGCAATCTCCTGCTGCGCGGTGTTCCCGGTGTCGGCAAGACCTTCTTCGGCGTGATTCTCGCCGCCGTCAGCAACGCCAAATTCGCCCGCATCCAGGGCCGCGCCGACCTCCAGCCCACGGAAGTCGTCGGCTTCCAGATGATCAACCCGGCCACCGGCGCCCTGGTGACCGAGTTCGGTCCCATGGCCTCGGCCGAAGTGATTCTGCTGGACGAGATCAACCGGATACCGCTCAAGTCGCAGAGCGCCTTTCTCGAAGGCCTGCAGGACCGGAGCGTCACCGTCGGCAAGACGACCTACCCGCTGCCGGCCTTCAGCTTCGCCATCGCCACGATGAACCCGGTGGAGCTCGGCCAGGGCACCTTCCCGCTCTCGGAAGCCGCCATGGACCGCTTCGCCATCATGGTGAACATCGGCTACCTCCCACCAGAGGAGGAAGCGCGGCTCGTGAACTTCGATTTCAAGAAAGTGCACCTGAACATCCTGATGCCGAAGGAGCGCATCATCGAGCTGCGCGCCCAGATCAGCAAGCAGGTGTTCCTGCACGAACGGCTCGGTGTCTACATCCAGCGCCTGGTGGCCGCCACGCGGCCCTACAACCAGGAGAGCGACTGGCACCACCGATCCCCCTCCGATCTGGTGGAACGCGGCGTGGACCTGGGCGCCTCGCCCCGCGCCATCATCTGCTGGGGCCGGCTGGCCAAGGTGTGGGCCCTGCTCCAGCACGGCCGCGACGAGGTCTACCCGGAGGACATCCAGGACCTCGCGCCCTACATCCTCGGCCACCGCATCTGGCTGGGTCCCCACGCCGCGAGTCATGGCATGACCACCGAGCTGGTCATCAAGGACGTGATCGAACGGGTTCCCGTGCCATGAACCACGGCACCCCGGGGCTCTTCGGCGCCGCCGCGTCGCAGCGCGGGGCCGACCCGCACCATCACGAACAGTCGCTGGTCAGCCTCTCCGACATCAACGAGATCGAACTCACCATCCTGCGCCGGATGCGCGAGGTCACCATGGGCGACCATCGCGCCATGGCTCATGGGACCGGCTTCGACTTTGTCGGGCTGCGCGACTGGCAGGCCGGCGACCAGCCGTCGCAGATCGACTGGGCGCAATCCACCCTCACCAACTTCTCGCCGATGATCGTCCGCGAGTTCGAGCAGCCCAGCACGGCCAGCGTAGTGGTGGTGGCCGACCGGTCGCCGTCGACGCTCTGTGGCATCAACGGCGTCCCCATCGCGGCAGCGATCGCCAGGGCCATCGCCACGATCGGTCTGTCGGCCGTGTTCTTCCAGGATCAGTTCGGCGTGCTCACCTTCGACGGCGACCTGGCTCACCTGCAGGCGGTCCGTCCGCGCATCGGCCGCGCCCACGTCATTCACTGCCTCGGCGCCTACGAGCACCAGCGGAACCTGCAGGAGCTGCACTTCACCGGAAGCCTGAGCACGACCATCGCATCGTTCATGCGGCGCACGGCGCTCATCCCCTTTGTGTCGGACTTTCTGTTCGCGGATCCCGAGCCCGTGATCCACGAACTGTCACAGTTGACCTCCACGCACGACGCCTTCGTCGTGCTGATCGATGCGGCCTTCGCCTTCGAGTTCCCGGCGGTGTCCGCGGGCTGGATCGACGTGTTCGACGTGGAGACCGGCCGGTCGAAGGTGGTGTCGCGCGATGCGCTGGCCGGAATGGCCGACCGCGTGCGGCAGTGGCAGCACGACGTCGAGAAGATGGCTCGGAATGCCGACCTTGATGTCGTCCGCATCGGCGTGGACACGGCGGCCTCGGACCTGGCCCTGGCGGAATTCGTGACGGAGCGACGGCTCCGCAAGGTGGCGTGATGAAACGAGCACTACCCTCGGCCCTGCTGGCGGCCCTGACCGTATTCGGTGGCGACTCGGCGGCGGCGCAGCCCGCGGCAGCGAAGGCGCAGCCACCGTCAGAACAGATGGCCGTGCCGCCCATCGAATGCTGGTGGCGCACCGGCGCCAGCGCCGTCCGTGTCGGCGAACCGTTCACGGTGGTGCTCACCTGTGCCGTGCTCGACACAGCCTCCACGACGGTGGTGCCCGACCAGTCCCGGCTCGACCCAGCCGTCCTGCAGTTGCAGCCATTCGAGGTGACCGGCGGCTCACAGGCCCCCGACATCAAGACCGCCTCGCGGCGCTTCTTCCAGTACGAGTACAACCTCCGCTACATCGGGGAGGAGTTCGGACGCGACGTGGCGCTGCCCCAGCTCCAGATCGCCTACCGCGTGCAGAACCGCGTGGATGCCAACGCCGCCGCCATCGAAACCCGCGACCGGGCCTACATCATGCCCGCCCAGCAGATCCGCGTCGTGGCCCTCGTGCCCACGCTGGCCGTCGACATCCGGGAGCGCGCGCCGGATTCGTTTGCCGGCATCGACGCCCGCCGCTTCCGCGCCAACATCCTGGACATCCTGTCCACGGTGCTGTTTGCCCTGGGCGGGGTGCTGGCCGTCTGGGCCCTGGTGCGCGCCCTGCGGCGCAAGCGCGGCACGAGCGCCGTGGCAAACCAGCACGTCACCGATGCGGCGATCCTGGGCGAGGTCGCCAGAGAGGTCAACGCGGTGGCCCGCGAGAAGCAGGGCGGCTGGACGCCCGCGCTCGCGACCCGGTTACTGCAGGCGCTGCGGGTGGCTGGCGCGTATGAAACCCTCGGCCACGCCGCGCAGGCGCCCTGGACTGGTGCCGACCGCTGGGAGGGCCAGTACCTCGTGCGGAGCCTCATCCGGCCCGGCCGTGCGGCCGTCGTCACCGGGTCGACCACTGCGGGCGCCCTCGCGCGTGAAATGCAGCGCCGCGAGGCGACCGGTGCAGGCGCCGGGGCCGCGATCACCGACCTGCACACAGCGCTCCTGGCCCTGGAATCGGCGCTCTATGGGCGCGAGACCTCCAGCCGCCTCGACATGGATGACGCCCTCGCGGCTGGTCAGCGCGCCGTCGGACGGCTTCGACGTTCCCACGGCTGGCTGGCCCTGCGGCTCGCGGCCCTCGGCCAGTCGGCGCAGGACGTCAGGACACGGGTGTGGGCCCGATAACGGACTTCTTCCAGTTCGCCAGCGGGCAGTATGCCGACTGGCGCGGCACGAGCCTCGCCGAGCTGCATTTCTGGAGCCGCGATACGGCCTGGCTCGCGCTGGTGGGCTTTGTCTCGGCCACCGCGGTCCTGCTCCTGCTGCGGACGGCCATGGGCCGCCGGAACCGGAGCAGCCGGGTGGCGCTGCCCGCCATCCTGAGCGGCTTCGACCGATCACCGATGGCCTTTGTACGCCATGCCCCACTCCTGCTGCTGCTGGCCGGCGTGCCGCTCTTCCTGCTCGCCCTGGCCGACCCCTACACGTCGCTCACCCAGAAGCGCATGTCCTTTCCGGGCCGTCGTATCTGCCTGATGATCGACGCCTCCACGAGCATGGTCCGCTGGTTCGAGGCGCCCACGCTCCGAAAGGCCTCGGAGGCCACTAAGCCCGGCGGATCCGAAGCCGCCTTCTTCACCACGGTGGCGGCGGCGGAGCGGTTCATCAAGCTCCGGATGGACGGCAAATACCGGGACCTGATTTCGCTGGTGGAGTTTGGCGACCAGGCCTATGTGGTCACGCCGTTCACGAGCGACTACGACAACATCCTGCTCAGCCTCTCGCTCATCGGCGACTTCGGCGAGTTTCTCCGCTTCCCCGACCAGGGCACGATCATCTCGCGCGCCATCGAGCAGGGCACGCGGTTGTTCAAGGCCTTCAACTTCCTCGACGCCTCCGGCAACATCCTGCTGCTGTTCAGCGACGGCGAGGACGCCGGCGTGATCACGCAGGGCAAGTCGGTCAAGGACGTGGTGGCCGATGCGATCGCCAACAAGATCCCCGTCTACATGGTGCGGGTGAATCACGACAAGGCGATGGGCGCCATCATTCCGGACAACGTCTGGAAGACGGCCGTGGAGCAGACCGGCGGCCGCTTCTACGCCGCGGCCAACGAAGCCACCATCCTGCAGGCGATCCGCGACGTGGACCGCGCCTCGACCGGGCGCATCGACGTGAAGCAGTACGTCACGCAGAAAGCGCGCTTCGCACCCTTTGCGCTGGCCGCAGCCGCGTGCTGGATGCTGGCGCTGCTGCTGAAGCTCACCGTGCCCTATTTCCGCACCTACCCATGAGGTACCGCGCATGAAGACTCTGGCAGGTCAACTGATTCTCGCTCTGGCCATCGTCGTGGCCGGCGAGGCCGTCCGCCGTGCGTCCCACGTCGAAGCCGGCCTGGCCGACGCGGAAGCCGCCCTGGCGACCCTCGACCCCGCCGCTGCGGATGCGCACTACCAGCACGTGGAGGACGAGCTGGCCCTGGCCAGTCAGGTGCCCTTCATCGGCGAGCAACTGATCGCGGATGTGCGTCAGGAGCGGGCGATGGTGTCGTACTGGCGGGGCGACTACGCCGCCGTGCCCAGCGCCGAAGCCGACCTCGCGCCCGCGTCGATCAATCCCGACCTGGTCTTCATTGCCGGCAACGCCGCCTACCGCGCCGTCAAGGGCAAGCACACCGGTCAGCAGGGCGCGCAGGACCTCGACCCGGTGCTCCGGATCTACACGATGCTGCTCAAGAAAAGCCCCGGCCACCTCGACGGCGCCTACAACTACGAGTACATCGTGCGGCTGCGCAACGTGCTCTCACGCCAGAAGGCCGGCGACGCCGCGAAAGGCGACCCGGCGAGCAACGACCCGGCACCACCGTCGGTGCATGGTGAGAAGGGCGACCCGCCGAAGGACCAGCCGCCGGATACGTTCAACATCATCGTCCCGCTCAAGCCGGAAGAGCGTGGTGAGCTGATGAAGGCCGGGACCAGCGGGCCTCGCCAGCGCAAGGGATAAGTTGCAGCCGTTCGCGAACCCGGAGTCCATTCAGTTCGCCGACCCCCAGTGGCTCTGGCTGCTGCTGGTGCCGGCCCTGCTGCTGATCGTCTGGGTTCGCCAGCTCGGGCAGCGCCGGCGCGACGCCCGGCGCCTGGCCGAGGCGCGGCGCGTGCCGGTCAAGGAACGCCTGCCCTTCTTCGGCGACACGATCTTCTCCCTGTGCCTCATCGGCGCCACGGCACTGCTCATCGTCGCCCTCGCCAGGCCAGGGGTCGTGATTTCACTGGTGCGCAAGGGCGGCGTGGACATCGTGATCCTCCTCGACGGATCGGCCTCAATGCACACGCGCGACGTGATGGGCAACCGGTGGAAGCGGTCCGTCGGGTTCCTCCGGACCCTGGGGGACTCGCTCCGGTGGGAGAACGACCGCATCGCCCTCACACTCTTCGCCAGGATTGCCGCACCGCAGATCCGCCTGACGAAGGATCCCAACACCTTCTTCTTCTTCCTCGACAACCTGCAGGAGAAGTCGCCGTTTCCGCTGGAGGACGACACGAGCTGGGACACCAACAGCGAGCTCGGCATCTTCTGGGGTCTCCGCGTGATCGAGAAGGATGAGGAGATTCGAGGCAAGTCGCGGAATGCCCCGCTCTTCGTCATGATTTCCGACGGCCAGTCCTGGAGCGGCGAGGTGGAAAAGTCGCTGAAGCTGGCACGTGACCGCAACGTGCCGGTCATCACGATAGGCGTCGGCACACTGGCCGGCGGCCTGATCCCCGAGCCCGAATCGAAGCTGACGCCGGCGGCCCAGGCGTCGATGCCCCCTCCGCAGCGCGTGTACTCGACGCTGGATCGCGGCTCGCTCAAGCAGATCGCGACAGCCAGTGGCGGTGAGTATCTCGAACTGGACCGCGACAGCGACATCAACATCGCCAACCACATCGTGGATCTCGCCCGCCGTCGCGTGGTGGCCCTGCCGCCGGAGCCGAAGATGGAAGAACTCTACTGGCGGGTGCTGGCCGCGGCTGGAGTGCTGGCTCTCATCGGCGCGCTATCCCTCCGCGAGCGCTCCGCCCTGGTCCTCCAGTTGGTCGGGGGCGGCCTGACGCTCGCCGCTCTGGCGTCCCTGCTAGGCTGACCCCCGTGGCGCCGGACAGCGGGACACATGCCTGAGGGGATCTCGTTCAAGGGCCTGCGCGTGCTCTCGCTCGAGAGCCGGCGCGCCACGGAGATGGCGTCGCTCATCACCACCTATGGCGGCGTGCCGGTCGTGGCTCCGGCCATGCGTGAGATCCCGCTTTCCGAGAACCCGGCCGCCCTGGCGTTTGCCGACGCGCTGGTGCGCGGGGACTACGCGCTCGTCGTGCTGCTGACTGGCGTGGGCACCAGGGTCCTGCTCGATGTCATCGCCTCGGATCGGCCCATCGCCCCGGTCAAGGAGGCGCTCGGCCGCACCAGGATTGCCGTCCGCGGCCCGAAGCCTGCGGGTGTGCTGCGGGAACTGGGGCTGACACCATGGGTGGCGGCGGCCGAACCCAACACGTGGCGAGAGCTGCTGGCGGCCATCGACGCGAAGGCCTCCGAGGTGCCCCTCCGCGGAACGCACGTGGCCGTGCAGGAGTACGGCGTCAGCAATCCGGAACTGGTGGAGGGCCTCCGCACGCGGGGCGCCATGGTCACCTCCGTCCCGGTCTACCGCTGGGCTCTGCCGGAAGACGTGGCACCCCTGGAACACGCCGTCGAGGAGCTCTCGGCTGGCCGCATCGACGTGACCCTGGTCACCACCGCGACGCAAGTGGTGCACCTGCTGCAGATCGCTGCGCGCGTGGGTCACGAAGCTGCTGCCCTCGCCGGGCTCAAGCGCTCGGTCATTGCTTCCATCGGCCCGACCACCTCGGAGGAGTTGCGCAGACATGGCCTGGAGCGTGACATGGAGCCCAGTCACCCGAAGATTGGTTACCTGGTCCGCGAGGCGGCCGAGCGCGCACTCGCCCTGCTCGTCTCCAAGGGCTGACACCGCCAGGGCGGCCTGTCACCCTCCAGGGGCCTACCCGGCGGCCGTCGTTCGCGCTACAGTGACCGGCGCCCCTCGCGCTACTCCACGGTGGCCGCTCTCGGAGGACTCCATGCTCAGATTCCGCATCGCCCTCACCCTCGCGGCCATCACGGTCGTCAGTCTCGTCTCCCTCGGATCGCGGACGCTCACCGCGCAGGCCGTGCGCACGATTGGCCCAGGCGACTGGCCGCTGCACAACCTGGACGGGCACAACAGCCGCTATTCACCGCTGACGCAGATCACCCCGGCCAACGCCTCGAAGCTTGCCGTGAAGTGGCAGTTCGACCTGCCCAAGGGCTCCACGCTCGGCTCGGCGACCCCCATCGTCTTGGGCGGCATCATGTATGTGAACTCCGGCCGGCAGGTGTTTGCCATCGACGCCGCCACCGGTACCCAGATCTGGACCACCGAGCCCGAGGGTGACTTCAAGCCGGGCGGGCGCGGGCCCGCCTATGCCGACGGCAAGATCTTCGTGACCGGCCAGTCGATGCTGGCCGCGTTCAACGCCGAAAACGGGAAGCCCGTTGAAGGCTTTGGCAAGGGCGGTGTCCTGCACCTCACGAAGGCGGCCCTCGACGCGAAGGAGCCCGGCAAGTACCCGGCGGACTTCGACCCCTACTCGATCGGCTACATGATTGCGTCCTCCCCCACCTACGCGAACGGCACCATCTACATGGGCCTGGCGCAGGCCGACAGCCTGGTACCCGGCGGCCTCATCACCGCGATCGATGCCGCCACCGGCGCCATCAAGTGGGTCTGGCGGACGATTCCCCAGGGGCCCGGGGACGACGGCTGGGAGCTGGCGAAGGACACGTGGAGCGGCGAGCTGCGCTACGGCGGAGGCATCTGGACGCAGCCGTCCATCGACACCGAGCTCGGCCTGCTCTACGCCAACGTCTCGAATCCCTCGCCCAACTACGACGGCTCCTCGCGCAAGGGTATCAACCTCTTCACCAACTCCGTCGTGGCGCTGGATCTCGCCACGGGCAAACTCCGGTGGCACTTCCAGGTCATTCATCACGACATCTGGGACTGGGACCTCGTCACCGGCCCCACGCTCTTCGACATCACGGTCAACGGCCAGCCCGTCAAAGCGCTCGCCTCGCTGGCCAAGACCTGCTACGTCTACCTGTTCAACCGCGCCACGGGCCAGCCCATCCATCCCATCGTGGAAACGCCCGTGCCGACCAGGACGGACATGCCTGGCGAACAACCGTGGCCGACGCAGCCGATTCCCTACAGCGCCCGGCACGTGCCGCAGCAGCCCTTCTGCTCCACCTTCCCGAACATTGCGGACCCCGAACTGGCGAAGCGGCGGCGCCCCAGCTTCACGCCCTATTCCATCAACGAGTTCTACATCCAGTCGCCGGGTCTGCTCGGCGGCCCCAACCGCGGGTCGTCCGCCTTCAGCCCGAAGACGGGGCTGCTTTATGTCACTGGCAAGAACGACGCGTGGTCCATCAAGGCCAAGCCCGTGGGCAGCTCCATCAAGCCCGCGCCGGGGAGCCCCGGCCACTTCCAGGTGTTTCAGGAAGAAGGCCCCACAGGGGTGAAGGCCACGCAGAACGTGGCTGCCTTCAACCCGGTCACGGGCGACGTGGCGTGGGTCACCGAACTCGCCGGCACCACCAATGGCGGGAATCTCGTCACCGCCGGGGATGTGGTCTACCAGGCCATCAACCGGGACTTCTACGCACTTGACGCACGCACCGGCAAGCCACTCGCCAAGGTGCAGATGAAAACCGCCATGAGCGCCACGCCGCTCGCCTACTCCGCCCGCAAGAAGGACTTCGTGGCCATCGCCTCCGGCTCGACCGTGGTGGCGATTGGTGTTCCCTAACTTCGTTTCCAGGATCCCGACTATGCGAATCAGACACACAGCCATCGCGCTTGCCCTCGTCGCCCTTGCCGCTGCGCCCGCGCTCGCCCAGGCCCCCGGGAGGGAGATCACGAAGATCAGCGGCGACCTCTACCGCTTCCGGAACAACGGCCACTACTCGGTGTTCCTGGTGACGCCGGGCGGCGTGATCGCCACCGACCCGATCGACAAGGACGCGGCCACGTGGCTGAAGGGTGAAATCGCCACCCGCTTCAAGCAGCCGGTGAAGTACCTGATCTACAGCCATGGCCATGGCGACCACGCGTCTGGCGGCGAGGTCTTTGCCGACACGGCGACCTTCGTGGGACACGACGTGACCAAGACGATGATGACGGCGGACCGCGTGCCAGGGCCCGCGCCGCGGGAGACCTTCACGGACACAAAGACCGTCACCCTCGGCGGAGCGTCCGTGGAACTCACCTACCTCGGGCCGAACCATGCCGACGGCATGATTGTGATGCGCTTCCCGAAGGAGCGCACGCTCTTTGCCGTCGATATCATCCCGATCGACTCACTCGCCTACCGCGACTTCCCCAACGCCAACATCAACGGCTGGATCGCCTCACTGAAGAAGGTCGAGGCGATGGACTTCGACACGCTGGCACCAGGCCACGGCCCCATGGGCACGCGCGACCACGCCCGCAAGCACCGCGAGTATCTGGAAGATCTCCAGGCCCAGGTGTCCGCTCACATCAAGCACGGCATGACGCTCGTCGAAACGAAGGACGCCGTGAATCTGACGAAGTACAAGGACTGGGGCGGCTACGCCGACAGCAAGAGCCTCAACATCGAAGGCATGTTCCGGATGATGGGCGGCAAGTAGCCGGCTACTTCAGGGTGGCGGTCAGCGTGGTCTCGGCCACGCTGGCCAGCGCCTTCGAGACCGGGCAGTTCGCCTTCGAAAAGTCGACCTTCTCCTTGAAGAGCTCGGCGCTGACTCCGGGCACATCGGCCACTGTCTCCAACTCAATTTTGGTGATCGTGGGTCCTGCCCCCAGGTGCACAGTTGCCGAGGTGGCAATCGTCTTCGGCGGGTGACCCGCGGCCGTCAACTGCGCGGCAAGAAACATCGAAAAGCACCCCGCCTGAGCCGCTCCGATCAGTTCCTCGGGATTGGTCGCAGCGTGATCACCTTCAAATCTCGACACGAAGGAAAAAGGCAGCGTGAAGTGCCCCGATCCGCTCGTCATCGTGCCGGCGCCCTCTTTGAGTGTGCCGGTCCAGGTTGCGTGAGCCTTGGCAATCGCCATCGAAGTGATCCTTTCAGGTAACGGGATGGGAGCACCGTGTGTGCTTCACTCAGTATATTTGTTGTCGTGGGACTCTTCCTCATCGTAGGCGTCGCGCTGGCGCTGCCGCCGTTCGTATTCCGCTGACGCCTGGCACCATCGATCAACGCTCAGCGCTGCTCGGAGTGCCAATAGCGGCGGACCTTGGCGCCAGACATTCCACTGAGCCCTGGGAACTCCATCCCTATCGCAGTCGACGGACGCGAAGACGATCCCGTTGAATCACGACCATCGCGCCACGCTCAAGGTCTGCGGCGACAACCTGCAGGTTCGCCAGCAGCACCGCAGCCTGATCCTGCGGGCGCCGTGGTCCTCCATGGCGGAACAGCACTACCGATGGCCCCGTGGCGGAGCGCAGCGTGAGCAATCCGCCGAAATCGGTATCGGCCGAGAGCACAACGCGGCCCTGATCGAGGGCAACGCTGAGAATGGTCTCGTCGGTCGCATCATGAAGTTGCAGGTCGCGCACATGGACGGCGTCGTGCCCGGCAGCCGACAGGCGTTCGGCCAACTCCGGGGACAGCGCATTGTCCACCAGCCACTTCATTGAGGGTTCACCAGGACCAGCCCGGACGAGTCCTAAGCTGGCAGAAGTGGCAGTTCCCGCTCACGGACGGCCTCGGCGGCAAACTGCAGCGCCTCGCGGATGTCTGCGGGATCCAGGTCGGGATAGGCCGCCAGAATCTCCTCAATGGCCATACCGTCAGCCACAAGATCAACCACCGTGGCTACGGGAATCCGTACGCCCCGAATGCAGGGCACGCCGCCCATCTGAGCTGGATTGACCGTGATGCGCTCGAATGCCATCTGGGACCTACCGCGGATTATACGCCCCGCCCACGCGGAGGTCAGCCACGTCGACCACCGGGCAGGCCACTAACCGCCCCGCCTTCATCTCCAGGGGCGGCACGGCGTCGGCGCACGAGGGTTGTGCGATCGAGCACCGGGTCCGGAAGGCGCAACCCGACGGCTTGTTCATCGGGGACGGCACGTCGCCGATGAGGCGTACGGGCTGCTTGCGCTCGATGAACGGGTCGGGCACCGGGGCCGAGGCCAGCAGCGCCCGGGAGTACGGGTGCACGGGCTGGGAGTAGATCTGGTCCCCCTCGCCCATCTCCACCACGTGTCCCAGGTACATGACCGCGATGCGGTCGGAGATGTGCCGCACCACCGACAGATCGTGCGCGATGAAGATGTAGGAAAGGCCAAACTCCTGCTGGAGGTCCTGCATCAGGTTGATGACCTGGGCCTGCACCGACACATCCAGTGCGCTCACGGGTTCATCAGCGAGCACGATCTTCGGGTTGGTGGCCAGGGCGCGCGCCAGGCCGATTCGCTGCCGCTGCCCGCCCGAGAACTCGTGGGGGTACCGCGTCATGTGATCTCGCGAGAGGCCCACCTTCTCCAGCAGCCAGCGCACGCGCTCCATGCGCTCGGCCTTCGACATCGCCGTGTGGACCCGCAGGGGCTCTTCCACGATCTGGTCCACGGTCTTGCGCGGGTTCAGGGACGAGTACGGGTCCTGAAACACCATCTGGATGTCGGAGCGGTACTGCCGCATCCCGGATCGATCCAGCGAGGCGAGGTCCACCACGCCTGACGGGTGGTGGTACAGGATCCGGCCGCTCACCTCGACCCGGTAGCTCATCGCTTTGAGGATGTTCACAATGGCGCGACCCACCGTGCTTTTGCCGCAGCCGGACTCGCCCACCAGGCCCAGCGTCTCGCCCCGATTCAGCGTGAGCGACACGCCATCAACCGCACGCACCTCGCCCTGGCGGCGAAGGAACACCCCGCCGAACACCGGGAACCGGACCGTGAGGTCCTGAATCTCGAGGATGGGCTCAGCCACGGATGGCCCGTCCGTACCGCTCATCGTGGAGGTGGCAGCGCACCCAGTGACCGGGTGCCCGCTCCACCAGTTCTGGTTCGGTGCCCGCGCAGGGCTCGAAGCGATCGCCGCAGCGTGTCTCGAACTTGCAGCCCACCGGCAGGTCCATGATGTCCGGCACGCTGCCCGGAATTGCCTGGAGCCTCGCGGCGCGGACGCCATCCACCCGGGGAATGGACCCGAGCAGGCCGCGCGTGTAGGGGTGCATCGGGTTCCCGAAGAGGCCCCGGACGGGCGCCACCTCCTGGATCTTGCCGCCGTACATCACCGCCACGCGGTCGCACATCTCAGCCACGACGGCCAGGTTGTGCGTGATGAGCAGGATGGCTGCACCCTGCCGCTTAGCCTTGGCCTGGCGCATCAGGTCCAGAATCTGCGCCTGGATGGTGACATCGAGGGCAGTGGTCGGCTCGTCCGCGATCAGCAGGGCCGGGTTGTTCGCCAGGGCCATCGCGATCATCACGCGCTGGCGCATGCCGCCTGAGAGGTGATGCGGATACTGCGCCAGCCGCGCCGCCGCGTCCGGGATGCCCACCTCGGTCAGGATAGCCACCGCCCTGCGGTTGGCCTCTTCCTGGCTGCACGACTCGTGCGCCAGGATCACTTCGGTCACCTGCATCCCGATGGTAAACACCGGGTTGAGCGAGGTCATCGGCTCCTGGAACACCATCGAGATCTGGCTGCCGCGCACGGCCCGCATGGCCTCGATCGGCAGGTCCAGCAGGTTGCGACCCTGGAACTGGATCTGGCCGGCGACGATCCGGCCGGGCGGGTCTGGAATCAGCCGGAGGATGCTCAGCGCCGTGACACTCTTGCCGGAGCCGGACTCGCCCACCAGTCCCAGGACCTCCCCCTCCCGCACCTCCAGGTCCACGCCGTCCACGGCCCGCGCCACGCCGGACTCCGTGAAGAAGTGCGTTTTGAGGCCACGAATCTGCAGGAGCGGAGTGGGGTCGGCCATGACAGCGTTTGCTCGGACGGGCTCCTAGCGGAGCCGCGAGTACTCCTTCGGGTCGAATGCCTCGCGAATGGCCTCGCCGATGAACACCACAAGGAGAAGAGTGAGGAACAGCGCGCTGAGGGGAAAGAACACCAGCCACCATTTGGTGAGGTTGGCCATGCCCTGCCCGATCAACTCGCCCCAGCTCGGCGTCGGGGCCGGCAGGCCGAATCCGAGAAAGTCCAGCGCCACCAGCGACCCGATATTGCCGACCACGGTGAAGGGCGCGAACGACACGACCGGCGTGAGGGCATTCGGCAGGATGTGCCTGAACATGATGGCCGTCTCGGACACGCCCGTCACAATCGCCGCCCCGACGTAGTCCTTGGCTTTCTCCCGGTAGAACTCGCCCCTGATGTAGTACGTGATGCCCATCCAGTCGAACGCCGAAAGAATGGCCACGAGCAGCCAGAACGAGGGCTGGAACAGCGGACCGTAGCCCTGCATGTATACGGGCACGATGATCGAGCTGATGATGATGATGGTGTAGAGGAAAGGCAGCGAGGACCAGACCTCGATTGCGCGCTGGCCGACCATATCGAGCCGCCCACCGAAGTATCCCAGCACGGCCCCCGCCGCCACGCCCGCCGTCAGGCCGAAGACGGTGACCAGCAGCGCGAAGGTCATCGAGATGTTGAAGCCGTAGGCCAGCCGCACCAGCACGTCACGCCCGCGGTCGTCGGTGCCGAAATAGTGACGGGAGGTCGGCGCGTGTGGCGGCGAACCTGGTTGGTCGAGCAGGGCCTCATTGGGCCCGAAGGGATAGAGGGGCATCAGCACCCAGTCGCCCTTCCCGGCCCGCCGGAACTCCTCCTTGAGCACCCGGTAGTCGGGCTCGCCAATCGCGTTCTGGCCAAAGGCCGAGGCCGGATAGAAGGTGACCAGCGGGGCGTAGTAGTGACCCTGGTACTTCACCAGGATCGGTGTGTTGTTGGCCAGCACCGGCAGGGCAAACGACGCCAGGTAGACGCCCAGAATCAACAGGAACGAGTAGTACCCGCGCTTCAGGCGCCGGAACTTCCGGAGGCGCCGCTGGAGGATGGATTCCGACCGCGGGGACGTCATTTGAACCGGATGCGCGGATCAACCACGGCGTAGAGAGCGTCCGAGAGGATGTTGCCGATGAGCATCAGCATGGACCCGATCACAAGGATCCCGAGCGCCACGGGGTAATCGCGCTGCAGCAGGGCCGTGTAGCCCAGGTAGCCCATGCCGTCGATGTTGAACACACGTTCGATCAGGAACGACCCGGCCAGCACCAGGCTGATCACATGCCCCAGCCCGGTGACGATGGGAATCAACGAGTTTCTCAGCGCGTGCACGAAGATCACCCGGCGCTCGCTCAGGCCCTTGGCAAAGGCCGTGCGCACGTAGTCCTGCCCGAGGCTTTCCATCAATGCGTTCTTCGTCAGGATGGTCTGGGTGGCGAAAGAGCCGACCATGTAGGCTAGCACCGGCAGGAACATGTGCTCGATCTGGCCGGTCACCTTGCCCCACGGGCTCAGGTACTCCCAGTTGTCAGGCCTGAAGCCACCGAGGGGAAAGACCTCCCAGAAGCTGCCGCCGCCGAAGAGCACCAGGAGCGCCGTGCCGAGCGCCCAGCCGGGCACCGAGTACCCGAGAAACACGAGCGCGCTGCTGATCACGTCGAACTTCGAGCCATGCCGGATGGCTTTCATCACGCCGAGCGGCACGCACACGAGATAGCTCAGGAGGAAGCCGGTCAGCCCTAGAAAGATCGAGACCGGAAAGCGGCTCTTGATCACGTCCCACACCGGGTCCTGGTACACATACGAGCGGCCGAGGTCGAGATGCAGCACCTTCCAGAGCCACTGGACGTACCGGATATGCACGGGCTTGTCGAACCCGTAGTACCGCTTGATTTCCTCGACCGCCTCTTCCGGCAGCGAGCTGGCGCCCTGTGACCCCGCCATGGTGGCCGCGCCACCGCCGTCCCCTCCCCCCTCGGTCATCGCCGCCATCTGGAGGCGCATGATCTGCCGCTCCACCGGCCCGCCGGGCACGAAGTGCATCACGACGAACACGGCAAGCGTGATCCCGAGGAAAGTCGGGATGATGAGGAGAAATCGCCTGACGAAATACGCGGTCATGCCCGGGGCCCAAAAGGGGGCGCTAGTTGGTGTTGGCAACCATCGGGTGCTGCTTGCCGTACTCCTGCCAGTAGCGCACCTCGACGGGCCCCACCGGCAGCGTGGCCGTAGCGCTGCCCATCGCCTGCGTCAGGGCCTGCTGCTTCTGGGGGTCGACCCACCAGAGCGACGTCATGTCCCGCTGGTCGCCGACCCGCGTCAACGCGCCCTGCGGATACCCGAACTTGTTCCAGTGGGCCAGCCGGACAAACGGCGCATCCCACTCGAGCGCGTAGTGGTGCTCGGCCGCGAGCAGGCCGTCCACCTCCTTGATGAGCGCCACCCGCTTGACCGGATCGAACTCCACGTCGTACTTCGCCAGCAACGCATCGATCTTCGAGTTCTTCATCCCGGTGATGTTGTTGTTGCTCTTCACATCAGCGAGGCGTGAGTGGAAGGAGGTCTCCGGGTTCGGGAACAGCAGCGCGCCCCAGCCCATGCTGGCCACGCTGTACTCGCGGTCCATCACCAGCTTGAAGAGGGTCTCACCGGTGATGAGGCGCAGGTTCACGGTCACGCCGGCCTTCCGCAGGTCCTCCTGGTAGATGGTCAGGAACGGCTCCGTAGCCTTGCTTGAATAGATGATCTCCACGGTCAGCGGCACGCCGTTTCTTACCAGACGCCCCTGGGCGTCGCGGGAGGAGAACCCGGCCTGCCCCAGCAATTCGAGGGCCTTCTTCGGGTCGTACTCCATCTTCGGGTTGTCCGGATTCTCGTAGATGCCGCCCGCGTGGTACGAGTTGAGCGCCACGTACTCGTTGAAGAAGATCTTCTCGATGAGCAGCGGCCGGTTCATCAGGTGCGCCAGCGCCATCCGGATACGGACGTCGTCAAAGGGCGCCCGCCGGGTATTGAACGCCAGCCCCGCGAACCCTGTCGGCTGGTCGTTGAAGACCTTGACCTTCTGAATCAGGCCGCGCTGCACCTTGTCGAAGTTCATGTCCTCGACCCACTCGCGTGAAATATTGACGAAGTAGGTGTCGAGGTCCCCCTTCTTGAACATCTCGAAGGCCAGCTTCTGGTCACGCACCACGATCTCGCGGATCTCGTCGAAGTTGTTCACACCGACGCTCCGGCGATGGTGCTCGGCCCAGTAGCCCTGCTTGCGCCGGCGGATGGTGACGCTCTTGCCCTTCACCACGTCGACGCCCTCCACCACATAGGGGCCGCTGCCGGGGATCATCTTGAAGTTGTAGTCCTTGATGTACTGCTCGCCGGTCACACCCTTGAGGACATGGGCCGGCAGGATCGACATCCCGGAGAAGTAGAGGAAGTTCCGCCAGTTGAGCTGCTTGCTCTTCACGCTGACGATGTACTTGCTCTCGGCCACCGGCTTCTCGAACTTGCCGAACGTCATCTCGTTGGACGGGTCCTGCAGGCCCTTGTCCATCTTGAACATCCAGGACGCCACCACGTCGTCGGCCACCACCGGCTGGCCGTCCACCCACCGGGCGTTCGGATTGATGCGATAGCGGTAGGTCAGCTTGTCCTCGGAGACCTGCCAGTGCGTCGCCAGGACGGGCATGTAATCCAGGGACGTGGGATGGACCGTGAGCAGAGACTCATAGACCATCGGCCCGATCATGTAGTTCAGGGCGGTGTTGGACTCCGGGCCTTCAACGCGGAGCGTGCCGGGAAAGTCGAGCATGAACTCGCGGAACGTCCCGCCCTTGACCGCGCGCGGATCCCCAACGAGATCGTACGTGGTATTGGTCTGCCACCCCTCCCCCGTGAAGCCCTTGCCGCCCTGCTCCGCTGGCACCGCGGGGTCGGCGCCGGCGTCCGCATCGGGGAACACCGGGTAGGCGTTCTTATCCACCTGCACCGCAGCGGTGGGCGCCACCGGTGCCGCGGCCGGCGCGGCCTGCTCGGGTTGCGACCCGCCTCCACAGGCTGCCGTAAACAGGGCCAGGCCGAGTGCCGCACCGATCGACGTTCGCGTCATGAATCCGAAGCTCCTGGGGGATGGCGTCAACTAGAAGGACCAGACGGTCAGGCCGTCGTTGTCCTTGACATAGATACGGTTGCCGACAATGGCCGGCTGCCCGTAGGTGGCGCTGTCGGCCACGGTGTACTTCTCGATGATGTCGAACCCGGTGGCGGTCGGCCTGGCCACGAGCAGTTCGGCAGAGTCCTTCAGCACCAGCAGCGCGCTGCCGATATCCGCGATGGAGGCGTTGTCGGCCTCGCGGCCCTGCGTCTTCCAGGCGACCTGGCCGGTGGTGATCTCCATCGAGACGAACTGGCCGGAACTCTTGGACGACATGCCGATGAGCGTGGTGCCGCGCAGCACCGGGTTGCTGAGGTTCAACTGCACGTCCGCATTCTTCCAGGCCTCGGTCGCCGTCCACCCCTGGGGCCCCCTGGCGATGCGGAACGCGGCCGTGCCGACAGCGTTCGTGGAGATGACGACTAGATCCTTGTAGACCACCGGCGTCACGTTATTGGTCCAGAACTGATTCTTGAAGGGCTGCTTCCACAGGAGGGCGCCGCTGGCCGGGTCCAGGCCGACGAGATGTTCCTGCGTGAAGGCGACGAGCTGGCGCATGCCACCAAGCACGGCAAACTGGGGCGAGGCGTAGCCGGGGCCGTCGCCGGTCCAGGTCCACTTCACCGCGCCGGTGGCAGCGTCAAACGCACTGAGCGCACCGCTGTCGTGCCCGCCGAGGTGGGCGATCACGATGCCACTGTCGGTGAGCGGCGACATCGCCGTGCCGTACAACGGCTGCACCGGGCTCCCCGGCTTCTGCCAGAGGAGCTTGCCGCTCTTCGCGTCGTATGCCGAGAAGATGCCGCTCAGGCCCAGGGCGAAGATGCGGCCTTCGGCGTAGGCGGGCGTGGACTTCGGGCCAAGGCCGTGCTTGCCCGTGGCAGCGGGAAGCTTGAAGGGCGCCGGATACGCCGTGCGCCAGATCACGGCGCCGGTCGAGGCGTCGAGCGAGGACATCACTTCTTCTTCGCCCTGGCGGGCAAACGCATAGACGCGGCCAGAGACAACGAGCGGCGTGGAGTAGCCGAGGCCGACCTCGGACCGCCACTGCTTCAACAGCGTCGGAGGCCACACCTTCGGGGCCGCGACGCTGATGAGCGTGCCGTTGCGCTGCGGCCCGCGCCACTCGGTCCAGTCGGCCGGCTTCTGGGCCAGGAGGGTGCCCGAGACCAGGAACAGCCCCGAGGACAAGACAGCGGCCAGTCGGCGAATCGGCATCCAGAAGTTATAGCTGATTCCGGCGTGCTGGCGTTGACAGAATCTGCGCGCTTCGGCGGCTGAAGGCATTGACGGATCCACGACCGCCCAGGCGCCTCCGCCAGGCGACCGGCCGATTCCGTGCGGGCACGACGCTGGCATAGGCGCGTCACGATGGATGCGGCTACAATCGCCCAATGGTTGCGGAGGACGCGATGCCACACACGGTTGGACCGGATACCCGCTTCACGGTGGACGATTTCATGCTCTTCCCGGATGACGGGCGGCGGCACGAAATCATCGACGGCGAGCACTACGTGACGCCGTCGCCCACCACGCGGCACCAGCGTCTCGTGCAGCGGCTCTTTCTGGCGGTCGCCGAGCATCTTCGCGCGCATCCGGAGCAGGGCGAGGCCTTCATCGCCCCCTTCGATGTGGTGCTCTCAGACTACGACGTCGTCGAGCCGGATCTGCTCGTCATCGGAGGCGATCAAACGGACATCCTGACGGAGCAGCACGTCCGGGGCGCCCCGGCCCTTGTGATTGAAGTGCTCTCCAAGGGCACCAGAAAGCGTGACGAGCAGACGAAGCGGCGCCTCTTTGAGCGGACCGGCGTGCGCGAATACTGGCTGTTGGACCCTGACCTCGATCTGGTCAAGGTGTTCAAGCGCGCACCGGACGGCGCACTGCCCCGTGTGGCCGAACTGCTCGCCGAAGACCGCGCCATTCTCACCTCGCCGTTGCTCCCCGGCTTTTCCTGCGAGCTTGCCATGCTGTTCGCCCGATAGGACGAACCCCCGCTTCCGCCGACAGGCACGCGCCGTGGGTTTAGACCAGCGCGGCGAGCGCCTTCGGGTCGTAGGGCTTGAGACGGTCGGCCGCCCCGGCCCGCACCAGGTGCGACCAGTCAGGGTTCGCGATGATCGCCCGGCCGATCGCCACAAGGTCGAACTCCCCAGCCGCCAGGCGCTCCGCCAACTCGCCAAGACCCGTCGTAGGCACCACGGCCGCGCGGTCCCTGGCCATCAGCTCGTCCCCCAGCGTCACGGAGCCGACGGTGATGACGGGCAGGCCCGTGAGTGTCTTGGTCCAACCCGCCAGATTCAAGGGGCTTCCCTCGAACTCGGGCAGCCAGAACTTCCTCGTTGAACAGTGGAAACAGTCCACCCCTGCAGCGGCCAGTGGCAACAGGAACGCCTCCAGCTCGGCGGGCGTGGCCCAGGCCTTGGCGGCAAAGTCGTGCAGCTTCCACTGCGAGAAGCGCAGGACGATCGGAAAGTCCGGGCCCACGCGTCGCCGCATCTCGCCCAGGACCTCGATGGCCAACTGGGTCCGTTGGGCCACGTCGCCGCCGTAACGGTCCGTGCGCTGGTTCGTCACGCCCCAGAAGAACTGATCGAGCAGGTACCCGTGTGCCGCGTGGATCTCGACCCCGTCAAAGCCCACCGCCCGAGCGCTGGCCGCCGCCGTCGCATAGGCGTCGATGACGGTGTCGATGTCGGCCTGGGTCATCACGCGCCCCGGAGCCGGCGTTCCGCCAGGGCCTACGCCCGACGGGCCGAGCGGTGGCGCGGCCGGGTCGAACTGCTCGTGGGGCATCACCCACGCACCCACGTGCCAGAGCTGCGGCATGATGACGCAGCCAGCCGCGTGCACCTCCTCCACTACATGGTGCCAGCCCGCCAGCGCGGCGTCGCCGTACATCGCCGGCACCCGCGCCCCGAAGCCCGCCTGCGGGACGGGCACGTAGACGCCTTCGGTCACGATCAGGCCCACGCCGCCCTCCGCGCGGCGGCGGTAGTACGCCGCCACGTCAGGCCCCGGCACGTGGTCCGGCGAGGCCGAGCGCGTCATCGGCGCCATCACGATCCGATTGGGGAGCTGGAGGTTCTTGAGACGAAACGGCGAGAAGAGCGCGTCGACTGGAGCAGGCATGGGTCGAGTCAATATACTCGGAGGCTATGCGTACGACTCTGCTTCGCGTCCTTGCGATGACCAGCGCGTCCGTCGCCGCCGTCCTCGTCTCCACTCCGCTCGCCCTCGCCCAGGTGCGCGGTCTGGATATCCATTACGTGCCGACGCCACCCGAGGTCGTGGATGCCATGCTGAGCCTCGGCCGCGTCACGGCCACGGACGTGGTCTACGATCTCGGATCGGGCGACGGCCGCATCCCCATCGAGGCCGCCCGGCGCCACGGTGCGCAGGGTGTGGGCATCGAGCTGGATCCGAAGCTGGTGAAGCTGGCCAGAACGGGCGCGAAGCAGGCCGGCGTCGACACGCAGGTGCGCTTCAGCCGTGCCGACATCTTCAAGACGGACCTCTCGAAGGCGACCGTGGTGACGCTCTACCTCTCCCCTACGATCAACCTCCGGCTGCGCGACAAGCTCCGTCGTGAGCTCACGCCCGGCTCACGCATCGTCTCCCACCGCTTCGACATGGGCGACTGGAAGCCGGACGAGGAACGCGTGGTCGGCAACATCCACGTGTTCCTCTGGAACATCAAGTAGCTACCGGTGGAACCGGCCGAAGAACACGGCCTTGCCGAGGATGTGGCCGTTCATCGCATTGGTGACGTCCGCGCGTGTGGCGTCGGCCCCAAGCGTGAGCTTGGCATCGAGCGCATAGAGCATCCACGTGTAGTGGTGATGCGGGCCTGGTGCGGGTGCGCCGGGGCCGAGATAGCCGGGCTGGCCGCGGAAGTTCTTCGGTTGCACGGATCCATCCGGCAGGTTCGCCTCGGCGGGCACGCCTTCAGCCAGGCTCGTGGCCGTGCCCGGGATGTTGAAAACCATGTAGTGGAGGATGTCCTCGGCCTTCTTCTGGAACGCCACATCCGGGTCGTGAAACATCATCACGAAACTCACCGTGCCGGCCGGTGCGTTTGACCACTGGAGCGGCAGCGACACCGCACCCGTCGGGTTGGCTGAGGTGTACTTCACCGGTATCTCGCCGCCATCCGGAAAGGCCGGTGAGGTCAGCGTGAATCCCATCTTCGGCGGTGCCTGCTGTTGCGCCGCTATCCCCGCACCCGCCACCAGCACCAAGCCGATCATCCCGGTCATCAATCCGCGCATCGCTGTCTCCTTCGTCATTTCGCCGGCATGTCCGATTCGGGTGTCACACGCACGGGGTCCGGCGAGAACCCGTCGCGTCCGTAGAGCCACCCGCCAATCGCAATACTCACGAGCACCATCGCGACCTGCTCCAGCCCCTCGACGAACGCCGGCTGGAACCGGCTGTCGCTCCAGGCGTTCACGCCCCGCCCCCACAACTGCGGCAGCCCGCTGGCGGCGGCGACTGCCGCGTAGCTTGCCACACCCAGACGCACGCGGCCACGGCTCCAGCGCGCGGCCATCCAACCCGCCACCATTCCAAGACCGGCGACGAGCAGAGTCGGGAGCACGGCCCGCACCACCCAGCGGCCCATCCAGAACGACCCGAGCGCGGTGGTTGCGCCAGCCAGCACGACCGGGGCGATGACGCGCCCGCCCACCACCGTCGTCACGATGCCCGCCAGCACCGCTCGGCCAGCCGAGGCCAGCGTCAGGCCTGGCCCCGAGCGCCGCACCCCTACTCCACCAGCCACAGGGTCAGGTTCGACTCGTCCTTGATGAAGACGCGGGTTCCGTCCAGCACCGGCTGCGCCCAGGTGCCGCTGTCCGCCACCTGGTACCGGTGCGCCGGCGCAAACCCCTCGCGGCTAGGTGGTGTGACAAGCAACTCGCCGTCGTCCTTCAACTGAACGAGCATCCGCCCCGCGCTGACCACCGCCGCGTTCCCCGCATCGCGGCCGCGCGTCATCCACAGCGTCTGGCCCGTCGTCGCGTCGATGGCAAACCACTGGCCGCTGTTCTTGTGCGACAGGCCGTAGAGGACGCCTTCCACTACGACGCCATTGCTCATGTACATCGAGGCCTCGGTGTTCTCCCAGACCGTCTCGGTGTCCCACTGCGCGCCGCGGCGCACCGGTGCGAACGCCGTCACACCCATCGACTGGCCGGAGACGAGCACCGTGCGGCCGAGCAGGATCGGCGTCTGCGAGCTGGTGGTGTTGGGTGGAAGAAAGGGCCGCTTCCAGAGAAGCTGTCCCGACGCGGCGTCCACGCCGACGACGAACTGCTGCGACATCCCCACCACCTGCCGCACACCGTCGAAGGTGGCCAGCACCGGCGATCCGTAGGCGGGGCCATCGCCGTCCCAGCGCCAGCGCTCCGCACCCGTCCGCACATCGAGGGCTGCCAGCGCACCCTGGTTGTGGCCGCCCATGTGCACGATCACCCGGTCGCCATCCACCAGCGGCGACGTAGCGGTACCGTAGAGCGGCAGTACCGGTGGCGCGGCCTTCTGCCAGAGGAGGCGGCCGGTCGCGGCGTCAAAGGCAGAGAGGATGCCGCCCATCCCCATCGAGAAGATGCGGCCATCGGCAAAGGTCGGCGTGGACTTCGGACCCTCGCCGTGCCGGAACGAGCCCGATCGGGTGTTCAGCGTCACCGGGGCCGGGTAGCCGGTCCGCCACACCGTGCGGCCGTCCGTCGCATTGACGGCCAGCAGAACCTCCTGGCCCTCCTGCCGGGCGAACACATACAGGCGGTCGCCCACCAGAAGCGGCGTCGCGTAGCCGATCCCGACCGGCACGGACCAGCGGCGTGTGAGCGCGGCGGGCCAGCGTGCGGGTGCCGTGAAGCTGCTGGCCACGCCATCCCGCTGCGGGCCGCGCCACTGCGGCCACGCCGGGTCCGCAGCGCGAAGGCCACCGGGGGGACCCATGCACAGCGAGGCCAGCAGAGCCAGCACGCACCCTCGTGCCCTGAACGTCAGCATCACGCGCTTATACACCGTGGGCGCCCAAGTCCCAAGACTGGCAGCCGGGAATGCTCCGTGCGCATCAGCGTTCGTCTACAATCCGGCACATGTCTACCAGCACCCGCCGCACGTTCGTCAGGAACGGCCTAACCCTCACAGGCTTGGCCGCGCTCGGCATTCCGGACTGGGCGATTCCCGCTCTTGGTGCGGGTGAGACGCTGGTGCCGTTCACGGACCTGCCCGCCACCATCAATCTGACACCCGCTCCGGACCGCCGCCTCCTGGACATCCGCACGATCGACGGCCCGCTGACGCCGCCCGGGCAGTTCTTCACCACGCAGCACTACGGCCACCCGGTGCTGGACGGGGCCACGTTCCGGCTGTCGGTGACGGGCCTCGTGGACCGCACGCTGTCGCTGTCGCTCGACGATCTGCGGAAGATGAAGCAGGTGGACGTGGTGGCAGGCTTCGAATGCTCCGGCAACAGCCGTCCGCTCCAGGGGCTCTCCGGCAACGGCCGCTGGACGGGTGTCCCGCTGCGCGCCGTGCTGGAGCGTGCCGGCGTGAAGGCGGACGCGCGCGAGTTCGTGTTCTTCGGCGCTGACCACGGTGAAGAGGACGTGGACTTCCGCGGCCGCATCACCAAGGTGGACCAGCAGTTCGGCCGGAGCCTGCCGCGCGAGAAGGCCTTCGCGAAGGAACCGCTCGTGGCCCTCAGCATGAACGGCGAGCCGCTGACGCGCCACCAGGGATTCCCGCTCCGCCTCATCGTGCCCGGCTGGTACGGCGTGGCCAACGTGAAGTGGCTCTCCCAGATCCACGCCCAGGAGGACGCCTATCTCGGCAAGTACCAGACGCGCTGGTACCGGACGCTCCGCGGTGAGACGATCAACGGCGAGGTCAAGTGGAAGGAAACCGCCGTCACGCACCAGCAGCTCAAATCGTTCATCGCGCGGGTCAGCGTCTCTGCCGGCATGCACCAGGTGCTCGGCGTCGTGCTGCACGATGGCAGCATCCCGATTCGATCTGTTGACGTGAAGGTCGATGACGGCCCGTGGCAGGCCGCGGTGCTGGACCCAGCCACGATGAAGCACCCCTACTCGTGGAAGCTCTTCACCTTCGACTGGAAGGGCGCCACGCCTGGCGACCACACGCTGGTGTCGCGCGTGACGGACGTAAAGGGGCGCGTGCAGCCCACCTCGGAGGAGATCGCGAACAAGAAGACGTTCCTCGAGGACAACTCGCAGTACCCGCGGAAGGTCAAGATCGGCTGACCGCTACTTCACGGCTCGCTTCCTCACTGCGATGGCGAGCCCGTCAGAATGCCGTGTTTCCGCAGGAACGCGCGCACGGCGTCAAACCCGCGCCGGGTGTCGGGGATTGAGAAATTGCCGTGTCCGCCGCCCACGATGGTCACCAATTCGCTCGTCGCTCCGGCTGCGCGAAGTGCCCCGTGAAGTTTCACCCCCTGGTCGTACGGCACGGTTGGATCTTGGTCGCCATGAATGGTCAGAATCGGAGGCAGATCCTTGCGCACATACGTCAGCGGCGACACGCGACGTGCGACCTCCATCCGATCGGGCCGCGATCCGAGCCACTCAACGGCATAGGACTTCATGTTCGGGCCATCGAGGAGATCAGCGACATCGGTGATGCCGAACCAGTTCACGATTGCAGCAACCTTGAGCGGCTCCTGACCGGGGCACTGGCGATCCAGTCCAGCGGACGGCGGGATCATCCCCGTCGTGAGCGCGAGGTGACCTCCAGCCGACGAACCTGTTGCGACCAGTCGGTTGACGTCGAAGCCATACTGTTTGGCATTCCGCAGGACCCACCGCAGCGCACACAAGCAGTCCTCGACCGCTGCAGGCGCTGTCGATGCGGCGCCGAGCCGGTACGACACGTTCACGACCGCCATGCCCAGTTCCAGATACGGCAGCACTTTGAGGACGTCGCGCTGCCTGCTGCCGACGACCCAACCGCCGGCGTGGAACATCACCGCCGTTGGCACCGGTCGGGAGGCGCGCGGCGCGTAGATGTCGAGCTGCAGATTAATGCCGTTGGCTGTGAAGTAGGTGACGCCGATCGTGGTCTCGACCGTGTTATGGAGCGTGGCAGCCCAATCGCTCGCTGACGGTTGCGCACCGGCGCCCTGTGGCCACGCCAGCAGTACAAGCCATGCCGCCGCTGCCATGGTTCGAAGTCGCATCGCCCCTCCTGTCGTCATAAGCCTGCCTGAACGCGAACTCAACGAGAGCCATCATCGCCTGATCGTGGTGATGTTGCCTCCGTGGCCGGACGGCTGATCGATGGAGCCGCGGGAGGTCGTGAGCACCTGAGACAGTTGTACCTCGATGTACCTGAGCTGAAGTAGCGCAGGGTCCCAGTAGGCCGATTTGCCCAGACGGCAGCGTGACACAGCAGGATAGGAAGGCGGGCGGGGTGACTCAGGAGGGACTGGCGACCCGAAATGCGGACGAGCCGCTCCAGGAGCGCCCGGCTCTAACTCCTCACGCCAGGAATCTTACTGCTTCGCCTTCACACCGAAGTTGAAGCGGTTCTCGGCGTCTTCCCGGAGCTCGGGCTTCAGACCCTTGGCCAGCATCATCCCGCTGAGCTGGTCGATCAGTTCCTGCCGCCGGCCGATCATGCCGATGAAGTTGTCCTCGCCGTTGGCGATCTGAATCGGAATCAGGCCCCGCTTGTTCTTCAGATCCAGCTTCGCACCGGCCTCCACCAGCACCCGCACAATCTCCGTGGAATTGCGGTGCATCGCGCCGTGCAGCGCCGCCTCGCCAGACCGGTTCAGCTCGTTGACGTCGAACTTCCCCTTGCCCAGTTCGAGCGCCAGCTTGAGTGCCGCCAGGCCCTCCGCATCGGTGCCGCTGTCCTCGTTCGGGTTGAACATATCGACGCCGGCCGCCACCATCACTGCGTTGCTGCCTGTGGCGTTCGCGTGGAACACATTGGCGCCGTTGTCGGCCAGCAGGCGCATCATCTCGGTGTCGCCCCCCTTGGCCGCCAGCAGGAAGGCGGTGGCCTTCGGCCCGAAGAAGCCGCGCCAGCCGTCGTTGAACGCCTTCTCGGTGACGCCGTCCACCTTCGCGCCCGCCTTGATCAGTTTCTGAGCCAGCTCGCCGCTCGTCATACGGCCCTTGGTCACCGGATGCGGGAACTGCCCGATGTTCAGGTTGCGTACGCGGACCACCTGAATCAACGGCGTCCAGCCCTGCGTGGCGTAGTTGACGTCCGCGCCCTTGTCGATGAGATAGGACGCCGTGTCATAGGCCGCATTGGCGATCGCCAGCGTCAGCAGGCTCAGGCCGTTGACCGTCTCCTCGTTGACGTTCGCACCGGCTTCCACCAGGGCCCTGGTCGCTTCGAGGTGGCCGGCCCGGACGGCGAACTGCACCGGCTTGAACGGGTCGATCCGCTGCGCCACGCGCTTGTAGATGCTGAAGCCGTCCGTGATGTCCTTGGGCGAGGACGGCCCCCGCGACGTCGCCGCGATATCGGCGCCCTTCTGCAGCAGCAGCCTGATGACATCGGCGTGCCCCTCCGCCGCCGCCCACATCAGGGCGGTCTGCCCGCGGGTCGCCTCGGTGGCGTTGACCTGCGCCCCGTGCTCCAACAGCACCTTCACGGCCTCGGCTTTCCCCAGCCGTGACGCGGTCATCAGGGCCGTCTCACCGCCGGTGGTCGCCGCGTTGGCGTCCGCCCCGGCCTTGAGGAGGCGCGACACGACACCCGGATCACCGCTCTCCACTGCGAGCGCCAGCGGCGTCACGCCGTAGGCATTCACCGCTGTCGCCTTCGCGCCCGCCTGCAGCAGCACATCCACCAGGGCCACCTCACCACGGTGTGCCGCCCAGTGGAGGGCCGTGGACCCGTCAACATCCGGGGCGTTGACGTTCACCTTCTGCGCCACCAACGCGCGCGCCTGCTTGACGTCGCCGTTCTTGACCGCCTCGACCAGGGGAACCGCCCTGGCGGCTGCCGACACGCTGGCCGGCAGCGCCAGCAGGACAACCAGCGGAAGAGCCAGCCACTGATGCGTACGCATGGTCATGAATGCCTAAATGGTCTGCCGGCCCGTGCTGTCGCCGATGCTGTCGAGGTGCACGTCCACCTTGTCCAGCACCGTGAGGCACAGGTTCATGAACGGGTCATCGAACTTTGCCTTCACGTGCGCGCCCGGCTTGTGCGCGCCGCCCGCGCCACCGAGGAGTACCACTGGCAGGTTGTGCGGGCTGTGCATGTTGCCGTCGCCCATGCTGCCACCCACCAGGATCATCGAGTGGTCCAGGAGCGACCCGTCGCCGTCCGGTGTGTTGGCGAGCCGCTCGGCCAGGCGCGACACGAGCTTCATGTGGTAGGTGTCGATCTTCGCCTTCTTCGCGACGTTCTCCGCGCGGTTGCCGTGGTGCGAGATGTCGTGGTGCGCCTCGGGCACGCCCACCTCGGGGTAGGACCGGAGGCTCAGCTCGCGTGCGAGCTGGAAGGTGATGACCCGCGTCATGTCCGTGCGATACGCCAGAGCCATGAGGTCGAACATCAGGTTCGAGTGGTCCTCGAAGAGCGCGGGGATGCCGAAGGGCTTGTCCATGTCCTCGACGGCAGCCGCCGCACGCGCGCCCGTCTGCTGAATGCGCCGCTCCACATCACGCACGGCGTCCAGATACTCATCCATCACCTGGCGGTCGCTGGGGCCCACGGCCTTCTGCAGGCGGGCCAGGTCGCCGGTCAGCGAGTCCAGGATGCTGCGGTCGCGGCGCAGACCGGCCAGACGCCCCGCGCCCGGACCGCCGTCGCCGAACAGCCGCTCGAAGATCACCGCGGGGTTGGTCTCCATCGGGAGCGGCCGCGTGGCCGACGCCCAGGAAAAGGTATTGATGTAGGTGCAGCTGTAGCCGCCCTCGCAGCCACCGACGACGAAGTTCGGCTCGAGCGCCATTTCCAGCGACCGGAGCGGCGTGTCCTTGCCCAGCACGTCAGCCGCGAACTGATCGGCCGTGCGGCCGGCGCTCAAGTCGGCGTTCTCCGTGCGCTTCACCCGCACGCCATTCAGCCAGCAGCCACTGACCCGCGAGTGCGGACCGGACCCGGCATCGAGCGGGTCGCCCGGCTTGTTGGCCAGCCCCGTCACGACGGTCATCTGGTTCCGGAACTTCTCCAGCGGCGTGAGGATGGGGGTCATCGCATAATTGCGCCCCGCCTCGGCCGGGACGAAGTCCTTCACGATCATCCCGTTCGGCATGTAGATCGCACCGAATCGCTTGGTCGGGGTTGCCGCAGCGCCGGCGCGAACCGCCGGAACCATGGCGTCCAGGAACGGCAGCGTCACGGCGGCACCGAGGCCGCGCAACACGGTACGCCTGGGGAGAGCGATCTTCGTGATGACCATGTGCGGGGCCTCCTACTGGGCTGATTGGGCTGCGGCGCCGGCGCGCCGCAGCTGGAACGGAACACTCTTGACCACGCCGACCACGAGGGCGGACAGCTTCAGTCCGCCGGGTTTGGCGTCGCGTACAATCCGGCGCACCGCCGGCATGTCCGTGGGCTCGAGGCCACGGCCGAGCGCGTAGATCAGCAGCTTCCTGGTGACCGTGCCCGAGAACACCTCCGGGTCACGCAGCAGCATCTGGCGGAATCCGGCCAGCCCGTCGAACTTGCTGCCATCCGGCAGGGCGCCAGACGCGTCCACCGGCTTCCTGGACTCGTCCATCGTGCGGTACTGGCCGACGGCGTCGAAGTTCTCCAGCGCGAACCCGGGCGGGTCAATCATCGAGTGGCAGCCCGCACACACGACGTTGGCGCGATGCGCCGCCATCCGCTCACGCACCGACGGCATCTTGTTCTGCGTGCCCGCCTCGTCTTCCTTGAGGGGTGGCACGTTGGCCGGCGGATCCGGCGGCGGTGTCCCGAGGATGTTGTCCAGGATCCACTTGCCGCGCAGCACCGGCGAGGTGCGGTTCGGGCGCGACGTGACCGTCAGGATGCTCGCGTGCCCGAGCAGTCCGCGGCGGGTGTCGTCGAGCTTCACACGCTGGAACTGGTTCCCGTAGATCTTCGGCATGCCGTAGTGCTTCGCCAGCCGGCCGTTCACGAAGGTGTAGTCCGCCGTCAGCAGTTCCAGCACGCCACGGTTCTCACGCAGGACACTTGCGAAGAAGAGTTCGGTCTCTGTCCGCGCCGCCGCCCGAAGCGAATCATCGAAGTTCGGAAACTTCGGCATGTCCGGCCGCTGCGCGTCGAGGTTCCGCAGCAGCAGCCACTGGCCCGCGAAGTTCTCGACCAGGGCGTCGGACCGCTTGTCCGCCAGCATGCGCCGCACCTGACGCTCCAGCACGGCCGGCTGCTTCAGGATGCCCGCCTCCGCGGCCCGCAGCAGCGGCTCGTCCGGAATGCTGCTCCACAGGAAGAACGACAGGCGCGAGGCGAGTTCAAGGTCCGGCAGCGCGTAGAGCTTCCCCGGCGCGACACCCGGCCGGTCCTTCTCCACCCGGTACAGGAACTCGGGACTCACCAGCACCCGGGTGACGCCTGCCTCGATGCCGGCGTCAAAGCCGGTCTCGGCCGCCTCGGCCTTGTAGACCGCCATGATGGGGTCCAGATCCGCCGCCACCACCGGGCGCCGATAGGCCTTGCGCGTCAGTCTGGTGAAGATCGTCCGCGCACAGGGATCCTGCTCCGCTTTGGTCTTCGGCGTGCAGGTCATCAGCCGCTTGCGGCTCGGCAGCGACCCGGCACCCTTCGCGTCAAAGGGTCCGAGGACCGTGATGACGTCCAGATACGGCTGGTAGATGGTGTGATTCGGCTGCCCGATCACGCCGTTGAGGAAATAGGGGCGGTCGAAGCGCTCGAAGGCGGAGTCGATCTCGCGAATCGACGGCAGCTTCACGAAGGTCACGCCGACCGCATGCGGGCCGGCCTGCACGGGCACCCGCACCTTCCATGTGCGCTCGGTCGGCGCGCGCATGTCCTTGCGGGGCTCCAGCGTGAAGGCCTTGACGACCTCCCCGTCCACCAGCACCTGCATCGTGTGCTCGTCGGGAAACCCGACGCTGCCGTCGCACTCGCCGCCGAGCCGGCACATCAGGTCGATGCGCAGTTCGTACTGGCCGTCCTGCGGAAAGTCGTGACGCACCAGCATGCCGCCGCGTGTACCGAACGGGAGCCCCTCGACGCGGTCGTTCTGCTGCGTGCTCTCCTTCACCCGGTACTCGAAGGCGGCCGGTGCGGACAGCGGCGACCCAAGCGCCGCACGGCTGATGCGCCGTCCGGCCGAGAGGTACTGCTCAAGGCGCGACTGGCTGATCTTCAGGACACCGGCAATGTTGTCGAAGCCATAGCTGGCGTCATCGGCCGGCAGGTACGGCTTCACGTCCATCTCCAGGCCGAACAGATCCCGGATAGCGTTCTGGTATTCCGCACGGTTGAGGCGGTGAAACGTTTCCGTCCGCCCCGGGTCCGGTGAGGCCGCGGCCTTCCTGTCCAGTTCGCCTTCGAGAAAGGCCACCAATGCGTCCTTGGCCGCAGGCTCCGGGCGTGGACGACCAGCTGGGGGCATGAGGCCAGCCTTTAGCTTGCTGATGACCTTCTCCCAGACCTCGGGCCGATCGGCCGGTCGGGTGACGTCGACGCCATCCAGGGCGAGGCGGCCGGCGTTGGCCTTGTTCCGCTCGCTATGGCAGGTGATGCAGTTCCTGTCGAGCAGCGCCTTGTGCGTCGCACCTGCTGGTGCCGCAGACGCGGCTGCCGACTGTCCGGGCTGGGCCGCCTGCACCATACCTATGGACATCAGGGCCGCAAACACGCCCGATGCCACAAATCGTCGCCTCATGCGCCTGTCACCTTTCCTGTGGACCGGAACAGGCTGAATTGTCTGCGGGCACAGGGCTGCACGCAATTGGTTCCCGCAGGGGAACTAACGTAGAGGCCTTTCGCATCTGGAACGGCGTGCTCTTCACGATCCCGAGCACCAGCGCCGCCAACTTCGCCGGGTTTCTCCACCTCGCCTGCATGCTGATTCTGCTGCGGGCATTTATGAGATAACTTCTGGAGTTGGTCGGGCTGCACAGACTGTAGATCGCCGTTTGCACAACTATTGCCAGCCAAGTCCGTGTCGACACCTGTACCCTACCCCGCGGCGACGTCCCGCAAGGGCTGCCAGCCGGTGGTGAGGCGTCCTGCGCGGCGAACGGCGCCGGCGACTACGGTCGTGGTTCCGACCTACAAGGAAGTGCGCGACGTCAGACACCAGGTGCAACGCCCTCGCCCGTCGAGAGTGAGGCATTCCGGGATACCCGACAGCTCCTCCAACCGCCAAGTCACAGGAGTCACAGGGCTCCACGCCGGCCGCGATGGCTCGTTACCTGGGGCGCCATCGGCGCTCGTTCTCGCGAGAGATCCACCGGAATTCCACCTGCGCGCAGCTCCCCGATGACGCCCCCGCGCGACCTCGGCCGGCGCCTGCTCCACGTCGCGGTCAGCGCCGCCGTGACGGGATACGCCATCGCGCTGGTGGCCGACGCGACGATCCTGTCCACGAACGTCAGGGACATCTGGGCGTTCACCGACTGGCTCACCAACTTCGCGGGCGGCTTCGTCCGGCGCGGATTCGTCGGCGAGATGGTTCGCGTGACGGCGGCTGGCGGACCCGCGATCGGCGTAATCCACCAGCTCATCTTTGCGGACGCCCTGGCTTTCTCGATCCTGTTCGGCCTGCTCGTCCTCGCAAGAACCGGCCGCACGTTCGTGTGGATCACCTGCCTCCTGTGTCCAGGCGCTGCGGCCACGATGGCGATCGACATCGCGTACTTCGACAGACGGGAGATCGTCTTCCACGTGCTGCTCATGGCGGCCGCGATCCCGTCGGTGCTGTCCATCGGGAGATCGTGGCACCAATCCAGCCGTGTCCGCGCGTGGGTGTTCGCCGCCCTGATCGCCATCTTCGCGATCGGCCCGCTCGTCCACGAAGCCTTCGTGTTCATGGCGGCGCCGGCGTTCCTGTTGGTCTACATGGCCATGTTCGGCGCGAGGAGCGACCGCATGATGCGGGACCTCTCAGTGCTCTACGCGCTGGCCGCGGCCGGCTTCCTGGTGGCCGTCGCCGCGAAGGGCGGGCCGGACACGGCCGCGTCGATCTGGGGGTCGATTCACGCCGACGACCGCGCCGCGTTCGGGGGAGACGGTTCGACGCCAACCGGCGCCATCGAGGCCATCGGGTGGTCGCTCGGGCAAGGGCTCGATCTGTCGCTGTCGGTGGTGCAGTCGGGGCACTGGGTGGCCTGGGCCGCCGCGCTCATCGTCTGCGGCCTGGTCGCGCTTGCCGCGGCCATCGAGTTGTCGGCGGGTACGCGGCCGGGCTACCTGAGCGGCGTCTTCTGGCAGGCGCTATTCGTCGTTCTCGCCGGGTCCGCACCCCTCTACGTGCTCGGCTGGGACTGGGGCCGCTGGATCGTCGCGTCGTTCATCCAGATCGTGATCGTCACGCTGAGCGCCCCGGCCGCCGACGCCACGCATGCGTCTGATCCGCGCGCGGACGCCTCGCTGATCCGCGCGCCCGACGCCCTCGCCACCCGCTTCGGCTCGTCTCTGCCGGTCACGGTGAAGATCGCTGTGGTGGCGACACTGGTGACGCTCAAGATCCCCGAGTGCTGCCTGGCCGCCGACGCCCCGTTCGGCGCGTTCCTGGCCCTGCCGGCACGACTCGAGCGCGTCCTCGGGTCGATTGCCGCAGTCCTCGGCAGCTGAGAGCGGCGGGCGCAGACGACAGCGTGGAGGAGCAGGAGCGTCCCGATCGGCGGTCAGGACGCCGGCGCGGTCTCGGGCCTGCCGCGCATGTCGTGCAGATGCGCCAGGAACCAGCGGTAGGTGGACGCGATGCCGTCCCGGAGGCCGATGCTCGGCTGCCAGCCGAGCCGGCGGAGCCGGGAGACGTCGAGCTGCTTGCGCGGCGGACCGTCGGGCTTCGCGGTGTCGAACACGATGCGCGCCTCGGGATGCACGGCCTCGGCGATCACGGCGGTCAGGTCGCGAATCGTGAGGTCCTCGCCGGTCCCGATGTTGATGTGGCCCAGGTCGCTGTAGCGCCGCATCAGGAAGAGACAGCCGTCGGCCAGGTCGTCCACGTGCAGGAACTCCCGGCGTGGACTGCCGCTGCCCCAGACCGTCACCTCCGCGCGGCCTGCCATCTTCGCCTCGTGGAACTTGCGGATCAGCGCCGGAATCACGTGCGAGCTCTCGAGGCTGAAATTGTCGCCGGGCCCGTAGAGGTTGGTGGGCATCGCCGAGATGAAGTCGCTGCCGTACTGCCGGCGATACGCTTCGCAGAGCTTGATGCCCGCGATCTTCGCCACGGCGTACGGCTCGTTCGTCGGTTCGAGCGGGCCCGTCAGCAGGGCGTCTTCGCCCATCGGCTGCGGGGCGTGGCGCGGGTAGATGCACGAGCTGCCCAGATACAGGAGCTTCTTCACGCCGAACAGGTGGGCGGCGTGCACCACGGAGGCGTGGATCATCAGGTTGTCGTAGATGAACTCGGCGGGCCGGGTGGAGTTGGCCAGGATGCCTCCGACGGTCCCGGCCACGAGGAACACGTATTCGGGCCGCTGGTCGTTCAGCCAGGCGGTGACCGCCGCCTGGTTGCGCAGATCCAACTCGGCGCGGGTCGCCATCAGCAGGTGCCGGTAGCCCTCCCCCTCGAGTCGACGCACGATGGCCGACCCGACCAAGCCCTGATGCCCGGCAACGTAGATGCGGCTCGTCAGATCCATCACGTCAACTCTAATCCGGCCGGCGCCGCCTCGCGAAGCGCGGGCTCGACCTCGTGCCATGCACCTGATAGGCTCACCTTCTCGCGGCGTTCCTTCGGGCGGCCTCGCTGATGAAGCGTTACCTCTACGCGCTCCTCGCCAGATACATCCGGTACTTCCTCCCTCCCGGCGCACGGGTGGTGGAAGTGTCGCCCGCGTCGCCTCTGCTACGGGACCACCTCGCTCCGCGGGACATCACGTTCTTCGACCCCCACGCCGACGGGCCGCCGGACGAGTCGTGGGCGCGGCTGGCCTCGCTCGAGCCGGAACGCATCATCCTGAACGGCTGCCTGCACTACGAGCGGAACATCCAGGACCTGCTCGAGCGCCTGCGCGGCGCGTCCCCGCCGTCGGCGCGCCTGGTCATCACCTACTACAGCAGCGTGTGGAAACCGCTGTTTCGCCTGGCGAGCCGGCTGGGTCTCAGCACGAAGGGCCCCGAGCGGAACTGGCTGGCGCCGTCCGACGTCCTGAACCTGCTGCGTCTGGCCGGATGGCAGGCCGTGTCGGAGAGCCCGCGCGTGCTGCTCCCCGTGCGCGTGCCGGTGCTGAGCGACCTGGTCAACCGCTGGCTCGCGCCGATTCCCCCCTTCAGCTGGTTCGCAATGGTCCGCATCGTCGTCGCAGAGCCCACGCTGGTGGCCTCCGCCGATCGGCCGTCGGTGTCCGTGGTGATACCCGCGCGCAACGAGCGCGGAAACATCGAATCGGCCATCATGCGCACTCCGGCCATGGGCCCGGATGACGAGCTGATCTTCGTGGAGGGACACTCGGCGGACGGCACGTGGGAAGAGATCGAGGCCGCCGCGGCGCGGCACCCGGAGCGGCGGATCGTCTGCCTGCGACAGACTGGCCGCGGCAAGGGCGACGCGGTGCGGGCGGGCTTTGCCGCCGCGCGCCACGAGGTGCTGATGATCCTCGACGCAGACCTCACCGTGCCGCCCGAGGAACTTCCGCGCTTCTACCGTGCGCTGACCGGCGGCGTCGGGGATCTCATCAACGGCAGTAGGCTCGTCTACCCGATGGAGCAGCGGGCGATGCGCTTCGCCAACATGGTGGGCAACAAGTTCTTCGCCGCCGCCTTCTCCTTCCTGCTGGGCCAGCCGCTCAAGGACACGCTGTGCGGGACGAAGGTGCTGCGCCGCAGCGCGTACGAGGCGATCGCGCGCGACCGGCTCTATTTCGGCGACTTCGACCCGTTCGGCGACTTCGACCTGCTCTTCGGCGCATCACGGCAGGCGATGCGGATCGTGGAGCTGCCGATCCGCTATCAGGAGCGGACGTACGGAGACACCAACATCCGCCGCTGGACGCACGGATGGCTGCTGCTCCGGATGACCGTCTTCGCGGCCCGCCGGATCAAGTTCCTGTGATCCCGTCGCCGACCCGCACGCCGGCCGTGACGCCTCGGGTGTTCGCGGGCCGAGGCTGGCAGGCCGTGTCGGTCCTCATCGTGGGATTAGCGATGGCCTGGCTCGCGCTCGGGTTCCTCGTTGGCGTGAACCCGGACGAGGAGGAATACCGGTACGCGATTCCCAGCACGCTGTTGGCGGCGCGCGCGCTGGGGCACGGGGCGATGGCCTTCTGGACGTCGGACATCGGGCTGGGCGTGCCGCAGCCGTTCGGCCAGAGCCTGTGGATGCATCCGCTGATGCCGTTGCTTCTGCGGCTGTCCGTGCCTGCCTGGGTGGCCCTGTTCTACAGCGTGCACCTGCTGCTGGCCGGGCTCGGCGGATGGGCGGTGGCACGGCGCGTGGGCGCGTCTCCGCTGAGCGCGGCCATGGCCGTGGCCACGTATGTCCTGGCCTCGCCGGCGCAGAACTACGCGCTCACCGACTTCTGGCCCACGATCTGGCTGGTCTACACGCTGGCGCCGCTGCTGCTGCTGGCGCTGCTGGCGCTGCTCGAGGCCGAGTCGGCCCGCACGCGCCTCGGCGCGGCATGCGGCGCGGGCCTCGTCGCCGGTGTCATCGGCGCCAACGGCCACCAGGGCAACCTCATTGTGTACGTGGTTCCCATGGCCGCGTTCCTCGTGGCGCACGTCCGGAACATCGCGCGCCACTGGCCGTGGTGGCTGCTCGCCGCGGTGATCGCGGGCGTGGTGGCCGCGCCCACGATCCACCACCTGTCGGTCGAGACCAGCCTCGCCCCCGGCATTCTCACGCGCGCGAACTACCCGGAGACGCCCACCCTCGACAGCCTGTGGGACGTCTTCGCCCGGCCGTTCGGCCCGCACGCGCGCACGTGGTTCGAGGTCACGCAGTCCCGCGGCACGCGAGTGCTCTTCTTCGGCGGGCCGGCGGCCGCGCTCGCCCTCGTCTACCTGGTCTTCATCCGGCGGCGGCTGGACTTGGTGTGCGGTGCCGCGACCGCGCTGGTCCTGCTGAACTCGTCAACGGCTGGGAGCGTCAGGCTCATCTCGGCGCTGCACATGTTCCGCGACCCGCTGATCCTGTTCGCCGCACCCTGTGCGGCCCTAGCCGTGGACTGGATCGCCGCGCGCGGCGCGTGGCCTCGGGCGCTGGCCGGCGCGGTCGTGGCGGCGCAACTGGCCGTGCTCGGCACGGCCGCGTGGCCCTTCATCGCGGACAACCTCGACACAGGGCTGCGCGCCGATCCTCCGGTCGCCACGTTCGTGGGTGATCGGCCGCTCGCCGCCTGGCTGCGCGAGCGCGCGCAGGCGTCCGGGGGGCGCCTCTACTACTCCGCGGAGGTGGACGCCCGCATCTACGACGCCGAGCTGGAGTCAGGCGGCCTGGGCCCCAACTCGATGTTCTATCGCGGCGTCCCGGTGGTCGACGGCTTCGTCAAGGGCGTCGCGATCGACGCGGTCGCCCCCAACGATGTTGCGATGCGCATCAAGGGACAGCCGAACGTGCCGCTCGATCCGACGCTGCTGGACGTCACCGGCATTCGCTGGGTGCTGGCGCTCGCCGACGAGCCGGTCGCGCCGTCGCTCGTCGCACGCGATCAGCGGCAGACGGGCACCCTCGCACTCGTGCTGTACGAGAACCCGGGCGCCCGCGGCGCCGTCTTCGTGCAACCCGCGGTGCGCGGGGCGAGGTTGCCGCTGGCGGCCGGTTGCGAGCACACCCGGCTGCTCTGCCGTGACTTCTCAGCGCTGGCTCCGCTGATCTCCCCGGCGGCCACGACGATCGCCCGGCGCGACTCGGGCATCGACATCGCGTTTGCCGCCGCGCCGGAGCCTCGGTGGTTGCTGGTGGGCGAAATGTTCCGGCGGGACTGGCGGACCACGTCGGGCGAGGCCGTGGAATCATGGTTGGGCGGCCTCATCGGCGTGCAGGTTCCTGCGGGGGCCACGCGCGTGACCCTGCGCTATCGTCCAGCTGCGGTGGTCACCCTGGCGGCGATGTCGTGGATCACGATGGGCGCAGCCGCCCTGGTGCTGCTGTTCACCGCCGCGCGCCCATCGGGGCGCACCCGCGTGCCGACGCTACTGACCTGACTGCACGCGCACCATCGCCGCCGCGAACCGGCGACCCAGTTCGCGCTGCGACGCCGTGTCGAAATGCATCGCATCGCCACGGTCCAGGAGACCGGCCGAGGTCACGCATGCGGTGTGCGCCACGCGCCGCGGAAGCTCAGCTAGCGCGGCGTTCACCAGTCGGGCAGCCGCTCCGTGCCGCGATCCTGCCGCCCACAGGAACTCGCCGAGCTCCCCGGCCACGAACGCCAGGTTCGGCAAGCCGAGATCCGCGCGCAGATCGGCAATCATCCGGTCGAGCCGCGAGCCGTAGGTCCCAGCCAGCCCGGGCGTGCTGTCGCTCTCGCCCTGGTGCCAGAGCACGCCGCGGAGCGTACCCCGCGTCATCGCCGCGCGCACCCGGTCGATCGCCACAGCGTACAGGTTTCCGCCCTTCTCCCACCGCGCCAGCGGAGACCCACCCACCGCGCACGGCACAAGGCCGATCCTCGCCTTGGGATGGCCTGCGGCCAGTGCTTTCCCGAAGGACAGGCCGGGACCCACGCCCCGCTTGCCGGGCCGGTCGCGTGTGATCGGCTCGATCGCCGGCACACAGGTTCCGTCCGCCTCGAGCACGAACACGGACAGGTGGGGCGTCCTGTCCTCGTCCTCGATCGCGCCCCGCCCGGCCATGTTCGACTGGCCCATCAGCAGGTACAGGTGAACGTGGGCCGCGGATGAGTCGAGGCCTTCCGGCGTGCCGGTCACGAGTACCAAACAATCCGAGCGGTGCGTCGCGCCTGCTTCGCCGAGGTCGTCCGTGTCATTCGCGGTGTCGTCCGTGAGCCGAGGATGGCACGCCGTGCCCCGTGAATCCAGCGTGAACACGCCTGCACCAGGCGCGCCGTGCGCGCCGACACACACGTGAGGTAACGTGCCATGCATGGTGAGGGCATCTCCGGCATCGCCAGGCCAGCCTGCAAGCGGTCTTCAGGCGTGGCTGCTCCGGCTGTATGGCGCGGCCGAGCGATCCGGCATCATGAAAACTGCCGTAATGTGCGCCGCGTTCGAGGCCTCATACGACCTCTACAAGCGCGTCGTGGAAGCGCCGTACGTCGCCGCGCTGCGGGCCTTTGTCCAGCCCGGCACCGTGGTCGTGGACGTGGGGGCCAACGTGGGGTTCTTCACGCGGCGATTCGCCCGGTGGACCGGCCCCGGCGGACGCGTCCTCGCCATCGAGCCGGAGCAGGTGAACTTCGAGCGGCTGCAGCGGATGCTTCGCGCCCGGCATCTCGACTCGACAACCGTGGCCGTGCAGGCGGCGGCGGTGGAGCGCGCCGGGGAGGTGGCCCTCGCGGTGGACCCTCATCATCCCGGAGGGCACGTCCTCGCGGGCCAGGGGGTGGCGACCGCAGGCGTCACCCTCGACGACCTGGTCGAGACGCGAACGCCGGGCGTGATCTCACTCATCAAGATCGACGTGCAGGGCGCCGAGCTTCGGGTGCTGCACGGGGCCGCCCGGAGCATCGCCCTGTACCACCCCGCGCTGCTCGTCGAGCTGGACGACGCCGCGCTGCGCGTGCAGGGCGCGTCCGTCGAGATGGTGGTCGACTTCCTGGTGGAGCGCGGCTACACGGGGCACTGGGTGTCGTCCCGCGGCGCCTCGGCGAGCGTCGCGCGGGACGCCCTCGTCTCCGGCTGCCTGATGCGCGGCTACGCCGACGTGCTCTTCACGCAGGTGGAGGGGCCGCCGCCAGGAGCGCGCTGACCGATGCTAGAGTGGAGAGGCCCGTCCGGCAGCGTCCCGCGACGGCCACACCGGGAGACACACGATGGATCGCAACGACGCAACGGACGACCGTCCGGCAGGTCAACTCGATGGGCCCGCGCCCCGCGGCTCTGCGGATCGCCCCTGGGTGAAGGGCGGCGGAAAGAACGCGTGGTATCTGCCGCCCACAAACGTGTACCCGCTCGACCAGGGGCTCTTCGAGCAGGACCTGACCCGCGTGATTCGTGAGTACGTGCTGCCGGGCCACGCGCCGACGGTGCCGATGCTCGACCAGACCCACCCGGTGGTGACGCTGGGCTCCTGCTTCGCCAGGGAACTCCGGCGCCGGCTGAGCCTTGCGGGAGTCAACGCATCGCGGTTCTGGATTCCGCCAGGGCTGAACAACACGTTCGCGATCCTGGACTTCTTCTCGTGGTGCGCCACGGGCCAGCAGACAGGCGCGGGGTTCCGCTACGAGCGGGTGGCGACGGGCGAGATCCGGCAGTGGATGCCCGAGGCCAAGCGGCGGAATTACGTGGAGTTCTTCTCCGGAGTCGGCGCATTCGTGTTCACGATCGGGCTGGCGGAGGTGTGGCAGGATCGCGAGACGGGCGGCGTGTTCTGGCGCGGCATCCCCGACGAGATCTTCGACGCCAACCGCCACGTCTCCCGCCTGACGACGGTCGAGGAGAACACGGGCAACCTCCGCCGGATCATCGCGCTCGTGCGGGAGCTGAACCCGACGGCGCCCATCATCCTCACGCTTTCGCCAGTGCCACTCATGGCGACATTTCGAGACATCTCCTGTCTCACCGCAGACTGCGTCTCGAAGTCGGTGCTGCGGGTCGCGCTCGATCAGGTGATGTCCGACCGGCTCGCGGGCGTGTACTACTGGCCGTCGTTCGAGATCGTCAAGTGGGTGGGCGCAAACCTCCCGTGGTCCGCGTACGGCCAGAAAGGGGAAGCGCGCAAGATCAACCACCGCCTCGTCGCGATCATCATCGACGAGTTCATGGAGACGTTCTATACGCCGCAGGCCCGCGCGCTCATTCGAGCCCGCGCGGCAACCGTGCCGGAAGAGACTGCCGACGAGTCAGACGACTAGCGCGCCTTCTTTACTGCGCCTTTTTCACGGCGTCGATCATCGCGGCCGGACCAGCCGCCACACCGCCGATGCGTCCCACCTCGATGTAGCGCCACCCTTCCTTGACGCGTTTCGCGGCGTCCGCGGCGTTGGTCGGGTTGATGCCGCAGACCACCTTGTTCGCGATGCAGGCCTTGAGCATCGTCTGACGCGCCGCCTCCAGCTCTGGCGCGTTGCCTGGCAGCCCGTACGACGCCGCCAGATCCGACGACGCCGCCACCCACAGCACACCCACACCGGGCACCTTCGCGATCGCGTCGATGTTCTTGATGCCCTCGACCGTCTCAATCATCATGACGGCCAGCAGGTCGCCCTCAGGGTTGAGCGGCCACAGGTCGGCGTGGCTGCGGTAGTTGTCCACCCCCCAGAGCCAGGACGCCCACTCGCTCCCGATGCCCCGGATGCCGGCCGGCTCCTTGAATTTGTCGGTGCGCGCCGGCGGATACCGCATGCTCGCCACCGCAGTCAGCGTCTGCGCGACGTTCTCGATGGTGTTGAAGGCGATGCCCATCAGGCCCAGGTCCAGCGCCTGCTTCGAGACCCACTGCACCTGGTCACGGCCGTACGGTGCGAACCGCGCGAACGGTGCCACGTCGGGCTGCGCGTTGCCCTTCCGCACCGCCGTCCGCTTGTCGGTCATCCCAATCATGAAGTCGCGCAGCGCCGTGAAGTCCATCGGCGTGTGCTCCATGTCGATGCGCACAAAGTCCGCATCAGCCTGGGCGACAGACCTGGCGTTCTCCATCGAGAGATCGCCCGTGCTGATGCCGACCACGGTTCCGCCCGCGGCCAGCTTGGCGACGACCGGGTTCACATGCACACGGGGCTGCTGCTGGGCCGACAGGGTCGAGAGCCCCATCGCCACGAGGGCGACGAGGGCTCCCACGACAAGTGCGCGCGGGGACTTCATGGTGTGTGTCATGCCGCGCTACTTTTTCGGTGTGAACTTCCGCCACACGTGACGGAACACTTCACCCACGTAGATGTTCTTCTGCTCGTCGACGGCCAGGCCCTCGGCCCACACGTCCTTGATCACGCTGGACACCTTGAGCGTCTTCGCGCTGCCGATGTACACCGTGTTCCTGGCGCAGCACACGACCATGGTGTCGTCGGAAGTGATGGCGATACCCGCCGGCCCGCCGAACTCCTTTGTCTGATCGAGGAAGTTGCCATCCGCATCGAAAATCTGAATGCGGCCGTTGGATCGGTCGCCGATGAACAGGCGCCCCTTTGAATCCCAGGCCATCGTGTGGGGCGATGCGAACTCACCAGGGCCGCTGCCCTTCTTGCCGAAAATCTTGATGAGCTTCCCGTCCTTGGTGAACTTGTGCACGCGCCCATTCGGATGGTCGCCTTCGTGACCGTCAGACACGAAAATGCTGCCGTCCTTCGCGGTGATGACATCCGCCGGGCACTCAAACTGATCCGTGCCTGACCCGGGCTGACCCGCTTTGCCAAGCGTCAGAAGGATCTTCCCCTTCGGGCTGAACTTATAGACAACGTGCCCCTTGCCCGCCGCCTTTACCTTGGCGTCGGGTAACTGGAGCTGCGACTGCGAACTCGCGCTGGGCCCGATGGCGCAATCTGTCGCCCAGATATTGCCCTGCGGATCGACGTGCATGCCGTGCGCCCAGACGAACAGGTCGTTACCGAAGGAACGAATGACCTTGCCGTTGGTGTCGAGCACCCAGACCGCGGGGCTCGACCGCCGCAGGAACACGACGTTCCCCTTCCTGTCGACATCGACGCCAGCCGGTTCCCACTCGAAGGCACCAGGCTTACCCGGCCCGAACGGCTTGACTTCCTCGTAAGCCGCCAGTGGATACTCCGGACCCGGCGCGGGCTTTTCCTGCGCGTTCGGCGCCGCCAGGCCGAGGATGATCACCGCTGCACACCCGGCAAGGCCGGCACCTCGAACGATTCTCGTGCTCATTGCGTCTCCTCGTGTACGACAGCTTTCCCGTCGCGTCTGGGATGGTAACCGACCCACGGCCGGGACATGGCCCTGCATACCCGGATCTGGGTATACGAGAGACCCCGCACCGGCCTGGCCACGCCGCCCGGCCCAGCGGCGCTTGGGGCTATGGGCAGGTACTGCCCGACCCCCATCTTCCTGAGCGTGTCCTTCACCGGCGCCGCACCCGATAGCTTCATGACACCCGAGAGCGCGATGATCAGAGCCGGGAGCCACGTCGCCACGATCTCGATGATCTGGGATGAGCCCATCCGGTTCCTCCTGTGGGGCGTGTCCTGCGCCCGGCCGAACCGCTACCTGTCGATGTTCTTCAGCCGCCGCGTCTCTGCCGCCTCTACAACCGCCTTGTCGCCTTCTACGCCAGCGTATTCCATCATCTCGACGCCCGCCGGGCACCGCTTGTGGGTCACCTCAAGCGTCCAGGGGCGGGTGTAGACCTTCGAGTCGTCGATCGTCGCCTGGTAGCGAAGCGTGTCCGTGTCGACTGCCGTCCAACGCTCGGTGACGCGCATCTCGTCGCTGTGGAAGTTGCCGACCACGTCAAATCGGGTGGAGTCGTTGTGATTGGTGACGTCAATGACGAGCGTGTTGCCTTCCCATCTGCCACGGGAGTCGCCCATCCACAGCCTGATCTCACTCCCAGGGTGCGCGCGTCCGCCCAACGGGACGATGCGGAATTCATGCTGCACCTCGTAGAAGAACGCGACCTGGTCTGGCGATTGCACTATCTGAATCGGTCCGCCCATTGTGCTGTTGCAGGTCCCGTAGTAGTGCAGGCGGGGCACGCCGTCCGGCCAGCCCCGTGTCTGTGGATCCATCAACGCGGGCGAAGGCGTGCGGTACTCCGCCATCACCTTGTTCCGGAGCGCCAGCGCCCATGGCTGGAGGGGCAGGATGCCGTCGGGCGGGTCGACCACGATGGTCCGATTGGCGCCAAGTGGACCAGCGGCCAGCGGTGTCCCGAGCGTCTGCAGGTGCGAGGGTGGCTCGATGTTCAGGCTGAAGATAGCGGTGCCGTTGGCCCAGAGGCCCTGGATGTCCGGCTGCCCGTCCGGTGTCTTCGGCGGACCCTTCCGCACAAGGGCCGACGGCTTCAGTGGACGCATAGTCTGCGGAACCGGCAGGGCGCTCCGCGGCACGCCGTTCTGCGCGGTGGACGACGCCGTCACCACGAGCGCGACGAACGTGGTTGACAACAAGAGCCTGGTCATATGGCGTCCTGCATCAACCACACTCGCGGCGCACTACGTGCTGACCACGTCGGCGTGACCCATCAGAAATCGAACTGTGCGCCGAACTTGAAGAGCCGGGCCCCGAGAATCTGGGTCGGACGGAGCCAGTTGGGACCGAACGCCGTATTGACGAAGAGAATCGGGTTGGCATTCAGGATGTTGTAGACGTCAAACATGCCCTGGAGGCGTCCCCCACCTACGCGGAAGGTCTTCGAGAATCGCAGATCCACCTGATTGATCCGGTCCTCGAACATCGTGAACGGCTCAAGCAACGGAACGGACACCGCACCGGCCGCACCAGCCGACAGGTTTCGGCCCAGGGAAGGCGCGATGACTGCGTTAGTCGCGGTGAAGTTCGCCTGAATCGGCAGCCCCGGCAGATTCTGATACGTGCCGCTCACATGCACGTCCCACGGCAGCGGATACGAGCCAGACAGCTTGACCTGCGTCTGCGCCTTCCACGGCTCGGTCACCTCGCAGAACCTGAGTTGCTGAGGTGAATCCACGACTAAGCAGTTGTTCGTCACCGTCTTCCCGGTGTTGAGTCCGCCACTCAGCAGCCCACGACCGGCAAACCGTGCGTTCACGGTGAGATCAATTCCGTTGTAGACCTCGGTGACCTTGCCGAGGCTCTCCGTCGCCCGGGTCACCAGATTGTCCACCAAGCCGAAGCGCGCCTGACGCACGTCGTAGAGTCCGCAGACTTGCTGACCGCCTCCCCCTGGAAGGCGCGAGTCCACCGGCCCCGTGATGCAGAACGGATCGAAGTCCCCCGGAACCACGGCGAGGTTATCGGTCACCGTGAAGTTCCCGTAGGAGGTGCGGAAGTAACCCAGGGTGACGCCGACACCCGGCCTCACCTCATGCTGGAGGGAGGCTGACGTCTGCCAGGTGTAGGGGCGGACGGAGAAGCCCTCCAAGAGGGCCTCATCGAAGCGGCGGTTCGAGAACGTCGTGCCAAACCGGCTGTTGGCGAACGCGCCGCACTCGCCGTTGGCCAGAGCCGATGTCAGATCGCAGTCCGGGATGAAGTTGGTGTTGGCGTCGGCCCACGTCCTCACGGTGCTGGTGACCATGGCCGCAACGGGCGCGGCCTGGGAGGCGATGCCAGTGCCCTCGTGGACCACATACCGGCCAAACCCGACCTTCACAGCCGTCTTGCCGGTACCAAACACGTCGAAGGCGGCCCCAAGACGCGGCGACACGTCCTTCCAGTTCGGCACGTTCTCGAGCTTCGCAAACTCCCGGGCGGGAACAAACCGGCCGGCGGGCAGACTGATCGTGTCGGAGTAGGCGTTCAGATAGTCGTACCGAAGCCCCAGGTTCATGGTGAGCCGGCGGACAGTCCACTGGTCCTGGGCGTAGATACCGAGCGTCGGCGCCATCACATCATTGGCGTGGTACGGCGTCGCCCACTGCGTGATGGACAACGGCCGGCCGTTGTTGAAGTTGTAGGTGACGCTCTGATTGATGGCGTTCTCGGAGTTCACCTCCAGCGCGCCCCGCATCATGAAGGCGCCCGCCTTGAACGCGTGCGACCCGGTGACGTACGAGACAGCCACTCGCTGGTTCGCCTGCGATGCGTCCTTGCCGCCATAGGCCGACCCTGTCAGCGTGTCGCCGCGCGCGTTATAGAGCACGCCGCGGACCTGGTCGATCACCGCAATGTCCTCCGTCGTGGTGCCCGCGGTCCGATTCTGCGAGTGCGTCACGGCCATGATGGTGGCGCCCGCTTCGAAGAGCAGCTTGCTCGTGCGCGGATGGTTCCACGACGCCTGCAGGAGCCACGTCGGGTCGTTGTAGCGATGGTCCACCGTCGCCTCGGGGGCCCGAATGCCCCCCAGTTGACCGCCGCCGGCCTGTGACTGGCTCGTCCCGACCGAGTAGAAGCAGTTGCAGTTGTTCTGGATGTTAAACGACACGGCGGTCTTGTGGCGTGGAGCGATCTGCCACGTGGTCCGGATGTTGTTGTCCCGGTTCGTGATGTCGGTAAACGCCGGTCTGTCGAGGTCGGGATTGTAGAAGAAGGAGTGCGGAGTCGAGTTGTAGTAGGTCCCCGGCTGGTACTCCTGCGCACCCCACCAGCGGTGCGCCGTGTAGAACCACACCTTGTCGCGCACGAACGGCCCGCCCAGTCCTGCGCCGTAGTCCCAGATCTGCTTGACGGCGACCTGACTGGTCGCCGGCAGCCCACGCGCGCGAATCTTCGCGGTGACATTGCTCGTCTGCAGGCTGTTGTTCGTGTAGTCCGTTCGTGTGTACAGCTTGAACGCGTTGCCACCCTCTTTCGGCACCACGTTCATCTGCACACCACCGGTGTCCCACTCGGCGGAGTTGGAACCCAGTTCGAAGCTCACCTCTTGAACGCTCACCTGGTTCACCAGAAAGCCCCGGCTGCTGCCCCCACCCACCATGGAGTTGAAGCGCATGCCGTCCTGCATGAGCCGCTGGTCCTGGGTGCGGCCGCCATGAATCTTCAGGCTCACGGCGTTCTCGCCACCCGCGCCGCCGACATCCTGTGCCGTGGGCGGGATGACCGCCCCAACGATCAGTGATGCAAACGCCTGCATCGTCTTTCCGCCGGTGGGCACTTCGTCGAGCACTTGACGGGACAGCACGGCCTGCTGCCGGGTGTTCTGAATGTCGACGATCGGGCTGGCCCCCGTCACCACCACGGTCTCCTCGAGCGCCCCGACCCGCATTTCAGCATTCGCCGTTGCCGTGAACCCGGTGGTCAGTTCGATCCCGTCGCGGCGATACGTCGAAAACCCCGCAAGTGTGAATGCCACGGAATACGTGCCAGGCCGAAGGTCGATGATCTTGAAGTTGCCCTGGGCGTCGCTCACGGCCACGCGCACCTTCTCGATGAGCGCGGGACTGCTCGCCTCGACGGTGGCACCAGGCAGCACAGCCCCCGTGGTGTCCCTCACGACGCCGGCGATGGCGCCGGTCGTTGCTGTCTGCGCAGCAGCCAGGCCAGGGAACAGCGCGCTGATCACGACCAGGCACATCAGTACCCGTTGAATCCTCATAGCCCCTCCTGACAACCGGTCCACGGTGTTCGACGGCGAGTCCACGGGCGGACACTCGAAAGCTGGCGCATGCTAGCACGCCACTCAGAGGTGAATCGCAAAACCTGTTGGACCGCGTTGTCGCAACGCCAGGACACGCACGTGAGCGTGTCATGGCGTGACGGTTGAGGTGGGGAAGAAGAATGGTCGGGGCGACTGGATTCGAACCAGCGACCCTCTGCTCCCAAAGCAGATGCGCTACCAGGCTGCGCTACGCCCCGACTGCGGGTGATTATCCCACGTCCCGCGGGCCGGCGGCGGCTAGGGCCGGGCGCCCGCCTTCTTAACCCCGGCGAACCGGAACTTCTGGACCCGGTTCCCCCCGATGGTCTCGCCGACATAGAGGTGGCCCTGTGAATCCGACGCCATGACGTGCGTGACGGCGAACTCTCCGGCGTAGTGGCCCCCGTGGCCGAAGGAGCCCAGGATCTTCAGGTCGTCACGCCGGAGCATCCACACCTTCCGGTTGGCGCCATCCGCCACGTAGAGAAACCGCTGCTGCGGGTCGGCCGAAAAGGCGATGTCGTGCACGGCCCCGAACCCACGCGTCTTCGGGGCGACGAACTGCTCCTTCACGAACGTGCCGTCCTTCCGGAACACCTGAATCCGGTTGTTGACCCGGTCGCAGACGTAGACCAGGTCGTCGCGGGTGATCTTCACGCAGTGCACCGGGTTGCTGAACTGCTGGCTTGGCGGCGCATCCGGGTCGTAGTGGTACTGTCCCTTCGGGATGTCCATCGGTGTGTTGCCGTAGGCACCCCACATTCGTTTGAAGGAAAGCGTATCGGCGTCCATCACAATCACTCGGCGGTTGTGGTACCCGTCGGCCACGTAGACTTCGTTATCCTTCGCGTGCACAAACAGGCCAGCCGGCTGCCCGAAGTTCTCGGTGTCCGCGTTGCTGTGGCCCTTCCCGAACTGGCCCTTCTGCCTGATCAACGCGCCGTCGTGGGTCAGCTTGGTGATGGTGGACGAGCCCTCCTCGTCCGAGCCCGTCCACACGTGCCCCTTGTGGTCGACGAAGAGCCCGTGCTCACGGGGCCACTCGTATCCCTCCGCGTGCCGTTTCCCCTTCGGGTTCTTTGAGTCCGGACCGCCGAAGGCCTGGACGACGCCGCCGGTGGCGTCGAACTCGATGATGGACGGCGGCATCCGGCAGCACTCACTGGCGGGCGGATCAAGTTGCGCGTACTCGTCGCCGAGGCTGCCCGAGAGCGGCCGCTGGATGACCCAGATGTGATCCTGCTCGTCGCTGGCGATGCCGGCGACGTTCCCCATGATCCACTGGTTGGGCAGCGGCCGCTTCGGCCACGACGGGTCGAATCCGAAGACCGGCACCTCGTCCAGCGCGCCCGAGCGCGACTGTCGCTGCGCATTGCCGGCAGCCGCCAACCCGGCTGCCGCCAGCGCGACGCCGAAGAGAGACACCCAGCCGCCTGCCCGCATCACCAGCCTCAGAGCTTCTCGCCCTTGAGAATCCGGCTCCCGACGGGCCCACTGGGCAGCCACCCGTCATCGTCCTTCGGCACGATCTGCAGGTAGAGGCCGTCCGGGTCATACAGGTACACGGACCGCGTGTTGGCGCCCTGCATCGTGGCGCCGGTCTCCCGCGCCTTCGATCCCGGGTACAGCGCATTGATGTCGGTGGCGATCCGCTTGGCCGAATCGAAGTTCACGCCGTAGGCCACATGGTTGATGTACGGCTTCTCCTTCGTCACGGTGAGGCTGATCCAGCCAGCCTTGCCAGGCAGCAGCAGCGTGGCGTTCCCGGGTGAGGTGTCGCGCACCGTGGCACCGAGTAGATCCGAGTAGAACTTGATGGACCGCTGCAGGTCGGAGATGTAGAGGTGCGAGTGATTGACCGTCTGACCGGGACACACCGCCTTGGCGGGCTGCGCGCCGGCCGCGGCCGGCGCCGCCAGCAACAGCAACGAGCTGATCAACTGCCTCCGGTTCAAGGCGCCTCGCTCAAACTGCGTGACCACATGCTCAATCTCATTCACCATGACTGTCCTCCACCGGGTTTCGCAGTCGCGTACTGCGCAACGGCACGCTACACCTCAGGGCGCGCCGGCGCAAGGCAAGTGCGCTACCCTCAACCGTCGTGACTATGCCGCGCCTTCTCGTGCAGCGCCGCCTTGCGCAACGATGTCTCGTGGTTCCCGGACTCGTGGCCGTCCTGATCAGTGGCCTGACGGCGTTCGCCCGCACGGCTCAACCAGCAACGGTGCTGGACGGCGTGTACACGAGCGCGCAGGCCGACCGAGGCCGACGAGCCTACCGGCAATACTGCACATACTGCCACCACGACGACCTGCTTGGAGGCGAGGACCTCAAGGTCGTCCCTCCAGCGCTGGTGGGCCTCGCCTTCACCGAGCAGTGGGTCGGCAAGACCGTCGGTGGCTACTTCAGCAAAGTCTCAGGCACCATGCCGTGGGAACGGACGCCCCTGACGGCGCCCGTCTATGCCGACATCGTGGCCTACATCTTCAAGGAAAACGGGTACCCGGCCGGCACGCGGGAACTGCCCGCCGACGCCGTACGCCTTGACAGGATCCAGATCGTCCCGCTGCGCTGACCTGGCGGCGTCAGAACCGCTGGCGGATCTGCAGCAGCACGCGGCGCGGCATGCCGGGATTGCCGGCATCCTGCGACGAAAAGTCGTCGGCGATGTAATACGCATCCGTCAGGTTAGTGCCGGAGAGCACCAGTTGGGCGCCGCGCAGTTTCACGCTGAGCGAGGCGTGCAGCAGCGTGTAGGACGGCAGCACCTGCGGGGTCAGCGTGTTGTCGCGCAGTGGGCGCGACCCCACGTACGCCACGCCGCCTGAGGCGGCCACCGGGCCGTGCGCCAACGTCAGGCCCGCTCCCGCGATGTGCCGCGGCGTCATGCGCAGACGCTGTCCATCGAAGTTCGTTGTCAGCGTCGGACGGAACTCGACGTTGCGGGCGGCCTGATAGGCGTAGTTGGCGTACACCGCATGCCCACCCCGCAGCCGTGAGCGGACCTCGCCCTCGATCCCCTTCACCTCCGTCGTGGCATTCACGAAGATGAAGTCCTCCGGACCCGACCGGAAGGAACGCTGGCCATCGATCTTCCGCATGTGGAACACGGAGGCCTGCCCAGACAGCCGACTGCCGGCCACACGCAGACCGCCTTCGACATTGCGGGTCACTTCCGGACGCAGCAACTGCGGAACGGTCACGCCGTTCAACGTACTGAGTGACGGGAACTGCGGCCTGAACCCGCGGGTGTAGTTGCCAAACGCCACGGCCTGCCAGTTGCCGGTGCCCCACACCGTCACGTCCGCCGCCACGCGCGGACTCACTTTCGATCCGGTGACGTCCGACACGACGGCCGTGTCACTGCGTGTCAGGGTCTGATGGAACCGGTCCCACCGGAGTCCTCCGGTCAGGCTGGCCCGCCCGACCTGCAGGCGCTCCTGGACGTAGGCGCTGGCGATGGACTGGTCGAAGAGCGACGTCGTCTCGACTCCACGAATCCCGCGCGGGTCGTTGGTGAGGTTGCTGACAGGCGTCCGGTAGTCCGGCCCCCGATAGGTTGGCGCGGCCGTGAACACGGGGGACGACTGATTCTGATCGCCCCATTCAAGGGTCGTCCCGGCGATGAGACCGCTCTCCAGGATGCCGCGGTTCGCCCGCCATTCAACGAGCGTGTCGTTCAGCCAGGTGTCCTGCGTGGCGTCACTCTCGGACCAGCCCTTCGTGGCAGCCGTCGGCGGCGGCACGATCGTGATCCCGCCCGTCGAGAAGCGGCTGTAGCGGTTCACGTTGAACACATTGGTCAGAACGATGGCGGGCCGTACCTGCCCGTTGAACTTGCCGCTGAACGAGTGCAGGGTGCCGTCGAACCTGGCACCCGGAATCCCGAAGTTGTCCTCGCGGCTGATGCCGAACAACGGCTCGCCATTGGCGAGGGGAACAATCGACCCGCGAACTGCCTGGACCGTGCTGGCGAGATAGTTCAGGCGCAGGGACGCGCGCGCGCCGAAGTGGTGGTCGGAGACCACCGTCGCGAACCTCGTGTCGCGGCCGACGCCCTGCTGGAATCCGTCCGACGTCGAGGCCGACGCAGCCGCGGCGAGCCGGCCCTGCCGGTACGGCACACTCAGGGAGCCCTGTCCCTCATAGGTGCCGAAGCTGGCCGCGCTCAGCGCCACATCGCCGCCCAGACGCACCGTGGCGTCGGGCACCGTGAAGAACTGCATCACGCCGCCCACGGCGCTGCGGCCGTAGACGGAACTGGCCGTGCCCTTCACGAACTCCACGCCCTGGAGCATCGAAACGGGAATCATCGTGAGATCCGCGGCCCCGTTGAGCTGCCGGAACGGCACGCCGTCGAGGAGCACCAGCACATCGGCGGTGTCCCTGAGGCCACGCGTGGCGACGCGCGTGAAGGCGTTCCCCTGCGTGCCGTGCTGGAGGCCGGCCACCGACCGCAGCGCCTCGTCGAAGGTGGCGGCCGCGGTATCGCGCAGTTCGCTCGCCGGCACGCTCGTCACGAGAAACGGCGCGCGCAGCGAGGCCTCGGCCACCTTGCTGACCGTCACGATCGTCTCGGCAACCGGGGCAATCTGGAGCGTCACCGACAGCGCCGCCTCAGCGGAGCCGACCGTCACGTCGGATCGATGCGTCGTGAAGCCGTCGCGGGAGACCGATACGCGGTAGAGGCCCGGCCGAAGCCCGGTCAGCCTGAACTGGCCTGCGGCATCGGACTGCCCCAGTTGCCGGACCGGACCGGCCGCCTCGACTTTCGCGTCCGGCACCACGGCGCCGTCGGTGTCCATCACCACGCCGGCAATCGTCCCGGCCTGCCCGGCTCCCACACCCGGCTGCGTGGGCAGGGCTGCCAGCGACAACGCCATCAGCAATGCGATCATGCTCGTGTCGTCCTCTCAGATTCGCGTGCACCACCGGGCATCCGTGTTCCCCGCCGGCGCCACTTCTTGGACCAGCTCCGGTTCCAGTACATCACATAGCCTGTCACCATCAACGCGACGGGTGCCATCCCGAGCAACACGTAGACGGCCATGACCGCGTAGAACGCCCCCGGTCCCCATCGTCCCCCGAATCGGCCGAAGTGAATCGGGTACATCAGCTGGATAATCTGCGTGCCAGTGCTCGCCTCCGCGAACCGGTCACTGCGCAGCACGCGGGCGTCGGCCGGTTCCAGGTACACGTAGTTGAGCCCGATGCGATGCCAATCGCGGGCCTCCTTCAGGCGCACCGACACCGCGTCGCCGGGCTTCTGCGGAAAGCCCAGCGAGATGGCCCGTGCGCCCGGTTGTGTCCGCTCGGCCACCTCGATGTACTGCTCCATCGGGACCCGGCGGTCCGCCCACGTCGTCGACGCCTTGGGGCCATCGGTGTGGACGGCTGTCCCCGTGAGTGACGCGGCGATGCGCCGGTACACGCCAGGAAATGCGAAATAGGATCCGCTCAGGGCGACGGCGACCAGGGCCAGGCTGGTGTAGAACCCGACCAGCTTGTGCAGGTCGTAGGTCTGTCGCGGCCAACGTGCGCCCCACAGATAGGAAAACCCGAAGCGCCAGTGCCCCGCACCCGGCCACCAGACCACCAGGCCGCTCAGCCCCAGCAGCGCGAGCGCCAGGCCGAAGAACCCGTTGATGAACTCGCCCGACTTGCCCGCAAGCAGATAGGCATGCAGGTCAAAGACCCACTGCATGAACTTCCCCTGGTAGTCGTCCCGCCCGGTGACGACGCCCGAGTACTGGTCAACGAAGGTGTGAATGCGATGCCCCTCGGGCGAGGTCGCCCGAAAGTTCCACGCGGTGTCGGGCCCAGCCTCCCACGCGGCCTGCTGGATGCGATCGTCAGGGCCGGCCGCCTGCACCGCGGCCACGAGCTGATCCGCGGGAAGCCGGTCGCCGTGCGGTTCGACGTAGGCCGTGCCCGGCGTCGTCATCCGGTTGAGTTCGTACCGGAACACGACGACCGCCCCGCTCAGTGCCACGACGCCAATCACGGGACCGAGCACAAGGCCGATCCAGAGATGAGCGAGAAAGCACCAGCGCCGCGCACGGGATCGTCGTGGCGTGTCGATGAACGACATCAGCCGCTCATCGTACCTGAAGCGTCAGGTCCGGCGCCGAACGATGTGCCCCGCTATTGTGCGGGAACAGGCACCATGCCGGTGAAGGTGAAACGCTGGATCCGGTTCCCCGGAATCGTTTCGCCGATGTAGAGGTTCCCCTTCGAGTCCACGCCCATGGAGTGGATCACCAGGAGCTGGCCGCCGCCGCGGCCGCTGCCGCCGCCCGTAAACGCGCCCAGAATCTCGAGCGTCGCCCGCTTGAGAATCCAGACCTTGTGGTTGGCGCCGTCGGCCACGTACATGAACTCCTGCGCCCCGGGCGAGAAGCCCACGGACATCACAGACCCGAACGCCTTCGTCTCCGGCGCGATGAGCACCTCCTTGAGATAGGTGCCGTCCTTCCGGAACAGCTGCACGCGGTTGTTCGCACGGTCGCAGACATACAGCACGCCGTCCCGGTCCTCGGTCAGGCAGTGCACATGGTCGAACTGCTCCCGCCGCTTCACGACGTCGAAGACGGCGCCTTCCTGCGTGGCCGGGGTGGGCTCGTCGCTCGGCGGCCGGCCGTAGGCGCCCCAGTGCCGCTTGTAGGCACCGCTGTCGGCATCAAACACGATGACGCGCCGGTTCTCGTAGCCGTCGGCCACGAACACCTCGTTGGTCTTCGGGTCGACGAGGATGCTGGTCGGCCCGCCGAGGTTCGCCGTGTCGCTGCTCTTCTTGCCTTGCGCCTGCCCAATCCGCAGCAGGAGCATGCCGTCGTGCGAGAGCTTCAGGAGCGACGAGGGCGGCGTACTGCTGTCCACCCAGACGTTGCCCTTGTAGTCCACAGCGATGCCGTGTTCGGAGGTCGGCCACGCGCCCTCCGGGTACGGGCCTGAGACCTGCGGGCCGAGCGGCACGCCCTTCTGGTCGTGGATCAGCCCCCAGGCCTGGACGACGTTGCCGGCCTGGTCGAACTCGATGACCGGGGGCGCCGGGAAGCAGCACTCGCTGAAGCCCTGCAGGCCGAACCGTTCGGACAGATTCGTCGTGGCACCCGGACGCTGGGCGATCCAGATGTGGTCCTTCGCGTCGACGAACACCGCGCCGACGCTGCCGATGATCCACTTCTTCGGCAGTTCCTTCGGCCACGCCGGGTCGTACCTGAAGGCCGGCATCATCTGCGCCTTGCCGGAGGCCTTCTTCGACGCCTGACCGGCAGACAGCCCTGCCGCTCCGGCCGTGAGCGCCAGCAGCAACGCGAACGCGCGGGTAGATCTGGGAACTCGGGTCAGCACGGAGACCTCCGTGAGGATGGGACAGCGGTTGGGCGGGGAGTCCCCGGGGATGGAACGGGTCCATCCACCGGGGAAGTTGGTAGAGGGGCTGGAAGCCCCGGGCACAGCGAGGGATTAGTCGAGCACTTCAATCCGCATGATCTGGGCGTTCCGGGTGTTGGCGAACATCAGCGAGGGGATCTTCGACGTGGGATCCCACGAGACCCGCTTCGCATCGAACGAGTTGATCGGCGACGGCATCGCAAACTCCAGCACCTGTCCGTTCTTCGTATCCACGCGGAAGAAGCAATCGCACGTGTTGCTGGGCAGGTACACGCGCTCCTTGGGATCGGGCGTAGACGTGGTGTACGGCGTGCTGAACCGCGGGCCCACCTTCCACTCCTTGAAGGTCCTCGCCTTCGTATCGAACATGCCAAGGGCCTCTTTGCCGTAGTAGGAGAACCAGAACCGGCCCTTGTCATCGACGCGTCCACGGCGCGGGACGGCGTTGGTGCCGCCGGGCACGGGGTAGATGAGCGCCTCGTTCTTCGCCACGTCCACGCCCATGATCTCGCCGGTCATGAAGCTCGTGCCCCAGGGGTTCCCCTGCGGGTCGATGTCCAGCCCGTACGCGCCCATGTTCTTGCCCTGCGGCAGGTTGGCCGGGCGCCGGAAGTCGCCGTCCATCTTGGCCGCCGCGGTGTCCGCGCGCTGGAAGCCCACCCACACCTTCTTGCCATCCTTCGAGACCGCGACAAACTGCCCAGCCGTGCCCTCGATCTGCGTCAGCTTCTGGGTCGCCGGCTCCCACTTGTGCAGGACGGACTTGCTGCCGGGCAGCCGCATGGTGAACCAGAGGTTGTCCTGCCCGTCGATCGTGATGTCGCGAACACCGGGAATATCGCCCTTCTCAACCGGCGGCATCTGGTATTCCTTGAACTCATTGGTCTTCGGGTTCAGCTTCCCGATCCACATCGCGCTCTCGTCGGTGTACCAGAGGTTGCCCTTCGAATCCATCTGGGAGTCGTGCGGCACGGTGTCTTTCCGCGGCATGTCCCAGGTGGTGATGATCGCCTTGCCGCCGGTGCCCTTGGCGCGCGGCAGGCGGACGAAGTCGTACGGATACTTCGTACGACCGCCGCTCAGGTTGTACTTCGCGATGAACTCGGCAAGTTCCTGCTTCGGGATCGGGCCACCTGAGGGGCTGTACTCCCACCAGTTCGGCGACTTGTCGGCGCGCTCCTGCTCCTCCTTCGTCTTCATCACGGTGCGGCCGCGGCCGGCCGTGCCCATCACCGAGCCGTCCGGGTAGTACTTCAGCATGCGGGTGATGGCGGGCACGAGCTGCTCGGCGGTGTACTTCGTGCGGAAGATGCGTTCCAGAGAGTGGCAGTAGACGCAGCTCTCGATGTTGAAGACCGCCTTGTCGAGCATGTCGTTCTTCTCGGGCAGGCTCAGCGCCCACTCGCGCGACGTCAGATGCTTGCTGATGTCCGGCGTCTCGACGACCTTGATGTCGAGCTTGGCCGCCTTGCCCATGGCAACGTCGGCCGTGGCCGGCGCAGGCAGGTCGTAGCCGGTGGCGCGCATCGTCACCGTGTACTTCCCGGGGCCGATATGCGACGAGGGGAAGGAGTACTTCCCGCCGCCACCACTGATGACGCTGATGGTGTAGTTGGCGCCCTCGCGACGAGCCGAGACCACCACGCCTTCCATCTTGCCTTCCTTGTCCGAACTCACGACGCCGGAAAGGGCCACCCCTCCCTGGGCGTCCAGCCGGGCCGGCGCGGCGTAGAACAGCGCTCCGAGGACGGCCACACCCGCGATGATTCCTGCACTCTTCAACCGCATCACACCCCTCCCGATTCAGGAGAAACACACTCGAGACAGACGGCGGTAACTATAGCCGCGAAGGGCCGGTGCCGGGGACGAGAAACGGGAGCGTACAAAAAGAACCCGGCTTGTCGCGAGTTGTCGTGACAAACCGGGCATGGCGTCCCGCGAACGGGAGGGCGTTACTTGCCCTGGATGGTCTTGAGGTACTGCACGACGGCGTCGATCCGTCTCCGTGTGTCCTCCGGCGTCTGGCCCTTCCGGCCGAAGGCGTCGCCCCAGACGGGCATTGCCGGACCGCCGTGGCCGGCCTTCGAGCTGCGGCCGTCGATGGTGCGGAACACGACGTCATCGACGAACTTGCCGCCGTTGCGCGCGGCGATCTTCGTGAGATCCGGCGGCTTGGGCTGCATGGCGGCGGCTGTCGGGCCGTCGCCTTTGGCGCTCGCTCCGTGACACGACGCGCAATACAACAGGAACACGGCGCCTCCGGAGTTCTCCGCCGGCGTGTTCTGGGCGAAGGCTGGTGCGGCGGCGTACGCAAGGGCAAAAGCGGCGACGATCGATCGGGCGACAAAGTGGCGGGTCATAGGCCTGGGTCTCCTCCACCGCTCTCCTTAGCCATTCGCGTGCCATCCCGAATGACTGGGCAGGAATTACTCCGCCGGGGCGTATGAATAGATGAGACCAGAAAAATTCCCCACCTCGGTGAACTAGAACCCACCTTACAGGCAGGCTGTCGCCCTAACCCGCGTCGTTCCGCCGGGCAAGGCGACGGGCCACGGCAAGGCCCAGATAGTAGGCGCCCTCCTGCTGCATCCAGACATGGCGCGCATGGTTGTCGGCCAACTCCACAATGAGCTGCCGTGCCCCCTCGGGCAGCGCCGCGGCGATCTGCTCCACTAGCTCTTCCTGACGAGCGATATCGACCGGGGCAAACAGTTCGTCCTCGTGCACGGCGTCGAGCAGCGCCTCGTACTCGTCCTCGCACTGCTCCTCGGCGTCGGAGAATCCCGGCACGAACCGGACTGTCCCCTCAAGGTCGACCTTCTCGGCGCAGAAGTCGGCGAGCTCCAGCAAATCGTCACGGTCGGCCATATATCTCCATTACGGCTTGATCGGGGCGTAGAACGAGACCCCCCTGAGCTGCTCGTTGACCTGCAGCGGGTGCTGCAGCGGCGGAAAGGCCCGCTGCTCGCAGTCCAACCGATCGCAGAGACGGCAGCTCGGCCCGATGGGCACCCGGGCGCCCTTGCTTGAAAGATCCAGGCCGTCGGCGTACACGAGTTCCCTGGCCTGTGCCAGCTCGCAGCCGAGCGACACGGCGTACTGCGTGCGCGGGGCGCGGTAGCCGCCGCCCTGCTTGCGGACCGTGCTGGCCAGCTCAAAGTACACGTGCCCGTCCGGCATCTCCGCCACCTGCGTGTGAATCATTCCAGGTGTCAGGAACGCTTCGAACACGTTCCACCGCGGGCAGGCGCCGGTGAAGCGGGCAAAGCGCATCCCGGTGGCGCTGAAGCGCTTCGAGATATTGCCGGCAATGTCGATGCGGAGCATGTGGAACGGAACGCCCTCGGAACCCGTGCGCCGCAACGTGGTCAACCGGTGGCACACCTGCTCGAAGCTGGCCCTGAAACGGTGGCCGAGCAGCTCAATGTCGTAGCGCTCCGCCTTCACCGCCTTGAAGAAGGCCTCGTAGGGCATCAGCACCGCGCTGGCAAAGTAGTTCGCGAGGGCGACGCGGCTGAGCGCGCGCGATTCGTCCGTGGTCAACCCGGGCTCGGCGGCGAGCCGGTCGATGGCCTCGCGGTGCGCCAGGAGGCCGATCTGGTGCGCCAGTTGAAAGTTGCGGCTTCCGCGCCGCAACACTTCCGAGAGCCACAGGATGCGGCGCTCCGGGTCGAAGCGCCTGAGCGCTCCCTGCATCTGGCTCGTCTGCTCGACCCGCACCGTGACGCCATGCGTCCGCTGCAGGTGGGTCGTGAGGTTGGCAAAGATGGCATCCGGCTGGTGGAGGCTCGCCTCGGCGGCCAGTTGCTCGGCGCCGTCCTCAAGCTCCGGGAAGTAGTTCAAATGCCGCTGCAGCAGGTCACTGACCTCCTCGGTCGGGAACCGGGCCTCCGGCATCTCGCCCACGGCCGCGCCGTCCGAGAACTTCACGGCCAGGTTCCGTGCCGAATCGCGCGCGTCGTTGTACGCCTCGTAGAGGCGCAACATCGCGCGGACCGCGGCCGGGTGCGTGGCGGCCATTTCCTGAACGTCGTTGGCGATGAGGTCGCCGCTGTCAAACAGCGGGTCGCTGAGGGCTTCGAGAAGAGCCGACAGGGTCCGGTCGTCATGGTCCGTCGACAGGCTCTTCAGGTCGACGGGCAGGACCGAGGCCAGCTTGACGAGCAGGTCAGCCGGAAACGACCGGCGGTTGTGCTCAATCAGATTGAGGTAGCTGGCCGAGATGCCCAGCCGCGTCGCAAGGTCGGCCTGGGTCATGCGCTGCTGCCGCCTGAGGGACCGGACCTTTGCGCCGAGCGCCAGTTTTACGGGCATCTGTAATTCCTTGACGACTGTTAATCGTTTACAGGATTACCACTACATATTCTTCGTCAGAAAACACAATAAATATTGCTTGTATCTGATTATACATCGATTATTGACACGTCTACCCTGTTGACGCCGACTGACCGCCATGCCGAACATCACGCTCGTTACCCCACAGGTTGCCACCGGCCAGGATCGCGTACTCACGCCGGCCGCACTCACCTTCCTCTACGACCTGACGGTCGCCTTCCGGCCGCGGCTCACGGAACTCCTTGACGCCCGTCGCGTGCGGCAGGCCCGATGGGATGCCGGCGACACGCCGGACTTCCTCCCGGAGACGGCGCACATCCGCGCGGCGGACTGGCGCATCAGCCCGCCCCCCGCGGCGTTGCGCGACCGCCGGGTCGAGATCACCGGCCCGGTCGACCGGAAGATGGTCATCAACGGGCTCAACTCCGGCGCGCAGATGTTCATGGCCGACTTCGAGGACTCGAACGCGCCGACCTGGTCGAACCAGATCGGAGGTCACGTGAACCTGATGGATGCGGTGCGCCGCGACATCGCATTCACGAGTCCCGAGGGCAAGGCCTATGCCCTGAACGCCACGACGGCGACGCTACTCGTGCGCCCGCGAGGCCTGCACCTGCCCGAACAGCACGTGCTCGTGGCAGGCGAGCCGGTGCCTGGGAGCCTGTTCGACCTGGGTCTGTTTGCCTTCCACAACGCCGAAGAGCAGTTGCGGCGCGGCTTAGGGCCGTACTTCTACCTACCCAAGCTCCAGAGCCACCTGGAAGCCCGCTGGTGGAATGACGTCTTCGTGCACATCGAAACGGCGCTCGGCCTCCCGGGCGGATCGATGCGCGCCACCGTACTCATCGAGACACTGCCGGCGGCCTTCGAGATGGACGAAATCCTCTACGAACTGCGCGACCACGTGGCCGGCCTCAACTGCGGCCGATGGGACTACATCTTCAGCGCCATCAAGACGCTCCGCGCACACGCGGATTTCGTGCTGCCGGATCGGGCCCAGGTCACCATGGACAAGGGCTTCCTTCGCGCCTACTCGCAGTTGCTGATCAAGACCTGCCATCGGCGCGGCGCGCACGCCATGGGCGGAATGGCCGCACAGATTCCCCTCAAGGACGCCGCCGCCAACGAGGCCGCGCTCGCCAAGGTCCGGGCCGACAAGCTGCGCGAAGTCACCGACGGGCACGACGGCACCTGGGTAGCGCATCCGGCGCTGGTGCCCATCGCGCAGGAGATCTTCAAGGACGCGGGGCCGAACCAGCTCTCCCGGCTGCGCGAGGATGTCACCGTCACGCGCGAGATGCTGCTGGCCTGCCCCGAAGGCACGCGCAGCGAGCAGGGCCTCCGCCACAACATCCGCGTCGGCACACAGTACCTCCACGCCTGGCTACAGGGCTCGGGCTGCGTGCCGCTCTACGGCCTGATGGAAGACGCCGCCACCGCGGAGATCTCGCGCACCCAGGTGTGGCAATGGCTGACCCAGGGCGCGCGCCTCGACGACGGACGCGTGGTGACGCGTGACCTGGTCCGCGCCGTGATGGCCGAAGAGATGACCGCGCTGCGGACCGCCATCTCGAATCCTGCCGCGCTGGCGACCTTCGACACCGCGGCCGCCATCTTCGAGCAGATGGCAACCGCGGACACCCTGGAAGATTTCCTGACCCTGCCGGCGTATCGTGCGCTGGTGGCCCACTGACCCGCTTTACCACGAGAAGGAATCGACGAATGGCCGAACAGCAGAACCGATGGACGGGCGTGACGCGCCCGTATACCCAGGACGCCGTACTCAAGCTCCGCGGCAGCGTCCGCATCGAGCAGACCCTGGCGCGCCGCGGCGCGGAGCGCCTGTGGTCACTCCTGCATAACGAGCCGTACATCAACGCGCTTGGCGCCCTGACCGGCAACCAGGCCGTGCAGATGGTCCGCGGCGGCCTCAAGGCGATCTATCTCTCGGGCTGGCAGGTTGCGGCCGACGCCAACTCCGCCGGGCAGACCTACCCTGACCAGAGCCTGTATCCGTACGACAGCGTGCCGACCGTCGTACGCCGCGTCAACCGCGCGCTGCAGCGTGCGGACCAGATCCAGCACGCCGAAGGCAACGTGGACCGCGACTGGTTCGCGCCGATCGTGGCCGACGCCGAAGCCGGCTTCGGTGGCCCGCTGAACGCGTTCGAGCTGATGAAGTCGATGATTGAAGCCGGCGCGGCCGGCGTCCACTTCGAGGACCAGCTCTCCTCGGAGAAGAAGTGCGGCCACCTCGGCGGCAAGGTACTCATCCCGACGAGCCAGTTCATCCGGACGCTGGTGGCGGCACGCCTCGCGGCCGACGTGATGGACGTGCCGACCGTGCTCGTGGCCCGGACGGACGCGGACAGCGCGAAGCTGCTGCTGTCGGATGCCGACCCGGTGGACTGGCCGTTCATCGAGAAGAAGGAGCGCACGCCCGAGGGCTTCTTCCACCTGCGCGGCGGCATCGAGTGCGCCATTGCCCGCGGCCGCTCCTACGCGCCGTACGCCGACATGATCTGGTGCGAGACCTCGGTCCCGAACATCAACGAGGCCCGCGAGTTCGCGCGTGGTATTCACGAGGCATTCCCCGGCAAGCTCCTCGCCTACAACTGCTCGCCGTCGTTCAACTGGAAGAAGGCGCTGAGCGACGCGGAGATCGCCAACTTCCAGCGTGAGCTGGGCCTGATGGGCTTCAAGTTTCAGTTCGTCACGCTGGCCGGCTTCCACGCCCTGAACTACAGCATGTTCAACCTGGCCAAGGGCTACGCCGAGAGTGGGATGTCCGCGTACGTGGGCCTGCAGGAAGCCGAGTTCGGCTCGGAGAAGGACGGCTACACGGCCACGAAGCACCAGCGCGAAGTGGGCACCGGCTACTTCGACCTGGTGACCGAGACCGTCACCGGCGGGGCCTCGTCCACGCTGGCACTGGCCGGGTCGACCGAGGCTCACCAGTTCTAGCGAAACTACGTTTCGATAGAACAGCACCCCCTGCCCGCACTTCGTGCGGGCGGGAAAGCGTGACGGAGACGATCGCAGCTGTCCTGCAAGCAGGCAGTGGTCGCTGACATGCAGCCCATCGAACAGCAACGCGACCAGATCCAGATCCGCCCGTGACCGCGACCGCCAGCGCTCCACCTGTGCCGCGGTCTGCACAACGAAGCGCCGACTGACTGGGCTCTGCTGGTGCCGCGGCCGGTCAGCTCGTCGCCGATGGGCTCCCAGCTCCGCGCATATTGCCGCGTCGTCACCCCGACCAGCGTCTGCTCGACGACGCGACGATGACAACGGTCTTGGCCGCGCTTGTGGGTGCCACGGCCCTGACCACCGGGCAGGACCCGCTTCCGTCGCTGGTGCTCCCAAGCGCGGGACTGCCCCCGATCGACCGGGGCCTCCGCGAATGGAACGCCCCGCGCCCGCCCGGTGGCGCACCAACGGCCATCGGCCGGCTGGACGATCCGGACCCGGCCGGCAGGCCTATTTACGGAAGCATGGCAACCCCGTTTCGGCATCGACGCCGTCCTCTGGAAGGCTCGGCGCCGTGCGGATTTCCAGACCCCCGAGCAATTGCGCGGGACGGTAGGCTTCCAGCATGTCAGCGATGGCCGGCCAGTGCCTTGGAATGTCGGTGGCCTCCCTGGGATCAATCACGACGACCCTTGGAGGCCGCGCCCGGAGCCGCTGCGCCATGCGGCGCTGTTCGGCGGGGGTCTCGAAATAGCCGGACATGATCCACGGGTGCCCCCCGGCAAAGGGCCGCCGCGCCAGAAACCCGAGCTGCGGAGAGTACCCGGCGATGAGCACGGGATCGTCGTCGCGCGTGCATCGATCGAGGTAGCGCACGAGCGGCCCGAGCCACGCGCCCTGCGCTCTTTCGTCCAGCGGCCAGGTTTGGTAGTCCACCCACTGACGCTCCGCCTGCGACCGCATCGCCTCCCACCCGCGCGCAATCCGCGTCTCGGCGAAACGGCTGCGGAAGGTCCCCTGCTGCAACGTTGCCGCCGTCAAGGCGCCGAAGAGAACCACCAGCACCGCCGCTGTGAGCAGTTGAAGCATGCGTGGCCGGACGGCGGCGCACCAGCGGATCGCCTGCGCGCCAACCCACGCGATCACGACCGGCGCGGCGCCGAAGACGTCCGCGAGCCGCGAAGGCGTCGTGTCCCGCAGCAGCGCGGCATTGACGATCGCCAGGAGGAGCGCGGTTGCCGCCACGGCCGGCGCCTCAGGATCCCATCGGCCGCTCTTCCTCCGGCGCTCCAGCAGCCATGCCCACGCCACGAGCGGCAGCAGCACGAGCGTGACCGTGAGCCACGAGCCGGCCGTCAACAGCGAGTCCCAGTGGGTAGTGCGCCGGGCTTCCGCCGTGCTGAAGGCGACCGACGAGTCGAGGTGCGCACCGAAACCGAACACCAGCAGATACACGAGGTATGGGACGCTGAAAGCCGCGCACCACGCCGCGTACTCGGCCAGCCGCATCATACCGGCGCGACCGCGGCCGTGGCACGCCAGCAGCAGGCCGAGCGCGGACGCGAAGATGTACACGGCAAGGTCGTGCCGCAACAACAGCGAGAGCTCCGTGAAAAGCGCAAGCCCTATGAGCGATGCGCGGGTCGGTCGCCGGTTGTATGCAAAGAACGCGAGCGCGCCCCACGCGGTCATCACGATCTTCGGGTAGGCGTACAGCCGCGGATACACGAGCACCTGCAGCAGTGTCACGAACAATGCCATCGCCGGCATGCCTGAGGCCATCAGGCCGGCTCGCCACGTGAGACAGGCGGCGATCGCCAGCATCGACGACGTCAGCATGACCTCCGGCAGCAGACTCGTGCCGCCCAGCTTCATGGCGAGAGCGGAGAGCGCAATCCCCAGCGGAAATCCGGGATCGTCGTAGTCAGCGTCAGGCAGATCGCCGAGTGTCGTCTGATAGGCGAACGCCAGGTAGGTAAAGTGATCGTTCTCGAGATACTCCGTGGACATGAACCGCACGAACAGCACGCAGGCGCATATTGGCACCACGACCGCAGCCCGCCGAATCAGCGCCACTACCGAGATCCTCGTGCGTGCATCGGGTTACTCCTGGCGCCCATTGCCGCGCCGCCGGACGGCCTCGATCAGCACAATGCCCGCCGCCACGGACACGTTCAAGCGGTCCAACTGTCCGTGCATCGGGATGGTCACCGGACGATCGCAGCGCTCGCGAACGAGCCGCCGCAACCCGGACCCTTCCGCGCCGAGCACGATGGCCGACGGCAGCGTGAGGTCGATGGCGTCGTACGAAATAGTGGCCTCGCCGGCCAGGCCGATCGTCCAGCCGTGTTGCGCAGCCACCCCTCGTTCTGCTTTGCAAGCCCCACCACCTGCTCGGCGACATGCAGGTGCGCGCGCGTGATCCGGAAGCCGCCCGACTCGCGGCAGACCCGTCTCCTGGTCCGTCACCGTCCCATTGCCGCACGCGACGTCGCGCCCCGTGCCCCAGCACGGCCCCGCCGTGGTGCCCGTGTCGACCTTGGCCCCGTCGCACAGGTAATACGTCGGGCTGGTGGCTTCATCCAGCAACGTCACGCCGCCATTCGAGCAGGCACCCCCAACCCCCGCGAAGAACCCGGTGAGTGTCACACTCTTGCCGTTCACGCCCGGTGTCCCGGGGGCGCCCTTCTGGCCCTTCCGGTTCCACGACACCCGCACTTCATCCTTCTCATCCTTCTTGCACGCCTCCCCGGCGGCGACAGTGACGCGGTGGCGCGCATGAAGGGCGGTCGCGATGGCGCCCACGAGCACGGTTCCTGGCACGAGCGCTTGAAGATGGCGCTCCGCAGGGAGCAGCCGCTCCCAGTCACTCTCAGGCTGTGACGACTCGACCACGTCCTATGACAGCCCGGTGATCGGAAATGGCTGGAGGGGTGCCTCTCGGCTCACGCTCTCGTCAGCATCTCAGTCCCATTCGTTGGGCACGGCAGCCAGACTCAGGCCTTCGGCGCCTGACCGAGGTTGAAGGCCCGGTGGATGGCCAGCACGGCGCCGGGCGCGTCCTCTTCGGTCACGACGAGCGAGATGTTCCGCTCGGACGATCCCTGCGAAATCGCAATCACGTTGATCCCGGCGGTCGAAAGGGCCACGAAGACGCCGGAGGCGATCCCTGGTGTCCCACGCATGTGGTCGCCAATGGCCGCCACGATCGCCACCGGCTGACCGGCGATGTCCTCGATGTGCCCGCGCGCCAGTTCCGATGCCAGCGTGGCGCGCAGCGCCCGCAGTACGGCCGGCGCCGCCACCTGCGTGATGGCGAAGCAGATGTTGTTTTCCGAGGAGGCCTGCGAAATCATCAGCACGTCGGCCTGCTGCGCCGCGACCACTTCGAAGGCCTTCGCCACGATCCCGGGTATGCCCTGCATCCCCGTGCCGCTGATGGTCACCAGCGTCACCTGCCGGATCGAGGTCACCGCCTTCACGCCGTGTGCGGACGGGTCGCCGTCCACGCTCACGCGCGTGCCTGGGTGATCCGGGTTGAAGCTATTGAGAATCCGCACCGGAATCCGCTGGCGGAAGGCCGGAAGGATCGTCTTGTAGTGCAGCACCTTCGCGCCGTAGTAGGCGAGCTCGGAGGCCTCACTGTAGGAAATATCCGCCAGCGTGCGCGCGTCAGGCACCTCGGCCGGATTAGCTGACATGACGCCGTCGACATCCGTCCAAATCCAGACTTCATCCGCATCGAGGGCCGCCCCGAGGATCGAAGCTGAGTAGTCGGACCCGCCACGGCCGAGCGTGGTCGTGATGCCGTCGGTTGTGGCGCCGATGAACCCGGTGACGACGGGAATCGTCCCCTTCGCCAGGAGCGGCACCAGATGAGCGCCCGCCCGTTCGCGGGTATCCCCCATCAGCGGCTCGGCGCTGCCGAATTGATCTGTCGTGATGATGACCTGTGTGGCATCGACCGGCTCCGACGGCCGGCCCGTCGCGGCAATGGCCGCCGAGAGAAGCGGCGCCGCGAGCGTCTCGCCGATACCGGAAATGGCATCCATCAATCGGGGTGTGAGGTCCCGGACCATCGACAATCCGAAACAGAGCTTCTCGAACCCTTCGAGCCGGTCGGTGAGCTGCCGGCTGACGGCCGCATGGCGCACGTGGTCCGAGCCGATGATCGTGGAGGCGACCTCGAGGTGGCGGCTCTCCAGGTCGCGACGGACCCGGGGATCCCACTTCCCCACCGCCGCCTGCTTCGCGGCGTCGATCAGGAGATTGGTGACCTTGCTCATCGCGGAGGTAACGACGACCACGTCATGGCCGGCATCGGCCGAGCGGACCACTAGCCTGGCAGCCTGGGCGATCCGCTCCGCGGATCCGACCGAGGTGCCGCCGAACTTCATCACGATACGCATGGGGAGGGGACTGGAAACAGTGAGGAGGAACGACGCCGTCGGAGACTACCCGCCCGAGCGCCCGCCGAGGTCGAGGACATCCGCCAGTGAGACGGGGGCCGATCCGGCCTTGAGGAACGCCACCAGGTCGAGCAACTGCTTCAGCGACAACCGGCTGGCATAGTCGCTGGGCATCGGCGAGCCGGTGAGCGGCACGACCGACACCACGTCTGCCTTCGGGAGCGCCCGCAGCACCGGAGGCAGCGAGGCCGTGTCATAGAAGTGGAACTCACCGGTTCCGCTTTCCGCGCGGATGCCGACGTACTTCGCGCCGCTCCTGGTGGTAATCCGGACGCGCACGTAAGCCGGGTCCATCGACCGGTGCGGCACCACGACGATCCGGTGGAAGATCTCGCGGGCCGAACGGCCGCTCATCCGGCTCGTCAGGTTCGGCCCCACACGGCCGCCTTGCCCCTCATGGGCGTGGCACACATGGCAACTGTCGAGCACGGCACTGTTGAAGAACAGCCCCTTGCCCGCCGTCGGATCGCCGGTGAGTACGGGGTCCGCCTGACGCGGTGCGGCACTGGCCGAGAGGGTGGCCTTGGCCGAATCGGGCACAGCCGGGGACCCATGCGGAGCCTGGAGGGAGCCCACATACGCCGCCAGATCGTCGAGTTGCCCCCGGCTCAGACGGGGCGTGAACTTGGGCATCATCGTGCCCGGGCGGCCTTCCTCAGCGGTCCGGCGGATGAACGGGATGGTGAATCTCGGGCCCCTCAACGCGGGCGCCCGGCCGCCGGTCCCCTCGTCGCCGTGGCACATCTTGCAGTTGGCGGTGAAGAGCGCTTTCCCGGACTCCAGCTGTTCGCTCTGCGCTGCGGCGGCCTGCAGGGGTACGTGAGTGAGCGACAGCCCCGCCGCGGTCACGGCTACCAGCAGAACTCCGGACGCGAGTACCGGGCTCACCGACGGTCTGCACATCATCAGGCGGGAAGGATGTCGCACGGTCTCAAGAATTATCCGCTACCAGCCCAGTCGTGGCTAGGGAGAATCCGTCTAGTCCAACGGGGCCGGCAGCTTCGACTCACCCATCAGATAGGCGTCGATGCCCCGTGCGGCGCTCCGGCCTTCGGCAATGGCCCACACGATGAGGGACTGGCCACGCTGCATGTCTCCAGCCGTGAACACGCCCGGCACGTTGGTCATCCACCGTTCGTCCCGCTTCACCGTGCCGCGTTCTGTCAGCCCGACGCCGAGTTCGTCAAAGAGGGGCCCACGCTCCGGCCCGACAAACCCCATGGCCAGCAGCACCAGGTCGGCCTTGATCTCGAAGGCTGAGCCCGGCACGGGCGTCACGGCCATCCGGCCATCCGTGCGCGTCACGGCCACCGTGACCGCCTGCAGCGCGGTGACGTGGCCGGCGGCATTGCCCACGAACCGCTCGGTCGAGACGGCGTAGAGGCGATCCCCGCCTTCTTCATGAGCCGGCGACACACGGTAGACGTTCGGCCACTGCGGCCAGGGATTGTCGGCCGCGCGCGTGTCCGGGGGCCGCGGCAATAGCTCGAGCTGGTGCACCGATGCCGCACCCTGCCGGGTGGCCGTGCCCAGGCAATCCGCGCCCGTGTCACCACCACCGATGATGACCACGTGCCGGCCGGCCGCCGAGATGAACCGCTCGTCGGGAATCGCGTCGCCCGCGCAGCGCTGGTTCGAGAGCGTCAGGTACTCCATCGCGAAGTGGATGCCGGCCAGCTCGCGTCCCGGCACCTTCAGGTCGCGAGGCGCGCCCGCCCCGCCGGCCAGCAGCACGGCACCGAAGTCCTGCTGGAGCCGTGAGAGCGATACGTCCTGGCCCACGTGCACGCCGGGCCGAAAGACCACGCCCTCCGCCTCCATCAGCGCGAGCCGGCGGTCGAGCACGGCCTTCTCCATCTTGAACTCGGGGATGCCGTAGCGCATCAGGCCACCGATCCGGTCGGCCTTCTCGAACACCGTGACGTCATGGCCGGCACGGTTCAACTGGTCCGCGGCGGCCAGGCCCGCCGGACCCGAGCCGACGATGGCCACCGACTTCCGCGTCCGGAAGGTTGGCGGCGTCGCCGTCACACGGCCATCCGCGAACCCCTGCTCGATGATGGCTTCCTCGACGGCTTTGATCGTGACCGGATCGCCGTTGATGCCCACCACGCAGGCGCCCTCGCACGGCGCCGGGCACAGCCGGCCCGTGAACTCCGGAAAGTTGTTCGTGGCATGCAGCCGGTCCAGCGCACCCTGCCACCGGTCGCGGTACACCAGGTCGTTCCAGTCGGGAATCAGGTTGCCGAGCGGGCACCCCTGATGACAGAACGGAATGCCGCAGTCCATGCAGCGCGCGCCCTGCGCCTCCAGGTCCGCCCGCGCGTACGGGAGCGTCGTTTCCTTCCAGTCCTTCACCCGCTCGGCCACCGGCCGCGACGGATGCTTCTGCCGCTGAATCTCGATGAATCCGGTTGGCTTACCCATGAAGGCTCTTCCCCGCCACGGCCGGCACCTTCGGCGCCACACCCAGCAACTCCGCGAACGTCACCTCGCGATGCTCGGCCCGCGCCCGCGCTTCTGCGGCCAGCGCCCGCTTGTACTCGCGCGGCACCACCTTCACGAACTGGCCCTGCACGGTCGGCCATCCGGCCAGGAGCCGTGCCCCGAGCGCACTCCCCGTCTCGCTCGCATGACGCTCGATGAGCTCCCTGACTGTGGCCACGTCCACCGCTTCCATCGGGTCCAGGTCCACCATCTGCCGGTTGCAGCGCCCCGGCAACCTGCCGTCGGGGTCGAACACGTACGCCACGCCGCCGCTCATGCCCGCCGCGAAGTTGCGTCCCGTCCGTCCGAGCACGACGACAAGGCCGCCCGTCATGTACTCGCAGCCGTGGTCGCCCACGCCCTCCACGACGACCTTCGCGCCGCTGTTGCGGACGCAGAACCGCTCGCCGGCCAGCCCGCGCACGAAGGCCTCGCCGCTGGTCGCGCCATAGAGCGCGACGTTCCCGATCAGGATGTTCTCCTCGGCCACGAAGGTGGAGACCGCCGGGGGAAACGCGATCAGCCGGCCGCCCGAGAGGCCCTTGCCGAAGTAGTCATTCGCGTCGCCGTCGATGGTCATGGTGATGCCCCTGGGCAGGAAGGCCCCGAAGCTCTGACCGGCCGAACCCGAGAACCGCAGGCGGATCGTGTCGTCCGGTAGGCCCTTTCCACCCCAGCGGCGCGTCAGTTCCGAGCCCAGCATCGTGCCGACCGTGCGATTCGAATTGCGGATCGGCAGCGCCAGCTCCACTGGCGTGCCCGTCTCCAGCGCGTCCGTGCACCGGGCGATCAGGGTGTTGTCGAGCGCCTTATCCAGCCCGTGATCCTGCGTGGTCACGGCCCGCCGCGCCACGCTGCCCGGCATGTCCGGGCTGTGCAGCACCTTCGTCAGGTCGATGCCGTGCGCCTTCCAGTGGTCGATGGCGGGAATCACGTCCAGGCAGTCCACGCGCCCCACCATCTCATCCAGCGTGCGAAAGCCGAGCGCGGCCATCAGTTCGCGGACCTCTTCGGCGATGAACCGGAAGAAGTTCTCCACGAACTCTGGCTTGCCCGCGAACTTTGCGCGCAGCTCCGGGTCCTGTGTTGCGACACCCACCGGACAGGTGTTCAGGTGACACACGCGCATCATCACGCAGCCCATCACGACCAGGGGTGCGGTGGCGAAGCCGAACTCCTCGGCGCCCATCAGCGTGGCCACGATCACGTCGCGGCCGGTCTTCATCTGTCCGTCCACCTGCACGATGATGCGGTCGCGCAGCCGGTTCAGCACGAGTACCTGCTGCGTCTCGGCCAGGCCCAGTTCCCACGGCACGCCCGCGTGCTTGATGCTGGTCAGGGGCGAGGCGCCCGTGCCGCCGTCGTAGCCGGAGATCAGCACGACATCGGCGTGCGCCTTGGCCACGCCCGCGGCCACCGTGCCCACGCCGACCTCCGCCACCAGCTTCACGTGAATCCGCGCCCTCGGATTGGCGTTCTTCAGATCGAAAATAAGCTGCGCGAGGTCCTCGATCGAATAGATGTCGTGGTGCGGCGGCGGTGAAATCAGGCCGACACCTGGCGTGGCGTGCCGCACCTTGGCGATCCAGGGGTACACCTTGTGACCGGGCAACTGGCCACCCTCACCAGGCTTGGCGCCCTGTGCCATCTTGATCTGCAGGTCGTCGGCGTTGACGAGGTACTCGCTGGTCACGCCGAACCGGGCCGACGCCACCTGCTTGATGGCGCTCCGTCGCAGGTCGCCGTTGGCGTCGGGGACAAAGCGCTCGGGATCCTCGCCGCCTTCACCGGTATTGGACCGGCCGCCGAGCCGGTTCATGGCGATCGCGAGCGTCTCGTGCGCCTCCTTGCTGATGGAGCCGTAGGACATCGCACCCGTCGAGAAGCGCTTCAGGATCGTCTCGACGGTCTCAACCTCGCTCAACGGCAGCGCAGGACCGGCCGGCTTGAACTGAAACAGGCTCCGCAGCGTGGCGCGGCGCTGGCTCTGGTCGTCCACCGCCCTCGTGTACTGCTTGAAGATCTCGTACTGCCCGCTGCGGGTGGCGTGCTGCAGCTTCTGGACCGTGTCCGGGTTAAAGAGGTGGAACTCGCCGTCGCGGCGCCACTGGTACTCCCCGCCCCACTCCAGCTCCCGCGGCGCGACGGGCTTCACGCCAAAGGCGCGGTCGTGCCGTGCACGCACTTCCTCGGCAATCACGTCGATGTTCACCCCGCCGATCTGAGACGCCGTGCCCGTGAAGTAGCGCTCGACAAACCACTCGTTGAGGCCGATTGCCTCGAAGATCTGCGCACCGCAGTAGCTCTGAAGCGTGGAGATGCCCATCTTGGACATCACCTTCAGCACGCCCTTGTTGAGCGCCTTGAGGTACTGACCAACCGCGTCGTCCTGCGTGACGCCCGTGAGCATCCCCTGCCGGACCATATCGCCGATCGTCTCAAACGCCAGGTACGGGTTCACCACGCCCGCGCCGTACCCGAGCAGGAGGGACACGTGGTGGACCTCCCTCGCATCGCCGGATTCCACGACCAGCCCGACGCGGGTCCGGGTCCCTTCGCGCACCAGGTGGTGATGCACGCCGGCCGTGGCGAGCAGGCTGGGAATCGGCGCCATTTCGCCGTTCACGCCGCGGTCCGAGAGGATCAGGATGCTGTAGCCGGCAGCCACGGCCTCGCTCGCGCTTCGGCAGAGGTCGGCCATCGCGCGTTCGAGTCCCTCACCGTCGTGGTTCGGATCGAACAGCATCGAGAGCGTTGTCGAGCGGAACGGCGACCCCGGCGGCAGGTGACGCAGCTTCGCCACGTGGTCGTTGTGAATGATCGGGTAGGTCACCTTGATCTGTTCACAGGACCGCGGCTCGGGATTCAGCAGGTTGCGCTCGGGACCGATGGTCGAACCCATCGAGGTCACCAGTTCCTCGCGGATGGCGTCCAGCGGCGGGTTGGTCACCTGCGCGAAAAGCTGCGTGAAGTAGTCGTACAGCAGGCGCGGCCGGTCCGACAGCACGGCCAGCGACGAGTCGCTGCCCATGGACCCAATCGCCTCTTCCCCGTTGACCGCCATCGGCGCCAGCAGGATGCGCAGATCCTCCTGGGAGTATCCGAATGCCTGCTGCCGCAGGAACACCGTGTCGTGATTCGGCTCCTCGGCCCTCGCCGGAGGCAGGTCGTCGATGTCAATGAGGTGCTCGGTCAGCCACTCGCCATACGGCTGCTCGGCCGCCAGCTCGCGCTTGATCTCGTCGTCGCCGACGATCCGGCCCTTCACCGTATCCACCAGGAAGATGCGGCCCGGATGCAGCCGTTCCTTGACGACCACGTCTTCGGGCCTGAAGTCGAGGACGCCCACCTCGGACGCCATCACGACGATGTCGTCCTTCGTCACGTAGTAGCGCGAGGGCCGCAGGCCGTTGCGGTCGAGCACGGCGCCGATCATCGAGCCGTCGGTGAAGGCGATCGAGGCCGGGCCGTCCCACGGCTCCATCAGCGACGAGTGGTACTCGTAGAATGCCCGGCGCTCCGGGCCCATCTCGGTGTTCCCGCTCCAGGGCTCCGGAATCATCATCAGGATGGCGTGCGGCAGCGGCCGGCCGGCCATCACCAGGAACTCGAGCACGTTGTCGAAGGTAGCCGTGTCGCTGCCCCCTTCACGGATCACCGGCAGGATCTTCTTCAGGTCGTCGCCGAAGAGGTCGGACTCGAGCAGGCCCTGACGGGCGCGCATCCAGTTGATGTTGCCCCGGAGCGTGTTGATTTCCCCGTTGTGGGCGATGAGCCTGTAGGGATGCGCCAGCGGCCACGAGGGAAACGTATTGGTGCTGAACCGCTGATGCACGAGCGCGAGCGCGGAGTCCATGTCCGGGTCCCGCAGGTCCACGAACATCTCGCCGAGCTGCGCCGCGGTGAGCATGCCCTTGTAGGTGAACGTGCGCGACGACAGGCTCACGATGTAGAAGAACTTCTGCGACGCCACGCTCAGGTCGAGCGCGTCCACGGCCGCCTCGACGCGTTTGCGGATGACATAGAGGCACCGCTCCGCCCGCATCGGATCGCTCACCGACACCTTCGACTTCGGCAGTCCGATAAACACCTGCCTGAACAGCGGCTCCACCGCAACGGCACTCGGGCCCACTGTGCTGTCGTCGACCGGCACCTCGCGCCATCCCAGGATGCGGGCGCCTTCCTCCGTCACCACGCGCTCGATTACGGTGGTCACCGCGGCGCGATCCTGTTCATCGCGCGGCAGAAACACCAAGCCGGCGCCGTAGCTCCCCACCGTGGGGAGCGTGAACGTCACGGCCTTTCGGAAGAAACGGTCCGGCATCTGAATCAGGATGCCCGCGCCGTCACCCGTGTTGACCTCGCAGCCACACGCGCCGCGGTGCTCCAGGTTCCGCAGGATCTGCAGCCCGTTCTCCACGATCGCATGAGACCGCTTCCCCTTCATCTGCACCACGAAGCCGACGCCGCACGCGTCGTGCTCCCGGGAGGGGTCGAACAGGCCTTGGGCGGGAGGAGTACCGGTGTATTCGGCTGACATGGAAGGATCTGTTGTACCTGCCGCCTGTCGATAATGGAAATACAATGTTTACACCAATTCAATCTCAAATACAGATAGCAGCGCGGTCGCCGCTGCCGCGCCTCGCGTCACACCGCCGACACGCCTCCTGAAAACACAACCGCCGCGGCTTGTGACCGCGGCGGCTGGCCGGAATCGCGAACGGGCCGGGTGCGGCCTTCTACAGCCCGACGATCTCCCCGGTGCTGTCGCCGAATGACTCGGCGTTGACGCCGCAGCGGTGCAGCATCGTGAGCTGCAGATTGCAGAGCGGCGTGCCCTTGGCCACCTTGAGGTGCGTGTCGCCCTTCACGCCGTGGGCCTTCCCGCCCACGACAAGCGTCGGCAGGTTTTCCGGCAGGTGGAGGTTCGAATCACTCATGCCGCAGCCGTACAGCATCATGCTGTGGTCGAGCAGCGACCCGTCGCCGTCCGGCGTGTTCTTCAGCTTGTCCAGGAAGTAGGCGTACATCCCCAGGTGGAACGTGTTCAGCTTCGCCTGCTTGGCCAGCTTCTCCGGGTTGTTCTGGTGGTGCGAGAGCGGATGGTTCGCGTCGGCCACGCCGATCTCCGGATAGGTGCGGTTGCTCAGCTCCCGCGAGATCACATAGGTCGCGATCCGCGTGAGGTCCGCCTGCCACGCCAGCGCCAGCAGGTCGAACATCAGCTTCCCGTGCTCTTCGAACGACACGGGGATGCCCGCCGGCTGTTCCACGACCGGCAGTTCACGGTCGCTCTCCTGCTCCGCCTTCTGCACGCGCCGCTCGGCATCGCGCACGGCGTCCAGGTACTCCGTGACCTTGCTGCGGTCCTTCGCGCCGAGCTTCTTGTTGAGGGCACTGACCTCGGATGTCACCGAGTCCAGCAGGCTCCCCTCGCGCCGGATGGCCCGGAGGCGGACCTTCGAGTCGGTGCTGCTGTTGTCACCGAAGAGGCGCTCGAACACCGCGCGCGGATTCACTTCCATCGGCAGTGGGGTGGTCGGCGTCATCCACGACACGGTTGAGGTGTAGGCGCAGGTGTAGCCGTAGTCGCAGACGCCGAGGACGTCCACCGACTCAAGCGCCAGCTCCAGCGACTTGAGCTGCGTGGCGTCGCCAAGCTGTTTCGCCGCCACCTGATCCATCGACACGGCCACCGAGCCGGTCGCTTCGGTCTTGAGCGCATGGGCGCCTGTGAGCCAGGCCGACATCACGCGGGAGTGCGGTCCGCCGCCATCGTCGTCGCCCGGCACGGCCGGGTGGCTGTCGAGGCCGGTCACGACCGTCAACTGGTCCTTGAACGCGGCCAGTCGCTGCAGCGTCGGGCTGATCCCGAAGCCGCGCCCTTCTGCCTCCGGCGTCCACATCTTCATGTTGACGCCCATCGGCACGTAGAACGCGCCGAAGCGGCGGACGGGCTGAGCGGCCGTTTTCGAGAGCGCCGTCAACGCGGGAACCATCGAATCGAGCAGCGGCAGCGCAATCGTGGCGCCGGCGCCACGCAGCACCGTGCGACGAGACAGGTGGGTCTTGGTAATCATCATCCCTCGACCTTGCTCGGGATTTCCTTGAGGCTTTCCTAAGGTCATGACTCGGCTCTCCTCATTTGAAACGGCAGGCTCTTCACGATTCCCATCACCAGCGACGACCAGCGATAGTCGCTTGCGGCGGCGTCCTTGACGATCGTGCGGATGGCGGGCATGTCGTAGTACTCGACACCCCGTCCCAGCGCGTAGGTCGTGAGCTTCCTGGTCAGCGTGCTCAGGAACTCGGCCCGGTACCCGGTGAGGATACCCTGTCTGAACTCGGCGGCATTCGAGAACTTCAGCCCGTTCGGGAACTGCCCTGAGGCGTCCACGAGGCTGTTGGAATCGGTATCGCGCCACTGGCCGATGCCGTCGAAGTTCTCCAGGCCGAAGCCCAGCGGGTCGATCAGCGTGTGGCAACTGGCGCACACGGGGTTCTTCCGGTGCATCTCCATGCGGGCGCGCACCGACTTGGGCGCCTTGCCGTCGTTCTCGGGGAACGGCGGGACGTTCTTCGGCGGCTGCGGTGGAGGTGTCCCCAGGATGTTCTCGAGCACCCACTTTCCGCGGAAGACGGGCGAGGTCCGGTCCGGATAGGCCGTCACGAGCATCACGCTGCCCTGCCCCAGCAGGCCTGCGCGCCGCGTGTCGGGATACGCCACGCGCCGGAAGTGGCTGCCGTAGACACCCGGGATGCCGTAGTGCTTCGCCAGCCGCTCGTTGACGAAGGTGTAGTTGGCCGTCAGCAGGTCCAGGGCGCTCCGGTCTTCGCGGACCTGGCTCTGCAGGAACAGCTCGGTTTCGCGCGAGAAGGCCTCCCGCAGGTTGTCGTCGAACGACGGAAAGACCAGGTAGTTCGGCAACTGTGCGGGTACGTTGCGCAGCATCAGCCACTGGCCGAAGAAGTTGGCGAGCAACGCCTCGGACTTCGGGTCGGCCATCATGCGCGTCACCTGCCGTTCAAGCACGCCCGCCTGACGAAGACGCCCCTGCACCGCGACATTCAGCAGTTCGTCGTCCGGCACCGAACTCCACAGGAAGAACGACAGCCGCGACGCCAGGTCGATGTCGCTCACCGGCGCCACCGTCTTACCAGGCGCCACCTTTACATCGCTCTCGGACCGGAACAAGAACGCAGGGGCGATGAGAATCCTCTCAAGCGCCGACTGGATGCCCGCCTCGAACCCGCCGCCGGAGAGACCCTCCTTGTAGAAGGCCATGATGGCCTGCATCTCCGCGGCGGCCACCGGCCGCCGGTAGGCGCGCCGTGCGATGCGCGAGACGATGCGCGTGGCGCAGGTGTCGTCGTCCAGACGTCCCGCTGCCGGTCGGCACACGAAGATCGCCTTGCGCGGCGCGGTATCCTTCGGTGCCGACGCGTTGAAGGGGCCAAGGACCTCGATGTTCTGAATCCCTGACTCGATTTTTCCATTCACAGCCTCGGTGGCGCCAAGCTGGCCATAGCTCGAACTGCCGACGGGCAGACGATCCGGCCCTACGCCCTCGGTCACCACCGTCCGCTTCACGATCGCCACGGCGATCTCGTGCACGCCGGCCTTCGCGTTGAAGCGCACCTCCTGAGGACCGGGGTTCGGCCGCTGCCCATCCCCCGCCATGATCGACAGGTTGGCGATGGACTTCTCGATGGCGAACTGCCGGATGCGCGCGCCGTCGATGCGCACGTCCACCTGACTGTTCTCGTGCCGGCCGCGCCACTGGTCGCCGTAGTCCTTGGTCAGGTCCACGCGGATGGCGTACTCGCCGTCGAGCGGGAATGTGTGCCGCACGGAGAGCCCCCCCCGGGTGCCGAACGGCAGCGACTCATCGCGGCGGTCCTCCTGCACCAGGAGCGTCGGCACCTTGTAGAACGTGCTCGCCGGGCGGATCTCGGTGCTGCCCACCGCGAGCCGGGCAATCTTCCGCGCGGCCGAGACGTAGCGGTCGAGGAGGGCTGGCGACACCGAGAGCACATCGCCGATGTTGTCGAAACCGAAGCCCGAGTTGTCCGCGGGCAGATACGTGGGGCCGTCGATGTCGAGCGCGAGGATGTCGCGGATCGCGTTGACGTACTCCGTCCGGTTCAACCGATGAATCACGGGCCGGCCCGGGTCTGGTTTGCCTGCCGCGGCCGTATCCAGGGCGGACTCGAGGGACGCCACGACCGTGTCGTAAGTGGCCTTCTCGGGCCGGGCGGCCCCGCCGGGCGGCATCGTGCCGGCACGCAGCTTCGAGAGCACCCGCTCCCACACCTCGGCGTGCTCTCCCACCTTCGTCAGGTCAAGGGAGTCCAGCGCCAGGTTGGCGTACTGCGCCTTGCGCTTCTCGTTGTGGCACCCGATGCAGTACTTCGCCAGCACCGGCTTCACGGTGACGTCCGGCGCACTGACGGCCAGGGCCATCTTGGATGCGGCAGCCTGATTCTGCGATGCGCGCGCGGCCTGTGGTCCGCGGGCCGCCTGCAGTGCCCCGGCACTCGCCAGAACGGTCAGTGCGGCGGCGGCGAAAACTCTGCTGCGGAGGGTGTTGAGCATATCGAAGAACCTCAATCCTGCTTAACATTGTAAAGTACAACTGGGTCCAAATTAAGGAGGGCCGATGAAGGTCAGATTCCGTGACGTAGCCGCCCTTGCGCTGGTCGGCCTGCTGACGACAACCGGCGCCGCGACCGCCGCCACCCTGGTGGATGCGGTGAAGCGGCAGGATCAGGCCGCCGTCAAGGCCATGCTGCTCCGGAAGGTGGACGTCAACGCCCCGCAACCGGATGGCGCCACCGCGCTCCAGTGGGCAGCCAGCCGGAACGACGTCGCCATCGCCGATCTACTCGTCAAGGCGGGCGCGAAGGCGGACGCGGCCAACGACTACGGGGTCACGCCCCTCTCGCTGGCGGCCCTGAACGGCAGCGCCGCCATGCTGGACCTCCTGCTCAAGGCAGGCGCCAACCCGAACCTGGCGCTGCCCTCCGGCGAAACGCCGCTGATGACCGCCGCTCGCACAGGGAGTGTGCCAGCCGTCACGTCGCTCCTGAACAAGGGCGCGCAGGTGGATGCCAGTGAACCAGTGGCGGGACAGACCGCGCTGCTCTGGGCGCTCTCGGAACGTCACCTGCCCGTGGCCCGGGCGCTCGTCGACAAGGGCGCGAATGTGCAGTTGGCGTCCAAGGCGGGATTCACGCCGCTGATGATGGCGGCCCGCGTTGGTCACCAGGAAGCCACGGCGTTCCTCCTCGAAAAGGGCGCCCCCATCAATACCGTCGCGGAGGATGGCACCAGCGCCCTGATCGTGGCGGTGCTGCGGGGCCATTCGGATCTGGCGCTCTACCTGCTCACCAAGGGCGCGGATGCCAAGAACGATAAGGCGGGCTACACGGCGCTCCACTGGGCGGCGGGCAAGTGGGAGAGCGGCATGACCCACGACTACCCGGAGAGCGACGTGGAGGAGTGGAAGTACCTGAACGGCGTGGTGGCAAAGAAGGCCGAGCTCATCAACGCCCTGCTGGAGCACGGCGCCGACATCAACGCGCGCCTGAAGACCAACCCGCCGCGGTACGGGATCCACCTGTTCCACATGATGCCGCTCCAGGAGACCACCCCGTTCTTCCTGGCCGCGCTCAGCGCGGACGTGGCCACCATGAAGCTCCTGGTGGCCAAGGGTGCTGATCCGAAGGTCCTCAACGCCAACAAGTCGACGGCGCTGATGGTGGCGGCCGGGCTGGGCCGTGTACCTGGCGACAGCCTCCTCACGGACGAGGACTCGGCCGCCGCCGCCGCACTGTGCCTGGATCTGGGCATCGACGTGAATGCCGTCAACGCCTCCGGCGAGACGGCACTCCACGGCACGGCCTATTACGGCAACCCGAAGGTGGCGCAACTGCTTGTGGAGCGCGGCGCCAACATGAGCATCAAGAACCGGAATGGTCAGACCGCCCTGATGCTCTCGATCGGCTACAACCAGAACGCGATGACGTTGACGCGTCCGGCCATCACCGCCGTGCTGCGGAAGCTCGGCGCCACCGAATAGGATTCAGCGACTGATCCGGTAGAGGTGTGTGTCGGTGCGGATGAACATCGCGCCGCCCGACACCGCCAGCGATGCCAGCATCGCGCCGTCCAGGGCGTTGACCGCCAGCCGGCGGAAGCTCGGCCCGGCTGCCACAACCGTCGTCTCCCCTTCCTCGCTCTGAAAGTAGATCCGGCCATCGGCCGCCACCGGCGAGGCGGAGAAGTTGCCGTTCAGGCGCTGCTGCCAGTGAAGCCGCCCCGTCCGCGCATCGACGCATGACGCCACGCCAGTGTCGGTGACCAAATACAGCTCGTCGCCGGCCAGCACCGGCGAGGGCGTCAGCGGCGCGCCCCGCGAGAGCGTCCAGGCCACGTGGGTCTTCGTCACATCCCCGGTGCCGCCCATCCGCACCGCCATCAGCGACGGCTGCTGGAATCCAGTGGCCAGATAGATCATGCCGTGGCCGGCCACCGGCCGAGGCACATTCGAGAAGCCATCGCCGTAGCTCACCTGCCACACGTCCGCACCTGTGAGTGGGTCGTAGGCCCCCGTCCGGAAGGCGCCCACGCTGACGAGCAGGTCCCGATCCGCCGACCGCACAATGATCGGCGTGGAGTAGGCCTGCGACCATGGCCGGCGGCGCGAGGTCTTCCAGCGTGGCTTGCCCGTCTTCGTCTCGAGCGCCACGACGTAGGCCTGATCAAAGCCGTCGCAGTTGACGATCAGGAGGTCGCGATAGAGGACCGGGGACCCGCCGTTGCCGTGCTGCGTTTCATAGTCGAGGCGGGTCTTCCACAGCACCGCGCCGCTGGTGCTGATCGCGGCCGTGCCCTCGGAGCCGAAGTGCACATACACCCGGTCGCCGTCGACGATGGGCGTCGGCGAGGCCAGGCTGTTCTTGGCGTTCAGGAGTTGTGCCTGGGGAATCTTGAACACTTCGGTATCGAGCACCTGGCGGCCGGTGGCTGCATCAAACGCGAGCAGGCGCAGTGAGGCGTCGCGGTTGCCACTCGACGTCGTGAGCCAGACGCGACCGCCCGCCACCACCGGCGACGACCACCCCAGCCCTGCGACGGGCACCTTCCAGACCACGCCCTCGGTCTCGCCCCACTGGACCGGCAGGTTCTGCTCGTCGGACACGCCCTGCCCGCCGGGACCGCGGAACTGCGGCCAGTCCGCCCCGGCCTGTAACTGGATTCCCGTCAGAACCACGGCCGCCACCAGCGTGGCGAGCCCGCGCATGGTCACTCCGGATCGAAGTCCAGCCACTCCTTGATCTTGCCTCCACGCAGAAAGAACATCCCGACAACCTGAATGTCCCGTTTTCCGGTGGCCATGGTCACCGTATCGACCCGCCGATTGATCACAAGCGGCCCCTTCACGTACGAATCCTGGACGAGAAACTCGATCGGCCCGCCCGCCAGGTACTTCCCGATCTGGTCCGTCACGCCCTGTCGCCCGAGGACCGGCGTGGCCTCGTCGCGGCTCGCCGTAAACCGGACGACGCAGTTGTCGTGCAGGAACCCGCCGATCGTCGCCGCATCGCGCGATTTCCAGGCCGCGCAGAACTGATTCACGACGTCCAGATTGGCCTTCTCGGCCGCCGTCGGCTCCGCCGCCTGGGCCGTGCCGGCAAACACCATCGCCACACCCGTCAACGCACCCGTCGTCAGCAACGTTCTCCGATTCATCGCATTCGTGTTCCGGCTCATCGGTCCTCCTCCTCAGGATTCGCCCGGCGAACCCTGAGCGCGCGGATGATAGCATCCGGCTCCGATGCCCCACCGCCCCATCCTGTGCGCGCTGCTCCTCCTCGGCGCCGTGAGCCTCACGCACGCACACGCGCCGCAGGAGCCCCAGATCGGGCAACCCGGGAAGGATGTCATCTGGGTGCCCACGCCACCCGAACTCATCGACGCGATGTTCGACCTTGCCGGCGTCACGCGGAAGGACTACGTCGTGGACCTCGGCTCCGGCGATGGCCGCGTGGTGATTGCCGCCGCCAGGCGTGGTGCGAAGGCCCTGGGCGTCGAGTACGACGCGGTGCTGGTGGAACGGTCGCGTGAGGCCGCGAAGGCCGCTGGCGTGGGAAGCCGCGCCACGTTCCTGCAGGGCGACATGTACACGGCGGAGTTCTCGCGCGCCACCGTGCTCGCCCTCTTCCTGCTCCCGACCAACCTGGGCAAGCTCCGCGACCAGTTCCTGGCACTCACACCCGGCACGCGCATCGTCATCAATACCTTCGGCATCCCGGATTGGCGGCACGACAAGGAGGTCTCGCTTGACGTCTGCGACCCCTGGTGCAGCGCGAAGCTCTGGATCGTGCCGGCCCGCGTGGCCGGCACCTGGAAGACCCCCGAGGGCGTGCTGACGCTGACGCAGTCGTTTCAGCAAATCACGGGGAGCCTGACAACGCCGGCCGGCAACACACGCCTGAGTGAAGCCCTGCTGCGCGGCGACCAGATCCGCTTTCGTGCCGGGGACCGCACGGTCACCGGCACCATCCGCGGCACACGGATCGAGGGCACCCTTGCCATCGGCGGACGGGCCACGCGCTGGCGCGCCACGCGGACGCGGCAGTAACTCGTGATACTTGAACACCTGAACCAGCAGATCGGAGGTAGCAGATGACAACACGCCACACGGGCTCCGTTACCGTCGCCGCCATGTCCCTCGCGGCGATGCCTATCACAGCTACGCTGTGTGCCATCGCGGCCGGCCTCTCCCTCTTGACCACGCCGCTGGCTGGAACGCAGGCACCGAACGCCGGCGGGCGGCTCAACCAGGTGATCGAGCGCTTTCAGCAGGGGCTGCCCTCCTTCAACAACGAGCAGTGGCGCTACATCGCGATGGAGCATGCGCCGTGGGATACCAAGGAGGTCGTGCAGATCCTCAAGAGCCTCAAGCCTGAGGGCGCGGCGCGACCCAGGCTCACCCCCATCATCCGCATGCCGCAGGAAGCGGACGACAACTTCAAGTGGGCCATCAAACAGGCCCTCGATGTGGGTGTAATGGGCGTGATCATGCCGCACGTCACGTCGAAGGCCGAGGCCCTCGCCTTCGTGAAGGCGATGCGCTTTCCACCGCAGCGCGGCGCGAAGCACCCGGAGCCGGTTGGCGTGCGCGGGTGGGGGCCCACCGGTGCGGTACCCTACTGGGGACTCAATAACCGCTCCTACACCCTCGAGAAAGCCGACGTCTGGCCGCTCAACCCCGAAGGAGAACTGCTCGCTATCGTGATGATTGAGTCGCGCGAAGGGGTGAAGCACATCGACGAGATTCTCGCGGTGCCTGGCGTAAGCGGCGCCCTCGTGGGGCCGAGTGACCTGAGCATGGACCTCGGCGTGGGACCCGATCCCGCGCATCCCGAGGTGGAAGCGATGACGGCCACCGTTGCCAAAGCGTGCCTGGCGCGCAAGGCGCTCTGCGGCACGTTTCAGTCGCCCGACGTGAAGAAGCGCGTGGAGCAGGGCTTCCGGCTGTTCACCGGCGCTGCCGGCAACTACCAGGGATAACCTCGCCCGGCCGGCCGACAGGATCCGCGAGTTCCTGTCGTAGCCAGCACCGCTCGAAGGCGGCACTCTTCCCGCGCTCAGCGCACCGGACCGAACTTCACGATGATCGTCTTGAGCAGCGTCGGGTCAGCCGGCAGTTCGATGTCGCCCATCGGCGCGCCATTCTGCTGAAGGAGGTACGCAATCACGTCCACGTAGGCCTTACGGCTCAGTTCGTTGACCGGTTGCCCCGACGCTGGTGGCTGAGCCGCCGACCGCACAGGAGAATCCGCCGTCGACCAGGCCTTGCCGGGGTGTTGCGCCGGCATCAACTCCTCAGCCGGCCGCAGAATCTCGAGCACGCTCTGCCCGCGCCACTTGTTGCGGAACTCCATGCCGCGCAGCGGGGGACCGCCGTCGGTCTTCCGCCCGTTGAGGTCCTCCCGGTGGCACTCGGCACACTCGCGACGGAAGACGTCGCGCCCGCGATTGGCCTGCTCCTTCGTATACAGGCCGTCCGCCGCCGTGGCCAGGCCACCAAAGGCGAGCCACGCCACGACCGTCAGGCCGGCCAAGCCGAGCGCCGCAACCGGGCGCCGCGCAGAACGCATCAGCTGGGATCTCATACGTGCCTCCATCCGGCCAACGTCATCGCAAAGGGCGTGCCTGTGCGGTCGCGGGCCGCTGGGCGACTGATGCGACAAATCCACCCGCGCACCTGCCTGGCCGCGGGCTTCTTCCCAACCGCCGCGGCTTATTGCCCCGGCAGCATGATGTGGGCGGCGGTCGTGCCGCCGTCCATCACCCAGGCGCCGGTCTGCCTGTTGTCGCCGGGCAGACCGAGCGACTGCGGCGTGGCGTTGGGCACGGCGATGGTGGTGTGCGTCCGGATCGTCTTGTGATCCGGGCCGTTCGCGTTGATCCACGGCGAGCCGTACTCCGGCTTCACGCGCGTGCCGTTCTTCTCGGCCGCCGTCACCTTGGCCTGCTCTTCCTCGTTGGTCTTGCTCTCGGCCCTGAACTTCCGGTTCTGCGCCACGCGCGGCAGGTTGCCGATGCTCGTGCACTGCACGGCGAACGGATTCCGGCGGTCCTCGCCGGAGCGGTCGAAGCACACCAGGCGGCTCGTCCCGGCTTTCAGCGTCTCGTAGGAGTGGTCCGGCTTCCACCGGATCACGCCCGTGGCTGGACGCAGGTTCACCGGCGCACCGAGCAGCATCCGCTCGACGTACTCGGCCGTCGGCAACTGGTCGTTCGGCGACACCGCGGCCTTCTGGTCGCCGTGGTCATGGTCGTGCTGCGCGGCCGGTGCGGGTGCGGTCTGGGCCGACGCGCCCACAGCCAGGGCGGAGGCAACAGCAACCATCAGAAATACGCGTGACGTCATCTCAGACTCCTTCAGAACGCTGCGCCGGGTCCCGGGGCAAGACAGAGGGAGTCTAGCCCAGGAGTGCCATGCCGACGCCGCCCGCGTGGTACAATCCCCCTTTCTATTGGGTGTGCCAAGCCGCGCAGGCGGTAACCCCACGGGATCGGAACGGGCCCCTAGCTCAGTGGTAGAGCACCTGACTTTTAATCAGGGTGTCCTGGGTTCGATCCCCAGGGGGCCCACCACTCGGCTTCTCTCACGCACGTCCCCATCGTCCAGAGGCCTAGGACGCGGCCCTTTCAAGGCTGAAACCAGGGTTCGAATCCCTGTGGGGACGCCAACCCATTATTTCCGTCGCCGATTCCCCGCAAACCACTGAAAGCCAAGCAAGTTGGAGCGGTTCCAAAGTTCCGTCCGTCAAACGGCAGTCCTTTGGGGAAGATGGCGTTCTGGATCTGCTGACGTTGCGGCAGGGTGGCTTCAAGCCAGACGCGGGCGGCGTTTGTCAGAAGGTATTCAGCGAAGCCGAGGATGCCTTCGACGTCGGCCTGATCGACACGGGCTTCGTGTAGTTCCAGTTCTGCCAACGCCAGATCCTCCTGTACCCGGTCACGCTGGCGTTCGTACACCGATTGCTCGATGGACCGTTCGTAAATGAACGCTTCGTCCAGGCGGTCCAGACGGGCATGCAATTCCGCGACCCGCTTCCTGCGAACCTGTTCGAGCTCCGCTGCCTTTCCCTGTTCTGCCTTCCAGACGTCGATGACGATCGCCCTAAAGAGGCTAATGTAGCCGGGCTCCGGCCGCAGGTGCTCCAGATGGGCCAGGAAGGCCGCCTCAACGTCCTCGCGCTTTCCCCGAATCCCAGAGCACCGTTGGCAGTGGTAGTAGCCGTAGCGGCTGTTTCTGCCTGTCGACCAGCTACCCGTTATTCCGTGGCTACAGCTGGCGCACTTGAGGAACCGCCGAAGGGGGAAGTCCGCCCGATCCTTGATGTGTCGAATCGGCGCGGTCTTGCCGGACATGCGCGCTTGCATTCGCCTGAAGAACGGCTCGGTGACCAGCGGCTCGAAGTCGCCGACGCAGCTGATTCCCCACTTCCGGACTTCGAGTCGGCCCACATAGATCGAGTTTCGCAGCAACGTCCGGAACGACTGCAGGCTCAGGGGACGGCCCTTCGTTCCTGTCATGCCTGCCGCATTGAGCTTGCGCAGCATCTCGGCAATGTCGTGGCCGTTCGCGACCTCCCGGAACGCGAACCGAATGAGATCGGCGCGCTTGGGATCTGGTAGCAGACTCGGGCCGGTCTTGCTCAACGAGTTGACGTAGCCGATCGGAGCTTTGAACGTCCAGCGACCCATGCGCAGGGCGGTTTGCATCCCGGCAGCCGTGCGTTCGGATTTCTGATCGTTGTCGAACTGGGCGAAGGACGACACGATGCCTTCCATTAGCTTGCCCGTCGAGGAATCGTCGATCGGCTCCGTGACAGAGCGTAGCGTGACGCCTAGCTTGTGAAGATGCGCCCGGATGATCACGTGGTCGTAACGGTCGCGAGAGAACCTCGAGACGTTGTAGACGACTAAGGTGTGAATTTGTCCCTTGTTCTCGCGGCAGTAGGCGAGTAGGGCCTTCAGTTCGGTGCGATCGGCGGTCTTGGCTGACTCGCCCGCGTCGGTAAACTCGCGGGCGACCGTCATTTCTCCCCGCTTGCAGTAGTCGCGGCAGGCTTTCAGCTGCGTCGGCAGGCTGAGATTCTGGGTCTGTTCCTTCGTGGAGACGCGGCAGTAGATAATCGCGCGCACGGTCGTCATTGTCGCCGATGTCGCGGTTGCCGTGCGAACCGATCGGCGAGCACGCGGGGTAGGTTCGCGTCAAACTCCAGGATCGCGGCCCGTTCCTCGATGTCCGGCAAGTCGGAGTCCTCGGACCAATTAGAGATGGCTCGACCAGGCCCTGCCCCATGCGCTCCGGTCTGTCCCGTGGTCTGAGTGGGGGTACTGGAGATCGTGCCAATGACGACACGGGCGAGCGCGAACAGCTGGTCCCGGAGGTTCTCGATCTGCTCATTTGACAGGTGCGCACCATCATTGCCCAGGAGGCGACGACACTCGGCAATGGACAGCCGGGAGTAGCGTCGTCCGTCTGAGCCCTTTCGCAGCACCCACCGGTTGTAGTCTCCGGCTGACGGAAATAGGGTCTATTTCCGGTGTGGCACCGGGAATTTCGTCATCGCTGCGTGAGCTGTTCGAGGGCGGCCTTCAGGTGCTTACCGATAGTCCGACGCTCTAACGAAACATGGAGACGTCGCATTTCGGCTTCCAAGTCTTCCGCAGCTCGGGCGGGATTGTTGAGGTCGATCTTGGCCAGCCCGGCCAGGGCGGCAATGATTCTGAGAAGGCTTGTTCGTTCGCGGATGTCTAGGGCGCCTTCGGAGGCCCATTCCGCCGGGACTGGGAAGGTGGCAGGAAACCGCTTCAAGGCCCACTCGGAGACTTCTGACGGGCGAAACAGCGGCGCCCCTGAGAAGATCTGTTCCTCGATCCGTGCTGGCCACTTGAGTTCGCACGTGGGGATTGCGCCTACTCGGACCGCCCGAGTGATCGCTTCAACGGCCGCGTTGAAGGCGCCCTGGTCGGGGTGCTCGCCAGTGCCCGGGTCCCAGCCACAACAGAGCATGGCGAACTCGCCAACGGTCCACGCGTCCATGACATGCCAGCGCGCTTTCCAGTCTTCGGGTGACTCATTCTGCTCCACCGGGAACCTCCGGGCGAAATCTACCAGAACCCGGGGGCGACCCGCGGTCGATGACAGGAAATCATTGGTGCCGAACAGTAGCCGAGCGCCAGCGCGGCCACGAAGAGGCCCTTACTCTATTTCCGGGCGTGCTCGCGCTGCCGGCGCGCACGCCACATTCCGATGGGGAACAGCAGCACGCCAGCGATGAGCCACGTGCCGAAGATTGTCGGAAATGGAGAGCTCCGCGTTGGAAAGGTTTGGCCGGGCAGGCCGAGAATCATACGCAAGATGGCTACGCCCAATCCAGAAGTCGGAACGCTGAGTACGACGGCCCACAACGTAAAGCGAAGTCCGCAGAGCCAGGGGTTCTTTGGTCGCCATCGACGCAGGCCCAGGAACCACACCGCGCCGCCCACAGCGAACGAGAGAAAGGTGGCGAGTAGTGCGTAAACGCCAACGAGAGTCTCTCGATCCGTCACAGGCACACTCCATGTGCAAAGTGACGACCTGGTGCGTGCAACCAGCCTAGCAGGGTGCTGAAAAACTAATCGCGCGGGGATCGACATCGGGATCCCGTCGTACTACGATGCGCCCATCCACACGGAAGGGAGCAGTCCGATGCG
>JBEBFY010000045.1:0-8871 GCA_040081715.1 Vicinamibacterales bacterium | reverse complement strand
GGCGGCGGGGGTGGCGGCATGGGCGGAGCCGGCGATGTCACGGCGCTCTCCGAGCAGCAGCGCCAGGTGATCTCCGCCACCTTTAACGTGCAGCGGGACCGCAAGACCTTCACCGCGGACAAGCTCAAGCAGAACTCGATCGTCGTGGGCCTCTCGCAGTCGCGCCTCCGGGAGCAGGTGGAAGGCCTCGTGACGCGCATGACGAGCCGCTTCATCTCGCCGGATCCGGCCTTCAAGAAGATCACGGACCTGCTGCCCAAGGCCATCGCCGAGATGAAGGTGGCCGAGGAGAAGCTGAACGCCGTGAGCCCCGAAGCGGCCCTGCCGGCCGAGCATCGGGCGCTCGGGTTCCTGCAGCAGGCCGAAGAGGAGTACGAAACGCAGATCAGCACGAGCCGGGGCGGCGGGGGCGGTGGTGGCGGGCAGCAGAGTTCGGTGGCGCGTGAGTTGGCCGAGATGTTCGAGATGGACCTCGACAAGCTGGCCAACCAGTACGAAACGGCCGACCGCGCCGAACAGATGAGCGGCGATCAGCAGCTCGACGAACTGCTCGAAAAGCTCAAGGAGCTGGCGCGGCGCCAGGAGCAGGAGGCCGAGCAGCAGAAGCGTCGCGCGCTCGGCGGCGCAACCAGCGGGAGCGGTGCCGCGCAGCGCGGGCTGGCCGAGCAGGTGGAAGAAGCCGCCCGCCGGCTGGAGAAGCTGTCGCGCGAGCAGCAGCGGCAGGACCTGGCCGAGAACGCCAAGCGCCTGCGCGACGCCGCGGACGCCATGCGCAAGGCCGCCGCCAGCAATGGCCAGGGCGGGCAGTCGCAGCAGCAGGCGCAGGCGCAGGCCCAGGCCGCACTCGACCGGCTGAAGGAAACGGAGAAGCGGCTGCGCGGCATGCAGACCGACCGCGCCGAGCGCGACATCGAGGATGCGCGCCGCCAGGCCGAGCAGATTGCGCGCGACCAGCAGGAGATTGGCGACGGCGTCCGCACGCTCGACCAGAAGAACGGCGAGATGCGCCGTCAGCAGGCGAACCAGTTGAATCAGCGCAAGGGCGACCTGGAGAACAAGCTCGGCGAACTCGAGCGGCAGTTGGACCGCACGTCCGGCGAAGCCAGCCGCGACGAGAAGGCAGCCGGCCGGAAGATGGCCGAGGCCGCTGGCGCCATTCGCGACGGCCGCCTCAAGGACAAAGTGCGCTACTCACGGCAGATGCTCGGCCGCGCCTCCAAAGACACCATGGAGGCCGTGGAGCGCGACATTGCCGAAGGGATCGATGCGCTGCGCCAGAAGCTGGACCAGGCGGCCGGCGCTGTGGGCAAGGGTAACGAGAAGCAGGACCCCACCGACGAGGCTGTGCAACGCGCGCAGCGCCTGGCGCGTGGCCTCGAGTCGCTCGAGCAGCGGACACGTGAGCGCCTGGAACGCGGTCGCGGTCAGCAGCAGGGGCAGCAGGCGCAGAACGGCCAGCAGCAGGGCCAGCAGGGGCAAGACGGGAAACAGGGCCAGTCCGGACAGCAGGGGAAGCAAGGTCAGCAGGGGAAACAGGGCCAGCAAGGCCAGCAAGGTCAGTCTGGTCAGGGCCAGCAGGGACAAGGCCAGCAAGGGAAGGGTGGCCAGGGGCAACAGGGCCAGGGTGGACAACAGGGGCAGGGCGGCCAGCAAGGCCAGGGGCAGACCGGTGGCAGCGCCTCCGGCGGTGGCGCGCGTGGCGGCATGGATAACGGCGGCCCCTACACCGGTGACGGCTTTGCCTACGGCGGCACGGCCGGTCCGTGGCGGTTGGACCCGGAAGACATCCGTCAGTTCCGCGGTGAGGCGCGGCAATGGATGAACGAGGCGCAGGACCTGCGCAGCCGCGTGCTCCAGGAAGGCATCGACCCGGCCGAACTGGACGACATCCTGAAGCGCCTGCGCCAGCTCGACGACGAGCGCATCTACAAGGATGCCTCGGAGCTGCAGCGCCTGCAGTCGTTTGTTGCCGAGGGCCTCAAGCGCTTCGAGTACGCCCTGCGCCGGCAGACGGAGTCGAAAGACAAGGAAGTGGTGCTTTCCGCCGCCGATGAAGTGCCGGATGCTTTCCGGCCGCTCGTGGAGCAGTACTACCGGTCGCTCTCGAAGAGCGCCACGCCGCCAGCGGCACGGTAGGCGTGCGGGGCCGCAGCGCCCGCACTACAATCCGGCCCATGCAGACCACTAACCGCCCCAGTCGCGTTTCACGCCGTCAGGTTCTGACCACTGCGGGCCTCTCGGCTGCCGCACTCGCCCTCGCCGGAACTGCTGCGGCGCAGGCCAAGGCTCCCACCGAGCAGGAGCGCGCCAACATAAAGGTCATCGACGACTTCCTGGTGGCGTGGAACAAGCGGGACATGGCCGGCGTGGCGTCGTTCCTGGCGCCGGCGGCGAAGTTCGCCGCGGCCAAACCCGGCAAGTTCACGCAGTTGACGGACCCGAAGATCTCGTTCGGGGGCTTCATCCCGAGGACGAAGTCCATCAGCATGGTGGTGAAACCGGGCACCACACGTGCCGTGGGCCCGATGGTGACGCACGAACGGGTGGACACGATGGTGATGCAGGACGGCGGCAACCTGGGTTCGGGCACCTGGTTCGGCGTGTTCAGCGTCGTGGACGGGAAGATCCACGACTTCATCGATTTCCAGATCGCCTGATCGAGCCGCGAAACGCAGCGTCGGTGGGCTCGGAGTGTGAAATGTGAGGGCAGCATGAAGCGATCTCTTGCGAAGGTGGGACTGGCCGCGTGCGTCTCCGTCGGGTTGATCAGCGGTGCGGCTCCTTCCGCGCAGCAGCCCCCGAACCCGAGGCAGCAGCCTGGTGCGGCGGTGCACATCTTCGCGCCGGATCAGCACGACCTGTACGACGGCCACTTCGTGATCTCGGCGAACCGCATCCACATGGTCGGCGGGCTGAACGATCCCGAAGGCTGGGACCACATCGACAACGAGGCGAAGAGCATCCGGCCCGTCACCGGCAGCGTCGACATTGACGTGGATGAGATCACGAACACCGGCACGTTCGAGGCCAGGCTGCGCATTCCCGACGGCGACCTCGTCGTGGCGATGGACCGCTGGAACGAGTTCAGTCCGTGTCAGCACGGCGGCATCGTCGCCTACATCCACGAGCACGGCACGGACTCCGGCTGCGGCGACAACAACTGGCCCAAGACGGTGGGGTTCCTGGCCGGCTGGGGCTACGGGCACGCCACGTTGAACGGCAAGCCGCTCTACCAGGACTACGAGATGCACTTCATGGTCACGCAGGGGCTGCGCGACCGGAAGACCTTGAAGGTGAGCTATCCCCTGGCGGACAAGAAGCTGCCCGGTGGCGAGACCAACCCGGCGACGCAGCAGATCGACTTCTACATCCGCAGTCCACAGCCCAATCCGAAGAACAAGCCGGCGCGGCAGGTGTTCCTGCACTTCTTCGGGATGGAGATCACCTGGAAGTAGGCGAGTGGCTCAGCCGCCGGACTGGCACGTGTTCCGGCTTCAGCGTGGCCGCCAGGCGGCCGACGCACGCACAGATCTCGGCTTCCATCTCCCCATCGGGAACCGCGTGGACGTCCAGTTCGCGCGCGAAGGTTTCTATGGCGCGGGAGGCCGTCCCGTTGCGCCGGAACCGGTCGGTCGCAGCATTACGCAGCGTCCGGTAGAACCAGGGCACCACGCCTTCGTCGCATGGCCCACCTGCGCCGTGGCCGTGCTTCGTGACAGCCTTTGCTGGTGTCCACGTCGGCACGGCACCTTCGGAGACGGCACAATGAAGAGGACTCGCAAGGAGATCCAGATGAACAGACGCCTACTGCTCGCCATGTTCGCGGGGCTTCTCACGGCCGGCCTTGTGCCGATGCGGGCGCACGACGACTATCGGATTATCGGCACCATCGGCAACGTCACGCTGACCGGTCTCGACGTGAAGGAACCGGGTGGGCGGACGGTGCCCATTACGCTGGATGCCGCGACGCGCGTGACGCGGGACGGGAAGAAGGCCTCCGTGCTCGACCTGAAGACCGGACTCTACGTGGTTGTGGACGCGAGCGGCGACAGTCTGGACGACCTGCTGGCGATCGACGTCCGGATCGTGCCCCCGCCGCCAATGAAGTAGCGCCCGGTCCGCGTGTGCCCTTGTGCACAGACCGGAACCGGCGGGCGTGTGAGGCTTGCATTCCACCCAGAGAATGCAGAAGGAGTCCCCATGCGCATGAAGACACTCGTCACCCTGCTGATGGCCACGTGTGCGGCGGTCGTGACGTCGGCCGCCCTCGTGCTTGCAGCCCAGGCAGCGCCCCAGAAGGCCAGCGCGGCGGTCACCGCGCATGCGATGCCCGCCAAGTGCAAGGCGATGATGGCCGAGCACGAGGAGGTGATGGCAGGCATGAAGGCTGCCGACTCTCGCCAGGACGCCCTGGTGGTGAAGATGAACAAAGCCTCGGGCAAAGACAAGGCCAAGGCCACCGCCGCCCTCGTCACCGACATGGTGGCAAGCCGTCGCGGCATGCAGGACGGCATGATGACGATGCAGCACAAGATGATGGGGCACATGGCGGAGCACATGCAGGCTGGCAAGGAGTCGATGGAGAGTTGCCCGATGATGAAGCCCATGGGCGACATGAAGCACTGAAGCCGGTGGCCGACGAAGGCGCCGGCCAGCGCCCCGGACGGCCCCGTCAAGGTGTCGCGTTGGATGTGCCACCGTTCGGCCCAGATGCGCCAGCGCCAGCCTGGCGAACATCCAGCGTATGACCAGCCCCGTCACGCCCTCGCGGCATGATGGACGCACACCATGAGCACCTCACCCGATCCGGCCGGGGAGTCCGCGCCCAGGCTCCGGCTCTCCAAGTCGCGCTTCACGAGCGGCCTTCAATGCCACAAGCAACTCTGGTGGCGGGTGCACGAGCCCGACGCGCCGGAGCTCGTCCCCGACGCCGCGCGTCAGGCGATCTTCGATCAGGGCCACGTGGTGGGTGCCGCGGCGCAGGGGTACTTCACGGGCGGGGTGCTCGTGGACGCCCCGCACCGCGAGTTCGATGCCCGCGTGGCGCAAACGCAGGCGGCCATCGAGGCCGGGGCGCCGGCCATCTTCGAAGCCGCCTTCTTCGTAAACGACGTGTTCGTGGCCGTGGACGTGCTGGAGCGCACCCCCGCGGGATGGACGCTCGTGGAGGTGAAGTCCACCACCAAGGTGAAGGCACAGCACATCCCGGATGCCGCCGTGCAGCTCCACGTGCTGCGGGCCGCCGGACTTCAGGTGAACCGCGTCGAGCTCATGCACCTGAACCGCGCGTGCCGGTTTCCTGATCTCAGCAACCTGTTCGAGCGAGCCGACATCACCGAGGAAGCCGATGCGCTGCTGGCGGATGTGCGCGTGTCGCGTGCGGCGCAGTTGCGGATGCTGGCCGGCCCGTTGCCCGACGTCGCCACAGGTAGCCACTGCACCTCCCCCTACGACTGCCCGTTCCTGATGCGCTGCTGGCCCGTGCAGCCGCCTAACCACATCAGCACGCTCTACCGGATGGCTCACAAGGCCGCGCAGTATGAAGAGCAGGGCATCCACACCATCTTCGACCTGCCCCAGGTTCCGCCTCTCGGTCTGGTTCAGGAACGGCAGCGGCAGGCCGTGCAGGAGGGCCGGATGATCGTGGCCTCCACGTTGGCCGACGCGCTTCGCGTCGTGGAGTACCCGTTCGCCGCGCTCGACTTCGAAACGCTCCAGACCCCCATCCCCCTCTGGAACGGCTGCCGCCCGTGGGACCAGGTGCCCGCGCAGTTCAGTTGCCACGTGGTGAGCGCGCCGGGGCAGGTGATCCACCACGAGTGGCTTGCCGAGCAACCGGGCGACCCGCGCCCCGAGCTGGCGCGCCGGCTGGTGGACGCCTGCCGCGGTGCGAAGGTCGTGCTGGCCTACAACGCCAGCTTTGAGGCCCAGGTCGTGGACCAGCTCGCGGAAGCCCTGCCGGGGCTGGCGCCCGAACTCGCGGACCTCAGAGGGCGACTCGTGGATGCGCTGCCGCTGGTGCGCGATCACGTGTACCACCCGGACTTCCTGGGCAGCTTCAGCCTGAAGACCGTGCTGCCGGTGCTCGTGCCCGGCGCGGGCTACGAAGGCCTGCCCATCGCCGATGGCGGCACGGCGAGCGTGCAGTTGCGGCGGCTGCTCATAGACCAGAACCTGCCGCCCGACGAAGTGGAGCGGACCCGGGCGGCACTCAAGGAATACTGCGCGGTGGACACCCTCGGCGTGGTGCGGCTCCTGGAGCGGTTGACGGAACTGGCGGCCTTAGAGGAGAGACACGCGGAAGGCATGTCACCTTCGTGACGGAGCCGAACGGTCCCCTCATGGAGCTGTAGCGCCCGCGAGCCGCACGGCCTCGGGCCACAGGTCCTCGAAGTGCTGGGGCCCGGTGGGGACCCGGCCGTTCGTGCCGGCGAAGAGCGCCTCCGCGAAGTCCACCATGCCCAGCGATTCCTCGTGCCGCAGGAAGCGCGGGTCCAGGTCGCCCAACCGCACGCGGTCCAACCCGTCCGCATCCTTGAGCAGGGAAGCCAGCCGCCAGTGGGGGTGACTCCGGTCCAGTTCCTTCGGCAGCGAGTGGTGCACCACCGCCGTGTGAATCTGGGCGTAGTCGCCCTCCACCACGCCGCCCTGCGCGAACAGCGCCCGCACGTCCGGCAGTGTCTCAAACTTCTTCATCGCGTCCCCGCCGTGCCGGTAGCACACGCCGTCGTGCGTGCGGGCGATATCGTGCAGATACACAGCGGCCCAGAGTCTGGGCGCTTCCTCTGCCAGCCCGGCGGCATCGAGCAGCCGGAAGGCGTGCACCATCACGCGGGCCACGTGTGCCTGGCCGTGCAGACGGCTCGGGTGCGTGAAGAGCGACGGGGGAGGGACGAGCTGCGCGAGGGGCAGGGCGATGGGAGGCTGCATGGTCGAAGGGCGGATTATCGCGTCCTTGGGGAGGCTTCGGTGGATGATATCGAGGTCATCCACGACGCGACACCGACCCCATGGCCAAGACCAGAACCAAGACCGACACCACCGCCAATCTCGCCTTCGAGGCCAAGCTCTGGGCCGCCGCCGACGCGCTCCGCAACAACATGGATGCGGCCGAGTACAAGCACGTTGTCCTCGGGCTGATCTTCCTCAAGTACATCTCCGACGCCTTCGAGGCGAAGCACGCTGAACTGGACGCGCAGAAGGCGCAGGGCGCCGACCCTGAGGACCCGGACGAGTACCGCGCCGTCGGCATCTTCTGGGTGCCCCCGGAGGCCCGTTGGCAGTACTTGAAGTCCATGGCACCTCAGCCGACCATCGGCCAGCTCGTGGACGACGCGATGTCTGCCATCGAGCGCGACAACCCCTCGCTCAAGGGCGTGCTGCCCAAGGACTACGCCCGCCCCGGCCTCGACAAGCAGCGCCTCGGGCAGATCATCAACCTGGTCAGCGACGTTGCACTCGGCAGCGCCGCAGACCGGGCGAAGGACACGCTCGGGCGCGTCTACGAGTACTTCCTCGCCCGCTTCGCCAGCGCCGAGGGCAAGAGCGGCGGACAGTTCTACACCCCGTCCCACGTGGTCCGTGTGCTGGTGGAGATGCTGGCCCCCTACAAGGGCCGTGTCTATGACCCGTGCTGCGGCTCCGGCGGCATGTTCGTGCAGAGCGAGAAGTTCATCGAGGCGCATGCCGGCAAGCTGGGAGACATCTCCATCTACGGCCAGGAGAGCAACTACACCACCTGGCGGCTGGCCAAGATGAACTTGGCCATCCGCGGCATCGACGCGCAGATTGGCCACGGCGACACCTTCCACACCGATCGGCACCCGGACCTCAAGGCCGACTACGTGCTGGCCAACCCGCCCTTCAACGACAGCGACTGGCGCGGCGAGCTGCTCAAGGACGACAAGCGCTGGGTCAACGGCGTGCCGCCCGCGGGCAACGCCAACTACGCCTGGGTGCAGCACTTCATCCACCACCTGGCGCCCACCGGGCTGGCCGGCTTCGTGCTCGCCAACGGCTCGATGTCGTCGAACCAGTCGGGCGAGGGAGAGATCCGCAAGGCCATCATCGAGGCGGATCTGGTGGACTGCATGGTGGCCCTGCCTGGCCAGCTCTTCTACTCGACGCAGATTCCCGTGTGCCTCTGGTTCCTGGCCCGCAACAAGAAGAACGGCCGCCCTTCGGCAGGCTCAGGACCAGCCTTCCGGGACAGGCGCGGCGAGACTCTCTTCATCGATGCCCGCAAGCTCGGCACGATGGCGGACCGGACCCATCGCGAGCTGACAGAAGCCGACATCGCGAAGATTGCCGGCACCTATCACGCCTGGCGCGGCGATGGCGATGCGGCTACCTATGCCGACGTGCCGGGCTTCTGCAAGAGCGCCACGCTGGAGGACATCAGCAAACACGGCCACGTCCTCACGCCAGGCCGCTACGTGGGAGCGGAGGCCGCTGAGGACGACGGTGAGCCGTTCGACGAGAAGATGAAGCGCCTTGCCGCGATGCTGCGTGAGCAGCAGGCCGAAGCCGCGAAGCTGGATACCGCCATTGCCGCCAACCTGAAGGAGCTTGGGTATGGCGGGTGAGTGGAGGCAGGCCTCCATTGGCGATCTGTGTGATGCGGGAGTCGCGGAACTACAGACGGGACCGTTTGGCTCGCAACTTCACGCGCACGACTATGTCGACGACGGGGTTCCGGTGGTGCCAACCGAGGCGATACGAGGTAGACAGATCGACCATTCAGTCCTCCCGAAGATCACTCCGGCGAAGGCCCTAGCAGGGTGCTGAAGAACGCGATGTGTGCACGGATCTCTCTGATCGAGCAGGGCCCTGCGGTGGGTCCGTGCGCCGCCGGGGCGTCGAGGCCCTGGG
>JBEBFY010000030.1:0-32651 GCA_040081715.1 Vicinamibacterales bacterium | reverse complement strand
GCATCGGACTGCTCCCTTCCGTGTGGATGGGCGCATCGTAGTACGACGGGATCCCGATGTCGATCCCCGCGCGATTAGTTTTTCAGCACCCTGCTAGCGAGCGGGGGCTTGTCCGCCGGGGCATTCTCGCCCGCAACTGTGACCGCCGCAACATCCTTCGCCTGAGCAGGTTGGCATCGGGGCGTGGGTATGCCACCGGGAAAGGCTGCCGGCGCGGCACCACCCGCTTGCAGGCCGCCCGACGGCCGCTCGCCAGCTACGCGAGCACGTCGGTCTGGAGGCCGAACTCGCCGAGGATGCGGCGCGCCGTGCCCGAGGCGTCGGCCATGAAATGGGCCGGCCAGTCCGGCGGGTACGAGGGCGGCGCCTGGTTGCGCGCGAGGTCGAGGATGCGGTCGAAGGCTGTCGCGGCGGCGTCGGGGGCGTGCACCGCCGCCCAGCGATCCTGGCCCGCGGTGGCCAGGCGCTGACGTAACGGCGCGTCGGCCGCCAGCCGGCGAAGGGCGAGCGCCAGCGAATGCTCCTCGTCACGAGCGTCGATGCTGATACCCACCGGCGGGGGAGCGCCGGGGCCTTCCTCGCGCGGTTGCCACGACTGCGGGTTGAGGCTCGGCCAGCCGGCGACATCAACTGTCTCCACGACGATCGATGGAATGCCCAGCGACATCGCCGCCAGCACATCCTCTGGAATGCGGCCCGTGGGAGGCCAAGGCATGGACAGCAGCATGTCGGCGCCCGCGAGGACCTCCTCCCGATCGGCCATCAGGATGTCGATGGCGAGTCCGGCGTCCCGCACGCGCGCCGCCCCCTGCTCGACCAAATCGCGGCTTCGCTGGTCGGGCGTGACGAGTCCGATGCGTGCCGGACCATCATGGTGAATCCGGTTGATCACAGGCCTGGACATTGCCGGCGCAAACGACACCAGGTGCGGCGGAGGCTCATCGAGCATGCTGCCGGACATGCCGTGACCGGGCAGGGCCACCAGTCGCGACGCGCTCAGGGGCACCGCAAGGGAGCGCCAGGCGTGGCCCCGGGAGAACTGGTCCTCAGCATCCGCATCATCGCGCCGCCGCCGCCGGATCAGGTCCCTGGCATGCCCGGCGGTGAACGTCCGGCCGAGCACCAGCGCCAGACCCGGGTAGCGCACCATGTAGGGCCACATGAAGGCGCCGCTGTCGGCGCCATCCAGCTCGTAGATCGGAAGGTCGATGAGGCCCCGATGCCAGCGCCACACAGCATCGTGGGCGGACGTCTCGTGGGCGGAGGCCGCGTGCACCTCGGTCACCTCGTGACGACGCGCCACGGCGGCGACCAGCGCCGCCATCGAGTCGGGCGATCCGGCGGAGGTGGAGGGTTGTGACCGGAACCAGCTGATGCGCATCGAGTTGTGGCGGAATGGTATGGTCCGAATCGTTGACCAAATGGTCAGCGTTCTATAGCATGAAAGGGTTTGCGAAAGTGTTCACAAGCGCCGCTATGGCGCGCAGGGATGAGGTGACATGGGCTGGCTGGGCGTTCTGATCATGACCGGCCTCGGTCTCGGGTTCGCGGGGGTGATGATCCTCCTCTCGAGCGTCCTGGGGCCGAAGAATCCGACACCAGAGAAGCTGGCGCCCTACGAGTGCGGCATGCCTGCCGTGGGGGATGCCCGCGAGCGGCATCCGGTGAAGTTCTACCTGGTGGCGATGGTGTTCCTGCTGTTCGACATCGAGGTGGCCTTCCTGTATCCGTGGGCCGTGGCGCTGCGTGACCTGGGGTGGACCGGGTTCATCCAGATTGTCACGTTCTTCGCGATCCTGGCCGTGGGCTACATCTACATCTGGCGCAAGGGCGTGCTGGACTGGGGTCCGGTGGCGACGAGGGCCGCGCGTGGCCCCGCGCACTGCGCGCGAGAGAGACACGCGGCGTGACGGACACTGCCCTCGGAACGTCACCGCTGATTGTGCCGGCTACGGATGCCGACATGGATCTGCCCGTGCTGACCACCAGCGTCGAGAAGATGGTCCAGTGGGCCCGCCGCTCGGCCATCTGGCCGGTGACCTTCGGCCTGGCGTGCTGCGCCATCGAGATGATGGCGATGAGCTGCTCCCGCTACGACATCGCGCGCTTCGGCGCCGAGGTGTTCCGGGGCTCGCCGCGCCAGGCAGACCTGATGATTGTGGCTGGCCGGCTCTCGCGGAAGATGGCGCCGGCGCTGCGCCGCATCTACGACCAGATGCCGGAACCCAAGTGGGTCATTTCGATGGGCGCCTGCGCGTCGGTGGGCGGCGTGTTCGACAACTACGCCATCGTCCAGGGTGTGGATCAGATCGTCCCCGTGGACGTCTACGTGCCCGGGTGCCCGCCGCGCCCTGAAGCCCTCATCTACGGCATCGTGCAACTGCAGGAGAAGATCGCCCGGTCGCGCATGTAGATTCCCCCGTGATGTGATGGATTCCACGCCCCTGATTGACCGAATCGCAATGCTCGTGCCCGGCGCAGCCCTTGAGGCCGCCGCCAGCATCGACGTGCCCGCGGTCTACGTGCCGGCCGGCCGGCTCGTGGAGGTGTGTCGCGCGCTCTGCGAGCAGGCACAGTTCGACCTCCTGATCGAGATCACGGCGGTCGACTACCTGCCGCGTCAGCCCCGCTATGAGGTCGTCTACCACCTCGTCTCTACATCAGCGCTGACCCGCGCGCGCCTGAAGGTCAAGGTCGCCGCCGGCGACATGGTGCCGACCGTTCAGAGCGTGTGGCCTGCCGCGGGCTGGCCCGAGCGCGAGGTCTGGGACCTCTTCGGCATCGTCTTCGAGGGGCACCCGGATCTGCGCCGCATCCTGACTCCGGACGACTGGGAAGGGCATCCTCTCCGGAAGGACCACCCGGTGCAGGTGCGGAAGACCGCCCAGACCTACGAACCGCTCGAGGTCACCGAGCAGGAGTTCCGCGCGAATATCGAGCGCGACCGCGTCACGCGCGACCCGGGAGCGAAGAGGTAGCCGTGGCGGAGATGCGCACCGAAACGATGACCGTCAACATGGGGCCCCAGCACCCCAGCACGCACGGCGTGCTGCGCCTGGTGCTGACCCTTGACGGCGAGATCGTCAAGGCGGCCGACGTCACCATCGGCTACCTGCACACCGGCATCGAGAAGACCGCCGAGCAGAAGAAGTGGCAGCAGGTGATTCCGCTCGTCGAGCGGATGGACTACCTGGGCGCGCAGTCCAACAGCCTGGCCTACGCCCTGAGCGTGGAGAAGCTCCTCGGGATGGAGATGCCCGAGCGTGTGCAGCACATCCGCGTGCTCATCGCGGAATTGCAGCGCATCGCCAGCCACCTCGTGTGGCTCGGCACGCACGCTATGGAGATCGGCGCCATCTCCGTGATGCTCTACTGCTTCCGCGAGCGCGAACTGCTCCTCAACCTCAATGAACAGACGGCCGGGTTCCGGCTCTTTCCGAGCTACATCCGGGTTGGCGGCCTTCGCGAGGATCTGCCGCGCGGGTACCACGACTCGGTGAATGCCTTCCTGGACGCGTTCCCGGGCAAGCTTGACGAGTACGAAGACCTGCTGACGAAGAACCACATCTACCGGAAGCGGACCGAGGGCGTGGGTGTTCTCTCCAGGAAGGACGCCATCGCGTGGGGCCTTCCGGGGCCCATCGCGCGTGCCTCCGGCTCCACCTACGACGTGCGGCGGGCCTTCCCGTACCTGACCTACGACTCCTACGAATTCGACGTGCCCAGCTTCCCCGAAGGCGACGTCTACGCCCGGTACCGGCTGCGTGTGCAGGAGATGCGTGAGAGCGTGCGGATCTGCCGGCAGGCCATTCAGCGCATCACGCCGACCGGCGCCTGGGCGGCCAACGATACGCGCGTCGTGCCCCCGCCCAAGGACAAGGTCTACACGGAGATGGAAGCGCTGATTCAGCACTTCCTGATCTATTCGCAGGGCTTCACCGTGCCCGCGGGCGAGGCCTACGTACCGGTGGAGGGTGCGCGCGGCGAGCACGGCGTGTTTGTGGTGTCGGACGGCACGAACCGGCCGTGGCGCATCAAGATGCGGGCGCCGTCCTTCTATGCCTGCCAGGCCCTGCCGTATGTGATCAAGGACGGGATGATCGCGGACGTGATTGCCGTGATCGGCTCGTCGGACGTGGTGATGGGAGACGTAGACCGGTGAGTTTTCACGCGAGGATGGACTACTCGCCGGCGAAGTTCCATAAGTCGGAACGCCGGCTGGCCGATGCGGGCGAACCGTTCGCCTACACGCCCGAGCATCAGGCGGCCTTCGACCGGATTGTCACGCACTATCCGCCCGAGCGCCGGAAGTCCGCGATTCTCTACGCGCTCTACCTGGTGCAGGCGCAGCAGGGCTACGTCTCCCGCATGGCCATGCGCTTCGTCGCACAGCAGATCGGGTGCACGCCGGCCGAGGTGGAAGACGTCGTCACCTACTACGTGATGTTCTTCCAGAGGCCGGTGGGGACGTACGCGCTTGCCGTGTGCCGCACGCTCTCATGCGCGCTGAACGGCGCCGAGCGGGTGACGGAAGCGCTCTCGGATGCGATCGGCGTCCCTGTCGGCGGGACGGATCCGACCGGCACGTTCACGCTCCTTGAGTTCGAGTGCCTCGGCGCGTGCGATCGGGCCCCCGTCGTGATGATCAACAACGACCACTGGCAGGAGCGGCTCACGCCCGACCGCGTCCCGCAGTTTGTGGAAGACCTGCGCGTCAAGGGGCTGGCGGCCCTGACCGGCTGCCACCACACGGTGGAATAGGACGATGGCCTACGAACGCGTGCTGACCCGGTTCGTCCGCGAACCGAACTGCTACACGCTCGACTTCTACAAGGCGAAGGACCTCGGCTACGAGGCGCTCCGGAAGGCTGTTACCACCATGCAGCCCAACGAGGTCATCGAACTGGTGAAGGCGGCCGGCCTGCGCGGCCGGGGCGGCGCCGGCTTCCCGACCGGGCTCAAGTGGCAGTTCGTGCTCAAGGACACGCCCAAACCCAAGTACATCTGCTGCAACGCGGACGAGAGTGAGCCGGGGACCTTCAAGGACCACCTGCTCATGGAGCGCAACCCGCACCTGCTCATCGAAGGGTGCGCCCTCGGCTGCTATGCGATCGGGGCCAAGACCGCCTACATCTACATCCGCGGCGAGTTCTTCCATGTGCAGAAGGTGCTCGAGCAGCAGATCGAGGAGGCGTACCGCGCCGGCTTCCTCGGCAAGAACATCTTCGGCAGCGGCTTCGACTGTGACGTCTTCGTCCACCGGGGCGCCGGCGCCTACGAAGCGGGCGAGGAAACCGCGCTCATCGAGTCGCTGGAGGGCAAGCGCGCCCAGCCCCGCATCAAGCCGCCGTTCCCGGCTGTCAGCGGCCTCTACAACTGCCCGTCAGCCGTGAACAACGTCGAGACGCTGGCGAACGTGCCGCTCATCGTCGCGCGTGGCGTGGAGTGGTTCACCAGCCTCGGGCCCGAGAAGAACAACGGGCCGAAGCTCTACTGCGTGAGCGGGCATGTGAAGAACCCAGGCGTCTTCGAGGCCACGATGGACGTCACCCTCAAGGAGCTCATCCTGGGGGATCGGTACGCGGGTGGGATGCGCGACGGCCGCACGCTCAAGGCCGTGATTCCAGGCGGGTCGTCGACGCCCGTGCTGATGCCGGATCAGATCGACATCCAGGCGAGCTTCGACGGGGTCGCGAAGGCGGGGTCCATGCTCGGGTCGGCCGCCATCATGGCCATCGACGACACGACCTGCATGGTGTGGCTGGCGAAGAACCTGCTGGCGTTCTACCGTCACGAGTCGTGCGGCAAGTGCACGCCGTGCCGCGAGGGCGCGGATTGGCTGCTCAAGCTCCTGACCCGTATCGAGGCGGGTGAGGGGCAGATGAAGGACATCGACCTGCTGCTCGATGTCTCGAAGAACATCGGCGGCAAGACGCTTTGCCCGTTCGGTGACGCGGAGATCGCGCCCGTGCTCTCCACCATCAAGCATTTCCGTCACGAGTACGAGGCGCACGTGCGCGAGGGCCGCTGCACGCTCCAGGCTTCGTGGCGAGGCACGCGGACGGCCTCGCTGGCAGGGCACCACTGATGCTCGTCGTCATCGCCCAGATCGTCATCATCCTGATCGCGTTCGTGATGCTGCTGAATACGGCAGCGATCATGGTGTGGGTGGAGCGCAAGGTGTGCGCCCTGATCCAGCAGCGCGAGGGTCCGACGCGCGTGGGGCCGTACGGCCTGTTCCAGCCGCTGGCCGACGTGATCAAGCTCATCATGAAGGAGGAGCTCCGGCCCAAGTCGGCCGATGCCATCCTCTTCACGCTGGCGCCCATCATCTCCTGCGTCGCGGCGTTTGCCGCCTTCGCGCCCGTGCCCTTCGGCGCCGAAACGACGTTCTTCGGTCTGCTGGACCGGCCGGTCGGCCTCCAGGTCGCGGATATCAACGTCGGCATGCTGGCCGTGTTCGCCATCTCGTCGATGGGCGTCTACGGCATCGTGCTGGCCGGCTGGTCCTCGAACAGCAAATACTCGCTGCTCGGCGCCCTGCGGTCGTCGGCCCAGATGATCAGTTACGAGCTGTCCTACGGCACGGCGCTGGCCGGCGTGGTGCTCATCGCCGGGTCGCTGTCGCTCCGCGAAGTCGTCAACGGCCAGGAGGGCGCCTGGCTCGGCGTGCTGCCGAAGTGGTACCTGTTCCTGCAGCCGGTGGGCTTCCTGATCTTCATGATTGCCGGCATCGCCGAAACCAACCGCGCGCCCTTCGACTTTCCGGAAGCGGAGCAGGAACTGGTGGCGGGCTACTTCACCGAGTACAGCTCGATGCGCTTCGCCATGTTCTACATGGCCGAATACATCAACATGGCGACCGTCTCCGCGATGGCCACGACGCTCTTTCTCGGCGGCTGGCACGGGCCGTTCCTGCCGCCCGAGTACGGCTGGATCTGGTTCCTCATCAAGGTCGGCTTCCTGATGTTCGTCTACGTGTGGATCCGGTGGACGCTGCCGCGCTACCGCTACGACCAGCTGATGCAGTTCGGCTGGAAGTGGCTGCTGCCGGCCTCCGTCGTGAACCTGCTCGTGACCGCCGCCGGAGTGCTCTACGTCCATGGGTGAGACGCTCCTCTTCTACGCGTTCTCGGGGGCGGCCATCGTGGCGTCGGCCATGGTCATCTTCCAGCGCAACCCGATGTACAGCGTGCTGCTGCTGGTGGCCTCTTTCGGCATGATCTCGGGCCTCTACGTGCAGCTCGACGCGCCCTTCATCGCCGTGACGCAGATCGTGGTCTACGCCGGCGCGCTGATGGTGCTCTTCCTCTATGCCGTGATGCTGCTCAACCGGCCCAATGAGGACGCGGGAGACTGGGATGCGGCGCATCCGTTGAAGGAGCCAGGCATGGCGCGCATCGGGGTGGGGCTGGGTGCCCTGCTCGTGGTGCAGCTGGTCTACGCCTTGCTGCGCACGGGCAGGCTGGATGAGGCCGTCGGCACCGGTGGCGACGGCGGATCGGTGCGGGCCATCGGCCGCACCATGTTCCAGGACTACGCGTTTGCCTTCGAAGCCACCTCGGTGCTCATCCTGGTGGCGCTGGTCGGCGGCGTGTATCTGGCCAACCGGGAGGACGGCCGATGATTCCGCTCGGCCATTACCTGATCGTCTCGGCGATCCTGTTTGCCGTGGGGAGCGCGGGCGTGTTCATGCGCCGCAACCTCATCACGATCCTGCTCTCCATCGAAGTCATGCTGAACGCGGTGAACCTGACGTTTGTGGCCTTCGGCCGGCATGCCGGCGTGGTGGACGGCCAGATCATCGTGGCGTTCGTGATGACGGTGGCCGCGGCCGAGGCTGCGGTCGGCCTGGCCATCGTGGTGGCCCTCTTCCGTCATCGTGAATCGCTCAACCCGGACGCGTTCACGTCGCTCAAGTGGTGATCCCGTGCTCGCGCTGATTCCGCTTCTGCCCTTTGCCGGCTTCCTCGTCAACGCGACGATGGGGAAGCGCCTGCCCAAGACCGTCTCGGGCGGGCTGGCATCGCTCGCGATGCTCGGTTCATTCGCCATCTCCGTGATGATGGTGATGGAGCTGGCTGGTCTCGCGCCCGACGCCAGGGCCATCACCGAGCCGCTCTATACGTGGTTCACGGCCGGCGACTTCGAGCTGAAGGCGGCGCTCCGGCTCGACCCGCTCTCCGCGGTCATGATTCTGGTCATCACCGGCATCGGGTCGCTCATCCACATCTACTCCACGGCGTACATGCACGATGAGCGGGATAGCGAGTTCGCCCGCTACTTCTCGTACCTGAACCTCTTTGCCGCCTTCATGCTGACGCTGGTGCTCGGCTCGAGCGTGCTGGTGATGTTCGTGGGCTGGGAGGGTGTGGGCCTCTGCTCCTACCTGCTGATTGGCTTCTGGTACCAGAAGAAGTCGGCGTCGGATGCGGGCAAGAAAGCCTTCATCGTGAACCGCATCGGGGACTACGCCTTCATTCTGGGTGCGCTGCTGCTGGCCACCAGTTTCGGCACGCTGGAGTTCGACGGCCTGGCCGCCGCGATCGCTCCGCTGCCGGTGGAGCACAGCTTCGGCATGCTCTCGATGGCCGCGCTCCTGCTCTTCATCGGCGCGACCGGCAAGTCCGCCCAGATTCCGCTCTACGTGTGGCTGCCGGACGCCATGGAAGGCCCCACGCCGGTCTCGGCGCTCATCCACGCCGCGACGATGGTGACCGCGGGCGTCTACATGATCGGCCGCAATGCCGTGCTCTTCACGCACGCGCCTGAGGTGCTGCAGATCATCGCTGTGGTTGGTGCGGCCACGGCGCTCCTCGCGGGCACCATCGGCCTCGTGCAGAACGACATCAAGCGCGTGCTGGCCTATTCAACCGTGTCTCAGCTCGGGTACATGTTCCTGGCCATGGGCGTGGGCGCCTATGGCGCGGGTATCTTCCATCTCTACACGCACGCGTTCTTCAAGGCCTTGCTCTTCCTCGGTTCCGGCGCCGTGATTCACGCGTTGGCAGGGGAGCAGGACATCCGGAACATGGGCGGGCTGCGGAAGCATCTGCCGATCACCTACTGGACGTTCCTGGTCGGGGCGCTGGCCATTGCCGGTGTGCCGGGGCTGGCGGGCTTTTTCAGCAAGGACGAGATCCTGTTCGAGACCTTCGCCAGCGGCCACACCGTGCTGTGGGTGGTGGGAGCGATCACCTCGCTCCTGACGGCCACCTACATGTTCCGGCTGGTGTTCCTGACGTTCCACGGGGAGCGTCGCCACGATGCGCCGGCTGCGCCAGCCGCCCATGCCAGCGCCCACGGCGGACATGCGGTCGATGTTCACGCCGATACCCACGCGGGTGGGCACGGGCATGGAGGCCACGGTCTCCACGACGCCCCTGCCGCGATGGCCGTGGCGCTCGTGCTGCTGGCCGTGGGTTCGGTCGCGGCCGGCTACATCGGACGGCCTGCGCCCCTTGGTGGGAGCAACTGGCTCGGCACCTGGCTGGCGCCTGTGTTCGAGGCACCTGTCGTCGAGATTCCCGAGGCCACTGGCGAGTTCGCTCCGCCTCCAGGGTCCGAGCCCGAGCACGTCGAAGACCACGCGGGCGCGGCTGACCACGCGGCAGGCCACGACGCGGATCACGAAGCGCTCGAGTTGACGCTGATGGGCGTGTCCAGCGGCATCGCCTTCCTGGGCATCGGGTTCGCGGCCTTTGTGTGGCTGCGTCGACGGGACCTCGCCGATTCAGCCGCACGGAGCCTGGCACCGGTGCACCGGACGCTGCTGAAGAAGTACTACGTGGATGAAATCTACGACGCTGTGATCGTCCGGCCCATTCATGCGTTCTCGCGGGATGGCCTCTGGCGCATGGACACCGGCATCGTGGATGGTGCGGTGAACGGCGTAGCCTCGATCGTGGCTCACTGCGCCACGGCGCTCCGCCGCCTGCAGACCGGATCCGTGCGTGCCTACGCCGGCTCCGTGCTGGTGGGTGTGGTGCTGCTGCTCGGCTATTACTTCTGGAGATGAGGCCGGGATCCGCATGCTGACGCTGCTTGTTGTGCTTCCCGTGCTCGGCGCGCTGCTCCTGATGGGTGTGCCGAATGCCGATGGCCGGAAGGACGGTCTCGTCCGGTGGCTGGCGCTTGGCGTCTCCGTTGTGATGTTCGGACTGACGCTGCTCCTGTGGTCTCGGTTTGACCCCTCGGCCGAGGGCTACCAGTTCGTGCAGCGGGTACCGTGGATTCCCGCCTTCGGCATCAGCTACGCCGTGGGTATCGACGGCATCAGCCTGATGCTGGTCGTGCTCTCCGGTTTCCTCACCCCGATTGCCCTGCTCTCCTCGTGGGAATCCGTGCAGAAGCACGTGAAGAGTTTCTCGATCTTCATCCTGCTGCTCGAAGCCGCGATGATCGGCGTGTTCCTCTCGCTGGACCTGTTCCTCTTCTACATCTTCTGGGACGCCATGCTCATCCCGATGTACTTCCTCATCGGGATCTGGGGCTATGACCAGCGCGTGTATGCGGCCGTGAAGTTCATGCTCTACACCATGGCGGGGAGCGTCCTGATGCTCGTCGCCATTCTCGGGATGGCCTACCTGCACAGCGTGGCCACCGGGTCCTACACCTTCGACATCGAGAAACTGGCTCTGCTGGAGGTGGCTCCGCGCACGCAGTTCTGGTTCTTCCTCGCGTTCGCGCTGGCGTTTGCGATCAAGGTGCCGCTCTTCCCGTTCCATACCTGGCTGCCTGACGCGCACGTGCAGGCCCCGACGGCCGGTTCTGTTCTTTTGGCTGGCGTGCTGCTGAAGATGGGCACCTACGGGCTCGTACGGTTTGCCTTCCCGCTCTTTCCGGCGGCAGCGGCCTACTTCGCGCCCTTTATCGCGGTCCTGGCCATCATCGGCATCGTCTACGGCGCACTGGTGGCGATGGTGCAGCCCGACATGAAGAAGCTGGTGGCCTACTCCTCGGTGAGCCACCTGGGCTTTGTCGTGCTGGGCATCTGCGCCATGAACGTGCAGGGGATGCAGGGCGCGGTGTACCAGATGCTGGCGCACGGGATCAGCACGGGTGGGCTGTTCCTCGTGGTGGGCATGCTCTCGGACCGGCGGCACACGCGGCTCATCAGCGAGTTCGGTGGCCTCAAGGGCGTGATGCCGAAGCTGACGGCCGGCTTTCTGCTCCTGACGCTGGCCTCCATCGGGTTGCCCGGCATGAACGGCTTCGTGGGTGAGTTCCTCATCATGTTCGGCGCGTTCAAGGCGGACCCGCGCTACGTGATCGTGGCCGGGCTCGGCGTGATCCTCTCGGCGGTCTACATGCTCTGGATGTTCCAGCGCGTCTACTACGGCCCAGTGACGCACGAGGAGAACAGGACGCTGCCCGACCTCTCGGTCCGGGAATGGGCGGCGCTCGTGCCGCTGGTGGCCCTGGCCATCTTCATGGGCGTGGCCCCGAACGTGTTCCTGAAGCCGACCGAGGGTGCGGTGCGGTCGGTGGTCGAACGCCTCGACATGGTTCGGACGGAACGCGTGCAGCGCGACGTAAGGCCCGACGTGCTGCCCCTGACGTCCGGCAACGACGCGCCCGTGCGCGCCCGCGCGGAGGGCCGGTAGCCATGCTGCCCGCGTCCTTTAACGCGGCGTCCTTCAATGCGGCAGTGCCGATGCTCTGTGCCGGCGCCGGCGGACTGGTGGTGATGCTGGCCGAGTCCTGGCGCCGCAAGGGCGAGCGGATGCCCCTCGGCGTGCTGGCCTTCATCGCGCTGGCCGCCACGGCCGTATCGCTCCTCTTCCTATGGGGCAGGAACCAGACGAGCTTCGGCGTCATCACGGCCGACAACTTCGGCGTGTTCGTCTCGCTCATCATCGTGACCGCGGGCCTGTTCACCGTGGCCTTCTCCTCGCAGGTGCTCGAGCGCGACGGGATCGCCGAGGGCGAGTACTACACGCTGCTGCTCTTTGCCGTGGTCGGCATGGTCATGATGGCCATGGCCAACGACCTGCTGGTGCTTTTCATCGGCCTCGAGGTGATGTCGCTGGCCGTCTACGTGATGACCGGCATTCGGCGCGATAGCCTGGCCGGCATCGAGGGCGCGTTCAAGTACTTCCTGCTCGGCGCCTTTGCCAGCGCCTTCTTCCTCTACGGCATCGCCTTCACGTTCGGCGTGACGGGCAGCACGCGGCTGGACCGCGTCGGGTCGTTCCTGGCCGCCCAGTCAATGACCGAGAACCCGATGGTGCTGCTGGCGATGGGGCTGCTGATTGTTGGCTTCGCGTTCAAGGTCTCGGCCGTGCCGTTCCATATGTGGACGCCCGACGCCTACGAGGGTGCGCCCGCCGTGGTCACCGGCTTCATGTCCACGGGCGTGAAGGCCGCGGCCTTTGCCGGGTTCGTCCGGGTGTTCCTCGCCGCCTTCGAGCCGTTCAAGGCGGACTGGGCTCCAGCCCTGATGGTGATTGCTGCCGCCACGATGATCGTGGGCACCGTCGTGGGCGTCGCCCAGAGCCACCTGAAGCGGATGCTCGCCTATTCGAGCATCGCGCATGGCGGGTATCTGCTGGTTGGCCTCGTGGCCGCGAACCAGCTCGGCAAGGCCGCGATCCTGTTCTACCTGGCGGGCTACGCCATCACGAACCTTGCGGCCTTCGGCGCCATCGCGCTGCTGGGCAGCCGCGAGAGTGCCCGCGACGGTCTGCACGACTACGCAGGACTGTGGCACTCGCGGCCGTGGGTGGCCGGTCTGCTGACCGTGGCGCTGCTGTCTCTCGGGGGATTGCCGCCCACGGTGGGCTTCATCGGGAAGTGGTACGTGTTTACCGCCGCGGTGAGTGCCGGCTACTACGGGCTGGCGATCATCGGCGTGCTGAGCAGTGTGATCTCGGTGTTCTTCTACATGCGCGTCGTGGTGATGATGTACATGACGGACACATCCGCCGCATCCTCACCGGTCCCCGTGGCGGGCGCGGGCCTGGCCGCGCTGGCGGTGGCCGTGGCTGCCATCTTCTACCTCGGGATTCTGCCGACGCGCCTGCTGGATCTTGCAGCGGCGTCCATCGGCTCGATCTTCTAGTTCTTCCAGAGACGCCAGAGTCCGGACGCGGACGCCAGGGCCGGTGGCACGGCATCCGTGTTCCCGGATACGTTTCTGCTGCCAGGGCCCCCGGTTTGTTGACGTGCCGGGCATTCGACGAGGTGGAGCATGAGGCAGGCCGCGCGCGTGGTCGCAACAGTCCTGACGGTGTGGGGGATGGCGGCTGCCGCCAGTGCCCAGCAGCCGGATGGCCCCAAGCCAAGCCAGCTCGGGTCCGTGACGCAGGAGGTCCACAAGACCGTCATCACCGTGAAGTACAGCCGTCCCGTGGCGCGGGGCCGGGAGATCTGGGGCACGCTCGTGCCCTATGGCCCGATCTGGACCCCGGGCGCCAACGACGCCACCGAGTTGACCGTGTCCACCGACGTGACGATCAACGGGCAGAAAGTGCCGGCGGGCACCTACACCGTCTGGTCCGAGCCGGGTCCGGAGAAGTGGACCGTGTTCCTGAACACCGCCCACCCCGTGTTTCACATCCGTCACGCCGACGTGGCGGACAAGGATCTGCCACGCGTGACGGTGACGCCACGACAGGGCACCCACATGGAAACGCTGGCCTGGTACTTCCCAGTGGTGGACGGCCGCAAGGCCGAGCTTGTGTTGCACTGGGGCATGGTGGTCGCGCCGCTTGCCATCGAGGTGCCTTGACTGGCAGGCAGGGCTCGCGCCTGACGGAGAGAACGGATACCGGATTGTGAGGGGAGTGGAGCAGGTGGGGGAGAGCGACCCGGCATCGCCGCGCGATGCCGGGCATGGACTTGCGGTTCTAGATGCGGGTGACGTTCCCGGCCTGCGGGCCCTTGGGACCGTCCACGATCTCGAATTCAACGGCCTGACCCTCTTCGAGGGAGCGGAATCCGTTGCCCTGGATCGCCGAGTAGTGGACGAACACGTCGCTGCCACCCTCGCGCTCGATGAATCCGTAACCCTTGGCGTTATTGAACCACTTGACCTTGCCTGTAATACGCATCGCTCTATTTCCTGCTTGCTTGAGAGGCGCACGTTCGTCGAACGCGTGCACCCCTCTCTTATAAACGCACCCTGGATGCCCACTTCAGGCGCCAAGGCACAAAAAAAGACCGCGAATGACAGCGGCCTCGACTTCAACGCCGGGGACCTTCCCAGAGACGCTTCGCTATGCTAGGCACCATGCCCCGGGGTGTCAAGCGGATACTAAGGACACATGCCCCAGAAACGCGCCCTGCTCAGTGTTTCCGACAAGACCGGACTCGTCCCCTTTGCCCGTGGCCTGGCCGATCGGGGCTTTCAGCTCGTCTCCACCGGGGGGACGGCGAAGGCTCTGGCTGACGCCGGCCTGCCGGTGACCAACGTCTCCGACGTCACGGGCTTTCCCGAAATGATGGACGGCCGGGTGAAAACGCTGCACCCGCTGATCCACGGCGGCATCCTGGCCCGCCGGTCCCGGCCGGACGACCTGGCCAAGGCCGCCGAGCACGGCATCGGGATGATCGACGTCGTGGTCGTCAATCTGTATCCGTTCGTGAAGGCCGCCTCGAACCCGGCCACGCCCTTCGACCACCTGATCGAGGAGATCGACATCGGCGGGCCCAGCCTCGTACGCGGTGCCGCCAAGAACTTTCAGGACGTGCTCGTGGTGGTGTCGCCCTCGGACTACGACGACGTGCTCACGCAGCTCGACGCGGCGGGCGGGGCCACGCTGGCGTTCAAGTTCGATCTGGCGCGCAAGGCGTTCTCGCACACAGGCAGCTACGACAGCGCAATTGCGTCCACGCTCGGCAATGTGACGGTTGAAGGCAGCACGTTCTCCCGGCCGACGGTGGCGCCCACGGTCCCGGCACTCCTCACCGTGCCGCTGAAGAAGCTGCGCGACCTGCGGTACGGCGAGAACCCGCATCAGGTTGCCGCGTGGTACGCCGAGGCCGGCGCGACCGGTCTTGGTGGTGCCCAGTTCCGGCAGGGCAAGGAACTGTCGTACACGAACCTGCTGGATCTCGACGCCGCAGCGCGCATCGTGCTGGAGTTCACGGAGCCGGCTGCGTCCGTCATCAAGCACACCAACCCGTGCGGAGCTGCGACCGGAACGAGCGCGGTTGATGCCTACGTGCGTGCCCGCGAGGCCGACGCCCGTGCTGCATTCGGCGGCATCATCGGGCTGAACCGCTGCCTCGATGCCGAGGTGGCCACGGCCATTGCGTCCACCTTCATCGAAGCCGTGGTGGCACCAGACGTGACCGACGAAGCGCTGGCCATCCTCGGCAAGAAGCCGAACCTGCGCGTGGTGACGGCGGACTTCGCGGCCCTTGCGCGCGAGGGTGGCAGGGAACTGCGCTCCATCCTTGGTGCCGTGCTGGTGCAGGCGCGGGATCAGGTGACGGAGGCGTCAACCGAGTGGCCCGGCAGCGTGGACCTCAAGGTGGTGACCAGGCGCCAGCCGACCGCCGCCGAGTGGCAGGCCCTGCGCTTTGCCTGGCGTGTATGCGCCCACGTGAAGTCCAACACCGTGCTCTTCACGAGCGCGGACCGGACGCTCGCGATTGGTGCCGGCCAGATGAGCCGGGTAGATGCCGTGGACGTGGCCGTGATGAAGGCCGCTGGTGTGGACGCGAACCTGCTGAAGGGATCGGTTGCTGCGTCAGACGCGTTCTTCCCGTTCAGGGATGGCCTTGATGCCGTGGCCCGATCGGGTGCCACCGCCGTGGTGCAGCCGGGTGGGTCGAAGAACGACCAGGACGTGATCGACGCTGCCAACGAGCACGGCCTGACGATGGTCTTCACGGGGCGCCGGCACTTCCGGCACTGATGATGCACCGTGAACTCCACCGCACCGCCCGCACCAGTTGGCTCCGCGCCGCCGTGCTGGGCGCCAATGACGGGCTGATTTCCACCAGCAGCCTCGTCGTCGGCGTTGCAGCGGCGCAGACGGCCAAAGCTCCAGTGCTGCTTGCCGCCTTCGCCGGCATGGTGGCCGGCGCTCTGTCGATGGCAGCCGGCGAGTACGTCTCCGTGAGCTCGCAGGCCGACACGGAAGAGGCCGATCTCGCCCGCGAGCGGCGGGAACTGGCCACGAGTCCGGAGTCGGAGCACCAGGAACTGGCTGGCATCTATCGCGAGCGGGGTCTGAGCCCGGCCCTGGCGGATCAGGTGGCTCGTGAGCTGGCCGATCATGATGCGCTCGGAGCCCACGCGCGCGATGAACTCGGCATCACCGAGTTTTCCCAGGCACGCCCGCTGCAGGCCGCCCTCGCGTCCGCCGCGGCCTTCGCGGCCGGGGCCGCGCCCCCGGTTCTGCTGGTGCTCCTCCTGCCCAACTCGGCGATCACTTCGAGCGTGGCTGCGGTGTCCCTCTTCCTGCTGGTGGCCCTCGGCGCGCTGGCTGCCCTGCTTGGTGGCGCGCCGCTGGTGCGGGGGGCGATGCGGGTGGGCTTCTGGGGTGCCGCGGCAATGGGCGCTACCGCGCTCGTCGGCCGGCTGTTCGGCGCCGCTGTCTAATCCAGCTGTCCCGGTAGAGGCTCAGCGCCCGCGTGAGGTCTCGAGTGCGGGCCTCGCCGCCGCAAACGGCAGCGTGACGAGCACGAGGAAGAGCATCAGGAACTCGGAATCCCCGAAGTTGTATTCGAAGAACCCGGCCGCGAGCATGCCCGCGACGGCCGCCAGCCCTCCGGCCGCCAGCATTTGTGTGTCCGGCCGTTTGAAGAGCTTTGCGAGTCCGAGCGTGAGCGATACCAGGAACCACACCCACACGGCCAGGGCTGGGAGACCCCGCTCGGCGGCAATGTGCATCGGCACATTGTGGAGGTGCGGGTTGGTGGCGTTCACCGCTCCGACCACCCGGTACTGTGCGTACACGCGCGGCACCATGTTGGGTCCCACGCCGGTCAGCGGGTGGTCCTTCACCATGGCCTGGCCGATCTCCAGCATGGCCACGCGGTCGCGGCTGGTCGGATCCTTGCGGTCGAAGATCGAGACCACCCGGTCCACCACGCTGTCGGGCGCGAAGGCGAAGGTGAGGGCGATCACGACGGGGATGAGGCCGAGCAGCCGGAAGTCCTTCAGGAGGAAGAGCAAGCCGAGGGCCACGCTCACACCCACCCAGGCGCTGCGCCCAAAGGTGAGCTGAAGAGCCACGAGGAGCGCGGGCATCACCAGCGCGGGCCAGATGCGGTTGGTCTTGCCGAAGACGAGCCGGGCGGCTGCGGCGGAAATCACCAGCATCAACATGCCGGAGTAGGTCATGTAGTGGCCGAGCGTGCCGTGCGGGCGCTGACCGAGGTTGTCGTAGTGGAGAATGCCGAACTGCACGATGCCGAAGGCGGCGCTGGCGGCACCGACCGACACGATGACGTCCACGATCGTGACGGCCCTGGCTCCGCGCGCCAGGTGGTACACCACGGGCACGACTGCGAAGAGCACGAGCTGCTTGTCGCGTCCGAAGCTGCCCATCGGATCCACCGAGAACAGCGACACGACGAGGGTCACCGCGGCGTAGGCCGCAAGCGGCAGAAAGAAGGGCGGCACTTCTGGGCGCCTGTGCGCCTTGACGAGGCTGATGGCCCACGCAGCCAGGAGCAGCGTGAGCAGGATCTGCGCGCCGGCAATGGACACCTGCTGCGCGGCCACGAAGGCCACGAGGAGGCCGAAGGTCACCCGTTCAAGTGTGGTCAACGCCTTACGCTTCGATCGTCGCCTCGTCGATGAGCATCACCGGAATGTCGTCCTTGATCGGGTACACACGGTGGCAGTCGCCGCACTTGAGGGCCATGCCGTCCTTCACCAGGGTGACGGGCGTTTTGCAGTTGGGGCACGCGAGAATTTCGAGCAATTCGGCGTCAATAGGCACGGTGTCTCTCCCGGGTGAACTCCCCGGGAACTATAGCATTCTGGAGTAGACTCACCCGATGATCGCGCGGCGTTCGTGGCGCCCGGTACTCGCCCTCTCGCTCGCGCTCGCCGCGCCTCTTCCGGCACTCGCGCAGCAACCCTCGACCGACCCGTACTACGACTTCCTGCTCGGCCAGCGCCTCGAAAGCGAGGGCGACGAGAAAGGTGCGCTCGCGGCCCTGGAGCGTGCGGCGGCGGCTGCGCCGACATCCGCGCACATCCGTGCCGAGATCGCTTCCCTCTACATGGGGCTGAACCAGCCGGCCGCGGCCGAGAAGGCGGCGCTGGCGGCGTTGGCACTGGATGAGGACTCCACCGAGGCCCATCAGGTGCTGGGCATGCTGATGAGCGCCTCGCCGGACCGGATGAAGGAGGGCATCACCCATCTCGAGAAGGTGATGGCGACGCCGGCCGGTGCCACCGACATCTCACTCCAGTTCACCCTCGGGCGCCTCTATCTCGTGACCGGCGCGGTGGAGAAGTCCGTCGATCTGCTCACCAGGATCGTGGAAGAGCAGCCGTATCTCATGCAGGCTCGGCTCACCCTCGTGCAGGCCCTGCAGAGCGCGGGCCGCGGCAACGAGGCGATCGAGTATCTGGCGCCGGTGGCAGGCTCCGATGCCCGGCTTAATACCACGCTGGCGGGGTTGCTGACGCGGGCCGGTCGAGTACGCGAAGCGGCCGAGGCGCTGGGCCGGGCGGCACTGGCGAACCCCGGGAACCGCGAAGCGCAGCTTCAGTATGCGGGGGCGCTCATGGCCACCGGCGGAAAGGACGACGCGCAGAAGGCACTGGGCGTGGTCGGGCCGCTGGTGGAGAAGAACGGTCGCGACACCGGTGCCTTGTATCTGCAGGCGCAGGGCTTTCGCCGGATGGGCGACGTGTTTGCGGCAGAACGCGCGGCCCGCGCCATCCTCGCGGTGGACACCCGGAGCGTGTCGGGCACCATGGCGCTGGCGCAGGCGCTTGGCCAGTCGCGGCGCTACAAGGACGTCATCGAGACAGTCGAGCGATTTGCCGCGGCGTCCGGGCCGAACGAAAATCTCGCGCCCCTCCTGAGCTTCCTGAGCACCGCCTATCAGGCACTGGGACAGCACACGCAGGCCATCGACGCGCTCACACGCGCGAAGGTGGCGGACCCGGACGACGAACTGATGGACCTCTACCTGGTCCAGGCGTATCTCTCTGCGCGGCGATTCCCAGAGGCCGCGACGCTGGCGGAGACGGCCCAGAAGGCATCGCCGGACGACCTCCGCTTCACGACGCTGCAGGCGCGGGCGCAGTTTCTCGGAGGCAGCCGGCCGGTGGCGCTGGCCCTGCTGGAGCAGACGCTGGCCGCCAAGCCGGATCGCCTGGAGGTGCATCTGGCCCTGGCGGAGCTCTATGGTCAGGCTGGTCGCGTAGACGAGGGGCTGGCCCTGCTCGACAAGGCGGAGACGCGCTTACCGGGTGCGGGATCAATTGCGTTTCGGCGTGGTGCAGTGCTGGGCGAAGCCAAGCGGCATGCGGAGGCCGAGCGGGTCTTCCGCGCCATCATCGCGAAGGAGCCAGACAACGCCGATGCGTTGAACTACCTCGGCTACATGATGGCGGACCGTGGCCAGAATCTGGACGAGGCCATCACCCTCATCACGCGGGCCCTGAAGGACGACGACGAGAACCCGTCCTACCTCGACAGCCTCGGCTGGGCGTGGTTCAAGAAAGGCGACTTCGTGCAGGCGGACAAGTTCCTGTCGCGTGCCTCCGACGCACTGCCGCTCAATTCGGTTGTGCAGGATCACTACGGCGACGTGCTGGCCAGGCTGGGCCGGCACAAGGAAGCGTCCCTGGCCTGGGGCAAGGCGCTGGCCGGCGACGGCGAAGAACTGGATCGTGCCGCCGTCGAGCGAAAGGTGCGCGACGCGCGCAACAGGAAGTAGCGTCTGTCCGCCCGAATCCCAGGTTCTCTCGGCGCACTCCTCGCATTCGTCCTCGGCGCGGCGGCCTGCGCGCCTGCCCCCCTCAGGTTCCCGACCGGCGCGGGAACTCCGCTTCCCGGGTTTCAGGACATCCACAGCCAGGTGACGCGGCATTGCCGCGGTGTGCGCTCATTCACCGTCGAACTGGGGCTGGCGGGCCATTCTTCGGGTGAGCGGCTGCGAGGCCGCGTGGTCGCGGGCTTTGCCGAGCCTGATGCGATGCGGCTTGAGGGCGTGGCGCCGTTTGGCGCCCCGGTGTTCGTGCTGGTGGCGAGTGCCGGGACGTCTACGCTGCTGCTGCCGAGGGAGTCGGCGGTGCTGACGGACGAGGCGCCGGATGTGGTGCTGGAGGCGCTCACGGGCCTCTCGCTGGGGCCTGCGGATCTTCGGGCGCTCCTCACGGGGTGCGTGACGGATGCGCCGGTGGCCGCCGGGGCGAGCTTCGGCGATGGATGGGCCTCCCTGAGCTTTACGGACGCCACCACGATGTTCCTGCGGCGCGGCCGCGGAGGCTGGGTCGTGCGGGGGGCCAATCGGGCCGGCTGGCAGGTGGAGTTCCAGGTGTGGGCGGGCACCTTCCCTTCGCAGATACGTTTGCGGTCAGCGGATACTGACCTCGTCGTGCAGGTGCGGCAGGTGGAGGCGAACATCACGCTGGATCCGGCGGCCTTCACGGTGGCGGTGCCTCCGGGCACGCGCCCGGTGACGCTCGACGACATCCGTCGAGCCGGTACGTTGAAGGAGACACCATGAGCGCGGTGAGCGTGCGTGCCCACGCCAAGATCAACCTGGATCTGCGGGTGCTCGGACGCCGGCCCGACGGCTACCACGAACTCCGCACCGTGTTTCAGTCCATCGCGCTGCACGACTCCGTGTCGTGCGAGCAGCGGCCCGGTCCCTTTGCGATTGAATGCGGTACGGCGGGTGTACCCCTGGATCGTTCGAATCTGGTCTGGCGTTCCGCGCAGGCGTTGTGGCGGGCCGTCCGGCGCGCCGGAGACGTGTGCGACGTCGTGGTGCGGCTGACGAAGCAGATTCCGATGCAGGCGGGCCTGGGCGGCGGCAGCGCCGACGCCGCCGCTACGCTGCTGGCCCTGGCGCGTCTGTGGAAGACAGGCGTGCGGCCTCCACAGTTAATGGATGTGGCCGTGACGATTGGCGCCGACGTACCGTTCTTTCTTGCCGGGGGCACGGCGCTTGGGCTGGGCCGCGGAGACGAGATCTACCCCCTGGCCGACCTGCCCCGCCATTGGGTCGTGCTGCTGATGCCGGGCTTCGGTGTGTCTACCGAGGATGCCTACGGTTGGTACGCCGGCGACCGCGCCAGCGGTTCGCTCTCACGGCGCGAACCCCAGTACGTGCCGGGGCCGTGGCCCTCGCGGTCCGCGCAGATGATCAACGACCTCGAGGGTCCCATCGCGCACCGGTACCCGGAAATCGACCACATGCGTGCCGCGCTCATCAGGGCTGGTGCGGCAGCCGCGGCAATGTCCGGCAGCGGGTCCACCGTGTTCGGCCTGTTCCAGCGCCAGCGCGATGCCGCCCGAGCTGTGACCGGTCTTGCCTCCTCAGGATGGAAGGTGCTTCTGACGCACTCGCTCGGCCGGGGTGAGTACGAAGTGAGCACGCGGCCGCGGGCCGCGCGCTGAGTCCTAGCGCGCGTCGCTGTCGGCGCGGCCCTCAGCCGGATCGTGCCCGAACTCCTGCTGTGCCATATGCCACACGCTCAGGAAGAGCGCCGCGATGATGGGTCCGATGATGATGCCCGCGAGTCCGAACCCCGCGATGCCTCCGAGCGTGGAGAGGAGAATCAGGTAATCGGGCAGCCGTGTGTCGCGGCCCACCAGAATCGGCCGCAGGAAGTTGTCGACGAGGCCGATGACGAACACGCCGATACCGACGAGCACCGCGCCCGCGATCCAGTGTCCGCCCGCGATCAGCAGGACGGCGGCCGGAAGCCAGACGAACGCGGAACCCACCGCAGGCAGAATGCTGAGGAACGCCATCGCGATGCCCCACAGCACGGGCGATCCGATGCCGACCAGCGCGAACGCCATGCCGCCGATGGCACCCTGCGCGATACCCACGACGAGCGTGCCCTTGATGGTGGCGCGCGAGACTTCGGCAAAGCGCGTGAGCAGGTAGCGCTCGCGCCGTTCGCCGAGTGGGAGCGCGCGGACGAGTCCCTCAATCAGGCGGGGGCCGTCGCGGAGAAAGAAGAACAACAAGTACAGGGTCAGGAAGAAGAAGGCGGTCACCCGCAGCGTGTCCTGGCCGAATGACAGCGCCTGCGAGGCCACGTAGCGGCTGGCTTCAACGGCGGCTGACGACAGCTGGCCCTCGAGGCGCGCGGGATCGAGGCCCAGACGCTCGAGGAACCCCGCGACCTGTGGCATCTGCTCCTGGGCACGCGCGTAGAGACGCTGCACGCCGAATTCGCCGGCGTCCAGCTGCGCATAGACCGCCGCACCCTCGCGGGTCACGGCGACGGCCACGCTGGCGATAGGCAGCACGACCACGACCAGCACAACGAGCACGCTGACCACGGCCGCCGGTGTTTCGCGGTTGCGCAGTCGCGGCACGAGGCGCGCGTGAAGGGGGTGCACGATGATGCCGAGTGCGACGGCCCAGAAGATGGGCTGGAGAAAGCCCTGGACCAACCAGAGAAAGGCGAGCGTGACGGCGAACAGCAGGGCGAAGAAGAACGGGCGCTCGACGTTGCGGGAGGTCATCGGCATGAGGGTAACGCACTATTCCGCCTGGCCGATGCGTCCGTTTCCACCGCTTCGCGTTAGGATGAACACTCACTCACGAGTGCCGTGTCTGCACGTGGTGGCACTCAGATCAGGAGACGAACGGAATGTCCGCAAGTCCGTCAGGCGAGAAGGCAAAGGCCGGGCGCATCACGCTGGCGCATCTGCAGAAGTTGAAGCGCGACGGCGAGCGGATCACGATGGTGGCCTGCTACGACGCGACCGGAGCGGCCGTCGTGGAGAACGCCGGCGTGGAAATCATCCTCGTCGGTGACTCGCTCGGGATGCTCGTGCAGGGCGCGGAGTCCACGCTGTCGGTGAGCATGGAGGATTCCGTCTATCACACGCGCTGCGTCGCGAAGGGTGCGAAGCGCGCCGTAGTGCTGGGCGACATGCCGTTCGGCAGCTACCAGGAGAGCCCTCAGCAGGCCTTCGCCAACGCCGCGAAGCTGATGGCCGCCGGGTCACACATGATCAAGCTGGAAGGCGGCGCGCTCATGGCCGAGACCGTCGCGTTCCTCTCCGCGCGCGGGATCCCCGTGTGCGGCCACCTTGGCCTCACGCCGCAGTCCGTGAATGCGCTGGGCGGATACAAGGTGCAGGGCAAGACGGTCGACGGGGCGCAGCGCGTGATCGACGACGCGAAGGCGCTGGAGGCCGCTGGCGCAGTGATGATCGTGCTGGAGGCTATTCCCACGGCGCTCGGCAGGGCTGTGACCGAGGCGGTCTCGATTCCCACCATCGGGATCGGTGCCGGCCCGGATTGTTCGGGACAGATCCTCCTGCTCTACGACATGCTCGACTTCTTTCCAGGCCGGAAGGCGAAGTTCGTGAAGAACTACCTCGCGGGCGCCGGCAGCATCGGAGCGGCCGTGGAAGCCTTCGTGCGCGAAGTGAAGTCCGGCGAGTTTCCGAGCCCCGAGTACTGCTACTGACGGATCGTGCTACGTCGGCTGATTGACGCCGACCTGCTCGGCGAAGTGGCAGGCGGACCAGTGTCCAGGTTCAACCTCCCGTAGCGGCGGGTCGTCGGTCGCGCAGCGCGCCTGCGCCATCGGGCATCGCGGGTGGAAGTGACACCCGCTCGGTGGGTTCGCCGGGCTGGGCACGTCTCCCTTCAGCACAATCCTGGCGCGGACCCTTCCTGGGTCCGGTTCCGGAATCGCCGAGAGCAGCGCCGTGGTGTAGGGGTGCTTCGGTGATCGGTAGAGTGCCGCGCTTGGCGCCTGCTCGACGATGCGGCCCAGGTACATCACCGCGACCCGGTCGCTGATGTGCTCCACGACCGAGAGGTTGTGCGTGATGAACACGTAGGTCAGGTTCATCTGCCGCTGCAGGTCTCGCATCAGGTTGATGACCTGGGCCTGAATCGAGACATCCAGCGCCGAGATGGGCTCGTCGGCCACGATGAGCGTCGGCTCAACGGCCAGCGCGCGGGCAATGCCAAGCCGCTGCCGCTGTCCACCCGAGAACTCGTGAGGGTAGCGGCTGGCGTGCGCCGGAGACATGCCGACGATGCGGAGCAACTCCGCCACCCGGTCGCGGGCTGCCGGCCCCTTGGCCAGGCCGTGCACGGCCAGGACCTCCCGCAACATGGAGCCCACGGTCTGTCGCGGGTTGAGGCTGGAATAGGGGTCCTGGAAGATGATCTGCATCTGCCGCCGCAGCGGGCGCATGTCCCGGCGTGAGAGCCCCGTGATCTCGCGGCCGTTGAACTTCACGCTGCCCGCCGTGGGCTCGATCAGGCGAAGCAGCGCCCGGCCCGCCGTGGTCTTGCCGCAGCCGCTTTCACCGACCAGGCCGAGCACCTCACCGGGCTGCACGCTGAACGACACGCCATCCACCGCGCGCACCTGACCGACGGTGCGGGCAAAGAAGCCCTTCTTGATCGGGAAGTACTTCTTGAGGCCGTTCACCTCGAGGAGGGGCGTCGTCACAGCGCGGCCTCCGGGCCGAAGGGGTGGACGGCTCCGCTGGCGATTTCATCGGCGCGACCACACCTGGACCAGTGTTCGCCGGCCAGCACCCGCAGCGGCTGGGCCATGCCGCAGGCATCGATCCGGCTCGGGCACCGGGGGCCGAAGCGGCAACCGTCAGGAAACCGCGATGGGTTCGGCACGTTGCCCGGAATCACCTTCAGCCGGTCTTGTTTGACACCGAGCCGGGGCAGGGACGCCTGCAGGCCGGCAGTGTAGGGATGGAGCGGTAGCCGGAACGCCGACGGCACGTCGCAGTACTCCACGATCTGGCCCGCATACATCACCGCCACCCGGTCGGCATGCTCGGCCACGATACCGAGGTCGTGCGTGATGAGGACCACGGCCATTCCCAGCTCCGCCTTGAGGCGGTCGAGGAGCTCCAGGATCTGCGCCTGAATGGTGACGTCGAGCGCGGTGGTCGGTTCGTCGGCGATCAGGATCGCGGGCCGGCAGGCCAGGGCCATCGCGATCATGACGCGCTGGCGCATGCCGCCAGAGAGCTGATGGGGGTACTCATGGACCCGCTGTTCCGGAGCGGGAATGCCGACCAGCTGCAGCATCTCGATGGCACGGTGCCGGGCCTCGCGCTTCGAGATCTTCTCGTGGAGCACCAGGGCTTCGCCAATCTGGTCCCCGCACGTGAACACGGGGTTCAGCGACGTCATCGGCTCCTGGAAGATCATCGAGATGTCGCGGCCGCGCACGGAGCGCATCTCGGACTCGGGCAGGGCCGCGAGGTCCCGATCCTTGAACCAGACCTTGCCGCCCACGATGCGTCCAGGGGGCTGCGGCACCAGGCGCAGGATCGACATCGCCGTCACGCTCTTGCCGCTGCCCGACTCGCCGACGATGGCGAGGGTTTCCCCCGCCCGCACCTCGAAGGACACGTCGTCCACGGCGCGAATGGTCGTCGTGTCGGTGACGAAGTGCGTCTCCAGGTGCTCCACCCTCAACAGGATGTCGCTCACGCGCGGCCCCCGGTGGTGCGGCGGGGGTCGAGCGCGTCGCGCAGGCCGTCGCCGAAGAAGTTGAACGCCATCACAGTGAGGAAGATCGCGGCGCCCGGCACGTAGAGCAGCCACGGAAACGAGGTGAGGGCCCGGATGCTGCGTGCCTGATTCAGCATGTTGCCCCACGACGCGCTCGGTTCCTGCACGCCGACGCCGATGAACGACAGCACGACCTCGCCGAGGATGTAACTCGGGATCGAGAGCGTGGCGGCCACGATGACGTAGGACATCGTGTTCGGCAGGATGTGCCTGGCGATGATGCGCAGGCGGCTGTACCCGAGGGCCTCGGCGGCCGTGACGTATTCGGCCTTGCGGATGGTCAGCACGAGGCCCCGGATCACCCGGGCGAGGCTGGCCCACCCGATGAACGCAAGGATCGCCACGATGCCCAGGTACACCTGCTGGCTCGGCAGGTCGATGGGAATGATGTTCCGCATCGCGACGATGAGGTAGAGCGACGGAATGCTGAGCAGCAGTTCCGTGCCGCGCATGATGACCGTGTCGGTGAAGCCGCCGAAGTAGCCCGACACGCCGCCCAGCAGCAGCCCGAGCGTGAACGAGATCAGGATGCCGACCAGACCGACGGTCAACGACACCTGCCCGCCGAAGAGCAACCGCGAGAGGACATCACGACCGAAGGAGTCGGATCCGAGGATATAGATGCGGGCGGGTGCATCCACGCCGAACAGGTGCCGGTCCAGCGGGATGAACCCGAGCAGGTGGTAGGCGCCGCCCGTGACAAAGAAGCGGACCGGACGGATGGCCGCCGGATCCTCGGTGTACTGAAACGAGCCGGCATCGGTCAGCGCGGTGTCGTAGACGAATGGACGCAGGTGGAGCCCGTCCGGTGCCAGCCAGTGCAGGGCCTGCGGGGGATGGAAGTACCGGTCGCGATCCATCTCCTCCTGCGTGTAGGGCGCCACGAACGGCGCCACGAGCGCCAGCAGATAGAAGAGCGCAAGCACGACGCCGCCGGCAATGCCGAGCGGACTCTTGCGCATCTGGCGCCAGAACACCCGCGTGGGTGACTCCGCCGGGAGCAGGTCGACGTCGGCGAGGGACGGCTCACTCATAGCTGATCCGGGGATCCGCGATCGCCAGCAGGATGTCGGCGATGAGGTTGCCGGCGATGAGCACGAGCGAGGCCATCAGGACCGACCCCATGACGAGGTACTGGTCCTGGGTGAGCAGGGCGTCGAGGGTGATGCGGCCGAGGCCCGGCCACGAGAAGATGATTTCCGCTACGAACGACCCGGAGACGAGTGCGCCCAGCGTGTAGCCGAAGAGCGTGATCATCGGGTTGAGGGCGTTCTTCAGTGCGTGCTTGAACACCACCACACGCTCGTCGAGGCCCTTGGCCCGGGCGGTCGTCACGTAGTCGAGCCGAAGCACGTCCAGCAGGTTGCTGCGCATCTGTCGCATGCGGCTGGCGAGCGGAATCAGCCCGACGACCAACGCGGGCAGCGCCAGGTGATGCGCGAGGTCCAGGAACTGCCCCCAGGTGGTGAGGTCGTCGTAGTCGAGCGACCGCATGCCTCCGACGGGGAACCAGCCGGTCCGCGCCGCCAGCATCAGCAACAGCAGCCCCGAGAGAATCTCGGGGATCGATAGCCACACGAAGGCGATGAGTGAGAGGAGGCGATCCACCCATGAGTGCTGCCGGACCGCCGCCCAGATACCGAGGGGCACCGCGAGCCCCCAGGTGACGACGGCCGAGGCCACGGCGAGGAGGAGCGTGTTGCCGAGACCCTCTCTGAGGACCGTGAAGACAGGCTGGTGACGCGAGAAGGACTCGCCGAAGTCGAAGTGCAGCACCAGGTTCTGGAGGTAGAGCGCGTACTGGACGTACCAGGGCCTGTCGAGGCCGAACCGCCGGCGCATCGCCTCGATGGCCTCGGGCGAGATGCCCGGGTTCTCGGCCATCTGGTTCAGGAAGTCTCCGGGCGTGAGCTGCAGCAGCACGAAGGTGAGCAGCGAGATGCCCACCAGGAGGGGAATTGTCTGCAGCACTCGCTTGAGGATGTAGCGACGCATGGCCGTAACCGGCGTGGAAGGCTGGCAGCTACGGCTTGACGAAGATTTCGTCGATCGCGCGCAGGAACGGCGGCGGGATGGCGTTAAGCCGCACGTTGCCGAACCGGCTCGCGATGGGCGCCTTCAGCACCTGCGTCGGCAGCCAGATGAACCAGGCCTGGTCGTTCACGATGTTCTGGATCTCGTGCCACGCCTCCTTCCGCTTCGGCATGTCCGGCGTGCCGACGATCACGTCCATCAGGGCGTCGATCCGGGCTTCCTGGGGCGTCTCGGGCTTCTCCTGCGATTGGTGCCAGAAGTGGGTCCGGCCGCTGGACCGCCACACGTTCTGCCCCTGGCCGGGGTCCGGCGGCACGCCGCTCTGCAGGCCGAGCAGGATGGCTTCGTACTGGAACGTATCCCGTTCGTTGGTGATGAGCGTGTTGAAGTCGATCGGCGTCAGCAGCACCTTGATGCCCACCTTGGCCAGGTCGTCGCGGATGAAGTTCGCCATACCCACGCGCATCTTGTTGTCGCCGTTGGTCTGGATGGTGAAGCTGATGGCGTTGCCGGCGGCATCGTCGAGGACGCCGTCGCCGTTCTTGTCCTTCCAGCCGAGGCCGGCGAGCAGGCGCCTGGCCTCATCCGGGTTGTAGTCGAACTTCGTGATCGTCGGGTCGTGCCACAGCGCGACGCCGGGGGTCGACGTGGACCAGTTCTTCACGGCGTAGCCGAAGAACACGCTCTTGATGATGGCCTCGCGGTCCACCGCCATCGACACGGCCCGGCGGAACACCGGGTTACTGAACCAGGCGTATTTGGTGGCACCCACCCAGGGCTCGCCGACCTTCTTGCCCTGCGCGGCCTTGTGGACCTTGTTCAGGTTGAACCAGAAGAAGTTGGTGGTCATCCGGGGACCGAGGTCGAGCAGGGCATAGGTGCCGTCCTTCTGGTGGTCCTCGTAGTACTTGTAGTTTTCGGGCTTGACGTTCTCGAGGCCGTCCAGCTCGCCCGACCGGAACTTCAGGTCGGCGGCGTCCTGGTCCGGTACCACGATGAAGACCAGTTCATTCAGGTAGGGCAGACGATTGTTCCTCTGGTCAACTCTGTACCAGTAGGGATTCCGGCCGAGGACGGTCTTCTCGCCGGGCACGTACTGCTTGATGACCCAGCCGCCGCTGGTCACGATCTGGTCGGGTGGCGTGCTGACCGTATAAGCCGAGGCGAAGGTGCCGTTCCTGAACGCCGGTTCGAGGATGTGCTTCGGCATGATCTTCACCGAGCCGGCGAGCGACACCATCATGGCGTTGGGCGTCGGGCTCGCGATTACGACCGTCTTCGCGTCAGGCGCCGACACTTCGAACTTCTTCCCGTTCATCATCACCAGGTCCTGCACAGCGGGGTGCAGCGTCTCGTCGTAGGCCAACTGAAAGGAGAACAGCACGTCCTCGGAAGTGATCGGGTGGCCGTCGGAGAACCGGGCACCGTCCCGGAGGTGGAAGGTCCAGGTCAGGGCATCCGGGGAGACCTCCCACGATGTCGCAAGCTCGGGGGCTTCCGTCTGGGTGATCTTGTCGAAGCCCACCAGCCCCACGAACGCCAGGTCCGTGATGTCGCTCGAGGACGTCTCGTTGGCCATCATGGCGTTGAAGGTCTTGGGATTGATGGTCTGCCCGTAGACGAAACGGCCTCCGCGGACACCAACTTCGGGCAGTTGCCTGACCAGGGGTTGGGCCGGGAGCGGAATGGTGTCGGCGGCGGTCTGGGCGGTGTCCTTCCGGGTCTTTGTGCAGGAAACGGCCAGAATCAGCACCAGACCCGCAGCCAGGAGGCGTGTCACGAGGCGTAACCGACCGCACGCGCCCAAGAGTTGGTTCAGGGTCATTGGGCGGATTGTAGACCAGGCCGCGCCCTCTGTTCCTTGCCCGCATCGCCGCATCTCGACTAGACTTGGCGTTTGCGCCCCTGACATCGGACGCGTCTGATGGCCCTGACGGGCCGTCGGGGCTTCGGCGTCAGGACCCAAGACTGGGGCGTGGCCAAGTGGTAAGGCGCGGGTCTTTGGATCCCGTATTCGAAGGTTCGAATCCTTCCGCCCCAACCAGCCCTGAACAGCGAGCACAGGTCGGAGTACCCCCTGCGATCGGAACGATGAAACGAAGTTTGATTGGCGACGCGGCAACGCCGACCGGTTTTGGCGACTTGAAGGTCTTCTCCGGGAGCGCGCATCCGCAGCTCGCGAAGGAAATCTGCGACTTCCTGGGCATACCCGGTGGACAGGCGCGCTTGCGCCGTTTCCCGGACAGCGAAGTGTCGTTCCAGATCGATGAGAACATCCGGGGCGCCGATGTGTTCATCGTGCAGCCGACCTGCAATCCGGTCGACATGCACCTGATGGAACTGCTGGTGATGATCGACGCGTTCCGCCGCTCGTCGGCCGCGCGCATTACGGCAGTCGTGCCCTACTACGGGTACGCCAGGCAGGACCGGAAGGACAAGCCCCGCGTTCCGATTTCCGCCAAGCTGGTGGCCAACCTGCTGAGCGCCGCCGGCACGCACCGTGTGTTGACGATGGACCTGCACAAGGCGCAGATTCAGGGCTTTTTTGACATTCCGGTCGATCACCTCTTCGCGGCGCCGGTCATCGTGGACTACCTGAAGACGGTGGAATCCCCGAAGCTGACGATCGTGTCGCCAGACGCGGGTGGCGCCGAACGAGCCCGCGCCTACGCCAAGCGGCTGGGTGGGGAACTGGCCGTGATCGACAAGCGCCGCACCGAGGATGGCACGGCCGAGGTGATGAACGTGATCGGCGACGTGGCCGGCCGGACCTGCATCATCCAGGACGACATCATCGATACGGCGGGCACGATTCAGAAGGCGGCAGGCGCCCTCAAGGCTGCTGGTGCCGAGAAGGTCGTGGCCTGCGCCGTGCACGGCGTGCTCTCGGGCCCGGCCATCGAGCGCATCAATAGTTCGCCGCTCGACCAGCTGATCGTGACCAATACGGTCCCGCTGAGCGCGGAAGCGGCGAAGTGCAAGAAGATCCACGTGCTCTCGGTGGCGCGGCTGCTCGGCCAGGCCATCCGGAGCATTCATGAAGAGACGTCAGTGTCGTCGTTGTTTGTCTGAGTTTGCGAGATAGGTGAGGTCATGGACGCTACGCTTGAAGCTGTTGTTCGGGAAGGCCGGGGGAAGAACGAGGCGAACCGCCTGAGGGCCGTGGGCAAGATCCCGGCCGTGGTGTACGGGCAGCCTGTTGGGGGAGCGGCCCCGGTGGCCATGGCGGTGTCGGTGGATCCGAAGGCGCTGTCGCGCATCCTGCACTCGGACTCCGGCGCCAACAGCCTGATCAGCCTGAAGCTGGCAGGCGGCGAGAAGGTGGTGATGGTGCGCGAGTACCAGCTCGACCCCGTCACGCACAGCCTGCTCCACGCGGACTTCTACGCGCTGGCCATGGACCGCGCCATCACGGTCACCGTGCCGGTGCAGTTGGTGGGCGAGGCGCCCGGGGTGAAGCTCCAGGGCGGCATCGTGGACTTCGTGACCAGGCAGATTTCGGTGGAGTGCCTGCCGACGCAGATTCCCGAGCATGTGACGGTGGACATCAGCGCGTTGACGCTCAACGAGTCCGTGCGCGTGCGCGACCTCCCGGTGGACGCGACGTGGAAGCCGCTGAGCGAGCCCGAGACGATGCTCGTGCACATCGTGATGCTCAAGGCCGAGGAAGCGCCGGCCGCTGACGCCGCCCTCGCCGCGGCAGCCGAGCCAGAAGTTGCGAAGAAGGGCAAGACCGACAAGGAAGGCGACGACGCCAAAGAGAAGGCCAAAGAGAAGAAGTAGCGGTGACGCTGATCGTCGGCCTCGGCAACCCGGGTCGCGAGTATCGCGACACACGGCACAACGTGGGGTTCATGGTGGCCGACGAGTTGGCGAGGCGGCAGGCGCTGACATTCGGCGCCGCGCCAGCCCAGGTCCAGGACACGCTGCTGGTCAAGGCCTTCGGGCCACCCGCCGTGCTGCTGGCCAAGCCGCTGACCTACATGAACCGGAGCGGCGAGTCGGTGGCCGCGCTGGTCAGGTACTTCGGGCTGGTCCCGACGGACGTGCTCGTGGTGGTGGACGAGGTCGCGCTGCCGTTCGGGAGGCTCAGGGCGCGGGCCCGGGGTTCGGCCGGTGGCCATAATGGGCTGAAGTCGATCGGCGAGCAGCTCGGTACGACGGAATTCGCCCGGCTTCGGCTGGGCGTCGGGCGCGGGGATGCCAGGCGGGACCTGGCGGACCATGTGCTCTCGAGGTTCGAGCCTGACGAAGCCGCCGGGCTCGAGGAGTTCATCGCCAGGGCGGCCGATGCCGCCCAGTTGTTCGCCGTGGAAGGAATAGCCTCGGTGATGAACCGGTATAACCCGGATGCCACGGATCCGGAATTGAACTGACTCCTTGCCCCGAGCGAGGCGCCTGAGGCGCCGAGTCGAGGGGCCATTCGTCCAGAAGGAGACGTATGACCAGGAAGTACGAACTCGCGTATATCGTGTCGCCGGACGCAACAGAAGATCAGGTCACCGACCTGCATACCCAGATCGAAGCCATCATCCAGCGCATGGGCGTGGGGACGATTGAGAAGACCGAGAACTGGGGCCGCCGGCGCCTGGCCTATGAGATTGGCCGGCACAAGGAAGGCGTCTACGTCATCGAAACCATCAACGGCACGGGTGAGTTGATGAAGGAGATCGAGCGCCGTCTGAAGGTGTCGGATCTGGTGATCCGGCATCTGGTTGTGCGCGTGGACGAGCAGGAAGGCATCGTGGCACGGACCCAGGCGGCTCGGTTGGTCACGTCGCGGCGCCGCCGGATCGCGCGCGGGTTGCCGGCCGACCGCCAGCTTGGCGAAGGCCAGCGCGGTGACGGAGACGACGATCGCGACGATCGGTTTGACGGCATGGAGGTCGAGCGATGAACGGACGTAGCGGTGGCATGAGTGGTGGTGGTGGGGG
>JBEBFY010000029.1:0-34763 GCA_040081715.1 Vicinamibacterales bacterium | reverse complement strand
CCCCAGACGAGGCCATCACCCCAGACGAGGCCATCACCCCAGACGAGGCCGGCGGGGAGGACGGCATTCGGAACTATGCCGGCATAGACTCGCTTCTGCGCCAAAACGAGCTCGCCGGCAATAGTGGTCGGAAAACTAGATGCTGTCCGGGAACGGACTGCAAGAAGCGAGCCTGCAACGTTGATGCTTCCAACGCCGCCGTCAAACAGCGAAGCGCTTCCCACTCGGCTGGATGAGTACTGCAGCGCCACCCGCAGACTAAACGGCGTGAGGAGGCGGTTCCCCTCGAGAAGCACAGCTGCAGCGCCGCTGACCACGGCGGCAGACATGCTGGTGCCGCTCAGTTCGAGGCGGGCGTCGGAACCTGCGCCCACGATGAACTCGGGGTGCTGCGCCGCCAGGGTTGTCCCTATACCCAGCAGACTGCGAATCTTATTACCCGGGGCGACGACATCGGGCTTGGGCAGGCGGTCGATCCACGTCGGGCCGCGCGAACTGTAGGTCGTTACGACATCGTCCGAGCGCTGGGGTGTGCCAAGGGTGTTCAGGGCACCAACCGTGAAGGCGTAGGGCGAGGTCCCCGGTGAATCAATGAACCCATAGACTTTCCGGCCGTCGGGGAGCTTCCCGCGGTTGCCGGCGGACGCCACCACGAAGATGCCGGCCCGGTAGGCTCGCTCCACGGCTTTGGTGAGGGGATCAGTGGTCCACGATTCCGTCGCCAGGTGGCCGAGCGAGAGGTTGATGACCTTGATGCGGAACTGGTCCCTGTACTGAATCGCCCAATCGATGGCACGGATAACGTCACTGATGCGTCCCGTGCCGTCGGAACCGAGAACCTTCAAGTTTACGAACTCGACGTCGGGAGCGATGCCTGGACTCTGGGCTACGGTCCTCCTGCCAACCCCGTTCTCGTCACCACCGCCGATGATGCCGGCCACGTGCGTGCCATGCCCGTAGTCGTCTCCTGCAGACGCTGAGTCGGTGAAGTTGACGTTGGCGAGGATGCGGCGGCTCAACTGCGGCACCGGGTCGATCCCAGAGTCGATCACCACCACGGTCACCCTGCGGCCCGTTGCACGGATGCCGCGGGAACGGCCGTTCCCATCGCTCTGGGGCCACTCGCCCGACCACGCCTGATCGGCGCCGGTCGACACCGCCGTGACGTCCATGTTGGTGTGCACAATGGCGTCAAGGGACGCGTTGTCCAGACCCGCGTCGTTCACGACGCTTTCCAGTTGGCCCGCCTGCACGTCAATGACGGCTCCACCGGGCAGATGCCGGCGGATGGCCACTCCGTGACGGGCGGCTATGCTGCGAACCTGCTCGTCCGTGCCCTGAATGATCACCGGCGTCGCTTGCCAGTCCCGGCCGACTAGAGAGGCAAGGTCCGACGAAAGGCGCGCCCGGCGCGGCTGAGCCGCAACCGGAGTCGCCGTTCCGACACCGATCATCCCGGCGAGCGCCAGCGAAAGCAGGGCCGTTCGCTGGCGGATGGGCGAGGCGCCCTGGAACATCAGTAGTTTCATCATAGAGAAATCCCAGTAATGTCAGACATCCTAGCTTGGAAGACGCCTTAGATCGACGGAATTGCAACACTTTCCAGGCTGGAATCAGGCAGAATCGTGCAGAATCATGCAGAATCTGCACCCTGGTATTTAACTGGCATCAGGCAGATTCTGCCTTCTGGCAGTATTTACTTCCATGGACCAAATGGCCAGCCGTGCAACAGCTATGTGGTGCTCGGGTCCAACGGAGAGGGGGCTCACCTGGAAGACCACGGTCGGACCGCCGGGTTGAACTGGCGCGGTCTGCCGTCCCACGGGACCGGGTCCTGATGGCGGGGACCGGGCGCGATGGGACCAGGGCGACCATTGAAGCCACGCTGCGTGCGGCGAGGGCCGGGGTCGATGCGGTGCTGTTGTCCGCCCGCCTTCCTTCAAGGGGCAGATGACGCCTGACGGGTTCGTCAGGGACTACTCCCTCGTTGCCGACGCGTCCCCGGCAATGGTGTTGCGCTATAACGTCCAGATGTCCACGGGCGTCGGCCTTGCGCCTGCCACCCTAGATCGTCTGGCGCAACACCCGAAGATCGTGGGAATCAAGGAGTCGGGCGGTACGACGTTCCTTCTAGCGCTGTGTGTCGGTGCCGATGGCTGGATACTTGCTCTAGCTGGGCTGGTGCCTGACCTCCGCGAACGCCTGATGACGCTTGTGACAGAGGGACGGCTGGCCGAGGCCCGATCGCTCCAACGCCGGTTGAACCTGTTGGCCCGGTCGGCTGGCACCATCGACGGCGTGCCAGGCCTCAAGGTCGGTCTCGACCTGAGGGGGCTCGCTGGCGGTGCCCCTTGTGAACCGCTCGTGCCGGCGCCGTCGAGTGTGGTCGAAGACCGGCAGCAGCCTAAGGCGCTTGAGCTTCCGGTCCGCGGATGAATCGGCTGTTTCGCGCGGCGGTGTCGCTGGCGGCCATTGTGTTCGCGCTGGTGGGGTACGTCTACCTGACACTCCCGGACGTGCGCGGACTCCGGACGGAGAATCCCACCACCACCGCGTTCATGGAATTGCGGGATCGTGAGGCCAAGACCGGCGGGAAGCCCCAGCGGCGTGATCATCGCTGGATGGCGCTGGGCCGCATCTCGGCCAATCTGAAGCGTGCGGTGCTTGTTGCCGAAGACGACGCCTTCTGGCAGCACGAAGGTGTAGACCTCGAGCAGTTGCGCGAGACGGTGGAGGAGGATCTCGTCCGCGGGCGCCCGATGCGGGGCGCCAGCACGATCACTCAGCAACTGGCGAAGAATCTCTACCTGTCGCCCTCGCGGGACCCACTGCGCAAGCTGCGCGAGCTCGTCATCGCGCGGCGGCTGGAAGCGGCCTTGTCGAAGGACCGGATCTTCGAGCTGTACCTGAACCTGATCGAGTGGGGCGACGGCGTCTGGGGCGCCGATGCCGCGGCGCGGCGATACTTCGGGAGTTCGGCCAGCTCGCTGAGCCCCGATCAGGCTGCACTGATGGCGGGCGCCATCATCAATCCACGGGTGCTGGTTGTAACGCGGCCCAACCGCCGGTTGGGCCGCAGACAGGCGATGATCCTTTCGCGGATGCGGTCGGTCACGCCGCCCGTTGATACCATGACACCGGCACAATCCACACCCGTATCCCAGCCCGAACCCGCGCCCGCGATCCCCCTGCGAGAGGGCGAGGTCGTGACTGAAACCGCCCCGCCCGACTAGTTCACGCGCCTGACGCCGACAATGCGGCGGTTCCAGTAGGGTGCGCGGTAGGACTCGACCCGCACTGTCCCAGATGTGCTGGGCGCATGGACGAACTGGTGGTTATCCAGCACGACGCCCACGTGTGAGGCTCCCGGAGCAGTCGTCGAGAAGAAAATCAGGTCTCCTGGCGCGCTCTTCCGGATCGCGAGCTTCCGTCCCGTCTGAAACTGCGCGTGTACTTCCCTCGGGAGCCTGAGGTGTGAGAGGCCAAAGACGTACTGCGTGAAGCCGCTGCAGTCGAAGCCAGAAGGGTCGCCGCCGCCGTCTCGATAGGGCGTGCCCAGGAGGCGAAGCGCGTTCTCTACAATCATCCCTGGACGGGCGCGGGCACCTCCAGAGGCTGTCGCGGACGCTGGCGGAATGGCGCCCGGAAATGGACTCGGCACGGCCGACGACGTCGCGCATCCATCGGCAAGCAGCCCGGTGACGCTCGCCAGGATGAACAGTCGCAGCCTGACACTTGCTAACTCCATTGTTGACTGTATTTTACAGCGATACAGATCCTTGACACATGGTATCCTGAAAGGCATCATACCCGCGGGCGATGGAACAGACGCTCCTGCTCAACGCGTCCTACGAACCCCTGAAGGTCGTCCACTGGCAAAAGGCGATCACGTTGTGGTGCCAGGGGAAGGTAGAGGTGATTGCGGTCCACGACCGCGAGATCAGGGCTGTGTCGATCACCTTCAAACTCCCGTCGGTGATTCGACTGCTCCGGTTCGTCAGGATCAAGCGCCGCTACGACTACGTGCCCTTCTCCCGCGCCAATATCTACGCGCGCGATGTCCACACCTGCCAGTACTGCGACGCCGTATTTCCGACGCCGGAGCTGACCTTCGACCACGTGGTACCCGTGGCACAAGGGGGGCGCAAGGACTGGGAGAACATCGTCACGTGTTGTGTCCGGTGCAACCGCCGAAAAGGCGGGCGTACGCCGCACGAGGCCGGGATGCGTCTCATCCGGCCGCCGCGGCGTCCGGATTCGCCTCCAGCGATCCGGATCACGATCGGTCTGCGGAACGCACCCGAGAGCTGGCGCGACTACCTGTACTGGAACGTCGAACTGGACGACGCGTAGTCTGAGCGCCGTCACGCCGCTAGCGATACCTCAGATGTACACGTTGTCCCCGCGCCGGGCTGTCGCTGGCGGCCACCTGGTCGGTGGTGGCGCCTTCGAGGTCACGCCCATTTTTCCAGACGTGGTGATTGCGGGCACGCGCGCCCTGGTCACCTCCCTGTCCTCTACCCGGCTGGTCGTGGTTGTACCCGCCGATGTGGGTGGAGAAGCGCTCGAGGTCACTGTTGCCGGCGTGCCGGTGGCGCAGGTCTCAGTGGCCACGGCATGGGCGACCGGTCTCCACCAGGTCGACAGTCCGGTCTTCGATCTCGATGGCAATCTGTATGTGACCTATAGCGGGTCCCGTGGGCAGGATGCCAGCGTGTCCATCTTCCGCGTCACCGCGCAGGGGGCGCGTGAGCCGCTTGCGTCCGGCATCGTCAACGCAACATCCATGGCGCTTGGCCCGGACGGGGCGCTCTACGTCTCGAGCCGATTCGAGGGTACGGTGCTGCGGATTCGTCCGGATGGGTCACGGGAGCCCGTCGCGTCAGACCTCGGCGTGGCGTGCGGCCTTGCCTTTGACGCAGACGGTGACCTGTACGTCGGGGACCGTTCTGGCACGGTGTTCCGGATCCATGGGGGTGTGGTGACGCCCTTTGCTTCTCTGCCAGCGAGTGTGGCGGCCTTTCATCTCGCCATGCGCTCCGACGGCGTGCTGTTTGTGACGGCGCCGACGCTGGCTACGTATGACGTGATTTACCGTGTCGAGGCGTCCGGGACGGTGTCGACCCTGCCGCATCGCTTCGGTCGCCCGCAGGGGCTGGCGTTCGATGCGGCTGGGGTCCTGCACGTGGTGGACGCGCTGGCGGGAGCGTCCGGGGTGTATCGGGTGCCCGAGCGTGGTGAGCCCGAACTTGTGGTCGCAGGCAGCGACCTGATCGGTGTTGCCTTTGGTTCCGCCGGCGAGTGCGCCGTGGCCTCGACGGACACGGCGTATCGCTTCCCGACTCTCTAGTCCCCAATGATGCAGGCCTTCCGGCGCAAGTCCATTGCTGAGCCAGATACCGACCCGGAACAGGCCATGCGGCGTGTGCTTGGCGCCGGTGACCTCGTGATGCTGGCGATTGGTGCCGTCATCGGCGCTGGTATCTTCGGCGCGATCGGCACGGCTGCTGCCGGACAGGTCGGTCCGGATGGTGTCGTGATTCGCTATGGCGCAGGCCCGGCCCTGGTGCTGTCCTTCCTGCTGCTGGGCGGGGCGTGCGCGCTGGCCGCGCTCTGCTATGCGGAACTCGCGGCGATGATTCCGCAGGCGGGGAGCGCCTACGCCTATGCCTATGCCACCCTCGGCGAGCTCGTGGCGTGGATCATCGGCTGGGACCTGATTCTCGAGTACGCCGTCGGCAATGTGGCCGTGGCGATCTCGTGGGGCGACTACTTCAATACGCTGGTACGGGGCGTGGGGCTGACGATGCCGGCCTGGCTGACGACGGGCTATCGCACGGCGCTGCTGAGTTCGGACCCGGCCGTGAACGGACTGCTCAACGCGGCGCCACACCTGGCCGGCTGGCCAGTACTCGTCAATCTGCCCGCGTTCTCCATCGTCCTGCTGATCACCTGGGTGCTCATGCTCGGCGCCAAGGAGAGCGTGCGTGTCAATAACGTCATGGTCGTTATCAAGCTGCTGGCGCTGGCGCTATTTGTCGGCGTCGGGTTGACGCACATGAAGCCTGAACACTTCCAACCCTTTGCGCCGAACGGCTTTACCGGCATCCATCAAGGTGCGGCGATCGTGTTCTTCGCCTACATCGGCTTCGATGCGATTTCGACCGCTGCCGAGGAGACCAAGAACCCCAACCGGAACCTGCCCATCGGCATTCTGGCTGGCCTGGCGGTGTGCACCCTGATCTATGTGGTGGTTGGTGTAGCGCTCACGGGCCTCGTGCCCTACCAGTCGCTGGCCGTGGCGGACCCGCTGGCCTTCGCGCTCCAGTCCGCGGGCTTCACGACCGTGGGCTGGATGGTGGCGTTTGGCGCCGCCGTGTCGATGTCGGCCGTGTTGCTGGTGTTCCAGTACGGCCAGCCGCGGATCTTCTTCGCGATGGCACGCGACGGTCTGCTTCCCGCCTGGGCCGCGCGCCTGCACCCGACGCGCAGGATTCCCTCGACGACGACGCTCCTCACGGGCCTGCTGGTGGCCGCGGCCTCGCTCGTCGGCGACGCCGCCGAGACGTACGACCTGACCAACATCGGGACACTCTTCGCGTTCGCGATCGTCTGCATCGGCGTGCTTGTTCTCAGGGTCGTGGAGCCCGGCCGCCACCGGCCCTTCCGCGTGCCGTTCGTGTGGCCGGTTGCCCTGCTCGGGACCGCCGCCTGCCTGTTCATCATGGCGGGGCTTCCGGCCCAGGCGTGGGTGCGGTTCGGGGGGTGGCTGGCCATAGGCCTGCTGCTCTATCTCGGGTACGGGCGCTCGCACAGCCGATTGGGTCAATCAGGGTGATAGGATCGCCCTTTTCTGAGCACCACGCGGGTAGCAGACAGGGGCGATGACCGAAGACTGGATCGCGGTGCGGGGCGCCCGCGTTCACAACCTCAAGAACATCGACGTCGACATCCCGAGGGATCGGCTTGTGGTCATCACGGGCCTGTCCGGTTCGGGTAAGTCGTCCCTTGCCTTCGACACGATCTATGCCGAGGGGCAGCGCCGCTACGTGGAGTCGCTCTCGGCGTACGCGCGCCAGTTTCTCGAGCAGATGGAGAAGCCCGACGTCGACCTGATCGAGGGGTTGTCGCCCGCCATCGCCATCGAGCAGAAGACGACAGGGTCGAATCCTCGTTCAACGGTTGGCACCGTGACCGAGATCTACGACTATCTCCGGTTGCTGTTTGCCAACATCGGCGTGCCGCACTGCTACCGGTGCGGGCGGGAGATTTCGGCCCAGTCCCTGGAGCGCATTCTCGACTTGGTGATGCTCCATCCTCAGGACGAGCGGATCAACGTGCTGGCGCCGATCGTGCGGGGCCGGAAGGGCGAGTTCAAGAAAGAGCTGCAGGCCCTCCGCCAGCGAGGTTTCACCAAGGCCCGCATCGACGGGGACTTCCGGGCTCTGGATGAGTCGATCGCGCTCGACCGCCGGCGGAACCACACAATCGAGGTCGTCGTCGACCGGTTGATCGTTCGGTCCGGTATCGAACGTCGGCTCGCCGAGTCGCTGGAGGTGGCCCTGAACCTGGCTGACGACATCGTCGTGATCAATACACTCGCGAGCGGGGATCAGCTCTTCTCGCGGAAGCTGGCGTGCGTGGACTGCGGTCTGTCGGTGCCCGAGATGACACCCCGCGCCTTCTCATTTAATTCCCCGCACGGGGCCTGTACTGCCTGCCAGGGCCTCGGCGCGACCTACGACTTCGACCCGCGGCTGGTGATTCCCGACGACAGGAAGTCGCTCCTTGATGGCGCCGTGCTGCCCTGGGGCAGAGCCGACCGGAAGCCGTTGCGCGAGGCCGTGCTCAGCCTGGCCGAGGCCCACGGATTTGATCCCGCGGCGCCGTTTGCGGAGCTGTCTGCCAAACATCGCGATCTGATCCTCCAGGGCCAGAGTGCGTCCCGGATGCCGGCCCACGCCGGTGGCAAGCCGCGGTCCGTGGCGGCCACGCAGGAAGACCCGCCGGAAGATCGCGAGTTTGAGGTACCCAGGCGGGCACGGCGGACCGGGGCCGATGACGATCCGTTCGGCGCGGGCTTCGAGGGCGTGCTGCCGAACCTGCGCCGCCGCTACGGCGAAGGCACTTGGTCAACGCAGGAGGAACTTGAGCCGTACCGTACGCTGCGCCCGTGCCGGAGCTGCGCCGGCCTGCGGCTGCGCCCTGAGAGCCTGGCCGTGCGCGTGAAGGGGCAGCGAATCAGTGACTTCGTCGACCTGCCGATCTCGGACGCGCTGGCGGCCTTCGAGTCGCTGGATCTCACGGACCGCGAGGCGCTGATCGCTACCCGAGTGCTCCGGGAGATCCGCGAGCGCCTGCGATTTCTTCATGATGTCGGTGTTGGATACCTGAGCCTCAGCCGGAGTGCAGCCACGCTGTCGGGCGGCGAAGGGCAGCGGATCAGGCTGGCGACGCAGATTGGCGCGAACCTGAGCGGAGTGCTCTATGTGCTGGACGAGCCGTCGATCGGGCTCCATCAGCGCGACAACCGGAAGCTGCTGTCGACGCTGCTCCGGCTCCGTGATCTGGGGAACACCGTGATCGTCGTGGAGCACGACGAGGAGACGATCCGGGCCGCGGACTACGTCGTGGACCTCGGTCCCGGGGCGGGCGAACACGGCGGGTACCTCACCTTTCAAGGGACCCCCGCAGCCCTCAGTGCGGATTTGACTTCCGTCACCGGAGCCTACCTGCGCGGCGACCGGGCGATTCCGACGCCGGCCGTCCGTCGATCGCCCGGCAAGGGTGAACTCGTTATCCGGGGCGCCCGGGAACACAATCTGAAGGGGATCGACGTGACCATTCCCCTCGGCACACTGACGGCGGTCACCGGCGTCAGTGGCTCAGGCAAGTCCACGCTGGTCAACGGGATTCTGTACCTGGCCCTGGCGCGAGTGCTGCACCGCGCCGGTGTCGAAGCCGGCGCACATGCCGGCATCGATGGCACCGGGCTGGTCGATAAGGTGATTGAGATCGACCAGTCACCCATCGGGCGGACACCGCGTTCCAACCCGGCGACGTACACCGGCATGTTCACCTTCATCCGGGATGTCTTCGCGATGATGCCGGAGGCCCGTGCACGCGGCTTCAAGCCGGGACGCTTCTCCTTCAACGTGAAGGGCGGCCGGTGCGAGGCGTGCCAGGGTGACGGCCTGATCGCGATCGAGATGCACTTCCTTCCGGACGTCTTCGTGACCTGCGAACAGTGCAAGGGCCGGCGATACAACCGGGAGACGCTGGAGGTGCTCTACCGCGGCAAATCCATCGCGGAGATGCTTGATCTCACCGTAGACCAAGCACTGCCGCTCCTCGAACACTTTCCTGCGCTGGCCACCAAGTTGCGCACCCTCCAGGATGTGGGCCTTGGCTATGTGGAACTGGGTCAATCCGCCACGACGCTGAGCGGCGGAGAAGCGCAGCGGGTCAAGCTGGCACGGGAGCTGTCCCGCCGCGGTACCGGCCGGACCCTCTACATCCTCGACGAACCCACGACGGGGCTGCACTTCGAGGACACCCGCCGGCTGCTGGAAGTCCTGAACCGTCTCGTCGACCAAGGCAATACGATTGTGGTCATCGAGCACAACCTGGACGTGATCCGGTGCGCGGACTACCTGATTGACCTGGGCCCGGAAGGTGGAGCAGGCGGAGGCCGGCTCATGGCTTCTGGCACCCCCGAAGCCGTCGCGAGGAACCACGATTCGGCGACGGGCCGGTTGCTGCGCGTCCTGTTCGAGAGCCGAGTGGCCTGAGGCTGATGGGCGATAACCGCCAAGCCGGGTGGTAACATCGCCACAAAAGAGGGTCGAAATGGTGTGGCTAGTTCGCAACAATGCCTCAGAATGCACGCTCGGAACTATTCCGTAAATAGATGCAATGAAGGGGTTTATTGCGACATCGTCCTGGTGGATGATGTCGGCACCTGACTTGCTGCACAATACGGGCAGACAGCCAACCCAGTGATGCACGCACAGCGCACCCTTCGTCGCTCAATCTCCTGCGCCGGGATCGGTCTGCATTCCGGCAATAAGGTCACGCTGTCGTTGAAGCCCGCCCCGGCGGACTTCGGCATCCGCTTCCGCAGGACCGATCTGGGCGGTGTGGAGATTCCAGCCACGGTCGATCATCTCGCCGGGATGCATTACGCCACGGGGCTTGCCCGCGATGCCGGCACGGTCGACACGGTGGAGCACCTGCTCTCAGCGCTCGTCAGCCTCGGCGTTGACAACGTCATCATCGAGTTGAACACGCCGGAAGTGCCGATCATGGACGGAAGCGCCGCGCCGTTCATCTATCTGATCCATGAGGCTGGTGTGAAGCGGCTGGCGGCTCCCCGCAAGTATCTGAAGGTGCTTCGCCCTGTCACGCTGTCGAGCGGCGACAAGCGGATCGCGGTGTATCCATCCGACCACTTCAAGGTCACCTACAGCATTGCGTTCGATCACCCGATGTTGCGTCAGCAGTCACGCACCATCCGGATTACCGAGGAGTCCTTTGTCGAGGAAATCGCCCCGGCCCGGACCTTCGGTTTCCTGAAAGAGGTCGAGATGCTGCGGCAGCGCGGGTTGGCGCTGGGTGGCTCCCTGGAGAACGCCATCGTCATCGGCGACACGGGCGTGCTCAACAATGCCCTCCGCTTCGACGACGAGTTCGTGCGTCACAAGATTCTGGATGTGATCGGCGATCTGGCCCTGACCGGCCACCAGATCATCGGTCACGTCGTGGCCCATCGTGGCGGCCACGCGCTGCATACGGCGTTTGCGGCGCAGTTGCTGGCAGAGCGGGACGCTTGGGAACTGGTGGAACCAGCCGTCGATCCGGCCAGCATCGAAGATCCGGTGGTGCTGCCCATCAGGGGCATCCGCCCGGCCACAGCGTAGCTCGGTCGCGTACTCCTCCCTCCCCTTGGGGCTGCCGAGTGGCAGCCCCTCTTTTTTCCCGCGTCTACCCGGCCGGCGCGTTGAGGCGCCTGATAATGGCGGCCAGCTTGTCGTTCTCGTACCGCACGGTGTTGAGAAAGAGGCTCTCGACCAGGTACGCACGCCGCTCGTCGTCGGTCATCTGCGTCACCAGGTGGGTCACCTCCTTCACCATGTCCTCGTAGGTGTGCGTCAGCTCGCTCCGGGCGACGACCTCTTGGTAGAGGCCCTCGAGGACGGCCAGCAGGTCGCCATCCAGCGCAATCGTGGCGCCCGTGCTCGTGGTGATGGCGTTCATGCGGCGCCTCCCATTGCGCGGATGGCGTCGGCCTCTGTCCCGAACAGCTGTAGGAAGTTGTGGGCACCGGTCATTGTCAGCATGGTTTCCACGCGCTTCTGCACGCCGGAGAGCGCCAAGGCGCCCCCGGCGGAGGCCGCCTGGCGGTAGAGGTCCATCAGGCACCCGATCGTCGCACTGTCTACGTAGCTGACGGCGCTCAGGTCAATGACGACGTGTCGGTCCCCGGCAGCGAACAGAGCCGACACGGCCTGTGTGAACTCCGAGAGGAGGGGGTACATCAACCGGGATTCAGACAAGCGCACGACGGCCACGCCGCCGACGCGATCGGATGAGAGATTCATTCGGGGGCTCCTGTGTCAGAGGACGATCGGGGGGTGCGGAGTCGGGCGGCATCCTGTTCGCGGATCGCCTGAACCTGGCGGGCGAGTTCGGCCCGGCCGCGGCTGATCCGGGACTTGACGGTGCCGTCCGGCAGGTTGAGGGTCCGGGCGATGTCTTCGTAGCTTAATTCCCGGAGGTCGCGAAGTACGACGGCCGTGCGCATGGCTGGTGGCAGGCGCTGGAGCGCACGCCGCAAGAGCGTGGCCTGGTCCTGAGCCTCGAGCATCTGGTGCGGGCTCCGGTCCGTCGAGGCTGGCGCCAGCACGTCGATGTCGAGGTCCCGGTTGAGTGCCTCCCGCTCCTTGCGCAGGGCGCGATAGTGGTCGATGCAGAGGTTGCGGGTGACGCTGTACAGCCAGGTCTGGAAATTGGCGCGCCGGTCGAAGGTGTGGAGCGACCGGAACACCTTGATGAACACGTCCTGGGTCAGATCCTCCGCCTGGTCGACGCTGCCCACGAATTTGTAGGCGATGTTGAACACCTTGCGGCGGTGCATCCGGACGACGGTCTGCCACGCCGCCTGATCACCGCTCAGGCAGTGCTGGATCAGCGTGTCGATGTCGGTGCCGTCGCCGGAAGGGTCAGGCAACGTCACGCGCGTGGACCAGGAAGGATGCAGGGAATGCTGCATGATAACATTCGCTCTCGAACCCCCTTCCACTGAGCGGTGCCCTCCAACTTTTCGCAGACGACTTCGGGCCTGGCGTGTGACGACGTGAGTCTGGCGGCGATCGCGGACGCGGTCGGCACGCCCGCCTACGTGTACAGCGCTGAGTCCATTCGCCAGGCCTACCGGCGTTTGGACGAGGCTTTCTCGGCCTATCCGCACCGTATTCACTTCGCCCTTAAATCCAATTCGACCCTGGCGTTGATTCGGATCCTCCGCGAGGGTGGCTGCCTGGCGGACGCGAATTCGGTGGGCGAGCTGCAGGTCGCTGATCGAGCCGGGTTCGCGCCGGAGGACCTGGTATTCACCGGCGTGGGCAAGACCCGCGACGAGCTGGCATTCGCCATCGGCCACGAGGTCGGCACCATCAACGCTGAATCGGCCGGGGAGCTCGATCGCATCGCGGCCATCGCGCGGTCAATGGGAAAAGTAGCGCGCGTCGCCCTCCGAGTAAATCCGGATATCGACGCCAGGAGTCATCCCAAGATTTCCACCGGGATGAAGGTGAACAAGTTCGGCGTGCCCATCGAGGAGGCGGGCCAGCTGTACCGCGAGCGCCTGCGTCAGTCATCCATCAGGCTCGTCGGCGTGCACATCCACATCGGGTCGCAGATTACGACTGTGGGGCCCATGGTCCGGGCGGCGGAGGCCCTTGTGGGGCTCGCGAACGCGCTCCGGGAAGACGGGGCGCCCCTCGAGCATATCGACCTTGGGGGCGGGCTTGGCGTGTCCTACGACGGAAGCCCGGTGCTGACGGAACACGACTATGCCGAGGCGGTGCTGCCGGCGTTGCGGCGGTGCGGCCTGCCGGTTGTCCTCGAGCCCGGGCGTGCGCTGGTGGCCGCGGCCGGTGCGCTGGTGGCTGCGGTCGTGGACGTGAAGACATTTCCGGGCGGGCGTCGTTTTGCCGTGCTCGACGCGGGGATGACGGAGTTGATTCGGCCAGCCATGTACGGCGCGTTTCACCGGATTGTTCCCGTCGCCCCGGTGGGGGAGGGGGACGTTGCCCTGAGCTGGGATGTGGTCGGTCCCATCTGCGAAAGCAGCGACGTGTTCGGCACGGACCGGCTGCTGCCGGCCCTGCAGGTGGGCGACCGCCTGGCCATCCTGGATGCGGGAGCCTACGGGGCGGTGATGGCGTCCAATTACAACAGACGCCTGCTCTGTCCGGAGGTGCTGGTGGATGCCGGAGCCTGGCGTCTGATTCGCCGGCGCCAGACACTAGACGACGTACTGGCGCTCGAACTCTGAGCCACGGAGTACCGCGATGCGAGGACGGCTCATTGCCTTCGAAGGCCTGGATCAGAGCGGGAAGCAGACCCAGGCGGAACTGCTCAGGGAGCATCTGCGCTCGGCTGGCCACAAGGTTCGCCTGCTCTCATTTCCCGACTACGGCACGTCGATCGGCGAGGAAATCGCGCGTGCGCTCCAGGGCGAACGCGACTACGGCGCGGACGTGATGCAGTTGCTGTACGTGGCCAACCGGTACGAACGACGCCAGGAGATCGAGCGGTGGCTCGACGGCGGGTTGATGCTCATCTGCGACCGGTATCTGGCTTCCAGCGTGGCGTACGGCGAGGCCCAGGGCCTGGACGCCGTCTGGCTCGTCGACATGCAGAAGTACCTGCCAGCTCCGGACCTCACTATCCTGCTGGATATCGCCCCGGAACGGGCCGCCGCCCGGAAGATCGCTGACCGCGACAAGTACGAACGCGATCTGGCACTTCTGGGCCGCGTGCGCGAGAGCTATCTGCGCCAGAGCGCGACGGGGTGGGTTGTGCTGGATGCCTCCGGTGACCGTGACGCTATCGCGGCCCGCGTGACGGCGGCCGTGGAGGCTCAGCTCGGGCCACTGTCAGCGCCCTGACCTCGGCGGCGCCAGCCGCGAGGAGTACACGTGCGCAGGCGTCCAGGGTCGCGCCCGTGGTCCGGACATCATCGACAAGGACAAGGGTACGGTTCTTCACCGTGTGCCGGGTGCCTCGTAGGTGCAGGAGGTACGACAGGGCAAAAGCCCGGTCGACGTTCTGCTGCCGTTGCTGTGCCGACAGTCCCGTCTGTGTGGGTGTCCATCGGGCCCGCCGGAGCGCGGGCAGCTCCGGGATGCCGAGTGCCCCCGCGATGAGGGCAGCCTGATTGAAACCCCGCTGAAGACGGCGAACCGGATGAAGCGGCACCGGAACGGCGTAGTCCGCTCCGTCCAGCACGTCGCGCCCGGCACTCCTCGCGAGGTGCCCGAGCCGGCGTGCCAGCGACGAGTGTCCGGCGTATTTCATGCGCTGCACAAGCACGCGTAACGTGCCGTCGTAGGAGCCGATTGCCCGGACGAGCGTCAGGGCGCTTGCCGGAGCCCGGCGGCAATCCCGGCAGGTAGCCCGACTGGAATCGAGTACGCGCGACGAGGGCAGCGGCGCCCCGCACGCATCGCAGTAGGGTGGGAGCAGAGCCGGGATCCGATCCCAGCACGGCTGGCACACGGGACCTCGCGTGGGAGCGTCTAGCGCGTTGCCGCAGGCCACGCACGCCGGTCCGAGAACCACGGTCCCGAGGGCGTCCACCAGCCCAGTGGCGAGCCGCAGGAGGTGGAAGCCGCTCATGCCGGCCTTCCCGCGAGTGCTACGACGGGAACTCGTGCCGCTTGGCGTTGCCCCAGAGCCGCTCGAGATCGTAGAAGGCCCGGCAGTCCCGGCTGAACACGTGCACGACAAACGAGAAGTAGTCGAGGAGCACCCACTCCGCGCCGGATCGGCCCTCGATGATGGCAGGACGCTCGCCGGTGAGGTCCTTCAACGCGACCTCGATGGCGTCGGCAATCGCCCCGATCTGCCTCGTGTTCTGGGCCGTGCATAGCAGGAAGTAGTCCGTGAAGCCGCCGACCTTCTTGAGATCGAGAACCACGATATCCCTGGCCTGGCGGTCAGCCGCGGCGGCGATGGCTGCACGAAGGGCCTTGGTGAGTCGTGGCGAGGTGGGTGTGGCTGGTGGAGTCATGGTCATGCAAATTGTTGTCCGGGGCGATATAGGCCCTGTTGTGAGATGTAGGCGGCAACGGGAGGCGGCACCAGATCGGTGACGGTGCGCCCGCCGGCGACCCGTGCCCGCACCTCACTCGAGGAGGTCGGTCGCGTTAATGCGGCAACCGGGACGACACAGGTTCTGGTTGGCTGCGACCTCAGCAAGGCTGGCGTCGACAGACGGGATTGGATCTGGTCGGGACCCCCGGTCGCAGCTTCCGGTTCGGCGCCGGCCCGGCTGATGACGGCGAAGTGGCAGAGGTCGAGCAGTGCGGGGTAGCCACGCCACGTGGCAATTTCCGCGAAGGCGTCCGAGCCGATGACGAAGAAGATCTGCGAGGGCCGCCAGCCATCGGTATGCAGATGTGCCAACGTCTCGGCGGAATACGACGGGCCAGGCCGGCTCAACTCGATGTCGGACACGCGGGCGCCCGGAATATCCTGGATTGCCAGCGCGGTCATCGCAAAACGGTGGAAGCCCGATGCCTGCGGCTGGACCGGCCGGTGAGGCGGCACGTGTGACGGCACGAAGCACAAGTCCGTGAGGCCGAGGGCTCCAGCGGCGGCCTCGGCCGCATCAAGATGCCCCCAGTGGATGGGATCGAACGTACCCCCCATCAGCCCCAGCCGTCTGGAATGCATCATTCGGCCGCGAGCACCGCTTCCGCCTCGGCGACCCTGGCGTCGGCGATCGCACGCCATGCGGCTTCCAGTAGGCCATCGACGCCGGCCCCTGTCACACCGGAGGCCTCGAAGAACGGCAGGCCACGCTTCTGCACGTGGTCTTTCAGCGCCCGCAGGCGTTCGGGATCGTCGAGCGCATCCATCTTGTTGGCCACGACCAGTTGCGGCTTGGCAGCGAGGGTCGTGTTGAAGAGCACCAGCTCGCGCTGGACCGTCTCGAAGTCTTCCACTGGGTCGCGCCCTGACGCGCCCGACATGTCCACCAGGTGGATGAGCACCTTGGTCCGCTCGAGATGGCGCAGGAACCGGTGCCCAAGTCCGTGTCCTTCATGCGCACCCTCAATGAGGCCGGGCACATCGGCGATGACGAAGCTCCTGTGATCGCTGAGTTTTACGACGCCGAGGTGTGGTGTCAGCGTCGTGAACGGATACGCGGCAATCTTGGGCCTGGCGGCAGAGACGTGCGCGATCAGCGTGGACTTGCCCGCGTTGGGAAATCCGACGAGGCCGACATCGGCGAGCAGCTTGAGCTGAAGCCGGAGCGCGCGGATCTCCCCGGGCTCGCCAGGCTGCACCTTGCGTGGGGCGCGATTGGTCGACGAGACAAACATCGCGTTGCCCAGCCCGCCTCGTCCGCCCTTGGCCACCAGCACCCGCTGGCCCTCTTCGGCCAGGTCGGCCATGAGCACGACTTCGCCGTCCGGCAGTTGTTCGAAGACGAGGGTGCCGACGGGGACGTCGATGACAAGGTCATCCGCCGTGTGCCCGCTTCGATTCGAGCCCTCGCCATGATTGCCGCGCCGCGCTTCAAACTCGGGGTGAAAGCGGAAGTCAATCAGCGTGTTGCGGTGGGCCGTCGCCGTCAGGTAAACGGAGCCACCCGCTCCGCCGTTACCGCCGTCCGGGCCGCCCCGCGGCACGAACTTCTCCCGGCGGAAGCTGAGACAGCCGCGTCCACCGTCGCCCGCAGCCACACGGATCTCTACTTCATCGACAAACACAGGGTCAGTATAGAGCGTGCCGCAGCGAAGATCCGGCGGCTGGAGAACGAGGCCCGGTCCAGGGAACCGGGCCCGTGGAGGCTACTCGGCGGGGATAATGCTGATCCTGCGGCCACGGGCGCCGTGGTCCTCGAACTGGACCGTGCCGGTGACCTTGGCGAACAACGTGTCGTCCTTGCCCAGGCCGACGTTGAGGCCGGGGCTGAACTTACGGCCTCGCTGGCGCACAAGAATCGACCCACCCGGAACGACGTTACCGTCGTGACGCTTGACGCCGAGCCGCTGCGAGTTGCTGTCGCGGCCATTGCGTGAACTGCCCTGCCCTTTTTTGTGAGCCATGACGTGACCTGCTCCCTAGCCCTGAATGTCCGTGATCCGGACCTGCGTGAAAAAGCTGCGGTGGCCACGCGTCTTGCGGAAGCCCTTCCGTCGCTTCTTCTTGAACACCCGCAGCTTGGGGCCGCGCGCCTCGCCGGCCACGACGCCGAGCACCTTGGCGTTGGCCACAAACGGCGCCCCTGCCACGATGTCACCCGCGTCGCGGGAGACGAGCAGCACCTGATCAAAGATCAGCGCCGACCCTACCTCACCCGGTCTGCCGTCCACTTCGACGACTTCGCCCGGCGACACCCGCAACTGCCGGCCCCGTGCCTGAATGATGGCGAACACGTGAATCTCCTAGCTGGTGCCTGGCGCGGCGGACCTGTCCAAAGGACGCCCGCTCTCGACCCGCACAAAGAATTGATTTTACCGGAACCCGGACCGGGGCGTCAAAGAAAGGGCGACATTACTGCAGCAGGACGCGCGATCCCTTGATTTTCTGGCTGCTCAGGGTGTTCAGGAAGGAGGGTATCAGCCGCTCCATCAGCTCGAAGTACGAGGAGAGCGCCGGTGTGCTCTGGTTGGCGTTGTAGAGCACCTCCTCCCGGAACGTCTCGGAATAGAGGGTGGCGCCGGTCCGCCCGTCAATGAAGACGAACTTCGGCTTGAGAATGTAGCCCTTGCGTTCCTGGAACGACCGGATGGGGACCACCCGCCGCCGCCCGAAGGAGTCGTACACCTCTTCCTCCCGCTGGACGTAGCCAGATCGCTGGTGGGGGGTGAACATCACCGTGCCGGTCACAATCAGGGGGTTCTGGTACTCCTCGCCGACCTTCTTCCAGTAGTCCGCGTTGGCGAACAGGTGCTCTCTCGACTCCAGGTCCTTGTCGTCCTTGATGACGGCCTTGCCGGCGGCGTCCGGCTTCAGGCCCGACTCCTCGAGCAGGGGGAGGGGGTCCGCGTCGATGACGCGGAGGTCCGACTTGTTGCGCAGTTGGCTCCGGAGCAGACGGATGGTCTCGGTGTTGCCGTCCACTTCATCGGTGCCGCCCGCGAGAAATCCGGCAACCAGGACGCGCTGGAACATGGATACGTCCAGCTTGGGCCGGATCGGCGTCTCGATGGAGATCTCCCGGGTCACCCCGCCGCACGAGGCGGCCAGGGCCATCAGCGCCAGGCTAGCGAGGAGCCGGAGTCGCCGCACGGTCGTTGACCTCTCTGAACAACTCGAAGTTCTGCTTGATGGCGGGATGTGACGGTGCCAGCGCCGTGGCCTTCTCGTAGGCAGCCTTGGCCTTGTCCAGTTCGCCCTCGTGCTCATAGGCTACGCCGAGGTTGTTGAAGGCTTCGGCGTACGTGGGGTCGAGTTCCACCGCGCGCTCCCACCGATAGATTGCCTCGCGCCAGAGCCCCCTGGCGGCCACGTCAATGCCGAATCTCACCTGCTGCCGCGCATCGCCCCGTGCATCGGCAGACGCGGGGGACGCCACAAGAAGCGCGGTCACAAGGCTGGCCGCAGCCAACAGGCGTGTCATGGAGGCCGGTGTGGCAACTATAGTCATCGCTCTCTAGTGGTGCAAGGTTCCTGCGAGGACTCCAGCCATATAATCAGGACAGGTCGGGTGCGCGCCGTGTGAGGTGCGCCCATGACTCTCGACCGCCTTGTCGCGTTGTCCCTGCTTCCATCGGGCCGCTCGACCGACCTTCCAGCCCGGCTCCGGGCTGGCGACCCAACCCTTCACGACGAGTCGACGCGCCAGTTGCAGGCGGCGAAGGACGCCCTTGCCCGGGCAGCCGCCTCGGGAATCTGCGCGGTCTCGTGGGACGACCCTCGCTATCCCTCGCGTCTGCTGACCATTGCCGACCATCCGCTGGTGCTGTGGTACCGGGGACGACTCGAGGCCTGTGAGCAACCCGCTGTCGCCATTGTCGGATCCCGTGCGGCGTCACCGGTAGCCCTGGAGGTGGCCGCGACCCTCGCCTCGGATCTCGCGCGCCGTGGCATCACGATCGTCAGCGGCCTGGCCCGTGGCGTGGACGGAGCGGCACACCGTGGAGCGCTGTCAACCGGGGTCACCGTCGGGGTCCTCGGATGCGGGGTGGATGTCGTATACCCCCAGTCGCACCGGGCGCTTGCTTCCGCCGTGGTCGAACGGGGAGCCCTGGTGAGCGAGTTCACACCGGGCACTCTGCCCCTGCCCCATCACTTCCCGGTGCGGAACCGGATCATCAGCGGCCTGTCCCACGCCGTGGTCATCGTGGAAGCGGCGGAGCAGAGCGGGTCACTCATCACCGCCCGTCTGGCCCTCGATCAGGGCCGGGACGTCATGGCAGTGCCTGGGAGCGTCGCACAGGGACGCAACCGCGGTGCCCATGCCCTGATCCGGGACGGCGCGCCCATCGTGGAGAGCGCGGCGGACGTGCTCCGGGAGCTGGGCTGGAGCGCTGAGGTGGCCTCGAAATCTGGCACGAGTGGAACGGGAACAACTTGCGTGTTCCCTGTTGTTTCCAGCGATCCACTGCTGAACGTAATGCCCACTGGCGAAGCCTGTTCGCTCGACTGGCTGGCCGGTGCGATCCGTGAGCCTGCGCCGGCTGTCCTCGCTCGGTTGCTGGAGCTGGAACTGACCGGAGACGTGGTCCGCGCCGGGGGAGGTTGTTTCATGCGTGCTGCGGGAACGTGCTATAGGAATTAGCCAATGGCGAAACCTCTCGTGATCGTTGAGTCACCGGCGAAGGCCAAGACGCTGGGCCGGTTTCTCGGCACCAAGTACCGCGTGGAGGCCAGCTACGGCCATATCCGTGACCTGCCGGAGTCCGCGGCGGAGGTGCCCAAGGAGATTAAGCCGAAGGAGTGGGGCCGCATGGGCGTGGATGTCGATCAGGACTTCACGCCGTATTACGTGGTGCCCGACGACAAGAAGAAACAGGTCGCCCTCCTCAAGTTGGCGGTCAAGGAGGCATCGGAGCTGCTACTGGCCACCGACCCCGACCGTGAAGGGGAGTCGATCAGCTGGCACCTGCGGGAAGTCCTCAAACCGAAGGTTCCGGTGCGGCGGATCGTCTTCCACGAGATTACGGAAGAAGCCGTGAACGAGGCGCTGAAGCACCCCGGCCAGGTGGACGAGAACCTGGTCCGGGCACAGGAGAGCCGCCGCATCCTGGATCGGCTCTACGGCTACACGCTCTCGCCGCTGCTCTGGAAAAAGGTGCAGACCGGGTTGAGCGCCGGCCGTGTGCAGAGCGTGGCCGTACGCCTCATCGTGGAGCGCGAAGAGGAGCGGCGGGCGTTCCACACGGGCGTCTACTGGGATATCGAAGCCACGCTGGCCGGAGAAGGACGGCCCTTCACGGCGACGCTGGTGCGGGTGGGCGATGAGCGCGTCGCCACCGGCAAGGACTTCGACCCGGAGAGCGGTGCCCTGAAGTCGCAGCGCGTACGCCTGCTGGACGAGGCCGGCACCACCGCCGTTCTGAACGCCATTACGGCTGGGCTGCCCTGGCGTGTGACCTCCGTCGAGCAGAAGCCGGGTGTCGAGCGTCCGAGTCCGCCGTTTACGACCTCGACGCTGACGCAGGAAGCCAGCCGGAAGCTCGGGTTTTCCACCGAGCGCACGATGCAGGCGGCCCAGCGGCTTTTTCAGGGCGTGGATGTGGGTAACGGAGAGATGGAGGGCCTCATCACCTACCACCGGACCGACTCGACCACGTTGAGCGACAAGGCCCTCGGCGAGTCAGCGCGCGTCATCGGCGAGATGTTCGGCGCCGAGTACCACAGCGGTCCCCGAAAGTACCAGACCAAGGTCAAGAACGCCCAGGAAGCGCACGAGGCCATCCGTCCGAGTGATTTCCGGCTCGCCCCGAGTCAGCTCGAAGGCACCCTCGACGCCGACGATCTCCGTCTGTACGACCTGATCTGGAAGCGCACGATGGCGTCCCAGATGGTGGACGCGCGGGTGCGGCGGACCGCCGTCGAGATCACGGCGAGCGGCCCCGGCGGGCAGCCGGCGATTTTCACCGCCAGTGGCAAGGCGATCGAGTTTGCGGGTTTCCGGCGGGCCTACGTGGAGGGCAGCGACGACCCCGCTGCCGAACTCGAGGAGCAGGAGGCCATCCTGCCCCAGTTGACAGCCGGGGATCCGATTGACCGGCAGGGCACAGCGGTCCGGCTCGAGGGGATTGACCCCAAGCGGCACGAGACGCAGCCCCCGGCGCGGTTCACCGAAGCCTCGCTCATCAAGGAACTGGAACGGCTCGGCATCGGCCGTCCCTCCACCTACGCGCCGACCATTGCCACGATCATTCGCCGGACGTATGTGTTCCGTCAGGGCAAGGCGCTGGTGCCCAGCTTCACGGCGTTCGCCGTCACCACCCTCCTGCGTACGCACTTCGGCGACTTCGTCGAGACGGGCTTCACCGCCGAGATGGAAGAGGACCTCGACGAGATCTCCCGCGGCGAGCGTGACTCCGTGTCGTTCCTCCGGGAGTTCTACTTCGGCGATGCGAAGCACCGGGGCTTGCTCCCCGCCGTGAAGGAAGGTGTGGAGAAGGCGGACTATCCGCTGCTCGACCTCGGCACCGTGCCGGAAACCGGCGAGCCTGTGCGGGTGCGGATCGGCCGGTTCGGCCCGTTCGTGCAGGTGGCCGAGGGCGGCCCGGGCAAGACGGCGTCGCTGCCGGATGACCTGGCGCCCGCGGACCTCACGGCTGCGCGCGCGCTCGAGTTCGTGCGGGCGAAGGCGGAGGGCCCCCGCACACTCGGGAGCGACCCCGCCACAGGCCAGGCCGTCTACGTGATGAGCGGCCGCTTCGGCGCGTATGTGCAGCTGGGAGAGACGCCTGAGGGCAAGAAGGCGGAGAAGCCCAAGCGCGCATCGCTCCAGTCGGGCATGACCGACGCCACGGTGACCCTGGAGGAGGCGCTCAAGCTCCTGTCGCTGCCGCGCGTCGTCGGCCTCCACCCGGAGGATCACGAGCCGATTCTCACCAACTTCGGCCGGTTCGGTCCCTATGTGAAATACAAGGACGAGTTCCGGTCGCTGGAGTCCGAGGGTGACGTCTTCGGCATTTCGCTTGAGGCGGCGGTGGCGCTGCTGGCGGCGCCGAAACAGTCGCGACGCCGGGAGTCGGCCGCCAAGACGGTGCTGGCCGAACTGACCGCCGAGGGTCTCCTGCCGGTCAAGGTGCTCTCGGGGCGCTATGGTCCGTACGTCACGGATGGAACGACCAACGCCTCGCTCTCCAAGGGAGTCGACCCGCTGTCCGTGACGATGGAGCAGGCGCAGGCCCTGCTGGCGGCCAGGCGCGAGGCCGCGCCCTCACCGCGTCGCGGTGGACGCCGCAAGGCAGCCGCGCCGAAGAGGGCAGCCGCGACAAAGAAGACTGCCGCGACGAAGAAGACTGCCGCGACGAAGACCGCACGCGGCCGCGCCAGGAAGCGCGCGACGGCCTAGCCGTACGCGACAGCTCGACCGGACCTTCATGATTCGCATCATCGGCGGCGGCCTCGCGGGCTGCGAAGCCGCCTGGCAGGCGGCGAGCCGTGGCGTGCGCGTCACGCTGCACGAGATGCGGCCGGCACGCCCGACGGCCGTCCACAAGACCGGCGGTCTCGCCGAGCTGGTGTGCTCCAACTCCCTCAGAGGCGACAAGCTCGACAACGCCGTCGGCCTCCTGAAGGAGGAGATGCGTCGGCTCGGGTCGCTTGTGCTCGAAGCCGCGGAAGCCACCCGCGTGCCGGCGGGTGCGGCACTGGCCGTGGACCGGGAGGCATTCTCACGGCACGTCACCGCCGCCGTCTCCGGACACCCGCTCATCACTGTGGTACGCGACGAAGTGACATCGGTGCCGGCGGCCACCCCCGATGCGCCGGTCATCCTGGCGACTGGGCCACTGACCTCGGAACAACTCTCCGCCGACATCGCGCGCCTGGTTGGCCGCGAGCATCTCGCCTTCTACGACGCCATCAGCCCGATCGTGCTGGCGGAGACCATCGACCACGCCATCGTGTTCCGGGCATCGCGATGGGGTCGCAGTATCCGCGGACGGACGGAGGAGCCGGCGGGTCCGGCCTGCGGCGTGGACGACGGCCAGGGCGACTACCTCAACTGCCCGATGGACAAGGCGGAGTACGACGCTTTCTACGACGCGGTTGTGGCCGCTGAGTCGGCGACGGTGCACGACTTCGACACAGCGACCTTCTTCGAAGGGTGCCTGCCGATCGAGGTCATGGCCCATCGGGGGCGCGAGACGTTGCGCTTTGGCCCGATGAAGCCGGTCGGCTTGATGGACCCACGCACGGGGCGTCAACCGTACGCCGTCGTCCAGCTCCGGCAGGACACGCTGGCCGGCGATCACTTCAGCCTCGTGGGATTCCAGACCCAGCTCAAGTGGGGCGAGCAGGCGCGCGTGCTGCGCCTGATTCCCGGGCTGGGTCATGCCGAGTTTGTGCGCTTCGGGATGGTCCATCGCAACACGTTCATCAACGGACCAACCGTGCTTGAAGACACCTGGCAGGTACGCAACCACCCAGGGCTCCTGTTCGCGGGGCAGGTCTCCGGCGTCGAGGGATACGTAGAGTCGGCGGCCTCCGGCCTCATCGCGGGCCTCACTGCGGTCGCGCTGGTTCGCGGGCAGCAGCCGTCTGCTCCTCCGCGGACGACCGCCATCGGTGCGCTGGGGTTCTACGTGTCACATGCCAATCCGGTCACGTACCAGCCGACCAATATCACCTTCGGCATCATGGCTCCGCTGGAGCGCGCGCCTCGGGGACGCGCCGATCGGAAGGCCGCCGTGTCAGCCAGAGCGCTGGCTGACCTCGACACCTGGCGTGCCTCGCTGGCGTGACGCGGCGCATGTAACGTGGACACCCCGGCCATGCAGCAGCTCCAGGCGTTCCTCGAATACCTCGCGATGAACCGCAACGCGTCGCCGCATACCGTCTCGGCTTACGCGGGGGATCTGACGCAGTGGCTCGACGGGGTGGCCTCCGCCCAGGGCATCCCACCCGCCGATGTGGAGCCCGCAATGCTCGACCTCCAGGCGATTCGCGGGTACCTGGCCGATCTGCACCGCGCCGGGCAGTCGCGCGCCTCGGCCGGCCGGAAGCTCTCGGCGATCCGCAGCTTCCTGCGGTACCTGCGTCGCGAGGGTGTCATCACGACGGACCCTGCGGCGCTGACGGTGGCGCCGAAGCGGGAGCAGCGCGTGCCGGCACACCTGTCGATGGACGAGATGGCCCGCGTCCTCGAGATGCCTGACACGGCGAACCCGCTCGGCCGCCGCGACCGGGCGATGCTGGAGCTGTTCTATGCCTCCGGGCTGCGGCTGAGTGAACTGGTGGGGCTGGACGTCGAGGATGTCAACCTCAAGGCGCGGATGTCACGGGTGCTGGGCAAGGGGGCGCGGGAGCGTCTCGTCCCGTTCAATCAGAGCGCCGAAACCGCCATCCGGCAGTGGCTGCCGGATCGGGACTCGCTTCGGCGCACACGCGGCAGGGATCCGGAGACACCGCGGACCTCACGCCGTACCGCGGGTGGCGGCAGGCGCGGCGGTGACCCCCTGTTCATCAACGCCACTGGAGGACGCCTGACCGGCCGGAGCGTGCAGCGCCTGGTGGCTCGCTATGTGGGGATGTGTTCGACGCGGTTCGGGATCAGCCCTCACGCGCTCCGGCATTCCTTCGCGACGCATCTACTCGAGCGAGGCGCCGACCTGCGTTCGATTCAGGAGCTGCTGGGCCACATCCGGCTGTCGACGACCCAGCGCTACACACACGTCAACGCCGCGCAGCTCATGGAGACGTACCGGAAGGCGCACCCCCGGGCGCGCTGAACTGGGCCCCTCAGGTGCGGACCGCGTCGGCGGTGGCGCGCCGCCCGTGGGGGAACTCGATCTTCAGCACCTTGATCTTGTAGTTGATGACGCGCGGGCTGATGCGGAGCAGATCCGCGGCGTCCTTCTGTACCCAGTTGCACATCCTGAGCGCTTCGATGAGCGCCTGCTTCTCGATGTCCTCCAGCGCCACCCCGGAGGCTGGGATCTTCACCAGCGACGACCCGCGCGGCATCCCGGACGGCGTGCCGTCCCCCAGCATGAGGTTCTCCGCTGTCACTTCCGGACCATCGGCGAGCAGGATCGCCCGCTCGATCACGTTCTCCAGCTCGCGGACGTTGCCGGGCCAGTTGTAACGGTGGAGCTGCTTGATGGCCTCGGCATCGAAACCGCTGACCTTCTTCTTCAGTTCGCCTGAAAAGCGGCGCACGAAGAAGTTCGTCAGCGCCTGCACGTCCTCCTTGCGGTCACGCAGCGGCGGCATCTCGATGGTGACCACGTTGAGGCGGTAATACAGGTCCTCGCGGAACGTGCCGGCCTCCACCATCGTCGGCAGGTGCCGGTTCGTGGCGGTGATCAACCGTACGTCGACCTTGAGGGTCCGCGTGCCGCCCAGGCGTTCGAACTCCTGCTCCTGCAGCACGCGGAGGATCTTGGCCTGCGTGCTCGGGCTCATGTCCCCGATTTCGTCGAGGAAGAGCGTGCCGCCGTCGGCCTGCTCGAACCGGCCCACGCGCTGCTTGTCTGCGCCGGTAAACGCACCCTTCTCGTGTCCGAACAGTTCCGACTCGAGGAGATTTTCCTGCAGGGCTGCGCAGTTGACCTTCACGAAATTGCGGCCCGAGCGCAGCGAGTTGTGGTGGATGGCGCCGGCGATGAGCTCCTTGCCGGTGCCCGTCTCACCGCGGACGAGGATCGTGGCGGTGCTCTTGGCGACCTTGCGGACGACACTGAGGACCGTGCCCAGGGCGCCGCTCGACCCGATGATGCGGTCGAAGTCATAGATGTCGCCCGAGGCGTGCCGCAAGTAGTCGATCTGGTGCTGCATCTGCCGCAGCTCCAGCGCCCGGGCAATCTTGACCTCCATCTCCTCGATTTCGAACGGCTTCTGCACGTAATCGAAGGCGCCGCTCTTCATGGCCTCGACCGCGGTCGAGACGGATCCGAAGGCGGTCATGAGAATGACGGCGGCGTGCGGCTGGAGGAGACGCGCCGTCTTGAGGACGTCGATGCCCGAACTGCCACCCATCTTGAGGTCGCTCACGATCACGTCAAACACCGAATCGTGCAGTTTCTCGATGGCGAGGTTTCCGCTGGGGGCTTCTTCAACGTCGTGTCCGGCGTCGGTGAGCGCGGATACCAGCCCACGGCGGAGGGAATCGTGGTCGTCGGCAATGAGGATGCGGCCCATGGTCAGTAGCCTCTCTGTACGGCGCGATAGTCGGAGAACACGTTCAGCCCAGCGCGGGGATCGTGACGCTGACCGTCGTGCCCCCGCCAAGGCTCGTGCGCAGGATGAGGCGGCCGTCGTGTGCGTCCACGATCTTCCGGACGATAGCCAGGCCCAGCCCGGAGCCCTGGGCCTTGGTGGTGAAGAACGGATCGAACACCTTGTCCGCGATCTCCTGTGGCATGCCGGGGCCGCTGTCTGACACGTCGACCCGCACGGCGCGGCCGGTGTCGTTGCCCCCCGCGTGGCTCACGGTGGCACCGGTGATGGTCACTTCGCCACGCCCCTCCAGCGCCTCGTAGGCATTGGTCAGCAGGTTCGTGAACAACTGGGTCAACTGGTAGCTGTCGCCCTGGAGGAACGGGAGGCCTTCGGGGAGCGTGACCGAGAGCGTGGTGGCTCCCCGGGCGACCTTCGAGTCGGCGAGGCTCGAGGCGGCCCTGATCGTCTCGGCGATGGAGACCGGTTCCACCTGCAGCCGGATGGGCCGCACGAAATCCAGGACCTCCTGCACGATGGCGTTGGCCATCTTGGCTTCGTTGATGATGTCCTTGAGCAGCGCCTGTGCGTCGGCCGTTTCGGGCAGCTTCCGGCGGAGCAGGCCGGCGAGGACCTCGATCCCGCCGAGGGGGTTCTTCACTTCATGGGCAATGGCGGCCGCCATCTCGCCGACGGCCGCGAGCCGGTCCCGCAGCCGCTCCCGCTCCTCGATCTGCTCCACGCGCGTGAGGTCAGTGAAGAACATGGACGTGCCGATGATGTCGCCGCTGTCGGCATGGACATGGGCGAGGGTGTACCCGATGACCTTGCCGGACGGCTTGAGCCGCAGTTCCGCCCGGTTGGCGAGCAGCGCCGTATCGGGCGCGGATTCCAGCGCCTGCACCACCTCCGGATAGGCACTGAGTACTGCCGTGAACGGGCGGCCCACGTCGTCAGGGCGTGGCTCGATCTCGAAGATGCGGTAGGCCTCGTCGTTGATGAGCGCGATGCAGTTGTCCCGCGTGATGGCGAGCACGCCGTTTCGCATGGCGGCGACGATCCGCCGGCAGAAGGCGTCGTTACCAGGCTGGGCATGCAGGCGGTTCCTGACGACCCTGGGCTGGCGGGTTGCGCCCGGTTCAGAAGTCGGCATCACGCATCACGGCTATGGCAAACGGCGTGCCCCCCTCCGCGCACCCTGACGGACGCACGAACTCAGGCAAATGGGGAATGGAAACCCTTTCGAGCAGCGCGCTCGGTTACGTAAGTGTAATGGTGCTGACGGAATACGTGGCCGGCGGATCGTGGAATTACGGTTCCTGTGACGCGCGGGTGAGCTCGGCCTGCAGCGCTTCCCACTGACCCATGAGATCGCCCACTTCCCACATCAGGGACTGGTGGCGCGCAATGGACGAGTTGGCGGCTTGCCGGTCGTCATAGAAGCCCTGCGCTGACATGGCGGCTTCCAGATCCCGGACCAGCCGCTCACGCTCGGCAATCCGGCCCTCCAGATCCGCGATCCGGGCGCCGAGCGCCCGGTGGGTCTTGTCCCGCTTCCGGCGCTCGGCTTCGGTCCGCTTCCTGTCCTCACGGTCCGGAGCAGCCGGCTGCGACTGGGACGCAGGCGCCGGCTGTGCGCCGGACCGCTGTGCTGCCGGCGCCGGTGCCTTCTTCGCCGTCATGGCTGGCGGTGCCACGGGTGCGCCGGCGTGCTCCTTGTGCCAGAGGAACTCCGTGTACCGCCCTGGGTACACCGTCGCGTGCCGATGGCCGATCTCGATGATCTTCGTGGCCAGCCGCTCGACGAAGTACCGGTCGTGCGAGACGAAGATGAGTGTGCCGCCGTAGTCCTCGAGCGCCTCGAGCAGGACATCCTTCGAGTCCAGGTCGAGGTGGTTGGTGGGCTCGTCCATCAGGAGCGTGTTGGAGGCTCTCAGGAGCATCCGCGCCACGGCCAGGCGCGTGCGCTCGCCGCCCGAGAGCACGCCAGCCTTCTTCTGGATGTCGTCGCCGGAGAAGAGGAAGCCGCCGAGCAGCGTCCGGATCATCGGTACCATCTGGGTCGCCGCGGCGCGTTCGAGAGTGTCGTACACCGTCAGCACCGGGTCGAGCTTGGTGGCTTCGTCCTGCGCGAAGTACTCCATCACCACCTGATGCCCGAGCGTCCTCGTGCCGCCATCGGGGGCCTCGGCGCCTGAGAGCATGCGCATCAGCGTGGACTTGCCCGTGCCGTTGGGACCGACCAGCGCAATGCGGTCGCCGCGCTCGATGTGCAGGTTGATGTCGTCGAACACGACCAGCGGACCGTAGGCCTTGCGCACGTGCGCAAGTTCCATCACGGTGCGGCCGCTCTTGGTGCACACAGGAAACGCGAAGCGGATGCGTTTGCGTTCGGGCGGCACCTCGATCGGCACCACCTTGTCGAGCAGCTTGATCCGGCTCTGGACCTGGGCCGCTTTGGTGGCCTGATAGCGGAACCGGTCAACGAACATCTTGATGCGCGCCACCTCCTCGTCCTGCTCGCGCTTGGCGGTCCGCGTGCGTTCGAGCATCGCGTCCCGTGCCACCACGTACTTGCTGTAGTTGCCCGTGTAGTCGGTGAGCGCGCGCAGGTGGAGATCCGCGATGCGGGTCACGACGGCATCGAGGAAGTACCGGTCATGGGAGACGAGAATCACCGCGTACGGGTACGCCGTGAGGTATTCCTCGAGCCAGTTGCGCGCATCGAGGTCCAGGTGATTCGTCGGCTCGTCGAGCAGGAGCAGGTTCGGCCTGCCGAGCAGGAGCTTCGCCAGCGCGATGCGCATCTGCCAGCCCCCGGAGAAGGTGTCCGTGGGCCGCGTGAAATCGTCGGTGGAGAAGCCCAGTCCCTTCAGCACCGTGGCCACCCGGAGGTCGATGCTGTGGCCGTCGTCAAGCCGGAAGCGATCCTGCAGCTCCGCGTAGCGGATGAGCATCGACTCGTGTTCGCCATCGGGCACGTCCGGGTCGGCCAGGCGGTGCTCGATAGCCTCGATCTCCGACCGCATGTCGAGCAGCCGCTGGAAGGCGCTGCTGGCTTCCTCGAAGACCGTGTGGCCGGTGTGGGTGAGTCCGTCCTGCGGCAGGTAGCCGATGGTGACGTTGGCCGGCGTGACGATACGGCCCGAATCCGGTTCGTCCACCCCTGCGAGCATTCGGAGCAGCGTGGTCTTGCCGGCGCCGTTCGGCCCGCAGAGGCCGACGCGTTCGCCGTCGCCGATTTGCCAGGTGACGTCGCCGAGCAGGACGCGATCGCCGAACGACTTGGTAAGTGCGCTGAGCTGGATCATTGGGAGCCGCGGACGGGGGAGCCCCGCGGTGTCAGCCGGGAGGCCGGGCTAGCTCGCCAGCGCGTGCGCCGCAGCGTCAAGCACCTGCGGCACCCGGAATGGCTTGGTGATATAGGCCAACACGCGGAGGTTGCGCGCCTCGGTCGTCAGGAAGACTTCGCGCTCAGGAGCCATAAGACCCGGCGAGTTTATCAAATCCAGTGACGTGAAGCGGACTTCGCCGCCTTTTGGCGTCTCGGCAGACGCATGCAGGGTGCCCGGTATGATGCCGGTCAGGGCAAACCCTAAGACCGTTCGACCGAACCAGCCGTCTAACCTTGCGAACACGTGCACAGCCGGCGAGTGCCGGCTCTGGCCCATGCAGACCGACGAAGAACTTGTAGCGCTCTCGATGGGCGGCGATTCGGAGAGCTTCAACCAGCTCGTGCTGCGCTGGGAGCGTCCGATCTATGCCTTGGCGTACCGGACGCTGGGCCGGGAAGAGGAGGCCCGGGACGTGTGCCAGGAGACCTTCCTGCGCGCCTACCGGGCGCTGCCGGGGTTCAAGGGCGAGGCCAAGTTTTCGTCCTGGATCTACCGGATCGCGCTGAACCTGTGCCGCGATTGGATGCGGAAGAAGCGCCGGACCCCGGTCATGCAGGCTCCGGAGGGCATCGACCTGGCGGACCTCGCGGATCGGGCGGCCGAGCGCGGACCCGTCGAGTCCATCGAAACGCTGGTGGCCAGGCGTCAACTGAGCCAACGGGTCGCAGTGGCGATGCGCACGTTACCAGAGGAGCAGCGCACGGCAATCGTTCTCAAGGAGTACCACGGGCTGACGTTCCAGGAGATTGCGGAGATGCAGGGATGCCCCCTCAGCACGGTGAAGACCCGCCTGTATCAGGGGCTGAGCGTCCTGCGGAAACAACTGGTGGAGCGGCCGCGGGTGGTGCCGATGGCGGCAGGGAGAGTAAGACCATGAACGCGAACCGGGAACCAATCTGCGGCGATCCCGCCGCGCTGGTGGGGTATCTCTACGGCGAGTGCAGCCCGGACGAGCAGGCAGCGCTGTCGGCGCACCTCGCCACGTGCGAGCAGTGCCGCACGGACATTGACGCGTTGCAGGAAACCCGGGAGGTGTTGGCGGCCTGGGCGGTGCCGTCCGGCGTGCCCGGCGTTCGCGTCGCTGTGGAACCCCCGCACACGTTCCCTTCGCGCGGGTGGAACTGGTCCGCGGTGCCGGTGTGGGCGCAGGCGGCGGCCGCGGTGTTCATCTTCGCGTGTGGTGCCGCTGGCGCGGCGGTGATGAACCTGGACGTGCGCTACGACGCGGCGGGTCTCACCGTCCGTACGGGATGGGGCGCACGGCCCGCGGCGGCGCCGGCGCTGGATGCGGCGGTCGACGCGCGGATTCGCGCGGTCGTGCACGCGGCAGCGCAGCAGGCATCGGCGGAGGCCTCCCGCCCCGTCCGATCGACGGCTGCGGATGCGGTTGCGGGGGGATCAACACCCACGGCGACGGGTGCTCAGCCCGCGGCCGCGGAGGATGTGCTGCGGCGGGTGGAGCAGATGCTGGCCGCGAGCGAGACCCGGCAGCAGCGTGAGCTCGCGCTGCGCGTCTCGCAGGTGTTGCGCGACGTGGATTCGCAGCACCGCTCCGACATGGCGCGTATTGAGCGGACGGTCAGCCCGGTGGCCGGCCTGACGGCCGAAGAGATTCAGGAACAGCGGCAGATGCTGAACTACCTGATGCGGGTCTCGCAGACAAAATGAGGAGGCCGCACGTGGAACGAGGTCAGAGGCGCGGGATGCATGGCCGCATCCTGGCCATGGGACTGACGGTGGCTGCCGTCAGTGCCGGTCCGGCCTGGACGCAAGGCGTCTCGCCGGCCGGCCGCGCGCCCGTGGCAGGGACACCTGCGGCCAACGAGATGGCCCGGGCACGGTCGAACCTGTCCATCATGGAGGGCGTGCTCCAGCGCGCCGTCGTACTGGGAGCCGACAACCTGAACCGGCGCGTGCGGGCGATCTCGCCTCAGGATCCGCCGCTGCTCCTGGCCGGCGAGGCCGAGGTTCGCGGATTCCGGCTCGAAGGCTACGGCGTGTTCTTCGACGTGGAAGTGCCGGTGTTGCGGCAGAGCGTGGCGTGGTCGCTGCGCGCATTGATGGACCAGAGCGGCGTGCCGCTGGCCACCGCTCTCGATCAGTTACGGGCCGCCGTGCGGTCCGTCGCGGACACGCGGATGCGGCAGTCCCTCGAAACGGCCCTCCAGCGCGTGGAGTTGCAGGTGGGCGGACCGGACACGCCCGGCGCGGGCCCCCGCCGCGGCACAACGCCTGCCCCCGCGGCGCTCGACTGGCTGAATGACGCGGGCGGCGCCTATACGGCCGAGGTAAGACACGCGCTGGTCGACGCGATGCTGGAGCACAGTCAGGCCCTCGGGCTCGGCGCCGATGAGTGGCTGATCGTGGCGGCGCGCGACAACGAGCGCCGCGATCGGTTGAGCCAGGGCGACGAGACCGCCACCATCACGCTGCGCGTGATGGGCGGCGACCTGGCCGCGCTGAGGGCCGGCCGCATCACGGCCGAGGAGGCCCGGAGCCGGGTGCAGGTCCGCGAGCAGTGATCCCATCCGCCTGTTCCGGTGTCTAATCGGGATATGCGACGTGTGGCATACGCGGCTACCGCGTATCTGGTTCTCTCGGCAACGGCCTGCGGGTCGATCGATGTCACGAAGGCGCTGGCGCTCACCGACGTGAAGACCGGCTGGTACGACGCGGGTGTGATGGAGGACGGCAAGAACAAGCTGGTGCCCAGTATCTCCTTCAAGCTCACGGTGCAGGGGGACGAGCCCATCTCGACGGTGCAGGTCAACGCGATCTTCAGGCGCGCGAACGAACCCGAAGCCTGGGGCGAGCACTTCATCAAGGCCATCGGTACGACGCCGCTGGCCCCGGGTCAGTCGACCGGGCTCATCGTGGCACGCTCGTACCTCGGGTACACGGGCGAGCAGCCCCGTCAGGTGATGCTGCGGCACACCGACTTCGTCGACGCCAAGGTTGACGTCTTCGTCAAGTACGGGAGCCAGACCTGGGTGAGGCTGGGCGACTACGCGATTGCCCGCCAACTACTGACCCAGTAAGCTCGGCGGCGTGTCTGCCCCGTCGTCGCCTTCTTCCACTCCTGCCGAGTCCGTGCAGGTCGGCTCCCTTGAACGCCGGCTCGGTCCGCTCGACGCGGCGGCGATCATCGTGTCCAACGTGATCGGAGGCGGCATCCTCTTCACACCGCCGCAGGTGGCGGCGGCCGTCCCCAGTGCACCGCTCTTCCTGCTGACGTGGGCTGCCGGAGGGTTCCTCGCCTTCGCCGGCGCGCTGGCCTATGCCGAACTGGCAGCGCTGGCGCCGCGAGCCGGGGGCGAGTACGTCTACCTGCGGCGGGCCTTCGGCCCCGTGGCAGGGTTCCTGACTGGATGGACGTCGTTTGTCGCCGGCTTTACGGGCGCCATGGCCACCAGCGCCGTGGTGTTTGCGTTCTACGTCGGGCGATTCGTGCCCTGGGCGGCGGATGCGACACCGTACTTCTCCCTGCCCGTGGTGCCATCCCTCGTCACGCTGACCGTGTCCCCGCAGTCCCTCACGGCCATTGCCCTGATCCTGGGTATGGCCTGGATTCACCGGCGTGGAGTCGGCCCCGGCCGCGCGGTCGGCAATGTCCTCGCGGCTCTCAAAGTGACGGCGCTGGTGGTCTTCGTGGCGCTGGCCGTGGGGTTTGGCGCCGGGGACAGCGCGCATCTCTCGGCGATGGCGCCGGTGCCGCCCACGGGCTGGCTCCTGGCGCTGATTCCGGTGATGTTCACCTACTCGGGATGGAACGCGGCGTCGTACGTTGCGGAGGAGATTCGTGATCCGGGGCGGAACGTGCCCAGGGCCCTGGCTCTCGGCACCGCCGCTGTGGCCGTGCTCTATCTCGCGCTGAACGCCATCTATCTGTACGTGTGGCCGGTGGAGGAACTGGCCCGGATCCAGGGGAGCGTGCTGGACGTGGTGGCGGAGCGGCTCCTCGGGGCCGCGGCCGGCGATGTGATGGGAGTGGTGGCGCTGGTGAGTCTGGCGGCGAGTATCAGCGCGATGACCTTCGCCGGGCCACGCGTGTACTTCGCGATGGCACGGGACGGCGCGTTCCTGCCCGCGGCCGGACGGGTGCATCCGACGTACCGGACTCCGGGTGCGGCGATCATCGCCCAGGCGCTGTGGGCCATCCTGCTGGTGCTCTCGGCGCAGGCCGACACGCTGGTCAACTACACCGGGTTCGCGCTCGTGCTCTTTTCGGGTGTGGCCGTCGCGGCGCTCTTCGTCCTGCGCGTGCGCGAACCGGATGCCCCCAGGCCCTTCCGCGCATGGGGATATCCGTGGCTGCCGGGGCTCTACGTGCTGGTGAGCGTGGGGATTCTCGTGAACGGGCTCGTCGAGCGGCCGGCCCCGACCGGGGCCGGCGTCCTCATCATCGCGGCGGGGCTGCCGCTGTACTTCTGGTTCCGCCGCCAGAGGCGCCGCGAAGCAACCGAAGCGTAACGTCGCTAGTTCTCCGCGCGGTGCAGGGCGCCGTGCAGCGTCAGCTTCCGGCCTTCGGTCACCCGTGTATCGAAGGTGAGCGGCTCAAACCCCTCGGCCACCACCTCGATGCGATAGGTGCCCGACTCCAGGTCCAGGCCCTGGAACGCGCCGTCGAAGTCGTCCAGTTCGCCCGCGTAATAGCCATCGACGAGTACCTGCGCTTCCTTCGGCCCCTTCACGTCCAGGCGCACCGTGCCGAGGTCGTCGCGGCGCCCGCCGTCGTAGTAGCCGGAGTACCCGCCGTACCCGCCCGGATAGCCCCATCCG
>JBEBFY010000028.1:0-34789 GCA_040081715.1 Vicinamibacterales bacterium | reverse complement strand
ACCGGGGTCCCCGCCGCGCGGACTTTGTGCGGGGGGTTGGGCGCCCAGGCCGACAGCATTCGGCGGGAAGCGTACAACAAAACGCCCGGGCCGGTGGCGTACCGGCCCGGGCTCACAGCATCGGAGTGGTATGAGGGCTACGATGCGCGAGCGGCAGTCCGGCGCACGGCCGGGGCACTCACGGCGAGCACCTTGGCCTTGGCGGCCTTGACCGTCTTGGCACGCGCGACCGACCTGGCCACGTTGCGTGCCTTGACGACGAAACACTTCTCAAGAGCGGTGTCCACCTGGGCCTCAATCTCGACGGCCTTCGCCCGGATGACCTCGGAGATCTCGGATACGATCAGGGCCTTGGCCCTATCCAGCATCCGCTTCTCCCGGAACGACAGACTCTTGGACTTGGCCAGGAACGTCAGGCTCTTGAGCACATCGGTCATGTCGTAAATCGACCCGGTGCGCATCTTGTCCGAGTTGTCCTTGAACCGGCCCTTCCAGTTCTGGTGGTTATCGATCCGGCCGTCGCCCAGCAGCAGGAAAATCCGCTCCACCTCTTCGTCGTCAATCGCCTTCCGCAAGCCGACGCCGTCCACGTTGGACACCGGCACGAGCACCGTTGTGTCATTGCCGACGATTCTGAGATGGAAGAAACCACACGTCGTACCGAGGATGGTCTTCTCTTCGATCCGTTCAACAATCCCGAGACCATGGTTCGGGTAGATGACCTTGTCACCAACCTTGAATGTCACGCGTCCCCCGTTTGCTGGAAAATACCTGGCTGGCAGGAAGAAAACACCGTCAAGAACTGCACTGAGTATACGGCCTCTGCCAGGCCATCCGCAACGTAAAATGGCCGAAAAATGGCCGTTTTCTACACTTCAGCCCCTGATACTGCCAGTCCACCGGCGATCCGGCACCCGGCGTCACAACCTGTCGATGGAGCTAAGTCCGTGTGGATGAGGGGGTTGGCGACCGTGCGGTGGTCAGGCCCTTCCGAGCGCCAGGTTGACGATCTCCATCACGAGCTGGGGATACGTCCGGCCGGCCTTCCGGGCCGCCATCGCCAGCTCGGCACGCGAGCTGAGCCAGGGGTTCGGGTTGACCTCGATCACCTGGGCGGTGCCGTCGGCCTGCAGCCGCATGTCCACGCGGCCGTAGTCGCGCAGTTCCAGGGCCTGATAGGCGGCCACGGCCGTGCGCTGCGCCGCCGCCACCGTCTCTTCCGGCAGATCCGTCGGAATGACCGACTTCGTATCGCGGTAGGCATGGGTGCCCTTGCCCCACTTCACCTCGGCCGCCGCGATCCTGGGCGTGCCTTCCGGAAGCTTGGACAGATCCAGCTCGATGATGGGCAGGGCCTCGGGCTTGTCGTTGCCGAGCACGCCCACGTACAGTTCGCGGCCTTCCACGTACTCCTCGATCAGCACCGGCGAGTCGAAGTGCTGGTGCAGCCAGTCAATCCGCTCCATCAGTTCCTTGATGGAGCTGACCACCGCGCTGAACTCGATGCCGATCGACCCGTCCTCCCTGGCTGGCTTGACGATGACCGGAAAATGGAGGTCGTGGGAGAAATCCAGCCGGCCACGAAACGACTTGGCGAAGACCGGCGTTCGGATCCCGTGGAAGGCGAAGATCTTCTTCGCAATGGCCTTGTCCTGCGCCAGCATCAGGCCATGGGTACCCGAGCCGGTGTAGCGCTTGCCGAGCAGTTCCAGGAACCCGGCGATCTTGAAATCGGCCGTGTCGTCGTCACCGAAGGATTCGGTCAGGTTGAAGACGAGGTCACAGTCGAGCCGCGCCAGGGCCAGGAGGCTCTTCGGCGTGCCGTCCAGTTCGACCATCACGGGCTCGTGCCCCTGCCTGGTCAGCACGTCGGCCACCTCGTCCTCGACTTCCTTCTTGTCGAGGGTCCGGGTGACGGGAGCCTTGTCATCTGACGCGGACGCATCGCCCTCCTCGACCAGCACCCGGTCGAAGAGGACGGCTACCTTAAGCTTGCTCACGCAGAGCACTCTCCATCCATCACCTCCGGATTGAACTCCGTGGCCTGGTCGAGGTCCATGTAATCCTCCGCGGTCGCGGTGGTAATTGTCAGGCCTTCCAGATCTCCGAGTACGACCTTCACGTCCTCAATCGTCATCTTCTGGAAGAACGCGGCCGCGCGTTCGTCGCCCACGTGGGTGTCGCGATAGTGCACCACGAGGCGCTCCACCGCTCCGGTGAGGCGTCGGACGGGGATCTTGGCGACCACGCGGCCGAAGTCCGCGCGCTCCTCACCCACCTGTCCGCCCAGCATCAGGAAGTACTGAGGCACGGCCTTGCCGCCCAGCCGCCGCACGCTCCCCTGAAAGCCAATGGTCGCGATGTGATGCTGGCCGCACCCGTTCGGGCAGCCGCTGATCTTGATGTCGGCGTCGCCTGCCGCGCTCACCAGATCGGGACGCGCCGCCAGGAACTCCGTCAACACGCGTCCCAGGCTGCGTGAATGCGTCACCGCCAGCCGGCAACTCTCCGCGCCCGGGCAACTGGTGACGTCCGCAAGCGTGTCCGCATCGGGGGCGCCGAGGCCCGCCAACTGGAGGGCCGCCCACAGCTTCCGGACGTTGATCTCGGGCACCCAGCGAATCACGAGGTTCTGCTGGGGGGTCACGCGCACCTCGCCGTCGCCGTAGGCCTGCGCGATCGCGGCGACCGCCCGGATCTGCCCGGCGGTGATGTCACCCAGCGGCAACCGGACCGTCGCGGCGAAGTAGCCGGGCTGCTTCTGCCTCCTGACGTTCGTCTCGCTCCAGCGGGCGAAGGTCTCCGGAAGGACGTTCAGCTTGATTTGGCCCGGATGGAGCCCGGGGCCGCTCGTCTTCGTGGCCGCCACCATCGCCGCGATGGCGGTGGCACTCGGCGCTTCGGGCCGCTGCCAGGCTGGCGCGGCTTCCACGGGCGGATGCTCCGGGTCAAACGGCAGGGGCTTGCGGCCCTCGGCCCGCACCTCCACCAGCGCAGCCTCATAAGTGGCCCGCCACGTCTCCCACCCGATGTCCTTGATCAGGAACTTCATCCGGTTCCGCTGGCGGTGCGTGTAGTCGCCCATCCGGTGATAGACGAGCAGCATCGCCTCAATCACCTCGAGGATCTCGTTGGCGGGCAGGAACGGATAAAGCTCGTAGCCCGTGGTGCACATGATCGACGTGCTGCCGGCCACCGTGACCCTGAAGCCGCGCGTCGGCACGCCGTTGACGGGCTGGATCCGCGCGCGCAGGCCGACGTCGTTGATGGAGGTCACGGCGTGGTCCGTGGTGCAGCCCTCGAAGGCGATCTTGAACTTGCGGGGCAGCACGGCGGCCAGCTTGTGGCGCAGGAAGTAGCGCGTGGTCGCCTCCCCGTAGGGCCGGACGTCGAACAGCTCGTCGGCCGAGACGCCGGCGAACTGGCAGGCCGTGATGTTCCGCACGGCGTTCCCGCACGCCTCGCGCGTGGTGATGCCCGTCGCGGCCAGCAGCCGCTGCGACTCCTCCACGTCGTGCAGCTTCACGAAATGGAACTGGATGTTCTGCCGGGTGGTGATGTGGCAGAAACCGCGCGAGAACCGCTCGGCCACGACGGCCAGCGCCTCGAGCTGTGCGCCGTTGGCCGCGCCCTGCGGCAGCTTCACCCGCAGCATCGAGTCGTCGGGACCGCGCTGGCCGTAGGTGCCGCGCACCAGCCGGAAGCGCCGCCAGTCCTCAGGTGACACTTCACCGCGCTCGTACTTGTCGAGCACGTCCACGAATTCGTCGATGTCCTTGCCGCTCGCGAAATCCAGCGCTGCCCGGCCAACCGTTGCCTGATCGTCAGTGACGGCCATGCCGCACCTCCACGTTCCGTTCCCGTTCTTCCGCCGCGAGCCCGGCCACGAGCGCACGCACGCCCACGACCTCGCCCACCACAATCACCCCGGGCTGCCCGGTCAGATCCACCGAGGCCAGATCCGCCAGTGCACCCGTCCACACGGACTCGCCCGCCGACGCCGCGCCGAACACAATGGCCGCCGGAGTCGAGGACAGCCATCCCCGGTTCATCAACGCCGCCACGATCGCCTCGCGGTGTGCAAGCCCCATCAGCACGACCACCGTCACCCGCTCAGGCCTGATGCCGGTCAACACCTCGTCGATCACCCCGGTGTGATGACCGGAGACGACCAGCACCGCAGCCGCCACTCCCCGGTGGGTCACTGGAATCCCGGCCAGCCCCGCGGCCGCGATCGCCGTGCTCACGCCCGGGATCACCTCAAAGGGAATACCGGCCGCCGCCAGCGCCATCGCCTCCTCGGCGCCGCGCCCGAACACAAACGGATCCCCGCACTTGAGGCGCACAATCCGCTTGCCGCGCTTCGCCGACCGGATCAGCAGGTCGTGAATCGTCTCCTGGCAGACGCCCTTGCCGCCGGCGCGCTTGCCCACGGAGAAACACCGGGCCTTTGTGCGGCCCGCCAGCGCCTGGCCATCCGCAAGCGCGTCGTAGAAGACAATGTCGGCCGCGGCGATCCGCTCGGCCGCGCGCACCGTCCAGAGATCCGGGTCCCCAGGGCCCGCACCGACAAGCGACACGAACCCGCGCGATGGCGCACTCGTGGGCACCGCTGGATCCCGCAGCGTCGCATCAGGGAGCGCCGCATCAAGGAGTACCGCATCAAGGTTCGCATCGACCGTTGCCGCGCCCGCCTCCAGCGCACGCCGGCTGTACAACTCGTTCAGGCGCTCCAGCAGGCGGCCCCGCCGGGCCTCGATCGGCACGCGGTCCCGCTTCCACACGTCACGCTGGCGGACGGCCTCGTCCACCCACTGATCCAGTTCGGCGGGGAGCATCTCGTCCAGCGCCTCGCGGAGCAGACCCGAGATGGCGGGAGCGAGCCCCGAGGTGGAGAGCGCAATGGTTGCCGCGCCGCGCGATACGACGCCGCCGGTGTACGCCGAGGCATGCGCGGGGTCGTCCACGGCGTTCACGAAGATGCGACGCGATTCAGCCGCCGCCAGCACGGACCGGTTGACCTCGGGCGGCGCGGCCGCCACCACGAGCCAGGCCCCCTCGAGGTCCGTATCCTGGAAGGCGCGCCGGACGAACGTGACCGGCAGTTCCGTGGCCGCAGCCGACACCTCCGGGGCCACGATGGTCACCACCGCCCCGGCCTTGATCAGCCCCGCAGCCTTTCCCGCGCCCACAGGTCCAGCGCCCACCACGAGCACAGGCCGGCCCGTCAGCTTGAGGAAGAGCGGGAACAGGGGTTCTGTCATCCGGTCACTTCCGATCACTTCACGAGCGTGAGCGGCGCCACGTGCAGGCCGCACTCCGTCTTTTCGCGTCCGCGCCAGCGGCCCGAGCGAATGTCATCGCCCTCGCCGATGGGCGAGGTGCACGGCTCGCAGCCGATACTCGGGTAGCCCTGGTCGTGCAGCGGGTTGTAGGGGACGTCGTGAGCCTTGATGTAGTCCCACATCTGCTCCGCCGTCCAGGCGGCGAGCGGGTTCAACTTCACAAGACCGAAGGCCTGATCCCATTCCACGACCTGGGCGTGTTTCCGTGTCTCGCTCTGCTGGCGGCGGATGCCGGTGATCCAGGCCTGACGGGTGCTGAGCGCCTTCCGCAGCGGCACCACCTTGCGCAACTGGCAGCAGCGGTCGGGCTCACGCTCCCACAGCCGATCCAGGTCGGGATCGGTTGGCCCTGCGTCGGGAATCAGCTCGGAGCGGATGCCGGCGATCTCGATGCCGTACTTCTGCTCCAGCTTCGACCACAGAGCGTAGGTCTCGCGGAAGAGTACGGCCGTATCGATAGACAGGATGGTAATCGGGAGCTTCTGCCGGCCGATCACATCCACCAGCACGCAGTCCTCGGCGCCCAGCGCCGACAGGCACACCAGATCCTGTCCGAAGCGTCCGGACGCCCAGATGAGCAGTTCCGCCGGCGTCATCCGCTCAAAGTCAGCGGCGCGGGCAGCGATATCGGCTGGCAGCATGTCGGTCGCCGTGTCTCCTCAGCGAGCCGCCAGCATGGGCGTGCCGGCCATCGCCGCTTCAAAATCCTTCAGCCCCTTGCCTACCTGGATGGACTCGGGCACGCGGTCGCGCATCACGTCGGCGGTCTTGTACCCGTTGCCGGTAATGACCACCACCACGGACTCGTCTGGCTTGATGGCGCCGCGCTCGATCAGCTTCTTCGTCCCGGCCAGCGTAGTGCCGCCTGCCGGCTCCGTGAAGATGCCTTCGGTGTGCGCCAGCAGCTCGATGGCGTCGAGGATCTCCTCGTCGGTCGAGGCAACGCCGCTGCCGCCCGTGCGCTTGAGCGAGGCAATCACCTGGAAGCCGTCGGCGGGGTTGCCGATGGCCAGCGACTTGGCGATCGTGTTCGGCCGGACCGGTTCCGGGAACTCGAGCCCGGCTTCAAGCGCCCTGATCACCGGCGCCGAGCCTTCCGGCTGCGCCGCGTGAATCTTCGGCAGCGTCCCGCTCACCAGGCCCAGGTCGAGGAACTCCTCGAAGCCGCGCAGGATGCGCGGGAGGAGCGTCCCGCCGGCCACCGGCGACACGACGTGCTGCGGAAAGCGCCAGCCGAGCTGCTCTGCGATTTCGAAGCCCATGGTCTTGGCACCCTCGGCGTAGTAGCTGCGGAGGTTGATGTTGGCAAAGCCCCACCCGTACCGGTCCGCGAGCTGCGTGCACAGGCGGTTGACGTCGTCGTAGTTGCCGGCGACGGCGAAGACCTTCGGTCCGTAGATCGCCGACCCCAGCACCTTCGACGGCTCGAGATCGTTCGGGATGAAGACCATGCACTCGAGGCCCAACCGTGCCGCATGCGACGACACGCTATTGGCCAGGTTGCCCGTGGATGCGCACCCGAACACCGTGCACCCGAACTCGATGGCCTTGGTCGCCGCCACCGACACCACCCGATCCTTGTAGGAGAAGGTGGGATGGTTCACCGAGTCGTCCTTGATGTAGAGCTCGCGGACGCCCAGCACCTTGGCCAGCCGGTCGGCTTTCACCAGTGGCGTGTAGCCGGAATAGAAGCCGGTTTTCGGTGTCTCGACCGGCAACAGCTCCTTGTAGCGCCACAGCGAATGCGGCCGCGACTCGATCAACGCACGGGTCACCACGCCTCTCATGGCTGCGTAGTCGTAGGTGACACGCAGCGGCCCCAGGCACTCGCTGCACACCCACAACGCCTCTGCGGGGTACTTCTTCCCGCACAGGTGACATTCCAGACCTGTCACGAAGCTCATCGTCTATCCTCTCGCTCCGGCCGCCGCAGCCACTGCCCGCGGATGCTCGGCACACACGTCTCGCACCGTCACGGGCGTCCCCGACGCCCGGTAGATGGCTTCCAGCTTCCCCGCAATGCGGTCACGGTTCGTCCTGGCAAACGCCACGATGGACGGCCCCGCGCCGCTCAGACACACACCCAGCAGATCCGGATCCTCGAGCGCCAGCGCAGGCGCCAGCTCGGGAACGAGCGCCGCGCGCTGCGGCTGGTGCCACCGATCCTTCAGCGCCTCGTCGAGTGCACCGGCATCGCCCGTGGCTACGGCGTGCACCAGCCGCGCCACGCGCTGCAGGTTGAAGATGGCATCCGCCCGCGAAAAGCTGGCCGGCACCACCTTGCGTGCGTCCTTCGTCGGCAGCGGCCGGGCGGGCGTCGCAATCAGCAGACGGATGTCCGCCGGCCACTCCAGCACCGCCACGCTGACCCGCCCGTCCTCGTGCTGCAGCGCCGCCACCATGCCGCCATGAATCGCCGCGGCAGCGTTGTCGGGATGGCCTTCGAGTGCCGTTGCCGCCGCAAGTAGCTCGTCGTCACCGAGCGGCGCCACCACCTGCTCAAAGAGCCGCAGCCCGGCCACCGTGGCCGCCGCGCTGCTGCCAAGGCCAGAGCCAATCGGAATCTCGCTCTCGATATCCACCACCAGCGAGGGCAGCCCCGCCGGCGCCCGGGCTGCCAGCGAGTGATACGCCTTCTCGACGCCGTTCTCCGCCGGCACGGGCGGGGCGGCCCGCCGCACGGTCAGCGTCCCGAGCCCATCCTGCTTCTGCTCGACAATCCGCACGCGCAGGTACACCTGCACCGCTACGGCGAGCGTGTCGAACCCTGGGCCCAGATTGGCCACCGACGCAGGCACGGCGATGGCGGTCAGCATCCCGACTCCACCTTCGCACGCGCCTCGGCCGGCTCGGGCTTGGCTTCGGCCGTGCCCGGTTCCTTGAGCAGGTGGCCTGTCAGGATGCAGATGACGCGCTCCTGCTCTCCGATCCATCCCGACGCGCGCAGCGACTTGATCCCGGCCAGCGCCGCCGCCGACCCCAGCTCGCACCCGATCCCGTCGCGGCCGATTACCTGGCGCGCTTCCGCGATCTCATCGTCCGACACGTCGATCGTGGTGCCGTTGGTCATCTTGAGCGTGCGCACGGCCTTGCGCCACGATACCGGCGCGCCGATGCGGATGGCCGTCGCAATCGTCTTCGGATCCTTCACCGGCGTCAGATGATCCGCACCGCTCCGCCACATCCGGACGAACGGGTTGGCACCTTCCGCCTGGATCACCGCCACGCGCGGCATCCGGTCGATGAGGCCGAGCGCCATCAGGTCGTCAAGCGCCACGCCCACGGCCGACACATTCCCCAGGTTGCCGCCCGGCAGGGCGATCACGTCGGGCGACTTCCAGCCCAGTTGCTCCATCAGCTCGATGGTGAAGGTCTTCTGCCCCGCCACCCGGAACGGGTTCAGCGAGTTGAGGACGTAGGTGGAGTCGTCGGCACCTGCGAGCATGCCGGCCAGGGCGTCGTCGAAGTTGCCGCCGACGCGCACCAGCTCGGCGCCGTAGGCCTCGGCCTGCGCGACCTTCGCGGAGGCGACCGACTCCGGCAGGAAGACGCGGGCTTTCAGGCCGGCACGCACGGCATAGGCCGCCATGGAGGCGGCCGTATTGCCGGTCGATGCGCACGCCACGAACTTCGCGCCGCGCACCGCCGCGCGGGTCACGGCCACCGTCATCCCGAGATCCTTGAAGGACCCGGTCGGATTCCACCCGAGGTGCTTGATGAAGAGGTCGTTGACGCCGGCAAACCGCCCCGTCGCCAGCCCTCGCAGTACGGGCGTATTGCCCTCACCGAGGGTCACGATATCCGCCACGTTCGGTGCCACACCGGCCAGCAGCTCCCGGAAGCGCCACACGCCGCTCCGGTCGGCCGATTCGATGGACGATCGGCGCTCCGACCAGAGCGCACGCAGTTCGGCGGCGGTCGCCGACGGGCGCTCTGGCACCAGTTCCAATGGCGCTCCGCACCCGGGGCACACGCGGTCTTCGCGGAACAGCGACGGGTCCGCACTGCACGGTTGACTGCAACGCAACTGCATCGTCACTCCCCAGGCAGCACGGGCATCACCAGGACTGGCTCGGCGTGGAAATCCTCGGCCTCGATATCGCGCATGGCGCCATCCAGGGCGGTGGCCTCGCACGGCTCCACCGTCACCACAAACGGCAGATGGTCTTTCGGGAACCCCGACTCCTGCAGCACGGCATCCACGTTGATGCCGTGGCGGGCCAGCGCTACGGTGATCGACGCCAGAATCCCGGGCCGATCCTTCACGCTGAACCGCAGGTAGTACGGCCGGGCTGGCTGCGGAGCCACCGGCGTGCGGGTCCACGGCGCATCACCGCCGCCAGCACCACCTCCACGCCCCTGACGTGCCAGGGCAATCAGGTCGGAGACAACCGCCACGGCCGTCGGATGGCCGCCCGCACCCTGGCCGCTGAAGGTCGTGTTGCCGCCGAAGCGTCCGGTCAACGTCACCAGGTTCTGCGGGCCGCTGTTCCGTGCATAGTTCGAGGCATCCGGCACCAGGGCCGGCCCCACGCATGCCCATACGGTGCCGTTGGCATCGCACTCGGCCATCGAGAGCTGACGGATGGTGCCACCCAGACGCCTGGCGTAGCGGAAGTCGATGGCGTCGATGCGGCGAATCGAGCCCGTCGGGATCTCCGCCGTGCGGATGTAACGCTGGAACGCGACGCCCACCAGCACCGCCAGCTTGGCCGCGGCATCGTGGCCATCCAGGTCGGAGGTCGGGTCGGCTTCCGCGAAACCCAGCCGCTGCGCTTCGCTCAGCGCGTCTGCCATCGAGTCGCCGCCCGTCATGCGGCTCAGGATGTAGTTACAGGTGCCATTGAGAATGCCGACCACGCGGGTGAAGGTGTCGCCCGCAAGCCCCGTGCGTACCGCGTCGATGATAGGCACGCCGCCCGCCACCGCCGCCTCGAACCTCAGCCGTGCCCCGTTGGCCGAGGCCAGTGCCAGCAGTTCGGGTGCATGGGCGGCCAGCAGGATCTTGTTCGCCGTGACAACCGAGATGCCCTGCTTCAATGCCGCGGAGACCCAGGCGTAGGGCAGATCGACGCCACCGACTGTCTCGACCACAACGTCGGGCCTGGTCGCCAGCAGTGCCGCCACGTCGTCCGTCCACATCACCGAGGGCGCCACCCAGTCCGCACGCTTCTTCGCGATATTGCGGTTGAAGATCGCCGTCAGGCTCACGTCGGCGCCCAGCTCCGGCCGCTCGGTGAGGATGCGCACCACCGACTGGCCCACCGTCCCGAAGCCGAGCACGGCCACGCGCAACGGAGCCATCCGCCCGGATGCGGCCGCCGTCTGCACGTCCTCAGTTGCTCCTCTTGCCACCTGCGCTCCCGCCTGCTCTCCGAAATGAGGCGCCGAAAACACAAAACCCGCCGGACCTTCGCTGGTCGGCGGGCTTGAGATCCCGATGTCGGATGCTCCCTACTCGTGACCAGGGAACGTCTGGGGTCCGCCGCGACCAGCCTGTGGTGCGCACCAACAGGCGCAGGTAGTGCGCCTCGTGATGCTCCCGGTCGTGGTGCGGGTCGGGCCGTTCATGTGAGGTGAATGGTACACCGCAGCTCCGGGATGTAGCAAGCCTGAACTCCGTTGCCTGCTGCCCGGAACCGATTGTACAGCCACGGCTTAGGGCGATCCGGCTACCCCTGGCGTGCGACAATCGCGCGTGGCCAGCGGCGCGTCCGTCTTCGACCGCGTCACCCGCGCGCTTCACCACCCGAACTACCGCCTGTTCTTCGGCGGCCAGACCGTCTCGCTGGCCGGCACCTGGATCACCCGGATCGCAACAAGCTGGCTCGTCTACCGGCTGACGGGTTCCGAACTCCTTCTCGGCCTTGTGAGCTTCTGCGGGCAGATTCCCGCACTCCTCCTGACCCCGGTGGCCGGAGCCCTGGTGGACCGCATGGACCGCCGGACACTGTTGCTCGTTGCCCAATGGCTTTCCGCCGTGCAATCGGCCGTGCTGGCCGTGCTGACCCTCACCAACCGGATCACGATTCCCGAGCTCATCGGCCTGCAGCTCTTCCAGGGCGTCGTCAACGCGTTCGAGATGCCAGCGCGCCAATCCTTCATCGTGGAGATGGTGGAGGACAAGCGCGACCTCTCCAACGCCATCGCCCTCAATTCCATGATGGTCAACGGCAGCCGCGTGATCGGCCCTTCCATCGGAGGGGCGCTGATTGCCAGCGTCGGCGAAGGCTGGTGCTTTGCCGTGGACGCCGTCAGCTACCTCGGCGTGATCTGGTCCCTCATGGCTATGCGCATGGCGCCCTCCGTTCGACGATCGCACGAGCCGGCGCTCCGCCAGATCCTCGACGGCTGGCACTACGTGCGGACGTCGGTGCCCATCCGCACCTGCCTCACGCTGGTGGCGATCTCCAGCGTGATGGGCATGCCCTACATGGTGCTGATGCCCGTGATGGCCACAGAGGTGCTCGGCGGCGGCCCCGGCACGCTCGGCCTGCTGATGACTGCCGTGGGCGTCGGGGCGCTCTCGGCCGGTATCTACCTCGCGTCACGCAGGTCGGTTCGCGGCCTGAGCGGCGTCATCCTCACCGGCACCATCTTGTTCGGTCTGGGACTCGCCGGCTTCTCTGTCGCCTCCCGGGTGGAGGTGGCGGCGTTGATGCTGGCCGTTGCCGGAGTGGGCTTCATCACGCAGATGGCTTCGAGCAACACCGTGATCCAGACCATCGTCGAGGAACGGTTCCGCGGCCGTGTGATGGGCTTCTACACGATGGCGATCGTGGGGACGATTCCGATCGGGAGTCTGCTGGCGGGCGTGCTGGCCGAACGCGCCGGAGCGCCTGCCACCATCGGCCTCGGTGGTCTCGCGTGCCTGGGGAGCGCCGTGTGGTTCGCGTACCGGCGGCCCGGCCTGCGGGAACACATGCGCGCGATCTATCTGGAACAGGGCATCATCGGCGGGGACGAGATGACCGGACACGACATGCGCGCGGAGACGGAGCGATGAGCGGACCCGCCTACCGGGTCGCGGCCAGCGTGGCTGGACGCATCCACGACCACCTGCGTCACCACCGGGACGCCGTGACAGGCGCCGTGGACCTCGCGCTCGCCGCGCCGCTGCCGGATCTCGGCACCATCACGGCAATGATCGACACCGCGTTCTGGACGAGCCTCCGCCGCGAGGAAGGCACGCTGCCCAAGATCTCCCTGGCGCTAGTGCCACCCGTACCGGAGGTGCATCCGCTGCGATTCGCCAGCGCGATGCCGATGGACCCGGCGTCGCTGGGCAAGCTCGCGCCGGCGGTGGAACGGCCCGGCATCCACCTGGGTGCGTGGCCGGTGGACGGCCGGCTGATGGTCTGGGGCACGGCACGCGTGGTGCCGCCGCTCTGCTTCGTTGTGGAGACCGTGGCGCCTGGCCTGCTCGTGCTCAAGCACCGGCCGTGGTCGCAGGCCAGCAAGTTCGTCAACGTGGCGGTGCTCGAAGGCGACCGCATCAAGGTCATCGACGAGCGCGTGTCGATGACGGCCGACTGCCCGCCATTGCTCGAAGCGCTGCTCCGATTCGACGCCCGGCGCTCTGCCTTCACCGGCGACAACTGCATGGTGCAACTGGCCGTCTCCATGCGACGGCACGGCCGGGGCGGCACGCTCATCGTCGTGCCGGCAGACTCCGACGCCTGGCGACAGTCCGTGCTGCAGCCGATTGCCTACACGGTGACACCGTCCTACGACGAGCTGGCCGAACTCATGAAGCAGCCGGCGGACGACGCCGACTGGCTGGAGCGCGTGGACCGCGCCGTGGACGCCATCGCGGGTCTGACCACCGTGGACGGCGCCACCATCATCACGGACCGCTATGAAGTGCTGGCGTTTGCCGCCAAGCTTGGCCGGCGAAAGGGGGCCGACCACGTCAGCCGCATCGTGATGACCGAGCCCATCGAGGGCAACGTGGCCATCGCCGCCGACCCGAGCCAGGTGGGCGGCACGCGGCACGTCTCGGCCGCGCAGTTCGTGTCGGACCAGCCCGACGCCCTCGCGCTGGTCGCCTCGCAGGACGGCCGCTTTACGGTGTTCGCGTGGTCCCCGTCCACCGGACACGTGTACGCCCACCGGGTCGACGCCCTGCTGATGTAGCGCGGCGCCACCCCACGATGCCACCACCCGAACTGAGTAGAATTCCGGAACCCGACGATGCGAAGAGTCACCGAACAAGCGCCCGTATCAATGGACGAACTGCGGCAGTTGGCCGCGGGGCGTTTTGGCGACATGACGAAGGCGGTCGTGGACCTGAAGCACGGTGTCATGCTGCTGGATGCGGAGCTCCACGCTGATCAGGAGGCCGCGCTGCTGGCAGACGGGTCGACGCAGGAGGACCTGTGGGGTATCAACCTCTATCCCGATGTGAAGGGTGAGGACTGGCTCGAGTTCGACTCGATGATCAACCTCCGGCCGTCGTTCGGGAATCGGTCGCGCGGCGTCGATGACGCCTCGACTCGCGATGCAATCACGAAGCTGGTATCTCGGCTGGTGCAGCGATGAGCCCAGCGCAGCACCGGGAGTTGGCGGAGGGCCGCTGGTGGCAGATGCCGATGGTCGAGCAACTGGGCAATATCGGCAGTGAAGTCAGCCGCGCGATTCGATGGACCGGCCGGAATCCGGACACGGCTCAGAGCGCCCTCTACCGGGCCCTTGATCTGCTCGACCTCACCTTGGCGGACCCGCGCCTCAGGGACGCGCCGGTCCGCTTGCGCGAAATCTCGCGGGCGCGAGAGGTTGTCGTGGACTTCTTCGCCGGGACCAATGAGTACGGCTCAACCGGTCCGTCCCTTCAGAAGTACTTCGACGCGTTCGCCGTGGCGGCCCATCGGGGGCGCTAGCGGAGGGCTCAGTCGCCCGCGACCATGGGGTACGCTATTTCTGAAAGCACCATGCGCCTTGCCCTCGCGCCTGCGCAGTTCACCTTGTACACCTTGTTGCTGGCGTTCGCCGGCCTGGCCGCCCCCATCTCGCGCCGACACGCGGGCCCGTTCTGAAATGCCCAAGGGACAGAACCGGGGCCGCGCACCATGCGATACTGGGTCGCACGCACTCGGGGCCTGAGTGGCGGAACTGGCAGACGCAGGAGACTCAAAATCTCCCACCGGTCACCCGGTGTGTGGGTTCGATTCCCTCCTCAGGCACCACCTCTTCTTTCATGACACCCACCACGCTGGAACCCGTCCGGGACGTTGCGCACCTCAACGCATTGATCGCCGGCTCGGCCGAACGGCCCTTGCTGCTCTATAAGCACAGCCGGAGCTGCGGCACGTCCCATGAGGCGCTGGACGAATTGCAGGCGCATCTCGCCGAGGCGCCGCGCGATGCAACCTACGCAATCGTGACCGTGCAGGGCCAGCGCGACCTGTCGGACGCCATTGCCAAGCGCTTTCAACTGCGCCACGAAACGCCGCAGGCGTTGCTGGTGCGCGACGGGCAACTGGTGTGGTCCGCCTCACACTTCCGGGTCACGGCCGACGCAGTTGCTCGCGCGATCGACGAAGCCTCGACCGCCGCCCTCACCCGCTGACGGGCACGGATCCGACGTCGCCAGCGCGGCGCGCGACCGCTCTGCCGGCCACCCACCCGGACGACCACGCCCACTGGAAGTTGAAGCCGCCGAGCCGGCCATCCACGTCCAGGACTTCACCCGCCAGATAGAGTCCGGGGCACACGCGCGACTCCATCGTGGCCGGGTCAATCTCCTCCAGCGGAACCCCACCGGCCGTCGCCTCCGCGTGCTGATACCCGCGGCTACCCGTCACGCGAAGCGGCAGCGTCAGTGCGGTGTGAATCACGGCCCGCCGGGCTTCCTTCGTCAGGTGCGCCAGCGGCGTGGCTGGTTCCACATGCGCCTGCCGGGTGAGCACGTCAGCCACCGAGGCCGGTAGGAGCGCCCCGACTTCGCGGGCCAGCGTGGCCGTGGGCCTGGAAACGGCAGCAGCCAGCAGACGCGCCTCGAGCACCTCGAACGTCGTGCCGGGCAGCAGACTCACCGTCACCTCCGGCGCACGGCCCTCCTGCACGGCGCGATGCCAATGCCGCGAGGCGTCGAGTGCCACCGGACCGCTGATGCCGGTGTGTGTCCAGAGCAGCGACCCGCTGACCACGTGACGCTGCGCGCCATCACGCACGGTGATGGTGGCGGCGTGGCTGACGCCTGAGACGGCCGCAAAGCCAGAGTCCGCGAGGAGCAGCGGGACCAGCGCCGGCGTCGTGGGCACCACGCTGTGACCAAGCCGCCGCACGAGCTGGTAGCCAAACCCGTCACTGCCCGACTTCGGCAGGGACTGTCCGCCGGTCGCGATGAGCACGGCCGGCGTCTCGACCTCAACGTCACCGGCAGTCACCACGAACCCGGCGCCCGCGCGCCGCGCGCCAGTCTCCCTCACGTCGGTCACCCGCGCCCCGGTACGAATCTCCACGCCAAGCCGTGCGCACTCCCGGAGCAACGCGTCGAGCACCGTGCGCGCGCGGTTCGTGTCGGGGAAGAGCTTCCCACCGCTCTCCTCATGCAACGCCACGCCCATGGCGTGAAACAGCTCCGCAGTCCGCGACGCCGGCAGCGCTCGCAGCACCGCCTTGACCACCCGTGACGAGCCACCCCAGAAGTCCCGCGCCGTCACCTCGGTGTTGGTCACGTTGCAACGCGATCCCCCGCTGACGAGAATCTTCGCGCCCACGGAGCGCGCACCCTCGAAGCAGACGACCCGCAGCCCCGGCCGCTCCCGTGCGGCCGCGATGGCGGCAAACAGCCCCGCCGCACCTGCCCCGACGATGGCCAGCTCGATTCGGTCCTGGCTCATGCGTTCGGGCCCGTCGTCCATCGGGCACATGCGCGATCAGCTACACGCCCGGCGCCTTGCGTTACTGTGTGGTCCTGACCGGTATCCATGCCTGACTCGCTACCCGAAGACCGCTCCCGCTATCTCGATGTCGTCGGCGGCCTCACGACGTTCGTCACGATGGCCTACATCGTGATCGTAAACCCCGCCATCCTCTCGACGTCCGGCACCGGCATTCCCTTTTCCGGCGCCGCCACCGCCACGGTGCTCGTCGCGTGCTCGATGACGCTCCTGATGGGGCTCTATGCCCGGCTGCCGTTTGCCGTGGCACCCGGCATGGGCATCAACGCCTTCGTGGCGTACACGATCATCCTTCGAGACGGCGTGCCGTGGCAGACCGCCTTCGGGATGGTGTTCTGGGCGGGCGTGCTGTTCCTCCTGCTGTCGGTCACACCGCTGCGCGAACGGCTGGCGCTGGCGATCCCCAACGGCCTGCGTTTCGGCGCGGCCGCGGGCATCGGCCTGCTCCTGACGCTGCTCGGGCTGCGTGCGGCCGGGATCATCGCCCCCGATGCGGTCACGCTGGTCAGGCCGGGCCTCCTCGACCATCGGGCGGTGTTCCTGCTGGCCGGCGTCGCCATCGCGGCCGGGTTGATGCGCCGCAGGAACCCGTTCGCGTTCCTCGCCGCGATCGCGGCCGTCACCGCGGCGGCCTGGGTGTTCGGGTACACGCGGCCACCGGCACAGATCGTCGGCGCGCCGGATTTCTCGTCGGTCCTGTTCAAGCTCGATATTCGGGGAGCCCTGGCACCGGCGCTGCTGCCGTCCATCATCGCCATTCTGTTCACGGACCTCTTCGACTCGGTCTCCACGTTCATGGGCGTGGCCACGGCGTCGGGCCTCGTCGACAAGAAGGGCGAACCATTGAGGCTCCGCCAGGGCCTCATCGTGGACGCCTGGGCCACGCTGGGTGCCGGCCTCGCGGGCACCTCCTCTGGCACAGCCTTCGTGGAAAGCATCGCGGGCATCCGGATGGGCGCGCGCACAGGCCTGGCGTCGGTCGTCACGGCGCTCTGCTTCCTGCCGTGCCTGTTCATCGCACCGCTGGCCGCGGCGGTGCCCGACTACGCCACGGCGCCCGTCCTGGTGCTCGTGGGTGTGGCGATGTTCAGAATGGCCAGGGAGATCGGCTTCGACGCACTCGAGGATTCACTGCCGCCGTTCCTCACGCTGGTGCTGATCCCGCTGACGCTCTCGATCACGCAGGGCCTGCTCTGGGGCTTCGTGGCCCATGCGGTGCTCTACACCGCGACGGGTCGCGCCCGGGAGGTGAGCGCCACGATGTGGGTGCTGGCGCTGATAGCGGCCGCCCTGCTCGTGCTGGGCCGCTGACACCGCCGACCATCGTGCCGGCTAGCTCTCCGTTGCGGGGGACGCCTCCTTCCAGCCTTCGGTGATGAGCACGCTGCGGATGTGGTCGGCCCTGGCCATGGCCAGGTCGAGCGTGTCGTAGTTCTCCACGCGGTCCATCAGGCCGTCGAAGAACCAGGTGACAGTGACTGGCGGCACGGTGCCGAGCACGGAGGCATGTGCGGTGGACCGGCCCTTGGTGAGCCGCCAGAGGACGGTTGGGCCGTCCACGCCTTACTCCTGCCTCGCGGCGTCGCGCCCGGGCATGAGCACCACCTTGCCAGGCGCGTGGTCGTCCCGCACGCACCCTGCACCACGTTCGGCGATCGTCCCGACAAGTCGGCCGATAAAGTCGCGCGCCGTCGTCACCCGGCACCCGCATTGGAGGGTCGCGGTCGTATCCGTCACAGAGGAATTGTAGCCAACGACTTATGATCAGGCGATGCCGGTAGCGGTTCGCCTCCATAAGACAGTCGGGGTCAAGGTCGGCGGCACGAAGATCGGCGCCACGAAGGTCGGCACTGTGCAGGTTGGCGGCGGCGCGCCCATCGTCGTGCAGTCCATGACGATGACCGACACGGCGGATGCAGCGGGCACCGCGCGGCAGTGCATCGAGCTGGCCGAAGCCGGGTCCGACATGGTGCGCGTGACCGTGAACCTGCCCGAGGCCGCCGCGGCCATCCCCGAGATCAAGCAGCGGATGCTGGACGCCGGCTGCACGGCGCCGCTCATCGGCGACTTCCACTACAACGGGCATCTCTTGCTCACGCGCTACCCCGCCTGCGCCGAAGCGCTCGACAAGTACCGCATCAATCCCGGCAACGTGGGCACCGGCACCAGGCGCGACGAACAGTTCGCCACCATCTGCAAGGTGGCGGTTGACCACGGCAGGCCCGTGCGCATCGGCGTGAACGGCGGGTCGCTCAACCAGGAACTGGTACTCGCCAGGATGCAGGAGAACACCGACAAAGACCTCGGCCTCACCTCCGAGGAGATCATCAACGAGTGCATGGTGCTCTCGGCCCTGCAGTCCACGGAACTGGCGCTCGAGGCCGGGCTCCGAAAGGACCAGATCATCATCTCGTGCAAGGTGTCGCGGCCGCGCGATCTGATCGCGGTCTACCGCGACCTGGCCCGCAAGACCGACCAACCCCTCCACCTCGGCCTCACCGAAGCCGGCATGGGCACCAAGGGCCTCGTGTGGTCCTCGGCCGCCATGGGCGTGCTGCTGAACGAAGGCATCGGCGACACGATTCGCGTGTCGCTCACCCCCAGGCCTGGTGGCGATCGCCGGGAAGAGGTGTACGCCGCGTGCGAACTGCTGCAGTCCCTCGGGCTCCGAGCCTTCGCGCCCAGCGTGACGGCGTGCCCCGGATGCGGGCGCACGACCAGTTCCACGTTCCAGGAGCTGGCCGAGCGCACGCAGGAGTACATCCGCGAGCAGATGCCCACGTGGAAGCGCCGCCATGAAGGGGTGGAGAACCTCACGCTGGCCGTGATGGGGTGCGTCGTGAACGGGCCGGGCGAGTCCAAGGCCGCCAACATCGGCATCAGCCTGCCAGGCACCGGCGAGGAACCGCACTGCCCCGTGTACATCGATGGGCGGCACGCCACCACGCTCAAGGGCACTTACGAGGAACTGGACGTCGCCTTCCGGGCGCTGGTGGACGACTACGTGGCGATGCGGTACGCCAAGCGGGCGGAGGCCTGAATCATGTCCTCATCGAGACAGAAGACGACGATGGGCCTCTGGGCCTTGCAGGCCCTGCTGATGCTGGTGTTCGTGTCGTCGGGCGTCGGCAAGTTCGTGATGACGGCCGAGGAGATGGCGGGCCCTGTCTTTCTCCCGCTCTGGTTCCTGCGCTTCATCGGCGCTGCCGAAGTGCTCGGAGGGCTGGGGTTGCTCCTCCCCGCCGCCACGGGCATCACACCCCGGCTGACGTGGCTCGCCGCAATGGGCCTGGTCGTGATCATGGTTGGAGGCACGGCGATCACCCTGATGGGCGAACCCAGGACGCTCGCCATTCTTCCGTTCGTGGTCCTGTGCCTCGTGTCCTACGTCGCGTACGCGCGAAGGTAGATCAGAAGCCGCTAGAAGCTGAAGGCGATCCCGATCGAGAACACCGGGATGAACTTCAGGACGTCGATGTTGTCGTTGAACTCGGCTTCCTGCTTCCGCAATTCCGCCTGAAGGATCGCGTCGGTCGCGATGTTCCGGCAGTTGTTACCGCGCTGGTCACAGGCACTGCCGGCGAGGTTCAAGGTCCCGGTCGGTGCCTGCGAGAGCACCACGCCCAGTTCGAACGGGATGCTCCAGCGCTTCGTGCGGGGCACCACGTTGCCCCAGCCCATCATCAGGCTCGGCGCCACGCGCTTGAACACCACATCCGCCGTACCCGTCACGGGGTTCGCGGGGTTGCTGATCAAATCCAGGTCGCCGAGCGAAAAGCTCGTGCCCGCCGGAACCCTGGCCACGGCGTTCATCTCGTTGCCGTTGTAGAGCATCACGCCGGGGCTCAGGTGGAAGCCGCCGCCGAAGGGAAACCAGTCCAGATGCGCCGAGGCCGAGCGGAGCTTCAGGGTGGCGTCCAGCGTAATGCCGTCGCTCTCGAACTCGTGACTGAGGCTGAAGCCGCTGAAGCCGCCGCGGATGTTGACCTTGTCACCCACAGGAACGGCGACGTCCACGCCAGCGCCCAGCACGCCGAACTTGACCGCCACACCAACCTTCGGGGACGACGTCTGCGCCGAGGCATCTCCCACCAGGGTGGCCAGGATCGGACAGACAAATACCAGAGCCCGCAATATCTTCTTCATGTCGAGTAAATCCTCCTGAGGGGAATAAACGCCGCAGCGCAGCGCGACGAACTGAACACGTTGGACGTGGCCGACCGGGCCAGGAGCCGCTACAAGGCGGGCCGCTCATCGTAGAGATGCTTCTGGAACCCAGCAAACACCGCGCCAATCTCCTCGGCCCGGCCCAGGTCCGCCAATGCGTCGGCGATGGAGTTACGGTACCTCAACCGGAGCAGGGGCGTCAGCTTCTCCTGGTCCAGCTCCTCGACGCCGACATCCACATAGTGCGAGAGCACGAAATCCAGAAAGGCCTGCTGCTTGTCCGTAAAGCCATGCCGGATGGCAATGCGGGCGCGGACCGCCCGATCCTCTCGCGTGACGGGTGAGGTGGCGAAGGCCACGTGGGCCAGCACATCGAAGAGGTCGCTCTTCTCGGCGTCGATGATGCGCTGCATCTCGGCCAGTTGCTCGGTGCCGAAGCCCTTCTCGGCCAGGCCCTGCAGCAGCTTCTTCCGCGTGTCCGGCGCACTCCAGATACGTCGGAGTTCATCTTCATCCCGGAAGAACTCCGGGATCTTCCCGAAGAGCAGCTCCATGAACTGATACGCCGACATCGGCGTGCCGTCCGGATGCCAGAACGAGGTGCACATCATGTGCTGGATGGTGCGCGCCTTGCCGTCCGCCAGCTTCACTTTGGCGCGAGTCCGAGGCGGGCCGTAGCCCCCATCAATCGGCCTCTCATGCACTTCGCCCGGCTGCCCAGGCGGACGCGGAGGCCCAACGACTGCCGTCGGCTCAGGCTCGGCCGGTTCGCCATCCCACTCCGGGTCGCTGAAGTGGTGGTGCGCTTTCACGAAGTCGTAGATGGTGAAGTAGTCCTTGCCGTCGTAGAGGCGCGTGCCGCGCCCGATGATCTGCTTGAACTCGATCATCGAGTTGATGGGGCGCATCAGCACAATGTTGCGGATGTTCCGGGCATCCACGCCGGTGGAGAGCTTCTGCGACGTCGTCAGTATGGTGGGAATGGTCCGCTCGTTGTCCTGAAAATCCCGCAGGTGCTGATCTCCCAGCTCGCCGTCGTTGGCGGTGACACGCTGGCAGTAGTTCGGGTCCGGATTCGTCTTCACCTGGTTGATGAGGTCCCGCACCAGGAGCGCGTGCTCCTGACTGGCGCAGAACACGAGCGTCTTCTCGCGCTGGTCGATCTGCTCCATGAAGAGCTTCACACGGTGAGCTTCCCGCTCGCGGATCTCGATGCTCCGGTTGAAGTCCTTCTCTTCGTAGCGCTTGCCCGCCTCGATCTCGCCTTCCACCAGCGTGTCGTCGGAGGTGAAGACGTAGTCGTCCAGCGTGGTGGCAATCTGCTTCACCTTGAAGGGCGTGAGGAACCCGTCGTTGATGCCCTCCTTGAGCGAGTAGATGTAGACGGGATCGCCGAAGTAGGCGTACGTATCCACGTTGTCGGCCCGCCTGGGTGTGGCCGTCAGGCCCAACTGCACGGCCGGCGCGAAGTAGTTCAGGATGTCGCGCCAGTTGCTTTCGTCGTTGGCCCCGCCGCGATGGCACTCGTCAACGACGATGAAGTCGAAGAAGTCCGGCGGGTAGTCCCCGAAGTAAGGCGAGGGCTGTCCGTCCTTCGGTGGCCCGCTCATGAACGTCTGGAAGATGGTGAAGAACAAGCTCCCGTTCTTGGGCACCGCGCCCTTCTTCCGAATGTCCTCCGGCGCAATCCGGACCAGCGCATCCTCCGGAAAGGCCGAGAAGGCATTGAAGGCCTGGTCCGCCAGGATGTTTCGGTCCGCGAGGAACAGGATGCGCGGCCGCCGCGTCGGTTCGCCCGTGAGGTTCCACCGGCTGTGGAACAGCTTCCAGGCCACCTGAAAGGCGATGAACGTCTTGCCCGTGCCGGTCGCCAGCGTCAGGAGGATGCGCCGCTTCCCCTCCCCCACGGCACCCAGCACCCGCTCGACCGCGATGTCCTGGTAGTAGCGACCCGGATGCGAGCCGCCCTTGTCCTCGAAGGGCACCGTGGCAAAGCGATCGCGCCAAGCGTTGGCCTCGGCAAAGACGGCCGCCCACAGGTCGTCCGGCGTCGGGTAGGCCAGCCGCTCGCCTTCCGCGCCGGTCTCCATGTCTACGCCGTAGATGCCCTGCCCGTTGGTGGCAAAGGCATGGCGCAGCGCGAGCTTGCCCGCATAGGCCTTGGCCTGCCCAAGGCCTTCGGTGAGCGGCTTGTCCCACGCCTTGGCTTCCACCACCGCGAGCTTCCGGTTGCGGTAGACCAGCACGTAGTCCGCAATCTCGGCTCGTGCCCGGCGTCCGCCGCCCTCGATGCGGCCTCTGGTGATGTGGTACTCGCGGAGAATCCGGCTGCCCTCGACGACGCCCCACCCGGCCGCCGCCAGCGCGGGGTCGATGTGCTCAGCGCGGGTTTCGGCCTCGTTCATCGCGGCAAAGTGTACCCGGCGCCGCCTACGATTCGCGCCCGTCGGACTACCGGCGGTCCGGCAGTTGCTTCACCTGCTCTTCGAGGGCTCGGAGGACGTCATCTTCGCCAGCCTGTTCCAGGCCCGCCCGCCGCCGCGCCGCGAACAGCCCATACTCCCGCTCGGCGATGGCATCCGCTTCTTCGCGGCTCACCGTACCCGCGTTCGGGAGAATTGCCCGCTCATTCAGGCGCAGGAAGTCGTCCAGCCTGGCCTGCCAGTTCTCCAGGAACACCTGCCTCCGGCGCCTGGCCTGATCCTCGGCGAAGTCGAGAAACATCACGACAATCCGATTCAGCTCGGCAATCTCATCCTCGCGCAGGTAGTTCTTGGCCACGGTCACATCTGCCTTGCGAACCGCTCCGCCCTTCCACGTGGTGAGGCCCATGTTCGCTTCGGCTGACCTGGCCCGTTCCGCGATCAGCTCCGGCGCCGTCTTACCGGTGGCCGCGAAGTGCAGCTTGTTCTGGATCACCTGAAACACGGCCTGCGTCTCCGGGTCGCCGGGCGAGTAGTCCGCCGCGAGGGCCAGGATCTCCCGCACCCGCAGATACATCCGGCGTTCGCTGGCCCGGATATCGCGGATGCGCTCCAGCAGCTCGTCGAAGTAGTCCACCTGGCCCAGGCCCGGTGGGTTCTTCAGCCGCTCGTCGTCCATGGTGAAGCCCTTCACCAGGAACTCACTCAGGCGGGCCGTGGCCCACTGCCGGAACTGCGTACCCCGGGCACTTCGGACCCGGTAGCCCACGGCCAGGATGGCCGGCAGGCTGTAGTGCTCAACCTCCCTGGTGACCTGGCGGGCGCCCTCCAATCGAACTATCCGGAATTTCCGGATAGTTGCCTCCCGTGACAGCTCCCCGTCATCAAAAATGTTGGCCAGATGCTCATTGATCGTGCGGACGTCCTTCTGGAACAGGTCAGCGATCAGGGCCTGGCTGAGCCAGAGTGTCTCGTTCTCAAACCGGCACTCGATCCGCGTGCGGCCGTCTTCGGTCTGGTAGAGAAGGAACTCAGAGTCCGGGGATAGCGGGAGGTCGCCAGTCATGGTCCCAGCGCCAGCAATGAGAGTGCCGACTCTGGGGTCTTTGGCCTGCTTGAGGGCCGCCAGGGCCTGCTCCCGGCTGACGGTCGGAAAGTCCTCAAGAAAGTCGGCCAGCGGCTCTCCGGCGTCCAGATAGTCGAGGAGCGTCTGAAACGGCACTCGCGTGCCCACGAAGACGGGTGTGCCGCCCAGGATCTCGGCATCGGCATGCACAGCGGGTTCCGGTGACCTTGGCATCGGCGTTTCGTTGCCCAAGAGGATACCGTCCTTCAGCGTGAAGGCCTTAAATGCCGGCATCTCGATCGCCTACTCCGACTAACTACCTACAAGTTCATCGAGCTGATTGTGACCGTGTATGCGCGCGGACCAGACTCGCAGGGCTGAAGCATAAACGTGCCTAGTGCGAACTGCTTCTGGGCAGCCAGATAGGCATCCAGGGGGGTTGCGTAGGCGCCTTCCACGTGCTCACCGCGGATGACCAATGTCTTCCCATGGTGCCTCGCGACAAGCTCGTTCTGATGCGCGATGAAGTAGCTGAGTTCAGTGTCGAACATGGCAGCTCCGGCAACAAGAACGATACCACGCCCCACGCGTCGCTCAGACTCATCACAGCCGTTGCCCCTAGGTGGCGTGTTGGAGTCCAAGGGCGGAAATGATCAAAGTAAGTTGGTCTTGGGCATGATTGGTTCCAAGTGGGGCGTCGGCGCTAATGCCGTTGGCCGTGCTAGCAGCCGCAACGACATAACCGAAGTCCGACGCGCGATGTGCAGCTACGCCGAGTTGGGCGTAGGTGACTCGGCCACAGATCAGCAGAGGAACACCCCGGCGATGGATAGGCAGATCCAGCGCACTGGGAACGAATCGTTGCCAAGTCGCTTCAAGGTCCGTGATTGCTACCTGGAGGACTGCAATGCGCGCCATTTCCTCTCCAGGAAGGATGGCGAATCCCATCTCGGGTTCCTGGGTTTGCAGGAATGCTGCAAAGCGCGCCCAGACGCCATCCCTCATCTGTTGCGTGTTTCCATCGTGGACGTAGTACCACGGCGTCATGAAGGCTTTGACGTCTACGTGCTGCGCGGCAGAGCGACCAAGATTCTTGACTACGATCTTGATGCGAAGCGTTGCGGCCGTGGTAGTGAATGTGAGTGGGCCATCAATGGCGGCGCGCACTTGGAGCCACGGTCGGTCAGTCAACTGGTAAGCAGCGGCTGCAACATCGGCGCTCTTACTGGCAGCATGAGCCGCCAACTCTGTGGCGCGCAGAGTTTGTCGCAAGAGGACTATCTGCCACACAGCCACGCCGAGCAGGATTCCAGTTACGAACAAACTGGCCCAATCGAGCCAGTCCCTCTCGATCTCCAACGCAGGGAGGCTCCCGATGGTTAAGGGTCGGTTTTGTGGATGCCTGTGATCCTCGGCAGCTACGCCATGTGCGTGGTGTCTGGGGTAAAGGGCTGCGCGGCTTGGACTGGCGGGCGCCGTGCCAGCGCGGTGGCACGGCTGAGCCGTCCTATCCTCAGTTCCATCAGAGGCTTGACCACTAGTGCTCTCGGGGCTTGGTGGCTGTGATCCACTCGCGGGCCTTTCTTCTCTTGGCCGAGCGGCGTTTTGCCACGCGACAATCGGAATGGGTCTTAGGGTGACAGTCAGCGCAAGGGCGACAAACACAGTGAGTGCTCTTTTGACCATATTTCGCCTTCGCCATGACGACACCATTTCAGCCGGTGGTGTTCCCGGGGTCCGCGTGACACCCATCAGCCACTCGGCCTCCGCCGACGCGTCGACGTGGTACGGCTTCAGATCCACAGCTAGAGTTCCCCGGAGAAGGCCTGATGAAGAAGGGACTGCTTTAGGGCATCGAGGGCGGCCACCTTCTGTTGATGCAGCGCTCCGAGCACATTCAAGTCGCCATGAAGCTCGTCCAGTTCATCAGCAATTCGAGCTTGGTCAGCCCTTGGCGGGCGAAGGAAGGCAAACGACTGGATCTGTCTCGCGCTGATGTGCGGGACTCCGATTCCTGTTTGCATACCGAGGAGATGCTGCGCGAACGCCTCGGTGCTAAGCAGATGGCACAGAAACCGCCGGTCCAGCCTTGGTCCTGGGCGAAGCCTCGCCGTTCGCTGCACCAAGAGGCAAGGCAAGTCCTCCTTCCGGATCATTGCCCGCTTCAACCCCGCCTGGACCCACGGCCGGTCCATCGCCAGGACCACATCCCCCTCGACAAGGCGGTAGCGCTGGTGGGCTGACTCATCGGAGACTGGCCATCGCTTGACGTCGTCCCACCGCAGGGCGTTCTGAACGATGTTGTCGCCACGAAGGAGTCTTACGCCATCCGGCGAGTCCGTATATCGCGCGCTCTGGAAGGCGAAGCCCGCGAGCAGATCCACTGCTTCCCCGAGAGTTGTCTTGGCCCATTCCCTCCCGCCGCGCGACAGCTTGGACTGAAGAGCGCTGCCGAAGGCCTCCCTAGCGCCTTCGATGCCCTTCTCGGTGTTGGCCTCGGCGGTGGCGATGGCCGCGAACGCCTCGTCGAGGATGGCGACGATTCGGCGCTGCTCCTCCACAGGTGGCACCGGGATCGGAATCTCCCTGAGACTCCCCTGGTTCAGCTTGGGAACCGTGAGACCTGAGACAAACCCTATCAAGTCCAGGTGGTTCAGATAGGCGATAAGCCACCCGTCAAGGGCTCTGTCGCGGTGGGGCCGCAGGACGTGCGCATGATTGTTAACCCAACACTTCCCTTGCACCGGGAAGGCCGTGCCGTCGCCAGAGCCCCACTTGGCTCCGTCTTCACCGACAAGCACGAGTGGTTCGTCGAAGAGGTAGCCAGCTACATGATCCAGCACTCCGGTTGCCCCGTAATACGGATACGGTCCCGGGACTCGCTCTCGCTTGGTAATCGGCCGGCGCCGCCAGTCAAGGACCTCACTCAGCTCGCCCAGAGGAGCGATGGCCCAGGCCGCCTTCACAGCAGCGCCCGGATCTTCGCCAGGACCTTCGCGCTCTCCCTGTCCAGAGCGGCAATCTCGTCCAGTATTTCCACTGGGCTCCGGTGCGCCACGGCCTCAGCGCCGTTCGGGTTCTTCACGGACAGATCGAACGTGCCCTGGTCGAGACCGGCGGCATCCACGCTCCAGCTCTTCGGCGAGTCAGCCTTCTTCTTCTGAAGGTGGACGAACTCAGCCAGGTCGTCGTCGTTCAGCGGATTCGTCTTGCCAAGGTTCCGGCCCGGGTCGAGCTGGTAGAACCACACCTTCCGCGTGGGGGCTCCCTTCTCGAAGAAGAGCACCACCGTCTTCACACCAGCCCCCAGGAACGTGCCGCTGGGACAGTCGAGCACGGTGTGCAGGTTGCAGCTCTCCAGCAACAGCTTCCGGAGACTCACGGACGCGTTGTCGGTGTTGGAGAGGAACGTGTTCTTGATCACCACGCCGGCGCGGCCACCGGCCTTGAGCGTCTTGATGAAGTGCTGGAGGAACAGGAACGCCGTCTCGCCGGTGCGGATCGGGAAGTTCTGCTGAACCTCTGTCCGCTCCTTGCCGCCGAAGGGCGGGTTGGCCAGGATCACGTCGTAGCGGTCCTTCTCCTGCACGTCCGCCAGGTTCTCGGTAAGCGTGTTGGTGTGGAGGATGTTGGGCGCCTCGATGCCGTGCAGGATCATGTTCATGATCCCGATCACGTAGGCGAGCGACTTCTTCTCCTTGCCGTAGAAGGTCTTCTGCTGAAGGCGACGATCCTGGGCAGTGGTCCGCTTGGGGTTGGCTTCCTTCAGGTATTCGTAGGCTTCGCACAGGAAGCCCGCGGATCCTGCGGCGCCGTCATAGATGGTTTCGCCGAGCTGCGGGTTGACCACGCGCACGATGGCGCGGATGAGCGGCCGGGGCGTGTAGTACTCGCCGCCGTTCCGCCCGGCGTTGCCCATGTTGCGGATCTTGGCTTCGTAAAGGTGCGAAAGCTCGTGCTTCTCGGCCTGGGAGCGGAAGCGGAGGCCATCGATCTGGTCGATGATCTCGCGCATGTTATAGCCGCTCGAGATCTTGTTCTTGATCTCACCGAAGATCTCCCCGACCTTGTACTCAATCGTGTCGGGCCCGGTGGCGCGTGCCTTGAACCCGTGAAGGCAGGGAAAGAGTTTCTGGTTGACGAAGTCGCGCAGGTCATCGCCGGTGAGGGCCTTGTTGTGGTCCAGCGCGCCGTCTTTTCCCTTGGGCGCAGCCCATGCCTCCCAGCGATACGGCGCCTCCAGGATGTAGCGGTAGCGCTTCCCTTCGAGCTTCGCTTCGTCGGCGAGGTCCTGCTCCAGCCCGTCCAGGTACTTCAGGAACAGCAGCCACGAGGCCTGCTCGGTGTAGTCCAGCTCAGTCGTGCAGCCAGCTTCCTTCCAGAGGACGTTGTCGATGTTCTTGAAGGCTTGTTCAAACATGGGGAACGAGGATGCGTCTGGCCGAGATGTTACCGGATGTACACTCGGCGCATGCCCCGGCGAACGGAACTACCGTCCGACATCGACCGCCGTCTTGAGAGCCTGGGGCCAGTGCTGGCGTCCAGATGCCCGGGTATCGACTTCGCGTATCTCTTCGGCAGTTCGGCCACCGGCGCGCGCACGGCCCGGAGTGACGTCGATCTGGCCATCTCGGTAGCGCGCGGCGAGGATCCGCACGCCGTGCAGCTCGAAGCCGCGCGCCTGGCCTCGCTCCACTTGGGCACGGACGCGGTTGATCTGGTGCTCCTGAATACAGCACCCATCTCCTTGGCCGGACGCATCCTGACGACCCGGCAGGTGTTGATCGACCGCGTGCCCCTGGTCCGCCACCTCTACGAATCACGGACTGCCCGGGAGTTCCAGGATTTCCGCATCAGAGAACATCGCATCCTCGCCGGCCTGGCACGGGCGTCGTCCTGAAGGTTCTGCGATTCGGTCAACGCGGGGTGGCCGCGCGACTCAGGCCAGCTTCACCACGGCATCCCCGGTGCGGACCGCACCCGGCTGGACAACCCTCGCGTTGATACCACGCAACTGCAGTTCGCGGCCGACGGGAGAGTTCACAAACTTCATCGATTCGAGTCCGAAGCGATCGACGAACTTGGCGCAGCCCGTGTGAGGCTGGTCGGTCACCTCAATCACCGCCGAGCCGATAGCCAGGCGGGTTCCCGGTGGGAGGTTCGCGGCGCTCACGTCCAGGTCCACGTAGAGCTGATCTCCGGCGAGCGGCCACCGATCCCGCGCACCGGCCACGAGTGCCACGGCTCTGGAACTCATCACATTCAGTTGCATGTCAGGATGGCGCGCGCCGTCGCCGCTCCTGTTGCTGCCACGGTCCTTCCAGGTGTCGCCAACCAGGCCGTCAGCCAGGTCAAGCTCACCCGTCTCCAGCACCTCGCGCACGCCCACGGCTGGGCGCCGCACGATGAGTTCCAGCACACCACGCTCCTTGGGTGCCGCCCGGATGACGGCCAGGCCGGACTGTAGCTCCTCGACTGTCGGATGTGCCATGGACGATGTCACCTGCCCTCCAAACTACGTCTACGCGCGCGAGAGATAGTTCTCGGGCACGAATACCCTGCGGATACGGAACGGCGCCGGGGATTCCACCATCAGCCGCACACGCATCTCGAAGGACTGGGCTGGGAACGGGAAGTAGGGCTCCGGGCTTCCAATGTGCCCCACCCACTCCGGTGCCTCGGTGCCACCCTCCCGGCAGAGCGCACTGACGACGCCTGCCACAAGACCCTCCAATGGGCCGGATTCGGCGATTGGACAATCCAACATCAGCCGCCGCGCCTCGGGCTCCGCCCGGCGGAACTCATCCACGAAGGCATTGATCATCCGCTGATAGTCCGGTCCGGCTGCACGTGCGGCAGCCAGACACTCAGTCGCCGTCACGGAACAACTCCTCCACCAACAACTGCGTTCTCACAGGAAGCCGTTCAACTGGATAGAAGGCCGTCACCACAGCCAGCACATCGTGGGCGGAGGTGAGGCCCAGCCGGCCGGCCAGCACTCTGATGTCGCCGGAGTCTTCCTGAGTTCGAGCCGCGGCGCACTTCATCGCCAGGAGCGTCCGATCGTCGGCCACCAGAATGTCCAGGTGGCCAAACGACCGCCAGCGTTCAAACACAGCGGCCTCTGGCACATAGGCCTTCGCGGCGTCGTTGAGCCAGTCGGCCGGGATCCCCATCTCCGCGGCGACCTCGGCCGCGGCTTCCCGCACAACGCGAGCCTCGGTAAACCAGCCGTCGACGTCCTTCGTCGACGCGCGTGCGTCAAGCGCCAGGCACATCACGGCTCCCCCAACCAGGTAGAGCTCTGCGTGTACGTCCCGTTCGCCAAGGGCGCGGTCGAGCCGTTCGAGCGCTTCGATGATCTGCGCCCGCGTCAGCACGTTCATGGGTTCATTCTACGTAGTCCGCCGCCGGGACGTTGGTGCTATGGGCGCCGGCCCGTAATCAGCCGGACGCTTCGCTGCCTGGTCACGTAGGCGGCGGCCCACTGCACGAACACGGAGGCCCGGTTGCGGAAGCCGATGAGCTGGGCGATGTGCAGGAAGAGCCAGCCCATCCAGGCGATGAACCCCGTCAGACGCAGCCAGCCGAAGTCCGCCACGGCGCTGCCCCGGCCAACGATGGCCATGTGGCCGTAGTTGCGGTAACGGAACGTCTCGCCCGGCTGGCCGGCCATGCGCCGCAGAATCGTCCGCGCCACGTGGGCAGCGCCCTGCATCGCCACCTGCCCCACACCTGGCAGGGGCTTACCGTCCTGCAGGAACGCAGCGGCATCTCCCACCACGAACACCTCGGGGTGGCCCGGGATTGAGAGATCCGGCTCGACGATGGCCCGGCCCGCGCGGTCGAGCGGGGTGCCCAGCGTGGCCACGAGCGGCGAAGCCGCCACGCCAGCCGCCCACACGATGGTGCCGGCCGGCAGGTAGTGGTCGCCGAGGCGAACGCCGCCTGCGTCGATCGCCGTGACCTGCGTGCGCTCCACCACTTCCACGCCGAGTCGCTGCAGGGACTTACGCGCCACATCCTGAAGCGGCTCCGGGAACGCGGCCAGCACGGACGGGCCCGCGTCTACCAGCACGATGCGCGTGCGCGACGTGACGATGTTGCGGAACTCCTCGCGGATCGTCCGGCGCGCCATCTCGGCGAGGGTACCGGCCAGTTCCACACCGGTGGGACCGCCGCCCACGATCACGAAGGTCAGCAGCCGGTCACGGGCGTCGTGGTCCACCTCGCGCTCGGCGTGCTCGAAGGCCGTGAGCATCCGCCGGCGAATCTCCAGCGCGTCGTCGAGCGACTTGAGGCCAGGGGCGATGGGCGCCCACTCGTCGTGGCCGAAGTAGGCGTGGCTCGCACCCGGGGCTACGATCGCGTAGTCGTACGGCAGGCTCCCGCCATCGGCCAGGTCCAGCTTCCGGCCCGCCACATCCACCTTCGCCACCTCGGCCAGCACTACGTGCACATTCCGGTGACTGCGCAGGATCCAGCGGATGGGCGACGCGATGTCGCCAGGCGAGAGTGTGGCCGTGGCCACCTGATAGAGCAGCGGCTGGAACACGTGGTGATTGCGGCGGTCCACCAGCGTGACGTCCACGGGCTTCCCGCCCAGCGCCTTGGCGGCCGAGAGACCTCCGAAGCCGCCGCCGACGATCACGACCTTTGGTACACTCCGCATGTCCTCACAGAGTAGCCCGATGCCCATCACCACCGTCGAGTCCGCCTGCCCCCTCGATTGCCCGGATGCCTGCAGCCTGTCCGTGACAGTCGACAACGGGAAGGTCACCGTCATCGACGGCTCACACACAAACCCGGTCACGCAGGGCTTCATCTGTGCCAAGGTCCGTCGGTTCGACGAGCGCATCTACGGGCCGGAGCGGCTCCTCTATCCGCAGGTGCGCAAGGGTCCGAAGGGCACGGGTCTCTATGAGCGCGTGTCGTGGGACGACGCGATGGCTCGCATCGCAGAGGAACTGGCACGGGCGCGGGATACCTTCGGCGGCCAGTCCATCCTGCCCCTCTCGTACGGCGGGTCCAACGGCCTCCTGACGCAGGACACGAGCGACGCGGCCCTCTTTGCCCGGCTCGGCGCGTCGCGGCTGGCGCGCACGCTCTGCGCCGCGCCGTCGGGCGCGGCCAACATGGCGATGTACGGGAAGATGCCGTCGGTCGTCTATCAGGACGTCCCTGAGGCGCGCTTCATCATTCTGTGGGGCCTGAACCCCTCGGCCTCGGGCGTGCACCTGGTGCCCTACGTCCGCGAAGCGCAGAAGAACGGCGCCACCCTCGTCGTCATCGACCCGCGCGTCACGCCGCTGGCCAAGGCTGCCGACATCCACCTCGCGGTGCGCCCGGGCACGGATCTGCCAGTCGCGCTGGCCATCCACCGCTTTCTCTTCGAGGAAGGCCACGCCGACATGGACTTTCTCGCCAAACACACGACGGGTGCGGAGCATCTGCGCGCACGGGCCGCCGAGTGGACCTTCGAGCGCGCCGCCGCCGAAGCGGGCGTCTCCGCCAGCGACCTTCGTCGCGTTGCCGAGGGATACGCCGCGGCCTCGCCGGCCCTCGTCCGCTGCGGCTGGGGCTCCGAGCGCAACCGCAACGGTGGCAACGCCACGCTCGCGATCCTCGGCCTCCCCGCCGTGGCTGGCAAGTTCGGCGTCCGCGGTGGCGGCTACTCGATGAGCAACTCCGCGTCGTGGGGTTTCAACCGCACCTGGATGGAGTCCGCGCGCCCAGAGACGCGGCTGGTGAACATGAACCAGCTCGGCCGCGCGCTCACAGAGCTGAGCGATCCGCCCGTGAAGGCGCTGTTCGTCTACAACTGCAACCCGGCGGTGACCGTGCCCGACCAAACACGGGTGCTCAAGGGGCTGGAGCGCGAGGACCTGTTCACGGTGGTCTTCGAGCAGGTCATGACCGACACGGCGCGCTATGCGGATGTGATTCTTCCCAACACCACATTCCTGGAGCACTACGACATCGCGCGCGCGTACGGCTCGCTCTCGATGCATCTGGCAAAGCCGGCCATTGAACCGGTTGGTGAGTCGCGGCCAAATGCGGCCGTCTTCGGCGAGCTGATCGACAGGCTGGGACTGGCGAACGAGGGCGAGGCGCGGGGCGAGCTGGAAGAGATGGTCCACGTGATGGGCAGCATCCCCTCGCCCTTCGGTGAAGGACTGCGCGACCGCGGCGTGGCGGACCCGCCCTTCGGGGGCCGACCGGTGCAGTTCGTGGACGTGCTCCCTCGCACGCCGGACGAGAAGGTCCATCTCTATCCGGAGGAACTGGACACTCAGGCGCCGGCGGGCCTCTATGGGTACCAGGCAGACCCGGGCACCAACGCGTTCCCGCTCGCGCTCATTTCTCCTGCCAGCGACCGCACGATCAGCTCGACGCTCGGTGAACTCCCCCACCCGGAGATCCGGCTGCTGATGCACCCCGACGACGCCACGGCACGCCATCTGTCGGATGGTGCCCCCATACGCATCTTCAACGCGCTCGGCGAGGTGCGCTGCAAGGTGAGCGTGGGTGCGTGGATCCGGACAGGCACGGTGTCACTGGCCAAGGGCCTGTGGTTCCGTCACACCGCCAACGGCCGCACCGGCACCGCGCTGGTACCCGACACACTCACGGACCTCGGCGGCGGCGCCTGCTTCAACGACGCCCGCGTGCAGGTCGAAGCCATCCCGCAGTAGCCCGGCTCCGCGACGCCGCATGCGCTTCCCATTGGGGCGTCGCGCGGCCGGGGATTCGCTGATCGTGGGCTCCGGAATCGCATGGATCCCTGGGCTGCATCACAAGCAGTCGCCCTCGATCAGCGAATCCCCGGCCACACGCCACCCATGCGGGAAGCCGAGTCTCGCCTTGACGAAGCGCGCCCTGCCATTACGCCAGATTGCCACCATCTGCGAGGCCGGGGTTGGGTTGGGCCTTGCGATCCGTAGGCGACTGCTTGTGTATCGAGCCCGGATGTTCACGGGCTTCTCGGAGCCAACGGATTGCAAGGCCCAGCCTGACCACGGCCGAGAGCGTGCGGCTGGGGGTCAGGCCGGGTCTTGGGACCCGTGAGCGACTGCTCGTGTATCGAGCCCCATGTGTCACGGGCTTCTCGGAGCCACGGGTTCCAAGACCCGGCCTGCCCCCCAGCCGTACACGAAAAACGGGCGCCGCACCAGAGTGCGACGCCCGTTCGAAGTACCCGCGAAGATTCGGCTTACTGGACCTTCACCACCAGCGCGGCGCGGCGGTTGATCGCCCGGCCCGCAGCCGTCTTATTGTCGCCCTTCGGCCGTTCCTCGCCGTAGCTCACGGTCGAGAACCGGCTGGCGTTCACACCGCGACTCACCAGGTAGTCGCGCGCGGCGTTGGCGCGGCGCTCGCCAAGGGCCAGGTTGTACTCCGTGGTGCCGATGCTGTCGCAGTGGCCCTCAATCGTCAGCCGCAGATCGGGGTTCTCGTTCAGCGTCTTTACGGCGTCGTCGAGAATCGTCACGGCCTCCGGCCTGAGGTTGTACTTGTCGAAGTCGAAATGCACGTCTTCGAACGAGTAGGTCTTGACTGGTGGCTTGATCACCTGGAGCGTGACCACGCTGGTGGCCGCGCCCCCGCGCGGGTCGGTCGCCACGACAGTGGCGGGCACGTTGCCCTCCTGCATCGGCGCCGTCCACACCGGGTTGGTGATGGTCGCGTTGTTGAACGTGCCCGTCGGCGCGGACCACTTGTAGGTCAGCGCCTCGCCGTCCGGGTCGCTGCCCGTCACGCGGAGCTGTGACGTGGTACCAATCGGCAGGATACACGGGTCGCACGAGATGGCACCTAGCACCGGGTTCTTGTTGGCCGGCGGCGGAGGTGGCGGCGGAGCCGGAGCCGGCGGTGGGGGTGGAG
>JBEBFY010000011.1:0-117885 GCA_040081715.1 Vicinamibacterales bacterium | reverse complement strand
CAGATCCGCCTTCTCCCCGTCTGACATTCGTACCGGACGTCCACACGCCATGACCCCTCCGATCACGCATCGTGTTGCGTCCAGTCCCTGAATGCACCGGTTCCTTGTTTGTGATCAGCCGTCCAAGATTGGCGGCGATCGTATCCCCGTCATCAAGGCCCTGGCCGAATGCGACCGAATCGCCCAGAACGACGATGGCTCCCGCGCTCGCGATCGAGCCGCCGTCAGGCGAGTGACTTGGGACGACGCGGTTTCCTGATGTCCCTACGGTGACCTGCCCGCCCGCATACGATCCCTCGTAGCCCGGCAGCAGCGTGTACGGCAGCAACGGATCGCCTTCGATTTGAAACATTTCTGAGTGCAGGACGGCGGAGCGTGCCCCTGACAGCCGAAGGGCAATCTCGGCGCCCGAAAGCGTGACCACAACCGAGAGGGAGATGGCAAGGGCCGGAAAGACAAGCCTGCGCAGCGGTGTGCGGTTCAGGCCGCCGCTTGAGCCCGACTCCACTGAACCCTAGAACAGCGTGTAAATAAACGGCGCCGCCGCCGTCCCGGACAGGGCGATCAGCAGGCCAAACAGGGCAAGGATCACGATAATCGGCGCGAGCCACCATTTCTTGCTCTGCCGGAGAAAGGCCCAGAATTCACCAAAGAAGCTGCTGGGCTTCTGACTCTCTGCCGCGCGCTCGAATTCACCCATGTCGCCTCACCGCCTCAGAACTGACGAAAATACTGATCGGCCTTTGCGACCGAGTCTTTCGTGATCCAGTACGAATTATTCTTCGGCTTCAGGAGAAGAAGGTTGTCGCGGCCGATTACGCGGAACATGAGGGCAATTGGCGTAAAGACCAGGAAGAAGACCGCCGAGAGCGCGAGCTGCGACACCGTCCATCCGATGGGAAACGCCGCAATCATCCAGCCGGTGAAGAAGTAGCGCATCGCCCGCGGGCGCCAGAGACCGAGACTCCCGATCACGAGACCCAGTGCGGCAAGTGCCTGCATCCGCGCATCGGGCCCGACGTGCCATGCGCGCCACGCGGCCGCCCCTGTGAAGAAGAGCAGCCACAGGCCCGCGAACTGTCTCAGGACCAGGTCTGTCGGTCGTCTCGTGACGTCAGCCCACTGCATGAAGTCCCTTCATCCTAGTCCAGCTGAAACTGCGCGAGGTAGGCCGCGCGCGCATCATCGTCGAGCTGATCGACGACGTCGCTCTTGAGCAGAAGTACGTCCTCCAGCACCAGCGCGTCCATCTCCGTGCCGAGAAAGCACCGATATGCCTCGAGCGGCGTGCAGACGATCGGTTCGCCCCGCACGTTGAAACTGGTGTTGACCAGCACCGGACAGCCGATTCGCGCCTGGAATCGGCGGAGCAGGCCGGCCAGCCGTGGGTTGCGCTCGTCATCCACGGTCTGGAACCGCGCGCTGTAGTCGACGTGGGTCACGGCTGGAATCGTGGACCGTGACACGTTCACGCGGTTCCTCAGGTCGGGATCCGAGGCCATGATGGCCTGTTCGGGTTCCGAGATTGGGCGACGCTGCTCCTCGCGCACGGGCGCGACCAGCAACATGTAGGGGCTCTCCTGCCCGGGCTTCACGTCGAACCAGCGATGGGCCTCCTCGGCGAGCACGCAGGGTGCGAACGGCCGGAAACTCTCGCGGAACTTGATCTTGAGGTTCATAGTGGCCTGCATTCTGGGCGAGCGCGGATCACCCAGAATGCTGCGGGACCCCAGGGCGCGCGGACCGAACTCCATGCGGCCCTGAAACCAGCCGACCACCTGCTCCGCCACGAGCAGATCGACGACGCGCTCGAAGAGGTCGAGCTCGCTATCGATCCGCACGTACACGGCGCCAGCCTCGTCAAGCACGCGACAGACGTCATCGGTGGAGAACCTGGGGCCCAGAAAGCTGCCCTGCTGCCGGTCCCCGGTGTGAGAGGGGCGCTCCTTCTCGAGCAGTTGGTGCCAGACGAAGAGGGCAGCCCCGAGGGCGCCCCCGGCATCGCCGGCAGCCGGTTGAATCCAGATGTCGTCGAACGGCCCCTCGCGCAGGAGCCGGCCGTTGGCGACGCAATTGAGGGCCACGCCACCAGCGAGGACCAGGCTGCGCATGCCGGTCTCCCTGTGGAGTTCGCGGGCGATCGCCAGCACCGCATCTTCGGTGACGGCCTGGACGCTGGCGGCGAGGTCCATGTGGCGTTGTTCGAGGGCAGACTCGGGGTTGCGTGGCGGGCCGCCGAACAGGTCGTGGAACGCCGGGCCCGTCATCGTGAGCCCCTGGGAATAGTTGAAGTACTGCATGTTCAACCAGAAGCTGCCGTCCGGCTTCAGGTCGATGAGGTGGCGGAGAATCAGCTCTTTGTAGACGGGGCGGCCATAGGGCGCGAGTCCCATGAGCTTGTATTCGCCGCTGTTGACCCTGAAGCCGCAGTAGTAGGTGAAGGCAGAGTAGAGCAGGCCGAGCGAGTGGGGAAACCGAATCTCCCTGGTCAGCTGAATCCTGTTGCCTCGACCAACCCCGAGCGCGGTCGTTGTCCATTCGCCGACGCCGTCGATCGTCAGGATGGCGGCTTCGTCGAAGGGACTCGGGAAGAACGCGCTGGCCGCATGGCTCTCGTGGTGCTCGGTGAACACCAGGGGCGCGTCGGTCGGCTCGCCGAGGCCCGCGCGGATGAAGTGGGGCAGCCGCGTCTTCTCCTTGAGCCACACCGGGAGCGCCATCCGGAAACTTGGGAAGCCAGATGGCGCGTAGGCAAGATACGTCTCGAGCAGCCGCTCGAATTTCCGGAGCGGCTTCTCGTAAAAGGCGATGTAGTCGATGTCCCGGACCTCGCGGCCAGCCAGCCGCAAGCACTCCCGAGCGGCCAGGGTCGGAAACGCGGCGTCGTGTTTCTTCCGCGTGAAGCGCTCTTCCTGAGCGGCTGCCACGATCTGACCGTCCACGACGATACACGCCGCGCTGTCGTGGTAGAAGGCCGAGAGGCCAAGGATTGTCGTCACGCGTGCAGGTTCAGGTGTTGTTCGCCCAACTATCCACTCGAGAGCGATTCTACGCGGGTTCTCAGAGCGCCGGGGGAGCGCTGGCGACGCATGTGTGGTGCGCTCACCGGTGACTCTCTCGTGACCACTCGAACGTCAATGGTGGAAGACCACGGGTGACGGCTACCGTAGAATCGATGCGGGATGAAAGGCTGCTGATCCATTTTGTTGGCTCCCACCGGGTCGACAGGCTGCTGGCACTGGAGACGGTGGCATGAGCGGGCGCGCCATGGCGGAGGTACTGGTCAGGGCCGTCGCTCGTAGTCCCCTGGGCCGAGCTTTTGTCCGCTGGGCAGCCCTGGCGCCGGTGGCACTGAAGAGCCACGGCTTCATGCGGCCGGTCTCGATCCTCAGTGCGCGGTCGGGTCTGGATGGCGAGTTGCTGGAGACCAATATGGGTCTTCCCGGGGGGCTGCGCCTGATGACGCCGGCCGCCAGCCGGGTCCTGACCTTTGGCCGGCCCGACCACTACGTCGGCGAACGGGCGACCTTTGCGCTGGCCATGATTCTCGCGCGCAAGAGCCGGGTATTCATCGACGTGGGCGCCAATGAGGGGCTGTTTACCTATGGAGCGGCGGTGACGCTGGGGCCGTCGCAGCACAGGGACATGCACCTGTTCGAGCCGGACGAGGACCTGTTCGGCCGCCTGAGCGCCAACCTTACCCGCAACACCATCAAGGCCCACGCCAACCAGGTCGCGGTCAGCGACCGGATGGGAACCCAGACCTTTCACCGCAATCTCGACGACAACCTGTCGGGGTCGCTGTCGGACTATTTCACCGCCACCCACCGCACCGTAGCGGTGGAGGTGAAGGTCACCACGCTGGCCGACTATCTGGAAGCCCACGACATCACCGACGCCTTCGTCAAGGTTGATGTGGAGGGGGCGGGCGCGGAGGTCTGGGCCGGCGCCGCCGCCGCGGCCCCGCGCATCAAATGGCTAGTCTACGAAATGCTGGCCCCGGAAATTGAGGCGCGGTTGCCCCAGCAGATCATCGCGGCGGGGTTTACGGCCTATTACATCCGCGACTTCGAGATTGTGCCGGCGCCGGGCGGGGCCTTCACGTACAAGGATCCCTTCTATAACTGGCTGTTCTGCCGCGCCGATGCGGACGAACTGGCCGAAGTGCTGCGGGGAACGGATTTCAGGGTGGTGGATGCCTAGAGCCTGTTAGGCCTCACGACAATCAGATTGCCCCCTCGCTGGACTCATGGGAGGATGACTTCATGGCGCCGGACGTAATGGAGACGTTGCTCAAGTTGCCACCGCACGAGCGGGCAGATCTGGCGATCGCGCTGTGGGACAGCCTTGACGAGTCCGACCAAGAAGCCTCCGTCGAACTCACTCCCCAAATGGCGGCGGAACTCGACCGTCGCCTCGCGGAGCACATTGCCGATCCCTCGACTGGGATCCCCTGGGAAGAGGTTCGCAAGAAGTTTTCTGGCGGACGATGACCCGTCCGGTGATCTTCCGACCGGCCGCCGAGCGCGAGATGCTCGACGCGGAGCGCTGGTTCGAAGACCACCAGTCTGACTTGGGGCGCAGGTTTCGAGCTTCGGTCGACCAGACGGTCAAACGGATCCGCGAGTTGCCGCTGGCCTTTCCGGAAGTCAAGGGCCAGAAGCGGCGTGCACTGATCCCGCGCTTTCCTTACGCGATCTACTTTGCACTCATCAATGACGCGGTTGTGGTCGTGGGCGTGGTTCATGGGCATCGCGATCCTGCGGTATGGAGATCGAGGCGCTGAGGCCTAACACGGCATGCACCAGACCGCGCGCCCGTTCCTGTCGCGCGGCTGGTGATGCCCACCGTTGTGCCGTCTCCGCTGGAGGTGACGGTCGACTAACTGCCAGCGTCAGCTTTGCGGGGCCCCGGTGCTGCGCGGCAGGGAGAGGCAGAACCCGCTCGAGGGATCGTCGGTCGAGACCTCCTCGCAGTGCCCGTCGCATTCCTGGATGAGCGACTCGAGCGCGGGTGTGACGCGCATCGGCTGTGGCGCATGGCCGGACGCCATGACCGTCAGGCGAACGAACGGAACGGGCTCGGCGCACGGGACGCGCGTGTCCCACGAGGGGACGATCTCGACATTCCTGGTCTCCAGCGTGACCTGTCCGCCAATTGGCAGCGCATCGCCGCAGGCCGCCAGCAGCCCAAAGAGGAGCCGGCGGATCTGTCCCTGGCTCAGTGCGACCAGCGCGACCGTCGACTCGATCCGGAGCAGAAGGTCGCTCTGGCTCCCGATCAGGCGCTGCAGCATGGCCTCCAGGTCGAGAATGATCCTGTTGAGGTCGGTGAGTTCCGGGGGCTCCGCCGGGCCCCGGCAGAACGCCTGAAAGCGGCGCGCGAGATCCTGGGCCCGTCCGGCGGTGCGTCGTGCGCGATCCAGGTGGCCGCCGAGCGGTGATGCGGCCGGGGCGTCCTCGGCAGCTCGGCTGACCTGCGCCTCCATCTGGCGGATGAACGATGCCAGCTGGGTCACGACGCCGTCGGTGAGCACGGAGAGTCGTGTCTTGCGCCGGATCTCGTCCTGCGCCGCCCGAAGCTTCAGCACCATCTCGTGGCGCTGGGCGCGTTCCTGCGTGAGATCCTGTTGCTGTTGTGCGGCGAGCGTGTCCAGCTGAGATCGCGATCCGGCGCGCTCGTCATCGAGCGCCGAGGCGAGACGCGCCGCACGGGCCTTGGTCTCGTCCAGCAACTGCTGCACCTGGTCGCGGTCGGCACGGCTGGTCGCGAGTTCCTGCTGCTGGCTCGCTGAGAGTGCTTCCAGCCTGGTGCTCCATTCGAGGCGCTCGGCCTCGAGGATCGAGTCCAGCCGATCGGCCTCGAGGATCGAGGCCAGGCGCGCGCTGGCCCGGACCTCGTCCAGCCGCCGTTGCAGCGTGATGCATTGGGCCTGGCAGGTGGCAAGGTCCTGTGGCGGTTCAGAGGTCATCGCCTCCGGATGGGCGGCCCACTGCAGGCCAACTCCGGCGTCAGTCCCCCAGCCTTCGACGTCGGGGCTCCACGGGGCTGATGTCGCCGGGTCACCCTTGCGCACGGCCAGGTGCTGCTGACGGGCCCCGGCGTCGCCCGGCGCGATGGGGGCGTCCGGACGCGGCGCGGCGCTGGGCATCCTCGGACGCTCGGGCTCCTGCCACGAGCGCGGTCCCTGCTCGGCCACGGCGTGCACGAGGGTGAGCAGCCGCGGCGGCCAACTCTCGGACTTCGCAAGGACTCGGTCGATGCGGAGGACGTTCGCGACATCCTCGGGATCCCGGATCTCGGCATCGCACAACAGCACGACGGGTACCAGCGGCGCGACGGTCCGCAACTCACGGAGCGGCTCAATTGCGTCGAACGGCGAGGCATCGATGACGACCACGTCACACCCCGGGTCGTCCGCCGTGGTCATGTGCACGTCGCGCGCGGCTCCGAGAAACCCGCGTACCACGTCGTCGCCGCCGATGTAGGCGGTGCGCACGGGTCCCCTGGGAGGATCGTGTTCCGCCCGGCTACGCTCCACGGCCTGGCGAATGGCCACCAACACATCCCGGGCCAGCCGCTGGAGGCTGCGCGCATAGCCCGTGTCGGCATCGTAGGCCCAGACATAGTCAGCCTGAAGGGCCCAGAAGGCGCTGGAGCGCACGGCGCTCGCATCCGCAACGATGACGACCAGGGGCAGCCGGTCCCGGCGAATGTCGGTGACTAGACCCACGACGTCGTCCTCGGGCAATCCGGTGTCGATGAGTACCGCGTCGATGTCGCCTGTCGCGAGGAGGTGGCGCGCGTCGTCTGTGCGATCGCTGATCCTCAGGTCCGTATCCGGTGAGGACTCAGTCATCTGCCGTTGCAGGTTCTCGGCGCTGCGCCGGTCCGAGGTGAGGTAGAGGATCGTCATCTACCGCTCACCACCAGGAGTTGCCGGCGGCAGCGGCTCGTCGTCCGCCCCGTACCGGCGGGTGACAATGCGGCCGTCCTGTCCGAGAATCTCGGCATTCTTCCCGTTGACGGAGACGGTCACGGCGCCGGCGTCCCCAACCCGAAGGCGGATACTGCGCGCGCCGTCGATCCGTCGTGTCTCACCGGCCGGATAGAGACGGCCGGCGTCAGCCTTGCCGTCGATCGTGGACTGTATCCAGGCTTCGCGGCGGGCTTCGACGATGATCACGAGCGACCCGGGCGCTGCGGCGGCCGGCGGTGGTGGCGGCGTCTTGTTGACGGCAGGTGAAGGGGAGGGCTGCACGGGCGCCGCGGTCGCCGGTGCCGCAGTAGCGGGCGCGGTGGCCGGCGCCGCAGCGGCCGGGGCTGCGGCTGCCTGAGTCACTGGGAGCTCCAGGGGAACCCGTTCAGGACGGAGCCACCAGGCCAGGCCCAGCAGGATGGCGGCGGCAACCACCGAAGCGAGCGCAATCAGTATCTTTTTCGAACGCCCTTCCCGTGTCCCGTCGCCGTCTCCGCGAGACGTGTGCGCGTCCGAGGCATCCCCGGCCGAAGCGGGCGGCCGCGCTTCGGCAACGGAAGCCGCCTCCGCCCAAATCGAACGCTCGGCGACGAACGTCGATGTCCGCGCTTCTTCAGGCTTGGGTTCCGGTGGTTGGCGAGGCGGCAGCGCTTCCTCGGACAGCCTCTCGAGCGCGGGCCGTGCTTCGTCGAGCAGGCGGCGGACATCGTGGCGAGCGCTCAGAAGACGGTCGTGGATGTCGCCGACAACCGTCTCTTTCTTCGCCCCGGCATCGTCCCGGCTCCACTGTCCGGTTTCAGGTGCGTGTACCGGGGCAGTCTCGCCTCGAACGCTACGGTCTTCCTGCCCTCCGGTCACTTCCCGGACGTGGGAGGTCAGATCGAGCAGGTCACGGCGCGCCTCAACAAGAATGCGTCTGATGTCGGCACGGGCCGTCGTGACGATTGTGGCTGCGCGACGTTCCGCGGCGGTCAGTATCTGGTGGTGCAGTTTCTCGATCTGGCTCTCCCACTCTCTCCAGGCGTCCTTTTGCGCCCGGTAGTGGTTGACGAGGTCGGAAACGTTCTCAGACGGTGGGGCCGGCGGATCCTGCTGATCACGTCCAGTCATCGCTCGACTCCAGGATAGGCCTCACGGTTGTGTCAGTGATTGTGGCCTTGTCTGACCAGAAAGTCGAGTCTGAGAACGCCACAATCCGACAGACAAATATCTGCCCTGAGTCAGATTTCGAGATCGAAATCTCCACTAAGCGAGCATTTTAGGTGGCAGACCCGTTGCACAAGCACCCCGCGCATGCAGAGGGTATTGCCCCGTGTGATGGTTGTGCCGCTCTTCGTGGTTGCGTTCATGGCGTCCGTACTTCGTGCAGCCGGCGGCGACGTGCCCTTTCTGCGGGACGTCGATGGCGACACGAGAAGCGACCTGGTCACATGGCTGTCCCAGACCGGCACCTGGCGGTGGGTCACGTCCTCGAATTGGTTCAGTGACGGAGCGGCCGGGGCCACGCAGTGGGGTTCGATGGTGGCGGGCGTTCCGGATGTGCCGCTCATGGGCGACATCGACGGGGACGGCAAAGGGGATCCGGTCGTGTGGCGCCCAGGAACCGGCACGTTCCACTGGCTGACCTCATCGAGTTGGTACGACGAGGCCGCCGCCGGGTCGAGGCAATGGGGCACCGTGACCAGTGGAGTCCCTGATGTGCCCCTTGTCGGCGACATGGATGGCGACAGTGAGGCAGACCTGCTTGTGTGGCGCCCACGGGTCGGCACGTTCTACTGGCTCACCTCCTCCAGCGGGTACAGTTCTGGATCGGCCCGCTCAAAACAATGGGGCGCGGTCGTGTCGGGGGTCTCTGACGTGCCGCTCATCGGCGACATCGATGGAGACCGCAAGGCAGACCTGATCTACTGGCGGCCAGGAACCGGCACCTTCTCCTGGCTCACCTCCTCCAGCGGCTACAGTTCCAGGTCAGCCGGCGCAAAGAAGTGGGGCTCGGTGGTCGCCGGAGTTCCCGACGTGCCGCTCATCGGGGACATCGATGGGGACCGCAAGGCGGACCTGATCTACTGGCGGCCAGGAACCGGCACGTTCGCCTGGCTCACCTCCTCCAGCGGCTACAGTTCCAGGTCGTCCGGTGCAAAGAAGTGGGGCTCGGTGGTCGCCGGGGTTGCCGACGTGCCGCTCATCGGCGATATCGATGGGGATGGCAAGGGGGACCTCGCCTTTGTGCGCCCGGGGACGGGCGAGTTTCACTGGCTGACCTCCTCGAGCGGGTTCGCTGCCTCGGTCGCCGGTGCCTACTACCAGCCCACTCAGAATCAACCACCCGGCGTGAGCGCCGGACCCGGTCAGACCATCACGCTGCCGGCCTCGGCCACGCTCAACGGCACGACGACGGATGACGGTTTGCCCGCCGGCAGCACCCTGACCCAGACCTGGTCCAGGGTGAGTGGCCCTGGCACCGTCGTGTTCGGCGACGTGACCGCGCGGAGCACCGCTGCTGCGTTCTCCGCCGCCGGGACCTACGTCCTCCGGTTAACCGCCACCGACAGCACGCTGACGACAACCGCCGATGTCACGATCCTCGTCGGCGCCGCAACGACGCCATGCGATCCGCCAGCGCCATTGCCGACGGAGCTGCTCCTGAACGCTGGCTTTGAAACGATGAGTGGCGGTTACGCGACCAACTGGACGGAGAACCACTGGGGCGGGGCCACCGTGAACTTTGCCTTGGCCCCGGGGCGCAGCTCCAGCAAGGCGCAGAGGCTCACCGTAGCTGGCGTCACGGCCGACGCAGGTGTCATCGTCGCCCAGCCGTTCACCTTCAAGTCCGGCATCACCTACGAGGGGCGAATCTGGCTGCGTTCTCCAGACTCGCCCACGGTTCTGTTTCACTTCCGCCGCCAAGGTCCGTGGTACGAGTCGAAAGCTGCCCAGAGAGTGACGCTGACGCCCGCATGGCAGGAGTTTGTCATTCGCGGGGGCTGGCATGACCAGGTGCCCGGCTATTTTGGACTGAGCTTCCTCACCTCCGGCACCGTCGAGGCCGACGACGCCAGCTTGCGCGAACTCGCCTCCACCGACTGCATCGCCAACACGGCGCCGTTGGCGACCACCTTCACGGGCATGACAATCAACAAGTGGGGGACCTACAACACGTGGCCTGGCGCCGAAGGGTTCGGGCTCTTGCGGCTGTGGGACACCGGGACGCGCTGGGAAGATCTCGAGCCCGTCAAGGGTGCATGGGACTGGCGGCGCATGGACTACTACGTCGACGCCGCCCAGGCTGCCAACCAGGGGATTCTCTACACCCTTGGCATGACGCCACTCTGGGCATCGGCCCGCCCCGGCGACGCAGACAGGGCCGAGCCGGCCAATCTCAACGACTGGCGCAACTACGTGCGCACGGTGGCGCTGCGCTACAGGGGGCGCGTCAAGTACTGGGAACTGTGGAACGAGGTGGACTACAGCGGCTTCTTCACCGGGTCCGTTGACAACATGGTCGAACTGACACGGGCGGCCAGGGAAGAACTGAAGGCCGTCGATCCGGCCAACGTGGTGCTCGCGCCCAACATCACGGCGAACGGTTTCCCGTGGTTGGATGAGTTCCTCTCCAAAGGAGGAGGGGACTACATCGATATCGTCTCGTGGCACCTCTACACGGACTATCGACCTGAGCTCGATGAGCCGGAGGCCGCTGGGCTGAGGGATGTGCTCGCGCGCCACGGCCTGTCGAGTCTCGCGATCTGGAATACCGAAGGCAGCATCAACGGTGCTCCAGTCAGCGATGCGGCGGCCGCAGGGTCAATCGCGCGCGCCTATCTCGTGCAGCCCTGGTGGGGGCACAGCAACTTCAGCTTCTATGCGTGGGACATCGACTTCGGCAATCCCCTGAGTCAACCCGGGTACGTTGCCCCCACCACCGCGGGCGTCGCCTACCGGGAGGTGGCCGGATGGTTGAGCGGGGCCACGATGCTCAGTCGGGCTCGTACCAGTAACGGCACCTGGCAGGTGACGATCCGCCTGAAAGACGGATCCACCGGCTATGCCGTCTGGAACGACGGCAACACGACCTTCACCCTGCCGGCAGCTTGGGCCGCCACCACCCAGCGCGACCTTGCCGGTGGCTCCAAGGCGATCGTGGCTCGCACGGTTGGTGTCGGCCCTGCGCCGATATTGCTGGTCCCCTGATGTAGTCACCTGGCTGATCGGCCTGATGTGTCGCAAGGCTCACCGCTGGTCTCAAGAACCAAGAACCACTCAGCCCCCGCGATAGACTGCGATACCATTTTGTGACGACGGGACCATATGATCAGTGACTTTCGTCACTACGATTCCGAGCAGCCTCTGCGCGCTGACGTTTGCATCGTCGGTGCCGGCGCCACGGGTATCGCCACCGCTGTCGCACTTTCCAAGACCAACTTCACAATCATCATGATTGAAGGAGGGGGCTATTCGTACTCGGCAGAGTCACGCTCACTCTACCAGTGCTCGGTCTCTGGACTCAGATACGCGTTCGATGAAGGGCGAGCGCGCGTCCTCGGAGGGACCACGACACTGTGGGGAGGGCAGGCCAGCCCCTTTCTCCCGCTGGACTTCGAAGCACGGCAGTGGGTGTCACACAGCGGGTGGCCACTCACTTTGGATCATCTCCAGCCGTATTTTCCGAGAGTCGACGATTTCATGGGAATCCCTCATTCCAGCCACGATGAGCGGACATGGGTTGGACCGCCGCCGCCTTTCCTTGACCCCGAGAGTTTTCATTTCATTTATTCGCAATTCAGCGCACAACCAAATCTGGCCAACAAGTACGGATCCTTTCTCAAGACTTCCGGCCGCCTTCAAGTCTTTGTCAACGCCAACGCCACCTACTTCGACGTCAACCCGTCTGGATCGAGAGTGGCTTCTCTTAATGTCGCAACCCTCGAAGGAAAGAGCGCCCGCATTCAGGCCCGCTACTTTGTGATGTGCTGTGGCGCCATCGAGAACGCGCGCCTGCTCTTGTGTTCGAATCAGACGGTGTCAGCAGGACTCGGAAACGAAGGGGATTGGGTTGGCCGTTGCTTTCAGGATCACCTCCACATGAGAGCCGCACCCATCGTGCCCACGAGTCGAGATCGTTTCACTCAGCACTTTGGCACTCTGATCCGATCCGGCGTGAAGATGTGCCCAAAAATCGTGACGAGTAGACGATTTCAAGAGAAGCATCAGATACTTCACGTGGCTTGCGATGTCACCACCAGGCCAGACGAACGCTCTCCGCTGAAGTCGGCACAAGTCCTGGTCAACGCGGTCAGGAAACCAGTCGCACGCTCTCAGCTTGTGAAGGCAAGCCTGGGAGCAGTGAAGGGTTCCGGCGAGCTCGCCAGAATTCTTTGGAGTCGAGTTGTCCAGGGTAGAGTGACGTTCCCCAGCCGATCGGAACTGTACCTCGGCATTCAATGCGAAACCGAACCGAATCCCAACAGCCGGATACGACTAAGTCAAGATAGAGACCGACTGGGTTTTCAGAAAGCCGACATCGACTGGCGACTGACAGGCCTCGAGGCAAGGACGATCGATATCTTTGTTCGATCGATAGATGAGGAGTTCCGACGATTGGGACTTGCGAAGTTGGATCTGGGCCAGTTCTTTGTTCCTGGCGACCCTTCTCGTCTGGACGAGGTGGCCGGCGGCGGCCATCACCCGATGGGAACCACTCGAATGAGTCAGAGTCCTGGAGATGGCGTGGTCAACACCGATTGCCGCGTTCACGGCATTGACAATCTTTACGTTGGCTCCACAAGCGTGTTTCCAACTGGCAGTTTTTCAAACCCTACATACAATGCGATGGCCTGCTGCTTCCGGCTCGCCGACCACCTCGCCAAGGACAGCAGATGACTGTGGAGTTCGTCGAACTACTTCTCTCGGCCCTACGGCACTGAGCCTCCGACCACCGAACTGTCCCGCTCCGCGAGTGCCGTGCGCATGGAAGCGACGAGACGCCCGGCCGCCCACTCAGGAGTAAGGCGAGCTACCCTTGCTCTGGCGGACTTGCGCATCGCGGCTAGATCGTTCGCAGTCGTCGTGAGGGCTTTCTCAATGGCCGAGAGAGTGGACGTCCTGCTCTCAGGATCGAATCTCCACCCCGTCTTCCCTTCCTCGCACAGTTCTTCGATCGCCTGGCTATGAATGCTGCCGATCACGGGAACGCCGGCGGCGAGCGCCTCATTGACCACGAGCCCCCATTCGTCCGCGAGCGTGGGGAACACGAGGGCGTCCGCCCGAGCGTAGAACGCAGAAAGCGCGCCTGGATGCCGGTCGCCGAGGACCTCAATGACTAAACGACCGCCGGGACGGAAATGCTCGATCGCCTCACGCTGCGGGCCGGAGCCCACCACCGTAAGCGTGATGTCTTCGAATGGGTGTGAGCGCGCCCAGGCATCGAGGGCGCTCAGGTATTGCGCCAGTCCCTTGCGCTCGGTCAACTGCCCGACGAACAGCAGGTTTCGTACAGGACCCAAAGCTCTGGGCCTGGCGTCGGCCTCTCCGTGTTCGGACCGCGACACGTACGGGATGTGGTCGATCCGATTCGCCGGCACGCCGTACCCAAGCACGTACCGTTCGCCACTCGCGCCGTTGACGATGACGCGGTCAGCTCGCCGCAGAATCCACCGCCGGATCGTGCGCCGGACGCAGCCGCGTCCCTGCTCCGTGCGCTCGGAGAGAGTGGCCCACACGATGAGCGGGGGTCGCTTCGCGAGAAAGCAGTAGAGCGCGCTCAGCAATGTTCGAGTGCCCAGCTCACCAGAGATGACGACGTCTGGCCGCAAGCTGTGAAGTTGCCGGATCAGGCCCCACGGCACATGGAGGTAACTCAAGTCAGAGAAACCCGCGGGGTGACGCGAGCGGCGAGAAAGGGTGATTGTCTTTTGGACGCGGACGTCGAGGTGGCCGAATGCGGGCTTCCAGCTCCGATTGCCTTCCATGGGCGTCGAGACCAGAACGGTCAGACTGGAGACGCGGTCGTTCAGCGCCTCGAACACCGGCAGTCGATACGGCGGAACAAAGTTCGTCAGGAGTACAACCCGGGCGTCTACCCTCTCGCCGATCGCTCCGCTGTCGACGATCCGCGCATCCTCTGGTCGCCCCTCGATCACTGGACTCGCTCGGTTCCGTGCGGTTCGCAAGTCATGCTGACGTCAGTGTCCACCAGAGGCCCACTGAGGTTCCCTACCTCTCGCTGTGCATCTGCCGCAACAATCGCATCCATGAATCAGGGAACCCCGCAACGTCGTATTTCTGTGCCTCCAACTGCGCAACCTTGCCCATTGCGACGAGACGCGCTCGATCACCAAGTGCTGCCTCGACCGCGTGCTTGATAGATTCAGGCGTTCTCTCGATAGACCAGCCATTGACTCCATGCCTAATCAAGTCTTCGATGCCGTAGACCGGAGTGACCATGAGCGGCAACCCAGCGGCTGCAGCCTGGAATGCGACCAGAGAGAAGGTTTCGTACGCGGTTGGGAAAGCAAATACATCTGAAGCCCAAAGGAAGGGGCGAATATCCTTCGTGAGGCCGCTGAAGTAGACCTTCTTCTTGATTCCTAAGCTGTCAGCGATCTGCTCGTATTCACCTATCTCTCCCTCGCTGCCACCCACGACCAGGATCCTCAGTCGCTCCGATGCAACCATGCTGGCACCTTCCAGCAAGACTCGAAGCCCTTTGCGCCCGAAGTCGCCTAAGGCTACGAATACGATCACCGCATGGTCAGGTGTGAAGCTCCACCCCCGCCGCAATTCCGCCACGTCGCAATCGGCTGGACGTGCGAACCGCTCGACATCTACGGCATTGGGGATGTTGACGATCTTCCCCGAGAGGAAGGGGTATACCCGAAGCACTTCTTGCTCAAGACCCTTTGAGGGGACGACCACGGCCTTCGCATGGCTAAACGACAAGCGCTCGCGATGCGCGTTGCGTGTATGTCCAATCCAGCGAGCGATCCGGCGCAGTCCCTTGTCACCTGCAATCCGCCACTGATTGCGCATATAGGCGCGATGACAGAACTGTGCATAACAGATGTCGCAACCGGTGAACTGTCCTTCCGTCGCCTGGATTATGTCGAACGGACCTCTCAATAGCACTTCTCGTCTGAGAAGAAGTGGCGAGAGAAGTGCAAATACCCATTCACGAAAGATCAGTGGCCAAGAGGGACACGGTACGCGTACCCACCGAATGCGATCCGGCCGCGGGTTCTCAAAGTGGTGAGCAAACACCGTGACATCAAACTCATCACAAATGCCGCCCACTTCGGCTCGCACGCAACTGCCAATAGGGCTCATCGCCGTAACGTTATAGTCAAAGACTGCCAGGCGCTTCATCTCTGGTTCAACCCTGAGAGGACCGGTCTTCTCGGACCATTGCGAAGGAGAGTCTGTGGCCGCGCTGCGCGCTCAACGTCGTGTGCCAGTGCGCACGAGACCAGGCAGCACGATCAGGCACAAAAGACCCCGCGTTACGCTGGCGCCTATGACTCCAAGCACCACGACCCATAGTCCGTGGCTGGCCCACACGACAGTGATCGTAGCTTGCACCGCAGATGCGACCAGAGAAAACACAAGCCATAGACGCTGCTGGCGCAGGCACACCATGAGCAGTTCGGGGACGCCGCCAGCCGCTCTGGTCAGCGCCACAACCGCATTGAAGCAGATCAATCCAGCCAGACCACTGTCGCTCAATCGATAGGCCGAGGCGAGGTAGCCGGAGCAGAGAGACACGATCGCCCCAAGCACGGCAGTGGCAAGCACGTTCCTCTTGATAAGACCACTCATGGCCGCGAACACAGCAGGCGCCTCGCCCGTTGCTACGGTATCACTCAGGGTCTTTAGATTTGCGCCACCCCAGCTCATCGTCGGCAGCAACATGGCCGTTTGCCATTGTCCGGCAATCCCCAAAAGGCCGACACCCTCCATTCCGAAGACCTGCTGAACGAAGTAGACAGTGCAGGCCCAACCAACCCCGTTCTCAACAGCCGTCGCCAGCATGCTGGAGCTACTGACAACAAACTGGTCCCACGTTTCTCTCCAGACGGCTAAGGACTCAGGCTCTGTGGCTTCGCGAAACAGAAAGACGCCTGAAGCCACAATTGCGCTCGGCATGAGGGACAGTGCTACCAGCAGTGCAAACGCGCCCCTCAGGCCGGCCCATGGCACGATAACAATTGAACTGAGAGCGACGGCCAGCGCGACTCCAACTGACACACGAGCCGCAGGAATGGAGCGCCCGTCTCCATAGAGGCAGCCTTGGATCACCGCGAACACAGCCTGTCCGAGGATGACGCTGGCCCCACCGATCACAATCCACGCAACCCCGACGTCCGACCCGTTGCCAGAGCGTGACGGGTTGATGGCGAGAAACACGACACAGGCAAGAAGAGAGAGCCCCACCGTGAGTGTCGCGCTCGCCCGCGCCACACGGACATACGTATGCGCATTGAGTCTGTGGGCCGCCGCCAGCATGTTTGTGTTATTGCCAACCACGCTCGCGAACGGGGATACCACCGACGATGCAGTGTTGAGTGTTGCGGTATACGAGCCGAGGATCTCGATGCCAAGATGGCGAGACACGAAGAAGCTGAGGGCGAACCCGGCGCCCCGTGTCGCCACGACGGACAGCAATGCCCACGTTCTGACGGATCCGTGCAGACGCCTGACGGCGCCGTCGCGGGTAAACAGCGCCTTCGCACGGGCAGGAAAGCGAACGGCCCACGACCTGGTGACAGCAGCACGCTGATGTCTTCCGCCTGGTAATCGATTCACAATCTGTCTGTCGTGTATAAGCTCAGCCGCGTGTCCGTGGCCTTTGTGTGCCTCGTAACGCGGAGTACGGACTCTCGCTCTGCGAGCCGCTTGTAATGCTCATCGCCACCTCGTGCTGGACATAGAACCAGCCAACGAAGACGGTGGCGGGTCTGACATGAGCCGTGCGCCGACCATGAAAACAAAAAGAACAGACGCATAGATCAGCGTGTTGTCTGTGACGAATAGGACATTGAGAAACAAGAAAGCGACGCGCATCTCATAGCGAGAAGAGCGATACATCGAGGCGATGAACAACAGAAAGACCAGCAACCCGTACTCGTACAAAACCTTGAGGATGTCACTGTGTAGATTGATTCTGCCGGAGAACTCAGATGTCCCTGCTCTCGACAACTCATACGTCGAACCGGGTCCCGCGCCAATTAGGGCAAACTCCAATGGTCGCCGCATCATTTCACGGGCCGGGACTGATAGGAGTGCCTGCCGCCCTTGTCCCAGCTGGTTTGCACTCTGCCCTGTGAGTTGCCGGATTGGGCCGTCGAGGAGACCGCCGCCGTACATCACAGCGATGCCCGCGACAGAGATGTTGGCAAGTATCATCACGGGCGGATTCAGTATCCATTTCCCCCTCCGTTCACCGATCAGCCAGAAGAGCGCTGCAACCAGGGCGGCAAGCACGGCGATTCGTTTTAGCCCGAGGATGGACAACGCTAGGCAGATCCCAAAGAGCCACTTGTCGTTCCCGATCAACGCAAACACAGCGAGGAGGCCAAAAAGAAAGCCGAAGTTTGATTCGAAGGGCGATGTTGAGTTGACAACGTCCAGGCTCACGCTCTGATTCAGGCCACCAGAGAATGTGAAATAGATGAGTCCTGTGGCTAAGGTGCAGACGAACAGTCGTCGCGTCTTCATGGCAGGCGTGGTGATGAGCAGGGCAATTGAGACGCCGGCCGTAGTGAAGAAGACATCCTTCATGCCTTCGGCTGTCGCCATCGGCGCCATCACCAAGCCGGCGCAGATGAAGATGAGGAAAGGCTTGAGTTCATCGCCGATCCGGAAGTCACCATCGCCAAGGAGTGCAAGTACCACGAGAAAGGGGACGACGTAGATTGAGTAGCGGAGCGGTGGCACCGCAACGGCGATCATGGTGAGGCCGAGGCTCAGCCAGAACACCACGTCTCTGAAGAGGAGCCGACCGAACAGGGAAGTCATACGACTCCCGCCACCTCGCTGATGGCTGCCTGGTAGATGGCCACCAACTGGTCGTGGTTGCGGTCGGCCGTGAATGCAGCGTCGTACCGCGCGCGGGCCTGAAAGCCCATCTGCGCCATCTGTTGTGGGTGTGCCTGAGCCCACCGCATCTTGTCTGCCAGGTCCGGCGCGTTGCCGGGCTCGAACAGCAGGCCGGTCACACCGTCGTCCACCAACTCGGCCAAAGACCCGATACGGCTGGCAATCACCGGCAGGCCACTGGCAAACGCCTCCACCAGCGTGCGTGGGAAATGTTCGTGCCAGATGCTGGGCATCACTAATGCCATGGCACCGGCCATCTCTGCATATACTTCGCTGCCGTTCAGTATGCCAAGTTCTTTCACCGCTGCCGCACCCTGCAGCAGTGCAGCATCCGGACCTGTGCCGGCCACTCGAACCGTGACACCGGCACTTGCTGCAGCGCGCGCCAGCAACACCACGCCCTTTTCCGCCGACAGCCGCCCGACGAACAGGAAACCATTCCGGGGTTGAACAGTGGGAGCGCCAAAATCAACAAAGTTCGGCTTCACCACGATACGCTCGGCCGGCAGGCCCCCTGCAATGAACTTGCGGCGGCAGAACTCATTCAACGCGATATACCGAGCGATCTTGTGGCTGTAGGTGCCGATCGCCCGGTGCAGCGTCAACATGCCCGCCAGCACCGCGCTCTGTGCCTTGGAGCCTCGATAGCAGCCCCGTACGGCACCGCGCCACGGTAGGTGGCCCAGGCAGTCCTCACACACGCGGCCGTCGCGCAGGAACTTGGCCTCAGGGCACAACAGGCGGAAATTGTGCAGCGTCTGCACCACTGGTACGCGTGCATGTGCAGCCACCCAGTAGATCGACGGCGAGATCAGCGGCCACGTGTTATGCACATGCATAACATCGGGTCGAAAGGTTCCGAGTAGATCGGTGAGAGCCCTCGATGACGGCCGAGACCAGAGCGCCTGCGCAACCTGGTCCACGTGCCCCAGGCCAGTGAGCTCGTCGTTGTGCCGGGTGAACTGCTGGACGTCATGCCCATGCCCTGCCAGAAGCTCTGACTCGGCCTCCACCACCGCGTCTTCGCCGCCCCGTTGCTGGTAGGAATTGTGAACAATCAGTATGCGCATTCCGGAGTTGAGACAAGCTGCGTCGTCGAAGTCAGCGATCGAAGGGACCAGACCGGTCGTAACCGCGCATGGCGAATCGGGCGGGCTGGAGCCACTGCCGTACTAGCCCGATGATGAAGCGCGGGTTGTTCCTCAGATACCGACGCCACAGTCGCTTGGGCTCCTTGACGAGCCGGTACAGCCATTCGAAGCCGCTCCCACGAAGCCACCGGGGTGCTTCCGCGACCAATCCGGCCTCGAAATCGAATGCTGCCCCGACGCCGATCATGACGAACCCCTGGCGGTCCAGTTGAAGCGACGTGCCGTGCCGCTCCAGAAATCCAGCCATGAAGCGTTCCTGCTTCGGCGTGCTCAGTCCAACCCAGAAGAAGTGCGGCTGCGTCCGGTTGATCCGATCCAGCAGCCCCATTTCCTCGTCGTGCGTCAGCGGACGGAACGGGGGAGTCTCGACACCGACGACGAGTACGCCCGGATTGCGCCGGATGAGGTTCTGTCGCAGCGCCTCAGCGACACCCGTGCCGCCCCCCCAGAGATAGTGCCGCTCATGCGACTGAGCGGAGCGCTGGAAGACCGCGCGCATGAAATCCGCCCCGGCGACCTGGCTCATCATGCCGTGGCCCCGCGCCTTCCCAACCCACGCCATCGGAACTCCGTCCGGCAAGGACAGGAGCGACCGGTTGTGAATCACCTGAAGCGCGGGATCATTCAGGGACTCGATGACGCCATGCACGCCGGTGACGGTGACATACCCGCGAACGCCTGCGGCGCGCGCGGCCCAGAAACTCGCTGTTAACGCTGAGGCGAGATTGACTGTGTGGATGCCCACGCCAAGGACGTTCACCCGCGGAAGGGCATAGGGTTCCAGCCCGGGAACTTGCGTCATCGATGTGTGGCTGGAGTCGCGGGCGCCCACACGCTGAGATGCGTCGGGTGTCTGGGCACGGCAGGGCGCCGCGCTGGTGGCCGTCAGGCGTCGTTGAGCACCGAGCCCACGAGCACGGCGCCGGCCTGCTGTACGCTGCGGCCGAGTTGCGCAAGATCGGGGGCGGACGTCACATGCCTGCGTGCCAGCACGATGGCGGCGCCGGCACGCGCGGCGATGGTGTCGGCGTCGGCATAGTAGCGCGCGGCCGGCGTGTCGATGAGGATCACGTCGAAGTCCTCAGCCACGGCCTGCAAGAGCTGCCCAAACGCAGGCCGGCCGAGCAGTTCCTGCGGGTTGGGGGGGGCCGGACCAGCTGGCAGGACCGACAGATTGGGCATCGGGGCGATGGGCACAATGGCCTCGCGTCCGGCGCGAGCCGCGAGCAGACTCGACAGCCCGGCTGGCTGTGCGAGCCTGAAAAGGCCTGCCTGGGATGAGTGACGCAGGTCGGCATCGACGAGCAGCGTCCGCGCGCCCAGTTGGGAGAAGACCAGCGCGAGATTGGCCGCGATGAAGCTACGGCCCTCGCGACGTCCGGCGCTGGTGATGGCCAGTGCCTTGTGGCCAGGCTCGCCGCTGAACCAGCGCAACATCAACTGGCTGCGCAGCACCCGGAGCTGTTCAACCACGGGGCTGAACGGCTTGAAGGCGGCTACCACGTCGCGGCTGATCCGGTCGTCGCCGGCTATCAGGTAGGGGTAGTCGAACTGGCGGGCCAGGGCGAAATCGATGTCGTCCTGCGTGAGCAGGCCCAGGCCCATGCCGGCCTCGCCGAAGCGAAGGCTCTTCTCCTTCTGGGCGCGCAGAATGCTCTCCAGCCCTCCGGCGTCGAGGCGGCCAGCATCGAGCAGGATTGTGCCGATGGAGCCGTCGATTCTGGCGGGGCGGGGCCAGGACACCACTGTGCGGGTCGCGCGCGGAACGCCGAGGTTGGTGAGTGTCATGAGGCCGTCCCATTCCCAACGAGGGCAAGCACCGGCACACCGAGCGTCTCGGCCAGATCGTCGGCGGAACGTACGCGGCGCTGCATCAGCTCGAGCAGCAGCGCGGCCGCCAGGCCCAGCACGGTTCCGAGGCCGATGCCGATGAGGATGTTGAGCAGCAGATTCGGGCTGGAAGGTCCGAGCGGCGGCTCGGCGGGGCTGAGGACCGAGATGTTCGTCTGCTGGATCTGGCCCTCCAGCCGCGACTGCGCCAGGCGCTGACTGACCGCATCATAGGCTTTCTGTGCGTCCTCGACATCACGCTGCACCACCGTGAGACCGTTGCGCTCTTCCTTCAGCTGGAGCACCTTCTGTTTCTGCGCCTCCAGCGCGGCGCGGAGTTCGGCCTCGCGCCGCACGTTCACGCGGTCGGCACTCGCCAGGCTGGACGCCACGCGCTGGGTTTCGACCCGGATCCGCTCGTTCAGCCACCGTACTTCAGTCTGCGCCTTCATGTAGTCCGGATGGTTGGCGCCAAGCTTTTGCTGCACGTCCTGCCATCGGGTTTCCGCCCGGACGAGGTCCGCCTTGAGACTGGAAATCAACGGACTCTGCAGTACCTCTGGGGCGTCTTCGTTGCCGGCCCCGGCCTGCTGCTGCCGCGAAGAGGTATCCAGGCGCAGGGCCTGGATCTGTGTGAACTGGCTGGAAATCTCATTGAGGCGGGTGGTTTCGTAGTCGAGACTCTCGTTGGTCGCCACGATGCCCTTTTCGCGCTGGTACGCCGAAAGCGCCTCCTGCGCGCTCCTGAGTCTGTCCCGCAGTTGCGCGGCACGCGTGTCGAACCACGCCGCGTATTCCCTGGCGGGTCCGACCCTGAGTTCGAGGCTCACATCGATGTAGGCCCGCGCGAAGGCGTTGGCGACAGCAGACACAAACTGGGGGTTGGCGCCAGAGAAGCTGATGTTGATCACGTGCGAATCGCGCGACGGCGTGGCGTCGAGGTCCTTCTGCAGCAGGAGCGCCAGCCATTGCTCGATCGTGCCCGTGCCCCCTGTCGCCTCACGCCATGTCCGCTCGGTCGCGGGCACCGAAGTGAGCTTGAGCATCGTGACGACCTGCCGCGCCATCCGCTCGCTCGTGATGATGTCCACCTGGGTCGCCATGTAGCCGGGCGCGAGCTGCCCGGATACGGCCTGGCCCGCGACAGGGTCACTCGAGTTGACATCGAGGATCACGGCCGCGTTGGCGGTATAGGTCTTGGGCAGCAGAACACTCGCCGCGACGGCGGCGCCGACCGCCGTGGCCAGCACGCCCAACACGACCAGCCAGCGGGCGCGCAGGATGAGGACAAGCTGTTGAAACGTCATGGCAGGGTGCCCTCGGTCAAAAGAGGCCTTCCCGGACGTAAATGACATCGTCCGCCTCGAGTGGTTCGTCGAGTTTGGCCTCGATAATCCGGAGTGCTCCGTCGGCGCCACGTCGATGCACGCGGAGGCCCTTGTCCGTGCCGCGACCGGTGAGGCCACCCCCAGCGGCAAGGCCCTGCATGACGGTCATGTTGCGCTCGAGACGAAACGCGCCGGCGCGCTGCACTTCACCATAGATGTAGAACATGGGGGCGCGATTCACGTACAAGACGTCGCCGCCCGCGAGCGGCACGTCGCTGGCGCTGTCGCCCTTTGAGACGAGCATGGGAATGTCGATTTCGCGACGGATAGCCTTGCCCTCACGCGTACCCATCAGGACTACGGTGTCGGCGCCTGTGGCGGCTATGCCGCCGGCGTTCGCGAGCATGTCCGACAGGCGCACGTTGGCCGCTTCGAGCGGATAGCGGCCGGGGCGGTTGACCTGCCCCAGGACCGCCACCTGGCGGCTGCGAATCTGCACCGGCAGGATGTTGACTTGTGGCTTCGCCACGAAGCCGCCTTCTCGCAACAAGTCAGCAATCTTCTTCTCGCCCTGCGGGAGGGTGAGACCGCCCACTGGCACGATCCCGATGTAGGGAAAGCTCACCGTTCCATTTTCCGAGACCCGGACCTCGGTCGTGAGATCGGGGTTCTGAAGAACTGCGATGCGCACGATGTCGCCCCCACCCAGGACCAACTCTCCGATCCCGGCGCTTTGCGCCTGTGCGTCGCTCGAGGTCACAGTGATCAAGAGCCCGCCAATCAGCGCGCACAGTGCTCGTGTCGTCAGCATATGTCGTCCGGTTGCCCGCTCCGAGCTCAGAGAAATGACCATTGCAGGTGTGCGGAGACCGTGTTGGCATTGAAATCTGGCGAGTGTGGGCTGGGACCCCTTCGGCGTTCGTGCCCGACCGCCATGCTGAAGAGGAGGTAGTGCTTGGGCGTCCAGGTGCCGGTGACGGTGAGCTGGGCGTAGTCGGGGCTGCGCAGGGGACCGTCGAGTGCCCCCGCCTGTCCAGCCAGCATCTGCCTCCTCAATTCGGCCGCGGCGCGCAGACCGATCTTTGGCGAGAGCGCCGAGGTCGCCGTCACCGACGCAGCCGTCGTCCCGACGACAGTGGCGTTGGCGTAATACAGGAGTTCTGGTCCGATCTCACGACGCACGACCACGCCGATCGTGGATTGTTCGGTGGGCGTCCAGTCGTAGGCGACGCGTCCCGTTACACCCTCAAAGTTGCGGAAAGCCGGAGCGAGCGCTCCGTAGTCGAATCTGGAGAATCCTAGACGAGCGCCAACGCGGCTGTGCCCGGTGGGCACCCACGTGATGTCGGCTTCGTAGTCCAGCTGCACGTAGGACTGCGCCGGGATCCCCTCGTGGGACACACTCCGGCTCGAGTAGCCGCCGTCCGTTCCGCGGGCCAGCACGCGGAACTGGTTTCCCCTTCGGGACCGATAGGCAACGTGCGCCGCAGCCTGCTTCGCATCGTAGTCGGAGAATCGGCTGACGGTATTGTTGTAGCGGCTGCCGACCTTGTTCAGGCTGCCGCCCACAGACCAACGCGAGTACACCCGGTACTCCGCCTCTCCAGCAATACGCTCATCGAGCCTGTTTGCGGTTCGGAAACCAGTTTGCGTGGCGTCGTTGCTTGGCGCCTGGGTTCGCTCGTAGCCCATCGTGCCCGTCCATCGGTCGCCGATTGACGAATGCCATCCGGCGCGGCCAGAGATTCCGGTGAAATCCAGGTACTTGTAGGTCTGGTGCGCATAGCGCGTCAGCGTGAACTCGGCACGCGGTCGCTGCCGGCGGTAGACCGTGTCGAAACCCAGACCGGCGGATGTCGTGAACCGCATTTCGCCCAGCGGCGGCCTGGCCACTCCCGTCGCCTGCGCGCTGGGGGTCGCGCCCGGGGGGAGGCGAAACACATTGTCATCGAACGTCGAGTCCTGCGCCACGAACAGCCTGAACTGGTTGGCTTCAGCGACACGGCCGCCGACGAGTGCGGCAGCCAGCATCGCGACGATCGCCCGATGCCGGATCCCCAAGTTGGTCCTCAGGCTGCACCGTCCCCGCGAAGAACGACCGGCACCGTCTTCGCGAGAATGCTCAGATCCAGCGCGAATGACCAGCGGTCGATGTATTCAAGATCCAGTTCGATCCAGCGTCGGAAGCTGGTATTGCTGCGGCCACTGATCTGCCAGAGGCCGGTCAGTCCCGGCTTCACGCAGAAGCGGCGCATCAAGGATGCCTCCGGGAAGAGGCCCACGTCCCGAAGGGCCATTGGTCTGGGGCCCACTAGCGACATGTCCCCCTTCAGGACGTTGAGCAGTTGCGGCAGTTCGTCGATGGAGGTTCTCCGAAGCAGGCGACCGACGCGGGTGATGCGCGGGTCGTTCTGGATCTTGAAGATGGGTCCGTCCTTCTCGTTTTGATGTTCGAGCGCCGCCTGCTGCTGCTCCGCATCCGCCACCATCGTGCGCAGCTTGTACAGTTTCAGCCGCTGGAGTCTGAATCCCACACGCTCCTGCACGAAGAAGGCCGGCCCACGACTGGTCAGCCGGATCACGACCGCCGCGGCGAGCATGACCGGCGAGAAGACGATGAGGCCGGCGACCGCTCCGACGATATCGGTGGCGCGCTTGACCCATCGGCCATAGTCCTCGGTGACAGCGGGTCTCGTGACTTGAAGTTCCTCGGCTTTGGATCGAATCGCCGGACGAGTGCGTGACGGTGCGAAGATGTCGGCGTCGTAGCAGGACTCGACGCCGATCCGCTCGCACGTCGAGAGCACTTGCTCAATCTCCGAATAGCACGACTTGACCGGCAGTCGGATGTGCACCGAGTCCACCGTGCGGCTCGCCAGGATGTGATCGAGGTCATCGATCGTCCCCAGGAACCGGACAGGGCGGGGCACATGCCGTTTCGCCGTCTCGGCCTTGTCCACGAACCCCACGACCGTGCATGACGGATCCATGGCGAGTGCTCTGTAGGTCTGCAGCCCCTTCGGTCCGGTCCCCACGATGATCACTTGACGGACGCGCCTGCGACGATGGGCCTCCCGCCACACCCTCCGGATGACCGCTCGTCCGCAGCCGGTGCTGATGGTTGCGGCGACCCAGAAGGCGGGCAGCGCATGCGACAGGAAGGCCTCGCTCACGATCGCGAACACCATGGCCGCGTAGAGGCTTCCCACGGCACAGGCCGCCCCAATTCGGTTCAGCTCGTGCCCGGCATGTTTCAGCTCACGCAGGCGATAGAGCCCCAGGGCGGCCAGCAACCATGGCCACATGAGTGCGCCCAGGACCAGGAGCAGCGCGGTCCCCAGCGTCACTCGCACTGCGAGGATTGACCCGAGGGCTGGTACACCCGAAGGCCCCATCACGACCAGCACCGCCACGAGCGCGAAGATCGCCATGGCCGTATCGACGGCCCGGCACACCGAAGCCAGTACCGGGGCCGTGGAGGGGTAGAGGGGAGACGTGGTTACACGCGCGTAATCAGCTAACCCGACACCGGCGGTCGAACGTCTCTCCGTAACCCGCCTCGGGTGCTCAGGGACGGGCCGACGCAGGTCGCGACGCGGCGCGACAAGTCGATCAGTGTGAGTTGCAGACATTGGCGTTCGCAGTACCCCTGAAATCCAGCTTACCGGTTGTGGCGCCCTGGCGCAGCTTCGCCCCCTCGGTTACACCCGAGGCGGACGGCCACCTCGGACAAGCCCGTGCGTGGGAGACCCATGCGTGCCAAAAATGCCACACCCGGACGCTCCGGGCTCCCACCCGAGAGTATCGGCAAGGCAGTGCGCCTTCAATAGGGCGCTCACAGAGGCTAATGTGTTGGGCGTACACGGCCGAAAAGACAGGAGCGGTGAGTCACATCTGGGAGTTCCTGCGTTCGATGACCGCGGCCGTGGTGGAGAACGTTCTGCACGTCCTGGCGTATCCGTTCGTCCCGGGCGAACGGATCTACATTCCGTACCTCCTGACGTCGTTGGCCGCGGCGACCGGTGTCTACGTGGTGTCCCTGCGGCGCGCCAGGGGCTCAAGCGTCGGTGGACCCGGTGGGCTCCTGCAGTTCCTGTTTCCACGCACCGTGTGGAGCACCCGATCGGCGTGGCTCGATGTGCGGTATTTCTTCCTGCACCAGATCGTCCGTGTCTTCATATACGGCGCGTTCGCGGTCGCGATCACGACCTGGTCCTATCAATTGGTCGCGGGCGCGCTGGGCCTGACCAATATCGGGCCCGTGACCCCTCGCGCCGCATCCTGGGGGGTGGAGTTGGGCTATGCCCTGCTCTCGTTTGCGTTACAGGATCTGGTCGGCTACGCGATTCACTACGGCCAGCATCGGATTCCGATCCTGTGGGCGTTCCACAAGGTGCACCATTCCGCGCGCGTGATGCACCCGCTGACGAACTATCGGGAGCATCCTGTCGACAACGTCGTGTATGCAGCGGGCCTGGCCGCGTGTTCCGGCGCCACGATGGCCGTCGTGTTCGCGATGGCGGGGTATGTGCCGCGCATCCCAACTGTCGGTGGGGTCGGGATATTCGCGGCGGCGTTCAACCTCCTCGGCTACAACCTGCGCCACTCGCACATCTGGCTTCGCTGGCCTGGACCGCTGGTGTACGTATTCGGGTGTCCGGCCCATCACCAGGTGCACCACAGCTATCATCCGTCACACATCAACAAGAACTTCGCGTTCGTGTTTCCCGTGTGGGATCTCATCTTCGGCACCTTCCGCGTGCCGAGCACCAATGCGGAGGTTCGATTCGGTCTGGGCGAACACGAGGATGATGAGCTGACCTCGTGCCTCCGGTTGTACTGGGTACCGTTCCGGGATGCCGCCCGCACGCTGCGAGGGCCACGCCGCGGTTAGATAGAGTGATCCGCTGGAGCAGCCCTGCCGCCTGGCGCTCGTGGGCTGACAGACTGCTGACCTTACCGCCGCATCTCGCGCTCGAAGAACGCCCGAACCTCGTCCCATTCGAGCGGCACCAGCATGTCAGGCATGGGCTGAGCCTCGGCGTCGTCAAAGTAGACCAGCGCCTTCTGGATGTGCAGGCGGTTGTAGGGAGTCCGTGCAAACATTCGGTCGAACCATGCCAGCACCTGGGCCAGTCCGTACTCCTTCGCGATGATGAACAGATCGACGAAGTCCCTGCGCGCACCGCGGGTGGAAATGGCCTGCACCTTCATGCAGGCGATATCCCGCGGATCATGCACGGCCAGCGGTGTGTAGTTGTGCAGCGGGAAGAGCGGTGGAAACGGGTAGTGGAGAAAACTGATAAGTACCTCGTGAAGCTCGAGGTGCGCGGTCCCCGGTGCGACCTGGTCGACCCGAAGGGACGGCAAGCCGGCAAGCTTGGTCAGTACGGCGCCCGGGTCGAACGTTCGCTGCGAGAACAGGTCGAGATCCACTGACCGCCGGTGACCCAGGTGGAGCGCGAGGGCGGTGCCGCCAGCAAGGGAGAAGCCGTCAAGCACGCCCGCAGCGGCCAGGTCGACCGCTGCCTCCCGCCACCCGGTCGGCAGCACTTCGGGATGCCACAAATGGGAGTCCGGCATGGTCTACAGTGCCGTGGCTCGCGCGTCGCGGAAGGCGGCGACATCGGCGCGCCGGACGCCGTAGCGGAGCGCCCAGTAGTTGGCGGAGCGCGGCGTGAGGTTCCGGGCGGACCTCAGCGTGGCCACCACTTGCTCGGCGGTGAACGCTTCGCGCATCCACTCGACGGCAGCCGTGTCGCCACGCTCCAATACTCGCTCAATCACGTAGACCGGATAGGCTGCTGGATCCCAGGTCGTGATGTCCGTGTCCCAGAACAGCAGGCGGAGATGGCTGGGCACCTGGCCTTTTGCGCCGCCGACCTCTTTCATGGCGCAATTGTACGCGGGCGTCGGTTACACCGCGCAGGCGACCCGGCGCTAGCCGGCTTCAAGACACAGGAGAATGGCCGGCGACGCGTCATCACGCGTGCGTCAAGCGAGACAGATACTGACGCGCCACGTCTGCCGGCGGACCATCCAGTACCACCTGCCCCTGTTCGAGCAGAAGGGCCCGATCGCAGAAGCTGGCAATGAGGTCGGGATTGTGGCTGACGACCAGCATGGTGTGCCCGGCCTTTCGCAACTCCCGGTAGCGTTCTTCGCAGCGTTGCTTGAATCCGGCGTCGCCCACCGCAAGAATCTCGTCGAGCACCAGCACTTCCCGCACGGCCTGAAACGCGACGGCGTAGGCCAGACGGGATGCCATCCCGCTCGAGTAGTGCTTCACGTGCATGCGCGCAAACGGCTGAAGCTCGGCAAAGGCCAGGATCTCGTCGATGCCGCGCCGCAACTGCCTGAGCGACATCCCCATCAGGGCCCCGATCAGATAGATGTTGTCCACTGCGTCCAGTTCAGGATTCCATCCAATGCCAAGGTCGAGAATCGGGGTGATCGTCGCGCGTGTCTCCACACGGCCGGCGTCGGCTACATAGATGCCGCAGATGATTTTGAGCAGCGTGCTCTTGCCGCAGCCGTTCGCCCCCATAATCCCCAGGGCCTCTCCCCGGCGCAGCGTGAGCGACACGCCGTTGAGCACCTGGAGGCGGCGAAGTGGACGCGGTCTGAACGCCGCAAAGACGTGCTCGCGAATGGTGTCCCGGTGCTCGTCCGGGATCCAGAACCCCTTCGACACGCCGTCGAGTTCGACCAGTGTCATGGCTGTGTCGGGTGCGCGGTCACACCCACTCCGCGGCTCGAGGGCCGTAGCGTCTCAACACGGCTGCGCCGCAACCCAGGGCGAGAAGAACCTCGATCGCGAGGTAGACGTGTGCCGTCAAGCTCGGAACGCCATCGCCGATGAGGACGGCCCGCGAGAACTGGATCACGGCGGTCGGCGGCCACAGGTAGAAGTAGAAGTGCAGGCGCTCGGGCACGATGCCGAGCGGATAGATGATCGGGGCGATGAAGAACCCGGCCTGGATCAACACGTCCCAGACCTGATTCAGGTCCCGGTACTTGAGGAACAGCACGCTGGTGGCCAGCGAGAATCCCAGCACAAGCAGCGTCAGCGCCAGGCAGTACACGGAAAACAGCCCCAGCGCCGCAATCGAAGGGGGGTGTCCAGCGAGGCTCAAAAAGCCGACGATGGCGACGCCGAACACCGCGAGGGTGATGAGCGGGTTCGAGAGTGAGGCCAGCACCACAATCCAGAGCGGCACCCGCATCTTCTGGAACAGGAATGCCTTCGCGTGAAGGGAGGCCAGGCCAACCTTGGTCCCTTCGGCGAAGAAGTCCCAGAGGAAGAGCCCCACGACCAGCTGCATCTTGTAGCCAGGGTCCGGAAAGAGGAATGAGAAGACGGTCATCAGGACGAGGAAGACGCCGGTCGGCTTGAGCAGCGCCCACGCAAATCCGCTGAACGTTCCGTGGTACCGCGCCTTGAAGTCGGTCCTCACGAGCGTCCACGCGAGACCGAGCCGGTTCGACGTCTCGGGCGCCGGCAACGCGCCCGGTGGCGCGTCTGCTTCGGCTGTGGCGGCCACGACCGGTTGCCTACGGACGACCAGCGGTGGCTGACTCAACCTGTCCTCGCTTCAGCGTGGCTACGATTCCAAGCACCATCGATGCGTCCCGAGATTCCGGATTGATCGTCCGCAACTGCAACAGCGCAGTCTCGGCTTCGTCGAGCCGGCGCTCCTCGATCAGGCAGCCCGCCAGCTTGGTGTAGGGAAACTCTTCCTGGGGTCTGGCGGAGATCGCCGCCCGGTACTCCGGAATGGCTTCTCCGCACCGCCCGGTGTGGCGCAACGCCTCGGCGAGCAGTAGCCGAGGCACCCAGTGCTCGGGAGCCAGACCAATGGCTTCGCGAGAGAGCAGGACCGGGTCGCCCCAGATCGCATTGCGCACCATCGTTTTGAGGCCCATCTGGCCGACAAACAACACGCCCGCGGCGCACACGATGGCCCGTCCCCACGGCCGTGTCGACGCGCGGCTCCAGAGCATCGCAAAGGCGGTGCCCCATGTCAGGAACAGGCCAATCGCGGCGACGTATGCGCGGTGTTCCGCCATGGGCTCGCCGATGCCGAGGGTGAACAGGACGCTCGAGGGGATCTGGATCACGAGGAACCACAACAGTCCGAACGCGAGAAGGCTGTGCACGCGGCGGAGGCCCCAGACCGCTCCGAGAAACGCCACGAGGCCCAGCATGCCGGCCAGCGCGCGTGGAGCAAACGGGCTGCTCACCATGGGGACCGCATGGAAGATGGCCTGGTCCACCGGCACCGCGAACATGCCCAGATAGCGCCAGAACACGTCGACCGCCACCAGCATGAATCGCCAGTCCGTGACCGTTCCGTGATATTCGACAAGCTGCAGGATGGCGATGCGGCTGACACCGGCCAGCAGGGTCAGCGATAGAAGCGGCAGCGCCAACCGCAGGAACCGCCGTCGTCGCTCGCCCGAATCCGCATCGAGTACGAACCAGTCGTAGGCGAGCAGCACGAACGGCAGCATCGCCGCCGACTCCTTGGTCAGCACGGCGACGAGCCAGAGCGCCACGCAGGTGGCCCACCACCACCGGCCGCCACCGAGCATCCAGCGCCTGCCCGCGAGGAAGGCAAGCAGGAAGAAGCAGCCATACGCCACTTCCGACCGGCCGCTGATGTACCCGACGGCCTGGGTCAGCATCGGGTGCGCGGCGAAGAGCAGCGCCGTCGACATCGCCACGACGGCCGGCGAGGCCGAGGCCGCCACGGACTGACGCGGCTGGCGTGCTCGATCGTCGGAGGCCAGGAGCGCTACCCAGAACACCAGCAGAACGTTGACCGCATGCAGCAGGACATTCGTCAGGTGGTAGCCGAATGGGTTTCCGCCCCAGAGGGCCGTGTCGATCGCGTACGAGAGGTTCACGACCGGGCGGGTGCTGTCCCGGATCAGGATTGTCTGGATGTCCGACGGATGCAGGATCGACGCGTTCTCGACAATCAGGCGGTAGTCGTCGTAGACGAACGGGTTGTCCAGTGCATTCAGGTAGAGCACCACCGCGACGAGCGCGGCACACCCGGCCAGGCACGCCAGGAGAAGACGGCGGCCCGGCGCGGTGCGCGCCAGATGAGTGCCCACAGATCGCATGAGGAGTGCTTAAATGATTGTATGCAAGGTCTGCGCGTGCTGCACGTGACGCCGTATGCGGCGGATGCGTGGGCGTACGGCGGCATACCGAGACTCTCGGACGCACTCGCGCGCGGCCTCTCGGCGCGGGGCCACAGCGTGACCATCTGCACGACGGATGCCTGCGACGCCGACCGCCGCCTGCAAGGGGACTCTGGCGCCCATGGCCGGCAGGAGCCGCCGCCCCATCGCGCGCCTGACAACGTCGTGGTCCGCGTGTTTCCGAACATCTCAAACCATCTCGCGTACCACTATCAGTGTTTTCTACCCGTCGGGCTGGGACGGTTCTTGCGCCGGCACGCGGCGTCCTTCGACGTCGCGCACCTGCACGCCTGTCGCAACATCCCCGGCGCCATTGCTGCGCGCCATCTGAACAGGGCAGGGGTGCCCTACGTGCTCGCGCCGAACGGCACCGCCCCGAATATCGAGCAGCGGCAGGCGGCCAAGTGGGTGTTCGATCTGGTGCTTGGCCGCCGCGTGATGCATCGAGCGGCACGGGTGCTTGCCGTCACCGACATCGAACGACGGCAGTTGACCGAGATGGGGGTCGCCCCGGGCCGCATCCGCGTCGTGCCGAACCCTGTCGAGCTGGACGAGTTCGTTGAAGCGCCGAGGCGCGGCCGGTATCGCACAGGGATGGCCGCGTCCGGCCCGCTGGTGGTGTACCTGGGCAAACTGACGCCGCGCAAACGGGTGGATGTGCTGGTGCGCGCCTTCGCCGGCCTCGCTCGACCTGACGCAGCGCTTGTGATTGCCGGTAACGACATGGGCGCTGGAGCAACCGTACGCGCCGTGGCGAGGGAAGTCGGCGTCGCCGGCCGCACGCGCTTCCTCGGCCTGCTCCGGGGGCGGGAACGGCTGGAGCTGCTCGCCGATGCCGACGTCGTCGTCTACCCGTCGGAACATGAGATTTTCGGCCTCGTGCCGTTGGAGGCGCTGCTCGTGGGCACGCCTGTCGTCGTGACGGATGACTCGGGATGTGGGGAAGTGATTGCCGCAACGGGGGGCGGCCTCGTCGTGCGGGGAGACGTCGAGGCGGTGCGCGCGGCGATTGCCCACGTGCTGAGCGCGCCGGCTCACTGGCGGGCGGCCGCCAGCGAAGCGGCCCGACGTGTCCGGAGTCTCTATGCGCCGAGCGTCGTCTGCGCCCAGCTTGAGGACGTCTACGCGGACATGGTGGCAGCGGGATGACGGGTGTGAGCTTCGTGGTGCCGGTGCACAACGGGGCCGCGTACCTCCGCGAGACGCTGGCGTCGATCGTCGCCGAGCGCGATGGGCGCCCGATGGAGATCATTGTGGTGGACGACCACAGCGGCGACGGGTCCTCAGAACTGCTGACGGCGCTCGTGGACACCTGCTCGCTCACCAGTGTCCGAGGCGATGGCCGCGGGGCCGCGGCCGCGCTCAATGCAGGCATCCGGGCGGCGACAATGCCTGTCATCTGCCAGGTGGATCAGGACGTCGTGCTGGAGCCGGGCTGGATGTCTCGGATGGTCGCCGCGCTGGACGAACCACAGGTTGGAGCAGCTCAGGGCTACTACCGGACGGATCCGAGGGCCTCGTTCTTTGCCAGGCTCATGGGGCTCGATCTCGAGCAGCGGTACGCCGACCTCACGGGGTGCCTCGATCACGTGTGTACCGGCAATTCCGCCTATCGCGCCGATGCGCTCGCTGCCGTGGGACTGCTCGACGAAACCCTGGGGTACGGCTACGACAACGACTTGAGTTATCGCCTTCAGGCGGGTGGCTATCGGCTGGTCTTCTGTCGGGCCGCCCGCAGCCGGCACCGGTGGCGTGAAGGACTGAAGGGCTACCTTGTCCAGCAGTACGGCTTCGGGTACGGTCGCATCGACGTCGTGGCTCGGCACCCGGCGCGATGGACAGGGGATGCGGTATCGCCTCGCGGGATGATGGCCCACCCTGTCGTGATGGCAACGGCCCTCCTGTGTTGCGCCGCCGCGGCCGTAGTACTACTCTTTGGCGGAGATGCCCGCGACATCGGAGCCCTCGGCGCTGTGCTTCTGGGGGGACTCGTGCTCGAGCGGACGGTCGCCGGCGTCCGTGCCTGGCGGCGTTTCGGCGACCCCGCCGCGCTTGCGTTCCCGCTGGTTCACTTTGCGCGGGATCTTGCGTGGGTGGCCGCCATCCTTGTGTGGCTGACCAGGCGGCTCCTGGGTCGTCCCTTCAGGCCCAGCCACAGCATGCGGGCCAGGCCCGTCACACGATGACGACCAGGCCCCGCGTGCTCGCGCTCATTCCTGCCTACAACGAGGCGGTTAACCTTCCCGCCGTGATCGGCGATCTTCGCCGGCGCCGGCCTGACCTGGAAATCCTGGTTGTCGACGATGGTTCGACCGACGGCACGGTCGCTCTGCTCAGGCGACTGCAGGTCCGTTGGCTCCGGTGGCCGGAACGCCGCGGGGTCGGCAGCGCCATCCGTGCGGGACTGCGGTATGCGGACAACCTTGGCTTCGAGGCCGTGGTACGGCTGGACGCCGATGGGCAGCACGACATCCAGGACATCGCGCGCCTGCTGCTTCCCCTGCACATGGACGCTGCCGATGTCGTCCTGGGTTCGCGGTTCATCTCGATGGACGCCGGTGACGAGGGCAGGCCAGGGCCGGTGCAGCGAACGCTGGGCGCCGTTCTGTCTGTTCTCACGCAGAGGGTCGTCACCGACCCTACGTCCGGCTTCTGGGCGATGAGCCCGCGCGCCGTCACGCTGCTCGCCGAGCATCATCCGAGCGGGTATCCGGAGCCCGAGCTGCACCTCTTTCTCAGCCGCAATGCCCTGCGTCTGGTCGAAGTCCAGGTGCGGTCCCAGGCGCGTCTCAGCGGCCGCAGTTCCTTGACCCCAGTACGTTTGATCGCAGCCGGCGCACGCGTCCTGCTCGCCCTGCTCATCGTGCCGCTCCGCGCGGTTGTCAGCCAGAGCCATGACTGACCGGGTCCAGGTCGTCGCCTTCGCCGGGAGCGCGCTGCTCCTGTTGCTGGTTCTCGAGCTGGTGCGGCGCCGGCGTTTGTCCGAAGAGTACTCGGCGCTCTGGATTGTCTCCGCGAGCGTGCTGATTGGCATCTCGCTTCGACGCGACCTGATCGATTCTTCCGCGCAGTGGATGGGTGTCTACTATCCACCCGCGTTGCTCCTGCTGGTGCTGGTGGGGATCGTCTGCGTCGCCTTGCTCTCCATTTCGGTGATCCTCTCGAGACAACGGCGACAGATAGACCGACTGACCGAGGAGAGTGCCATCCTGGCCGCGGAACTGCGCGAGCTCCGGTGGGAGGTGCGAGAACGGTCCGACGGCGAACCCGGCCAGCGTCACACGGACGAGTCTGGTCCGTAGCGGCCTCTGGCATGATCGCGAATGCCCCGCGCGGTGGCGACGAGCCTGGCGAGCAGTGAGCCGCCCGACGATCGCGCCGCGTGCGCCATGCACAGCGCGGCGATGTGCATCGTCCGGCAGGCGCGGGTGACTGCGTCGTCCGTTGCCCCGATCGCACTGGCCATCAGCAGGTGGTTTCGAGCCGCGAAGTAGAGCCGTCGCGGAGAGGTCACGCCAATCGCCCGGCCGCCTTCATGGTAGGCCACAGCGCCCGCCACAATCTGCGTCGGGAAGCCCGCTTTCCGCGCGCGCAGGCAGAAGTCGATTTCCTCGAACGAGAAGAAGTAGCGCTCGTCGAGCAAGCCGATGCGATCGAATACGTCGCGTGTGATGAGCATCAGACAGCCGCTGACGGCCGCCCGTTCCCCGCTCGTGCGGGCATGATCTGTGACGCTCGCGCCGAAGTCTCGATGACGCATGCGTCCGGATCGAGGGTTGTAGTCGATCCCGGCCGATGCCACGACGTCCGGCATCGAGCGCGACACGACCAGGGGGCCCGCGATCCCGCCGCGGCCCGGTGCGAGCGCGTCGTCAAGGCGCTCCAGGCAGTCGGGCGCCAGCACGACGTCGCTGTTCACCAGCAGCACGCGCTCCGCGCCGGAGTCCAGTGCCGCACGGATGCCGACGTTCATGCCTCCGGAGAAGCCGAGGTTGCGGCCGGTGTGCAGGTACGTGACCAGGGCGCCAAATCGCGACAGGCGTGGCTGGCACTCCGTGGAGACATCGTTATCGACCACGACGATCTGGTCGGGACATCGATCTGAGGCGGCGAGCGACGACACCGCCAGGACCGTGTCGTCTGCGGTGCGGTAGTTCAAGACCACCGCCGCCAGTCGGGATTGAGGCCGGCGCACCGCTGGCCGGGAATCCACAAGCGATCGGTACAGCGACCGGGTGGCTGCGACGTCGTTCTCGAGGGTGCGGATCGACGTCGCGATCGCCCCGGCGGCGAGCGTGTGGAGAAGCCCGGGCTCGTTGAGGAGGCGCGTCAGCATGTGGCAGAGGTCGTCGACGTGGCCCGGCTCGAACAGGAGGCCGTTCAGTTCATGCGCGACCACTTCGGGGATGCCGCCAACGCGGGAGGCGACAACCGGCAGGCCACTCAGGAGGGCTTCGCGGACCACCAGCGGGCTCGTCTCCGGCCAGACTGAGGTGACGACGAGCGCGTCGAGCGAGGCGAGCGCGTCCGGAACCTCGGCGTGTGGCCGAGGGCCGTGGATGCGGACGCCTGGCAGGCTCAGCAACGGCTCGAGCCGATGACGATAGCTGGTGTCGCCGTGGTAGTCCGCGTGCGCCCCGAACAGATCGACAGTTGCGGCGCAAGGGGGCAGCCGCCGGTAGGCCTCGAGCAGCAGGTGCGGCCCTTTCGACACCATCAGGCTGCCCAGGAAGCCAAGCCGAAGACGGGGGGATGGTATCCGCTTCGCCGGGACGAACCGATGGTGGTCGAAGCCATAGGGCGCCAGCGAGATGCGCCCGGGATCGACGCCGAATTGAATGAACCGATCGCGGATGCTGCGTGACGGCGCAAGAAACTGGGTGACGTGGTCGCAGACATCCTGCATGTGTGCGAATCGTCGAGCCGCGGCGTCGTGCTCAGCGTGCCCTGCCGAGCGGGCGGTCAGCTTCGCCGCCCAGCGACGCCCCTGCGCGCCGATCGGGCCTGGCAACCGCCGCTCAAGTGATCGGAGCGTGGGCACCAGGCGCGAAGGGACGGCTGGTACGGCGGTGAGGCCCAGGCATGAATGACAGCCCGAAGGCTCTGGTCCGGCGCAGACCTGACCGTGCACGTCGAACAACTGCCCGCGATGGCACATCAGCCAGTAATCGTGCAGGGTGAACACGGTCGGAATGCCCCGCGCCGCGAGGAGGTGGACGATCTCCGTTGAGAGACAGGTCAGGTGGTGCAGGTGCGCGACGTCCGGCTGGTACTCGTCGACAAGGCGGGCGGCAATCTCCCCGATCGGCGCGTTCCGATACGAGTCCTCGAAGGTGCGGACACTGCGGAATGTGTTATTGACCCAGGTGATCGTCAGGTTGTCGCGCCGCTCGGTACGGACGGCGTACTCAGGCCGTGTGACATCCTGCTCGCGCGTGAGCACATGCACCTGGTCGCCGAACGTCCGGGTAATCGCCTGCGCGTGTTCGTGGGCGTAGATCTCAGCGCCCCCCTGTGCCAGGGGAGGAAAACCGTGGACGACCACCAGGACGCGCATCAGACCGCCTTGACGCGTAACGGCCGCCAGCGCTTCGCCGCTGAGAGCCCGCCGAGATACTGGCCGGCTGGCCAGGCCACCGCCAGCGCCACCGCGCGGCCGATCCCCCGCGATGCGCCGCCTTCGCGCGGGTCGCGCCGCGTGTGGGCGATGTGCAGGCGGAGACTGCCCGCAATCGAGCGAACCAGGTCTGCCGCGGTCGGAATCGTGCGCAGGCCGAACAGCTCGAAGAGGCGGCGGTGGAGCAGGTACGTTCTGGCGAACTCGTACCAGGCCGGCCGTTCATGCGAGTGGACGACCACCGCCTCGGCGACGAAGTCGAGCCGGTGCCCGGCGAGGAGCGCGGCCCTCGCCCATTCGAGATCCTCGGCAATCGGCGTGTCCGAAAAGGGGATCTGTTGCCAGACCGAGCGGCGGATGCAGGAGCAGACGTTGTCGAACGCACAGCGCTCCAGCCTGTCGTGCGGACTCAGCCGGTCGAACTCCTCCCGGCTGGTGAGCCTCACGCTTCTGGACGTACCGGAAAACGCGATCCACGTGTCCATATACAACCTGGTCAGCGCCGTGGCGTCTGGACGGGGCTGTTGCCGGCAGAACGCGCCGGCCACGTCAGTGTTGGCCCTGAGGGGCGCGGTCAGGCCAGCGAGCCAGTTCTCGGAGGAGGGAAGCGCATCCTGCACCAGCAGAACAATCAGGTCCCCGCGCGCGTGCTGGATGCCGAGGTTGCGGGTGAGACCGTGATTGAACGACCCGGGTGGAATGGCCACGAGCTGCTGCGCCGAGCGCTCCAGAAGCGCGAGAGACCCGTCGGTGGAACCGGAGTCGACGGCGACGACCTCGAAGTCGAAATCCACGCGCTGACGGGCAATCATATCGAGCGTCGCCGGCAGCGTGCCGCCGCCATTGCGCGTCACGATCACGACCGAAACCAGGGGGGCGTTCACAGCGGATAAGGTGCTGGTTCCCACGGACGGTGCTTCGGAGGATACCTCGGGACAGGAATCCGGACGAGGAGGACCTGCGCCAACGCCTCCAATCATTCCACTTCAGGATAGGATCGTGAGAGATGAGATTGCGCCGCGCTACTCGGGGTTGCGAATGAGCGCGCCTGATTCTGCGGACCGGTAGCCGGCTGACGGACATGGGGTCTCCGCGGGTTTCCGTCGTCGTCACGTGCTTCAACCTCGGCGCGTATCTTCCCGAGTTGATTGCAAGCCTCCGCGCGCAGACGTTCCGGGATTTCGAGATGTGCGTCGTCGACGATGGTTCGACGGACGCGCTCACGCTGCGCGTCCTGCGCGGGTTGGCCCCTGATATTACCGTCATTTACAGCGAGAACCGGGGACTCTCCGCGGCACGAAACCTCGGGGTGTCCAGCACGTCTGGTGAGTACGTCTGCGCCGTGGACGCGGACGACGTCCTGCTGCCGACGCTGCTCGAACAATCCGTGAGACGGCTGGATTCCGATCCGACGCTGGCGTTTGTCTCCCACTGGCTCGAGGCATTCGGCGATGAGTCGTGGGAGTGGAAGCCGGAGGGCTGCGACTTCCCAAGTCTGCTCGACACCAATAAAGTCAACGGCGCTGCGCTCGTCAGGAGGACGGCGGTCCAAGCAGTCGGCGGGTGGGACGAAGAGATGCGCGGCGGATGCGAAGACTGGGATCTCTGGATCACGCTCGTCGAGGCCGGATATCGCGGCGAGATCATCCCGCAGGTGCTGTTCCGGTATCGACGGCGTCCCGACTCCATGAGCCGCCTGATGTCCGTCGGCGACGGCTTGTCGCGCCTGTACCGGCGGCTCGTCGATAAACATCCCGACGCGTTTCGGCCGTATCTGAAGGCACTTATCGCACGCCGAGAGGCCGATGCCGCCGGTAGTCGCGCACAGGCCGACGATCTCGAAGAACGCCTCGAGCTGGACGTCCTGCCTTCCCTCGCAAGGGCGAACGACGACCTCGCCTCCGCCGAACGCCGGCGCACTCAGTGGGACCACGAGCGCCGGATGGAAGAGGAACAACGGCATCTGCGCGACGAAGCCGCGTCGTTGCGCGACGAAGCCGCGTCACTGCGCGACGAAGCCGCGTCACTGCGCGTGCAACTCGAAACAGCCCGCGGCGAGGTCGGGCATCAGGACCACCATCGGCAACTCGCCCTGCAGGAGGTGGCGGCCCTGCACGCATCATTGAGCTGGCGCCTGACACGGCCGCTCCGCGCCATCGGCGGGCTGCTCATCGGCGTTGCCGGGCGCCGCTCATGACAAGGCCGACAATCGGCGCGGTCGTGCGGTGCGCAGACCTCGTCGCGGGAGTGTACGACACCGTCGCCAGCCTCCTTGGAGGCTCGACACCGGCCGACGCGGTCGCCGTTGTCGCGGACCCCTCGACGCCGCGCATCGCCGACGCGTGGCTTGCGGCCTTTGCGAACGCACGGCGTGTGCGCTTTCTCCGTGTCGACACGCTGGCACCCGGGGCCGGCTGGAACGCCGGCCTAGACGCTATCGGCCCGGTGGATGTGGCCGTGTGCATTGAATCCGGTGACGTGTTCGAGCGGTCGGCGCTCGACCTCATGTCACGTCCGCTGTCGTCCGGTCCCGCAGTGACGCTCGTGACGTCGGGCATCGAATGGGTGGGCCCGGGCTCGCGCCGGGCGTTCACGGTACCTTCCGGATCCGTGCCGTCCGACCTGCTCGCCGATCCGGCAGGCGCACATGTCTCCTCTCTGTTCCGCTGGTCGCAGTGGCGGACGACAACGGGCTTCGACGAGCAGATGCCAGCCCTCGAGCACACGGACTTCTGGTTGACGCTGCTGGGTCATGGGGGGACGGTGGCCGTTGAGACCCTGCCGCTGCTGCGGCGGCGCGTGCATGCACGCGCCCTCTACCGGCGCACCTGGATGACGGGCGACTACCGGCGCGCCGTGGACGCGCTGTTGGAGCATCACTGGGATGTCGCGGCGGCCAGTCCGCACGCGCTTCTCGAGTCCAAGGAGCGCGCGGCTATCCGCGAGGGCACTCGGCACGAAGGCCTAGTGAACCACCTGCGACGCGCACAGGGCGAAATCGAACGCCTGGCGGCCCGGCGAAGTGAGACGCTCGCGTCAGTACCCCCGGAGTGGAAGTCGTCACTTGACCTTGGTGCGCTGGCGCGCACGACGCCGCTGTCGCACGAGTGGGGCTACGACCGGGGCACGCCCGTCGATCGTCCTCTCATCGAGCGGTATCTGGCGGCTCACGCTGAGGACATCCGTGGAACGGTGCTCGAGATTCAGGAGAATGACTACGCGAGGAAGTTCGGGGCCTCGCGGCTCGAGCGTGCGGACGTCCTTGACCTCGACGTCGGCAACGCTCGGGCAACAACGATCGGGGATCTGCGCGCCGTCGACCACATTGCGTCCGAGACCTACGACGCGATCGTCCTGACGCAAACGCTGCACGTCATTGGCGACATGCGTGCCGTCATTCGCGAATGCGAACGACTCCTGAAGCCCGGCGGTGTGCTCCTTGCGACCTTGCCGTCTGCCAGTCGAGTCTGCCTCGAGTACGGCCCCGAGGGCGACTTCTGGCGGGTGACGGATGCGGGCGCCAGGCGTTTGTTCGCGGAGGTCTTCCCTGCCTTCGCTGTTGATACGACCGCTCTGGGGAATGCTCTTGTCAACGCGGGCTTCGGGTTCGGACTGGCGAGCGAGGAGTTGCCGGCCGGTGCGTACGACACCAACGATCCCTACTTCCCGATGGTGATCGGTGTGCGTGCCAGAAAGAGTGGGGGAGATCGGGCGGGTCTGTCGATGACGCGCCCAAAGGAAGGCGCGCGCGGCGTCGTGTTGATGTATCACCGCGTCGGCGCTGGTGGCAGTGATCCGTACGACCTTTTTGTCTCCGAAGCGACGTTTCGTGAGCAGCTCGAGTGGCTTGGCCGGGTGGGCTCTGTCCTGTCACTGGAGGAACTCGCGTGCGGCGTGATTCCGTCTCGACCAACGCGGGCTATCGCCCTGACGTTCGACGATGGCTACGTCGACAACATCGCTGTGGCTGCGCCCCTGCTCCGGGCGGCGGGATGTCCCGCCACGTTCTTTCTGACGACTGGTGGCGGCCGGCACCCTTACCACTACTGGTGGGACCGCCTCGCAGCGGCGCTGGACGGTCAGACACCCGTACCACCGACTCTGGTGCTCGACCTGCCATCGGGCCGGCTGGAGATCGCCACGGCGACCGAACCCGAGCGGCGCGTGGCGCATTGGCGTGTCTATGATGAGATCGTCCGCCTGCCCGCCGGAAAGCGCGACGAGATTGTGGACCGGATTGCGGCGTGGGCCAGCCTGCCTGCCCTGGACATTCGTGACCGGCGCATGACGTGGGATGAGGTCGGTGATCTGGCGTCCGAGCCGCGACACGCAATCGGAGCGCACACGGTCGATCATCTCTTTCTGCCTGCTCAGACGGACGACGTGCTGATGGGCGAACTGGTCGAAAGCCGCGCAGTACTCGAACGTCACACGGGACGCAGAATCGAGAGCCTTGCGTATCCGTTCGGTGCCGTCGACGCGCGGACCGTCGCAGCCGCGCGCGACGCCGGCTTCAGGGTGGCGGTCACGTGCGTGGATGGTCCAATCCTGCCTTCGGACGACTTGTTGGCCCTGCCGCGGATCGCGGTGAAGCAGGAGCCGCTCGACCAGTTTATCGCCAGGGTCGAACGGGCGTGGAGCGCTTGAGCCATGCCTGCCGTGGCGGATGCGTGTGCGTTGCTGCTCCCGACGCTGCGGTGCCCGATGTGCCGGTCGCACATGCTCGCCTCGTTCGATGCCGTGACCTGCGGGCGCTGTCGACACCGCTGGTCCCGGCCGCGGGAGGGCTACCTCGATCTTCGGGTACCCACCTGGAATCCCGGAGCACGTCGCTGGCAGGAGCGGCAGGATGAGACCTGCCGCTATTACGAGTCGCTCAAGACAAGACCTGAAGAAGCGGTCGAGGGCTTTCGAAGCGACCTCCAGAGCTTTGCGCCCGTGCTCGCGAAGTACAGGGGCTCTGTGCTCGACATCGGCGGCGGCCACGGCATCGCGCGCGCGTTCATGTCCTCAGGCATCGACTACGTGAGCGTGGATCCCAGCATCGAATGGCTGACCGACGACTGGGATGGTCTCCTTGACGACTTCCCCTGCCTCGCAACGCCGTTACCCTTCGTCCAGGCGTATGCGGAGGGCCTGCCGTTTGGCGACGCATCGTTCGACGGGGCTATCTGCCTCTGGACCCTCAATCACTGCGCGGATCCAGCTCTGGCGTTGCGCGAGATCGGGCGCGTCGTGCGCACCGGAGGCCGCTTCCTGCTGGTCGTCGAGGACGGAGAGCCCACGTGGTCCGAGCTGGCGTCGGGGAACGGGGAGCACTACCTGCTCCGGTCGAGGATGCATGTGATGGCCGCGAAGGTGGCCAAACCTGTGCGGGGATGGCCCACACAGCGCGACCACGTCGCCATCGGCAATCGGGCACTGGACCAGTGGACGACCGGCGGCTTTTCGCTTCGTCGCCGGTGGTGGGTTGGCTGCTATCTCGCGCTCGAGTACGAGCGACGGCCGTGAGACTGGCGCGGGATGGGGCAGAGTTCGCGGTAGATGGCCTCCCAGGCATCTGCGTCGTCCTCAATCGACTTGACCGGTGGCAGGGCGCGCGCCCAATCGCTCAGCACCGAGCGCGTGTCTACCACCGCCTGGAGCACTGCGGCTAGCTCCCCGGCGGACGTGGCCTCGTAGAGGCGGCCATTGCGGCCGTCGCTCACCAGATCGGCAATGCCCCCCATGCGGGCCCCCACGACCGGCACGCCGGCCATGAAGGCTTCGTGGATGACCAGGGGCGAGTTCTCCAGCCACAGCGAGGGCACAACCAGCACGTCCATCTGGGCGTACACACGTGCCGCGTCGTCCGCGGCGAACCCGCCCATGAACCGGACCGGAAGCCCTTCGGCCTGCCGGCGAAGATCGGCGACGTAGTCCGGAAACACGTTGACGTCACCGTAGAGCGACAGCTCGTACGCCTCGGCGGGCAATCGGCGAACGGCGTCGAGGAGGACGTGTGCGCCCTTGTGCCAGACCAGCGTACCGACAAACCCGATCCGAAGACGAGGGCCGGGAGTGTCGCGCGCGACCGTGCTCAGGCGCCTGAAGCCGTAGTCGGAGACACGAATCCTGGACGTGTCGACGCCCAGCCGAATGAACTCGGCTGCAATCGAGGGCGAGGGCGCCACAAACAGGTTCACCTGTTCGAAGACCCGCCGGGCACTGGCCTGCCGCTCGGCCACGTCATGCTCGGTGAGTGAGAAGCGGCTGGCACGCCGAGCCACGCCGGCTGCGGCCTGAAGCAACCCAGGCGACCAGCGCCTGACCCCTCCAACCGCACGCCGCAACACGCCGGACCGCGCGACCGCACCCGCGGCGGGCCCGAGGGCCGCTTGCGTGTAGAAGGGCGACTCGCGAAAGCACCGCGCGCACCTTGCCGTGTCGATTTCGTGACAGACGTACCCCTCGGCGCGATGCAGCCGCTGTCCCCCGGACGGACACACGAGCGTGTAGTCGTGCAATGTAGCGACCACCGGGATTCCGCGAGACCGCGCCATGGCGGGGAGGTCGAACGACAGGTTGAGGAGGTTGTGCACGTGCACGACGTCTGGCTGGAGCGCGTTCAGGACCTGTTCGATCCGTGCCGCGATCACCGGTGAGCGGTACGTGTCGGCAAACGTGTCGCAGACCCAGTTGTTGACAATTTCGACGACAGGGATCTCGTCGTGCACGCGCCACGTCAGGTGGCCATGCGATCGGGCCGGATCGTACTCGGCGCACAGTACCGTGACATGGTGCCGGTCGAGCAACGCGCGGCTCAGTGCGGCGGCGTAGATCTCCGACCCGGCGCGGTGCCGCGGCAGAAAGTCGTGGATGGCGTGAAGGATACGCAGGTGCCGGATGATACCTTGCTCGGATGTGAGGGGCTATTGCTCAGGCGCGAAGTATCCGCCGCGGCTGCGGATCGCGACGCCTGACTCGCCGGCTGAAATATCCACCGGTCGCCACGCGCCATCACGCGACCGGTTGATGGACTCGTAGCCGACGACGTACCGCCGCCGGAGCTCGTCGAGAATCCTGGCGTAGTCGGCCGAGAGCGTCGCGACATCCGTTGGAAAGTACGCCGCGCCGCCCGTTCGATCCGCCAGGTCCTGCAGTCTGGCCCGGTCGACTCGTGAACCGATACCGACGGCATAGACCGTGGCCTCTGTTCTCTGCGAGATCGAGAGCACGTCGTCCCATGCCCGCAGGCTCCCGGGACCGTTCGAGTCCCGATCTTCGTCACGGCCGTCCGTCACCACGACGACGACCCGGCGAACATCCCTGATGCCGCCCAGGCGCTCCAGGGCGTCGTACAACGCATCGTAGAGCGCCGTGCCCCCGTCAGCCGTGTAGGCATCGATCGCGCTCAGCGGCAAGGTGCGCAGCGTGGTCGGGTCATGGACGTACTGCGACCTGTCGGCAAACGTGATCGTGCCGATCTGGTCCTCAGGCCGCGTGGCGAGGACGAAGTCGCGCGCCGCCTCCTGGGCCCGCGCGGCGCTCTTCTTCATGCTCCCGCTGCTGTCGAGCGCCAGCATGATCGTGACCGGGAGCACCGCTTCCTGAAACGTATCGATCGTCTGCGGCACGCCATTCTCGCGTACCACGATCTGGTCCGCTGTCAACGACACGGGGGTGTCGCCGGCTCCGACGGCCGTGAACTCGAGCGAGGCGCGAACCGGCGGAGCGGCCGGCGCCGTGTACCCGCTTCGCGCGCGGACCCGGAGGCCCGGGCGGTTCACTCGGACATCGATGGCGCGCCACGTGCTGTCGCGCCGCTGGTTCGACGGTGTGTAGGTGATGAAGTACTTCCGCGAGAAGTCGTTCGCGATCGCTCCATACGCGTCGGCAAGGCGGTGCGCATCGCGCGGAAACCACGCCCGACCGCCCGTCCGCTCGGCCAGGCGCGACAGCAGCGCCTCGCCCTTCAGCGAAATGCCGGCGATGCCACCGACCCCAAGGGCGTACAGGGAGGTGTGGTGCTCCCGCAGTGCTTCGACGACCCCATCGGCATTCAACTCGCTGCGCTCGTCGTAGCCGTCCGTGATCAGGACAATGGCGTGCCTGGACTGCTCCGCACGCAGGCTGAGGGCGACCTGGCGGATCGAATCCAGAATCGCCGTGCTTCCGGACGGCTTGATGGCGGCAATCGCGTCGAGTGCCGTCTGCCGGTCCACGGTCGGACCGGTGACAGACAACACCCCGTTACTGAAAGGCGCGACCACGACCTGGTCGTGCTCCCGGAGCGACCCGAGCAGGCGCACGGCCATCTTCCGAATCGCACCGGCCTGTGTCGCCATGCTCTGGCTGCTGTCAATGAGCAGCGTAAAGAGCGCCGGCTCGAGATCCTCCCTCACGAGATCGACCGATTCCCGCGTCGTGTTCTCGAACAGCTCAAAGTCGGCGGCCGAAAGGTTGGGCACGAACCGTCCGGTGTCGTCGAGCACCGTCGCGTCCACCAGCACGCTCGCGACATCCACGGACTCAGTCACCTCCAGCGGCTTCAGATCCAGGGCGTCGCGCAGCGGCGGACCCGAGGCGAACTCGGCTTCGACGCTGAGCTCGGTCGGATCGAACGGGTTCTCGTCCACCCACAGCGCGTCGTATGGCGGACCGTCCGTGTCGGCGTGGAGCAGCTTCTTGTCGACATAGAAGCGCACCTCCGTCGGCTTCGTCAGCGCGTCGAGCCTGGCCACGATGCGAATGGTGGCAGGCAGACCAGTCCGGCCGAGCGGCGAGGTGATCCGCAGCGTCGGGGCGAGGTCCTCCGCGCGCGGCGTCGTCGCAGCGGCCACAACGGCCGCCAGCACGGCCAGCAGGCGCCCGGCTGTCGGCATCTGGTTCATGCGGACCCGCCGGTGGAATCGTCGACGAAGTACCCAGCGCAGGCCGCCTCCAGGAGTGCGGGCGTCAGTTGCCTGGGCGCCCCCAGGTACTCCGCCAGTCCCAGTGCGTGCTCGATCAGGTCTCGCGGCTGACACCCGCGCATCGGAATCCCACGCGGCTGGTAGTAGTCGTCGATCAGCCAGTCCACGAGCCATTCCTCATACGCAACACCGCGTGCGCGGCAGCACGCCTCGAAGATCCGCCGAAAGTCGGCGACGGTCGGGCTCTCGGCAGCCACCTTGTAGTGAATGCGGCGGAGAAACGCCTCATCGACGAGTTCGGCTGGGTTGATGTTGGTCGCAAACACCACGAGCGGCAGGAAGGGAAGCTCGATCTTCTGCCCGGTTGTGAGCGTGAGGAAGTCAACACGACTTTCGAGCGGCACGATCCAGCGGTTCAGCAGGCTGGCGGGCGAGCACTGCTGGCGGCCGAAGTCGTCGATCACCAGCACGCCGCCGTTGGCCACCGCCTGAATCGGCGCCGTGTAGAACTTCATCGTGGGTGAGTACGCCAGTTCGAGTGAGTTGAGCGTCAATTCGCCGCCCACCATGACCATCGGGCGGCGGCAGCGCGCCCACCGCGCATCCCGTCGTGGCCCCCGATCGAGACCGGGCGCGTCAGGCGCATCAGCCAGTACTTCATGGATCACCGGATCGAACAGCTTGATGATGCTCCCCTCTACTTCAATGGCGTGGGGGACGGCGATTTCTCCTTCGAGCAGATTCTGGATGCCCTGGGCGATCAGGGTCTTGCCGTTGCCAGGCGCCCCGTACATGAACATCGAGTGGGCGGCGACGATGGCGGGACCGATCTGGTCGAGCACGCGGTCGCTGAGCACGATGTGCGAGAAGGCGGCGCGCACCTTGGACGGCGTGACGGTCCGCGGCACGGAGGCACGGTAGCGCTCGAGATAGTCCTGGTACTGCGCGAGCGGTACGGGCGCCACGCCCACGTAGTGGTTGCCGTCGAGAAAGAGCTGCGCGCGTTCGCGGCCCAGGGTCGTGATGCGGTAGTTGTACGAGGCGCCGCCAATGCCCGAATGACTATCGTCGGAGACAGCAACGCCTGGGATAGCGTGGCCGGCGGTGCCCTGCGTCGTAACACGACGATCGTCAAAGATGCCGAGGCTGGCGGGACTGGGGGTGGTAATACGGCGACCGTACGACTCGCCGCCGATCATCCCGGTAATCTCACACTCCTGCAGGCGCTTGATCTGATCCAGCGCCGGCTCCAGCACCGAGAAGGCCAGACCCAGTCGGTGCGCGAGCTCCAGCCCGCTGAGCTCACCGGCAAAGTACAGGTTCTTGAGCACCAACTGCATCACCATGTCGATCCTGAGCCCGGCTTGCTCCAGCGTCATCGGAGCCAGGGGATGCAACGCCGCCGTCGGGTCAGTCGTGGCCGGCGTCTCGGTCGTGGCGGGCGGGTCGGTGAGCACGGCTGAGGTCATTGCGGCACGCCTCCTGAGGCCGATTGTCCGCGCGCCTGCCGGGCACGGGCCGCGGCGCGTGGAAACGCAGGCCTGAGCAACTGGGCAGCGTCGAAGGACGCGACGGCGCTGGTGAAGTCCCGGCGGGCCATATTGACGATGCCCACGTTGTACGCCGCGCCGGCCGCGTCGGCGGCAGCCTCGAATGACCGGCGTGCCGACACGAGGTCGCCGGTCGCCGCCTGGGCGAGCGCCAGGTTGTTCCGCGCGGCCCGCAGGTCTGGCTCGAGCGAAAGAGCCTGTTCGCATGCGGCCATCGCCTGCCGCTGCTGGCCGTCGAGGATCGACGCGTAACACAGGTTGTTGAGCGCATAGGCCGCGGCAGGATCGATCTCCAGCGCGCGCTCGTAGTGCCCCCGCGCCTGTGCCCGGTGGCCCAGTGCCTGGAGGACCGTCCCGAGTGTGTTGTGCGCCACCGCCCACTGTGGTGCGAAGTAGACGGCGCGATACGCGTCGCCGAGCGCGAGGTGGGGTAGCCGCGCGTCGCGCCAGAGGCGCGCCAGTGCGTCATAGGTTGCGGCGTCGGTCCGGTCGATGCGGAGCGCCGTGCCCAGGTATTCGTGCGCCCTGTCGAACACGCCGTGCCCGGCATAGGCCGCGGCCACTCGCCGGTACGCCGCCGGTGACCGCTCGATGGCGGCGACCGCGACCGCCGCACCGAGCGCGGGGTCGATCGATTCGAGCGTGGCACCCAGATACTGAGGCGCACGTGCGGTCGCACGAGCCGACGCCTCCCTGGTCTGGTTGATGAACGAACTCAGAGACGCGCGTCCCGCGCCGCCCGTGGTGTCACGGGGCGACGTGGCAAAGTGACGCGCCGGCCGGCTTGCGCCACAGCCGGCGGCCACCACCACCGCGAAGAAACAAACGGCGATACGCATGTCAGTGCCAATCCCGCCGATCAAAGACTTTCTTCAGACCGGATGCGCGCCTTGCGGCGCAGCATGTACAGCACGCCCAGAACGAGGAACAATACGCCAAGGGTGATGGTGCTCATTTAGAATGTCTCCTCAGCCTGCAGCCGCGCCTTGCGCCGCAGCATGTACAGAACGCCAATACCAACAAACAACGCGCCGAGAATGATCGTGCTCATTAGAGACCTCCTCCTATTGCGAACGAGTTAGTGGAAAAGAAATTCATCATCTGGATAACGGCAGGTCCAAGGGCGACGACGAAGAACGCGGGGAGCAGGCAGAACACCAGCGGAAAGATGAGTTTGACGCCAAGCTTGGCCGCCTTCTCTTCAGCCCGCTGCCGGCGCTTGGTGCGCGCCACTTCCGCTTGGGTCCGCAGCGCCTGCGCGATGCTCGTCCCGAAACGGTCCGTCTGCACCAGCATCGCCACCAGCGCGCGGACGTCGTCCACCTGTGTGCGCCGGGCGAAGTTCTTGAACGCCTCCAGCCGCGGCTTGCCCGCGCGCGTCTCGACATTGACGAGCCGCAGCTCTTCTCCGAGCGCCGGGTACGCGATGCCAAGCTCCACGCCGGCCTTGAGAATGGCCTGGTCGATGGCGAGCCCCGCCTCCACGCACACGATGAGCAGGTCGAGCGCATCGGGCAGCCCGTTCTGAATCTGCTTCTTGCGGGCTGCAATACCGTGGCGGATGAACATCCCTGGGAGGGAATACCCGATGAACGCGCCCCCCAGGCCGAACATGACGCCCTTGGGGCCGAGTGCGATCAGGGGGCCACACAGGCCGACGACAGCGAGCGCGACTTGCGCCGCGCAGAAGACGATGAACGGCCTCGCCCCGTGATACCCAGCCGTGGCCAGCCTGTGCTGCAGGCGCGTCATCTCCTTCGGCGACTTCGGGATGTAGGTCGATACCTTCTGGATCGCCGGGTCGAGAGCGCTCAGTAGAGGCACGTCGGCCAGCGTCTTGCCTCCGAACGGGCCCGCGGCTGCCGCGGACACGGCCATCACACGCCGGCGTATTGCCCCCGTGTGCCCAAGAGCGTACGTTGCGATCGACATCGATGCCAGAAGCACGAGGACGAACACCGAACCGACGGCAAGCCCCACCTCGACCATGACGTGCTCCTTAGTATTCGATCCGTACGAGCTGGCGGATGATCAACCCGCCGGTCACCTGCAACAGCGCCGCCGCCACGACGAGCTTGATGCCGAGCGGATCGGTGAGCAGCATGCGCCAGTGCTGGGGGCTGACGACGAAGAGGGCCAATCCGAGTGCCGGTGGCACACCTGTCAGGACCATTCCCGTCATCTTGCCGTGCGCGGCGATGACGCGGATCTGGCGCTTCACCTTGAAGCGGTCGCGGATGACCGACGCCAGGTTGATAAGAATCTCAGAGAGGTTGCCGCCGGACTCGCGCTGGAGAATGATGGCGGTGGCGAAGAACTTCGCGTCGATGACAGGCACCCGCTCCGCAAATGCCTTGAGCGCCTCTGGCAACGGCATGCCGAATCGCTGCTGATCGTAGAGCGTCCGGAATTCCGGGCCGATCGGTGCGCCCAGTTCGTCCGCCACCATCGACAGACCGGCCGAGAACGCATGCCCGGCCTGGAGGGAGCGCGACAGCAGCTCGAGCGCCTCCGGGAAGTTCTCTTCGAAGGCGAGCAGCCGGCGGGTCCGCTTCCAGGTGAGGACGCCAACAGGCACCCACGCGACGATGGCTGCGGCGATGCCCCCCAGCGCCAGATACCCGGTGGCCCACGTCACGAGCACCAGCGTCAGCAAGGCCGCCACCCCGCTCAACAGCAGCAGCGTGGCCACGTTGAGCTTCGAGCCAGACTGCTCGATCAGCCGCTCGACCGGCTTCAGCAGGGAGCGGCGTTGGGCCAGTGCCTCATGGAGCGACCCGATCGAGCTCAGTTGATAGGCGGCCTTCATCAGGCCCAGGCGGTCCGCCACCGGCTTCCGGGTCGTCTTCAGACGTCCCAGGAGGGCTCGCTGCGCCCGCTGTTCCGGGCGCAGGACGAACAGCCAGTACGGAACAACGACCAGGGCCGCGACGAGCACGAACGTGAGCACAACGGGCGTCATTTCGAGCTCCGCTCGGCGGCCGGCATCCCGACCTCGTGGACGTGTTCGAACATCTCCATCGGCAGTGACTCCCCGACTGCGACGATCCGGTCGGCGCACTTTGGCCTGATGCCCGATGCGCGGAACCGCCCCATCACGGTCCGGGCCGGGCTGATCCCGACCTGCTCGAAGCTGTAGATTTCCTGCATTGTGATCACGTTGCCTTCCATTCCGGTGATTTCGGAAATCGAGGTCACCTTGCGGGTGCCGTCCGACAGCCTGTTGACCTGGACCACCAGATGCACCGCTGATGCGACCTGCTGGTGGACCGCCTTGTCCGGCAGGTTCAGGCTGGACATCGCGATCATGGTGTCGAGCCGGTACAGGGCATCCCGTGGGCTGTTGGCGTGAATGGTCGTCAAGCTGCCGTCGTGGCCGGTATTCATCGCCTGCAGCATGTCGAGCGCCTCTTCGCCGCGCACCTCGCCGACCACGATCCGGTCGGGGCGCATGCGGAGCGCATTGATCACCAGTTGGCGCATATGCACGCTTCCCTTGCCTTCGACGTTCGGCGGCCTCGTTTCGAGGCGGACCACGTGCTTCTGGCGCAAGGTCAGCTCGGCGGCGTCCTCAATGGTCACCACGCGCTCGCCGGGGGAGATGAAGGCCGAGAGGATGTTCAGCATCGTCGTCTTGCCCGAGCCGGTGCCGCCAGACACGATGATGTTGAGCCGGGCGGTCACGGCGGCCTTCAGAAACCCGAGCATCGGCGCGGTGAGGGTCTCCCGCGTGATGAGGTCCTGCGCCCCCAGCCGATCGGTGCGGAAACGGCGGATGGACATCACCGGACCATCGAGCGCCAGCGGCGGAATGATCACGTTGACGCGCGACCCGTCCTGCAGCCGTGCATCGACCATAGGGCTCGATTCGTCCACGCGGCGGCCGACCGCGCTGACGACCCGTTCGATGATCTGCATGAGATGCCGGTCGTCCCGGAAGACGATGTCGGTCTCTTCGAGGCGTCCTTCACGCTCGATGAAGACGCGGTCGGCGCGATTGACGAGGATGTCCGAGATGCCCGGGTCCTTCAGCAGACGCTCGAGCGGACCGAGCCCGAACAGCTCGTCGAACACGCCAGTGACGAGGCTCTCCCGGTCGGGCATCGTGAGCAGCGCCGCCTGCGACTCGCGGCTCAACATGTCGAGGATGACGCTGCGGATTTCCGGTTCAGCCTCCGCCCGGGACACACGTGTCAGCCGCTCGAGATTCAGCCGGGTCAGCAGGTCCTGATGAATCCGCCCCTTCAGCACCTGGTACTGCGGAGTTTTGACGTCGGCCTGAGCCACTGCAGGTGGCACCGCAGGTGAGAGTGTGTTCAGCATTGAGAGTGCCTCGTTCCTGCTTGTTACGCCCGGCGCCACGCCAGGCGGCCGAACATGCCCTGCGGAGCTTCGCGCTTGGCGCTGACGCTTCCCGTCAGCCCGTCCGCAAGGGCCCGGATTGCGCGCGCGAGCCCCTGGTCGTCGCCGGTCACGAGGGGGCTGCCCAGGTTGAGCGCCTCAAGGGCACCTCGGGGGTCACTTGGCATCTCGTGGGCCACCGGCAGCCCGACCGCGCGCTCGATCTCGTCTCGCCCGAGGTCGGACCGGCTGTCAAAGCGATTGACCAGCAATTGCACCCGCGCGCTCCCGTACCGGTCGCTCAGCGTCCGCACCATCCGCGCGGCGCTCCTGAGCGCCGACACATCCTGACTGACGACGACGACCATCGTGGAGGCCTCGTCGAGCGCATCGAGCATCGAGCTGTCGGACCGCGGCACGTCGGCCACCACATACCGGTAGCGGCGCAGGCAGAACTCGACCAGCGCACGGGTGGACTCCGAATCGACGGCGGTAACAGAGACGCGGTCTGAGGACGCCAGCAGCGTCACGCCCGCCTTCGTCCGCGCCACGACGCTGTCGAGCAGCGCATCGTCCAGGCGTTGCGCGTGCGTCAGGGCGTCAACGATCGAGAACTGAGGCTCGACGCCCAGGTACAGATCGGCATCTCCGTGACCAAGGTGCAGGTCGGCGAGCAGGACGCCAGTGTCCGACTTCCTCTTTAACGTCGCCGCCAGCGTCGCGGCCGTGTTGACTGCCAGCGTCGTCGCGCCGACGCCTCCCTTGGCGCCAATGAAGGCAAACAGCTGCCCCGAGGTGCTGGACTGCGAGTCGAGACCCACGCGGCCGACGGCCTCCTTCAGGGCGGCCACGCTCAGCGGCTCCGCCACACATTCGGTCACGCCCGCCCGCATCGCTTCGAGCATCAATGTGGGATCGAGGGCCGAGACGACCAGTACGACGGCGGACTGGGGATGCGTGCGCCGGTAGGCCGCGATGGCCTGAGGGAACTGGCGCTCTCCCCGGATGTCGAGCACCATTACGTTCGGCGCCTCGCCGGGCACGATGGACGCCAGGGAGGGGACCGAATGCCAGATCGGTCGCAGCGAAGGAGACTGCAGCATCTCCTTCAACCGCGCGTCGGCCGTGACGATTGCAACCTGGGCCATCCAATTACCTCACCATGACGAGGGACCTGAGAAACGCCGATTCGAAACCGAAGGGTGCGCCACCCGTCACCACCCCTGGCGCCAGGACCAGGTATCCGATCACGTCACTCCCGACCATGTCGTCGATGAAGTACCCCAGAATGTTGACGATGGAGATGTCTATCTTTCCGGAGTGCTTGCCGGCCTGGTAGACGTCCGGGTCAAAGACCGGGAGCGGCACAATGCGTGGGCTGCGTGCGGCACACGGCGTCGACGATTGCGCGCAACTGTTGATGACGCGCTTGCCCACAGGGTCCCACTGGGCGTTGGGATCGAGCGCGATCAGATCGGCGACCCCCTGGCCGGTGGGACCGATCATGTTGCCGTTCTCGACCGTGAGTGAGTCGCCGATTTCCTCCAGCACGCCGTTACACGTGGCAATGTTCTCGCGATACTTTTGGCCCCCGCTGCTCGGTCCGCTGACGCGGGGGAGGTCAATGGGAAAGAACCATCCCGGCGCGATGGCGTCACTCGGACTGCCAGGCTTCAGGATCATCCGGGTGCCCAGGTCTTGCGCAATCGTGAAGCCGGTGCCCGGGCCGTTGTGGCTCGGCGGAATGTATACGTCTGGGCCGAGTATGACGTTCCCGCTGCCGTCGTACCTGTCGAAGACATCGTCGGGCGTCCAGGCGTTATCGATTGGCAGTGTCGAGTCGTCATTGTCCAGCCACTTGTCGGGGACGGCCCACGGCTTGAGGCAGGTGCTCGCTGACCCAACGGCCGCTCGTGCGATGGCCATCGCCCTGACGCCCTGGTCGGTGACGCCGGCCGCGAGGCCGAAGAAGGTGGGCAGCGCGCTGCCCATCGTCTGATTCCGGTAGACATCGACGCGAATGCAGGAGGTGTCTTCACAGATCGCGGGGACGGTCGGAAAGGTGACATCCCTCGCGATCAGGCTGACAGGCGATACGCCCCAGATCCGGTGTTGCAGCGCCATGGTGTTGGCGGCCACCTTCGCGGGTCCGGTCCCCGTTCGGTCGGTGAAGCTGTCGAAGGCGAGCGCGGTCGCACCGGCCAGGGCCCCTGCGTCGGCGGCGTTCTGGGCCTGGCCGCGTCCGACCCACATCACGCCATAGTCAACAACGAACGAACTGAAGGCGAGGAGCGTCACCATCGCCAACGCCGCCTGGACAAGGATGGCGCCGTCCTCCGACGCGACCCGCGACCGTATCCTCACCGCTTGATCTCCCGCGGACGAGGGGCGGCCGTCTGTTTGCGCCTCTCGGCCGGCCCGTCGAGCGTGCCGCCGCCGCCCTCGAGCTGCTCGCCGATGTTGTCGGTGAGCGGCAGAAACGATCCGGGGAGTGTCGGCAGGGCCGGGACCTCGTCCGGATTGAGCGGCCGCACGAGCCGCGGCGTGATCAGGACCATCAGTTCGGTCCGCTCCTTTCGCTCAACCTTGCTCTTGAACAGGTTGCCGATGATCGGGATCTGGCTCAGGATCGGGATCGCCGCACGATCGGCCTGCGCCGTGTTGTCCATGAGACCGGCGATGGCAAACGACTGGCCATCGCGCAGCTCGACTTCGGTTTCGGCACGGCGCGTGGAGAGCGCCGGGATGCGGAACCCCTGGAGCGTGACGCCGTTGTTGAAGTCGAGGGTGCTGACCTCCGGGCGCACCTTCAGCCGGATCAGGTCACCGGCGATGGTGGGCGTGAAATTCAGGCGCACGCCGAATTCCTTGAACACGACCGACACCTGGCCGACACCGGAGACGAACGGCACCGGAAACTCACCGCCGGCCAGAAAGCTGGCCTCCTTGCCGTTGTAGGCGATCAGGTTCGGCTCCGCGAGGCTCTGAAAATAGCCGGTCGACTTCAGGGCACGAACCAGCGTGCCCACGTTCCAGTCCGTGTTGAAGAGGAACAGGTTCAGAAAGTCGCTGAACTCCAGCTTGTCTTCCTTGAAAGTGACGGAGGGCATCTGCCCTGTGGTGCCCCGGCCAACCCAGTCGCCCGCGCCAGCCGCACCCGTGAAGAAGGACGTGCCGAGCTCGGTGAGCGCCTTCGAATTGACCTCCGCGACACGCACCTGCAGCATCACCTGCTGGGCGTCACTGCCGCCGGGCACCTGGAGCATGTTGATGACGTTCCCCTTCGGCAGGGCCGCGGCGGCCACCTCCGCGACGCGCAGCATCACCTGCGTGCTCGACACCCGGCCTGAGAGCACGACGGCGTCGGCGTTCGCCGTGACGAGGATCGGCTCGCCTGGGAACAACTGGTGGAGCTGCTGCTCGAGCGCGCTGACAGGCTGCTCGACGACAACGTCATACTGTGCACGCTCGTCGGCCCCCCACACGATCAGGCTGATGGTGCCAGGGGCCTTGCCGTCGATGAGAATTTCCCTCGGCCGCACGACGACACCATCGGCGATCGCCGGGTTCGTGATCGCCAGGCGCGTCACGTCAAACGGGATCGCCAGCACCATCGAGCGGCCGGCGGTCAGGACGATGCGCCGCTCGGCTGGCTGATCCTGCTGGCGCTGCGCCGCGATGGCACGCCCAGGCACGAACGCGCAGGCGAAGATGACCTCGGCGGCCATCCACAGCATGACCAGGCCGGGTGTACGTGTCGAACGGGTCGCTTGCATCACCGGAGCACCTCTTCTTCGCCGCGCTTGGCGGCACGAATTGTTTCCACACGGTAGATGGCTGGAGCCACCACGGCGGGAGCTGCGGGCTTGACGCGTGCCACGACCCTGTTGCGCACGGGATCGATCACCGGCTGCCCGCCTGGCCCCGCCATCAGCGCGGCTTTCCGAATCCCCTGTGTGGAGGTCGGCGCCACGTCCATCGGGTTGCGCAGCGCCAGCGTCAGCTTTCCTTCGTTCTGCGCGAGCGCAATCTTTTCGCCATCCTCGGGGAGCACCATCAGCGTGACCACCGACGTCTCGATGGGCTTGCCATCCTGCCTCGACTTCTCCTGGTCGTAGCGACTGCCGGCGGTGAGCACCTGCACGTTGCTCACCACGGTTCGGCTCATCGGCTGCCTATTGCCTTCACCCTCGTCGATGGTGACGAGCAGGTCCACGCGAGTCCCCGGCGTCACAAAACCTGCGACACCGATCACCTCGTTCACCCGAATCGAGATGGCGCGCATGCCGGAAGGAATGAGGGGGGCCATCCCGGAGCCGGCCGCGGGATCCGCGACCTTGCTCAACGTGACCGGCTCATTGGTGCCAATTTGAACAATGACGCCGCGGCCGACGAGCATTGTCGGATCGGTCACGGCGCCCTCCACCGGATTGCGCGAGGGCCACGGGACGGTGCGAAGATCCTTCGCCTCGAGGAGCGTGCCGACAGGGATCGGGTTGGCGGCCACGACGACCTGCGCGCTGGGCACCTCCACCTCGCGGGCGGGCAGGCGCTGGATGACGCGATACACGGCGAAGCTGGCGACGGCGGCCAGCACCACCGACAAGCTCATCACCACGAACGTACGCTTCTGACGGGTCATTGCATGCCTCCTACGGAGCAATCTGAGTTTCGGTGCGCATCACCGACACGGCTCGCAGCGGGAGTGACCCGAACGAGCCTCCAAAGAACGGCGCGATGCCGCTGAGCGTGACGAACTGATAGAAGTAGTTCAGCGTGACTGACCGCGCCGTCATTGTGCCGGCGCCGGTGGTGATCGGGACCGTGGCCACGGCGACGCTGTGCGAGCCCGCGAGCCCAGCGCTCTGGAGATACTGATTGACCCGTGCGTCGACATCCGCAGCTGCGTAGCCATCCAGGATGGCCACGCGGGCGCCTTCGCGCGCCGCGTTGGTCACCACTTCGTAGTTGCGCAGCAGCATTCCGAAGTCGAAGATGCCCGCCAGCAGCAGCATCAGGATCGGGAACACGATGATGAACTCGATCAGTTCCGCGCCGTGGGCGGAGCGGAGCCACAGGCGCCGCATCACCGCAGCCATAGCGAGGCCACCGTGCCGGCCAGAAGAGGAATCGCGTACGGCAGCTTGGGCGAGGTGGACGTCTCGAGCGTCAGCCCCTCGGCTGGCCGCAACCCGGCGACGCTCCAGAAACGAAGGAGCCCGGTGATGTTCGCGAGCGCCGTGCGAAGGTAGCCCCGGCCGAGCGCGACGCCGAGCGCCATCACACCTCCAGCGATCGAGGTGTACAGCGCGATCACGAGCACCGCGCCTGGGCCGAGCCAGGCGCCGAGGGCCGCGAGCAGTTTCACGTCGCCGGCGCCCATGCCGCGCAGCAGAAAGAAGGGCAGGAAGATGAGCGTGCCGGCCAGCCAGCCGGCACCGGCCGTGGCCACTCCGCCCGCGCCGCCGGTCAGCGCGCCGTATGCGACGGCAGCGGCGGCGGCGCCGAATGTGAGGATGTTCGGAATCCGCCGGTTGCGGATGTCGGTCGCGCACGCAGCCGACGCAACTGCCAGCGCCGCGATCGACGGAAGGACATTCTGCATCTCTGTCATGACGGATCCCTGGGCTCCCAGATCGCTTGCGTCGCCGTGTCCCACGAGGTGTAGACGGTATTGATGATTCCGGGAAACGCGGCGAGCGCCACGGCCCCGGCTGTGCCCACGAACGCCGTGAGCAGCGCGTACTCGACCAGATCACTCGCCCGTTCGTCTCGCAGGAATGCGCGCAGAATGGGCATCGGCTTCTCCGAAAGGAGCCGGCTCCCGCCCGGCACATGCGTGCCCAGCGGGAGCCGGCCAGGCCCTACTAGGGAACCAGCGCCGAGGAGGCAGCCGTCCACGCGGCCATCGTGTTGTACCAGGTGTTCAGGTTCCCGCCGAGCAGCGTGGCGCCGGCCAGTGCGCCGATCGCCACGAACGAGGCAATCAACACGTACTCGATGAGGTCCTGTCCCTGGTCTTCGTGAATGAAACGGGCAATCAGATTCTTCATGGCGTATCTCCTGAAAAGGGCGCCTCAGCGCCGGTGAGTTGTTGCCCTGATAGATAGCAATCGCCCTGCCAACGTGCCAGGCGCTGGCATGTAGTCAGGCTTTAGCGGTGAATTGCCTAGGGATATCGGCGATTGTTATCGCTGCGTGGGGTGCGGCAGAGAGCGCCGCGAGCAACGCCGAGGGATATCAAGTCAGGAGTGCGCCAGACTTTGATGCGCCCGCAGGCAGAACACGCTGACAGGGCCGTTTCGCGGTGCTTCTGAGTGAGGGTGCTGAGCGGCTGGCGCGAGCGGTAGGAACGGGGCGCCGACGCGACGCGCACTACGTTGAAGACGGGGTCGTCTGCTGGCGGAGAGACAACTGATCGGAGAGCACCACCGAGTGGCGGTGCTGCATGTGTGAGGTGGTGCCGAGCGGTGCAGTGCCGCTGTGGTGGCGCCACTGTGGCGCCGCTGCGGATCAGGTGGTGGTGACGGTGAGTACGTCGCCGACGCGGAGGGTGGTGGGGTCGATCGTGCCCGCGGGCAACTCGATCGCGGCGAACGCCCGGACCGCAAACGCGATCCGCCACGGCCTGACACGCCGGCGCAGCCCGACAATGCGGCCGTCGCGCGCGGCAAAGATCACGTCGATGGCGAACTGCATGAACGCGGTGTGGATCGCCGGGCATGGAGCAATCACGAGTGCGTCGCCAGCGGCCATCGACTGGCGGCCGAGGAGTCCCTGCCGCCGCGAGGCGGAATCGAACGCCGTTTCCACGCGGGTCGCGATGCGGAACCCGGTGCGGACGTTGACGAGCTGGCGCGTTGATGCTTCGGCTGACGCAACGAGCGGCCGGAGAAATGACTCAGCCATCGCCGACGCCGCTGCTCCCGCGTGTCCCGGTGCCAGGTCTACCCAGGCCTGGAAGCACACCGGTGGCGCGAAACTGGCGGAAATCGACGGCGCACTCGTGCGCGGCGAGAAAATTCAGGAAGCGCTTGTACTCCTGGCTTTCCATGCCGAACAGCGCCAGCAGCCCCCGGTAGCTGCCGGAGGTCAGTGCGAGCCCACGCCGGACGATCCCGCGCAGGTCATCCCGGGTGATGTCCCGCTGCATGAAGAGCGGGTACACGTGCTCCCAGAACCCGGAGCGCCCGTTGGTCAACGCCTCGAACAAATCGTCAGCCACCTGCCTGCGCCGGTCCCTGTCTGGCAGGATGGCGCCCATGGCCGACGCCACGAGCGCGGGCGGCAGGTCCTGGACGGTGATCGTGCCGTCACTATCCAGCCATGTGGCCTGCTCGATGACATTGTGCAGTTCGCGGATGTTGCCGGGCCAGCGATACTGCCGGAGGATCTCGAGCGCATGATCGTCGATGGCCAGGCGTGAACCGGTCATCGCCAGCATGTGCGTGATCAGGTCGCGAATGTCTTCGCGCCGTTCCCGGAGCGGGGGCACGTGCAGGTGCACGACCTTGATTCGATAGTACAGATCCTCACGAAACTGTCCTTCCGCGACCATCCGCTGCAAGTCCCGGTTCGTCGCGGCGATCACGCGCGTGTCCACGGAGGTGCTGGGTGCGTCGGACCCGACCGGCTGCAGCTCGCCGTTCTCGAGGAAACGCAGCAGCAATGCCTGCATCCGCAGGCTCATTTCCCCGATTTCGTCGAGGAAGATCGTGCCGCGGTGCGCCATCAGCAGCTTGCCGGCTTTGTCGCGGTGGGCCCCGGTGAAGCTTCCCCTGGTGTGCCCGAACAGCTCGGACTCGAGCAGGGTTTCGGCGATGCCGGCGCAGTTCAACGCGACAAACGCGTGGCCCGCCCTGGGAGAGTGCGCATGAATGAACCGGACCAGCACGTCTTTTCCGACACCGCTCTCGCCGGTGACCAGAATCTTGGCGTTCCCTCCGGCAGCCCGCTGGGCGGTGGCGCGCAGCACCTGTGCGCGAGGGCCATTTCCAACAAAAACGGGGGCCAGGCTGCTGGTGAGCCTCCGGGCGGAGTACGCCTCGGTGGTAACGGAACTGGACATACAGCCACAGTATCGGGAGGTCCCCGGTATATCTGTAGGCCTCGAGGCCTACCCGTGCCTTCAGCGCCCGGTGCGGGGCTGGACGCGAACGGCGTCCCTGAGCGTTCCGAGATGGAACCAGATCGCCGGGTTCCTCGAATCCATGCGCCTGCTTCGGGACTCCGCCGGTTTTGCGGCATGAGTGCTGTTCGAGTCGGGTGGGTCGTGGCTCGGAAGCCACTCCCACGGGTGATTGGAACACCCTCCAGGCCTACGCTGACAGGACGCCCCACTGCCGCTGGCAATATAGGTGCCCCGCCTGGTGCCAAAAGAGGCGTGGGTGCTGGTGGGCGGCGGCAGGCACGCGGGAACAGGGAGACCGAGCCGGTCAAGTGACGAAGAACACGGAGACGCCGTTCAGCGAGCGAGAGCGTCGATTCGTGGAGGCGTATCTCGGTGACGCCGCCGGCAATGCGACGAGAGCGGCGGCGCTCGCCGGCTACTCCTTGAAGAGCGCCCGGCGGATAGGGACGCGCTTGTCCTCAGAGTTCCACATCCAACACGCCATTGACGAGCGAACCTGGCGGGACCCAGGAGTCTGGACACGTGAGCAACGGCAGCAATTCTGGACGCGCATCGCGAACGACCCTGAGACGCCAATGCGCGAGCGACTCAAGGCCAGTGAACTCCTGGAGTGGGCGTGATCCGATTTAGTGGACGGGTTGCGTACGGTGCGTGAGCCATTCACCGTCCGTCATTGCCACGTTCTACGACCGCGCGCTGCTGCTCGACGGCGGACGTTTCGTGATGGACGGCCATCCGGACAATGTGGCCCGGACGTGCGTGGTGCACCTGACGGCGCAGCGTCGCGGAGGGAGATGACGCGATCCACGCGCGGGCATCAGGCGTACCCGAAGCGCACGATGGCTCGCTCTTCGCTTCGCCGCACACGATCGGCGAGCTCAGGAGTCCACCGCGCCAGATTCCGGCTCGCGGTGCTGACATTGACCGGCGGCGTCATTCGAATCGCCTGCTCGTCGACTGACGCGCCCATCATGCGCAGCGCACGGATCAGGTCGTCGGCCAGCGACTCGTAACGCCCGACGAAGTCGACCCCTTCACCCGGCTCGCGACCGACGTAGTCTTCGAACATGCGGGAGCACCAGGCAGGTTCCAGGCGCAGCACACACTCGACGAAACCCTCGAACGTCGGCGCCCCACAGGTCGCGTCGAACGGATTCCGCGGATCCCACCCGCTCGTGATCTTGAAGCGCCAGTACGACTGATACAGACTCAGCGGCTCGCGCACGAACGCGAAGAGAAACCGGTCCCTGTGCGGGCAGTACGACAGGTCGGCGTGAGGGTCGCCGTCGACGATGTATTCTTCGACACTGATGCGGGCGTTCCGGATGGCGGCTTTCACCCAGGTTCCGCCCGTCTTGGGGACATGGAGAAGCACCCCGTTCTCGAAGATCAGCATCCCGGCAGCCTGACGTCCATGCCCCCCCCGCGAAAGTGTCGGTTATTATTCCCTGTTTCAACCTGGGGCGATACGTCGGGGAGGCGATCGCCAGCGTCCGCAGCCAGACGTTTGTGGACCATGAAGTCGTCGTCGACGACGGTTGTCCGACGTCTGCACCGACGCCGGCATTCGCAACCTCGCGGTCGCCGGTGAGTCGCTGCGCGATTGGAGGGGTGGTCAACTGAGCCCATCCCACACGAGCTAGACCGCGAGGAGTTTCCACTGAGACGATTCCTGCGCTGCGCTCATTGCCGCAGGGCTATCGGCGGCTCCACCTCAAGGGGCCGGACTCGGCGCTACGCCTACTACCACTCCCCACGGTGCACAGGTGTATGGGCTTCGGTCCACGTAGTCGAGGCGCTCTTTCGTAGGCGCCTCGATGAATTCCGCCTGGCGCCGGCCTTCCTGCGATTGTTCCGGGAGATAGTCCTGGCTGGATGGAAGGCCGAACGCGAGCAAGTAGCAAGACAGGGGAGGCCCTCGATGCGCAGATCCTGAAGACCCTACTGCGGCTGGCTCAGGTGGGAGAGGCGTTCTTCTACGACCGGCGGGTGGACCGGGCAACTTATCAACGCCAGCGGGACAAGCTCCGCGAGGAACTGACGCTCGCCGAAATCGCCAGGCAGGAAGCCAAGGCGAATAAGTTCGACGTCGAAGGGGTAATGGGATTCGCGGAGCACCTGATTGAACACGCGGGAAGGCCCTGGAGCGAAGGCACCTTGCGGCAGCGGCAGGCCGTACAACAGGCGGTCTTTCCGGAGGGCCTCCCATTCAACGGTGAGAATCTTGGAACCGGGGTAACCTGCTTAGCTTTCATGCAGTTACCGCTATCAGGAGCCGTTGAAAGTGGAACGGCGTCCCACACCGGATTTCGCCACGGATAGTGGTCTTTCCAGGGGACAACGCTATTCCTCCGGGGCGAAGTAGCCGCCGCGGCTGCGGATTGCCACGCCTGGTTCGGTCGCCGCAATCGCCACCGGTCGCCACGCGCCGTCATGCGACCCGTTGGTCGACTCGTAGCCGACGATGTACCGCCGCCGGAGCTCATCGAGGATCTTGGCATACTCGGCCGAGAGGGTCGAGACATCGGTTGGAAAATACGCGGCGCCGCCTGATTGATCCGCCAGCGCCTGCAGCTTGGCTCGGTCGACATTCGCACCGATGCCGACCGGGTAGACCGCGGCCTCCGTTCTCTGGAGCAGGGTGAGGACCTCGTCAAACGTCCGCACGCTCCCGGCACGGATCGACAGCCGGTCTTCGTCACGGCCGTCCGTGACCACGACGACGACCCGGCGCACATCCTTGATGACGCCCAGGCGCTCCAGCGCGTCGTGCAACGCATCGTAGAGCGCCGTGCCCCCGTCGGCCTTGTAGGCATCAATCGCGCTCAGCGGCAAGGTGCGCAACGTGGTCGGGTCATGAATGTAATGCACCGAGTCAGCAAACGTGATCGTGCCGATCTCGTCCTCGGACCGCGTGGCCAGGACGAACTCGCGAGCCGCCTCCTGGGCCTGCGCAGCGCTCCGCGTCATGCTCCCGCTGCTGTCAAGCGTCAGCATGATGGTGACGGGCAGCACGGCCTCCTGAAACGTGTCGACCGTCTGGGGCACGCCATTCTCGCGCACCGTGATCTGGTCCGCCGTCAACGACACGGGGGCGTTGCCGGTTCCGACGGCTGTGAACTCGACCGAGGCACGAATCGGCAGCGAGGCGGGGGCCGTGTAGCCGCTCCGCGCGCTGACCCGGACACCGGGGCGGTTCACGCGGACGTCGATCGCTCGCCACGTGCCATTGCGGCGCTGGTTCGACGGCGTGTAGGTCAGCAGGTACCTCCGCGCGAAGTCGTTGACGACGGCTGCGTAGGCGTCGGCCAGTGCCTTGGCATTGGCGGGGAACCACGCACGGCCGCCCGTCTCGTCGGCGAGGCGCGCCAGCTTCTTCTCATCGTCCAGCAGGATGGTGTCGATGCCGCCGACACCGATGGTGTACAAGCAGACATTCTTCTCCCGCAGTGCCAGGATCACGGCATCCGCGGTCGTCTTGCTTTCCTCGTCGTACCCATCCGTGACCAGGACCATCGCGTGCCTGGCCTGCCCCGCGCGCACGCTGTCCGACGCCTGGAGGATCGAATCCAGGATCGCGGTGCCTCCAGACACCTTGATGGCGCCAATGGCGTCGAGGGCCGTCTGCCGATCCCCGGTGGGTCCCGTGATCGACACCACACTCTTGTTGAAGGGCGCGACCGTGACCTGGTCTTCCGGCTTGAGCGCCTCCAGCAGACGCGACGCCATCCTCCGGACGTCCTCTTTCTGTCTCGCCATGCTCTGGCTGCTGTCGATGAGCAGCGTGAAGAGCGCCGGCTCGGTCTCATACCGCACGAGCTCGACCGGTTCCGGGGTCTTGTCTTCGAACAACTGGAAGTCGGCGGCCGACAAGCCGGCCACGAACGCGCCCTTCTCGTCCACCACGGTCGCGTCGACAAGGACGCTTCTGACGTCCGCGGTCTCGGTGACGGCCAGGGGTAGGAGAGTCAGGGTGTTCCGGAGGACCAGCCCCGAGGCGAACTCCGCTTCGACGCTGAGCTCGACCTGTTCGAACGGGTTCTCATCCACCCACAGCGCGTCGTAGGGCGCCCCGTTTGTATCGGAGCTGACGAGCCTCTTGTCGACATAGAAGAGCACCTGGGTAGGCGTGGTCGGCGCGTCAACACGGGCGACGATGCGGATTGTCGTCGTGATGCCAGTCCGGCCGAGCGGCGAGGTAATCCGCACCGCCGGCGCAGGCTCCTGCGCGCGCGGCGCCGCCGTGGCGGCGAGGATGACCGCCAGGAGCGCCAAGGCACCCGCCGGAGCGCATCGATGACAGGGGCTCGACGGGGGATGTGAAAAGGCGGTCTGAGCAGGCTTCATGCTCGACCATAGTACGACAGGCGTACGAGGCCTAAAACACACCAGGCAGCAGCCGATATTTGACTTTTTGTCGGTAAGACACGTACTCGGGGTCGTTGGAGAGGAGCTTCTCCTCCAGTAAGAGTCGGTAGAGCTGTAGCACGTTGGCGACCACAAAAAGTCCGGTATTGAACCAGGACAAGTGGATCAGGAAGAAGAATATCAATTGGTGCAGCAGATAGGCGGCGTAAATAGGGTGACGAACCCAACGGTACGGCCCAGCGCTCTGGACCCCGCGGTTGGCCGGCACCACCCCAAAGCTGCGCCCCAGCGAGAGCTTCGAGTAGAGCTGTAAGAAGAAGATCGCAAAGTAAACCGGTGTTACGAAAGGCACCGCAGATGGCAACCAGGATCCTGCGGGGTTAGGCCTGAGCAAGAACGGAACAGAGGTCGCCCCAAAGGCGATCAGCCAGCTCAGCCCGCTGTTCGTGATCTCTGTTGGGCTTCGTCGAATCCAGATAAAGACCAACAGCAACCCCTCACTCAACAGCGCTGGGAGCTGCACTACAAAGACTTTCGTGAAGTCAGCGCGGTCGATCGCGTTGATGACTCGATAGACCAACCACACATACAAAACGGTCAACAGGAAGCGCTCAAACTGATCCAGGAGGCGACCCTTTTTCCCAGGCTCCATAAAACCTCACCAAAGCGGAGGAAGCGAGATCGTCTCTTCTGTGTCAGCGCCCAAGGGGCGCATAACGAGCCTTCCATTGACGTCGAAGATGCCGAATATCGCCTATCGTCTCGGAAATGTCTACCGGCTGTCCTTGGCGCCCACGGCGTTGTGGACAGAGCCCCACAGTGGGCGGTTCAGAAGACGGATGGTACGCCGCGTGGTTGCCTAGAACATGTGGCCGAAGCCGAAGTGATACCGGATGGGCAGGTCGCGCCGCGGTAGCGGCGCGGCCACGTCCACCCGGAACAATCCCACAGGCGTCCGCACCCGCAACCCCACTCCCGTCGCCCACTGTAGCGACCCCAGCGAGAGGTCGGTCGCCCGCTCGAATACCTGCCCTGCATCGACGAAGGCGACGGCCCGGAGATACTTCGTGAGCCGGATGCGTGCTTCCTGATTCAGCACCAGCGTGGCCTGCCCGGCGATCGGGTCGCCGAAGAAGTCGAATCCAGCCAGCCCGTCATCGGCATAGCCACGAACCGTATTCGTGCCGCCCGCTAGAAAGCGCTCGCTCAGGATCAGATCCTGCCCACCGAAGGCTCTGCCCAGATTGAGGCGGATCGCCGAGGCGGAGACCACGCGACGCCCGACCGGTACGAAGTGCAGTTCCTGGAGCGAGTACTTGAGAAACCGGCCATTACGGCCGAGTGCTTCCAGGCCGTACTCCACGGTGGAGGAGTGCAGCAGACCGCCATTCGGCTCCGTGACGTCACGACGGTTGTCGAAGACCAGGGAGGCCGAGAGCCGTGCCTGGCGCCAGCGTTCGTCGAGCGTGAAGGGATCCTCCGGGTCTGCGTCGGGCGCGAAGACGTGGTTGCGTTCAAGCTGATACGCGTAGGCCACCTGCGTGCGGGTTCCGACGGAAAGGCGCTGCTCGGCCGTGAACGTCGTGCGATCGGTGACGAAGGACAGAATGTCCTCGCCGCTGACGGAATCGCGGGAGCGTGAGGCATACAACCGGGACGAGATGGCGCGGCCGAAGAGCCTCGGCCACGTCACGGACCCGCGCGCAACCTGCTGATCGTTGTTGTAGCGGAACGACGCCACGCCGCTGCCGGGCCGGCCGAAAAGGCCCTGGCGCTCCAGCGCGGCATTCGCGCCGCCACCGAACGTCCGCCCCTGTTCGACGATGGGGGCCTGTTCGTCGGTGACGGCGAAACCGTAGCGAACGCGCCAGGGATTCGTCCGGACGAGCGTCACATCCGCGCGCACGAGTTCCACACCGGGCGGCGCGTCCATGTCGGGGATCGGCGCGACCTCCACGTCGGCACGGCGGAACAGTCCTGTCTGAAACAGCCGCCGGCGGCTCGAGTAGAGCTTCTCCATATCCGCGGGCATGCCCGGCGCCACCTGCAGCGCCCGGGTGACGACCCGCGGGGCGACACCCTCGGCGCCCGTGATGGAGATGTCGGCCACGAGCTGCTGCACGCCTTCGTCGACGGTGACGCCGAGGTGTACGGCGGATGCCGCCCGGTCGACCATCGTGCTGATCGCGACCTGGCTGGCATTGAAGCCGTCCGCGGCGTACGCGGTGACCAGCGCCTGCCGGCCGCGGGGCAGAACCGCCGGTGTGAACGCCTCGCCTTCAGCGATGCGCAGATCCCGCCGGGCGGCGGACTCCGTTCTCGCCGTGGCGCCGGCAATCGTGATGCGTCCGACCGTGAAGGGAGCGCCTTCGTCGATGCGGACGGGCAGCGTCGCCCGGTCCCCGTCGAAGACGATGGGTCCGGCCGCGACAGTGGCCGCGAGCCGGCCCTGCTGCCGATACCGCTCCCGGATGTCGCCCGCGAGCGTCTCGGGTGCCAGCCAGGCGCTCGCGCCGCGCTCCTCCGCAAGGCTGGTGATCTCGGCCTCCGGGATCAGGGCGTGGCCCGTGATGTCGAGCGTGCGCGTCGTGCTCAGTGGACCTGGCGCCACCTGCACGCGAAGGCGTGTCCGCGGTTCGTCCGCGGTGGCCGGCAGACGCCTGACGCGCACTCGGGCACGGAGGTAGCCCTCCTCCGCCAGATGCGCCCGCACGGCCGCGTCCACGTCGCCGACCAGGCCGACATCGAGGATCGCGTTGTCCCAGATGCGTTCGATCTCGCGCCGCACCGTCTCCGGCAGGGTCGCGCCTTCGATCTCCAGCGCTGTCGGGGCGTTGGCGGTGATCTGGTACTCGAGCGCGACGCCGGGTGTGCCGTCGTCGGCTGGCGTGGGCACCTGCCGCGCGCTGATGCGCGCCTCGCGGTAGCCGCGGCCGACGTAGAGCGTCCTGAGCCGATCGCGATCCTCCTGCCAGCGGAGGAAATCGAACCGTGTGCCAGCCCGCAGGCGGAGCTGCCGTTCCACCTCCCGTGCCGGAATGGTGGTCTCACCGGTGACGCGCACAGCCACGATGCGGGGGCCCTCGGCACGGCGCGGCGGCGCGGGCGGGAGCGGTGGTCCCCCGAAGCCGACGTCGTGACGGACTTCGTATGAGCGGCTCGTGTCGTCGCGCGAGAGCGCGCGGAGCTCGATCGACTTGCCCGGCGTGAGCGCGGTGATCCACGTCAGGCGGCCGGTGTCGCGCAGATTCTGCGAGACGGTGACTTCGGCCTTGTTCGAGAGCCGTCGGGACACGGTGAGGCGCTGTGCCGGGTTCACGTCGCCGGCGAGCGATGCGTCCGACGAGAGGTCGTCCACGCTGGCCCCTCGCTCGAACCGGATCGCGTCCACGCCGATGGCCCGCGCCGCGAAGCCCAGTGTGTCGCCGGAGAGGTACCCGAGGAACTGGTCGCGGGCGATGGCCGTGCCCGCGCCGCCGACCTGATCCGCCAGCCGGCCCGTGGCGAGCAGGGAGACGATATCGGCCTCCGACCGGTCGGGCGTCGAGGTCAGCGTGGTCTTGAGCGTCTCGGGCGTGCCGGTGATCGCGAGTGTGATGTCGTAGGTGGTCGGCGAGCCGGACTCGTTGGCGCCGTCCACGCGCGTCCGGCCGGTCACGTCGAGGTTCGGCACAATCGCCCTCGGATTCGTGAAGTCGATGACGCCCCGGTCCACGAGGTACGTGCGGCCGCCAAGGAAGAGCGCGCCGCCCTCGCGGATCTCAGCGCGGCCGACGACCGAGGGCTGGGCGAGCGTGCCGACCATCCGCAGGTCCAGGCCGAGGGCGAGCCGGCCATAGTTGTTGTCGACGACGAGATCCTCAGCGCTCGCGACGACGATGTTCAGGTCGATCTCGCCGAGCAGCGACGGACCGGTGTCCGGCGCGAGGGCCACCGCGACGTCGCGCCCGGCGAGCGCCAGTGCCGCGGCGAGGCTGAGGGGTTCCCGGTATCCGCCACGCAGGATGTCCAGGCGCCCCGTCAGCCGCATCTGTTCTTCGGCGGCGGCGAACGTCAGCGCGGCGTTTACCTCAGTTCGGACGCCCTCGGGCACGTCGAGCGCGACGTTCGAGGCGTTGACGGAGACGCTACCGCCCGTGAACGTCGTGCCGCGGTAGTCCAGGCCGCCGGCGAGCGTCAGGTCTCCGCCGTTCAGCGTGCCGGCGATGCCCTGCATGTCGATGCGACCAGGCCGGAACACGAGCGCGCCGGTCAATCCGGAGAGCCCGACTCGCGGGTCGGACAACTGAATTTCGCCGTTCGTGAGGGTCAATGTGCCCTCAGCCACGGGCGCCGACGTCGTGCCGCGAAGTGAGAGGGCCAGGTCGCCGGTGCCGTCGGCCACGCCCTTCGGCAGGAACAGGCTGAGCACCGCGAGGTCCAGGCGGCCGTCCACGCGCATATCGAGCGTGCTCTCGGGTGTCACGCCTGCTGTGCCGCTCACGACCAGCGGGCTTCCGGCCAGCGTCCACTCCCAGTCGGCGATCCGGAGCACGCCGGACCTGAGATCGACTCGCGTCGGCCGGCGCTGCTCGATCGGTACGCCCTGCGCCAGCAGGTTCAGCGTCGGGATGCGCAGTGTGCCAGTGACGGCGTCGAGTTCGGGGCGCTCGGCTGAAAAGTCGAGCTCCGCGGTGGCGGTTCCGGACAATTCGTCGAGGGTGGCGGCCTCAATCCACGGCGCGGCCAGCGCCGGCGTCAACCCGTCGAGGCGTACCTGCGCGGTCGCGGTCCGGGCGGTGTCGTCCGGCATCAGATTGGTGGGCAGCCAGGGCTCGAGGAACCGGAGCGGCATGCGCGCCAGTGCGTTCAGGCTGCCCCCCTGCCACGTCGCGGTGACGGCCGGGAGGTCGACGATGCCGTCCTTGAGCGTCAGGGCCGCCGTGACGTCTGTCACGAGAGGGGCGTTCGGCCAGGCGACGCGCCCGGCCGCCACGCGCGCGTTGGCCGTCAGCACAGGCCGGTCGATCGAGCCGGTCGCCTCCGCCGTCACGGCAATCGTGCCCGCGGCATCCAGCGCGTCTGGTGCCCCAAAGGCCACCATCCACGGCTGCAGGTCCCGGAGCGAGCCGTCGATCGTGGCCCGGAGGCCGTCGGACCTGCCATCGAGGATGCCACCCGACACGGCGAGCCGCGTGCCGCCCGTTCGCATGTGGAGCGACTGCACCACCACATCGCCCGCGCGGTACTGGCCGGTGGCCGGCTCATCCAGCTGCAGCGTGGCCCCCCGCAGGCCGAGCTCCAGGGTGTCGATGCGAACGTCGGCGGTGGCGTCCTTCATGGCCGACGGCGTGCCCGTGGCCGTGAGATGGGCCCGTACGCGGCCGGAGAGTGCGTTCAGCAGTGGCGGGGCGAACGAGCCGGCCCTCACGACGGCTGTCGCGACATCGGTGTCTGCCGCATCGACGGCCAGGGTCGTCGTGTATGGCTCCGCGAGTGTGGTCACAGCTCGTGCGTGGAGCGCCACCACCGGCGCGTCGAGATCCAGGGTGGCGCCGCCCTCGGCCAGCGCCAGAGTGGCCGTTACGCGTTCCAGATACGCGTCGGTCCACTGCAGGTCCGCAACCTCCAGCCGTCCACCACCGGTCGGGCGCTCTGGCGTGCCGCCGAGGTCCAGCGCCCCACTGACCTGCCCGGCGAGCGGCAGGGTGTTGTCGTTGCCAATCCACACCGGTGAGAGCAGCAGCGCGTCAGCCTGGACACGCAGGGCATGTGCCTGGCCTGTGCGGGCGTCTCTCAGGGAGTAGTGTCCCGATGCCCCAAGCCGGCCGCCGGCCGACTGCCGCAGCTCCGCCTTCGAGACGGTGACGGCCGTCGTCGACGCGGTTGCCGTCGCCGAGAGCGTGCCGAGGTCCTGGCCGGCAACAGCCAGCCCCGTGCCTGTGGCGGCGATCGTGGCGACCGGCGCGGAAGCCGTTCCGGCCAGATCGACCCGCGCATCGAAGCGGCCGGCCGGATGCCAGCGGGCGACGGCGTTCTCCCCGAGCGTCATGAAGTCGGAGACGGCCAGGTCGAGATGGCCGGACAGGGCGTCGCGGGCACGTTCGAGCGTCACATCACCGGTCAGACGATTGCCGCCGACCGTGGCCTCGAGCGCACGCAGGGTGAATCGGTGCGGGTCGACGACGATCTGCGTCTGCGCCGCGAGCGGACCAAGACCGATGGCCCGCAGATCGGTCAGCGTGATCGCGCCGTGTGCGGCGGGCGCCGTGAGCGTGCCCTCCACGTCGAAGCGCCCGTGGACCTGGCCTGAGTCCGGCGTGGGCCAGTCTGCCTGCCAGACCTCGAGGCGGCCGGCGGCTCGCGCCACGCTCGGCAGGTCCGCCGCGTCCAGCGTGACCGAGCCCCGAACGGAGGAGTGCGTGACGCCCGTCTCCGGAACCACACCTGTGAGCGCGCCTCGCACCAGCGTCTCGCCTGGGAGTGTCACCGTCGTGCGAGCGCGCCAGTTGTCTCCAGTCGAGGAGAGCGAGAGCTGGCCGTCGAGCGTGCGCGTGCCCGCCGTGTCGGCCCTGACGGAGGCATCCAGCCCGAGCGTCGGCGAGGCGTCAGCGAGCCGCGCGTCCAGGGTGGCCTGGCCGCTCAGCGTCGTGCGTCCAAGCGCGGACTGGCTGATCGCTGCGATCGTATTCACCGGAACGTCGCGCCACGTTGCGCTGGCGTGCGCCTGCCCTGAGCCGAGCGCATAGCTGCCGCGTGCGTCGAGGACACCAGTGCCGAGGCCCACGGAGGCAGACTCCATCGTCACGCCGTCGCTCGTGGCCGCGAGGCGGACAGTCAGCGCCTTCATGGTCAGGTCCTGCCATCGGACCTCGTCGCTTGTGACCGCGGCGGTGGCGGACGGTGCGTCGCGCGGACCATCGACGTGGCCGGTGAGTGTCACCGTCCCCGCAGCAGCCGGTGTGAACGCGAAGGCAGTCGACAGGGGTTCGAGCAGCACCGCGCCGTCGACGCGAAGGGCCAGCGTGGGTGCCGATCCGAACACGCCGGCGCGTCCGGCCACGCGCACGGTGCCCAGCGCGCTCGTGACGCGCACGCCATCGAGCGTGACTGAGACGCCGTCGTAGGCCAGCGCGCCCTCAAGCGCGCCTTCGACGGCGATGTCGCCGGAACGGACGGAGACGCGACCGCCACGGGCCAGGCCTCCCGCGAGGGGGCCATCGCGCGGCGTGAGGTCGAGCGACAGGTCGCGGGCCTCGACGTGCTGCCGCTGTGCCGGGTTGTCGTAGCGCAGCGTGCCGCGGTCGAGCCGGACCCGCCCCACGTCCAGGCGCGCCAGCGGTTCGCCGCTGAACGTGGGCAGGTTGAGCGAGCCGTCGGCCTGACGTGCCACCGTCAACACCAGGTCCGTCAGCGCCACCTCGCTGATGCGCAGGCCTCTGAGGAGTGCCGTCCAGGGCAGGTCGAGCCGGATCTCCCTGGCCGTCAGGAAGGGCGTGCTGGCGCCTGCCGCGGCCATGCTGACGCCGCGCAGGTGGATGGTCAGGGTGAACAGGTTGTAGGAGAGCGTCTCGGCCGAGACGTGCAGGCCCTGCGACGCAAGCCAGGAAATGGCCTGCGTCCGCGCAAGGGACCGGCCGGGTGGCGAGTGTGCGGCGGCGAGCACCAGGAGCCCGCACACGGCCACGATGGCCGTCACCGTTCGTACTCGGACGCGAGGCGGGCTCATGCGGAAGGGTACCCTTCGTTCATCCTACCGCCAGCCCGCCAGCCGCCTTCACCAGGACTGAACAGCAGGGGGCGCCTACCCGGACCTTCCCTTGGAGGTCCTACTTCCACAGCGCCCCGGACTCAATCGAGAGCCCAGGGAAATCGGGGTGCGTCAGGCGCGCAGGCCCCTTCACGCCCGTCCCGAGCGTCTTGGCTGCGTCTGCCCTACAGGCGCAAGTCAAGGCGCTGAACAGCCTCGGCCGGACTGACAATTGGCATGCCCTCGTAGCGCCCCAGCCTCAGAAGGTGCGGGTCGCCCGAAACCACCATGTCGGCCTTGGCAGCGACGGCGCACGCGAGCACCGCGTCGTCGTCGGGATCGTCGAGGATCACCGGCGGAATGTGGGCAGGAACGACGACGACGGCAAGCGCCGCGTATCCCTCGAAGATCCGGGCGGCATCGAGGCCCCTTGCCGCGATCTGTCTGGTGAACTTCTCGCGCGTCAGCACACCGTATAGCTCGGCGAGCAGAGGAGCGCTGGTGTGGAGGGTGACCGTTCCGGCGTGCGCCGCATCGAGGAGCTGGCCCGGGTTCCCGTGCCACAAGAGGCCCGAGATGGCCGCGTTGGTATCAAGGACGATCCGCACGACGGACGTCCGAACGGTAGGCGTCGATCTCGGATTGGATCTCCTCGGGCGTCATCGGTGGGAGCGGGATGGCCGCGAGCCCGGTGCGCATGTCGGCGAGAGTGTCGATCCGCTGAGCGAGCAAGGCCTGACGCAGCAATCGCTCAACGGCGTCCGGCCTGAGCAGCCCCGCCTCTTTCGCCTGCGCGGCAAGCGTGTCGGGGAGCTCGATTTCGAGGTTAAGTCGGGTCATGAGGTGCACCGGAGTGGTTCCGTCTTCATTCTCGAGAATACCATCCGTACGAGCTGCTCTCACCAGAGAGAGGTCAGCTTGATGGACAAACCAGCGAAGTCAGGATGCCGCAGCGTGGCCGACGCCTTTACGCTGACGGCCAGTTCATAGCGCCGCTCGTTCAATCGGTAGCACTCGATCGTCTGCTTCACCGTGTCCACGATCCAGTAGTGCGGCACGCCATGTTCGGCATAGCGACGACTCTTGATCGTCCGGTCTCTGCGGGCCGTTGACGGCGACAGGATCTCGACGAGCAGGAGCGGCGAACCCTCGATCGCGCGCTCGGTGGCCTGGGTGGCGTCGGTCACGACCACGAGATCCGGGACGGCCACATCGTGCCGTCCCAGAACGACATCCACAGGGGCATTGAAGACTTCGCCGAGCCCAGGCTCTTCAAAGTACGCCTCAAGCTGGCGTTGGAGCCGCTTGGACACACGCTGATGAGTGAGACGCGGAGAGGGCGTCACGTACAGCTCTCCATCGAGAATCTCGTAGCGCAGGCCGTCATCGGGCGTGTGCGCAAGATCCGCGTACTCGAGCTGGGCCTTCAGTTGCTGAAGTGGCATCTGTTCGCCTTGGCCGGATTCTAGCACTCGGCTGCCGGAGATCTGTTCCGCCGCGGAGCGTCCTGCGATAGTCCCCGCAGTTGCACGTCACACCTTGCCCGTCGCCTGCGACATCCCCGTTCTGAAGTGCAAGCCGAGTGCCGCAGGCTGCCCTCAGGGCGCGAGCGGCTTATCGTCCGGCCGTGGTCGCCAGAGGACCAGCATCCGTCCGACCTGCTGCACCACGGCGGCGCCCGTCTGCGTGCACAGGGCGTCACTGAGATCGAGGCGGCTCTGCCGGTCGGCGCTCCTGAGCCTGACCTTGATCAGGCCGTGGGCGGTCAGCGCACGCTCGACCTCAGCACGGACCGCTTCTGATGCGCCGCCCTGGCCCACCTGGACCACGGGCTCAAGCACATGCGCACGGGCCTTGAGCCGCGCGCGCTGCCGAGGAGACAGGGAAATGAGCATCCGAGGATCCTATCCGCTCAGTGCGAGAGCTGACCGGTCCAACTGATGCCGGTGGCCATGCCGTTGATCTGGATCAGGTCAATCAGGGACTGGCAGCGGGCGAGCACACCCTCGCGCTCGAGGAGCGCCTGGCGCTCAATGGGTGTCAGGCGCATGTACTGCGAGAGGCCATTCACCAGGTCGTCGTCCGGGATGGCCGGCGGAAACCGCGGCTCGGATCCGGCCCGCTCCAGGGCCGAGGCCAGCACCGCTTCCAGCCGCATCCGCTGCCGCCGGAGCTCGTCGCGGGACGCGTCATCCAGATCCTCTGGCAGGTTGTCGATGACGCCCATGCGGTAGACCTTGTTGGTGTCCTCGGCGGTGACCCGGAACTTCTCGATACCGCGCAGGACGATGTTGTAGCAGCCGTCCTCCAGACGCTCGGTATGGGTGATGACGCCGGCGCACCCGATCGGGTAGAAGGCGGGCCGCCCCTCGTACTCCATCTCATAGCCGGGCTTGAGCAGCACCATCCCGATGATGCGGTCGCCCTCCAGCGCGTCGCGCACCATCGAGCGATAGCGCGGCTCGAAGATGTGCAGCGGCAGGAACACGTTGGGAAAGAGCACCGTGCCCGGCAGCGGAAAGAGGGGGATTGTGGGTGGCAACATGCCGGTCCTCCGCTCAGTGGATGGTGCGCGTCTTCTTGTCCATGTAGTCCGTCAGCACGTACTGGCCCAGCGTGTGCGGCGTGGTGAAGTAGGCCTTGCCTCGGCATGCGGCGGCCACCCGGCGCACGAAGGCCACGAGGTCGGGGTCCCGCGCCAGCATGAACGTGTTGATCATGATGCCGGCTTTCTGGCAGGCGGTTACTTCGGCAAACGTTTCCGTCACGATGTGCGGGTCCAGTCCGAACGCATTCTTGTAGATCCGGCCGTCCGGCTGGGTCAGGGCCGAGGGCTTCCCGTCCGTAATCATGATGATCTGCCGCATGTCCTTCCGCTGCCGTTCGAGGATGCGGCGGGAGAGCCGCAGGCCCTCGCGGGTGTTCGTGTAGTACGGGCCCACGCGCACACGGCCGAGCTGCTTGAGCGGAATTTCCTCGGCCGAATCATGAAAGAGCACGACGTTGAGGGTGTCGCCGGGATACTGCGTGCGGATCAGATGCGAGAGGGCCAGGGCCACGCGCTTGGCCGGCGTGAAGCGGTCCTCGCCGTAGAGAATCATGCTGTGGCTGCAGTCCAGCATGATCACCGTGGCGCACGAACTCTGATACTCGCTCTGCGCCACCATCAGGTCCGGATAGTCCACGTCGATTCCCCCGGCCGAGAGTGCCGCCTCGGGGCCGAGGCGCCTCACGGCATTGAGAATCGTGCCGCTCGGGTCGATGTTGAGCGTGTCGCCGAATTCGTAGGGCTTTGACGCGGCCGCCGCCTCGACGCCGGTGGACAGGTCGCGCGTGTCGTGGCGGCCGGCGCTGGACCGCCCCATGGACCCCATCAGATCCCGCAGGGCGCGATAGCCGAGAAAGTCGAGGCTCTTGTCGGTGACTTCGAACCGCGCGGGGCCAGAGGGTTCGCCCTCCCCCTCGCCGCCACCGCCGGCGCGGCGTCGGGCTTCGGCCTCCAGGTCTGGTGCCCCGGTGATGAACCCGTCCGTCATCATCTTGTCGACGATGCGCTGCACCAGTTCCTCGAGCTTCTGCCGCGCGGCCTCCTGGTCGCCATCGGCCGGGTCGCCGAGCAGTTGCTGGATGGCGTCGTCGGACAGCACGCCGCCGCTGAAGAGCGCGTCGAGGATGGCGTCGTGGAGGGCCTGCATCGTGCGGTCCTCACCGCCGTCGCCCGGATCCCACGGATTGTTGAAGCCGCTGGACAGGAACAGCTCGGCGAGCTTCGAGACGAGGTCATCGAAGTCGATGTCGTCGAACAGGTCGCCGGTGTATTTCGTGTAGCGGAACTTCATGGCTGTGTGGCCGCTCTGCCTCTTCCGCTAGTTGTAGTACCGCTTCTTGCCGCCGCCCTGCGGAGACTCGTCGTCTTCTACAGGCGCCGGACGCACGGGGCGACGGACGGGCGTCTCGCCGGCGTGGTAGCCCCGGTCGTCGCTCCGGCTGATCTTCTTCATCGCATAGAGGCCTTCGAGGACGAAGTCGATACCGGCGGCCAGCAGCGGGTCCGGTGCCTCGGCCGGAATGCCAACCTGCTGGGTCAGCTCAACCAGGCCCTGCACCTGTGCACCGGCGGCGACGACGTCCGCGGCCGGCGTGGTGTCGGAGAGCATCAGGCTCCCACCAAGGTCGAACCACTCGATGACGTGGTGCGTGTCGAGGTGCGAGAGATACCCGTCCGCCACGGTGGCCACGGCGGCGCGCACCAGGTCCCGCCCGACGGCCTCGGCGCCCTTCAGCTCGCCCTCGTACTCGAGCTCGAACTTGCCCGTCATCGAGGGCAGGGCGGCGTACACGTCGGTGATCCGCGCGGCGGCCACGTCCTCCCCGCACACAAGCGCCCGGCGTTCGGCGTTGGAGGCGACGTTCTCGATGGCCGAGATCGGCAGGCGCTGGCTCACGCCGGACCGTTTGTCCACGCGGCGGTCCTGCCGGGCCTGGAAGGCGATCTCTTCGACGACCTCCGCTACGAAGGCCGGCAGTTCCACGATCGGCGCGTCGCCGTCGCGCACCAGCCACGCTTCCTGCGCGGTGATGGTCATGGCCTCCTGGCGGCCTGGCGGGTAGTGCGTGCGGATCTCGGAGCCGATGCGGTCCTTGAGGGGCGTGATGATCTTGCCGCGGGCGGTGTAGTCCTCGGGATTGGCCGTGAAGGCCATCAACACGTCCAGCGGCAAGCGCACGGGGTAGCCCTTAATCTGGATGTCGCCCTCCTGCAGGATGTTGAAGAGGCCGACCTGGATCTTGCCGGCCAGATCCGGCAGCTCGTTGATGGCGAAGATGCCGCGGTTGGCGCGTGGCAGCAGCCCGTAGTGCATGGTGAGTTCGCTCGACAACTGCAGGCCCGACCGCGCGGCCTTGATCGGGTCGATGTCGCCCACCATGTCGGCGATGGTCACATCCGGCGTGGCGAGTTTTTCGACGTACCGGTCATCCCGGCTCAGCCAGGCGACGGGCGTGGCGTCGCCCTCAATGGCGATGCGCGCACGGCAGACGCCGCAGATCGGCGCGAGCGGGTCGTCGTTGATTTCACAGCCTGGCATCACGGGCACCCAGGGGTCGAGCAGCGTCGCGAGGGCACGCAGCAGCCGCGTCTTGGCCTGGCCGCGCAGTCCCAGCAGGATGAAGTGGTGCTGCGAGAGGAGGGCATTCACCATCTGGGGGATGACGGTGTCGTCGTAGCCGACGATACCGGGAAACAGATCCACGCCAGCCCGGAGCCGCACGATGAGGTTGTCCCGCACCTCCTGTTGTACGCTTCTGTGCGGCACGGCACCGGACGCCACGGCCTGTCTGAGCTGTCCGAGTGTCGAGATCGACTGGGGGGTTGCCATGCGGCGATCTTACCAGCCGGGTCAGGCCGTGCCCGCTGAACCCTGTGGACTTCTTCACTCATTCCGCCCCGCTGGTCTTCGCGCATCGAGGCGGCCGTGCGCTCGGGCCCGAGAACACCCTGCCGGCCCTCGACATCGGCCTCAAGGCGGGCGCCGACGGCCTGGAGTTCGACCTGCGCCTCTCCAGGGACGGCGTGCCGGTGGTCATCCACGACGCCACGCTCGACAGAACCACCAGCGCCACGGGGCTGGTCCGTGACCACACGGCTGCCGAACTTGCCCGCGTGGACGCGGCCTACCATTTCCAGGACGCCGGCCAGCATCCCTGGCGAGGGCAGGGGGTCGGCATCTGCACCCTCGCGGAGGTGCTGCGGCGGTACCCGGATCGACGGCTCATCGTGGAGATGAAGGACAACCTCGCGGAACTGGGCGAGGCCGTGGCCGCGGTGCTGAGGAAGGAACCCGCGCTCGGGCGCATCTGCGTGGCCGGCTTCGGCGCCCTATCAGTGAGGGCCGTCCGCCGCGCGTTGCCGGAGGTCGCCACCAGTGCCCACATGTCCGAGGTGCGTGCGGCGCTCTATGGCTCGTGGATCGGGTGGCCGGTGCGCGGTCGGGGCTACGGGGGGTACCAGGTGCCGGAGGTGCGGGGCGGTGTCCGCGTGGTCACTCCACGGTTCGTCAGGCTGGCGCACCGGGCCGGGTATAAGGTGCAGGTGTGGACGGTGGACGAGGCGGAGGACATCGCCCGCCTGCTGGCGTGGGGTGTGGACGCCATCATTTCCGACCGCCCCGACGCGGCCAGGCGGGCCATCCCGGCCAGCGGTTGACGGTCCTCGGAGCGCTGCCGCCGCCTCGCGGCCGTCATGCGTCTGTCGTTGCGCCGCCGGGGGCGCTCGGCTACGATCCGAGCGGTTCGGCGTCCGTTTCAATTTGCCGGGAGGATCTGATGCGACGTTTTGTAATCTGTGCGGCAGTGCTGGTGATGGCGTGGGCAGGCACCGTGGGCTATGCCCAGGGGCTCAAGTCCGAGGACGATTTCGACAAGTGCATGAAGGCGATCGGCGGATTCGTCGGCGCGGCCAATAAGGCGCTGCAGTCCGGTTCGCTGGCCGATGCGAAGGCCGAGGTCACCAAGGCCAAGCAGTACATGGGCGCCATTGAGGCGTTCTTCAAGGAGAAGGGCAAGGCGGACCCGCAGGGCCTCGCCGCGGCGGCCATCACCAAGCTCGGCGCGCTTGAGACGGCGCTCGGGGGCACGGACGCGGCTGCGGCCGGTGCGGCCTTCAAGGAAGCCGGTGCCTCCTGCGGAGCCTGCCACACCAAGTACCGCGACCAGGATCCGACGACCAAGGCGTACAGCTTCAAGCCCGGTACGCTCTAGCCGCCTGCCGGCGCATCGGCGCCGGGGAGGAGATCGACCGACGGCGGGACACCCAGTGTGTCCCGCCGTTTTCGTTGTACCGATGATCGTCCGTGCGGGCAGTCGCGCCATGAACGTGCGCCAATCCAGGGGGAATCGGCTCGATACGCAATCCTCTGCCCTTGTGGCGGCAGCTAAGATAGCCGAGATGACTGACATTGAGACCCTCGAAACCCGTGAGTGGCTCGATTCACTCGACTACGTCCTGCAGCACGGCGGCCCGGCCCGCGTCGGGCGGCTGCTGCACGACCTCGGCGTGCATGCGCAGAAGGCAGGCGTGCGCCTGCCTTTCACGGCGGCCACGGCCTACATCAACACCATCCCGGCGGATCAGCAGCCGCCCATCCCTGGCAGCCGGGAGATCGAGCGGCGGATCAAGAGCCTCGTGCGCTGGAATGCGCTGGCCATGGTGGTGCGCGCCAATCGTACCGAGGACGGCATCGGCGGCCACATCTCGACCTATGCGTCGTCGGCCACGCTCTACGAGGTCGGCTTCAATCACTTCTTCCGGGGGAAGGGTGACCGGAACGACCAGGACCTGATCTTCTTCCAGGGGCACGGCGCGCCCGGCATCTATGCGCGGGCGTTTCTCGAGGGCCGGCTGAGCCTGCAGCAGCTCGAAAACTTCCGCCGTGAACTGAAGCCCAACGGCGGGCTGTCCTCCTACCCGCACCCGTGGCTGATGCCGGACTTCTGGGAGTTCCCCACGGTCTCCATGGGGCTCGGGCCGATCACGGCGATCTATCAGGCGCGGTTCCTGCGGTATCTCGAGGACCGCGAACTCAAGCCGCGGGGCAAGGCCAAGGTCTGGGCGTTTATCGGCGACGGTGAAACCGACGAACCCGAATCACTCGGTGCCATCACGCTTGCCTCGCGGGAGCGCCTCGACAATCTCATCTTTGTCATCAACTGCAACCTGCAGCGGCTCGACGGCCCTGTCCGGGGCAACGGCCAGATCATCCAGGAGCTCGAGGCGGCCTTCCGGGGCGCCGGCTGGAATGTCATCAAGGTGATCTGGGGCTCGGACTGGGACCCCCTGCTCGCCAAGGATCACGATGGCCTGCTGGCGAAGCGGATGGGCGAGGTCGTGGATGGCGAGTACCAGAAGTACGCCGTGTCGTCCGGGGCCTACCTGCGCCAGCACTTCTGGGGCAAGGACCAGCGCCTGCTGGACATGGTCAGCCACCTCTCCGATGACCAGCTCAAGAAGCTCACGCTGGGCGGCCACGATCCGCTGAAGGTGTTTGCCGCCTACGATGCCGCCGTGCGGCATACGGGGCAGCCCACGGTTATTCTGGCGCGCACGATCAAGGGCTACGGCATTGGCGAGGCGGGCGAGGGCAAGAACATCACCCACCAGCAGAAGAAGCTGAACGAGGCCGAACTGCGTGCGTTCCGGGCGCGATTCGGCATCCCGATTTCCGACGACGAGGTGGCCAAGGCACCGTTCTACCTGCCGCCTCCGGACAGTCCAGAAGCCGCCTATATCCGGGAACGGCGCACAGCGCTGGGCGGGTTTGTGCCCAGTCGCTCCGTGACCGCACCGCCCCTTGCGCTGGCGACGCTGCGGGATGCGTTTGCCGAGTTCCTGGATGACACTCCGGATCGGAAGCAGTCCACGACGATGGCGTTTGTCCGGATCCTGGCCAAGCTGCTCAAGGACCCGGAGATTGGCAAGCTCGTCGTGCCGATTGTGCCCGACGAGGCCCGGACCTTCGGTATGGAGCCGCTCTTCCGGCAGGTCGGCATCTACTCCCATGTGGGCCAGCTCTACGAGCCGGTCGACAGCGACACGCTGCTCTATTACAAGGAAGCCATCAACGGACAGATCCTCGAAGAGGGCATCAACGAGGCCGGCTCGATGTCGTCGTTCGTGTCAGCGGGCACGGCGTACGCCACACACGGCGTCAACACGATTCCCTTTTTCATCTTCTATTCGATGTTCGGCATGCAGCGCGTGGGCGACCTGGTCTGGCTGGCGGCCGACTCCCGCGCGCGGGGCTTCATGCTTGGCGGCACCTCTGGCCGGACCACCCTGGCAGGCGAGGGCCTGCAGCACCAGGACGGGCACAGCCACCTGCTGGCCAGTGCCGTGCCGAATCTCATTGCCTACGATCCGGCGTTCGCGTACGAGATGGCGGTCATCATCGAGGACGGCATCCGGCGGATGTACAAGGAGCAGGAGAGCATCTTCTACTACATCACCGTGATGAACGAGCAGTATGAGCAGCCGGGCATGCCGCAGGACGCGCGCGAGGACATCCTCCGCGGGTTATACCGGTTCCGGGCGTCGGACAAGACGCGCGCGACGCTCCGGGCCCAGCTCATCGGCAGCGGTGCCATCCTGCTCGAGGTGATCAAGGCGCAGGAAATGCTGGAGGCTGACTACGGTGTGTCCGCCGACGTCTGGAGCGCCACGAGCTACACGGAGCTCGCGCGCAACGCGAATGCTGTCGAGCGCTGGAATCGGTTGCACCCTGGGGAGCCCCAGCAGGTGTCGCACATCCAGGCGTGCCTGGGTGACACGACGGGAGTGGTGGTGGCGGCGGCCGACTACGTGAAGGCGCTGCCGGACACCATCGGACGCTGGCTTGGACGCCCGGTAACCTCACTCGGCACCGATGGGTTCGGCAGGAGCGACAGCCGCTCGGCCCTGCGTAACTTCTTCGAGGTGGACGCCAGGCACATCGTGGTGGCCACATTGTCCGCTCTGGCACGCGAGGGCCAGGTGACCCCGGCGGCCGTGAAGAAGGCCATTGCGGATCTGGGCGTCGAGCCGGATCGGCCGAACCCCGCGGTGTCATGACGACCTTCACGCTGCCCGAACTGGGCGAGAACGTGGCGGCCGGCACCGTCTCGCGCGTCCTCGTACAGGTCGGCGACACCATCGCCCGCGACCAGGGCGTGCTCGAACTGGAGACCGACAAGGCGACGGTCGAGGTGCCGTCTGCCGTGGCGGGCGTCGTGCAGTCCATTGCCGTGAAGAAGGGGGACAAGGTCTCGGCCGGCATGCCCGTGCTGGTGGTGTCCGGAGACCAGCCTGCGCCCGTCGCCGCGGTCCCGGCTGAGGCCGCGGTGTCCGCGACCCCCACGGCTCCCGACTCGCCGGTCCAAGCAGTGCCAGCCCAGACAGTGCCTGTTCAAACAGTGCCTGCGACTCCGGAGCGGGCAGAGGTTCGAGCGCGCGGGTCCATCGCGCCAGCGTCTCCGCGCGTGCACCGGCTCGCCCGTGAGATCGGCGTCAGCATCCACGACGTCGCCGGCACCGGGGCCGAGGGGCGCATTACCCAGCAGGACGTGAAGGCGCACGCCACCCGGGCGCTCTCGGGCCCTGGCCTCACCGGCCCGGCGGGCTTGAGTCAACCGACGGCCCGGGCCTTGCCGGACCCCGCGAAGTGGGGCGAGGTGGATCGTCAGCCGATGTCGAGCGTCCGCCGGGCGACAGCGGTGCACCTGGCACATGCCTGGGCCACGGTGCCGCAGGTCACACAGGCGGACAAGGCCGATATCACCGAACTGGAAGAGATTCGGAAGCGGCTCGCCCCTGACGTGGAGGCGCGCGGCGGCAAGCTCACGATGACCGCCATCCTGGTGAAGGTGCTCGCCGCAGCCGTCCGCGAGTATCCGCAGTTCAATGCGGCCGTCGACATGGCCGCCGAGCAGATTGTGTTCAAGCGCTACGTGAATGTGGGCGTGGCCGTTGACACCGACCGGGGGCTGCTCGTGCCGGTGGTCAGGAACGCGGACAGGAAGGGGCTGGCCGACATCGCGATCGAGATTCAGGGGCTCGCGGGCAAGGCCCGCGACAAGAAGCTCACCCTCGACGAGATGAGCGGGGGAGGCATCAGCATCTCCAATCTTGGCGGCATCGGCGGCACGCACTTCACACCGATCGTGAACTGGCCGGAGGTGGCGATCCTTGGTGTCTCGCGAGGGTCGAAGGAACCCGTGTTCCGGAACGGCGCCTTCGAGCCGCGGCTGATGCTGCCGCTCTCGCTCTCGTACGACCATCGGCTCATTGATGGCGCGGACGGCATCCGCTTCCTGCGCTGGATCGTCGAGACGCTCGAGCAGCCCTTCCGGCTGGCGCTCGTCGGCTGACGGGCGAAGACGCGACGAACTAAACGGCGGAAGCCGCGAGGCGCGCGGCCTCGTGGGCCTCGGCCTGTTCGTGCGCGTGGTACGAACTGCGGACCAGCGGGCCCGACTCCACGTGCGTGAAGCCAAGGGCCATCGCGGCATCCTTCAGCGCCGCGAACTCGTCGGGATGGTAGTAACGCGTCATCGGCGCGTGCGCCGGGCTTGGCCGTAGATACTGACCAATTGTGAGGATCGAGACGCCCGCCTCGCGCAGGTCCGCCAGCACCTGCAGGATCTCGTCGTGCTCTTCGCCGAGGCCCACCATGATGCCGGTCTTGGTCGCGATGCGCGGGGCGTAGCGGCGCGCGCGGTCGAGCAGTTCCAGCGACCGGGGATACTTCCCGCCTGACCTCGCCATCCGGTACAGCCGGGGCACGGTCTCGATGTTGTGGTTGAGCACATCGGGCCCGGCGTCCAGCACGGCATGGAGCGCGTCGGCCTTTCCCTGAAAGTCCGGGATGAGCACTTCGATGCGGCATTCGGGACGCTGCGCCCGCGTCTGCCGGATGGTCTCCGCGAAGATGGCGGCGCCCCCGTCTGGCAGGTCGTCGCGGTCGACCGACGTGATCACGGCGTGCTTCAGCGCCATGGAGACGATGGCGTTCGCCACGCGGCCGGGTTCGTCCGCATCGGCAGGCGCGGGCTTTCCGTGCTCGACCGCGCAGTACGCGCAGGCCCGCGTGCACACATCGCCCAGAATCATGAAAGTGGCGGTGCCGTGGTGCCAGCACTCGCCGATGTTGGGGCAGTGAGCGTCCTCGCACACGGTGTTCAGCCGGAGGTCCGCCATGAGGGCCTTCAGGCGGAGGAAGTTCTCCGAGCCCGGCGCCCGGACCTTGAGCCACGAGGGCTTCGGCTCCTGCGGCCGGACGAAGGTCAGCGGCGCTTCGTGCATCGATCCCAAGTGTACCTGAGGCGCCGGCGGCCGTTGTCCGCTACTGGATAACGATGGTGCCCTGCAGGCTGGTGTTCGTGGGCTGGTCGTGATCGTGGAAGCCGCAGGTGCGCACGGTGGTCAGGTTGCCGGTCTGGCGGCTCTGGCCGGCGGAGAGGAAGCCGGCCTGATTGATGGCTGGGCAGGTGGTGTGCTCCGGGTGCGGGTCCGACGACATGTCGTGCGGACGCGTGTCGTTGTTGACGAAAGTCACGCGGCCGCCGGCGGCGATGGTGACGCTCCGTGGTGACGCGCCTGCGCTGGTGATCGTGATGGTGGCCGCGTTGCTCGGGGCCGGCGACGGGCCGGGCGACGGTGACGGGGTCGTCGGCGTGCTGCCGCCACCGCAGGCAAACGCCGTGATGGCGGCCGCCAGTGCTGCCGTTCCCAGGAAGCCGATGTGCCAGTCTTTGGTGGACATGTCCACTCCCAGCCGCAAGGGTAATGCCCGCTGCTGCGTGTGTCACGCTGGAATCGCCTGCGAAGGACGGGACCGGCGTCTCAGTGCCGGGCAGACCGGTCGATTGGACCCCGGGCGGCCACGGGTGGGGTAGGATCGGCCTGTCGGCGGGCGGCTATCGTGAGCTACATCATCTGCGAGCCTTGTATCGGAACGAAGGACACCGCGTGCGTCGATGTGTGTCCGGTCGACTGCATTCACCCGCGGAAGGACGAGGCGGACTTCGCCGGGGCCGAGATGCTGTACATTCACCCCGACGAGTGCATCGACTGCGGGGCCTGCGTGCCGGCGTGTCCGGTGGAGGCCATTTTCCCGCTGGACGAAATGCCGTCAAAGTGGAACCATTTCGTCGCCGTCAACGCGCGGTACTTTCCCAGGTAACCCCGGAGCAGACATGGGCCTGATCGACCATAAGTTCGAGGACAACTTCATCACCACGAACATCGACAAGGTGCTGAACTGGGCCCGTTATTCGGCGCTCTGGCCCATGGGGTTCGGGCTCGCCTGTTGCGCCATCGAGATGATGGCGGCCTCCGCCTCGCGCTACGACATCTCCCGCTTCGGCGCCGAGGTCTTCCGCGCGTCGCCCCGCCAGGCAGACCTCCTGATCGTGGCCGGCACCGTCACCAAGAAGATGGCCCCCGTGCTGCGCCGGCTGTATGACCAGATGCCCGAGCCGAAGTGGGTTCTGTCCATGGGCAGTTGCTCGAACGCCGGCGGGCCATTTCCCACCTACAGCGTGCTGCAGGGCGTGGACAAGATCGTGCCGGTCGACGTGTACGTGTCAGGGTGTCCACCGCGGCCGGAAGCGCTCCTCTATGGCCTGATGCGCCTGCAGGATCGGATCCGAAAGGAAGGGACTGTCCTCCGCCACGAACGCGTCATCATGGTCGGCGACTCCGAACCGACGCTGCTCAAGAGCTAGGCACCATGGTCAAATTCCTCAAATCGATCTTCCTGGTCGACCTGCTGAAGGGCCTCTGGCTCACGCTGAAGTACACGCCGCAGCCGGCCTTCACGTTCCAGTATCCGGCCGAGCGCCGTCCCGTGTCGCCGCGCTTCAGAGGCGTGCTGCGCCTCCAGGTGGAGCCAGCCACCGGCGCGCAGACCTGCATCGTGTGCGACCAGTGCGCCAAGGCGTGCCCGGATGACCTGATCGCGCTCGGCGGCCATCGCGAGGCCGGTCACAAGATCAAGGTGCTCGACTACTTCGACTTCAACCTGTCGCGCTGCAGCTTCTGCGGTCTCTGCTCGGAGGTGTGCCCGACCAAGCCGGTCAAGGCGCTCATCATGAGCGAGGACTACGAACTCGGGTACTACAGCCGTGAAGCGCAGATCGTGCGTGTCGATCAGATGTACGACGGCCCGCCGATCGAGATCTACACGCGCTAGGGCACCAGCCACTCGTTCCGTCAACCGCCGCGGGAGGGTCCCCATGCGCCACGCCCTCGTCAGTGCCGTTTGTGTTGCCGCCGTTGCCGGAGCGGCGACGCTGGCCGTGCGGGCGGCTGGTCCCATGACCGCCGTTGACGCCGAGCTCCAGTTTCAGCTCGGGACCATCCTCGCCGGCGACACGCGCTACCAGGAGGCGCTGGCGGCCTTCGAACGGGCCGCCACGTCGCCGGACCGGAGCCTCTCGCAGCGGGCGCTGAAGTGGAAGGTGCGGACGTCGCTGGTCGTGGCCGAGTGGGGCACGGCCCTCATCGACGCCGAGCGGCTGGTGCGCGAGCTGCCCGGGGACGTTGAGGCCGCCACGCTCAAGGCCGACGCCCTGTGGTCGAGCGGCCTGTTCGACGAAGCCGATGCCGTGTACCGAGACGTGGTGAAGCAGGTGCCTGGGTCCTCGCGAGGCAGACTGGGCGTGGCCCGTTCGCTCGCGACACGCAACCAGCTCGAGCCTGCGCTGACCGAGGCGCTGGCCGCGTCGGCCTCCGCGCCCAGGGACGGCGAGATCCACTTCCAGGTCGGCGACATCTACGAGCGGCTGAACCGGTTCGACGACGCCGCAAACTCCTACACGAACTTCATCAACCTGCTCCCGAACAAGGACCGCAGCGACCGTGCGGCGTGGTCACGGGCGGAGGTCACTTTCCTCAGGGCGTTTGCCGGCAAGACGCCCGTCGAGGTCGGGGGGGATCCTGGCGTCAGCTACACGCTGCCGTTCAAGCTGGTCAACGAGAAGGTCATGGTGCGGGCGAAGATCAACGGCGAGCGCGCCCGGGACCTGGTGCTGGATACAGGCGCCGAGGACACCGTGATCTCGGAAGAGACCGCCCGGAACCTGCGAGTGCGTCCCATTACTTACACGCTCAGCGCTGGCGTCGGAGATGTCGGCCTTCGCGGCCTGCAACTGGGCCGTCTCGACACCCTGGAACTCGGGACCCTCATGGTCAGGAACGTGCCAGTGCTCATCAAGAACCCTGGGCTTGGCGCACGCATTCCCAAGCGGGAAAGCGACAGCTTCTCGCCACTGGCACTTGGCCTGTCACTGGTGATCGACTACCGCAACAGCCTGATCACGATGTCGCGGTCCATTCCACAGGAGAAGGCGGACTTCGCCCTCCCGATGCGGATCCAGCGGCTCGCCCTGGTCCGTGGCCTGTTGAACGAGGCGCACCCCGCCTACTTCGTCGTGGATACCGGTGGCCAGGTGATCTCGATCAGCACGGCAATCGCGGCCGGGCTGCAGATGAAGCCGACCCGGCGGATCGCCCTCAAGGTGTACGGCATGTCCGGTTGGGATCGGGACGCCTTCCTGCTGCCGGGCGTGAACCTCGCGTTCAACAACCTGCGCTATTCGAACCTGCCGCTGGTGGTGCTCAACCTCAGGACGCCGAGCGCGCTGCTGGGCTTCGAGATCGGCGGCATCGTGGGCCACAAGTTCCTCTCGCCCTACAAGGTCACGATGGATCTGGAGCACAGCGAACTGCGCCTCGCGAAGAACTAGCTCGAGTTCGACTGACGGCACCGGCTCCTTCACTCGTTCAGAAGCGTGGATGGCACGCGGCACACGTCCGCCCAACGAGGAAGCGCACGGTCGTGCCCTTGCCGGCAGGGAACGTCCCGGTCTCAGCCTTGTGGCAATCCTTGCAGGCATACTTGCGGTGAAATCCGCCGAAGAAGTCGTCCATGCCCTTATGGACGAATGGGGTGATGGCGAACGAGGCGGTCTGATGGCAGGTCTCGCAGCGAAGATCGACCTGTCCGATGTGCGGGTCCTTGTGACACGCGGCGCACTCGGTGACGATACGAGCGAATGCCACGGCCGTACCCGTCCTCGACGGGAAAGCACGTGTCTCCTCATGGTGGCATTTGGTGCACTCGGTCTGCCGGTGCTTGCCCGTGAGCGGATAGCGGCTCTGCTCGTGTGAGAACTTCTTGGCCGCGAACTTGGCGTCCTCCACACCGTGGCAGCGTTCGCACTGGGCTCCCACCTGCCCGAGATGCACGTCGTTGTGGCAGGACACGCATTGCATCGCCGCGGGTGTCCCCGGCCGCAACATCTTGTCCGGCACGTGGCACTTCTCGCAGGCGACCGTCGCGTGCTGTCCGGCATAGAACTCCGGCGCGCGGGAGTGAATGAATCCCTTCACGCTGAACGTTGCGGCACGATGGCATGAATCACAGGTCCGCCCAAACTGCCCCTTGTGCGGATCGCGGTCCGCATGACACGACACGCATTCGATCTTTGCGTCTCGGTAGTCGAGGACCTTCTTGGCTAACGGCACGCGTTGATCCGAGACGGACGTGTGGCACTTGGCGCAGGCCAGCCCCACATGCTTGCCATCGAGGGCAAAGCGCGTCTGCCCCGCATGGTCGAACGGCGCACCCTTGAACGAGGTGTCAGTGTGGCACGTGCGGCAATCTTCCTTGACGCTTCCTCGATGCGCGTCGGCGTGGCAGGCCGCGCACCGGTCGTGCCTCACGGGCTCGGTCATGGCCTTGCCCTGGTGGCACTTCGCGCAGGCCACTTTGGCGTGGGCGCCCGCCAGCGGGAACGGCGTCCTTGCATGATTGACACTCGGGGTCTTCCACATCGCGGTCGTGTGGCACGAGGTGCACCCACTGCCGAACCGTTTCCCGTGTGGATCATCGTGGCACGCCACGCAGGACCCGAGATCACGTCCCCGGAGCATCTTCATGTCTCGGAACTGGCCGCCCTGGTGGCACTTCTCGCACGTCACTGCGCTATGAGCCCCCGAGAGCGCAAACCGAGCTGTCGAGTGATCAAAGCCCTTGCGTGACTGCTTGAACCGCACCTCTGTCGTATGACAGCGCGAACAGTCTGAGCCGAGGGACGGCTTGTGCACATCGACGTGACAGCCGTTGCAGGAAGTGCGCGCGTCGAGGAACGAGCGGCCCTTGTGGCACGCAGCGCATGTGACGGCGGCTCCAGCGTGAAGGCCACTGAGGGCGTAGCCCGTGGCGGCGGCATGATTGAAGCCGGCCACCTTAAGGTGGCGAAGATCACCGTCCACGCCAGCGTGGTCGACGTGACACGACACGCATTCGGTGACGCTGCGGTGCACGCCCTTTCGCGCCGCAATCCGAGCCGCGATCGGCTTGTGGCAGCTGAGACACCGCACGGCGGTCACCTTCCGTCCGGCCTCGTGGCACTGCTGGCACTTGGTGCCCCCCTCGAGCGCGGCGTGCGCCCTGGCAAGCGGGCCTGGTGAGACCAGGGCGCCGAGCTGTCCCGCCCGAGCCGAGCCAAGGAGACCGAACATGAAGACCGCCGCCGCCAGAGCGCCGACGGCGAGCCGTGGCGTCGCGCTCAGGTGCGGCGCGGCATCCTCAGTCCATGAACGGCACATAGCCCATGTAGACCGTGATTGCGATGTGCACCACGACGATGGCGAACATGATGTAGACCAGCGGCATGTGGAAGACGTGCCACAGGTCGAACAGCTTCTTTGTCTTGTGAAGGTACGCCGCGCGCCTGGCAAGTGTCGCGCGCTCGGTCACCAGAAGGGCCACAGCGTCGTACAGCGTGGACGCCACGCCGTGCCGATCGACCGCACGGCGAAACTGCTCGATTGCACGCCGCATCCGGATCTCGCCCACGAAGAGGGCGGCGAGCGACTGGCGTCCGGGTGCTGGCGCCACGCGGTGCTCGAACGCGTCGATGTCTTCCAGGACAGCGTCAGGCAGCGCGGCGCCCGCAATCTCCTGGCTGAGCGCCAACGCGCGCGCATCGAGTTCGGCCCTGGTCAACTCCAGACCGCGGAGGCTGCGCGGGATGCGGACGTACAGGTAGCGCCCGACGAAGCCCGAGAGCACGACGGCAACCATCGACCAATACGCCACTGACACGACGCCGTTGAACTTGAAGGAGGTGTGAAACGTGACGAGCACCGGGCCCACGATGCCGGCGAAGACATGCACGTCGAGCCAGGTCTTGATGGCGCCGAACTCTCGAAAGCGACGCACCTTCTTGCGTACAGCGTACGCCACGGGGACAAGCATCATGAGGAATCCGAACACCCCGAACACGTGTCCGATCCGCCCGGTTGGCCGCAACAGACGGTGAGCCGAGGCATACCCGCGCTCGGCGATCGGGGTGGTGTAGTACTGCCAGCCATCAAGGCCGACGAGCACCACAGCCGTAAGAGCGATGACCGTGACCGCGCTGACTGTCAGCACGTTGCCGCGAAGCACGAGTGGCGCCCGGGCGGCAGACGCTGCCGGGTGTCTGAGCGATTCTGCGTTGTTCATGCTGTGACCTGCTCAGGCATCGACAACACAATCGCCGAGGACGTGGGTCACGCAGGGCAGGACAAATCCGTCGGCGCGGTCCTCCTCATCGAGCAGGCGTGAGGTGCAGCTGACCTGACCCTCCAGGACGCGCGTACGACAGGTGCCGCACACGCCTGCCCGGCAGAGAGACGGGATTCCGGCGCCGCAGTCTTCTGCCACCTCGAGCATCGTGTGGGTGCTCTGGGCGGTTGCTGTGAGGCCGCTGCGGTCGAAGCGCACCTCATGGGAGCCATGTGGCGCCGCTGCGGGTGCGACGGAGAGCGGGTCGGGAACGGCACTCGCAGCCACGGCGGCCTGGAAGATCTCGTACGTGATCTGCGCCCGCGGTACGCCTAACGACACCAGCATCGCTGTGGCGGCCTCAAGCATCGGCGGTGGCCCACACAGCAGGCAGATCGCAGCCGTAATGTCCGGGACGCACGCCGTGACAAGTGAGGCATCGATGCGGCCCGGGTGAAAGCGCTCACTCGCCGGACCGTCAGAGATGGCGATGGCCACTCGGAAATGAGCGTGCCGCCGGCTGAGAAACATGATCTCATCGTGAAAGGCGATGTCCTGGACCGTGCGGACCGAATACAGCAGCGTCAACGGTCGGGTGGGCTCCTCATCGAGGGCATGCCGGAGCATGGACATCAGCGGCGTGATCCCGACGCCCCCGGCGATCAGCACGACAGGCCGATCTTCGGCAGCCGGGTAGAGGAACCCACCGGCCGGCGCGCGGACCGACATCATCGCGCCAGGCCTGACCATCGAGTGAAGAGCGCTGGACACCAGCCCGATGCGCTTCACGGTGATCTCGAGGTGACCCCGCGCTCCCGGGGGTGAGCTGATGGAGTAGCAGCGGACGTGCTCCTTGCCATCGGCGCGGACGCGGACCGTCAGGAACTGACCTGCCTTGAACTCGAACCCTTCGGGCCTGGCCATGCGAAACGTCCGGATGTCTGGAGTCTCATCGAACACAGCCATAACGGGCGTCTGCACGAACTGTGGCGGTTGTCGCTGTGGGTGCGGCGGGCGCGGCGCCCGCGCGAGCTGTACCAGGCTGGTCGCTGGTTCTGAGCTCGCAACCTGGCTCTGCGGATGAGCTGACGGCCCGGTGGACGCGGGTCCACGTCCAGCACCCGGCAAGAGCCACTCGCAGGCAACGAACCAACCCACATGCACCGCGAATCCGAGTGCGAGACCTGCGACCGACGGCATCATCCATGGCGACGCCGCAAACAGAAGTGAAATGAGCACGACAAGATTGAAACGCCCAAGCTGCGCGTTGCGATGTGCGCGCAGTACGACGAGCGCGAGATGCATCGTCGCCACAAATGCTAGAGCTGGATTCGTTGACCAGACAATGTTCATAGGAGAGCGTGACTAATTTACGCGACGACTGCCGCCATCAGAGCTACGCCGTCGTAAAAGTCGAATGATTGCAAACACAGTACCCAGACGTTTCTCGGACATGGATGCGTCGATAAGGCCGACAAGCAAGTCGTTAGAGAGATGCGCACTCTGTTCTTCGCGGTACCCGCTGCGCCCGGCACGCGGTTTGCTAAACCATTCCAGCAATGTATCTGTCGGGCAAGTCGGTGATCGTGTCGATTGGCGTGATGTCGTTGGTGAGTCTCTTGGGGCAGAGCCAGCCTTCGAGCGCAGCGCAATCCGCCAAGAAGAGCAAGGCAGCACACTCCGCGCTTCCCCCGCCACTGACGTGGCCGCTTCCGCCTGAGCAGCCCAGAATCCGCTACGTCACGAGTTACCGCGGCGCGGACGACTTCAAGCTGGTCAAGAAGCCGTCGAAGTTAATGGTCGCGCTACTCGGTGCGAAGGACCAGGCCACGCCGGGAGCCGACAGGCTGGTCAAGCCGTATGGCGTGGCCGTGGCACCGAACGGACGCATCTATATTGCTGACACGGCTGCCCGCCGCGTATACGCGCTGGACCCGGAGGCGAAGACCGTGGCCTTCCTCGGAGACAGCGGTGCCGGCAAGCTGGCCAAACCGATCGGTGTGGCCGTGGATAGCCGTGGCGTTGTATTCGTCGCCGACGCAACGCTCAAGCGAGTATTCGGCTACGGGGCGGATGGGCGTCTGGTCATCGCCATTGGCCACGAGGGCGAATTGGAGAACCCCTCTGGCCTCGCAGTGGACCGCACTCGCCAGTTGCTGTTCGTGGCCGATGCGGCGAAGCATCAGATCCTGAGCTACTCGACGGTCGACGGGGCGCCTCGTGCGACGGTCGGCAAACGGGGGTCGGAGCCAGGTGAATTCAACTTCCCGACCAATCTGGCCGTCGATCGCGACGGCACCCTGTATGTCGCCGACACGTTGAACTTCCGCATCCAGGCTTTCGACGCCGCCGGTGCATTCGTGCGCGAGTTCGGCACGTTGGGTGATTCCCCTGGCAATCTCAATCGTCCGAAAGGCATTGGCGTGGACAGTGCCGGGCACATCTACGTGGTCGATGCGTCGTTCAACAACTTTCAGATATTCGACAAAGAGGGCCACTTGCTGCTCTTCGTCGGGGCACACGGCAGCAACCCCGGCGAGTTCTTTCTGCCGGCAGGACTATTCATCGACGAAAGGGATCGCGTGTACGTCGCGGACCAGGGCAATGCCCGGGTCCAGGTCTTCCAATACATCCAAGGAGCAGAGTGATGAAGAAGGTACTTGTACTAATGAGCATGGCGGTCCTGTTCACAGTATCGGCCGCCCATGCGCAGACCACGACCACCATCGCCGGGGGTCCGCATGACCTCAGCAACGGTTCGGCGGTACGGAACAGCAACGGAACCATCGGTGGTCAGACATGCGTGTTTTGTCATGTGCCACACGGCGGCTCCACCAGCCTCCCGTTATGGAACCGCTCGGCTCCCACGGGCGCCGCCTACCAGCTGTACACCAGTTCAACAACCACCTCGGTTGCGACGGCGGCAGGTGTTGCGGCGGGAATCTCCGGCGCCTGCATGAGCTGCCATGACGGCACGATCGCGATGGACGTCCTGACCAACGCCAACGGCCTGCCGTTCGGCACTGCCCCGACCGGTGGCTCCGTGGTGTTCACAGCCGGCCCGAACAAGAAGGGCAGCTATGTGAACGGAACAGGCGGCACCGCCAACGTGATGAACGGCGGGTTGCCGTTCCTGGGATCGGACTTGCGAAACGATCATCCGGTGGCAATCGTCTACCAGACGGCGCTCACCGCCGATCCGAATCACTACTCGGCCATCACGCAGGTCGGATCGAAGATCTACATCAACGGGGGCGGAGGGCAGCTTCCCCTTTACGGGACGACGGCCGCGAACGCCACGGTTGAATGCGCAAGCTGCCATGATGCCCACGACAACTCGCTGAACGGTACCAACGGCGGATTCTTGCGCCAGGCGAATACCGGCAGCCAGATGTGCAAGGCCTGCCACAACAAGTAACTGGCCGGATCGACAGAATGAGAGCGCTGACCCTCCTGCTCGCGACGCTGGCGGCCGCCCCGGCGGCAGGAGGGGTCCAGCGACCGGTCCCATCGCACGAGGTTGATCCGTCGCGACGCCCAGGCGTACATGAGGTGGCGCGGATCAACGGCGCTCGGCTGATGAGCGACCGCCTTGACGCGGCGGTGGCCGCATTGATTCCGATGGAGTCGTTCCACCGCAACGTGGACCCTGAAAAGCTGAAAGTCCTGCGGCAGCGCGCGCTCCAGACGATCATCGACGACGAACTCGCGCATCAGGAAGCCGTGCGGCAGGGTGTCACGGTGCCCGAGTCGGCCCTGCTGGCCGCGTGGAAGCAGTCGGCGGTGCGGTACGGGGGCGAGAAGGGCTTCGATGCGGCCCTCCGTGCGGCCGGAGCTTCGAGGGCCTTGGCACGCGCGGAGATGCGCCGGTCCATCGCGATCAAGACGATCATCGACCGCGAGATCACGGCGAAGTGCCGGGTGGGCCAGGACCAGGCGGCGACGTTCTTCAAGGCCAATCCCGACCGGTTCGTCGAGCCCGAGCAACTGCACCTCTATGCCATCACCGTGGGCGTAGATCCCAGCAGTGCACCGGCGAAGTGGGCGGCCGCCCGGAAGCTGGCAGAACAGGCCCTGCGCGATCTTGAGGCTGGGGCGTCGTTTGGGGACACGGCGCTGAAGTACTCGACCGATCCCAGCAAGGCGCGTGGCGGCGACATGGGTTTCATGCACCGCGGCAGCCTCAGCGACCAATTTGAGCGGGCTGTGAAGGACGTGCCGGCCGGCCGATTCAGCCCCGTCATTGAAACGCTCTACGGATATCACGTCATTCTCGTGTCGGAGACCCGGCCGCCGCAGAAGAAATCCTTTGCCGACGTACGCGCCAACCTGGAGAAGGACCTGACGACGACGCGCTGCGCGGAGATGCAGCAGGCGTGGGTTAATCGTTTGCGCGCCCGCGCTGTCGTGGTCATCGCCGAGCATGCCCCATGAACCGCCACTCCGGCGCCGTTGTGCTGGTCTGCGCCGTCGCGTCGTTGCCAGGCCTCGCCTCCGCGCAGACCACCGTCAACGGCGCGGCGGAATGGAGCGTTGCCAGCAACGAGAGCACGTCAAATACGCAGGCAAGCGACGATCGCGCCATCAGGCAGAACTACCTGCTCGGCTATTCCTCCACGCTGTGGGATCCCCGTCTGGTCAAGTTCAATGTCGAAGGGCTCTTCCGAACGAACACGCAGGCCGCCCGCGCCGGAGAGATGTCGGACCGGCAGGGGCGCCAGGCGGATCTAGGCTATAAGTTCGGCGCGTCGCTTCTGCAGGCAAGCGCGATCCCCTTCTTTGTCCAGGTCGCACGCACCACCAGCGCATCGTCGGGCGATCTGGGAGCATCCAATCCCGTGCGCAGCGGCATGATCGCGCCGACCGGTGCGCCGCCGGTCGACTTCGAATCGCTCAACAAGACGATGAGCCTCGGCTGGCAGATCGGCCTGCCTGGCCTGCCGCGCGTCGATCTCGGGTACCGCCGCGGTGAGTCCGTGGTCACAGGTGGGGGCTACCGGGCTGAGCAGAGCGATAAGAATCTGAGTGCGGCCGTGTCCAAGGACACGGAGACGACACGGCAGTCCGTGCGATACCAGCGCACAGCGTTTGAGAATGTGCTCGCCCAGACCTTTGCGCAGAAGCTGAGCAATCTGGACTACGACCTCACCGCCCAGGTGGCGAAGCGCCTGCGCGTGACAGCCCACGCAGGTCGCCGCATGACGTTCGCGCGTTCCGAATTCGCCGCCACGGTGACGCCCGCGGATGAGGGTGCGTACACGCCGCCGGCCCTGCTCGGCGCCGGCGGCGCCGAGTACGCGCTGGCCGGCATTGACTATGAGCCGAGCGGACGGTTCGCTCTTCGACTCAACGGTATCGTGGACCGCCAGGTGGGAGGACTGACAACGATGAGTTCGAGACTCGCCACCCTGTCGAGTCACGTTGTCGTGGCGCGCGGCCTGACGGCGACAGTGAGCGGCACCACTGGCATGCGTGGCCAGATTGTGAACAACGCGCCGATCACTGTCTCGACGCACAGCGCGGTGGGCGGCGCGACATACCAGGCCGGCGTGCGCTGGCTGAGCGGCAGTGTCGGCGCCACGCGCGGATTTGGCACGAACGTCACGCCGGAGGGACGCGAGGGTACGACCGAGTCGTGGACGCGGGAAGCCAGCCTGAGCAGCACGTTTGCCTGGCTCGGCCTTGGAGCGGGGTACGAACGCGCGCAGAACCGCGACCGGATCCTCGACTATGGAAACTACGACAGCGAGCGCGTGCGCGCGTCGGCGCAGACGTCAATGCGCCGGCTTACGATGTCGATGAGCGCCGAGCAGGTGCGAATCGAACGAGGTGTCCTGGCGACATTGACCCGCAACCTGCAGCAGACGTTCTCAGCGTCGGGATCCGTGCGAGTGTGGCGCGAGAGCCTGGCAACGGTTACTGCCGGCGAGTTCATCAACGACTACGCCGGCGTATTCGGGGATGGGCGCGACCGCACCCTCTTCTGGAACGTGGGCGGCCAGAGCATCGTCTTCTCAACGCTTCGCTTCTCCGCCTGGGTGCGCAGCGAAGCGGCCAGGGCCAGCAGGACTGGCTACGACCAGCGGGTCCTCAGCGGTTTCGGCCGGCTTGATTACCGGCTGCGCACACTCAACCTGGCTTTGGAGTACCAGCGAAACCAGAGCAGGCTGATGTATGCCGTGATGCCGTCGCCGGACCACTTCCGGGGGCGCCAGATCCGATTCAATGTCACTCGGCAGTTCGGAATGCGCCTGAGGTGATCGGGATGCGCATCTTCGCGGTGCCAGCGCTGATCGTCGCCGTGTTGCTCACCGGAGTGAGCGCCCAGTCGGGTGCACCCTCCCCGGCGTGGCCGGCGCCGCCGGCGCCGGCACGGATCCGGGTTCTCAGGACGCTCGAACCAGCGTCCGTGCGGAAACGCCCTTCGATGTTCTCGCGGTTTGTGCGCCTCCTCGCGGGACCCGGCGTGCAGCCAACCATGACTCAGCCGTACGGCATTGCGGTCGGGCCGGACGGCCGTGTATACGTGGCCGACACGTCTGACGGAAGCATCCACATCTACGACATCGAAAGGCGCCAGTATCATCCGATCAAGGTCGACGCGGAGTCGCTCATCGGTATCGGGCTGGCCGGCGACCGAATCATCGTCACCGACTCGACGTCTGGTCGCGTCCTGTGTCTCGACGCCAAGGGGCGCAAGGTGTGGACACTCGGGCGCCGGGACGGCTTCGAGCGGCCAACCGGGATCGCGACCGCGCCGGATCGTCTGTACGTCGTGGACACCATGCTGCATCGGGTGGTGATCGTCAGCCCGGCTGGCCACGTCGTTGGTACGTTCGGGACCCGCGGCACAGGACCAGGGCAGTTCAACTTCCCGACCAACATCGCACGAAGCGGCGACGGACGACTGTTCGTTACCGACGCGATGAACTTCCGCGTGCAGGTGTTCGACGCCGACGGGCACCCACTGGGCGCATTCGGCCGGCTCGGCGACGGACTCGGCGACTTCGACAAGCCCAAGGGTGTTGCGGTGGACAGCGAGGGTCATGTCTACGTGGTGGAAGGCCTGAACGACGTCGTCCAGGTCTTTGATGTGGCGGGCAGGTTGCTGCTGACCTTCGGCGGATCCGGCGTCGGCGCCGGGCAGCTCTGGCTGCCCTCCGGCATCGCGATCGCCAGGGATATGGTGTACGTGGCCGACTCGGCGAACGGGCGCGTGCAGATGTTTGAGTACCTGAAGGAACCGCTATGACGTTTCGCTGGTCCGCGCTGGTGATTGTGGCCGTCCTCCTGGCGCCCTTGCTGCTGTCCGCCCAGGCGACGGTCACGTCGCCGGCCAACAAGCACAACCTTTCTGTAAGTGGTCCCGGGCCGGTCAAGGCCACGACGATGACGGAGATCTGCATCTTCTGCCACACGCCGCACAACTCCAACCCGGCGACGCCGTTGTGGAACCAGACGCAGTCGGCCAGCACCTACACGCCCTACACGAGCACGACCATGGCCGCCACCGCCGGTGTTCCGCTGGGCTCGTCGAAACTGTGCCTGAGCTGTCACGACGGGACCATCGCGCTCGGCAGCACTGTGACCCGTGGACAGATTGCCATGCAGGGACTGACCGGGGGCAAGCTGACGGGCGCATTCTCACTCGGGACGAATCTGGCCGATGACCATCCGATTGCCTTCGCTCCGATCACGAGTTCCGAGCTGGTCGCCCCAGCCGCGAACAGCGGTGTGAAGCTCGATCAGAACGGGCAATTGCAGTGTCGAAGCTGCCACGACCCCCACCAGATGGACAAGGACCCGACGACGATGAAGTTCCTCGTCACGAACAACTCCTCGTCGAGCCTGTGCGTGGTCTGTCACCGGAAGCAGTACTGGACGTCCAATCCGAGTAGCCACCAGGCGTCTACCAAGCCGTATGCCGCTGTGAATGGCGCCCACACCGGGTATGTGACCGTCGCGACCAACGGGTGTGAGAGCTGCCACAAGCCGCACGGCGCCAGCACGCCGCAGCGCAGCCTCAAGGCTGTGGAAGAGGTCACCTGCGCGCAGTGCCACGGCCCGACGTCAATCGGGCGGAATATTCAGGCGGAATTCGCGAAGGTCTACACGCATCCCACTTACAGTGTGACGCCCTCGGTTCACGATGCCTCGGAGTCACCGGATACCCCGTCGCACCCGCTGCCCGAGCCATCGGCGGCCACGCCACGACATGCCGAGTGCGCGGACTGTCACAATTCGCACGCCAGCTACGCCATGGTGGCGGCGGCGCCGAAAGGGTCGGGGAAGGTGGCGGGCGTGTGGGGCATCAACGCGACCGGATCGGCCGTCCAACCGAGTGGCACGCCGCCCTCGGTGAACGAGTACGAAATCTGCTTCAAGTGCCACGGGGATTCGGCCAACCTGCCGCAACCGACCGACCCCTTGTTGCCCAGACGCGTGACGCGGCAGTTCAACATGCGCCTGATGTTTGCGACGACCAATCCGTCATTCCATCCTGTCGAGGGTCGTCTGACGGGGGCCTCTGGTTTCAGCATCAAGACAGGGTGGACGGCGACCAGCGTGATCTATTGCACCGACTGCCACGATAACGACACCGGCCCGAAGGCGGCGACACCTGGGACAGGCCCGGCGGGGCCCCATGGGTCGAATATCAAGCACCTGCTCGTCAACACCTACAATTCGGAAACCGACACACGCAGCGCCGCGCTGTGCTTCAAGTGTCACGACAGCACGAGAATCTCACAGAGCGGATCGTGGCGTAACGAGCTGCATCGAGACCACCACGGAGAGTATTCCTGCTCGACGTGTCACGATCCGCATGGGACCAACAACACGAACCTCATCAACTTCGACACGCGGTTCGTTACGCCGTCGAGCAGCGGCATTCTGCGTTTCGACGATCTCGGCACGAATCGGGGCACCTGCTATCTGACGTGTCACGGCCGAGATCACAACCCGTTGAGCTACTGAACAACGGCTCTGGCGCCGGCGACGCCGAGGCGTGTCCGACCGCGCAACCGGTCAACGAGGCGCGCCTGGGCAGGCTGAACAACACACGAACTGGGAATCAACCGAGAATTTCGTTGAGGCCTTCGACGACGTGAACCATGTCCTCGTCAGGCAGCCGGGCCAGTCGGCGGCCAATGCGTTCGGTGCTGAGCGTGCGGATCTGACTGATCTTGATCCAAGAGCGCTTCGGCAAGCCTCCGGCCTTGATCTCCATCGTCAGGGGAAATCCCGCCCTGGGCTCTTGACTGGTCAGCGCCACCGCAATGACGGTGCCGGAACGCTCATTGAACACGTCGTGACTGAGCACCAGCACTGGACGTTCGCCGGCCTGCTCATGCCCACGGACCGGGTTGAGGTCAGCCCACCGGATCTCACCCCTCAGTATTCGGGCCATGTCTCACGACTTCCGGCAAACCCTTCTTCGGCCAGCGCTTGCTCTTCGCGCGGATTCACCTTGGCGCATTCGATCGCGAGCCTGGTTCGAGCAGCACGGGCAACCGTCTCAGCCAGTGCGGCTTCGACGGCCTGGCTGCGATTCGCGAAGCGCCGGGCCACGACCAGCGCATCCACCCGCTCAAGCAGCGCGGCGTCGACGGTCACCGCCACCTTCGTCTTTGGCATCAACTCCTCCAAGTATGATGTATCATCATACCGCAAGACGCTGCGACACGCGCCTTGCCAGACAGCCGCGCGCATCGGGAACGGCCGCTGGTGAGCGCTGGCCGTTGGGCAGACACGACTGCTAACCGCGCAGACGATGGGCCGATTCAGGCGACGTCCGCCGAGTCCTGTTCGCAAAGCCCTGCGGCAATGCACTCTTGAAGAGATGAAGGCCGGAGCAATCAGCCTGGCCGGCTCGCCAGCTGGCTTCAGCGGGCGGGACCGGCCACCAGCCGCATGACCGCGTGCCCGGTCACGCCCATCAGTAGGTAAGTGGCCGACACAGCCAGGACAGGGGCCGCGCCTGGAGCGTAGGCGCCCCACTCTGGAAACCACGCCATGTAGCGGTAGTCGCGGACCACAACGAAGAGCAGCAGTTACCCGGCGTTGAACAGGTGGAGCTGCCCCGGAGTCATGCGCGCCTCCGGGTCCAGTCGTCCAGGGCCGGGCTAGAAGTCGTACCCGATCCACATCTGGAATCGGGGCTTCCGGAAGGAGGCGCTTCCGCCCTGGGACGCGAACACGACATCCTCCCAGTCCCTGTTGAGCAGGGTCCTCCACGCCCAGTCGAAGTGGAGCGGGAATCCCAGGAGGAAGGTTTCCACCCCCACGCCGTAGGATGCGCGGCCATCCACCAGCCGGAGGCCGGAGATGTCGACCGGAGCGCCGTTGATCGGTTTACCGGTCAGGCGGTCGAACGCGACGACGGGGGTTCGCACCTCGGTTGACCGGCTCAGGAAGCTGAAGGGCTGCCCGGCGAAGCTGGCGCCGCCCGCATTACCGAAGAGGACACCGCGGATCCCGCCGAGGACGCCCAGCGGGGTCAGCATGGCCTCGATGAGCGGGAAGCGCAGCTCGGCGTTGAGGAAGAACGCGCGCTGCCCGATGAACTGCAGGTAGTCGTAGCCACGCATCTCCGAATTGCCACCGAAATACATGTAGTCGGGGTTGCGCCCCCAGCTCCGGAAGCCCCGGGCCCGCAGCGCCAGCACGCCCGACGCGCCGAGCCGCTGATAGAGCCGCGCATCTCCGTCAATGGTCTGGCGCGTCACGGAATTGCCGAACTTCGGGGCGAACTGGTAGGTCGCCTGCACGGTATTGCCGGCCAGCGGTCCGAACTCCCGGAACACGGTGGTTTCCTGAACGAAGCTCACACCGAGTGGGGCGCTCATCCCGACGTTGAAGAGTGGCTGACCGCCGGTCTGCTGCTGCTGGAAGTCGAGGGCGAACTGCTGCAGGAGCGGGTCGTTGTATTCCTCGCGGTAGTGAACGAGGCCGCCGAAGAACTCCACGCGCCGGTACTTGTTGAAGGGGTAGATGCCGAAGGCCGTGCCACCCTGGATGGTGCGGGTGGCGGTGGCCAGGTCTCGGGAGACCAGACCCGCGAGTGACGGATCGAAGAAGACCCCGTCGAGGTTCCCGTAGAAGAACTGCTTCTGAGAGTACCCCTGGAAGGAGTACTGGAAGCGGTGCTCCAGGTTCGTATAGCTGCCGGCGAGGGTGCGGTACTGCTGCACCGAGGCGGCGGAGAACGCGAACTGCTTGTCGCCCAGGACGTCGCTGACCACCACCTGCGATCCGCCGAACACGTCGCCGCCGCTGGTGACGCCCACGTTCACCGGCGGCCGGCCGTCGAGGAACATCTTCTCGAAGGTGCCCTTCTTGCGCTTGTTGGCCCCCACGATGGTGTGGCTCACCGGGCTCTGGAAGTCGATGACCGGACCCGGTGCGCCGAAGTCCTCAGAGGCGGCCTTGGCGACAGGCTCCTTCTTGTCGAGGGCGTGCAGTTCGTACTCGCCCTTGTAGTAGGTGATGAAGGCGATCTGCTTCGTCTTGCCGCGGTTGAGGACAATCGGCCCCACGTTGCCCGCCACCGCGTCGGTGTGCTGCACCAGTTCACCGGTCTTCAGGTTCAGCGTCCAGATGTTATAGGTGGCGCCGTTTCGTGCCTCCTCGGCGGACACGGACTTGGTGGGGTCCATCGCCGTCGACGGGAACACGATCGTGTCGGCGTCCATGAAACGCGCCTGGCCGTCGTCGTGCGTGCCGAACGTGATCTGCGTCTTCCGGCTGGACTCCCTGTCTACCTGGAAGAGCTTCTCGTTGCCGCTGATGCGGGCGATGTAGATGAGCGATCGCCCGTCCGGTGTCCACGTGGGGCCCGAATCCGCGAAGGCGTCCTTCGTGATGTTGGTGATGGCGCCGCTCTTCAGGTTGACCGTGAAGATGTCGCCCGTCGCGTCCTGCAGCCCGGCAAACGCTACCTGCGTGCCGTCCGGCGAGAAACTCGGCGACTCCGGTTCGTCGACGGTCTTCATCTCGATCCGCTGCTCGATCGAGCCCGTGAGCACGTTCTGCACGATGAGCGTCCGGTGCTTCTCGGTGCGGACGAAGTAGGCGAGGCGGTCGCCGTTGGCCGCCCACGACATCCAGGCCACGGTGTTGTAGCGCATGCCAGGCTGGATGAGGAACTCGAAGCCCTTGTCTTTGTCGAACCCGGAGGTCAGGTTCCGGACCACGGAGCCGTCCTTGCTCGACACCAGCACGATGTCCAGTTCCTGGTCCTTCCGGTTGACCGTGACCTGCGCCATCAGGTCGCCAGAGGGGGAGGGCTCGGCCGAGAGCACCTCCCGGAACTTGGTCTTCTCCGGATTGGGCGCGAGGTTGCGGCCATAGTCGGCTGGGCGTTCGCGGTCGCGGAAGGGCTTGAAGCGATCCTTCAGGTACTTGTCGAACTGCTGGTCGAACTCCTCGGCCGTGAGCTTGAAGGCGTCCTGATACGCATCCTCGCCGCCGCCGATGACGGACTTGCGCAGGGCGAACATGAACTGGCGGACGCCTTCCTTGCCCCAGCGTGCTTCGATGAACTCGAAGCAGGCGTGGCCCAGGTTGTAGACCAGGCGCGGGTTGCCGAAGGCGCCGTAGCCGTCCATCTTGCTCATCTTCGGGATGATGTCGGCGACGGCGGCGTCCCGGACGGTCATCAGGTCGATCGGCCGCCACACGCCGGCCAGGTAGTCCGAGTTGCCCTCGTGCACCCACAGCGGCACGGACTGCCGGATGAGCCCGGCGGGGATGATGTCGTTCTGGAACACGTGTCCCAGTTCGTGGACCACGAGACGGTAGAGCAGGTCCGGCGGCTCGTCGATCGGCAGCAGCATCCGGCTCCGCGCCGTATCCACGAAGGCGCCGACGCCTTCCTGCGCGCCGCCGGGGATCACGTTCTGCTGCTGGAACTCCGAGCTGGTCTTGAAGAGGATCAGCGTGATCTTGCCGGAGATGTCGTGCTTCAGCGTGGAGCTGATGTGCTGGTATGCGCTCTCGGCATACCCGGCCACCCGTTCCAGGTGCTGCTCCATCTCCGGGTAGTAGTAGATCTCGAAGTGATCCGATGTGTAGGTGTGCCAGCGGAAGTTGTCGAAGCGGATCTGGTTCTTGCCGAAGTACGGCACGAACGGCGTCTGCGCCCAGGAGGGCAGCGGAACCAGACTGCCGAGAAGAGCCGCGGCTGCCACGACGAGAACCCTGCGCCTGATGCGGATCATGCGATGTCTCCTTCGAGAGCGGCCAGTGTACTCGGCTCCGCCCCGGCAATCGAGTTGCTGGCGGCGGACCGAGCAAGTCGCATGCCGGTGACCCGGTCCTGGCGGGGCGACTCCTGGCGAAACGGCAGGCGGGGGGACCGTCCTCCAAACGGACGGTGCTGTGGCCGGGTGGTGACGCCGGTGGCGCGGTGGGGATAGTCAGGGGATAATTCGTGACATGCCCACCTCGTCCGAGCGCTGGATCTCCATGGGAGCGGTCGCCGCCGCCCTCTTGCTGCTGGTGACCGACATCGCGTGCCAGAAGCACCCCGTCGAGGATGCCGCCCAGAAGCCCTCCGCGGAGGCGTGCGACCCGGCGGTGAAGGACGACCCGTCTCCGTCGGCCATCGGCAAGCCCGCCGACCTGTCGATCGGCCTCAAGGACATGAACGGCGCCGACGTGCCGTTTTCGGCCTACAAGGGCAAGATCCTGCTCGTGAACTTCTGGGCCACGTGGTGCGCACCCTGCAAGGCGGAGATGCCTGACTTCGTGGCCCTGCAGGAGCAGTACGGCAAGGACATCCAGGTGCTGGGGATCTCCGTGGACGATACGGCCGAGGACATGAAGCCGTATGCCGAGCAACTCAAGATCAACTACCCGCTGCTGGTCGGGCTGAACATTAAGGAGGTGGAGAGCTCCTACGGGCCGTTCCTCGGCATTCCGCAGACCTTCATCGTGGCGAAAGACGGCACGATCTGCCGCAAGCACGCGGGAATCGCGTCAAAGGCAAGGTTCGAGGCCGAGATCAAGGCGCTGCTGTAACTCGGCGCTGGCTGGCGACTCGGAGTATGATCCGAACATGTTGAAGGGTTTCACGCACGCGCGGCTGGCCTGTGGCTGCAGGCTCGCGTTCCGCGAGGGCGTCGAAGGCAGTCCCGTCACCGTCGTGCTGAGCGACAAAGGCATGACATGCGCGTTGTCGCTGCATGTCCGCGACCTGCCCATCTACGATTACCGCGAGGCCCTGCGTCCCCCGACTCGCTTCCTCGCCGTCGAAGAAGGCTTCAACGAAGAAGAGAATTAGCTTCGTAGCGCTGCCGTGATCGGCAGGCGCGCCGCCCGCAGGGCCGGCAATAGTCCTCCTGCCACCCCGATCGCCAGCGCCAGCCCCATCCCGAGCACCAATGCGTCGCTCGTGACCTGGAACGCAAACGAGATCTCCGCGAAGTTGGCGCCACCGGCGGCCGACGAGATGCCGTTGAACGGCAGTGCCAGCAGACACCCGGCGGCGCCGCCCACCAGCGACAGGGCGGTCGATTCCAGCACGAAGGCGGTCAGGATGCTGGCCCTCGAAAACCCAAGCGCCCTGAGGGTGCCGATCTCGCGCGTGCGCGCCGCCACGATGGCGTACATGGTATTCATCGCGCCGAACACCGCGCCGATGCCCATGACCACCGCGACGAATACCGCCAGGCCCAGGAGCTGGCCGGAGACGTCGCCAGACTGGTCCTCGTAGTACTGCCGCTCCTGAATCGCCTGCACCTGCATGCGGGGATTGCGCTCCAGTTCCGCGTTCAGCGCCCGGATGGCACCGGGACCAGGCATGCGGAGCGTCAGGGACTGAAAGCCGGAACCCCGGTTGAAGGCGGGCCCCATCGCGTCCACGTCTCCCCAGATCTCGCTTTCGAAACCACTGCCACCGGCATCGAGGATGCCGACAATCGTCCAGTCCTTCCGCTGCAGCCTGATGGTCCTGCCGACCTCCAGATCCTTCATCCGATCGTGGAGCTTGCGGCCGACCAGGATCTCGTAGAGGCCGGGCTGAAACCGGCGCCCCTCCGTGATACGCAGGCCCGTCCGCACGTCGAAGGCCGTCTGCGTGGTGCCCCGCACGGTGACGTTCACCTCCTGGCCGTCCTTCCGAGCCAGTGATGCCACCACGACGATCTCGGGCGAGGCGAGCGGCCGGCCATCTGATGTGCGGAGGACCCGGTCATCGGCCATGAGCACCTGTGCGTCCTCCCGGCTGAGGCCGGAGGTCAGCTCAGAGCCCGAGCCGCGTTGCGTCACGATGGCGTTGTCGGGCGCGCCCGTCGCGCGAAGCGCCAGGCGGAAGCCATTGGCCATCGCGAACAGCACCACCAGCACCGCCACCACCAGCGCGATGCCACTCACGGCCAGCAGCGTCACGCGTCCGCGGACGTAGAGGCTCCGGATGTTGTAGGTGAGGGGCAGTGCCATCGCTACACCGACCTCAGCGCATCGGTGATCCGGGTCCGGTAGGCGCCCATCGCCGGCACCAGCCCGGCGGCCGTACCCAGGCCGACGGCGAGGAGGAACGTCAGTGAACCCACCACGGGCGATACTTCCAGTGCAGGAAAGTTACCAAGCAGCAGACCCATGAACGGGAGGCTCGCGAGACCGCCGACGGCGCCGCGCGCGAGGCCGACGCCGATCAGGCCGCTGACCGCCGCGATGGTGAACGCCTCGCCGATGATCAGGGCCATGACAAGCCGGCTGGAGAAGCCGAGCGTCTTGAGTACCGCGATCTCGGTGCGCCGCTCACGGACGGCCATACTCATGGTGTTGGCCGTGACCAGGAGGATGGTGAACCCGACGGCCAGCCCGACGCCGTTCAGCAACCCGACGAGGTTGCCCGTGAGCGCGATGAACCCCGCGAGGAATGCGCCCTCGGTTTCCGTCTTCGTCTGTACGTCGCTGTTCTCGAAGTTGGTATCAATGGCGCGCATGACCGCCGCCGTGCCCCCGGGGTCGGTCACCTGGACGCTGAAGGTGCCGGCTCCCGAGTACGCTCCCGCGCCCCGCTGGCCACGGATCGTTTCGTTCAGATACTTGAAGTGGAAGAACATCATCCCGGTGTTGACCGACGAACGTTTCCCGGGCGGCGCGTCGTAGATGCCCCGGACGTTGAACTTCAGCGGACCGCTGACGCGATAGGGCGGGATGATGCTTTCCATCTGGAAGGTGTCGCCGATGTTGAACCCGTACTTCTCCGCCAGGTCACGGCCGACGAGCGCGCCCTGCATGTCGGCCAGGTAGGCGCCATACTCCGCTGGCGCGACGACGTACTCGGGATACATCGGGAAGTAGTCCTCGGACTCGACCGCGAAGTTCGGGAAGAAGTCCTTCATGTCGCGGTAGACGCCGCCGAACCAGTTCGACACCGCCACACGGCGCACGCCGGGCAGGGTCTGGATGCGCGGCTTGTACGCCAGCGGCATGTTGAAGGTCAGGCTGACGGCATGGCGGGTGACCACGCGTGACGGGTTGGCCGCCTCGGTGGTCTTGCGGATGGCGTCCAGCACCGTCTGCAGCGTGCAGATCAGGAAGATGCAGAGCGCCATGCCGATGATCGTGCTGAGTGTCCGCACCCAGCTCCGGCGCAGGTGTTTCAGCACGTAGGGCAGGAACTTCACGCCGCCAGCCGACCCTTCTCCAGGTGACGTTCGACGTGCGCCCGCGCCGCGGCGCGCGGGTCGTGGGTGACCATCACGATGGTCTTCTTGAACTCGCGGTTCAGCAGGTCCAGCAGGTCGAGGATGTCCTCGGCGCTTTTCGCGTCCAGGTCTCCGGTCGGTTCGTCGGCCACCAGCACGGCAGGATCCGTCACGATCGCCCGGGCAATCGCGACCCGCTGTTCCTGTCCGCCGGAGAGTTGCCGCGGGTAGTGCTTCGCCCGGTCCGCCAGGCCCACGACCTTGAGCGCAGTGAGCGCCCGCTCGCGCCGCTGAGCCTTCGACAGGCTGGTCAGCAGGAGCGGCAGCTCGACGTTTTCCAGAGCCGAGAGCACCGGGATCAGGTTGTAGAACTGGAAGATGAAGCCGACGTGCCGGCTACGCCAGCGGGCGAGGTCGCCCTCGGAGAGGGACGTCACCAGGGTCGACCCGACCATGATGTTGCCGGAGGTGGCGCGATCGATCCCGGCGATGAGGTTCAGCAGCGTCGTCTTGCCAGATCCCGACGGACCCATCAACGCCACGAATTCGCCGTCAGGCACCGTCAGGTCGATGCCGTTCAGTACGACGATCTCCTGCGCGTCCCGCTTGTAGACCTTCGTGACCTGGCGGACCTCGACGCTGGCCATGACGCTACTCCTTCTCCGTGACGCGGTCGCCGGTTGTGAGCGACGGGGGAGGGTCGAGCACGAGGATCTCGGTGCCCGTGAGACCTGCGGTGACTTCGACACCCGTGACGCGCGTACCAGCCGTTGTGATCGGCACGCGGCTGACCCGGCCATCCGACACCACGAACACCGCGGGCTGCCCGTCGCGGTCGACGATCGCCCGTGGTGGGGCCACGACGACCTTCGTGGGGGCCGCACCTGGGGGCGGCTGAGCGGCCGTAAAGCTCACCTTCGCGCTCATCTCCGGCTTGAGATTCGGATCGGCATCGAGGATGGCCACCTTGACCTGCACGGTGGCCTTGGTCCGGTCCGCGGTGGGGATGACCTGGCGGAGGGTTCCGCGATAGCGCTTGTCCGGGAACGCCTCGATCATGACGTCTGCGGGCTGGTCCTGCGCCAGCTTCGACACGTTGGCCTCTGCGACGTCCACTTCCACCTCGAGTGTGGCCATGTCGGCCAGGGCCACGATGGCGCCCGAAGACGTCGACAGGTTCACCCCGGGAGGAATCGGGGCCACGCTCTCGCCGACCTCGGCCATCTTCTTCACCACGACGCCGGCGAATGGCGCGCGGATGACGGTGTTGGCGAGCTGGGCCTGGCTATAGGCGAGCTCGGACCGGCTCTGGGCCTGCGTGGCGTCGGCAAACGCGAGTTCCGCCTGCGCCTGGCCGATCGCCGCTTCGAGCACACGCACGCGACTCCGGCTGACTTCAAGCGTGTCTGCCGCGAGGATCTGTTCCCCGAACAGGCGCTCGTTGAGCGCCTGTTGCCGACGGGCCTCCGCCACGTCGGCCTCGGCCCGGCGGATCGTGGCGCGGGCGCTGCCGATCCGTGCCTCGGCCTGGAGCACCTGCGCCCGGGCGCGTTCAACCTGCGCCGCGAAGTCGGCGCTCTCCAGGCGCGCCAGCACCTGCTGGTTCTGGACCTGGCTGCCTTCCTCGACAAGCAGTTCCGCCAGGCGTCCCTGGATCTTGGCGGAGACGACGGCCTTGCGGCGGGCGACCACATAGCCCGATGCGGTCAGCAGCGCCGTCGGCCGTGCGGGTCCGCTGTTGGAGTCGAAGGTGGCGGGCGCCGTCTCTACGACGAGAGGTGCCAGCGCGCCCTGGGCGTACCAGCCAGCAGCGGCGAGCACCAGAAGCGCCAGCACGATCCACGGGGCCTTGCTGCGGCGGGGACGGGCCAGGTCGTCGGAGAGTGTGAGGGAGGACAGGTCGGCTTTGAGTTCGCTCACGGGGACACCATTGGAGGATGCCTCAGCTTCTCACAGGAGCTCCTGCAGACGGGCGAATCCGGAGCCAGCGGTGGAGGTCGTCGAGCCCGGGAATATTCAAGGCGCGCAGCGGATCCATGCGTGAAGCGTAGGACGCCACCGCTGCCGGGACGCGAGGTTTTCGGCCAACGGCGGCTCTGCCCCGGTGAATGCCGCGCGAGGTTCTAGAATGAACCGCATGGCGAAGCTCACGAGCGAACTGGAACTCGAATGCCCCTGCTGCGGTGCCACGCTTGTGGTGGACATCAATCTGGGGCGCATCGTGTCGCACCGCGAAGCGGAACGGGGCGACAGGCCCGAGTTGAATGACGCGCACAGCATCCTCGCCGCTGCCGAAGCTAGGCGGGAGGCGATCTTCCGGCAGTCGATCGAGACGGAGAAGGGGAGGGACGACGCCCTCTCCCGAAGGTTCGAGGAGGCGCTGAAGCAGGCGGGGAAGGAGCCCGTCAGCAAGCCCACCCGCGACTTCGACCTGGATTGATCGCCGGAGCGCCCAGCAAACGGGGCTACTTGTAGTACGCCCCGGCGAGTACGCCCAGCATGGCCACCATGCTGGCCACCTGCAAGCCGACTAGCCAGGTGAACTGGCGGTCAACCCTGTCGCTGAGCGTGCGGATTTCGGATCGCACGTCCGCGAATTGTCGATTCATGTCGGCGCGAAGATCGCGCACGGTTGTGCGCAGGTCATCAAGCGTGGCGAAGTGGTCCTGCTGGCGGCCCTCTACGAAGGCAATCCGCTCTTCAACGGTGGGCATCGACTGCTCCGATGGTTCGGGCGCCGTCATGGCGCCGATTCTAGCACCAGGAACAGGCAGAAGGCGTGCCACAGATGAGGATTGGGAACTGAGCCGCAGACGGGCCGGCATTCCGTTGCGCCGTGCGGAAAACGCGAACCAATGCAGGCGGAGAGAGTGGCGTTTTCGAAATGCCTCACTCGCTCCGGCCAGGAGTGCCTACTTCGCGCGGGGCATGTACCCGCGCGCGGTGGTCTTCACGCGCCAGGCGGCCCGCACGCCCAGCATGTAGAGGTATTCCTTCTTCGGACCCGCGAACGAGACGCTCTGAATCTTGTGCGTCGTCGGGATGTGGCCGAGATAACTGCCCGTCCGGCTGAAGACCTGCACGCCCAGCGGCATCGCGATGTAGAGCCGGCCCTCGGCGTCCACCGCGGCGCCGTTGGCCTGCAGCGTGTAGTCGCGGTCCAGGGCTTCCGTGATGCGGTATTTCGCATAGGCCCTGGCGTTGGTCAACGAGCCGTCGGGCTGGACGTCCCAGGCCATGCCGGAGTTGTTCCGGGAGTCCACGACATAGAGCGTCTTTTCGTCCGGGCTCAGCACGATCCCATTGGGCAGGGCCATCGTGTCCGTCGTGTCGGCCACGAGCCGCGCCTTCCCGCCTTTCGGGATGTAGACGACGCCCGTCGGCTGGTTGTACTTCGGCTGGTTGTAGAGCCCGACGTCACTCGCGTAGATCCCGCCGTTCCTCATGACCACGAAGTCGTTGCACGTCTTGAGCGAACGGCCGTCCTTGCCGGCCGCGAGCACGCGCGCGCGGGCGACGGGGTAGACAATCTCGAACGAGTCCTGCAGCAGGGCGATGACGTTCCCCTCACTGTCGGCACCGATCGACTTCACGCCGGGTGTGCTGAGCACCGGAGAGATCTTCTTGTCCGGCGCAATGAAGATGAGCTGGCCCGGGCGCAACTGGACGAACGCCGCGTTGCCGTCGGGCAGTCCGATGATGCCGTCGCCGCTGGTGATGTCTCCCGAGATGAGCTCGACCTTCTCGCCGGCCGCCACGACACCGGGGATGGCATCGGCCAGGTGATCGCGTGGTGTCTCGAGTGCCACGCCCGGAGCCATGCCAGCCACCTGCCCCTGGGCCGGAGGGGGCGTGGCCGGCGGGTTCTGTGCTGCGATCTGGTGGACGGCGAGCACCAGTGCGAGGCCGGCACCGGCCACCGTACGGATCACGTGCGTGCGATGCATCGTCGGCACCTCAGCGTCCGCCTCGTAGTAGCTCCGGCTCGGTGGTATCGACGGTGACACCGCGATCCTTCGCCGCCTGCAGGATCACCGTGGCCGTTTCCGGCCACGCATGGAACTGCCCGCTGTCGAGCCCGGCAGCGATGTGGTACGGACTCACACCCTTGGCGGACTTCACGTCGAGCGGCACGCCCTTGTCCGCCAGCCACCGCACGATCTCCGATGCCCCGAGGTTGGCGGCGCCGTGCATGGCGTTGGCGCCCAGCCAGGTGGAATCCATCTTTCCGTTTCGTGGTATCTCGGCTTTCGGGTCGTTTCCCAGTTCGTGGGCCAGCTTCACGGCCTCGAGGGAATCCTGGTTGCTGCCCGGGGTCTCGCCTTCCCAGCGGCCGATTCCGGAGGCCGCCAGCAGCGGCGTGATGCCGGCGTCGGTGGTCAGTGCCGGGTTGGCCCCGTGCTTCACGAGAAAACGCATGAAGGGCACATCCGCCGTGATCGACGCCACGTAGAACGGCGTGGCGCCAGTGAAGGGCACCCGGTAGGACCCGAGGGCGACATGCCGGGGAGGGCCGTTGCCCTTATAGCGGGCGTTGATGTCGGCTCCCTTCGCCAGGAGCAGTTCCGCGAGCTTGAAGGCGTCGACGCCGGTCTGCGGCAGCAGGCGCGGAAGGACAGTGGACAGGGCCCGATTCTCCGCCTTGCGCATGAAGGTCAGGACGAGAATCGGCTGGCCGTGGGGATCCTCGACCTTCGGGTCGGCACCGCGCTCGAGCAGGTAGGCGGCCACGTCGAAGTGCGCATTGATGATGGCCAGCACCAGCGGACGTGTGCCGTCCGAGGCCGGCTCGTTCGCGTTCACGCCCGAGTCCAGGATGGCCTTCGTCGTGTCGACGCTGCCTGAGCGGATGGCAAACATCAGCGGCGAGATCTTCGTCTTCGAGAGGGCGGTCGTTTTGGCGCCTGCCTCGATGAGCAGCCGCGCCACTTCGGGATGACCTTCCGCCGCGGCCCACATCAGGGCGGTCTGGCCCCGGAGCGGTTCGGCGGTGTCCGGCTTCGCGCCCCGTGCCAGCAGGGCTCGTACAACCGGCGCGTGACCCGCCCGTGCGGCAAGCATCAGCGGCGTGTCGCCGCTTTCCCGGCGCAGCGCGTCTGCGGCAGCGCCCGCCTTGAGCAGGGCCTCGACGACGACGAGGTTGCCGTGGACGACTGCCGCGCGCAGGGGCGTGACGCCATACCGGTTGGCCTGGTCGGCCTTCGCGCCGTGGGCCAGCAGGAATGCCACCGCGGCGTGGTCGCCACGTTGTGATGCGACGAGCAGCGGCGTGGTCCCGTCTACGGCAGGTGCGTTGACGTTCCCGCCCGCCCTGGCGATGGCCTGCAGTGCCGCGATGTCACCGGCCCTGGCGGCGTCGACGGGTCCAGACCGTCCGGCGGCCAGCAGGGCCGCGCCCGGACCCGGCATGGACAGGGCCAGCGCCAGTACGAGACGTGCGCCCAGCCGTCTTCCCGCAGCGGTGTGTTCTGAAATCAGCACGGTGTGTCCTCCAAGCGCCTCAATCCTACGGTAGGGCGTGCGGCCCGTCCTCCCCTAACTGGGGGGTGACACATACCGCGACACACCGGGGTCCGCCCCAGCGTAGAGGGCGTTGCCGCTACCCGCGACGCCGGTACTCGGCCGGCAGCGGCATCCAGCGATCCTGCCCGCGGTAGTACTTCCACGGCTTGTAGCCGTGCGCCTCACGGAAGCGCCGGTACCGGGCCCGCAGCCGGTCGATGCGTGTGTCCGACGAAGCAATCGCCCTGTGCGGGTGGTCGATGAGCATCCGCTCGACCTTCCACACGTTGCCGGGCGCCAGCCGCCAGTCGTAGGGGTCCAGCGTGCGGAGGTCGGCCACGCCATACGCCTTCACGCGTCCCGTGAAGTCCACGTAGGCCTCCACGTAGCTGAGTGCCAGCGTCCGAGGCGTCCGGAAGACGGGCCGCCGCCCGTGGAGGCCCGGGTCGCGCGACCGGGCCACGGAACCCCAGCCGTCAGGCCCACGGTAGACAAAGATCACGTGGTCCAGCAGGTCGGTGGATTCGAAGCTGAGCACAAGCGGTGGGTAGCCGTGCTGCTCGAGAATGGTCGCGGCGGAGAGCGCGGCTTCCAGGCAGTGCGCACGTCCGGTCCGGACCACGCCCCGGAAGCTCCGGAGCGTCTCGCCGCCCACCTCGTTGTTATAGGGCAGACTGTTCAGCCACCCCTGCACGGCGGCCGGCGTCCGCAGGCGCGAGACGAGTGCGCGTTCCCTCGGTGTCAGCGCCAGCGCCGGAGGTTCGGCCCGGTCAGCGGGCGGGAGCGGGAACCGCTTTGATGCTGGCAAGAAGCTCCGCCGGCGTCCAGGAGTTGCCGCTGAAGGTCTTGACGATCTTCCCGTCGGCGTCGATGACGACCGTGCGCAGCGTATGGGAAATGTCGTTGGCGTCCTTGTCGTTGCGGACGATGGCCAGCCCGAACTGCGCGGCGAAGTGCGAGAGGTTGGCTTCGTCCCCGGTCAGGAAGCTCCACATGGCCGGGTCGGCCCTCAGCGTGGCCGCGTGGTCTTTCAGAATAGCCGGCGTGTCGCGAACCGGGTCGATCGTGACCGACGCGAGCCGCACATGGGAGAGCTCCGGCGACTTCTTCAGGGCCACCTGCACGGTGGCGAAGTTGCGGTCCATCAGCGGACAGAAATCGGGCATCGGACACGTCGTGTAAATGAACGTCAGGGCGACGGTGTGGCCGCGGAACGAGCTGAACGGGCGGGCCTTGCCGTCCTGGTCGAAAAGGATCTCCTCGGGGACGATGTCGCCCTCCACCAGCACCTTGATGGGGCTCAGCGTCTGGGTGGCCGGCGTGGGTTCGATGTCGGCGTGCCCCGTCTTCGTCACAGCCGTCAGGACGCCTGAGGAGTCGTTGACCTCCAGCGTGGCCGTGATGAGGTCGCCGGCCGCCTTGCCTTCGAGCAGCGACAGGTCCTTCACCTTGTAGGGCATGGTCATGGCCGGCATGAAGCCCTTGATGTCGTCGTGCTTCACAAGCATCTCGCGGGCGTCGGGCAGGATCCCGAGGATCTGGCCGGTCAACTGGTACGTCTTCGCCGGGGCGGATCGGGAGCAGGCGCCGGTGAGAAGTGCCAGCAGGAGAATGGTCGTCGTAGCCTTCATCGTGGAATCCATTTAGGATCGCCACTCTACCAAATGATCCGGGTTGGCACCTCCGGCTACAACTACCCCGAGTGGAAGGGAAGCTTCTATCCCGCGAAGATTCCCTCGGCGAAGATGCTGGCGTACTACGCCGAACGGCTGCCGACTGTTGAGATTAACTACACGTTCTATCGGGCGCCGACCGTCGAGACGCTCCAAGGGTGGGACGCCGTGACGCCGCCGGCCTTCACGCTCACGCTCAAGGCCCCCAGGCGCATCACGCACGTTCAGCGGCTGAGGGACTGCGCGGAGCCGGTGGCCCGCTTCTTCGAGACCGCGCACGTGCTCGGCCCCAAGCTCGGCGCGGTGCTCTTGCAGCTTCCGCCGTTCCAGCGGAAGGACGCGGGCCTGCTGCGGGAGTTCGTGGCCACGCTGCCGGACGGGGCGTGCGCGGCCTTCGAGTTCAGGCATCCGTCCTGGTTCGATGACGAGGTGCTGGAGATCCTGCGCGGCCGAAACCTGGCCCTCTGCATCGCGGACTCCGAGAAGATCTCCGCGCCTGTCGAGGTCACGGCGGACTACGCCTACTTCCGGCTGCGCGACGAGGGCTACACGCCGGACGACCTGGCCCGGTGGGCGGATGTGATCCGTGAGCGCACGGCGGGCTGCCGCGAGGTGTTCGTCTACTTCAAGCACGAGGACGCGGGAAAGGGCCCCGAGTTCGCCCGCATCCTCCGCGAACGCCTCGGCTGCTAGGGATACATGGCGGCCTGCGCTATGACGAAGCGCACGACCTCGCGTTCGGCCCAGTAGCCGTCGTAGTCGGGCGTAGTGCGCTCCACGAACGCGCAGTGGCCGCCGTCGTTGGTCACCACGGCGGTGATGTGCGGGTTGCCGGCCACGGCGGGATCCCGAAACGGGTCCGGTGGCACGAAGGGATCGTTGGCGGCCGTCAGGATCAGCGTGGGCACGGTGATCTGGTCGATGAGACGGAGCGCGCTCGCACGGTGGTAGTAGTCCGAGGCGCCGGCGAAGCCATGGTGCGGCGCCGTGTAGGCCTCGTCGAACTGGCGAATGCTGCTCACGCGCGCAAGGGGTGCGAGGTCGTAGTCATCCGGAAAGGCGGCCGCCTTCCGCTGCATCCGCGCCTTGAGGTTCCTGAGAAAGTTCCATTGATAGATGCGGTTGGACCGCCGTTCGAGCGCGTCCACGCAGCGCGCCAGGTCCATCGTGGGCGAGACGGCACACACGGCGATCAACCCGGCAGGCGGCGTAGCGCCGGCTTCTCCCGCCAGGCGCAGCGCCAGGTTGCCGCCCAGCGAGTACCCCGCGATGGCCACCTGGCGGATGCCGTCCTGCTCGATCAGTTGCTGCATGACGACGCGCGCATCGTGTGTCAGTCCGGAGTGATAAAGGCCGCGAGAGAGATGCTCGGTGCCGCCGCAGTTGCGCTGGTTGAGCCGCACGACGTTCCAGCCGGCTGCCCAGGCCTTCTCCGCCATGCCCCGCATGTAGTGCGCGTAGCTCGACCCTTCGAGTCCGTGCAGGAGGATCAGCGCCGGTCTCGAGGCGCGGGCTGGATGGAAGTGGCAGTGCGCGAGCACGCGCGCATCCGTGGCCACGTCGATGTAGCGGGCCTCGGGTTCCGGCAGCGTGGGAAACTGCCGCCGTCGGGCCCACGCAAAGAGCGTCTGTGTATGCCCGCCCGCGAAACGCGGGCGGAATGGGTCGGGCGAGTACGGCACGAAACGGTGGACGCTAGACGCCGGGTTCGTCCGCCGTCGGCCCGTAGATCGACGGGACGGGGATGTCGTTCATCCGCAGGTAGACGCTGAGCTGGCCGCGATGGTGGATCAGGTGATTCAGGATCATCGACTCCACGACGGCTTCGCGCGTTGAAGTCATGGCGACCTTGCCTTGCCAGGTCAGGGACCAGGTCTCCCGGAGCGCCTCCTCGCTCAGCCCGGCCAGCAGCGCGCGCGTGGCGGCGGCGTTCCGGTCGAACATCGCGAGGATGTCGGCGGGCGTGGCCGTCGGGCCAGGCGGCGTGCGGTCGCCCACGTCGGAGGTTGTCTTCGTCAGGCCCAGCAGCCCCCACGTCAGCATGTGCGCCAGGTGACGGCCGATGCCGGCCATGGTCGTGGACTTCGGATGCGGTCGCCACTCCATCTTGTCCGCGGGGATGCGTTCGAGGAGCTTCCGTGTGGTCGCGAGTTCACGGTCGTATTGGGCGAGCAGCGCGTCTTGTGTCATGAGTGTCCGGGGTGAGGGTCAGTCCGCCAGGTGGCAGTGATAGCAGCCGAGTGCGGAGTGTTCCACGTTGTAGTCGTACGGCTGGGCGAAGTTGTAGGCCGGCCGGTGGAGCAGCGCCGCCATGCCGGGAAGGACCACGCCGCGCATGTGTCCGGTGACGCGCTGATTGCCGGCGTCGGCGAGGTACCCGTGAAGCGCGTTGCGGAGGCGGGAGTCCACGGTGCCGCGTGCGGCCACCGTCGTGACGCCGGGCTCTGGGAGTTTGGCGACGGCCGGCATCCGCCAGTCGCGCTCGACGGCATTCGCGCCGTGGCAGGTTTCGCACCGCACCTTGCCCTTGCCGACCACCGGTTCGAGCGCCGCCACGGCGAAGGGCATGACCTCGCCTTCCATGAACGCCACGATCTCCTGGCGGCTCCGCTTGACGCCGTGCGGACGGATGGGGTCGTCGGCCGCGTGGACCTCACGCACCTGATGCGTGGCGAGATAGCCCATGACCCCGACGCTGGCGATGCCCAGAATCAGCGGGCTGATGAGCGAGGCGCGGAGCGGCACTGAGGCTGACACCTTCCAGATCGACGGCATCGGCAGGGAGGTGATGGAGTCGTGCGGCGGCACGCCCTGGAGATCCGCCACGACGAGGTTGAGGGTCAGGGCGACATGGCGGGCACGCCAGACGCCAGGGATGCGCAGCGGCCGATCGTCAGGGCGCTGTCCAGTGCGCATCCCGGCACGCTGTGCGGTGCGCGGCGCGATGACGAGCGTTCCCGCCCCCATCCACGCCATTGCCGACGGCTCAACCGTGACCGAGGCCACGTCGGTGGTCGCCAGTTCTCCCACGATCCGGCCCCGCCGGAGGTGCACGACCCGCAGGTCGGTGACCGCGGCGCGGCGGGAGCGCCAGATGACCCGCTCCCAGGTCGCGAACGGTCCGTTAGGTGCCGCTGCCAAAGTTCACCTTCGGCACCTGCTGGGCGTCCGGTGGCGCGGTGAACAGGGCATGCTCCTTGAAGCTGAAGATGCCGGCGGTCACATTCGACGGGAACTGCCGCCGCTTGGTGTTGTACTCCTGCACGCGCTCGTTGTAGCGCATGCGTTCAACGGCGATGCGGTTCTCGGTGCCGGACAATTCGTCCATCAGGCGGTTGAACGTCTCGTTGGACTTCAACTGAGGATAGTTCTCCATCACGACCAGCAGTCGCGCCAAGGCGGCACTCTGCTGATTGGCAGCCGCCATCGTGTCTTCCGGGGTCTTCGCACCGGCGAGTCGCGCCCGTGCGTCCGCAATGGCGATGAACACCGCCTTCTCCTGCTCCGCGATCCCCTTGGTGGTTTCCACCAGGTTCGGAATCAGGTCGTTGCGCCGCTGGAGCTGGTTCTCCACCTGGGCCCACTGGGCCTTGATGGCTTCCTCCTGCGTCACGAACGTGTTGTAGGAGCAGCCGGATGCACCCACCGCTGCCAGCGTCACGAATGCGAGAAGCGCCACCGTCCGAAGTTGCTGTGTCATTGCCCTCACCTTGTCAGATTCTCTCACCAGGATCCCCCGCC
>JBEBFY010000027.1:0-36882 GCA_040081715.1 Vicinamibacterales bacterium | reverse complement strand
GCATCGGACTGCTCCCTTCCGTGTGGATGGGCGCATCGTAGTACGACGGGATCCCGATGTCGATCCCCGCGCGATTAGTTTTTCAGCACCCTGCTAGAGCTGGCAAGGCACCGCCTGAAGCCGGGCGACATTCTTTTCGCCAGGCGCGGTGTTCAGGCCACGGGCCACATCGGCTGCGTGCGCAACTCCGAGGATGGGTTCCTCTGCGGAACTGGGGCGATTCGCCTGCGTGTCAGTGAGTCGTCTGTCGAGATCGACTCGGACTATCTGTCTCACGTGCTCGCAGACCCAGCCTCGGTCGCCTGGTTCAAGTTCCATGCGATCGGCGCAACGATGCCGAATCTCAACGAGGGCATCATCCGTTCTTTTTCCCTCGCGATACCACCGCTTCCGGAACAACGCGCCATCGCCCACTTCCTCGGCACGCTGGACGACAAGATTGAGCTGAACCGGCGGATGAACGAGACGCTGGAGGCGATGGCGCGGGCGCTGTTCAAGTCGTGGTTCGTGGACTTCGCCCCCGTCCGCGCCAAGGCCGAAGGCCGCGACCCCGGCCTGCCGAAGTCGATCGCAGACCTCTTCCCGGATTCCTTCGAGGACTCCGAGCTTGGGGAGATCCCGAAGGGGTGGGAGGTCAAGAGCCTGGATGAATGTGCGCGCTTTATGAACGGACTCGCGCTCCAGAAGTATCCGCCTACCGACGGAAACTCGCTTCCCGTCGTCAAGATCGCGCAGCTTCGGGCCGGCAACACGGTCGGAGCGGACCGATCCAGTGCCAGTCTGGAGTCTGACTACGTCGTCAACGATGGAGACATTCTCTTCTCGTGGTCCGGATCCCTGGAGTGCGTCCTATGGGCCGGCGGGCCGGGCGCGCTGAATCAGCACCTGTTCAAAGTGACGTCAGCCGACTACCCGCGGTGGCTCTGCTATCTCGGCGTTCACGCTCACCTGGACGAGTTCCGTCACATTGCCGCGGGCAAGGCGACCACGATGGGCCACATCCAACGGCACCACCTGTCCGACGCGAAGCTGGTCTTGCCCCCAAGAGCGCTGCTCGCTGCCGCTGATCTCACGATGTCGCCGATCGTCGAAGGCCTTTGGAGGCGAGACGTTGAGTCCCGCACTCTCGCGGCGCTGCGCGACGGTCTGCTTCCTAGGCTGATCTCCGGCGAGCTGCGGGTGAAGGACGCGGAGCGCTTCGTTGGCAGGAGTGCGTGATGGCGACCACGCCGGAACAGATCGACCTCTGGCGCCAAGCCACGTCAGAGCATCAGCGCCTCGAGTTCAAGGAGGCCAAGAACCAGTTCGATCCCCGGAAGCTCAGTGAGTACTGCGTCGCCCTTGCGAATGAGGGCGGTGGGGTGTTGCTGCTCGGTGTGGCCGACAATCCACCGCGGGCCGTCGTGGGTTCGCAGGCGTTCCGGAACACCGTTGAGGCTGCCGAGCGCCTGTTCCAGACAGTTGGGTTCAGGGTCGATGTCGAGGCGATCGAGCATCCCGATGGGCGCGTGGTGGTGTTTTACATCCCCTCCCGCCCACGCGGAACCGCCTATCACCTGGACGGCAAGTATCTGATGCGGATCGGTGAGGCACTGGTGCCCATGAGCGAGGATCACCTGCGGCGCATCTTCGCCGAGGGGCAGCCGGGCTGGCTCGAAGAGCCGGCACGCACTGATCTGGATGCGCAGCAAGTGGTGGAGTTGCTCGACGCTCAGACGTTCTTCGAGTTGCTGAAGCAACCCTATCCAACTGACCGCGCTGGCGTGCTTGATCGGCTCGTCCGTGACAGGTTGGTGGATGAGGCCGGCGGAGGATATTCGATTCGACGAATCGGCGCACTGCTCCTGGCCCGCCGGCTGGAGGATTTTCCGGATCTGTCGCGCAAGGCTCCGCGCGTCGTGGTCTACTCCGGGGTATCCAAGCTCGAGACTCGTCTGGACCAACCAGGTGGGCGCGGCTATGCAGTGGGCTTTCAGAATCTCGTGCGCTTCGTGATGGCGCAGTTGCCGCAGAACGAGGTCATCGAGGACGCGCTACGCAAGGAAGTCAAGCTGGTGCCGGACCTGGTGATCCGCGAGTTGGTGGCCAACGCACTCATCCATCAGGACTTCGCGGTGTCCGGCGCGTCAGTGATGATCGAGATCTACGTCAACCGTGTGGAGATCTCAAATCCAGGAGAACCGCTGGTGCCAGTGGAGCGCTTCATTGACGGCTATCAATCGCGAAACGAGCGACTGGCGGACTTAATGCGTCGAATGGGCATCTGCGAAGAGAAGAGCAGCGGTGTTGACCGGGTGGTTCAGGCAGCCGAGGCATACCAGTTGCCGGCCCCCGATTTTCGTTCCGGGTTTCGGCGGACGTCGGTGGCGATCTATGGGCCACGGCCGTTTGAGGAGATGGACCGCAATGATCGGGTCCGTGCCTGCTACCAGCATTGCGCCCTGAAGTGGGTGGTGTCGGAACGGATGACCAACCAGTCCCTGCGGGAGCGGTTCCACCTGGGCGAGGAGAAGGCAGCGATTGCTTCCCAGGTCATTGCGGCGACCATCGAAGCGGGGATGATCAAGGCTGATGAGAGCGTCGGCGGCTCCAGGAAGTTCGCTCGGTACCTGCCGTTCTGGGCGTGAGGCCCTATTTAAGGACACCCACGAAGGCGGTCGGCCTGAGATGGTTAAGCCCTTATTAATCAATGACTTGCTTATTTAAGGCTCTCCTGGGTCCAGCAGAAGTGATCGCCTGCGCTACGGGCGGAAGTGTCGGGGAGACGCCGGGGAAGTGCCGAGAAAATGACGGGGAAACGACAGGGAAAACGATAGGGAAAACGATAGGGAAAACGACAGGGAACCGGTCGATTTCAACGGATTGGCCCGGATAGGGGCGGGTATTGGAAGGTAACCGAGTGACGGCCTTCACTGAATCCATCGTCGAAGACGCCGCTCTCGCCTGGCTCCAGGCGCTGGGCTACACCGTGCTGCACGGGCCGGACATCGCCGTGGGCGAACCGGGCGCGGAGCGGAGCGACCCGGGCTACCGCGATGTGGTGCTGGAGCCCCGGCTGCGCCAGGCCCTCGTGCGCCTGAATCCAGACCTGCCGGCTGAGGCGCTGGAGGATGCGTGGCGGAAGCTCACGCGGGTGGACGCGCCCTCGCTCGTGGAGCGCAACCGCGTGGTGCACCGCCTGCTCGTGGACGGCGTCGCGGTGGAGTTCCGCCGGAAGGATGGCTCGATCGGCGGGGCACAGGCACGGGTCGTCGACTTCGACGTGCCCGCTAACAACGACTGGCTCGCCGTGAACCAGTTCACGGTGGCCGAAGGGCAGCACACGCGGCGGCCGGACGTGGTGCTCTTTGTCAACGGGCTGCCCGTGGCGGTGATCGAGCTGAAGAACGCGGCGGACGAGAACGCCACGGTGTGGTCGGCTTACCAGCAACTTCAGACCTACCAGTCGCAGGTGCCGGCGCTGTTCCTGAGCAACGCCGCGCTGGTCGTCTCCGACGGCGTGCAGGCGCGGGTCGGCTCGCTGGGGGCGGGCAAGGAGTGGTTCAAGCCCTGGCGCACGGTCACGGGCCGCGAGGATGCGCCGGCCGGTCAGCCGGAACTGCAGGTGGTGCTGGAAGGCGTGTTCGAGCCGCAGCGGTTCCTGGACCTGCTGCGCTACTTCATCGTCTTCGAGGACTCCGGGGCGGCCGGTGGCCATGGCGGCACGCTGGTCAAGAAGATGGCGGGCTACCACCAGTTCCACGCGGTGAACGCAGCCGTGGAGGAAACGCTCCGCGCCGCGCAGACCCCTGCGGCGGATCGGGTGGCGGAATCACCGGGCCGGTTCGGGGCCGGCACCCGGCCAGGCGGCGAACCGGGCGACCGGCGCGTGGGCGTCATCTGGCACACGCAGGGCTCCGGCAAGAGCCTGACGATGGCCTTTTACGCAGGGCGCGTAATCCTGCATCCGGAGATGGCCAATCCCACCCTCGTGGTCCTCACGGATCGCAATGACCTGGACGACCAGCTCTTCGGCACCTTCGCGCGGTGTCAGGACCTGCTGCGCCAGCCGCCCGTGCAGGCGGCGGATCGGGCCGACCTGCGGGCCAAGCTGGCCGTGGCCTCGGGTGGCGTGGTCTTCACGACAATTCAGAAGTTCTTCCCGGAAGAGAAGGGCGACCGGCACCCGGTGCTCTCGGACCGCCGCAACATCGTCGTCATCGCCGACGAAGCGCACCGCAGCCAGTACGACTTCATCGACGGCTTCGCCCGGCACATGCGGGATGCCCTGCCGCATGCCTCGTTCGTGGGCTTCACCGGCACGCCGATCGAGAAGGCGGACGCGAATACGCGCGCGGTGTTCGGCGACTACATCAGCGTCTACGACATCCAGCGGGCCGTCTTCGACGGCGCTACGGTGCCCATCTACTACGAGAGCCGGCTGGCGAGGCTCGCACTCAAGGACTCCGAGCGGCCGCGGATTGACTCGGAGTTCGATGAGGTCACCGAGGGCGAGGAGGTCGAGCGCAAGGAGAAGCTCAAGAGCCGGTGGGCGCAGATGGAGGCCGTGGTCGGCTCCGAGAACCGCGTCAAGCTGATTGCCCGCGACCTGGTGGAGCACTTCGAGAACCGGCTTTCCACGATGGACGGCAAGGCGATGGTGGTGGTGATGAGCCGCCGCATCGCCGTGGAGCTGTATCGCGAGCTTGTGGCCTTGCGCCCCGCGTGGCACGGCGACGGGGACGAGCAGGGCACCCTCAAGGTGGTGATGACCGGCTCGGCGTCGGACCCGCTCGACTGGCAGCCGCACATCCGCAACAAGTCCCGCAGGGAGGAACTCGCCGCGCGCTTCCGGAAGGCGTCCGATCCCTTCCGCATCGTGATCGTCCGCGACATGTGGCTCACGGGCTTCGACGCACCCAGCCTGCACACGATGTATCTGGATAAGCCCATGCGCGGACACGGCCTGATGCAGGCCATCGCGCGGGTCAATCGGGTGTTCAAGGACAAACCCGGCGGCCTGGTGGTGGATTACCTCGGCCTGGCCGACGCCCTCAAGCACGCACTCGCCACCTACACCGAGGCGGGCGGCACGGGGGAGACGGCCCTCGACCAGAGCGAAGCCGTGGCGCTGATGCTGGAGAAATACGAAGTCTGCCGGGGCCTCTTCGGGCCGTTCATCGGCCCGAGGGAGAAGATGCAGCCTGGCCTCGACTGGCGCGCCTGGACCACGGGCACGCCGCAGGCGCGCCTCTCGCTCCTGCCCGCGGCGCAGGAACACATCCTGGCTCAGGAGGACGGCAAGGCCAGGCTGCTGCGCGCGGTCACCGACCTGTCGCAAGCGTTTGCCCTCGCCGTGCCGCACGAAGAGGCACTGCGGATCCGGGACGACGTCGGCTTCTTCCAGGCCGTCCGCGCCGTGCTCGCCAAGTCCACGCCCGGCGAGCGCAAGACGGACGAGGAACTGGATCTCGCCATCCGTCAAATCATCTCGAGGGCGGTCGTCTCCGACGAGGTCGTAGACATCTTTGCGGCGGCGGGTCTCAAGAAGCCGGACATCTCGATTCTCTCGGACGAGTTCCTGGCCGACGTGCGCGGTATGCCTCAGCGCAACCTTGCCGTGGAACTGCTCCAGAAGCTCCTGAAGGGGGAGATCCGGGCCCGGAGCCGGCACAACGTCGTGCAGGCACGCTCCTTTTCGGACCTACTGGATCAGGCCGTCCGCAAGTACCAGAACCGCGCCATCGAGACCGCGCAGGTGATCGAAGAGCTGATTCAGCTTGCCAGGGACATGCGGGCTGCCGAAGCCCGCGGCGAGCAGCTCGGACTCTCCAGCGACGAGTTGGCGTTCTACGACGCCCTGGAGACCAACGACAGCGCCGTGAAGGTGCTGGGCGACGACACGCTGCGGATGATTGCGAGAGAGCTGGCCGACACGGTGCGGAAGAATGTCACCATCGACTGGACCATCCGCGACAACGTCCGCGCCCACCTGCGGGTGCTCGTCAAGCGCATCCTCCGCAAGTACGGCTATCCGCCTGACAAGCAGGAGAAGGCAACAGAGACCCTGCTGGAGCAGGCGGAGGTGCTGTCCGAGATCTGGGCGGTGGCGTAACGAGGTTCGATCGAGTGAGCGTCTACGGCCGCGCCGGGCGCCCCTGCACGAACAGGCGCGCCGTGAGTTCCACCAGGCGCGGCACCTCATACAGCAGTTCTTCGTCGGCCTCGGTCGCCTGCGCATGGGCGGGGATGGGCGTGGCCGTCCGGAAGTGACGTTGATACGCCGCCACCCAATCGGCGGCGATCTCCTGCTGGGCCTGCTGGAGCGGCATCTGGTCCGCGCACACCGCGCCAGCGAAGAGTTCCTCGAGCGCGTCCTTCACGTGGGCGTTCCACACGGGTGAGTGGTAGGGCTGCGGCCACAGGTTGGCCAGCTCCGTCGTGCCGCCCAGCTCCGGCGTGACGAGTGCATCCAGCTCGTAGGTATCCGGGGGGGTCTGCTCCATGCCGTAGCCGGCCAGCACCTGCCGGCGCACGGTCTCGGTGACCATTCGCGACGGGCGCGTGCCGGCGCAGAGTTGGGCGGCGGTGAGCGACGCCACGGCGCCCGGGGTCAGACTCGCGACGGGCAGCGGACTCCGCGCGGCCGCAGCGCTGCCGGACCTGACCGCAGTGCCGCTGGACGACGGTGTCCGCACCGCGCCCGATACCCAGACGACGGCAAGCGCCAGCGCGGCCGTGGCGGCGGCCATGCGGAGCGGACGGACCTGCAACACGAGGCTGCGGCGCAGGCGGAGCCAGCGTGAGCCTTCCCACCGTGCAGCTTCCTCACGAAGTGCGGCTTCAAGCCGGAGGCGGGCGTCGCCGGTGCTGGCCGGAGTCGGTACCGGACTGGCCGTGCGGAAGGCCTGCATCAGCTCGGCCGCGGCGAGGTCGAGGGCCTCGTGCCGCCGTTGGCAGGCGGGGCACCCGGCCAGGTGGGCCTGTACGCGGGCCTGCTCCCGTCGGGAAAGCGCGCCCTCGCGGGCCAGCATCAGGAGGTCGTCGCCGGGGTGGGTGAGCATCGCGCTACTCCTTCACCGCGTTGGTGAGACGAACGGTGGCCCGCGCCACGGCCTTGGCCACGGCGCCCAAGGACATGCCGAGTGAAGCGGCGATCTCGCGATACGTCACGCCCTCAGCCCGCAGCCACAGACACTGGCGGTCGCGCTCGGGCAGCGCCTGCAACACAGCCTGGAGCCGTCGTTGCTGCTGCCGCGCCACGGCCGAGGCTTCGGGGTCTTCGGCTGGATCCAGCACCTCGGGCGTGGTGCGCTCGATCGTGGTTTCCCGCTGGCGGCGCCTGGCCAGACGGGTGCGCTGCTTGAGCGCCTGCCGATAGCAGACCTGCACAAGCCAGCCACGCAGGTTCTCCGTGCCACCGTCGCGGCACAGGTGGCGGAAGAGCGCGAGGAAGGCCTCCTGCACCACATCCTCCGCGGCCTCGGGCGGGAGGCCGCAGGCGCGGACATAGCGATGGAGGCCGGGTGCGCAGGCGTCGAAGAGCTGGAGCACCTGGGATTGAATGTCGCGCGTGTCGTGGGTGCGGGCGGCTCCACGGCTGAGCGCCAGTTCGAGTTCGGCGGCGGCGGAGGAAGCGGAGGGCGGCGTCACAGGGGCAGGGGCGATTGTAGCCGCGGCGGCCCGCTTCGCACGCAGGCTCAGCCTGAGAAATATAGGGTGAACAAACGGAGCCCGCCGGGAATATTCAGTGTGATGCCTCTCGTGATCCGGTCGTCCGTTTCCGTCCGCGTGGTTGCGTTCTGCCTTCTGGCCATGTCCGTTCGCGCGGGTGCGCAAACGCCCGCGGCGACGCCGCCGGAGGATCCGTACCGGATTAAGGAGTCGGTGGAGGTCGTCGGCACAACGCCGCTGCCGGGTGTGAACGTGCCGGCCAATCAGGTGCCCGCCCCCGTGCAGACGGCGACGGACCGCGACATCGCGGCGAGCGGCGCGCTGGACCTCTCGGATTTCCTGAACCGGCAGTTGAACGGCGTCCACGTCAACGAGCTGCAGAGCAACCCGTTCCAGCCGGACGTGAACTATCGCGGCTACACGGCCTCACCGCTCCTTGGCACGCCGCAGGGGGTGTCCGTCTACATGGACGGCGTCCGCCTGAACCAGCCCTTCGGCGAGATCGTGAGCTGGGATCTGATTCCGCGCATCGCCATCGGGTCTACGACGCTGATGCCCGGCTCGAATCCGCTCTTCGGCCTCAACACGCTGGGCGGTGCGCTCTCCGTGCAGACGAAGGACGGGCGCGGGTTTCAGGGCTCCACGCTCCAGGCCACCTACGGCAGCAACACCCGGCACGCGCTGGAGTTCGAGCATGGCGGCCAGTCGACGTCGAAGGGGCTGCACTGGTACCTGGCCGGTACCGTGTTCGGTGAGGATGGCTGGCGCCAGAGCTCGCCCTCGGATGTGCGCCAGGTGTTCGGCAAGGTCGGCCGCCACACGGACCGCTCGGACCTGACCCTCTCGATCGGGCACGCCGACAACGCGCTGAACGGCAACGGCCTTCAGGAGTTCCGGATGCTCGACCGCGAGTACAGCAGTGTCTACACCAAGCCAGATACGACAGAGAACCAGTCCACGCTGGTGAACCTGTCGGCACGCCGTCGCTGGACGGATCGGCTGTCCTTCCTCGGCAATGTGTACTTCCGCGACATCCGCACCACGACCGTGAACGGCGACATCAACGAAGAGTCGCTGGAGCAGGCGCTCTACCAGCCTGGTGCCGACGAGCGGGCCGCGCTCACCACCGCCGGCTACACAAACATCCCGGCCAGCGGGCTGGACGCCACGAACACGCCGTTCCCGTCGCTCCGCTGCATCGGCAATGCCCTGCTGGGAGACGAGCCGGCAGAGACGTGCAACGGGCTCATCAACCGTAGCCGGACGGGCCAGCACAACGGCGGCGTCTCCGCGCAGGTGACGCACGTTCGGCCGATGGGGCAGGGCGCGAACCGCTTCACGGCGGGCGCGGCCTTCGATGCCAGCTCGGCGGGCTTTACGCAGTCGACGGAACTGGGGTATCTCAACCCGGACCGTTCGGTGACCGGCGTGGGGGCGTTTGGCGATGGCGAGACGGGTGGGACGCTGGACGGCGAGCCCTTTGACGTACGCGTGGACCTGGACGGCACCACGCGGACCATGAGCCTCTATGCCACCGACACGCTGCCGCTCGGGGGTCGCACGCACCTCACGCTCTCGGGCCGGTTCAACCGGACGACCATCGTCAATCGGGATCGGATTCAGCCGGACGGCGGGCCCACGTCACTCAACGGCAATCACGCCTACAGCCGTTTCAATCCGGCGGCCGGCCTGACCGTCGATCTGACGCCGGAGCTGAACCTCTACGGCGGCTACAGCGAGGGCAGCCGCGCGGCCACGTCCATCGAGCTTGGCTGTGCCAACCCGGAGCAGCCGTGCAAGCTGCCGAACGCGATGGCGGGCGACCCGCCCCTCGACCAGGTCGTCACCCGCACCGTCGAGGCCGGACTGCGCGGCATACGCGGCCGGCTCACCTGGCACGGCGGGATATTTCACGCCGAGAACCGCGACGACATCCTGTTTGTGACCTCCGAGCAAACCGGCTTCGGCTACTTCAGGAACGTCGGCCAGACCCGTCGGCAGGGCCTGGAGGCGGGTGCGCGCGTGCGTGCAGGCAAGGCCACCGTCGGCGTCGAGTACACGTTTCTCAACGCCACGTTCCAAAGTGAGGAAACGCTGAACGGCGAGGGGAACAGCTTGAACGAGGAGGCGCAGGAAGGCGTTCCGGGTATCGATGGCGAGATCGAGGTGGCGCCTGGCGATCGGCTGCCGCTGATTCCACGCCACCTGCTGAAAGTCTTCGCGGATCTGGAGGTGGCCCCGCGCCTCAGCCTCAACGTCAACGTGGTGGGGATCGGCAGCTCGTATGCGCGTGGCAACGAGAACAACGATCACGAGGCGTCGGAACCGTACTACCCCGGAGAGGGCAGCGTGGCGGGCTACGCCGTGGTGAACCTCGGCGTGCGCTATGGCCTGACGAGCCGGTTCGATGTGCTCGCGCAGTTCAACAACCTGTTCGACCGCACCTACGCCACGGCCGCGCAACTCGGGCCAGCCGGCTTCACGCAGACGGGGACCTTTCTGGCTCGCCCATTCCCGGCGATTGGCGGCGAGTTCCCGCTGGTGCGTTCCACGTTCCTCGCGCCGGGTGCCCCGTTGCGCGCCTGGGTCGGTCTCCGCGTCCGCTTCTGAGCGACGGCTGCACGACGCCTGGTCGGAGGCGCGCCCTCTACCGAATCACGATGGGTCGTGATGCGGTCGTCGGCTCGGGGTCTTCCACCTTCGTGAAGGTATCCACCTCGAACGGCCGGCCGATCTGGTTGCCGGCGAGGTCCTCGAGGATCGAGAGCGCCACCAGCTCATAGCGCCCGGCAGGCCACGGATCCTCCGGCTCGAAGGACCACCCGCGCTCGTCCTGCTCGGCGTGGGCGTGCCCGGGGAAGATCTGGCCGCTGGGCACGCGGATGGCCAGCGACCGCAGCAGGAGCTGGCGGTCCAGGCTCTCGCCGAACTCCACCTGCACGGGCTCCGTGGTGCCGGCTTTCGGCAGGCGCACCTTCCAAGTGGCCATGTCGATCGGGGTCAGGTCCGGCGCCACGGTCCTGAATTCCCGCCGGAAGGCCTCCTTGAGCGGCTGGCCGTAGGTGTCGTGCCAGCTGGCATCCACCGCCAGCGTGTAGCGCCTGCCGGGCTCAAGCGACGGCCCCAGCTCGTTGCGCGGGACGAGGCCGGACTTCTGGCGGCCGGGATCCAGGAACGCGGTGAAGCGCGTGCGGTCGCTGTTCCAGAAGTCGTAGTCGAGTGGTAGGAATGGCTCGACGACCTCCTTGCCCTGCTCATCCAGGATGTGGATGTGCTCGGCGCCTCCGCGCGTGCTCATGGGGCTCGAGAACTCGACGTAGACGCGGAGCAGGTTCGCGGGCCACACATCCCCGGTGGGCGAGACCCGCCGCACTTGAGTGGAGACGGGGGTGGCGCCGGAGGGCATGGCCACGTCGGTCGTGAGCACCTGAGTACGCCACGCATCCGACCGGCCGGAAGAAGCGGGGAGCCTCGAGGGATCGAACCGGACGGCGTAGGTGCGGCCTGGGTCCAGCGGGAACTGCGGGGTGAAGCGGAGGCTACCGTCCACCACGCTGTAGCGCCCGATGACGGCCGGCTGTCCGGGGCCGACCGCCACGCTGAGGATGGCCTGCCAGGCGGCGTCCTGCCAGGTGGCGCTGCCCTGCACGCTCTCCAGGGACGCGAGGTCCGAGGCGGGGAGGCCCGCAACCTCCACCACGGAGGGGGCGCCGTTGGGATGCACGAGGTGGATGGCAGGCGACGCGCTACCGCCATCAGACGGTCCGCACGCGACGGCCAGGAGGATGGCCGCCGCGGCGGGAAGGAGTCTACGCAACGGGTGAACTACGGCAGCGCGACGGCGCGCAGGTCGAGACCCTTGGACGCGGAGCGGGCGAGCACAAGGGCGCGCGTGGCGTCGAGTGCATCGAGCTGCTCGATGCCGGTGAGCGACGCGACGGTTTCAAACGGTACGCCGGCGGTGTCCTTCACGGGCGTGGTGATGGAGGCGGCCGCGGCGAACGTGTCGGTTGGAATCTTCATCACGCCGCGCCGGTTGTTGGCCATCAGCAGGAAGTCCTTGCCGGCCTTGCGGTAGACGATCATGTCGAGCGGCCGGTTGCCGTTGCCGAACTCGGCGATGGTCTTGCCGCGCACGTGGGCGCCGGGCTTCAGGCTGGAGACAGGCAGCGTCACGAGCGGCGTGCACAGGTAGCTGGCCACGAGCGAGGGTTCCGTGCCGATGGTGTAGGGCACGAAGGCGTAGATGGGCGAGCGCGTTTCCATCTGCTGGTGGTTGCCGTGGTAGATCTCCACCTTCGTGCCGCCACCGGCGGCCTTGAAGGGATACGGGATGGCGCGGAGCGTGGAGCTGAACTCCTCGTTCGAAAGCCCGGCCACGATGAGCTGGCCGTTCACGTAGGCCATGTCGGTGATGGTGCGCACGCGCGGGTTCTCGTGCACGTACTCCGGGCCCACCTTCACGTAGTCCATCTTGAAGGGCGAGACGAAGGCGGCCGCCTTGGGCGGGTCTGCCAGCGTCACCTTGGAGAACTTCAGGCCACTGAAGGGCACGAGCTCCACCTTGCCGGTGCCGTCCACGCGGAAGAGCGCGGGCTGGGCGGCCGCGCCTTCGCCCCGCATTACGGAGACGAACGTGTTCCTGGACGTCGGGTGCACGGCCATGTCGGTAATGAGCACCTGGGCGCGGTCGGTGCCGAGCATGGCGGCGATGGTCTGGTCAAGGTTGGCGGCATCTCCCGTGCCCTTGGGCGCGGACTGCTTGCCGAGGTCGAGGGCCAGGATCGTGGCGCCCACGGCGTCCGCGGCGAAGAGCGTCCCGTCGGGCGCGAAGGTCAGCGGGCCGATGGACGAGAACGTGGCGCCGGTGCCGGCCTCGCCGGCCAGCGTCCGCGCGGCGGGCGACCACGAGGTGGCGGCCGCGAGGACCGCCAGCAGGGAACAGATGAGGAAGGTTCGCATAGCCGACAAGTTAGGCATTCGGGAATGCCCGTGTCAATGGCACAATCCTGCCCGGAGCGTTCCCCATGTTGCGAATTGCTGCTCTCGCCCTTGCCTTGCTCACGGCCGGACCCGGTCTGGTCGCCTTCCGGAACAGCGCGGTGTCGCCCCTGGCGGGCTCGGACTACGTGCAGATTGAAACGCTCTATGGCCGGAGCCTCCACGACCTCGGCCTGGGGGCCGACGGCGGTCGCGCGTTTGCGAAGAGCTTCGCGTCCGACGGGGAGTGGGTGCTGCCCTCGGGGACGACCAAGGGGCACAAGGCCATTGCGGCGCAGTCGCTGTTGTCGAAGGGGCGGCGCTTCTGGCTGACCAATCTTCATGTCGAGCCGCTGCCGTCGGGCATCACGGGGTGGGGCTACGTGGTGCAGAGCCAGGGGACGGCCTTCGTGGAGGCCGGTTTGTATCAGGACGTGCTGGTGAAGACGCCGGACGGCTGGCGGGTGAAGACGCGCACGTATCACCCTGGCACGACGTGGCCCCGGGCAGACCTGCCGGCCATGATGCGCGGCGCGAGCAGCGGCACGGCACGCACGGCCACGGACTACCACGAGATGGAGAACCTCATCGCCCGCTACAACGTGGGCTACGACAACGCCGGCCCGTTCGACAAAGGCCTCCTCTCGGTCCAGCCGTTCACGCCGGACACGCGGTTCGAGCGGATCAACGGGCCCACCTTCACGGGTGCGGAGGCGGCCAAGCAGTCGGGCGGGCACGCGCCGCTGCTGCACCACTGGGACACCAACCTCATATTTGGGGTGGCGCCGGGCGGCGAGGTGAGCAGCGTCAGCTACGACCTGACGTTCAACGTGGAGCAGGGCGGGGCGCCGGTGAAGATTGGCGGCGTGGGGCTTCTGCACCACCGCTACGTGATGACGCCGGAGGGCTGGCGGGTGGGCTATCGGCGCTACGAAGGCGTGGGGACGACCCCGCAGATCAACTGGCCGGATCCGACGCTGGCGCCGTTCTCCGCGACGCTCGCGCCCGAGAAGCCGCTCAGTGGCGGCGCGCTGAGCCCGGCCGACTACGTGGCCATCAAGCAGCTCTACCTGCTGAACAACGTCGCGCTCGACAGCGCGTCCGAGGGTGGCCGGCGCTTCGCGGACACCTTCACGGCGGACGGTGTGCTCGTGGACGGTGCGACGCGCGCGGTCGGGGCACAGGCGCTGGCCGGTGTGGCGGGGGCGATCACGCCGGGGCTGCACCGCTGGATCAGCAACATCACGGCGGAGCCCGCAAAGGGCGGTGCCACGGGCCGCGCCTACGGGTTCCGGCTGGCCCTCAAGGGTGAGCCCGGCGTCACCGAGAACCGGTTGGTGGAGATGGTGCTCTACGAGGACCAGCTCGTGAAAACCGCGCAGGGCTGGCGCATCAAGGAGCGGCGGGTCACCTCGACACTCGCTCCTGCCCCGGCGGCGCCGCCCGGCGCCTGAGGCGAAGCAGCTTACCCACGGCGGCCCACGGCGGTGGATGGTACGATGCCGTCCGCATGTCGTATCACTCGGCGCACCTGACGCACGACGCCGCCCGGAATGTGGTGTGGCGCGTGATTGCCGAGCACCTGGCGCGCTGGATCTCCCCGGATGCTGCGGTGCTGGAGTTGGGCGCCGGCTACTGCGACTGGATCAACCACGTACGGGCCGCCCGGCGCGTGGCCACGGACATCTGGCCGGAAGTTGGGCAGCACGCGGCTCCGGGTGTGGAGACGATGGTGCTGGACGCGGGGCGCGACATGGCCCGGTTGCCCGATGCAGGGTTCGACACGGTGCTCGCGTCAAACCTGCTGGAGCACTTCGAGCCAGACGCGGTGGCGGTGCTGGTGACGCACGTGGCGCGGGTGCTGAAGCCCGGCGGACGGTTCCTGATGGTGCAGCCGAACTTCCGCTACGCCTACCGCTCGTACTTCGACGACTACACCCACCGCTCGATCTTCACGGACGTGTCGCTTCCGGCGCTGCTGCGCGCGTGTGGATTCGAGATCGAGACCGTGGACCCGACGTTCGTGCCCTACTCGATGCAGGGCTCGGCGGTGACACCGCGGGCGTGGATGGTGCGTCTGTACCTGGCGTCGCCCTTCCGGCCCCGCGCGGGGCAGATGCTCGTTGTCGCCCGAAAGGGGCGCGGCTGATGTTCGACGGGAAGTCGGTGTCGGTCGTGTTTCCCGCCTACAACGAGGAGCACAACATCCGCATCGCGGTGGAGGACTTCTTTGCCTCGGGCGTGGTGGACGAAGTCGTCGTCGTGGACAACAACTCCGTGGACTGCACGGCCGAAGAGGCAGGCCGCACGAGGGCGCGGGTGGTGAAGGAAACGGCGCAGGGCTACGGCCACGCACTCCGGCGCGGGCTGAGGGAAGCCAGCGGGGACCTGATCATCCTCGCCGAGCCGGACGGCACCTTCGTGGGCCGGGACGTGCTGAAGCTGCTGGCCTACGCGAACGACTTCGACATGGTGTGCGGCACTCGCACGACGCGCGAGCTGATCTGGGAGCAGGCCAACATGGGCTGGTTCCTGCGCGTGGGCAATCTCGTCGTCGCGAAGATTCTGCAGGTGCTCCACGACGGCCCGTCGCTCACCGACTGCGGCTGCACGCTGCGTCTGACCCATCGGGCGGCCGTCGGCCGCATCGTGGAGGACCTCACGGTCGGCGGGTCGCACTTCCTGCCGGAAATGGTGATCCTCGCGCTCAAGCGCGGCCTGCGCGTGATCGAGATCCCCGTGAACTACCGGGGCCGGATCGGCGAGTCCAAGATCACCGGCACGCTCAAGGGGACGCTCAGGACCGGCACGCGCATGATCCTGCTGATTCTCCGGCTGCGTTTCTTGTGATGCGGCGCTGGTGGCTCCTTGCGCTGGCCGTGGCGCTGGCCACCGGCCTCGTCTACGGGCCGACCATCACCGGCTACCCGATTCAGGACGACTTCGGCGTCCTGGCGCTGCTCAGCAGCAAACCCGCCTCCTACTTTCCCCGGTGGTTCGCGAGCACGTGGATGGACGGCATCTGGGGCTACACGCCCGATGAGGTGCGGCCGTTCCCGGCGGTGTCCTACCAGTTCACCACCGCCTGGGGCGCCACCAACACCTTTGCGAATCACGCGCTGAACATCGGGCTGCATGTGGTGAACGGCTGGCTGGTGCTGCTGGTCGGGATGGAGGCGGCTGGGCTGAGCCTGGGAGCCGCGGCAGTAGCGGCGGTGGCGTTTGCCATCCTGCCGATCCAGACGGAGAGCGTGGCGTGGATCACAGGACGTGTGGATTCGCTCCCCACGCTTTTCTACGTGGCGGGGTTCCTGGCGTGGGTCCGGTGGCGCAAGGCTGGAGGAGCTGCACGGTATCTCTCGGCACTGGGGCTGCTGTTCCTGGCGCTGTTCTCGAAGCAGAACACGATCACGTTCGTGCCGGCGCTCGTGGTCTGGGACGTGCTGGTGCACGGTGAGCGGCCGTGGGCCAGGTGGCGGACGTTCACGTCGGCGGTCCGCGCGTATCTGCCCTTCGTGCTGCTGACGGTGGCGTATCTTGCGCTGCGCTATGTGCTCTTTGGCGCCGTGGTGCGCGAGGACACGCTGGCGGCCCAGCCGATGGAGGAACTGGTCCAGATCCTCCGGCACCACGCGGAGCGGCTGGTGCTGGGGTCGCTGACGGCGGCGCGGGCGGGCGGGTGGACGATTGCCGCGCTCGGGTCGGTGGCCGTGGCGCTGGGCATCGTTCTTTCGCCGAGTGGGAGAAGCCGCGCGGTCCGGACGCTGGCGTTCTGCCTCGCGTGGATGGCGCTGGGCCTGGCGCCGGTGGTCGTGGCGGGCTATGAGTCGCCGCGCCATGTGTATCTGGCGTCGGTCGGGTGGGTGCTGGCCCTGGGGCTGGCGGCCGATGTGCTGTGGCGTGCGCGTCCGAGCCTGGTGTGGCGGCCGGTGACGGCCGTCCTGGGGCTGGCGCTCCTGGCTACCTACACCGTGCAGGTGGTGGTCGACGTGCGGGTGTGGAACACGCGGGCGCACGTGTCGCGGATCGCCTCCGTGGATCTGGACCGCGAGCTGACGGGGCTGCCCGAAGGGACGCTGGTGATTCTGGGGGCGCCGAAGCGGAGCTGGGAGTGGGCGCTGCCGTTCGTGGCGCGGCCACCCTATGCGAGCGTCGACCATTGGTCGCGGTTCTCGATCATCAGCGAACGCTGGCTCCACTGCTGCCGGAGCCAGTGGGAAGGGAACACGCGCACCGCCATCGCGCGGTGGACGGCTCGTCCGGATCGACCGCCGATCGTGGCGCTCTTCTGGGACCAGGAGACGGGCGACCTCTCCCGCCTGACCTCACGGGACGATCCAACCCTGTCGGTGACGGTGTCGCTCCTGGCGCAGACACCCGGGGCACTGCCGCTCGACCACGGGCTCTCCGACCTGCTGCGTTTGCAGGTGGCGCCGCGTCGCGTGACCCGGGCCTTGCCCTGAAGGTATCGGGCGTTGCGCCAGGCGCGCCGTCGATGGTACGGTCGGCGGTCTATGCCGACGCTGATTGCCGCACCCACCGTGGTGGCCGCCGCTGGAATCCCGCCCAAGCGCATCGAAGAGTTCGCCGGCCGCGTGAACTCAGGCCATGCTGCCGTGAGTGTGGCGCGGATGGTCTCGCCCACCGGTTGGCTCGAGCCGGGCCAGCGCCCGGAGTTCGAGGAGATTACGGTCGTGCTGCACGGGTGCGTGCGCGTGGAGTACGAAGGCGGATCGCTCGACGTCAGAGCCGGACAGGCGGTGGTGACCGCCCCAGGGGAGTGGGTGCGCTACAGCTCGCCAGAAGAGGGCGGCGCGGAGTATGTGGCCATCTGCCTGCCCGCCTTCTCGATGGACACCGTTCATCGGGACGCGTAGTCCCGGCCGCACTGCATGAAGCTCATCTGGTTCTGTTCGATCCTCCTGCTTCTGTCCGTCCCGGCGATGGCTCAGCGTCCCCGCGGCGTGGAGCGTCCGCAGCGGCATGCGCATGCCACACACGTCGCCAAGGGCCGGATCGTGGTGGACGGCCAGCTCTCCGAGCCCGAGTGGGCCACGGCCGAGAGCCTCACGGACTTCTTCCAGCAGGAGCCGACGGAGGGCGCCCTCAGTAGTTTCAAGTCGGACGTGCGGCTGGTCTACGACGACGAAACGCTCTACGTCGGCGCCATGCTCTACGACCCGGAGCCAGACAAGCTCGTCAGCAACGAACTGAAGCGCGACTTTGCCCCTCGCGACAGCGACATGTTCGGCATCACCATCGACACGTTTCTCGACAAGCTGAACGGCTACGGGTTCTTCACCATGCCCATGGGCGCCTGGCGCGATTCGCAGGTGGCCGACGACGGGCGTGCCAACAACCAGAACTGGGACGGCGTGTGGAAGGTGAAGACGTCCATCGTCAAGGACGGCTGGATCGTGGAGTACTCCATCCCATTCCGGAGCCTCCGCTTTCCCAGGCGCGACACGCAGGTGTGGGGTCTGAACGTGGTACGCCTGATCCGCCGGACGAACGAGATCACGCTCTGGAATTTCGTGCCACGCTCATTTCCCCTCTCAAAGCCGTCGTTTGCCGGCACGCTCGAGGGCATCAAGGGCGTGAAGCCGGGGCGGGACCTGCGGGTGAAGCCGTACGGGCTGGCGGCGATGACCAACAGGGCCGGTTCGACCTCCAGCGTGTTCGACGGCGGGCTGGACGTGAAGGCGGGGATTGGCACGAATCTCGTCCTCGACGGCACGCTCCGGACGGACTTCGCGCAGGTGGAGGCCGACGAGCAGCAGATCAACCTCACGCGCTTCAGCCTGTTCTTTCCGGAGAAGCGCGAGTTCTTCCTCGAGAACCAGCGGGCCTTCCAGATCAACTCGACGCTGGCTGGCACCAATCTCGTGCCCTTCTTCAGCCGGCGGATCGGGTTGAGCGACACGGGCACCGAGATCCCGCTCATCGGCGGCGCGCGCATCTCCGGCAAGCAGGGGAGAAGCACCATTGGCGCCCTGAACATCACAACGGAATCACTGGCGCAGCCCGGGCAGCCGAGCCTGCCGCGGAGCAACTATTCCTTTGCCCGGTACGGGCGCGACTTTCTGAACAACTCGTCGGCGAGCGCCTTTTACATGGGCCACGAGCAGGGCGCCAATGCCAACCGCATCCTGGGGAGCGACATGCAGCTCGCGATCAGGCGGCGCACGGTGGTGGACGTCGTGGCCATGCACTCGGAGACCAACGGCGCGCCTTCGGGCAACGCCTTCAGGGCCGGCGTGGACTTTGATTCCTCCGTGACGCGCCTGGCGGCCAGCGCCACGCTTCTCGACCCCGAGTTCCGGAACGACCTGGGCTTCATCCAGCGCCCAGGCCGCGACATCTTCACGGGCCTTGCGGCGCGCGGCATCCGCCCGTCCAAGGCGAAGGCGCGGATTGTCCGCGAGTACCGGCCGGGGATCTCCTACACGCGCTTCGTCAGGGATGGACTCGGCACGGAAACGGAGACGATCAGCCCATCCTTCTCCCTGGACTTCGCGGACGCCTCCACGGCGTCGGTCACGTGGCAGATGAACGAGGAGGCGCTGCTGGCGCCCTTCCGGATTCATCCGTCGCAATCGATTCCCGTGGGCCGCTACCACTTCAACGGCCTCGTCGCCACTGGACGCATGGCGCAATCACGCCGCCTGGCCTTCAACGGCGAGGTGCGCAAGGGCGACTTCTGGAGCGGCAGCCGGACCGGGTTCACCGCGGGCGCGCGCTTCCGGGCGAATGTGCGGCTGGCGACGAGCGTGAACTACACCCGCGACATGATCGACCTGCCAGGCGGGTCGTTCAGCACCAACCTGATGTCGCTCCGTGTGGACGGGTCGTTCACCACGCGCATGTTTCTGAACGCCTTTATCCAGTACAACAGCACTACTCGCGAGGTGAACTCAAACGTTCGGTTCAACGTGATCCACCATCCGCTGAGCGACCTCTACGTGGTCTACAACGAGGGCCACCCGACGACCGGGGCGCCCGTCTCGCGGTCCGTTGCCGTCAAGCTCACCCAGATGCTGGCGTTTTAGCGGCCGCAGGCCTTGCTGTACAGTTCCGGAATGGCTCAGGCGCACCGCCAGCTAGCCTGAGAACGTCGGCAGGCGTCGCGCGGGCAATGGCACACACCAGGAGGCAACGATGAAGATTGGCGAGATCGCACCCGATTTTGAGGCGCAGACGACCGAAGGCCCCATCAAGTTTCACGAGTGGATCGGGGACGGGTGGGCCGTGCTCTTTTCGCACCCGAAGGACTTCACGCCGGTCTGCACGACCGAGCTGGGTGCCGTGGCCCATATCAAGCCGGAGTTCGATAAGCGAGGCGTCAAGGTGATCGGCCTGAGCGTGGACCCAGTGGCGGACCACGTGCGCTGGGCCGACGACATCAAGGAGACGCAGGGGCTGGCGCCGAACTATCCAATGATCGGGGACACGGACCTGAACGTGTCCAAGCTCTACGACATGCTGCCGGCGGAACTCGAGGGCAGCTCCACGGGCCGCACCGCGATGGACAACCTGACGGTGCGCAACGTCTACGTGATCGGGCCGGACAAGCGCATCAAGCTCTTCATCGCGTACCCCATGACCACGGGGCGCAATTTCGACGAGATTCTGCGCGTGATCGATTCGATCCAGCTCACGGCGAAATACAAAGTCGCCACTCCCGCCAACTGGAAGCAGGGCGGCGACGTGATCATCGCCGGCTCGGTGAAGGATGACGAGGCGAAGACGATCTACCCGAACGGGTGGAAGGCGCCCAAGCCCTACCTGCGGATCGTCCCCCAGCCGAAGTAATCAGTCCTGACTGCTGGCAGCCGCATCAGCGGCTGCCGGCTTCTAGGGTTTCCGCTTTCCCGAGTACTCCAACATCTGCTGCGTGAAGTTCTTCGGATAGGTGATCCGCACGTCGATGATGCTCCCGTCCGGGTCCGTGACTGGCGTCAGCTTCGGCATCACGAATCCGGTGTAGGTGGGCGGGTTCCTGGCAGCGGCCCGTGCCACCACCTGATCGCGCAGGGCCAGGTCGAAGTGGATGCCGTAGGTGTCGAACAGCGCTCTGGCGGCCGCCACATCCCCCTCGGACTTGATCCGCTGCACCTCCGCGAGGAGGCGCCCGGTGCCCGCGCGGAACGCCTTCGCATCCACCATTACGTAGTAGGTCTTTCCGGCGCGCTCGCGCGTCTCGATGGCCTTCGTGTTGGCCATCAGCCACCTGATGATCATCTGGCGGTTGCGCATGTGGTCGTCGGTGATGATCGTGCCGTCCTTGATCAGGCGGAGCTGGGTCAGGGCACCGCGCGTGTACCCCTCGTACTCGGCCTGCACGATGGCCGGCTGGTCGGCCGCCGCGAAGATGCCGAGTTCCGGGAGCTTCGGGTCCGCCAGGAAGTACAGCCCGACGAGGTCCGCGCGCGCTTCCTCAACGGCCGAGTACGTCTCCTTCAACGCGTTGGCCGCGGTTCCCTTGAGCGAGGGCGACAGACGCCCCGACGCGTGGCCAACGACCTCGTGCATGTCGGTGATGAGGTCGCTGGAGAGCGCGGACCACGCCTTTCCCCGTGCCACTTCCTCTTCCGACCAGGCAAACTCGCTGCGGAGCGAGGCAGGGGAGGACCGCTCGTAGGCCTCATTGACGTTGGCCAGGGAGAACGACTTGCTGCCGTACTGCTCGCGGACGGCCGAGTCGTTGGGCAGGTTCACGCCCACGAACGACTGGGGGCCGGCCTCGCCCGTTTCCACGAGGACGTCCATCGCGTTGGCCGTGATGCCGACGACGTCCTGCTTGCGGTACCTCGCGTCCCACGGCATGTGGTCCTCGAACCACTGGGCGTTGGCCGCGAGCGTGCGGATCCGCTCCGTCTTCTCGCGGTTGACGTAGAACACGGCGCCCTCCCACGCACCCTTGACGCCACGGGGGTCCATGTAGACCTCGGTGAAGCCGTTGATGGTGTCCACGACGGCGGCTGGATCCTGCACCCAGGCAATGTCGTAGGCCGCGCGGTCGGCCACCGAGCCGGTCGTGTACCACTGGATCAACGCGTTCAGAGCCCGGGCCGTCGGTGCCGGTGCGACCGCGGCGGCCGCGGTAAGGTGCCCGATGATGAGGGTGATCTCGCGGAAGTAGAGGGCCGCCGATCCGTAGTTGTGCTCGGCGATGGTGCCGTCGGGCTTCTTGAACAGCTTCGAGTTGAGCGGGAACTTCTCGGTGAAGCCGTTGAGATCCACGAGCCTCACGCCCCCGGCATAGAGGTTGTTGGCGCTGGCGGTGAGGATGTCCTGCCCGGGTGGGGGATTCTTGTTGGTGACAATCGGCTCGAAGGCCGGGTCGAAGAACATGGGCTCGAGCCGCGTGAGCGTCACCTCTAGCGATTCCGTGTTGGCGAGATCGAACTGAGCGCCGTCGGCCAGGGCCACCTTGGCTGCGGCGAGGAGCGCGGCGGGCGTCGTGCGCAGGACGAACTTCTGCGCGGTCAGGTGTGCGTAGGGCCCGGAGTTCAGCCAGAAGAGCTTGGTGTAGCGGGTCGCCTCCGTGAGCGTTGCGGCATCCACATGTGCAGGGTGCGTGAGAATTCCCTCGAGGATCTCCCGCATCTCCAGGGCATACCGGTGCCGCTGGTCGTAGTAGATGTTCCGGCCCGCGATGGCGGCCTGGTAGAGGTGGTACGCCATGACCTTCTGCGGCAACGTCAGCGACATGAAGCCGTCGGCGTAGATCTGCGCGATGGCGGCGTCGTCCACGAGTTCGAGCAGGTAGGGCCGCGTGGCCGGGTCGTCTGGCGGCAGCGGGGCGCCGGGTAGCGTGGCCGACATGCCTGGCGGCGACGCCGGACTGCAGGCCCCCAGCAGGGCAGCCAGCGCCACGCTGGCGACGAGCGCTCGGATGGGCATGCGGCTAGCTTAGCAACGGCGCCCACCCGTCGAGCGGCCTGTACAATTCTCCACGTGAAGCCGCTGCCCCCCATCAGCTCAACGATTCTCGACACGATTGGCGCCACCCCCCTGGTGCGCCTCAATCGGATCCCCCAGGGCGTCATCCGGGCCACCGTGCTGGCCAAGGTGGAAACCTTCAACCCGGGCAATTCCATCAAGGACCGCATGGCCGTCCGGATGATCGAGGATGCCGAGCGGGAGGGGAAGCTCAAGCCGGGTGGCACCATCATCGAGGGCACCTCTGGCAACACCGGCATGGGGCTGGCCATCGCGGCCGTGGTGAAGGGTTACTCGTGCATCTTCACGACCACCGACAAGCAGTCCAAGGAGAAGGTCGACGCGCTGAGGGCTTTCGGAGCTGAGGTGATCGTGTGCCCCACCAACGTGGAGCCTGATGACCCACGGTCTTACTACTCCGTATCGTCACGGCTGGAACGCGAGATTCCGAACGCCTGGAAGGCCAACCAGTACGACAACCTCTCGAACTCGGCGGCGCACTACGAATCCACCGGGCCCGAGATCTGGGAGCAGACGAGAGGCACCGTCACGCACCTGGTCGTGGGCGTCGGCACCGGCGGCACTATCAGCGGCACCGGGCGGTACTTGAAGGAACGTAACCCCGCCATCAAAGTGTGGGGCATCGACACCTATGGGTCGGTGTTCAAGAAATACAAGGAGACAGGCGTCTTCGACAAGAACGAGATCTACCCCTACATCACCGAGGGCATCGGCGAGGACTTCCTGCCGCAGAACGTCGACTTCTCGATCATCGACGGGTTCGAGAAGGTGACCGACAAGGACGCCGCGCTCATGACGCGGCGCATCGCGCGCGAGGAAGGCATCTTCGCCGGCAACTCCGCAGGGTCCGCCGTGGCGGGGCTGCTGCAGCTCAAGGATCAGTTCACGGAGACAGACGTGGTCGTGGTGATCTTTCACGACCACGGCACCCGCTACCTCGGCAAGATGTTCAACGACGAGTGGATGCGCGAGAAGGGCTTCGTGGACAAGTCAGGCCTCATCGCCCGTGACCTGGTGGCGTCGGCGATGGCAGGCGAACTGCGGTCGCTGGAGGCCACGGCAACAGTGGAGCAGGCCGCCCGGGTGATGGCCGAGCACGACTTCTCGCAGGTGTCAGTGGTGAGGGAGGGCCGGGTGATTGGCTCGCTGAACGAATCGCGCCTCTACCAGGAGCTCGTGCGCGACGCGGAGGTGATGCAGAAGCCGGTGGAGGCCATCATGCAGCCGGCATTCCCCTTCGTGGACATCTCTACTCCTGTGGAGGTGCTGGCCACGATGATCACGCCGGATAACCCGGCCGTGCTCGTCCGCGACTTCAAGAGCGACAAGACGTTCATCATCACGCGGTCGGATGTGATTCGCGTGCTCTGCTGATGCGCACTGTCCCCGTGGAGGCGCCCTGCGTGCAGGGTTACTTGCCGATGGCGACGAGCTCGTCGTCGGAGCGCAGGAAGATGCGTCCGCCGGCAATGGCAGGCGATGCGCCGAAGCGCCCGCGCAGCTTGTTCTTCGCCAGCACCTTCGGCGTGCGGCCGGCTTCGAGCACGAGCGTCGTGCCCGTTTCGTCCGCGAAGTAGATCTTGCCGTCGCCAGCCACGGGCGACCCCATGTAGACACCGGGGATGCGCTCCTGCCACACGCGTTGCCCGGTGGCCGCGTCAATGGCGCTCACGATGCCCGCGTCGGTGGCCATGTAGACCAGGCCGTTGTACTGGACGACGGAGGGCACATACGGGCCAGACGTTGGCTGCCGCCACACCACGTGGGAGGCGGAGATGTCGCCGCGGCCTCCCGCGCGGATGGCCATGTAGGGGCTGCTGCGATAGCCGCGGTTCAGGTAGACGAGCCCGCCCTTGGCCGGGACCGGTGCCGGCACCGGGAAGGAGTTGGCCTCTGCGTAGAACCACAGGCGCTCGCCTGTCTGCGGGTTGTGGCCGGCCACGCCTTCGCTGGAGTTGACGATGAGCTCGGGCCCGCTGTCGGCCTGCACCATCACGGGGGTGGAGTAGGACGTCACGTTCGGCGTGCCGTCCACCTTCCACTTCGTCTTGCCCGTGGCGCTGTCGACGGCCATCAGATACGCGGACTTGCCGTGATAGCAGAGCAGGTAGAGCGTATTCCCGTAGACGGACGGTGAACTGCCTGGCCCCCAGATGATCGAGACGGGCGCGACCTCCCTGGCCAGGTTGCGCTGCCACACGGTCTTCCCGTTCATGTCGACCGCCAGGAGCTGCCCGGTGCCGTACCACGCGTAGACCCGCTTGCCGTCGGTGACAGGGCTGGGCGAGGCCAGGTTGTGTTTCTCGTGAATCTCGGGGAGTTCTCCCTCCGCGTCGATGACGTGCACCCAGGCGGACTTGCCGGAGGCGCGATCAAGCGCGGTGAGGATGAAGCGAACCGTGTCGTCCACCTGTGGGCGTTCGCCCTGCGTCCGGCCGCCAAGCGTGCGCTCACCGCTGCCTTCCAGGTCGTCGCCCGTGATCAGCGTGGGATGCCTGCCGCTCCGTTCGGCCACGTTGCCTTCCTGCGAGGTGACATAGATGCGTGTGCCCCACACGATGGGCGTGGAGACGCCGAGGCCCCGCAGCTTGGCCCGCCAGGCCACGTTCTCGGTGTCGCTCCACGTGGACGGTAAGTTCGACTCGGGAGAGACGCCGGCGTCACCGGGTCCGCGCCACGCGGGCCAGTTCTCGGCGGAGAGGACGGCGGTGGTGGCGAGGGCAAGCGTGAAGACAGTCAGTGTGCGTGTCATACGCCGCTAATCTAACCTACGGCCATGGCTGATGCGAGGTGTTCGCCGGCTGTCCCCTCGGGCTATGGCATCATCGGCCGCATGGACCTTGGACTGACCGATCACGTTGCGATCATCACGGGCTCGACGCGCGGCCTTGGCCTCGCGAGCGCGAAGGCGCTGGCGGCGGAAGGCTGCCGTGTGGTGCTGTGCGGCCGCACGGCTGAGACGCTTGAGGCGGCGGCCCGTGACGTGAGCGTGATCGCGGGTGGGGCGGACCGCGTGATCGCGGCACAGGTGGACGTGACCACCCAGGCCGGCATCGACCATCTCGTGGAACGCGCCGCCGCGCGGTTCGGCCGCATCGACATCCTCGTGAACAACGTAGGCGGTGCCGGTGGTGGCGGGATCGAGACGCCTGACGCCGACTGGCAGGCGGCCATCGATCTGACACTCTTTCCGGCGGTGCGCGCGTCGCGTGCCGTCGTGCCGCACATGCGCACGGCCGGGCGGGGCGTCATCATCCTGATTGCTTCTATCTTCGGCCGCGAGGCGGGCGGCCGCATGACCTACAACGCCGTGAAGGCCGCCGAGATCAGCCTCGGCAAGACCATGGCGCAGCAACTGGCGCCGGAGGGCATCCGTGTGCTCAGCGTCTCGCCAGGGTCGATCTCGTTTCCCGGCGGATCCTGGTGGAAGCGTCAGCAGGCGGACCCCGAGGGCATCGCGGCGTTCGTGAAGGCCGAGCTGCCGTTCGGCCGTTTCGGCACGGACCGCGAGGTGGGTGACGTGGTCGCCTTCCTCGCCTCCGCCCGCGCGAGCTGGGTGAGCGGCACAAGTGTGGTGGTCGACGGCTGCCAGAGCCGCGCGTTCTGATCTCGGCCGCCGGGCGGTTCTGGTATCGTCTCGCCATGCGAATCACATCCGCGCTGTTGCTGGGAGCGGCTGCCCTCTCCGCTGCCTGTTCGAGCCCCGCTCCGAGCGAGGCTCCGGCCTCGGAGGCCAAGCCCGCTCCCATCGTGCTGGACGTGTCTGGCCCGCGATTGCTCGTGACCAACGAGACGTCTGGGGACCTGACGGTGATGGACCTGGCGACCAATAGAGTGACGGCCACGATTCCGCTGGGAAAGCGCCCGAGGGGCATCGTCGTCGGGCCGGATGGCCGAACGGCCTACGTGGCGCTGAGCGGGTCGCCCGTGGCCGGGCCAGGCGTGGACGAGAGCACACTGCCTCCGCCCGATCGGTCCGCCGATGGGATCGGCGTCGTGGATCTGGAAGCAGGCAAGCTTCGGAAGGTGCTGACGTCGGGCCCTGATCCGGAAAAGCTGGCCGTGTCGCTCGACGGCAAGTTGATCTTCGTGACCAACGAGGACGCGGCGGTGACGAGCATCGTCGACGTGGAGACAGGCACCATCGTCGCCACGGTGAAGGTGGGCGGGGAGCCCGAAGGCGTGGACCTGCGCCCGGACGGGAAGGTGGTCTACGTCACGTCCGAAGAGGAGGGCGAAGTGTTTGTGATCGACGTGGCGACCCGCGCGCTGGTCACGAAGTTCGCGGTCGGGCCGAGGCCGCGCTCCACTGCGTTCCTTCCCGACAGTTCGCAGGCCTATGTGACGTCGGAGAACGGCGGCTCGGTGGCCGTGGTCAACGCGCAGACGCACAAGGTGATCTCGACCATCAAGCTGACCGGGGAGCTGGCGCGGCCGATGGGGGCCGTGGCGTCGCCTGACGGGAAGTGGGTGTACGTGACCACCGGGCGCGGCAAGATGCTCGTGGCGATCGACGCGAAGACGCACGCGCCGGTGTGGTCGGTGGAGGTGGGGCAACGCCCGTGGGGCGTGGCGATTTCCCCGGACGGCGCGACCGTCTACACGGCCAACGGACCCTCGAATGACATCGCGATCGTGGATGTGGCCAGCCGGTCCGTCGCGGGGAGGGTGAAGGCCGGGGAGCGGCCGTGGGGCGCGGCGGTCGTGAAGTAAGAGTGCAGTCGCGTGCAGCCCTGTGTCGCTTTTGCTTTTTGTTTGCTAGCATGACCGTTCATGGCGGCCATTGCGCTGCGCCGGACAGACCCGGCGCATGACCTCGCCCTGCAGGGGGCCCTTGAACGGCTGACGGGCGGGTCCGCCGAGCGGCCGGATACCCCCGACGGATGGGTAACGGCGGTGCGGCACCTGCCGGTACGCTTCGCGGAGTGTGCCCCGTTCCCGGACGGCGTCGACGCCCGGCTCCGCGCGGCGCTCGCCGAGCGCGGCATCGAGCAGCCCTACATCCACCAGGCCGAGGCGATGGCGCATGCGCTGGCCGGACGTCACGCGGTCATCACCACGCCAACGGCGTCCGGTAAGACCCTCTGCTACAACGCGCCCGTTCTGAGCCGCATCCTGAGTGACCCATCGACGCGGGCGCTGTATCTGTTTCCGACCAAGGCGCTCGCGCAGGACCAGCTCGCGGAGCTCCATGCCCTGAGCCAGGTGCTCTCGACGCCTGGAGAGGTCGAGATCGGTGTGTTCACCTACGACGGCGACACGCCGCAGGATGCCCGCCGCGCCATCCGGGGCCGCGCGCACATCGTGCTGAGCAACCCCGACATGCTCCACTCGGGGATCCTGCCGCACCATCCGCGCTGGGCGAAGCTGTTCGAGAACCTGCGTTTCGTCGTTATCGACGAACTGCACGCGTATCGCGGTGTCTTCGGCAGCCACCTGGGCAATGTCCTTCGCCGGTTGCGGCGCATCTGCCGGCACTACGGGTCGAATCCGACGTTCATCTGCTCGTCGGCCACCATCGCCAACCCGCGTGAGCTGGCGGAGGCGCTCGTGGAGCAACCGTTCGAGCTGGTGGATCGGAGCGGGGCCCCGAGCGGTGAGAAGGTGTTCGTGTTCGTCAACCCGCCTGTCGTCAACCCGCAGCTCGGCATCCGCCGCTCCTATCTCTCCGAAACACGGCGTGTGGCGGGAGAGTTCCTGAAGCGGGATCTCCAGGCCATCGTCTTCGCGCAGAGCCGCCTGGCGACGGAGATCCTGACGACGTACCTGAAGGACGACTTCGGCAGCACGCCGGGTATGCCGGAGCGGATCCGGGGATATCGAGGCGGCTACCTGCCGCAGCGGCGGCGCGAGATCGAGAAGGGCCTGCGGGAAGGCGGCGTCCGCGCGGTGGTTTCCACCAGCGCGCTCGAGCTGGGCATCGACATCGGCGCACTCGACGTGGCGGTGCTGGCCGGCTATCCGGGCACCATCGCCGCTACCTGGCAGCGGGCCGGCCGTGCCGGGCGCCGTAGCGGGACGTCGGCTGCCGTGATGGTGGCCAGCAGCGCACCGCTTGATCAGTTCGTCGTGCGAAACCCCTCCTACTTCTTCGACGCGTCGCCCGAGCACGCGCTCGTCAACCCGGACAACCTGCAGATCCTCCTTGACCACGTGAAGTGCGCGGCGTTCGAGCTGCCGATGGCCGGCGATGAAACCTTCGGCCCGCATCCGGTGAACGACGTACTGGCCGCGCTCTCGGAGCACGGCTTCGTCCATCGGCTCGAGGGTGAGGACGGCACCGCGACGTGGCAATGGACGAGCGAGAGCTACCCGGCCGACGCGGTCAGCCTCCGGTCCATTTCGTCGGACAACTTCGTGATCGTGGACACCACGCGCGGGGCCGACGTCATCGGCGAGACGAGCTTTTCGAGTGGCCCGTCGACACTCCACGAGAAGGCCATCTACCTGCTCGAAGGGCAGCTCTATCAGGTGGAGCGGCTCGACTTCGAAGGGCGGAAGGCGTACGTCCGCCAGATCGACTGCGACTACTACACCGACGCCATCACGTACACGAAAGTCACGGTGCTGGATCAGTCCGGCCCAGAACTGGGCGAGGTGCACGTGACGTCGCGGGTGGTTGGCTTCAAGAAGATCAAGTTCTACACGAACGAGAACATCGGCTCGGGCGAGCTGGACCTGCCCGAGCAGGAGATGCACACGACGGCCTGGTGGCTGACCGTGCCGCGCGACGTCATGACCGGGCTGCCGTTTGCACCGGACGATCGGCGTGACGGCATCGTGGGGTTGTCGTTTGCCCTTCGCCAGGTGGCGCAGCTCCTGCTGATGTGCGACCGGCAGGACATCGGCGTGTCGATCGACGGCGGCACGGACGCGGCCGACGAGCCGCGCATCTTCATCTACGACAACTACCCCGGGGGCATCGGGTTCAGCGAGCCGCTCTCCTCGAAGCACGACATCTTGCTGGGGCACACGCACACGCTTGTCAGCGGGTGCCCGTGCGAACAGGGGTGCCCGGCGTGTGTGGGTCCGGTCGGCTACACGGGTCCGCTGGCCAAGGCCGTGGCGCTCAGGGTGCTTGATGCGCTGCTCGCGGGGGAGACTACCGACCCTGCGTCCCCGGATTCCGGTGCGGCTCCGATGGCCGTGGCCGACGAGGTACCGTTTTGAGCCAGCTCGCGGACCGGCTGCGGGGGCTGCTGGGCACGCCGGCGCCTGGTGTGCGGCCGGGAGGCCCTGACCCGGCGGGGCCGACCGAGGTGGCCAGAGCGGCCGATGCCCTCGGTGGTGAATGGACAGGGGAGGGCCGCTCGCGGTTCCTTCTCGTGGATCGTTGTTACGAGTCCGGGCATCGGCTCGGCCGGGTGGCCGTGGAAGAGATGCTCCCGGAGGCGGGTGGGGCCTGGCCGGGCTTCGACGTGCTGCCCGGGGGTACCGCTGCCGGTGACGCGGGGCCGCTCCTGTTCCTGGACCTGGAAACGACGGGTCTTGCCGGGGGCGCCGGGACATACGCGTTCCTGGTGGGATGCGGCTGGTTTGACGGGGCAGCCTTCCGGGTCCGCCAGTTCTTCCTCAGCGGGTTCACGGCGGAGGCGGCGCTGCTTGCGGCCGTGGAGACGCTGGCGGCGCGGTTCTCGAGGCTCGTGACCTACAACGGCCGATCGTTCGATGTGCCGCTGCTGGAGAACCGCTTTGCCCTGCACCGCATGGAGGGCCGTGTGACGGCGCTCCCGCATGTGGACCTCCTGCATCCGGCGCGGCGGCTGTGGAGCGACCTGTCCGGCACCGGTGAGGGCGGCGCCTGCCGGCTTTCCACGCTGGAGCGCGAGCAGTGCGGTCACGTCAGGGAAGGGGATGTGCCTGGCTTCGAGATTCCGGCCCGGTACTTCGACTTTGTCCGGAGCGGCGATGCCAGTCCCCTGGAGCCGGTGCTGGAGCACAACCGGCTCGACCTGCTCGCGCTGGCGGCGATGACAGGGCTCGTGTCCAGGATGCTGGCGCGGGGCCCGTCGGGCGTCAGCTCGCCACGCGAAGCGCTGGGGGTGGGCCGGCTACTGGAATCCGCCGGACGCCACCCCGAGGCGCTGGCCTGTTTTGCGCGCGCCGCGGACGCCGGTGCCGACCGGTTCACCCGCGTTGAAGGGCTGCGCCGCCTGGCCCTGGCCTGCCGCCGCCAGCGGCTGCACGGGGACGCGGCGGCGGCGTGGCAGCACCTGGTGGACCTGCCAGGCTGTCCGACGCACATCGCGAGGGAGGCGACAGCGGCGCTGGCGGTGCACCACGAGCATCGGGTCCGGGACCTGCCGCGCGCGCGTTCCTATGCCGTACGGTCGCTCACGTACGAGCATGGGCATGGCGCGCGCACGGCGCTCCAATACCGGCTCGCACGGCTGGATCGAAAGCTGGGGATGTTCTAGGCCGAGGCCGAGGTCTTCTTGGCCTTGGCGGCCTTGGCCGCGGTCTTCCGCTGCTCGACGGTCTGCACGCCGAACTTCTTGGTGAAGCGCTCGACTCGGCCTTCCGTGTCGAGGAGCTTCTGCCGGCCCGTGAAGAACGGGTGGCAGGCGGCGCAGATTTCCAGATGGAGTTCAGGCTTCGTCGAACGGGTCTTGAACGTATTCCCGCACGCGCAACGCGCCATCACGTCCTGGTAAGTGGGGTGGATCCCTTCCTTCACAGCCAGCTCCTTGGTGCCTGAGGCAAAACGCGATTATAGCACTGCCCGGCGCCGGCCTCCAGGGCCGGGCCAGGGCCAGGGCTAGGACTTGCCGCTCGCCATCGCCGCGAGGAACTCGGCATTGGACTTGGTCTTTCCCATCTTGGAGAGGAGCAGTTCCATGGCCTCGGTGGGGGAGAGCGGCGTGAGCACCTTGCGCAGCACCCACACGCGGTTGAGGTCGTCCTTGCTGAGGAGCAGTTCCTCTTTCCGCGTCCCGCTCTTCTGGATGTCGATCGCCGGGAACACGCGCCGGTCCATCAGCTTCCGGTCGAGGTGGATCTCCATGTTGCCGGTGCCCTTGAACTCCTCGAAGATCACCTCGTCCATGCGCGACCCGGTGTCGACCAGCGCGGTGGCCACGATGGTCAGCGACCCGCCCTCCTCGATGCTCCTGGCGGCGCCGAAGAAGCGCTTCGGCCGCTGCAGCGCGTTGCTGTCCACGCCGCCGGACAGGATCTTGCCGGACGCCGGCACGATCGTGTTGTAGGCGCGCGCCAGCCGTGTGATCGAGTCGAGCAGGATCACCACGTCTTTCTTGTGTTCGACGAGGCGCTTCGCCTTCTCGATCACCATCTCGGCGACCTGCACGTGGCGCTGCGCCGGCTCGTCGAACGTGGATGCGATCACCTCGCCGTGCACGGACCGCTGCATGTCAGTGACCTCCTCGGGCCGCTCGTCGATGAGCAGGACGATGAGGTAGATCTCCGGGTGGTTCTTCGTGATGCTGTTGGCGAGGCTCTGGAGCAGCATCGTCTTGCCGGTCCGCGGCGCCGCGACGATCAGGCCGCGTTGTCCCTTGCCGAGCGGCGTCAGCAGGTCCATGACGCGCCCCGAGAGGTTGTCGGCCTCGGTCTCCAGATTAATCCGCTGCTGCGGATAGAGCGGCGTCAGGTTCTCGAAGAAGATCTTCTCCTTGGTCTTTTCCGGTGGCTCGAAGTTGATCGCTTCAACCTTGATGAGCGCGAAGTACCGCTCACCGTCCTTCGGTGGCCGGATGACGCCCGAGACCGTGTCGCCCGTGTGCAGGTCGAACTTCCGAATCTGCGAGGGCGAGACGTAGATGTCGTCTGGACCTGGCAGGTAGTTGTAGTCGGGCGCCCGGAGGAACCCGAAGCCGTCCGGCAGCGTCTCCAGCACCCCTTCCGAGAAGATGTTGCCGCTCTTTTCGGCGCGCACCCGGAGGATCTCGAAGATGAGTTCCTGCTTGCGCATGCCGGTGGCGCCGGCGATGTCCAGGTCCTTGCCAATCTTGGTGAGCGCGGTGATGCTCATCTCCTTGAGCGCCGACAGTGAAATGGCCTGCGCCGGAGCCGGCGGAGCCGCGGCCGGAGGGGCGGAGGCCGACAGCGCGGCGGCTGGCGGTGCCTGACCCGGCTGGGCCTGGGCAGACGGAGCCTGTGCGGGCTGTGCCTGGGGCTGGGCCGGGGCGGGGGCGGTGGCTACGCCACCGTTGGATTTGGGAGTCGGGCGATCAGCGTCCACAGTGCGTCCAGTCCTTCGCCGCTTGCCGCTGATGTCAGCGGCACCGGCGTGCGAAATGCGGTGTCCAGTTCACGAGCGTGACGCACGCGCTCCGCGCGCGTGAGTTTGTCGACCTTGGTTCCCACCACGCCCAGTGGGAGGTCCAGCATCAGCATCCACTCCCAGGTGACCCTGTCCGATTCGAGGCCCGGGTGGCGGGCATCGACGAGGAGCACGGCAGCCCTGGCTCCCGGCCGATCGAAGAACGCCTCGATCAGACCCGAGAATTCGTTCGCAGCCTCCTGCCGCCGCGTGGCTGGTGCGGCCAACCCGGCCTGGTTCCGGACCTTGGGTGCCCGCGCGTACCCGTAGCCAGGGAGATCGACCAGAAACAGTGGCTGGCTGCTGCCCTGCTGAGCACGATAGAAGTTGGCCAGCCTCGTCTTGCCGGGCTCCGCACTCGTTCTGGCAACAGACCGCCGTGCGAGGGCGTTGATGAGGCTGGATTTCCCGACGTTGGACCGTCCGATCAGCGCAACCTCGGGAAGCCGTTCCTGTGGGAACTGCCCGGCGGCCGCCGCGCTGGTCACGAACTCAATAACGCGATGCGACACGGTCCTGGTGCAGGGCGGAGCCTGAGCATCCCGATGCGGTGATCCTAATGCGTAATGGCGTCGCCTGACTCCTGAACGTCCGGCACTACGGCCGGCAGCCGCGCGGGCAGGGGCCCCGCGAGGGCGATCTTCAGCACGTCATCCATCGTGCCGACGAGGTGGAAGCTGAGTGTGTCCAGCACGTCCTTGGGGATGTCGGCGAGATCCTTCTCGTTGTCCCTGGGAAGGATGATGGTCGTGACGCCGGCCCGGTGGGCGGCCAGTACTTTCTCTTTCAGGCCGCCGATGGGCAGCACCTTACCACGAAGCGTGATTTCCCCGGTCATGGCCACGTCCCGGCGGGTCGGGATCCGGGTGAGGGCCGAGACGAGCGTCGTGGCGATGGTGATGCCGGCCGATGGGCCGTCCTTCGGAATGGCGCCTTCTGGGACGTGGATGTGCACGTCGAGCTTCGAGTGGAAGTCCTCGGCCAGGCCGAGGTCCGCGGCGCGGGACCGGACGTAGCTGAGCGCGGCCTGCGCCGACTCCTGCATCACGTCGCCGAGCTTGCCGGTGAGGGTGAGCTTGCCCTTGCCGTTCATGAGCGTGCACTCGGTCGTGAGCAGTTCGCCGCCGACCTCCGTCCACGCCAAACCGGTGGCGATACCGATTTCATTCTGCTCCTCGGCCATGCTGGGCCGGAAGCGGGGGATGCCGAGATACTCGGTGACCTTCGCGCCCGTGATGGCTTCCGTGAAGCCCTTGCCTTGCTCGACGACCTTGCGCGCGACCTTGCGGCAGATCGAGGAGATCTCCCGTTCAAGGTTGCGCACGCCGGCTTCCCGCGTGTAGCGCTGGACGATGGTGGAGAGCGCATCATCAGCGATTGTCAGATTCTCGCTGGTGAGCCCCACGCCGGCCACCGCCTTCGGGGCAAGGAAACGCTTCGCGATTTCGACTTTCTCCTGCTCGGTGTAGCCGGCCAGTTGCAGCACTTCCATGCGGTCGCGCAACGCCTGCGGCACCGTGTGCAGCACGTTGGCCGTGCAGATGAACATCACGTTGGAGAGGTCGTACTCGACGTCGAGGTAGTGATCCAGGAACGCGTTGTTCTGTTCCGGGTCGAGCACCTCGAGGAGGGCGGCCGATGGGTCGCCGCGGAAGTCCATGGACATCTTGTCCACTTCGTCCAGCAGGAACACCGGGTTCTGCGTGCCGGCCTTCTTCATCATCTGGATGATCTGGCCCGGGAACGCCCCGATGTAGGTGCGCCGGTGACCGCGGATCTCCGCTTCGTCCCGCACGCCGCCGAGCGAGAGCCGGACGAACTTCCGGTTCATCGCGCGCGCGATGGACTTGGCCAGCGACGTCTTGCCGACGCCGGGAGGGCCCGAGAGCGTCAGGATCGTCGCCTTCGGCTTCCTCACGAGCGACCGGACGGCGAGGAACTCGAGGATCCGGTCCTTGATCTTGTCCAGGCCGTAGTGATCCTCGTTGAGAACCGCCTCGGCGTGTTTCAGGTCGCGGTTCTCGCGGGACTTCTTGTGCCACGGCACCGCGATCAGCCAGTCGAGGTAGTTGCGGGAGACGGTCGCCTCAGCCGACATCGGCGGCATGGCTTCCAGCCGCTTCAGTTCCTGCTCGGCCTTCTCCGCGATGTCCTTCGGCATCCGCGCCAATTCGATCTTCTTCTTCAGATCGTCAGCTTCGTTGCCCTTTTCGTCCTTGCGGCCCAGTTCCTTCTGGATCGCCTTCATCTTCTCGTTGAGGTAGTACTCCTTCTGGGCCTTCTCCATCTGCTTCTTGACGCGAGACTGGATGCGGCGGTCCACCTGGAGCTTGTCGACCTCGGTTTCGAGGATGCCGGCGATGCGCGCGAGGCGCTCCGCGGGTGCGATGATCTCGAGCAGGTTCTGCTTCTCGTCCACACCCACGAGCAGGTGCGCGGCGATCGTGTCGGCGAGCTTGCCCGGGTCGTCCACGCGCACGGCGGCGATCATGGCGTCGTAGTGCAGGTTATTGGAGAGCTTGACGTACTGCTCGAACAACGCCACGACACGGCTCATCGTCGCTTCAATGTCCGGCGGCGTGTCCTTCTGGCGCGCAAGCACCTTCACGACCACCCGGTAGAAGCCCTTGTCTTCCTTCCACTCGACCGCCCGTGCGCGGTCCACGCCCTCGACGAGCACCTTGATGTTGCCGTCAGGCAGCTTCAGGTTCTGCACGACATTGGCGACGCAGCCCATGGTGAACACGTCGTCAGGCCTGGGGTCGTCCACTGACGCATCGTGCTGCGCCGCGAGGAAGACCCGCTTGTCCTTCAGGAGGGCGTGTTCGAGCGCGCGCGTGGATGACGGCCGTCCGATCACGAACGGCATCATCATGTGGGGGAAGACGACCACGTCCCGGAGCGGGACGATGGGCAGCGTTTCGTAGACTTCCGACATGGAGTGTTAACCGGCCTTTTCCACCAGCGTGAAGGATTTGTCCTTGGCTTCGACTACTTCGCGCGTCACGACGATCTCGCGGAGCTTTTTCTGACCAGGCACTGAATACATCAAGTCCAGCATCAGGTCTTCGATGATCATACGCAAGCCCCGGGCGCCGATTTTTCTCAGCAGGGCCAGCTCCGCGATGGCCTCGAGGGCGTCGTCCGTGAACCGCAGCTTCACGTTCTCGTACTCGAACAGCCGCTGGTACTGCTTGGTGATGGCGTTGCGGGGCTGGGTGAGGATCTGCATGAGCGCCGGCTTGTCCAGTTCGTGCAGCGTCCCGACCACCGGGAGCCGGCCCACGAACTCGGGGATGAGCCCGTAGCGGATCAGATCCTCCGGCTCGATCGCTTCCAGCGTCGTGCCCACGTCGCGCTTCTGGGCCGACCGGATGTCCGCCTTGAAGCCCAGCGTCTTCTTGCCGGCCCGGCGCTCGATGACCTTGTCGAGGCCGACGAATGCCCCGCCGCAGATAAAGAGGATATTGCTCGTGTCGATCTGGAAGAACTCCTGGTGCGGGTGCTTGCGTCCACCCTGCGGCGGCACGTTGGCCACGGTGCCCTCCAGGATCTTCAGCAGCGCCTGCTGCACGCCCTCGCCCGATACGTCGCGGGTGATCGAGGGGTTCTCGTCCTTCCGGCAGATCTTGTCGACCTCGTCGATGTAGATGATGCCCTGCTGGCACTTCTCGATGTCGCCGCCGGCCGCCTGGAGCAGCTTGAGGATGATGTTCTCGACATCCTCACCGACATAGCCGGCTTCCGTCAGCGTCGTGGCGTCGACGATTGTGAAGGGCACCGAGAGCAGCCGTGCGAGGGTCTGGGCGAGCAGCGTCTTGCCGGTGCCCGTCGGGCCGATCAGGAGGATGTTGGACTTGTTCAGCTCGACGTCGTTCCGGCCACGGGGCTGCTTCAGGATCTCGAGCCGCTTGTAGTGGTTGTAGACGGCGACCGCCAGCTTCTTCTTGGTCCGTTCCTGGCCGATCACGTATTCGTCGAGGAACTTCTTGATCTCGGGC
>JBEBFY010000026.1:0-37131 GCA_040081715.1 Vicinamibacterales bacterium | reverse complement strand
TGTCGATGAGCGGCCTGGCGGCGGCGGGGGCGGTCGGCGGGGGCGCGCTGGCGGAAGCGAAGACCATGACCGAGAAGGACCGGACAAACATCGCGACTGTGAAAGGGATGAGCGCGGCATGGGCCACAGGTGATGCGGCGAAGATTGCCGCCTTCATGCACCCGAAGATCGCCTTCCGGGGAAGCGCCGAGAACATGGCCTCGCCGCCGATGGTCGGCGTCGAGATGTTCCTGAAGAGCATGACCGGCTTCCTGAAGGCGACCAAGATCGAGATGCGTATCCTCGATGCCTTCGCGCTCGATCCGGTGGTCGTCACCTGCCACCATCAGCTCTTCGAGAACAAGGAGCGGGGCCTGCACGAGGATCTCTACATCGGGTGCTTCTACATGGAGGATGGCAAGATCCGGGAGTGGAACGACTATGGCATCATCCCCTACGCGGCGCCTCGTGCGAAGGACACCGCGAAGAAGGGCACGTTCCTCAAGTTCTGATCAGGTCACCGAGACGCACGGCCGCGGTCTCCAGAACGTCGAGCCGGGGGCCGAACGAGAAGCGGACGTGGCGTTCGAACCGGGACGCCCGTCCGTGCCGGCGGTTGCCGGGGTTGATGTCGAAGAACTGCCCGGGGACGGTGATGATCTTCTGCTCCAGCGCTCGTTGGAAGAAGGTCATCCCGTCATTCAGTCCATCGGGCAGATTGGCCACGGAACCCCACACGTAGAAGCCGCCTTCCGTCGCCAGATCCACGGTGACGCCCAGTCTGAGGAGCGCGTCGAGCAGGAACGCGCGCTTGACTGAGAATGCCCGTCTGATGGCCTGCGTCTCGCTCTCGATGACGCTGTCGTCGAGCAGCGGGATGGCGGCCTGCTGAGCCGGCCGCGACCCGCCGCCGTCCAGAAACGACCCAGCCGACGCCACGGCTTCAATGACCTGGCGTGGTCCCACCGTCCAGGAGATGCGCATCCCCGGGTAACGCCAATTCTTGGTCAGGCCGTCGAAGATGACGACCGGATCCTTCTCGACATCCTCGACATACGCCGCGGCGGAGACGATCGGCACCTGCGCGCCATCGACGGTCCGCCAGATGTAATGGCTGTAGAACTCGTCGACGAGGAGCGAACAATCCAGCGCGCGCGCGGTGGCAACCCAGGCAGCCAGTTCGCTGCCGGCGATGGTCCGCCCGGTGGGGTTGCATGGATTCGAGAGGAGCACGGCCGAGAGGCCCCGTCCCAGGATCTCCCGCCGCAGGTCGTCCACGGAGAAGTGATACTGCCGCTCGCCCTCGAGGAGGATCGGAATCGGGTTGAAGAGCCGGAAGACTCCGAGCAGTTCCTCGTACGCCGTGTAGTCCGGCAGGAAGTGGCCGAGGTTGACCTCGCCAAGGGCGACGGCCGCGCGGGCCAGCGCAAGCCGGCCACCCCCGCAGATGGCGACGTTCTCCGCCGTGTACTGACTGGGCATGCCCCGGCGAAAGCGTCGGTTGTAGGCGTCAGCCACGGCGGCGCGCAAGTCGGGGAGTCCGGCCACCGGCGCGTACTCGTAGGCGTCGGTGGGGATGTCGAGATGCGCGATCCGGGGTGCACCTCCAGGGAGTGGACCGGTTTCGGGTTGGCCCTGTCCGAGGTTGCACCAGGAGGGATCGGAGGCGCGGTAGCCGAACCGCTCGGCTTCGCTCGTCACGAAGATGACGCCGGTCCGCGGGACGGCGCGGAATGCAGTGATGGCCGACACCGCTATTCCATCCGGTAGTTGGGGGCTTCCTTGGTGATCGTCACGTCGTGGACGTGACTCTCGCGCGCACCGGCGGCCGTGATTCTGATGAGCTGCGCGCGCTTCTGCAGGTCAGGAATCGTAGCCGACCCAGTGTAGCCCATGCCGGCGCGCAGGCCGCCGATGAGCTGGTGAATCATTGCGGCGACGCTCCCCTTGTGGGCCACGCGGCCCTCGATGCCCTCCGGCACGAGCTTGTCCGCAGCGCGGCCGCCTTCCAGATCGAACTCGTCCTGGAAGTAGCGATCGCGGCTGCCGCGGCGCATGGCGCCGATCGAGCCCATGCCACGGTATTCCTTGTAGGTCCGCCCCTGAAAGAGGATGAGTTCACCGGGGCTCTCGTCGGTGCCAGCGAACAGGTTGCCGATCATGATCGTACTGGCGCCGACGGCGAGGGCTTTGACCAGGTCGCCGGAGTAGCGGATCCCGCCGTCGCCGATGATTGGGATGCCGCGTTCATTGGCGGCCGTGGCGCAGTCACGGATGGCGGAGATCATCGGCACACCGACGCCGGCGACCACGCGCGTGGTGCAGATGGACCCTGCGCCGATGCCGACCTTCACGGCATCCACCCCTGCATCGATGAGCATGCGGGTGGCGTCGCCGGTGGCGACGTTGCCGGCCACCAGGTCCACCGTCGGGTGGGCGGCCCTGATGCGGGCCACCATGTCGATGACGCCCTGGGAGTGGCCGTGCGCCGTATCGACCACGAGCACGTCCACCCCTGCGGCGACCAGTGCGGCCGCCCGTTCAGCGGTGTCCTTCGCGGTCCCGACGGCCGCGCCGCAGCGCAACCGCCCAAGGCCGTCCTTGGAGGCGTGGGGATACTTGACGGCCTTCTGGATGTCCTTGACGGTGATGAGGCCCTTCAACCGGAAGTCGTGGTCCACCACGAGGAGCTTCTCGACCTTGTGCTTGTGCAGGATGGCCCTGGCCTGATCGAGCGTGGTGCCGACAGGCACGGTGATCAGGTTGTCCCGCGTCATGACCTCGCCGATGGTGCGGTTGACGTTGGTCTCGAAGCGCAGATCCCGGTTGGTCAGGATGCCGACCAGACGCCCCTCCTTGCTGCCGTCCTCGGTGATGGGCACGCCCGAGATGCGGTACTGCTGCATCAGGTCCAGCGCCTCGAAGATCCGGTGGTTCGCCGAGAGGGTGATCGGGTTGACGATCATGCCGCTCTCCGAGCGCTTCACGCGGTCCACCTCGTTGGCCTGCTCCTCGATGGAGAGGTTCTTGTGGATGACTCCCATGCCCCCGTGCTGGGCCATGGCGATGGCGAGGCTCGACTCGGTGACCGTGTCCATTGCGGCGCTGAGCAGCGGCACGTTCAGACGGATGTTCCGCGTGAGGCGTGTAGACACGTCGACTTGCGTCGGGAGCACGGTGGAGTGCTGCGGCACGAGCAGCACATCGTCGAACGTGAGGGCGGTGATCTCCATGGTCGTCAGGCTCCCACTCCAGCTCCGTGGCACTTCTTGTATTTCTTCCCGCTGCCGCATGGGCAGGCGTCATTGCGACCCACCCTGGGGCCATCGTGCCGGACGGTCTTGATCACATCGTCGCCGCCGGTGCGGGCAGGCTGGGGCGCGCGCGCCAGGCCGGCGTCCGCCATGTCCGGTCCCGCAGCCGCGGCCTGTGAGCGTGCGGCGGCAAAGGCCGGAATGGCGGCAGAGGGATTATTGGTCACGATCGGCGCAGCCCTCCGCGCGGGCATGGGCGTCACGGGCTCGTCTTCGCCGGCCACCGGGCGCAGGTGAAAGAGGTAGCGGACGATGTCCTCCTCGATCCGCGCCTTCATGTCCTGGAACAGGCCGAAGCTTTCCTTCTTGTACTCGACGAGCGGGTCCTTCTGGCCGTAGCCACGAAGGCCGATGCCTTCCTTGAGGTGATCGAGGCTGTAGAGGTGGTCCTTCCACTGCTGGTCCACCAGTTGCAGCATGATGTCGCGCTCGACCCGCCGGAGGATCTCCGGGCCCGCCACGGCTTCCTTCGCCTCGTAGTCCGCCTTGATGGCCGCCCACAGGGCATCCGCGATCTCCTCGGTGCTGCGGTCCGTTCCGCAGGCATCTGACACCACCTTGGCATCGAGGCCGTAGATCCGGGTCGTTTCGCGTTCGAGGCCCTCGAGGTCCCAGTCCTCGAGCTCGACCTGCTTGCCGATGAACCGCTCGACCTGCGCCTCGAGGATGTCCTCGGCCGTGGCCAGGAGATACGCGCGGGTGTCACCGAGGTCCTCCTCCGTGATGTGCACCTTGCTCTCGAGCACTTCGCGCCGCAGCGTATACACGCTCTCGCGCTGCTTGTTCATGACGTCGTCGTATTCGAGCAGGTGCTTCCGGACCGAGAAGTTCTGTGCCTCCACCTGCTTCTGCGCGCGCTCGATGGCGCGGGTCACCATGCCGTGCTCGATCGGGACGCCCTCCTCCATGCCCAGCTTCTGCATCAGTCCGGAAATCCGGTCCGAGCCGAAGATCCGCATGAGGTCGTCTTCGAGCGAGAGGTAGAAACGGGAGGACCCGGGGTCACCCTGACGGCCCGCGCGGCCCCGCAACTGGTTGTCGATGCGCCGTGCCTCGTGGCGCTCGGTGCCCAGGATGTGCAGGCCGCCGACGCTGACCACCGCGTCGTGCTCGGCGTCGGTCTGCTGCGTGAAGAAGGTGAAGATGCGCTCCCAGTCCGGCCGTGGCACACGGTAGAACGCGTCGATGTGAAAGAAGTAGACGAACTCCTCATCGTCCACTAACTTCTCGTCGCCCTTGGCCAGGCGTTCCGCGACTTCCTCGGCCAGCGTCTGCTGGCGGGCCATGTACTCGGCGTTGCCGCCCAGCAGAATGTCCGTGCCGCGCCCCGCCATATTGGTGGCAATGGTGACGGTGTCCTTGCGCCCGGCCTGCGCGACGATCTCGGCTTCCTGCGCGTGGTACTTGGCGTTGAGCACGACATGCTTGATGCCGCGCTTGCGGAGCATCGTCGAAAGGCGCTCTGATTTCTCGATCGAGACGGTGCCTACGAGCGTGGGCCGGCCGGAGGCCTGCTTCTCGAGGATGTCGTTGACGATCGCCTCGAACTTCTCCCGCTCGGTACGGAAGACAAGGTCGGGTTCCTCGATCCTGGTCATCGGCCGGTTGGTCGGGATGACGATGACGTCGAGGTTGTAGATCTTGGCGAACTCCGGCGCCTCGGTCTCGGCGGTGCCGGTCATGCCGGAGAGCTTCTTGTACTTACGGAAGTAGTTCTGGAAGGTGATGGTGGCGAGCGTCTGGTTCTCGCGCTCGATCTTCACCTTCTCCTTGGCCTCGACGGCCTGGTGCAGGCCGTCGCTCCAGCGGCGTCCGGGCATGAGGCGGCCGGTGAACTCATCGACGATCACCACCTGACCGTCCTTGATCATGTATTCGACGTCGAGGTGGAAGAGCGTGTGCGCCCGCAGTCCCTGGTTGACATGGTGGAGCAGCGGCATGTTGACCGGGTCGTAGAGTCCGTTCGACCCGGGGACGAGCCGGTGCGCGAGGAGATCCTCCGCCGCGGCCATGCCGTTCTCGGTCAGCGTGACGGTCTTGTGCTTCTCGTCGACGATGTAGTCGCCGGTGGCTTCGAGGGCCTCGCGCTCCTCGGCCTTCGCGTCACCACGGGTGACGGCGCCCTTCTTGAGGCGGGGAATGATACGGTCGACCTCGTAGTAGAGGTCCGTCGACTCCTCGGCGGGGCCGGAGATGATGAGCGGAGTCCGCGCCTCGTCGATGAGGATGCTGTCTACCTCGTCCACGATGGCGAAGTGATGCCCGCGCTGCACCATCGACGACAACTCGAACTTCATGTTGTCGCGCAGGTAGTCGAATCCGAACTCGTTGTTGGTGCCGTAGGTAATGTCGGATCCGTAGGCGACCTGGCGCTGCGCGTCGGTCAGATCGTGCTGGATGACGCCGACGCTCATCCCGAGGAACCGGTAGAGCCGGCCCATCCACTCCGAGTCGCGGCGGGCGAGGTAGTCGTTGACCGTGACGACGTGGACGCCCTTGCCAGCCAGCGCGTTCAGGTACGCAGGGAGCGTCGCGACGAGGGTCTTGCCTTCACCCGTCTTCATCTCGGCGAGGATCCCGTTGTGGAGGACCATGCCACCGATGAGCTGCACGTCGAAGTGCCGCATGTGAAGCACACGGCGGCCGCCTTCCCGCACCACGGCGAAGGCCTCGACCAGCAGGTCGTCGACGGTGGCGCCCTCTGCGATGCGGCGGCGGAATTCGACGGTCTTGGCGCGGAGCTGTTCGTCCGTCAGTGACTGAAGGCCGGCCTCGAGCGCGCCGATCTGGACCACGACAGGGCGCAGACGCTTCAGTTCACGTTCGTTCTGGGTGCCGATGACTTTCGCGAGGATCTGACCGAACATGCACGATGGTGTCAGAGGGGGAAGGCGGCCGTCAAACGGCGGCCTATTTCTGGCCGGGTTTCTGCGTCAGGAGTTGGAGCGGATTCAGCAGGCGGCCGTTGGCCAGCACCTCGTAATGCAGGTGGTACCCGGTGGCTTTCCCCGTGGCACCCACCTGACCGATCTGGTCGCCCCGTTTGACGGCATCGCCCACATGCGCCTTGGTTGTCAGCATGTGACCGTACCGTGTCTGCAGGCCGAAGCCGTGGTCCACGACCACCATGTTTCCGTAGTCGCCGTTATAGCCAGCGAAGCTGATCTTTCCGCTGGCCGTGGAGAACACAGGCTGGCCGCGCTCACCCGAGATGTCGAGGCCGGGATGGAAGTCCGGCCCGCCCTTGACCGGGTCGGTTCTCATGCCCCAGGCCGACGTCAGCCAGCCGTGTACTGGCCACATCGACGGGGTGGCGGAGGCCAGCGCGTTCCGCCGGTCCACAGCCGTCCGGACCAGGGACAAACGGGACTCGATCGACTCGAGCAGGGTGCGCATCAGCCCGAAGGTGTCCTCGGTATTGAGCATTGACGACAGCGCGGCAGTCTCGGTGGTCCGCCGGACCTCAGTGCCGCCGCCCATGGCGCGCGACCTGATCAGGGAAGGGAGCTTGTCCACGGACTTGGCCACGTTGGGGTCCATTGACGTGCTGGAGTTGATGTCGGTGATCGCGGACTGCAGGGCCGCAATCTGCTCGGCCAGGGCCTCGGTGGCAGCCCGGTAGCTGGCATTCTGCATCTCGAGGGCGGCGTGGCTGTCAGCCAGATCCGCGACGTCGAGCTTGGCCTTCCAGGCGGCGCCAAAGCCGATCAGCACCGGCAGGGACAGCACGAGGGCCAACACCGCCAGGGTCGACCGGCGGGCGAACGTCATCCGGCGGACAACACCGGTGGTCCGGTCGGCGACAAGGACGGTGTAGCGGCGGGATGCCATAGGATAAGCGGGCCCGGCGGTCCCGCGAACCCGTTGACGTTACCATACAGGGGGACAAACGGGAAGTGCTGAATAGAGCTATACTTGGCGTGATTTTCACGCGGGCTGGCCAAGTCGGGAGACCCCCGGCCCGAGCTGGCCAGCCGTGACGCCCAGACGGGCCCCGGAACCGTGCGGGGTGCCTCCCGTAACTACTTGACTGTATCGAAGTCTTCACGAACATCGTGGCGACTCCTGAAACGGTGCGCGCTCGTCCCGTCTTTGCGGAGGGCGGGCGCCGATGACGCCTCCTGACAAGGACGAACGATGCTCGGGGACCGTGTGCGTGTGGTGAGATCGGTAGCGGCCATGCTGCTGGCAGGTACGGCCGTGGCTGGGGCCCAGCCGACGCCATCCCAACCGGGGCTGTCCGCACCGTCCGACAAGCCGGTTCTCCGCGCCGTTCACGCACCGGGTGGCATCAAGCTGGACGGGCGCCTGGACGAGGACGTCTACCGGTTGCCGCCCGCGACCACGCAGTTCATCCAGCAGGAGCCCCGTCCGGGCGAGCCGGCCACCGAGAAGACCGACGCCTGGGTGTTCTTCGACGACAAGAACATCTACTTCTGCTTCCGGTTGTGGGACAGCCACCCGGAACGGATGATCGCCAACGAGATGCGCCACGACGCGTCGCAGGACATCTTCCAGAACGAGAACATCTCCATCACCATCGACACGTTCCACGACAAGCGCAGCGGGTACTACTTCATGACCAACCCGCTCGGTGCGCGGCGGGACGTGCAGTTTCAGAGCGAGCAGCAGAATAACGGCGAGTGGAACCCGGTCTGGAACCCGAAGGCGCAGCGTTTCGACGGCGGGTGGACGGCCGAGGTCGCGATTCCGTTTAAGTCGATCCGGTACCCGGCCGGAGTCGATCAGGTCTGGGGCGTGCAGTTGCGCCGCGTGGTGCGCTGGAAGAACGAGTCGACGTATCTCACGGCGATCCCGCCCGGCATCGGCGCGGGCGGCGTGTACCGCCTCCAGGACGAAGCCACGCTGGTGGGCCTGAAGGTGCCCGCGGCTGGGCGGAACCTCGACATCCTTCCGTTTGTGACCGCGCGCACGACCACCGACAGAGTGTCGCGGCCGCCCAAAGACAACGAGGGCAAGGGGGACTTCGGCGGTGACATCAAGGTCGGCGTGACGAAGGGGCTGACGGCGGACTTCACGTACAACACGGACTTCGCCCAGGTGGAGGACGACCTCCAACAGGTGAACCTCACCCGGTTCGGCGTCTTCTTCCCGGAGAAGCGCGCCTTCTTCCTCGAGGGACAGGGGATCTTCGCGTTCGGCGGGCAGTCCGGCGGCGACATCCCAACCATGTTTTTCAGCCGGCAGATCGGGCTCGCCAATGGCGCGCCGATTCCCATTGTCGGCGGCGGCCGTCTCACAGGAAAGGCTGGCGCTTACACGATCGGCGTGGTCGACATTCAGACCGAGGACACCCCGTCGCTTGGCGCGCCGTCCACCAACTGGGGCGTAGCCCGGCTGCGGCGCGACATCCTGCAGAAGAGCTACATCGGGGTGATGGCCGCGCGAAAGACGCCGTCGGCGGGCCGGGACAACCTCACTGTCGGCGCGGATGCCAATATCGGACTTGGGCTGAACATCTTCAACGGCTACATCGCGAAAACCGATACGCCGGGCCGGTCCGGCGATGACCTGTCCTACATGGTCGCCTATGAGAATCAGGGTGATCGGTGGGGTGGGTCAGCCCAGCACCTCGTCGTGCAGCGGAACTTCAGCCCGGAGATGGGCTTCCTCCGGCGGCGTGACTTCCGGACGACCTCCGGCAGCGTTCGGTTCAGCCCGCGCCCGAATCGGAAGAACACACGGTTGAAGGCCGTCCGGAAGCTCTACTACCAGGGTGCGATCGACTACACCACGAACAATGACGGCGTGCTGCAGTCGCGCGGGATCGGCGGGTCGTTCAACATCGACTTCATGAACGGCGCCACGCTCTCCTCGGGCGTCGATCGGGACTTCGAGGGGTTGGACGCACCGTTTCAGATCGCCCAGGGCATCCGCATCCCGACGGGCGGCTACGGCTTCACGAGTGGCCGGGCGTCGGTGAACCTGCCGCCGTCGTTCCGCGTGCGGGGCACGGTCAGCACGACGTTCGGTGAGTTCTACGACGGCACGCGGCAGACGGTGAGCTATGCGGGCCGCGTGGAGGTGACAAAGCAGTTCACGATCGAGCCGACGCTGTCGCTCAACTGGGTGAAGCTGCCCGTGGGCGATTTCACGACCCACCTCATTCAGAGCCGGATCAGCTACACGTTTACGCCGCGGCAGACACTCGGCACGCTCCTTCAGTTCAACTCCAGCGCGCGCGTCATCTCGGCCAATGTCCGTTACCGATGGGAATACATCCCGGGCAGCGACCTCTTTGTCGTGTATACCGAGGGACGGACGACTGCGATACCTGACCGGTTCGCGGATCTGCAGAATCGGACCTTTGTGGTCAAACTAACCCGGCTCCTCCGGTACTGAACCCAGGCGGGTCGCCTGATGTCCTCAGCGTGCCTGGCTATTCGCCGGCCTGCCGTCGATTGAATCAACGATGAGATCCAGATACGTTGCACGCATGACGGCTGGCCTGCGCGCTGCCGGTCTGGTATTGGCGATGACGATGCCGGTGACCGCGCAACCCGCGCCCGTCGATACCGCGGGGAAGCCCGTGCTCCGGGCCGTACAGGTCCCCGGGGGCATCAAGCTGGATGGGCAGCTCGACGAAGAGGTCTATCAGGCCAACCTGCCGACGGCGACCGCGTTCATCCAGTCGGAGCCGTACCCGGGACAGCCTGGGACCGAGAAGACCGAGGCCTGGGTCTTCTTCGACGACAAGAATCTGTATTTCTGCTTCAGGCTCTGGGACAGCCACCCAGAGCGGATGATCATCAACGAGATGCGGCATGACGCGTCCCAGGACATTTTCCAGAACGAGAACATCTCCATCATCATCGACACCTTTCACGATCAGCGGAGCGGCTACTACTTCATGACCAATCCGCTGGGCGCCAGACGCGACGTCCAGTTCCAGAGCGAACAGCAGAACAACAGCGAGTGGAACCCGGTGTGGAACCCCAAGGCCCAGCGCTTCGATGGCGGCTGGACGGCGGAGGTGGCGATTCCGTTCAAGTCCATCCGGTATCCGGCCGGCGTGGAACAGACCTGGGGCGTCAATCTCCGTCGTGTCGTCCGCTGGAAGAACGAGACCACGTTTCTGACAGCGATCCCTCCCGGGGTTGCCGGAGGCGGCGTGTTCCGCCTACAGGATGAAGCGACGCTGGTGGGCCTCAAGGTGCCCGCCGCGGGACGCAACCTCGACATCCTGCCCTTTGTCACCGGACGGTCCACGACCGACCGCGTGGCACGGCCTGTTGTGAACAACCAAGTCCGCGCGGACTGGGGCGGCGACCTCAAGATGGGTGTGACCAAGGGGCTGACGGCTGACTTCACCTACAACACGGACTTCGCGCAGGTGGAGGACGACCTGCAGCAGGTCAACCTCACGCGCTTCGGCGTGTTCTTCCCCGAGAAGCGGGCCTTCTTCCTCGAAGGGCAGGGCATCTTCTCGTTCGGAGGAGACTCGGGTGGCGACATTCCCACCATGTTCTTCAGTCGGCAGGTCGGCCTGGCACGCGGGACGCCGGTGCCCATCGTCGGGGGCGGCCGCCTGACCGGCAAGGCGGGGGCGTACACCATCGGCGTCGTGGATATTCAGACGGAGCAGACGCCCGCCATCGGTGAGCCGTCCACCAACTTCGGCGTCTTGCGGCTTCGGCGCGACATCCTCAAGAAGAGCTACGTCGGCGTGATGGCCACACGCAGGACGCCCTCGGTGGGACGTGACAACCTGACCGTGGGCGTGGATACCAACATCGGGCTGGGCCTGCACGCCATCAACGCCTACCTTGCCAAGACGAGTACGCCTGGCCGTTCGGGCGAGGACTTCTCCTACATGGCGGCGTACGATTTTCCCGGCGACCGGTACGGTGCAAGCGGACAGCGGCTCGTGGTCGGAAAGAACTTCAACCCGGAGATGGGGTTCCTGCGCCGGCAGGACTTCCAGACCACCGCGGCTAGCTTCCGCTTCAGCCCGCGTCCGAGGCGAGGCAACGCGCGGCTGAAAGCATTCCGCAAGTTCTCCTACTCGACGGCGGCGGACTACACCACCGACAACGAGGGGCGTCTGCAGTCGCGGTCTGTGTCGGGCTCGTTCAATGCGGATCTGATGAACGGCGGCGGCTTCAGCGGCGGCGTGGACCGGGAGTTCGAGGGCCTGACCGCGCAATTCCAGATTGCCCCGGGTGTGCGCATTCCCGTGGGCGGGTACGGCTTCACACGATACAGAGCGGGCGTGTCGCTGCCGCCGTCGTTCCGCGTGCGGGGCAACATCAGCGCGAACCTCGGGGACTTCTACGACGGGACCCGGCAGACGCTGACCTATACCGGCCGAGTCGAGGTGACCAAACAGTTCACGATCGAGCCCACGCTGTCGCTCAACCGGGTGCGCCTGCCCGCAGGGGCGTTCACGACCAACCTGGTGCAGAGCCGGATCAGCTACACCTTCACGCCGCGAACCACCCTCGGCACCCTCGTCCAGTACAACTCCAGCGCGCGGGCCGTTTCTGCCAACGTGCGGTTCCGCTGGGAGTACATCCCCGGGAGCGACCTGTTCGTGGTGTACACCGAGGGACGCACCACGGCCGTGCCCGACCGGTTCGCGGACCTGCAGAACCGGACGTTCGTGGTCAAACTGACTCGGCTCCTGCGATACTGACTGCCATGACAACACACGCCACGCGATCCTCATTCCTCTTCCTCACGCTGGGATCTGCTGTGGTGCTGGCGGGCTTGTCCGGCCTGGCGCAGGGCAGGAAGGCCGGCGACGGCGTCTACTCGGCCGAGCAGGCCACCCGTGGCGCCGGCGCGTATGAGAAGGCCTGCGCGTCCTGCCACATGGCCGACCTGCGTGGCGAGGGCTTCGCGCCCGCGCTCAACGGGGACGCCTTCAGCCTTCGCTGGGAGACGGGGAAGCTCGGTGACCTCTTCAAGATCGTGAAGGGGACGATGCCGGCCGACAATCCAGGGTCGTTGACCATGGCGCAGTACGCGGAGATCGTGGCGTTCATGCTGAAGGCCAATGGGTATCCGGCGGGTCAGGCACTCAGCGAGAACCCCAACGACTCAGCGGAGGTCGGTTTCGGAAAGTAAGGTTACTGGCCGCCGCGGGTGGCGGACACCGGCTCGATGGGCTGGCTGAACAGCAGGTTGAACACGTGGCCCACGCGAATCGTGTCCACCGGCGCCAGATTGCGAGGCGTGGCGCGCACCCGGAATGTGGTGAAGCCAATCAGGATCTGATCAAACACCAGAGCCGGCCCGGAGGCGCCAGCCTCCGCCATCCCCCGCAGTAGGGACCCGGCCGGTGCGACGACGCGAGCGCCGACGCGGATGTCCTCCGCGACGACGGCCTCCCTGCGGTCTCCCACCTGGAGCGTTTCCAGATTCAGAGCGTCCAGCAGCCTCGCCACACCCACGGTGCCGGGCGGCACATCCAACGACGTGAGCTCGGATGACACTGGCGGAGCGACGGCCGTGGGGCCAAGGCCCATGCCGGTGACGCTCTCAGGTCCGCGCGCCCGCCGGCGCACGGTATCGACGCGTTCGCGGATCGCCACCACGACGCCTCGCTCCACGGGTCCACCTGCTGCGAGGCGTGAGCGGAGATCAGAGGATTCCGCACGTGCGCGCTCAAGTTCGCCGGCCAGTTCGGCTCGGAGCCGGAAGTCGCCTGTACGTAGCAGCGATACGGCGGTTCGTGCCTGGAAGAGCGCCTCCTCGACCTGCTGGATGTCAGACTGGCTGGCGCGATCGGCTGCCAGCGCCGAAGGCGCTGTGAGCAGGAGGAGCATCAGCAGGAGAAGCGCGCGGGTCACGGATGCTCCGCCGTGCCGGTCAATTCCAGCACCATGCCGAATGCGTCGCTGAAGTCCACAAGGGCGTAGCCGAGATCGCGCCGTCCGAGAAGAATGCGCCCACCGCATTCCTCAAGACGCGCCAGCACCACAGAAAAGGCCCGGCCGACGTCAAATCCCAGATGGTGGGCCCGATTGCCGTGTCGCTGCAGGACTTGGGCGAGCGGTCCATCCGAGAGCGGCTCGATCAGCTTGATCGCCACGCCGTTCAGGCGCAGATAGGCGATACGGGCAGCGCCATGGCTGACGAGCGCCACCCCGGGCAGCGCCAGGTCGACCGCGCGAATCGGTGACACCCCGAGGCCGAAGATGTTGGAAAAGGCCCCGGCCGTTTCTTCGATGCTGCCCACGACGATGCCCACGTTGGTGACGCGGTGGCGGGACAGGAACTCCGCGCCGCCCGGTGCAGGCATGCCGGCCGTGTCGATCTCGCCCGGCGCCACCAGTCCACCGCCATTCGAGAGCCCGAGGGCCGCGCCCAGCTGCGCCTGAAAGTTCAGCTGTGCGTATGTGGCTCCCGGTCCCCCGACCGTCCAGGTGCCTCCCATGGCGCGCAACGGGGGCACCACCACATCCATCCTGGCACTGGTGCCGAACCCCAGATGGTGGATGCCGGCGCCGTGCGAGGCGAGGAAGGCGGCGTGGGGAAGCCGGGCATCCAGGGGCTGGGCAAATGAGACGGAGAAGCCCTGCAGCCGGAACGTGCAGATCCGCAGCATGGCGTCATCGCCCGCCGGAAGCGTGATGGGGATCTCGCCGATCCTGGGAGCGGTGAGGCCCAGGACTGTCCCGAATCCGGCCGCGAACGCGGCGATCTCTGGGGTGGCAATGGTCACGAACCGGAACACCAGTTCGGTGTCGATTGGGTTCAGGGGAGGGCGAACGTCCTGGTTGCGTCGCGAGGTGAGCACGGTGCCGGATGTCTCCGTCGCTGGCGGAGTGACCCGGTGCCCCGTCTCCACCTGCAGGGCAAAGTCCGTATCAAAGCTGAGGACGAGGTCCACCAAACGGCGACCGGCCGGGGTCAGTTCGTAGGTCACGGACCGCCGGACCACCGGCGATTCGAGGCGTGTCACAAGCTGATCCTTCTGGAGTGCGACCAGCGTGCGGCTGAGCACCTTGGAGGTCAGGGGGAATCGCTTCTTGATCGCCGAGTAGCGGTGGGCGTGCTCATATAACGCACGGAGCAGCGGAATCGTCCACTTCTCACCGAGGCGCTGAAAGAGAAGGCGGGCGTCGGTGGCAGGGGCCGCAGGAAGCATGTCCGCATGCTACAGAGCGGGCCTGCCGCCGGCAATGGTTTCCGGCGCAATACCCCCCCGGAGTGCCACGCCAGGTTCCCCAGTAGATACCTATTGCCGAACCAGCGTCCTCCATCCATCATCGCGGGGCTTTTCGCCCGCATGCCTGAAAGCAGGTAAGTAGACGGGTGTTCTTGGCTGTACTTGCGTGTGCTTTCGTGGAAAGGGAGATGGCGACGATGCGTGTTTACAGACTCTGTGGAGTGGTACTCGCGGCGGTGGTGTCACTGACCCCGACGCTCTCATTCGGCCAGTCGTCGGCGACGGGTACTGTGGCCGGTGTGGTGAAGGATACGACAGGGGCGGTGCTCCCGGGCGTCACGGTGGAGGCGGCCAGCCCGGCGCTGATCGAAAAGGTGCGGTCGGTTGTGACCGACGACTCAGGCAACTACAAGGTGGTTGATCTGCGACCCGGCACCTACACCGTGACGTTCACCCTGCCGGGCTTCAACACCTTCAGACGCGAGGGCATTGAGCTGACCGGCGGCTTCACAGCCAATGTGAGCCCCGAGATGCGGGTCGGCGGCGTGGAGGAGACCGTGACGGTCACGGGCGCGACCCCGATCGTCGACGTGCAGAACGTCCGCGCGCAGAACGTCATTTCGGCGCAGGTGATGAACGACGTGCCGACCGCACGCAACTTCATCGGGATGACGGCGCTCACGCTGGGCGCCTCGGGTGGGGGCGGCTTCACGGGTCCGTCGGGCAACCGGGACGTGGGCGGCAACAACGGCGAGGGCGTGACGGCGCCGCAAATCCACGGCAGCCGCTCGGACGGTGCGATGAACATCGAAGGGATGAAGACGAACTCGCTGTCGGCGACAGGCGCGTCCCGCCGGTTTCATCCGAACCAGCTCGCCATCCAGGAGTCGGTCCTCGAAACGGGAAGCCAGACGGCGGAGACCGAAACCGGGGGCGTATCGACCAACCTCATCCTGCGTGAAGGAAGCAACTCGATCAAAGGGCTCGGCGACTTCGAGTACACCAACGACAGCCTCCAGGGCAGCAATCTGGGCGACCGCCTGACCAGCCGTGGCCTGACCCTCTCGAACGCGATTCAGAATATCTACAGCGCCGGTGCCGGCTTTGGCGGCCCGATCAAGAAGGACAAGGTCTGGTTTAATTCGTCGGTTCGCTTCTGGGGCAATCGTGAGCAACTCGGCGGCATCTTCTACAACCAGGAGCAGTTCCGTGGCACCCCGACTTATCGGGCCGACTTGAACCGGCCTGGAGAAACACAAGCGTGGGTCAAGGACACCACGTCGCGTCTGACGTTCCAGGCCTCGGAGAAGAACAAGATCTCGGGTGTGTTCACGGTCCAGCAATCCTGCTCGTGCTTCAACGGGATCAGCGCTACACGGGCACCCGAGACGACCATCGACTTCATCATCGGACCGTCCTACCTGACGCAGATCAACTGGAATCGTCCGCAGACCAACAAGCTCCTGTTTGAGGCCGGCTTTGCGTCGCGCAATGCGCCGGTGGTCAACAAGCGCCAGCCTGAAGTCACGCCGGCTACCATCGCGATGCTGAACCTCACCACAGGCGTGCAGTACGGCGCCTTGATCTCCGTGCCCGGCACGGGTGGCTTCGGCGTGTTCGGCCGGTCCGATCAGTTCAATACCGCCGCCGCCATCAGCTACATCACCGGGTCGCACGCCATGAAGGCGGGCTTCCAGACGCTCTCGGGCCGCAACCCGGCGTTTGGCCAGGCCAACGACCCGCCGATCCGCTACGAGTTCCGCCAGGACGCCGCAGGCGTTCTGATTCCCGCGCAGGTGACACAGATCGCCGGACCTCAGGGCGGCTTCTGGAGCAACGTGGACCTGAACCTGGGCATCTTCATTCAGGACCAGTGGACGTTGAACCGGCTGACGCTGAACCTGGGCGTACGCTATGACAAGCTCCACGTGACCAACCCGGCGACGGTGCGTCCGGCGGGTCCGTTCCTCGGAGAGTTGAGCTTCCCCGAGCTGAAGGGCGTGCCGGACTGGCAGGACATCAACCCGCGCGTCGGTGCGGCCTATGACCTGTTCGGTAACGGCAGGACGGCGATCAAGGCGGCCTTCGGGCGCTACGTCATCTCCGAGTCGCTGAACATCGCGACCCAGACGAACCCCTCGGCTGCCCTTGCTGCCAGCGTCGCGCGGACGTGGGCGGATGCCAACGGTAACCTCGTGCCAGACTGCACGCTGACAAACAACGCGGCCAACGGTGAGTGCGGCGCGGTGAGCTCTGCGACCTTCGGCACGTCGGTCTTCAACCTGCGTTTCGACCCGGACTTCCTGAGTGGCTACGGTGTGCGGCCGTTTAACTATCAGGCGAACGCCATCGTGCAGCAGGAACTCGGCAAGGGCATGGGCCTCTCCGTGGGCTACTTCCGGACGTGGTACGGCAACATCACCGTGACGGACAATCTCGCGGTGACGTCGGCTGACTACGACCAGTTCTGCATCACCGCCCCGACGGATAATCGTCTGGGTTCGGTGAGCGGCACGCAGGTCTGCGGCCTCTACGACTTAAACCCGTCGAAGTTTGGCCAGGTCAACCGCCTTGTGCGGACCGACGACGGTCGGACGGAAGTGTTCAACGGCGTGGACATCGCGTTCCGCTCGAAGTTCGGCAAGGGCGGGATGCTCAACGGCGGCGTGAGCCTGGGTGCGACGGGCACCGATAACTGCTCGGTCGTGGACCGGCCGGATTTCTATCTCGAGACGGCCGGACCCAACGTCAATGATCGCTTCTGCGCGACGTCTAACTCCCAGCATCAGGTCAAGATCAACGCGACCTACCCGCTCGCCTGGGGCATCGGCGCGTCTGCGATCTATCAGAACCTGCCGGGCAGCGAACACACCGCGACGCAGGTCGTCACGAACGCGGCCATCGCGCCGTCGCTCGGCCGGAACCTCTCGGGCTGCCCGGCCGTGGGCGCCTGCACGGCGACGCGGACCATCGCGCTCCTCGAGCCGTTCACGGACCGTGAACGCCGCGCGAGCCAGCTCGACGTGCGGTTCACGAAGTCCTTCAACCTCAACGCCACGGCCAAGTTCCGCGTCGGGTTCGATATCTACAACCTGATGAACCGGGACGACGTGCTGGTGCTGAACAACTCGTATGCCAACTCGACCTCCACGGGCTTGTGGCGTCCGAGTTCAATCCTCGCGGCGCGGCTCTATAAGTTCAACGCGCGGATCGACTTCTAGCCATGAAGATACGCACGGTGTTCCTCGCGGCCTCGGCCGCGATCGCCTCGTGCGTCATGTTCTCGCTGCCGGTGGGCGCCCAGAAGGGCGCCCCCGGTAACGGGGAGTGGCGTGAGTACGGCGGTGACCTTGGCGGGACGAAGTACTCCCCCCTTACGCAGATCAATCCCGACAACGTCGGCACGCTTGAGATTGCGTGGCGCTGGCCGTCGCCGGATCGGGCGATTCAGACATCCGACCCGTTGATGAAGTCCACGCGGAACGAAGATACCCCCCTCTATGCGAACGGCACGCTCTACAGCGTGACGCCGCTGGGCATGGTGGCGGCCATCAATCCTGCCACCGGCACATCGAAGTGGGTCTACGACCCAGAGGTCTACAAGAACGGCAAGCCCGCCAACTCCGGCTTCATCCACCGGGGGCTGGCGTACTGGACAGACGGCAAGGTCGAGCGGATCTTCGAAGGCACGAACGACGCGTACCTGATCTCGATCGACGCGAAGACGGGGAAGCCCGACACGACATTCGGCGAAAACGGCCGAGTGGACCTGACGACGGGTATCCGTGACGCCATCCGGACCAGGAATTTCATGGGCCGCCGGCCCCTCATTGCCGGCAATGTGATCGTGATCGGCAACTCCATCATGGACCCGACGGCGTACAAGGAGATGCCGCCTGGGGACGTGAAGGCGTTTGATATCCGTACGGGCAAGCTGGTGTGGACCTTCCACACCGTGCCGCACAAGGGCGAGTACGGCTACGAGACGTGGCTCGAGAATTCAGCAGACTATTCTGGCAACACGAACGTGTGGGCCGGGATCAGCTATGACCCCGAGCTGAACTACGTCTACCTGCCGGTCTCGGGCGGCACGAACGACTCCTACGGGGGGCATCGACCGGGCAATACGCTCTTCACGGAGAGCCTGGTCTGCCTGGATGCGAAGAACGGGAAGCGCGTGTGGCACTTCCAGATGGTCCACCACGGCCTCTGGGACTACGACATGCCCGCGCAGCCGGTGCTCGGCGACATCACCGTGGACGGCAAGCGCATCAAGGCCGTGATCCAGCTCACGAAGCAGGGCTTCACCTACGCCTTCGACCGGAAGACGGGCAAGCCCGTGTGGCCGATCCCGGAGAAGGCCGTGCCGCAGTCAAAGGTGCCGCGCGAGCGCACCTCGCCGACGCAGCCGCATCCGAGCAAGCCCCCCGCCTTCGAAATGCAGGGCACGACGGAGGACAACCTTATCGACTTCACGCCCGCGCTACGGAAGCAGGCGATCGAGAACCTGCAGTTCTTTGAGCACGGCCCGGTGTACACACCGCCGTCCGAGAAGGGCACGCTGTACCTGCCGGGCACATTCGGGGGTTCGAACTGGGGGGGCGGCGCCTTCGACCCAGAGACGCAAATGCTCTACGTGCCGTCGCGCATGTTGCCGACGGTATACCGGGTCGGTCCAGCGGACCAGAAGACGTCGAACTTCTTCTACCGGTCCGGCGGGGCTCCGGGCGGCCCGAACCTGAACGCGCTGCAACGGATCGACGGGCTCCTCATTTTCAAGCCACCGTATTCCCGCCTGTCTGCGATCGACATGAACAAGGGCGAGATCCTCTGGCAGTCGCCGATCGGAAACGGGCCGATCCATCACCCGCTCCTGAAGGGGCTGAATGTGGGCCCGATGGGCGATGAGATCCCGCGGATGGGCGTGATGATGACCAAGTCACTGGTGTTCGTGAACGCTCAGCGGTTGGAGTCGGCTGGGCAGTCCATCCCGCCGCCCTGGGTGAAGTACGGTGATCCCGACATGATGAAGAAGCTGCTCTTCGTGTACGACAAGAAGAGTGGCACACTCCTCCGCGAGGTGCTCCTGGATGGGGAGTCGGCGGCTCCGCCGATGACCTACATGCATCAGGGGAAGCAGTACGTCGTGACGGCCATCGGCGCGGGCGGGACGACGGAAGTCGTGGCCCTCGCGCTCGGAGGCAGGGCCGCGAACTAGCGCGCATATGGGGCGGCTGGCAGAGGAGAGCAACGATGGACACCATTCGACGAACCCTCTGGATGCCGGCCGCGGCCGCCCTCCTGCTCCTGACCGGTCCGTCGGTCAGCACCCAGCCCACGTCCCAGGCTGCGCCGGGCGACCTCGACTTTCACCACGTGCACATGAACGTGGTGGACCCCGAGGCGTCCACCATGTTCTACGTGACATCGTTCGTGCGTGCTACCCGGTTCGTCGAGGAGGGCATGCCGGGCGTCCAGTCCGAGAACGTGCTGATTCTCTTCAACAAGGTGCCGACGCCGGCCTCGCCGGAATGGGACACCCCTTTCTGGCACTTCGGCTGGAACACCCCCAACGCGAAGGCGGACTATGAGCGGCTCGCCCGGCTGGGCGTGGAGTTCTTCCGCGTGCCTCCGCCATCCGGGCACATGTTCGGGCCCGACGGGAACGATATCGAGATTGCTCCGGGCGGGACGACGAGCGGGGGCGTGAGCCCTGAGTCGTTCAACCATGTACACCTGATGAGCGATGCGCCGCTCTGTGCAGCCGAGTGGTACGAGAAGGTCCTCGGCCTGCGGAAGGGTGGCGTGACGAATCCGGACGGTGGGACGAACTGCAGTGTGCCGTTCCGGCCCAGGCACGACCCCGCCAACCAGATTCACGAGCCGAACGCGCGGGTCTACGCCGGCAACATCATGGTGTTCATCTATCCGCACCAGCGACTGAAGGCGATGACGCAGGTGGCCGTCGACGATCAGGGCCCGCTGATTTCACCGAAGGGCCGCGTGCTGGACCACATCGGCCTCAGCGTGAGCGATGTCGGGACGACGCTGGCGCGGCTGAGGGGGCAGGGGGTGAAGGTGGTCAAGGACGTGCACCCCTTCGGGAGCTCGAAGCGGAAGGCGGCCTTCATCGAGGGGCCAGACCAGATGCTGATTGAACTGGTCGAGCGGGCTCGTTGAGGCTGTGCCGTCCATGGCGCTGCACCTGTTCACGGTCGTCGTGCTTGCCGGGGTGCTCGCGGCTCCGGCGTCATGGCTGGACGAGCCGCTCCAGCCTTGGGGCGATGGCCCGCAGGGCATTCCGGTGGGAGACGGCGCGGCCTGGGCCGGTCGCGATGCCTGTCTGGACCAGGCTCCCGAGGGCCCGGAAGCGGCACAATTGCGTGCGGCGGGCTGGCGTACCTTCCAGTTTTCCGACCGTGCCATTGCCCGAGGCGACGTCACGGTCCTGGCCGGTCTGCGTGCCCTGACACCCGACTGCTCGCCAGCAGCCTTCCAGGCCTTTGTGTTTGTGGCAGGACAGTACGCCGGGACGCTGTCGCCCATGCTGATGACGGCCGGGAAGGATGGCGTGGTCGGCATGGTGCGGGTGCTGCCGGATCAGACCATGACGGCCGAGTTTGCGCGTTACGCCGCAGGGGACAGCGAGTGCTGTCCATCGGGACGTGTGCGGGTCACGTACCGCGTCGAACGCCAGGCGTCCGGTCCGCGCGTGGTGCCCGTCGACCGGAAGGTCATCCGGGAATAGCGCCGCGCCTCAGCCTCGATACTGCAACGCCTCTCCGACGTGGGCGGCCTGGACGCACGCGCTCCCGCCGAGGTCGGCAATCGTCCTTGCGACCGAGAGAACCCGGTGGTGGCTGCGGGCGCTCAGGCCGAGCCGTTCGGCGGCACGGCGGAGGTGACGCAGCGCAGCCTCGTCCGGCCGGCAGGCGACGAGTACCCCACGGCCGCGCAGGTCGCCGTTGGTGGGCACGCCGGTGTCGAGTGCCCGGGCACGCTGCACGTCGCGCGCGCACCGCACACGGCGGCCGACCTCGGCACTGCCTTCCGTAGACGGGTCGCCTGTCAGCTCCGCGGCCGGCACATTCGCCACATGCACGGTCATGTCGATCCGGTCGAGGAGGGGGCCGGAGAGCCGGGCCGAGTAGCGATCAACCTGCGCAACGGTACACGCGCATGCCCGCGTGGGATGTCCGCGATAGCCGCACGGGCATGGGTTCATCGCCGCGACCAGCAGAAACCGCGCAGGAAAGGTGACCGCGCGTGCGGCCCTGGACACCGTGACCTGGCGGTCCTCAAGTGGCTGGCGCAGCGCTTCGAGCGCCCGGCGGCCGAACTCCGGACACTCGTCCAGGAAGAGTACGCCGTGATGGGCCAGCGTGACCTCCCCAGGCCGGGGCGACGCGCCGCCGCCGATGAGGGCCACATGCGACGCGGAGTGGTGCGGCGCCCGAAATGGGCGCGTATCCAGGAGCCCGGCTCCCGGCGCCAGGAGCCCGGCAACGGAGTGCACCACGCTCGATTCCAGCCGCTCCTCGAAGGAGGGGGGTGGGAGAATGCCGGGCAGTCGCCGGGCGAGCATGGTCTTGCCGGCACCGGGGGGGCCGATGAGCAGCAGGTTGTGCCCCCCGGCCGCAGAGATCTCCAAGGCACGGCGCGCGAAGATCTGGCCGGTCACGTCCGACAGATCCGGGTGGCTGCCGGGCGGGGAAATCGGGGCCGCAGGCGCCGGGATGCGCTCAACGGTATCGGGTGCCGCGATCGCGGCGACGGCCTGCGCCAGTGAACTGACCGGCAGGATGTCCAGCCCGTCGACAACGGCCGCCTCCGCGGCATTGGCTGGCGGCACGATCAGTCGTGGAATGCCCAGTCGCCGTGCCGAGAGGGCGATGGCCAGCACGCCCCGCACGGGGTTGATCCCGCCGTCCAGGGACAGCTCACCCATGACCAGCGTGCCGGTCAGCGCCTGGTCCGGTAGCCGACCTTCCGTGGCCAGCAGTCCCAATGCAATGGCCAGGTCGAAGGAGGTGCCTGCCTTCGGCAGGTCGGCCGGTGCGAGGTTGACCGTGATGCGATGCGGGGGGAAGTTGAAACCCGAGTTGCGGATCGCGGCCCGCACGCGGTCGCGGCTTTCGCGAACTGCTGCATCCGGGAGGCCGACAACGGCGAACTGCGGCAGGCCGTTCGAGACGTCGACTTCGATCTGTACGGGCACGGCGTCAAGGCCGAGGAGCACCGCGCTTCGGAGTACGGCAAGCATGACGGAAGCCTCTTCAAGTTCCGCGCCCGCACGTGTCGCTGACTTCAGGGCGGTAGCCGGCCTTCCGTGGCCTGGCGCGTGTGCGGAAATCGCGAGGCCACGTCCGCCGCACGGTGCTGGATTCGCCACAGGGCAGGCCCCCCAGTCGTTGTAGTGCGTTCGCACACGCACCAGCGCACGGGTTCAGGAGACGTGTGATGCTCGAAGGACTGGGGGGAATCGGCGTGGCCTGACGGCTGCTCTCTGACCCGACTCTCAGTTGTACGTCGGCGCGTCGTGCGGCTGCCTGATCGTGAGCTGGTCGCCCGGCCTGATGACGTGCCCGGTGAGGCGATTCCAGCGCCGGATGTCGGCGACGGTGGTTCGGTAGCGTCTGGCAATGCTGCCGAGGGTGTCACCCTTCCGCACGCGGTGCACGGCGGACGCGGTGGCGCTCCGGCGCGGCGCCGCCGCGGTCTGGCGCACAGATGCCCTCTCATCCGGAACCGGGGCCACGGTTCCCGGGGGGCGCGGAACGACGAGGCGGGTCCCTGACGTGACCCTGGCCCGCAGCGAGAGGAAGTTTGCCTCGGCCAGGTCCAGCCGCGTCACCTTGAGTGTCCTGGCAATGGAGGCCAGCGTCTCGCCTTTACGTGCCGTATGCCAGACGAAGGGCGTCACATCTCCACCCGTGCTGGTGGCCACGTAGGCGGCGGCGGCGTCCGCCGTTCCCTCGGGGACCCTGAGCTGGAAGGTGTCCGTCCGGGGAGGCGTGACCCAACGGCGCAGCGCGGGGTTCAGTGCCTGGATGGCCGACATGGGATGTCCGATCGCCTCCGAGAGCCGCCTGAGGTCGACCGGAGACGGTACGGCCACGGTCTCAAACGCGGCGGACTCCGCTGTCGGCATAAGCGTCAGGCCGTACTGGGTGGGGTTCCTTGCCACGATCACGGCGGCAAGGATCAGCGGGACGTAGTCACGGGTTTCGCGCGGCAGATACCGCGACGTCGCGCTGAGGGTCCAGAAGTCCGTCTTGCCCGAGCGCTTCATCGCCTTCTGTAGGCGCCCGGGCCCGCCGTTGTACGAGGCCAGCGCCAGATGCCAGTCACCGAATGTGCGATAGAGCGACTTCAGGTAGCGGACCGCGGCGACGGTCGCAGGGCCGGGCTCGGCGCGTTCGTCCATGTACCAGTCGTGGCGAAGGCCATTTTCTACAGCGGTGCCGCGCATGAACTGCCAGAGGCCACGGGCTTTGGCGCGCGACATGGCGTTGGGGTTAAAAGCGCTCTCCACCACCGGGACGAAGGCGAGATCGGTGGGGAGGCCCTCCGCCCGCAGGGCGTCCTGAATCATCGGCAGGAAGCGGGCGCCCCGGTTGAGTGACTCCTCGAGGAAGCTCCGCAGACGGCCGGTGAAGAGTTCGACATAGCTCAGGACGCGCGCATTCAACGGAATGTCGATGTCGTGCGTCGTCGTGGCCAGGTCGTCGGCCACGGCCTCAGCCGTCGCCTCCATCGGCGGGCCCAAGGTGGGAGTCGCGAGCAGTCTGTCCAGCGTCGTGCCGTCCTCGGCCGAATCGGCCTGCGCCAGGTCGCCACGCGACTCGAGTTCCAGTGTGGAGATGCGTGCGATGAGGCGCTCGACTGCGGTCTGCACCTCCACCTGGTCGCGGAGAGCGGGGGCTGCGGAGAGGAGAATGTCGAGCGCCTCGTTGAATCCGGCCCGGGCACTCTCGAAATTGCCCTCGGAGAACTGTGCCTCCGCGAGGGTGGCAGCGGCGTCGCTGGCGGCCAGCAGCGTGTGGAGCGGTGACGCGACGGGCGCCGGGGGTGATGCGGGTTGCGCGGCCACGACCGGAGCTGCGGCGGGGACTTGAGGCGCCGCGGCTACGCGGCCGGTTCTGGCGGCGCAGGCGCCGCTCGCGAGGGCCGCCAGCGTCAGCAGGAAGACAGCTGGCCGGTGGAACCACATCACGATGCGAGGGGCGCCGGCGGGCCACCCGTATTGACGAGGACACGGTGCTCGTCGCCCAGTTCACGGGCTGCGGGCGTGACGATGGTCCTGTCGTGAATGAGGATGGAGCGTCCGGCCTTGAGGGCGGTGCGCACATCGTCTTCGCAGACAAAGCTGACCGGCACGGTCGAGTCGGGGGACGGCGAGGGACTCGGGGCCGCTGCCGCGGCCTGGCCAGGGGTTCCCTGGAGGCCGCGGGACGCCAGGAACTGGTCGATTCGCGAGGAGAGCGCCGCTGCGGGCACCCCGTGCGCGTAGGGGCGCACGAGGGAGGTGGGCAGGCGGCTGGGTCCGGACACAGCCGGCTGCGCGGTCGGCCGCGGCGCAAGCACAGCGGTGGCCGGGCGAAGCTCGTAGGCGAGGCGCTTGATGTTCAGCAGGTGCATCGGCGTGATGTTGTCCGACGTGCTGTTGCCACCCCAGCCTCCGCATCCCAGTGTCATCGCGGGAGCCAGTCCCGTGGTGAGGCCGATCGAGCCGTGTGTGGTCGGCGTGTTGACGCAGATACGGAACGCCGGCTTCTTGAGGCCGAACTCCAGGATGATCGCCTCGGTGTTCGAGTGAATGGACATGGTGTGACCCATGCCGCCGTACCGGAGGATCTGCTTGCAGCGCTCGCAGCCCTCGTGCCAATCCTTGACGACATAAAAGGACAGCACGGGGCACAGCTTCTCGATCGAGAGCGGGAAGTCGCGTCCCACCCCCGAGAGCGGTGCGATGAGGACGCGGGTGCCATCGGGCACGGCCAGCCCGACCTCGCGGGCGATATGTGCGGCGGACTTGCCGACCAGCTTCGGGTTCGGCAGCCGCTGGGCGGTGACGAGCGTCGTGGCGAGCTTCCCGCAGGCGGCCTCGTCGAGGAAGGCGCAGCCCTGTGCCGTGAACTCGCGCCGGACCTCTTCCGCAATGGACTCATCGACCACGACGGAGTTCGGCGACGAGCATAGAACGCCGTTGTCGAACGTCTTGCCCGTGACGATGTCCGACACGGCCTTGCGGATGTCGGCCGTCCGCTCGATGTAGCACGGCGCGTTGCCGGGCCCGACGCCATAGGCGGGCTTTCCGGCACTGTAGGCTGCCCGGACGAGACCCATGCCGCCAGTCGCCAGGATGACCGCGACTTCGCGCTGGCGCATCAGTTCCTGCGTCCCTTCCAGGGTCACGGTTCGCATCCAGCCGAGCGTTGACTCCGGTGCGCCAGCCCGCGTGGCGGCCTCGGCGAGAATCTCCATCGTGCGCGTGATGCAGCGGGCCGCCGACGGGTGCGGGCTGACCACGATGGCACAGCGGGCCTTGACGGCAATCAGGGCCTTGTAGATAGCGGTCGAGGTTGGGTTGGTGGAGGGGACGACGGCCGCGACTACGCCAAAGGGTTCCGCAATATCGACCACGCGCGTGTCGTCGTGCCTGGCCACGACACCGACGGTCTTCATCGGCCGGATGAACTCCCGCACGCGCACCGAGGCGAAGAGGTTCTTCTGAACCTTGTCAGCCACGACGCCGTACCCGGTTTCCTCGACGGCCAGACGGGCCAGGGCCTCCGCATGCGGGGTGACGGCCTCGGCCATGGCCTCGACGATGGCGTCAATCTGTACCTGGCTGAGCTCCGCCAGTTGCTCCTGCGCCCGCCGCGCCGCCCGGGCAAGGGTCCGGGCCTCATGCATGGAGGCCAGATCGCGGTCGGTGGGTTGAGTGGTCGTGCCGGCCGGCGCTGCCATGCGCTTACGTAGGCAGAATGCGCTCGACGTCGGCGTGCGGCCGCGGAATCACGTGGACCGACACCAGCTCGCCGACGCGCCGCGCCGCGGCGGCTCCGGCGTCGGTGGCCGCCTTGACGGCGCCGACATCGCCCCGCACCATTACGGTGACGTAACCGGCACCGATCTGCTCCGTGCCGATGAGAGTGACCAGCGCGGTCTTGACCATGGCATCAGCCGCTTCGATGGCGCCGATGAGGCCGATGGTCTCGATCAGTCCGAGTGCGTCGTGTGACATGGGGAAGTGCTGCGAAATGTACCAGAATTGCGGAGTAACATGCCAGACATGATGCGTAGCGGCACTGTAGCAGGGTTAATGGGGGGGCTGGCGCTGGTGTGCGCCGCGGCCTGCGCGCCCAACGCGGACACGGCGGCGCCTGTGGCCACGCCGGCGGTGACGCTGGCGCGGCCTGACGCTGTGGTGGGCGGGCCCATCGAGATGACCTACCGGTGGGCGGTCGCCCAGGATGCACCGGCCTTTCCCGCGGACGGATGGGTCTTTGTGCACTTCCTCGATGCCGACGGCGAGCTGCTGTGGACCGACGACCACGAGCCGCCGGCTGCCATGGCCGGCTGGAAGCCGGGGATGGCCGTGGAATACACCCGGACGATCTTCGCGCCGAAACTGCCCTATGTGGGTGAGTTGCGGATTGAGGCCGGACTCTTCTCGCGAGGTACGGGGCAGCGGCTGCCGCTCCAGGCGGTGGCCAGTGGCCAACGATCCTACGACGTCGGACGTCTGAAGCTGCGGCTGCCGGGCGAGCCGTTGCTGGTGGTCTTCAAGGAGGGGTGGCATGGGACCGAGCAGGCCGAAGGGAGCGCCCGGGAGTGGCAGTGGTCGAAGGGGAGCGCGACCCTGGCCTTCCGGAACCCGAAGCGGGACGCGGTGCTGTATCTGGAGATCGATCAGCCTGGTGGCCTCGCGGACAAGCAGGCCGTGAACGTTCGACTGGGGGAGGTGGTGGTCGACACCTTCCTGCTCGGAGCGGGAGAGGATCTGCTCCGGAAGGTGCCCCTGACGGTGGCCCAACTCGGCAGCGGCGACGCGGCGGAGGTCCAGATTTCGGTGGATCGGACGTTTATTCCGGCGGAACTGCCCGGGTCGGTCAGCAAGGATACCCGTGAGCTCGGGGTCCGGGTGTTCCGGGCGTTCGTGGAGCCGCGCTAGCCGCGGCCAGGGGCGACCAGTGGAGTTCCGCTGCAGGCTTGCGACGGCGACCGGCGAGGTGCAGGACGCCGTCTACGTCGCGGACAGCGAGGCGAGGCTCCGACAGGAGATGGAGGATCGGGGCCTCCTGGTGCTGTCCGTGCAGCAGAAGGGCGGCTTCCTCAGCTTCACTCGGCAGTCGCGGGCAGGTTCCGTCAGTCCCAGGGAGTTCCTGGTGTTCAACCAGGAACTGGCGACACTGCTCAAGGCCGGAATGCCGCTGGTCCAATCCCTGGACATCCTGCGCCAGCGCGTGTCGAATGTGACACTCAAAGCCGTCCTGGATGATGTGCACGGCAAAGTCCGGGCGGGCTCGGCCCTCTCGGAGGCGTTTGCCACGCACGCCTCGCAGTTTCCGCCGATCTATGCGGCCACGCTGATGGCCGGAGAGCGGGCCGGCGACCTCGACGGCGTCATCAGGCGGTACGTCGCGTACGAGAAAATCATCGGCACGGTTCGGCGCAAGGCGCTGTCGGCGCTTCTCTACCCGGCCCTTCTGGTCCTGATGATGGTTGGGCTCGTGGGCGTCATCGTGCTGAAGGTGGTCCCGGCCTTCGCGGATTTCTACGCCGGATTCGACGCCGAACTGCCGTTCTCGACCCGTGTCATCGTTGGCTTTTCCAACCTGATGGTCGCCAACTTCTGGTTGATTGCGGGGGCCATCGCTGCCGCCGTCTTTGGTGTTGTCACCTGGTCGAAGCGTCCTGGCCAGGGCGAGCGGCTTGACCGGATGCTGCTCAGCCTGCCCTGGATTGGCGAGACCCTGCGGAAGTTCGCCACGGCGCAGTTCGCACGCACGCTGGCGACACTGCTCGGTGGAGGCATTCCCCTGGTGAATGCTCTGGAGACCGGATCCGGTTCGCTGACCAACCGCCACCTGGCCCGCGAGATCCGGGCGGCCTGCTCCCACGTCAGGGAGGGCGAGTCGTTCGCCGGTGCCCTCCGCGACCGCAAGGTCTTCCCGGACGTGGCGGTCAAGATGGTGGAAGTGGGTGAGTCCACCGGTGCGCTGCAGGAGATGCTGCAGAGCCTGGCGGACTTCTATGATGAGGAAATTGAGACCGAAGTGGCCCGCGTGATCGCCCTGGTCGAGCCGGTCCTTCTCGTACTCATGGGCGTGGTCATTGCGGGGGTCGTGCTGGCCCTGTACTTGCCACTCTTCGAACTCAGCTCGGTCATGCACTAGGTGATGATGCCCAACGAGACGATCAGCCAGCCGGTCGTACAGCTGGTGGAGGACTACGCGACGGAGGTCGCCCGCGCCCGGGTGCTCGCGGAGCGGTACCGTGTGGGCTTTGTCGACATGGATACGTTTCGGATCGACCAGGATCTGTTCAGGAGCATCCCGGCGGACCTGATGCTGCGGTACGGATTCGTGCCGTACCGGCGTGACGGGCGATCCCTGGTCATCGTGGTCTCGGACCCGACGGACCTGCCGATGATTGACGAACTGGGCACCGTGCTCGGGACGGCGATCACCGTGATGGTCGGCGCGCCGTCGGCGATTCAGTCGATCCTCAAGAAGAGCGAGAGTTCGCAGCGGGTCCTTGAGGAGGCGACGGAAGGGTTCCAACTGCAGGTCCTGCAGGAGGACGAGAACGGCGAGGAGCACCTCACCGTCGACAAGCTCACGAGCGACGTCAGTCCGATCATCCGGCTGGTGGACTCGACCATCTACACGGCGATTCAGCGGCGCGCCAGCGACATCCACATCGAGACCGGCGACGACGCGGTGTACGTCAAGTACCGGATCGACGGCGTGCTGCAGCCGGCGATGCGCCCCATGGCGAAGCAGTTCCACAGCCCGATCATTTCCAGAATCAAGGTGATGGCCGAGCTCGACATTGCCGAGAAGCGCATCCCGCAGGACGGCCGGTTCCGTGTGCGGACACCCGGCAAGACGATCGACTTCCGCGTCTCGATCATGCCGAGCGTGCACGGGGAGGACGCCGTCATCCGTATCCTGGACAAGGAATCGATCAGCGAGCAGTTCACGGAGTTGACCCTGGACATCCTGGGTTTCCCGGAACTCGAACTGCGGCGGTTCCGGAAGTACATCCGCGAGCCGTATGGGATGGTGCTCGTCACGGGTCCCACCGGCAGCGGCAAGACCACCACGCTCTATGCGGCGCTCTCGGAGATCAAGTCGATCGAGGACAAGATCGTGACCATCGAGGATCCGGTCGAGTACCAGCTCGCCGGCATCACGCAGATTCCGATCAACGAGAAGAAGGGCCTCACCTTCGCTCGCGGCCTGCGGTCGATTCTGCGCCACGACCCGGACAAGATCATGGTGGGTGAGATCCGGGACCCCGAGACGGCACAGATCGCCATTCAGTCCGCCCTGACCGGCCACCTGGTGTTCACGACCGTCCACGCCAACAACGTCGTCGACGTGCTGGGCCGGTTCCTCAACATGGGCGTGGAGCCGTATCAGTTCGTATCGGCCCTTAACTGCGTGATGGCCCAGCGGCTGGTGCGGCTCATCTGCCGCCATTGCCGGCGGAAAGCGGTGGTGCCGGCCGCGCTGCTGGCCGAGTCCGGCATGGACCCGGCGCTGGCCGAGACCCACACGTTCTACGAGGGCGTGGGATGCATCGACTGCGGCGGGACGGGCTTCAAGGGCCGGACGGCGATCTGCGAGCTGCTGAATCTCTCGGATCCTATCCGTGAGATGATCCTCGAGCGGCGCCCGACCTCCGAGATCAAGCGGCTCGCCCACGAGGAAGGCATGCGGTTCCTCCGGGAGTCGGCGGTCGAGAAGGTGATGCTGGGGATGACGACGTTGCGCGAGATCAACAAGGTCACCTTCGTCGAATGAGTTCCCGATGAGCCGCTTCTGGTCCTCGACCCGCACCGCTGACGCCGCTGTCGAGATCACGGGCAGCCGCGTGTCGGCCGCCGTCCTGAGCGTGCGGGGCGGACGTCCTGCGATCGAATCGGTGGCGGCCGAACGGTTGCCGACGGGTACAGTCACTCCCGCATTCGCATCCCTGAACATCCACGATGCCGCAGCCCTGACGGCAGCACTCGGCAGCGTGACGGCCCGGCTTGGCGCGCGGATTCGCAGCGTGGCCCTCGTCGTTCCAGACGCCGTGGCCCGGGTGTCGCTGGTGCGCTTCGATCAGGTGCCACCCCGGCGCGACGACCTGGCACAGTTGGTCCACTGGCAGGTGCGAAAGGGTGTGCCGTTTCCGGCGGACGAGGCGCGGGTGAGCTTCGTGCCTGGGGCCGGTGGTGGCGCGGGGCACGAGTTCCTGGTGGCTGTGGCCCGCGCTGGGGTGGTGGCCGAGTACGAGCAGGCGTGTGCGCGAGCGGGGCTGCATGCAGGGATCGTGGATGTGGCGTCCACCGCGGTGTTGAACCTTCGCCTGGCGGGCGGGCCGATATCGGGCGACTGGCTCCTGGTCCACGTGCGCGAGGACGCGAGCACGGTCGCCGTGCTGCGCGGCGGGGACGTGCTGTTCGTCCGCACACGGACCGCCGACGATCAGTCCAGCGTCGACCAGTCTAGCGTCGGCGACTTCGTACACCAGGCCGTGATGTATTACCAGGATCGCCTGGAGGGCGCCGGGTTCCAGTCCGTGTACGTGGCCGGCTCGGGCAGCCGGGAATGGCCCATCGACATCGCCCGGCGTGACATCGAGGAACGCCTGAACACCCCGGCTCGGCTTCTGGAGGCATCCAGCTACGTGGCGGTGCCGTCGAACCTCGCGTCCCTGGTGGACGACCCCCGGGACGTATTGACGACGCTGGCCGGCATGACCCTGCGGGCCCGGGAACAGGCGGCGGTGGCGTAGTGTTGAACACCAACCTTGCCAGCCGGCCGTTCTATGACGACCGTGTCCTCAAGGCCGGGGCCACCGTGGCGGCGGTGCTCATCGGTGTTCTGACCATCTACAACGGCGTGTCGCTGGTGCGTCTGTCGCTGGCCCAGTCGCGGCTCGGCGTGCACGCGGCCGAGGCGGAGCGCGAAGCGGGGCGATTGCGGACGGAGGCGGCCGGTGCACGGACCCGGATCGACCCGAAGGAGATGCAGAGCGTCGCCAGCGCGGCGCGGGAGGCCAACGGCATCATCGACCAGCGCACATTTTCCTGGACGGGCCTCTTTGCGCAGCTCGAGGCAACACTGCCGCCCGATGTGCGGATTCGCGCCGTGCAGCCGCGGCTGGACAAGGGCCTGTTCCGTGTTGTGATCTCGGCGCAGGCCAGACGGGTGGAGGACCTGGAGACCTTCATCGAGAGTCTGGAGCGGACCGGCGCGTTCTCGTCGGTGAGTCCGCTCGAGGAAACCAGCGGCGAGGACGGCGTGATTGACGCGGTCCTCGAGGGCACGTATCGAGCGCCTCCTGCCGGAGGCGGTCAGTGAGCGGGGGCTACCTCTCTACGTGGCGTCGCGTGCTGGCGGAGCATCGGAACGTGGCGATCGCACTCGGGGCACTGGCGGCGGTGAACGCCGTCGTGCTGCTGTTCATCGTGCGGCCCATGGCGGCCAGGGTGGCGAATTTCGAGGACCGGGACCGCGTCGCGGAGCAGACGCTCCGGCTTGCCCGCGGCGAGGAACTGGCCGCCAGCGGAGCGCTGACGGGCAAGGATCGGGCCGTCGCGGAGCTGGCGACCTTCTACAAGGAGGTGTTGCCGGCGGACCTCGCCGGGGCTCGCAGGCTGACCCATCTGCGCCTGGCGCAGGTGGCTCGCGAGTCGGGACTCCGGTTCGAGCGATTCAGCTTCGAGCCTGAGCCGATGAGGGACAGTTCGCTGACTCGCGTGAAGGGGGAACTCGTGCTGACCGGCAGCTATGCGGAGGTGCGGCAGTTCGTCCATCGTGTCGAGAGCGCGAAGGACTTCGTCGTGGTGGACGACATCGGCCTGGCCGAGGGAGCCGCTGCCGGTGACGATCTGGTGGTGACGGTGAAGCTCTCCACCTACTTCCGTACTCCGGTGTCATGACCGCGGTGCAGCGGACACGTGCGCTGTGGCTGGGCGGAGTTGCCGCGGCCGGTGCGGTGCTATTCGCGGTGCAGGCCTACATGGCGACGCCGGCGGTCGAGGGTACGAGCCAGCCAACTCCGGGACCCAGCCGGGCGGCGAAGGCTGGCGCGGAGGTGACGTCGGTCGAGGAGGTCCGTGTGAGCCGGCTGACGCAGAAGGCCCCCGACCTGCCGGAGCAGACCCGGGACCCCTTCCGCTATCGGCACGCGCCTCCGCCGCCGAAGGTGGCGCCGGCCCGAGTCCCTGTTCTGCTTGGTCCGTCCGTGCCCGTGCCCCCGCCATCCCCGGCACCTGTCCAGCCGCCACCGCCCATTCCACTGAAGTTCGTGGGCTTGGTGGAGGCCGGCGGTAAGACCGGCAGGGTCGCCGTGCTCAGCGACTCCAAGGGTGGAGTCTTCTACGGGAGGGAAGGGGATATCATCGACGGGCGGTATCGGCTGGTGAGAGTGTCGGTCGAGCAGGCTGAGTTGATGTACCCCGATGGCCGGGGCCGCCAGGTGCTGAGGCTCTCCGGACAATGACGCGCAGAATGACACAGAGACACGATGGCGCGCCGCGGGCCGGCGTCCCGAGGGCAGCCGTGATCGCCGTGGTGCTGGCGGTGGCGACGCTCGTGGCTGCCTGCGGCGGCGGCCGGGCCTACGGCCACGGCGACAAGGCATCCAGGAACGGCGACTGGGATGCCGCTGTCGCCTTCTACCGCAGGGCGGTGCAGGAGAGTCCCAACCGCGCGGACTATCGGATTGCCCTTGAGCGGGCGATGATCAACGCGGGGAACGTCCACATGGACCAGGCCCGTGTGTTCGAGGCCCGGGGCCAACTGGACGAAGCGCTGCGGGAGTACCGGCGAGCGAACGAGTTCAATCCGACCAGCCGCGTGATCGCGTCCAAGGTGCAGGAACTGGAACGCCGTGTTCGCGAGCAGCTCGAGGCCTCGCAGCCGAAGCCGTCGATTCAGCAGATGCGGGAGCGGGCCAGACTGGAAGGCGTCCCGCCCCTGCTGAACCTGATGACGAAGCTCCCGACCCTGCGGTTCACAAACTCCAGCGTGCGCGATATCCTGAACTTCATCGGCAGCTCGACGAGCCTCAATGTCACCTACGACCGCGATTTCCAGGACCGGTCCTACACGGTGCAGCTCGACAACATCTCGCTGGATGATGCGCTGAACCTGATCCTCTCGGCGAACGGCTACTTCTACAAGGTCATCAACGACCACGCGATCACCGTCATCCCGGATACACCGCAGAAGCGTGCGCAGTACGAGGAGCAGGTGATCCGGACCTTCTATGTGTCGCATGCCGACGCCACGGAGCTCGCGCAACTGCTGACGACGATGATCCGCCTGCCGAACATGGCGGTCCAGCCGAGAATCGTGGCGAACAAGTCCGCGAATACGATCACGGTCGGCGCCACGGGCAGCGTGGTGGCCATCATCGAGAAGGTCATCGAGTCGAATGACAACCCCAGGGCTGAGGTGGTAGTGGATGTCCAGATCCTCGAGATCAACCGCAGCCGCGCCAAGCAGTTCGGACTCGACCTCGGCAGCTACGCCATCGCGGGCGTGTTCTCGCCTGAGGCGGACGCCCGTCCGTCCACGGGGGCCGGAGCAGCGGCCGGATCCAGTACGACCCTGAGCGCGCAGCCGTTCAATCTCAACAGCGTCTCGCGCGGGATCAACACGGGGGACTTCTACCTGTCGGTGCCGTCCGCCGTCGTGCGTTTCCTCGAGAACGACACCGAGACGAAGCTCATCGCCAAGCCTCAGTTGCGCGGGGCCGAGGGGCAGAAGATCACGCTGAATCTCGGCGACGACGTCCCAGTGCCGTCCACCGTCTTCACGCCGTTCGCCCAGGGCGGCGCCAATATCAATCCGCTGACCTCCTTCAACTACAAGACAGTCGGTGTCGTGGTCGAGATGACGCCGCGTGTCACATTCGAGGACGACATTATTCTTGAACTGACGGTGGAGAGTAGCTCGCTTGGGCCGAGCATTCAGGTCGGTGGCCAGGCGCTGCCGTCGTTCGGCACGCGGAAGGTCCAGACGAAGCTCCGGCTGCGGGACGGCGAGTCCAACCTGCTGGCGGGACTGCTCCGCGAGGACGAACGCAAGTCCCTGAAGGGGTTCCCGAGCCTCCTCAGGCTTCCGATCCTGAAGCAGCTGCTCTCGGCCAATGACAACGAGGTGAAGCAGACCGACATCGTGATGCTGCTCACTCCACGGCTTGTGCGGACCCACGAACTGACGCAGCAGGATGTGAGCCCGATCTTCATCGGGACGCAGCAGAATCTCGGGCTCAGCGGTCCGCCTCCGCTGATCGCCCCGGTTGAACCCGCCGCCGCGCCGGCACCCGATCCCCCGGCGGCGCCGGTGGCTCCGTCCGCTCCACCCGCGCCGGTGATCCCGCCGGGGAGCTCGGCGGTGCCCGGGACCACCACGCTGCAGCCTGGCGGGCAGGGGCAGAGCCTGCCACAGGCGCCGCTGTCGGTGGTCCAGCCCGCCGCCACCACGCAGGCACAGGTGGTGCTCACGGCACCGTCGCCGGACCTGCGCATGGGTGGCGGGCCGTACACGCTGCCGATCTCCGTGTCGAATGCGGCCCGGCTGTCGGCCGTCGCGGTGACGCTGACCTTCAACCCCGCGGTGCTGCGCGTGCGGGCGGTGCAGGAGGGGAGCTTCATGCGCCAGGGTGGCAACGCGGCGCAGTTCACGCAGCAGGTGGATGCCTCGGCGGGCCGTATCGATCTGGCGATGACGAGAACGCAGGACGCCACCGGCGCGTCGGGTGCGGGACTCGTGGCCGCCGTGCTCTTTGATGCCGTGGCGCCAGGGGCGGCGAATTTCTCCATGACGGGCTCTGCCACGGTCCCGGGCGGCGGTGCAACGGCGCTCCAGTTCACACCAGCGGCCGTCTCCGTCCGCTGAGGGTGTCCCGCCTATGGGATCCTGCTTCCTGAGGCGCGGACGGGCAGGCGGCGCCGGCTTCACGTTCGTGGAGCTGATTATCGTGACGGGCATCGTCATGGTGGTGGCCTCGGCTGTGATGCCGCTGGCCCAGGTGGCGGCGCGACGGCAGCGCGAGGGTGAGCTGCGACGCCACCTGCGCGAGATGCGGACGGCCATCGATCGGTTCAAGGACGGGGTGGACCTGGGCCGGATTGCCACCACGGAAGTCGAACCTGGCTCGGAGGGGTACCCGAAGAGCTTGGATGTGCTCGTCGAGGGCGTCACGGTGGCCAACGACGCCTCGGGCCGGAAGCTGAAGTTCCTGCGCCGGATCCCGGTGGACCCGATGACCAACAGCACGGAGTGGGGACTGCGCGCCTATTCGGATAAGCCGGATGCGACCAGTTGGGGTGGCAAGAGCGTCTTCGACGTTTATTCGAAGAGCGACGCCGCGGCGCTGGACGGGACGAGGTATCGCGAGTGGTGACCGGAATGGGCTGCTGGTCGGGACGGCGGGACGGCGGGTTCACGCTGATCGAGTTGATGGTCGTGATGGCGATCATCACCATCCTGGCCGGCATCGGCGTCGCCAGTTACACGAACAGCATCACCCGGTCGAAAGAGGCGGTCCTGCGCGAGGACCTGTTCCGCATGCGCGATGCGCTGGACCAGTACTACGCCGACAAGGGGAAGTACCCGTCGTCGCTGGACGACCTGTCGCAGGAGAAATACCTGCGCGCCATCCCAGTGGATCCCTTCACGCAGTCGAAGGACTCGTGGCAGACCGAGATGTCGGAACCGGACCCATCGAATCCGGCGGATTCTCCAGGAATTGCGAATGTGAAGAGCGGGGCCGAAGGCACCTCACTCGACGGCGTGAAATACGCCGAGTGGTAGGCGCCTGAACCGCTGGATTAGCGCACCGCCAAGGGCACCGCGATCAGACTGGCCGGATTCCCGGCGCACTCACCTGAACGTCAGCAGCGAGAGAACCGCTCAGATGAAGAGCGCGGGTCGCTTCGCGACGGGAAACGAGCTGGGAGTCTGCCGACCACGGCCCGTTTCAACCATGGCATCAGGGAATTAACCGTATCTGGATCTCTGTTTGCGCGGTCCCGCTGCGACCATCCTGAGTTCTGACGGCTGCGGTAACTATATAGGTGCCGGTGGCACTGTACACGTGCGCCGTCGAGAGACCGGACGTCGAGGCGGAGACGCCGTCACCGAAGTTCCAGGAGACAGACTCGACAGGGATGCCCGTCTCGGTCCCCGCCGTCACAGTCAGCGTGAAGCTGGCACGGTGGCCTGTTGATGTGGCCGTGTCAAGCGTGGCCGTGGAGAAGGTGACCGTGAGCGGGAGCCTCGCAGTGACGATGATGGCCACGCTCGCCGTGGTGGTCTGGCCGTTGACGTCGGTCGCCGTCACCGTGGCGGTGTACGCGTTTGCCGAGGAGTACGTGTGCGACACCGTGACCTCACTGCTGAGCGTGCCGAGTGCCGAGGTGCCGCCATCGCCAAACGCCAGCACGGCGGACACCAGCGC
>JBEBFY010000002.1:0-333452 GCA_040081715.1 Vicinamibacterales bacterium | reverse complement strand
GCCGAGGAGTACGTGTGCGACACCGTGACCTCACTGCTGAGCGTGCCGAGTGCCGAGGTGCCGCCATCGCCAAACGCCAGCACGGCGGACACCAGCGCACTGCTGCCGGTTGCCTTCTTGATAGTGAACGTGATCGGCTGACCGACGGTCTGCGTGCAACTCGTGCCGGCTGATCCGCTGCCCTGACACGCGACCGCGATCGCTGGCGTACCCCGGACGGTCACGACGGCGGCCGTCGCGGTGGACTTGCTGCCGGCCGTGGCCGACACGCTCGTCTCGACGTTTGTCGTCAGACCCACCGTGGCCACACCATTCGCGTTCGAGACGGAGACGATGTCGGTGAGCGTGCCGTGGTTCGCGCTGAAGGTGACCGGGATGCCGGAGATGCCCTGCCCGTTCGCGTCCAGGACAACGGCGCTGACCTCGACGGTGCCGCCAGACGCGGGCACGCTTGAAGGGTTGGTGCGGATGGTCACGGTGTCGGCGGCGGCAGCACCAATCGTGAATGTCACGACGTTGGTGGCTGTCGTGGTCGTGGTGCCGGTGCCGGAGGAGGTGCCACCGGCGGAACCTGAGGTGGCGCGGACATCCGCCACGCCGGAGGTGGTCCCTGCATGGAAAGTGGTGGTTGCCACGCCGTTTCTGGTCTCCACCTCAACAGGGTCCACGCGGCCAAGCGTGGTGGAGAAACGCACGGCGGTGCCGTTCTGGACGGGCGTGCCGCTGGGCTCGACGACGACAGCCGTGACTTCGACGGAGGCGTTGAGGGGGAGCACGCGCTGCCCGGCCGTTAGCGTGATGGTCGACTGGGACGGCGCGAACAAGGGGATCTTGTCGCACGCCACGGCGAGAACGGCGGCGAGGCAGAGCCCCAAAAGACGAAACAGGCGCACCATCAGGATTGCGACCATGGTAATCCGGTCAGAGCCCGGGTCCAAGCGGGGCCGCTGGACTGGGTATGCAGCGGCTGCGTCACGAGCGACCCGCGCTGGACCAGACAGCGTCGTGGAAGGCTGGACGCACACGCGTGATGGCGTCGTTGCTGCGGGTGGGGTGGACCCGGTTGGTGAGGAGTACCGCGTATAGCCCCCGCTCCGGATCGAGCCACAGCGACGTGCCCGTAAAGCCGGTATGGCCAAAGGCGGTTCCCGACATGCGGCCGCCGCAGGACGATGTCGGGAGCATCGTGTCCCATCCGACCGCCCGGGAACTGCCCGGAATCTCGCGGCGCCTGGCGGTAAACCGGGCGGTGGTGTCCCCGGAGAAGAGCCCTGCCCGGCCGTCGAGAATCTGCAGCAGGTGGCGCGCGATGACTCCCACGGCCTCAGCGGTGCCGAACAGGCCCGCGTGGCCTGCCACGCCGCCCATCGCCCAGGCGTTCTCGTCGTGCACCTCGCCGGCCAGGAGGCGACCTCTCCACGGGTCCTGCTCGGTCGGCGCGATGACGGGGGTCATTGACCGGGGGGGGTGGAAGCCGATGGAGTCCCCCACCGCCAGGGCACGCGCCAGGCTGCGGAACTGGTCGGCGAGGGAACGCGAGCGCAGGCGCTCGAGCAGCGTCCCGAGGAGGATAAAGCCGAGGTCGCTGTAGAGGGAGGCGGTCCGCGGCGCGTAGGCGAAGGGAGTGCTGGCAATAGCGCTGGTGACTGGTCCCGTCCCGCGCAGCATACGGAAGAAGGGGAGATAGGCGGGGAGGCCGGAGCAGTGGGTGAGGAGGTCTTCCACCGTGACGGACTGGCGGTCTTGGAGCGCCCACTCAGGCAGATGAGCCGAGACGCGGTCATCGAGGTGCAGGGCCCCGCCGTCCACGCACTGCATCGCACAGAGCGTGGTGGCCAGCACCTTCGTGAGCGAGGCGAGATCAAACGGCGTGTCAAGCGTGGCAGCCGGCGCGCCGCGGTCATAGGTCAGGCTGCCGAAGGCTTCGCGCCAGCGCACCTCGGTACGGCTGCCAACCTCGGCGACGGCGGCCGGAAAGGCCCGCGCGGCCACGGCAGCGGCGAGGACCTCGCGCGCGCGGCCATGCATCGTCGTCTAGGTGGTGGCCCCGCGGCGGGTACGGCTGGCTTTCCGAGTCGTGGCCGAGCGGGTCTTGTCGAGTTCCCGGGTCACCCGCGCCTCGATGTCTTCGCCGGCGACGGCACGGATGGAGTCGATGTCTTCGCCGACGGCGGCACGGATGGAGTCGATGTCTTCGCCGACGGCGGCACGGATGGAGTCGTGTGCCTTCCGGAGACGCGACAGCGCCTTGGCGTACGTCAGTCCGGTCCGCTGCATCACGATGGCGGCCTTGACGTGCCAGCCCGCGCGCCGGAGCAGGCGTTCGGCGTCGTCGACGCTGAGCCCGGTGGCAATGTGCACGATGCGCGCGGCCCGTTCCTTGTGCTTCTCGGACGTGGGCTGAAGGTCCACCATGAGGGGACCGTATGTCTTCCCGATGCGCACCATCGCCGCCGTGGTCAGCATGTTCAGAATCAGCTTGGTCGCGGTGGCGGCCTTGAGGCGCGTCGAGCCGGCGATGACCTCCGGGCCGACCGCGGGTGCGATGGTGAGGTCCACGAACATCTGGAGTTCGCTGGCCGGGTCGCAGGTGACGAAGATGACCCGCGCCCGGGACTGCCGGGCGCTGGTCAGCGCGCCGAGGACAAACGGCGTCATGCCGCTGGCGGATATCCCGACCACGACGTCGTGCTTGCGGACGATCCGCGACAGAGATCTGGCGCCCTCCTCGTAGTTGTCCTCGGCGCCTTCCTTCATCGAGAAGAACGCGTCGTTGCCGCCTGCCATGACCGCCTGGACCAGATCGGGGTCTGTGCTGAAGGTCGGCGGCATCTCCGCGGACTCAAGGACGCCAAGGCGCCCGCTGGTGCCGGCGCCCACGAAGAACAGTCGGCCGCCCTTACGCAGCGCGGCGACGATGAATTCCACCCCTGTCGCGATGCGCGCCTTCTCCTTGAGCACCGCCGAGAGCATGTGGCGATCCTCGGCGAGCATGACGTCCACGATCTCGTCCGCCGATAACTTATCGAGGCTCAGGGTGGCGCGATTGATGGCCTCAGTCGGCAGGGCTTGAAACCGTGGGCGGTGCGGCAGCATGTGGTGGATGGACATAGCCTACAATCTTTTCGGCCGTGTCTTCCATTACGATGCCCATCTCATCGGCCGCCTGCGTGGATGCGTATCTGGCGCATCTGACCGTGGAACGCCGGCTGTCCCAGAACACCGTAGAGAACTACGCGCGCGATCTCGTGCTCCTCGCACGGTTTGCGGCTGCCGCGGAACGGCCGGTTCCGTCTGTGAACGCATCCGAGCTTGAGCGATTCGTCCGCGGAATGATGGCGGAAGGGCGGTCGCCGCGGTCGGTGGCACGTGTTGTCGCGTGCACACGCGGGTTCTACCGCTACCTGAGCCTGAACGGGCACGTCGATCGGAATCCCGCGGACGGCCTCCGGCCGCCGAAGGCGTGGAAATCTCTCCCCTCCTTCCTCTCAGTCGAGGAGGTCGACGGGCTGCTCGAGACACCCGATGTGTCGACGCCACGTGGACTGCGGGACCGGGCCCTCATCGAACTGCTCTATGCCACAGGCATGCGGGTCTCGGAACTGCTCTCGCTGCGCCCGGCCGATCTGAACCTGGAGGTGTCGTATCTCACCTGCACGGGGAAGGGGAGCAAGCAGCGCATTGTGCCGATCGGCGACCAGGCGGCGGCGTGGGTCAGCCGGTACACGCGTGAGGCGCGGCCGACGCTGCTCGGCACGCGCAGCAGTCCGCGGTTGTTCATCAATGCACGGGGAGGCAGCGGACTGAGCCGGGTCGGCTTCTGGACGGTGCTGAAGGCGTATGGGCGGAAGGCGGGTCTTGGAGCCAGGCTCAGCCCGCATGTGCTCCGGCACTCCTTCGCGACCCACCTGCTCGACCGGGGCGCTGACCTGCGGGCGATTCAACTGATGCTGGGTCACGCCGACGTGTCCACGACGCAGATTTACACGCATGTGCTCGAGCACCGGATGCGTACCGTCTACGACCGCTTCCATCCACGCCCATGACACGTGTCGCCGTGGCCGCTCTGCTCGTGCTGGCCCTGCTCGTGCTGGCAACATTGCCCCCGCGTGCGAGTGCGGTCGATGCCGCGGGCGAGGGGCCGCGGCCCGTGCGTGGTGTCCTCCACGTGCACACCCGGCGCTCCGACGGTGGTGGCACGGTCGCCGATGTGGCGGCCGCGGCAGCCAGAGCCGGGCTGCAGTTCGTGATCGTGACGGACCACGGCGACGGGACGCGGGAACCCGATGCGCCTGCCTACCTGAACGGTGTGCTGGTGATCGATGCCGTCGAGGTGACGACCACCGATGGGCACGTGCTCGGCCTGGGTATCGGGCAGGCGCCGTACCGGCTGGGGGGCACCGGAGCCGATGTCGTGGAGGACATCAACCGGCTGGGCGGGTTCGCCATGGCGGCCCACGTCGGGTCCGCCAAGCGCTCACTCACGTGGCGGGCATGGGATGCGGACCTGACCGGGTTCGAGTGGCTCAACGCCGACAGCGAGTGGCGGGATGAATCGCGCTGGTCTCTCATGGGACTGCTGCTGCCGTACGCCATCAGGCCCGTCGGTGCGCTTGCCACGATGCTCGACCGGCCCGAGGCGGCGCTCGCGCGCTGGGACGAGTTCACCCGCGATCGCAGGCTTGTGACGGTGGCCGCGGCCGACGCGCATGCCCGGATGGGCGGCGGCGACGAGGACGATGCCCGGTGGTGGCGGCGGTTGTCCCTTCCGTTACCGGGGTATGGGCCGCTGTTTCAGACGTTCTCGGTCTCCCTCACGGGCGTCGGCTTCTCGGGCCAGCCCGCCGAGGACGCGGATCGCGTGCTCAGCGCTGTGCGGTTCGGGCACAGCTTTACGGTCGTGGACGCGCTGGCCGGACCGGCCCATCTGGACTTCGTCGCGACGAGCGGTCTGAATGTGGCCACCGGCGGGGATGGGCTGCCGCTCGCGGGGCCCGTACGCGTGCAGGTGCGGATCCCAGGGCCGCCGGAGGCGCGGATCGGGCTCATCCGCAACGGCGTGCGCATTGCCGAGGTGGAGGGGACCTCGCTCGACCGGGAGTTCGCTGACGAGGTCGCGGTGTACCGCGTCGAGGTGGGCCTGCCCGCCGCACCCGGTACGCCACCCGTGCCGTGGATCGTCTCCAATCCGATCTTCGCCGGCAGGGGCGCCGCGTGGGGCCGTCCGCCTTCAGCGCCGGTGGTGGAGCGAGGGTCAGTGGGACGCGTCATGCGCACGCCACGGCCGGAGGACTGGACCGTCGAGCACAGCACCCCGTCAGACGCGGCTGTCGATGTGGTCACCGCCGGGCGCGCCCGGACGGAGACGCTCTTCCGGTACGCTTTGTCGGGGCCTGAGTCCGCCGGTCCCTTCGCGGCCGCCGCGCTGCCCGTCGACGGACTTGCCGGCGCCGGCGCGGTTCAGTTACGCATCCGGGCGGACAGGCCGATGCGTGTTTCCGTCGAGCTGCGAGTGGCTGGCCCGAAGGGCGACGAGCGATGGCGGCAGTCCGCCTACGTGGATGGCACCGCTCGCACCGTGACGCTGCAGCCGGGCCGGGTGCGGCCCCTGGCGGCCGGCCAGTCCGCCGAGCCAGCGATGGCGGATGTTCGTTCCGTGCTTGTGGTCGTGGACACCGTCAACACGCCATCGGGGAGCGCCGGCCGGATCTGGATTGAGTCGGTTCAGGTGTTGGCGCCGGTCGCGCTGGCAGGGAAGCGCTAGGTCCGCACCGTCAGAAGCAGGTAGGCGGCACCGGACGCAAAGAGCAGGTTCGGCGCCCACGCGGCAAACAGGGGAGTCATGAGGGTGGCAGCGCCCATTGCCCCGAATACGCTGAGCGACCCCCAGTAGCTGAAGGCCAGCACCAGGCCGATGCCGATGCCGTACATCGCCCCGCGACTGCCAGTCGTGGTCGCGAACGGAATCGCGATGAGCGCCATGATCAGCGTGGCCATTGGGAACGACAGCTTCCGTTCCAGCGCCACGCGCTGCCGGGTCATGTCGAATCCCCCTCGCTCGAGCCGGGTGATGTGGCTCGAAAGTTCGGGGTAGTTCATGAAGTCCGGGTCTGGCGTCTGAGTGGAGAAGTATGCAGGCGCCTCAATCAGAACCGGCTCTTCGACAAAGGTGCTGTAGGTGGTGGCGGCGTTCGCGAATGTACGGGTCCAGCCGTCGTTGCCGACCCAGTCACCGCGTTCCTGAATGAACGCCGCGCGCGCCACGTGGCTGCGGGACGCCAACTCACCCCTGGCATAGTCGATTCGGTAGGTGTCGAGGTCCACCAGAGTGCTGGTGCGCGGGTCGAAGTATCCGTAGTGATAGATATCCCCGTTTTGTGCCGCGACCCACCGCCGCCGCAGGACGTCGAATGTCTCGGGTGAGCCGCCGCGAAGGACGTGCCGGATCGCTTCTGCCCGGTAGTTGGCCGGGCCGAGAATCGTCTCCTGCATCCACACGCCAGCCGCGGCCACGGCCGCCGCCGCCAGGAGCAAGGGAAGCGAGGCGCGGTAAAGGCTGATGCCGCAGGCCTTCATAACGACGAGTTCCGAGTTGCGGGTCAACAGACCCACGGTCACCAGGGTCGCAAGTAACACCGACATCGGCAGGACGTAAAAGAGGGCCTGCGGGGTAGCAAACCAGAGATGGCTGAAGAGCTGTCCCCAGGAGGCATCCCCGCGGAGCACCTCGTCGGACAGATCGATGAAGGTCGAGATGTGAAACAGTCCGACGAGCGCCACTACGCACAGCGCGAACACGCGGAAGTAACTGGCGGTGACGTAGCGGTCCAGGATGCCGGCGCCCGGCACCCGGACCAGCGTGAACCGGCCTGTGTTGCCAGCGTCAGTGGGGCGCCATCGGCGCCACCGATCGAGGGGCGCGGACACCCAGCCCGGCCACGCGCGAGTGCGCTCGATCGCGCCGAGCCTGCGCACGAAGAGTGCCAGGCCGGCCAGACCGAACACCACGTTCGGCAACCAGGCCGCGGCCCACGGCGGGAGGAACTGGCCGCGGGCCAGATTGGAGGAGTTCTCTAGGACCGCGTAGTAGCCGTAAATGACCACGACGCCGATCACGAAGCTCGAGAGGCGGCCGTCGCGGCGGTTGCTGGCACCAAGCGCCAGCCCGAACAGGCTCAGCACAAGACACGCAGCGGGGATGGAGAACTTCTTCTGGATCTCGACGTACGAGCTGATCGTCGACTCACCCCGTGATGCGCGGTCCGCGATCCGGGCGCGGAGTTCCGCGACGGACATCTCCCGCTCGCCCTTGGCGGGTCCCGCCTGCGGAAAGATGGTGTCCGGGTCAACGCTGAGAATGGTCTGCGCCCAGGTACTCGGGCGATAGCCGCCCTCGTCCTGGACCATGTGCGTCGAACCGTGTTCGAGGACGATCTCCACTTTTCGTTGCATCCGGTCGATCACCACACGGCCGCTCCGGGCGATGTGGACGGTCTGGGGCGCGCCGGGGTTCCCGGTTGCAAGGAAGACGTCTTTCCAGCCCCCGCCGGGCGGGAGATCCCGGACATACAGCGTGGCGCCAGGGAAGGCGTCAAAAAACACGCGGGGCTTGACCTCGCCCTCGGCGCGTTCGGAGAGAATTCGGAACATGGTCTCGCGGAATGCCTGATTCGCCTGCGGCAGCGCGGAGAGCAGGATGTAGAGGGTGCCTGCGGTGGCCACACCCGCAACCAGCATCACGGGTCTGAGCAGGCGCGCGAGGCTGAGCCCGCAGGCCTGCATCGCCACCCACTCGCGGTCGCTTGAGAGCCGGCCGAAGGCGACCAGAAGGCCGAGGAGCAACGCCATTGGAATCGCCAGACCGAGGGCTGACGGCAGCAATGTTGCCATGAGCCTGAAGATGATCGGCGCTGGAACCCCCTTCGCGACCAGGTCCTCGGTGGACCTCAGCACGGTCGGGATGATCAGGAGGAAGGTGAACACCATCAAGCCGAGCGTAGTGGGCCAGAGGGTCTGCCGGATGATGTAGCGGTCGAGGGTTTTCACGGCGTGGGCTCATTATGCGCGAGCCCGGCGGGACCTGCTGCCAGCCCAACATCGGCACAACTTAACATAACACTTATTATGCGACTCTGTTGAAACCTGTGGAAATTCGGACTCGCGGCTTAGGGTGGAGCCCAGAATGGCTTCGTTGTGATGCGGCGATACTCGGGGGAACCGCGAGGCTGGGCTTGGGGACCCAGGTCGAGCCCCCGAACCCTAATCGAGCTCCATCTCCGGGGCTACCTGAGGCGCCGGTAATTCGGGCCCCCGCAGGGCCCGCCTTACTTCGCTGAACGAAGATCCTTGAGGATGTTCTCCAGCGTCTCGATGATCTCGGCCTTGTCCACCCGGCTCTTGCGGAAGGTCATCTTGAGGCTGAACGACTTCGTGCTGGGTTTGAAGTTGAAAGTGAACGCCTTGGGCCGTGGCCTCTGGCTGTCCTTCATCGCCTCGGCTCTGGCCTGAGCCCGAGTGGCTGAACCCTGTGCGGCCAACTTCTCCACAAGGGCCAGCATCTTCTTGTGGTCACCCTGCCGGACGATGTGCAGGAGCGTCGACTTCGACGCGATGTCGGCCAGCCGACAGAGGTTTCGCACCTCCTCCGGCATCGAATTGAGAGCCAGGATTTCCGTCACCGCCGTCCGCGACCGGCCGAGCTTTCGGGCCATGTCCTCATGGGTGTACTGGCAGCGATCGGCCAGTTGACCCAGGGCCTCGGCCTCCTCGAACGGCGTCAGGTCCTTCCTCTGCAGGTTCTCGATGAGGGCGAGCTCCATCACCTCAAATTCGTCTACGTCCTTGATGATGGCCGGAACCTCGTCCAGGCCGAGCTGGACAGCGGCGTGGTACCGCCGCTCGCCAGCGATGATCTGGAAACGGGGACCCTGCGGCCGCACTATCAGAGGTTCGATGATCCCCTTCTCGGCGACCGATGCAATGAGCTCGGATAGGTCGCCCATGACCTGGCGCGGCTGGTTGGGATTGGGGTCAATCAGGTCTAGGGCCAGCATGCGTCCGATGGGGGCGCCCGCTGAGGTGACCAGCGCGTCCACATAGTGCTGGTCGTGGCGCATCTGCAGGGTGTCAGGCAGTCCGCGCTTGGCCACGCTCGATTACCTCCTCGCACAGGCTGTAGTAGTCGGCAGCGCCAACCGAGTCCGGTGCGAACGTGAATATCGATTCCTTGTATGCCGGACTCTCTTCGAGCCGGACACTCTTGCTGATCACGGTCTTAAAGACCTTGGTGCCGAACACCTTCTGGATCTGTTTCCTGATGTCCTTCCCGAGTGCTGTGCGTTTGTCGTGCATGGTGATTACGACGCCAAGGATACGCAGGTTCGGGTTGGGGCGCTGGCGGACCTTCTCCACGGTCTCGAGGAGATCGTCCGTGCCTTCCAGGGCGAAGTAGGAGGACTGAATTGGAATCAGGAGGTGCGTCGCGGCCACGAGTGCGTTCACCGTCAGTAGCCCAAGTGCAGGAGGACAGTCGATGACGATATTCGTGAACTCCTTGCCGAGCTCCTTGATCTTGTCCTTCAGCCGGAAGTGCGCGTCGAGCTCCCCGACAAGCCGCGATTCCAGTTTGGCCAACGCGATCCGGGCGGGCGCGACCCAGAGGTTGTCGAGCGTCGTCGGGTGGATGACAGAGCGCAGTGGAATGTTAGGGTCGGCGATCGCGTCGTAGGTGCTGGTCTCGACCGCCCGGAGGTCGAGGTAAGTGATGCTGCTGTTGGCCTGGGGGTCGAGGTCAATCAGCAGGGTTGGCTTTCCGCGCATCGCGAGAGCCGCGGCAAGATTGACGGCGGTGGTGGTCTTCCCTACTCCACCTTTTTGGTTCGCTATGGCAACAATCATGGGGCGTGTAGGGTCGGCTGATGGGAGCGAGGTCATTCTAGGGATCGCCTCGCGCTGCTGTCAATGTGGCGGGGCTGCCGGCCACTGTCGGCCGGCCGACAATCACATCTTGTACTTGCCCATTTCGTCCGGGTCCAGACTGTCGAGCCAGGTGTGCAGCCGCTCAGGATCCGCCTTCTCCACGGTGAAGTCTGAGGTGCGCGCGGTGTCGAACACGGACTCCTCGACGAGGATCGGTGAATGCGTTCTGAGAGCCAGGGCGATCGCGTCGCTGGGGCGCGCATCGATGGCCACCTGGCCGCCATGGCGGTTGATGTGGATGATGGCATAGAAGGTGTGCTCCTTCAGGTCCGAGACGACCACGCGGTCCACCGCGCCCTCCATGTCGGCGATCACATTCCTGAGGAGGTCATGGGTCATGGGGCGGGACGTCGCGATGTTCTCGATCTGGAGGGCGATGGCGTTGGCTTCGACGACGCCGACCCAGATGGGCAGGACGCGCTCGGCATCCTTTTCCTTGAGAATGACGATGGGTGTGTTGGTAACGGGGTCGACCATGAGCCCCTTGATCGTCATCTCAATCAGCATGTCTTCTTTCCTATCCTGTCAGTGTGCCCCACAGGCTGTGCGGGCCGGCGCGGTCAATCGTGAGCGGCACAAGCCTGCCGATCAACCCGGAGTCCCCGGGGCAGTTCACCATGATGTTGCCCGACGTCCGGCCCGAGACCTCGTGGCCGCGCCGTCGCGAGAGCGAGTCGATCAGAACTTCCGCCCTCGTCCCCAGCAAGGCGGAGTGCAGCCGCTGCTGAATCTCTCGCTGCTGCTCCTGCAACGCGACTATCCGTAGAGTCTTCTCGGCTCCAGGGACGTTGTCCTGTAGGCGCCTGGCCGCCAGCGTGTCCGGCCGGGCTGAATACTTGAAGGAGAACATGTTGCTGAACCGGACCTCGCGGGCAAGGCTGAGCGTATCGTCGAAGTCCTGCGGCGTCTCTCCCGGAAATCCCACGATCACATCAGTCGACAGTTGGACGTTTGGGATGTTGGTTCGGATGCGCTCGACGAGGCGCAGGTAATCGTCCCGGGTATGTCGCCGGCGCATGGCTGACAGCACAGCCGTGGAGCCGGACTGCACAGGGAGATGCAGGTGCTTGCAGACATGTGGGAGGTCGCGAACCGCGGCGATGAGGCGCTCGCCGGTGTGTCTGGGGTGGGGACTGGCGAAGCGGATGCGTTGGATCCCTGGGATGGCGTCAACGCGTTCGAGGAGCGCCGCGAAGTCGACGCCCGGGTTCTCGGGGTCCTGGTAGTGATTGACGATCTGTCCCAGGAGGTGGATCTCCCTGTGTCCGGATGCGACAGCCTCGGTGGCCTCGGCGACGATCTCGGACGCCCGCCGCGTGCGCTCGGGGCCGCGGGTCCCCGGCACCACGCAGAAGCTGCAATGGTCATTGCAGCCCTCGATGATGGTCACGAAGGCTTTGACCGGGTCGAGCCGCTTGGTGACACCGAGTGGGAATGAGACATCGTTCATCGGGTCTATGTCGACGACGGCGAACGGATCCCGTTCCGACTGCTGGACGAGCATCGGCAGGAGCTTCTGCCGCTGCGTGCCGATGACGACGTCGATCAGGTGTCCGTTGGTTCTGCTGAGGAGCCGCTCACCCTCCTGCTGCGCCACGCATCCGGCCACGGCCAGTGTTGGGCGGCGGCCTGTCGCTCTTTCGAGCACGCCGATCTCGCCCAAGCGGGTGTAGAGCTTGTCCTCGGCGTGCTCGCGGACGCTGCAGGTGTTCACGACAATCAGGTCCGCCTCGGCATCGGTTGCGGCGGGCTCGTAGCCGGCCTGCTCGAGCAATCCGGCCATGCGCTCCGAGTCGTGCACATTCATCTGGCAGCCGTAGGTCTCGATGAAGTAGCGGGGGGCCATCTAGGCTTTCTCTTTCGTTCTATGTTTGCTTTCGCTTTCCGGCTTCCCGTCGGGAGTGCGGCGTGCCGCGTCCAGCAACTCCCCGGCGGCCAGCAGAGCCTGAGGCGTGACGGTCGCGCCGGCGAGCATCCTGGCGATCTCGTTACGCCGGCCGGCCTCATCCAGCCGCTCGATACTGCTGACCGTGCGTCCGTTCTGGGTGTGCTTGAGCACCCGCAACTGGTGGTCGGCGCAGGCCGCGATCTGCGGCACATGGGTGATGCAGATGACCTGAAAACGTTCGGCCAGGTCTCTCAGGCACCGGCCCACCACGTCGGCTGTCCGGCCACCGATCCCCGCATCGACCTCGTCGAAGATCAACGTCCGGCCCTCACAGGTTGACGCGGAGAGCGTGCGGAGGGCGAGCACGGCACGCGACAGCTCGCCGCCCGAGATCACCTTGGCCAGGGGGCGGGGCGACTCGCCAAGATTGGCTGAGAGAAGGAGCTCCACGCGGTCCAGCCCCTGCCCCGACCACTCCTCCTCCGCCACCGGACGCTCGTTGAAGCGGACTTCGATACGCGAGTGCTCCATCGCCAGCTGATGCAGCATTCGCTCGAGCTCGCCGGCAAAGCGGGGCGCCGCCTCGCGGCGCAGCCGGGAGAGCCTGCGGGCCTCCTCGATGTAGCCGTTGCGGGCCAGGTCCAGTGCCTGTGCGAGGGCGCCTGCCTCCCCTTCTGGACTGGCCAGGAGCCGTTGCTCCTCTCTGTGCCGCTCCGCGCGGAGGAGGACGTCGTCGACGGACGGGCCATACCGCCTCTGCAGCCGCTCGAGTGCGGCAAGCCGGTCCTCGACGGCTTCGAGCTGGCCGGTCGCCCCCTCCATCCGGCTGGCGGCGTTGCGAAGGGCGGTGGCGAGATCTTCGAGCTGGGCTTTGATGCCGGTTCGGGCATCGGCATGGGCAACAAACTCCGGGTCGAGTTCGGCGAGCTCCGCCACCGCCTTCCAGACCGCGGACAGGCCCGCCATCACCGACCCGTCGTTCGCGTAGAGCGCGGCGTGCCCGTTCTCGGACAGGCGTTGAATGCGGTCCGCGTGGACGAGCACCGCGCGGTGTGCGGTCAGGTCCTCCGCTTCCCCTGCCCGGGGATTCACGGCATCAATCTCGCCGAGCTCGCGCGCGATCAGATCCAGCCGGCGCTGGCGCTCATGCGCGTCCAGACGGGATCGATCGAGTCGCGTGTGCGCCTCGCGATACGCGACCCATCGCCCGGCGACGGCGTCCGTCTGGTCCGGATGACTGGCGAAGGCGTCGAGCACGCCGAGATGCGATGTGGGATCCAGCAGTGCAAAATGCTCATGCTGACCCTGGATCTCGACCAGCGCCGGGGCCAGTGCCCTGAGGGTGGAACTGGCTGCAGGCACCCCGTCGATGAAGGCCCGGCTGCGGCCATTGGACGAGATCTCCCGCTTCAGCGTGACGGAGTTACCGTCAGTCTGGAAACGCGCCTGAAGGACGGTTGCCGTCTCGCCGGTGCGGACCACGTCTGAGGACGACCGCCCGCCGAGGAGCAGATCGACGGCATCGAGGAGGATGGACTTACCCACACCGGTCTCGCCGCTGAGGACGGTGAGTCCCGCCTCGAACTCCACCTCGGCTGACTCCACGACGGCCAGATTCTTGATGGAGATTGAGCGCAGCATGTAGCCGGAACCTCCATCGTATCATATATTTGACAGCACATGGGCGGCGTGATATTCTCCATCCGTTGCGCTGTCCCAGCGGCGCCCATTCCCGCAATCGGAGGTCGTGGTGTTTACCTGTGGCCGCTGCATACTGGCACTCCAGATGCCGGATGTAGCCCCTGAATCTGGGACGGGCGATCTCATCGAGATCGTCACGCGCAGCACCCCCATCAATCAGTTCGTCCTCGCCGCGCTGGTGATCTTCTCGGTCGCCTCGTGGGCCGTCATCCTCGTGAAATACCTGAGCTTCCAGAGGGCCGCGCGGCAGTCAAGGACCTTCCTTGGCGCCTTCCGCAAGGGTGGGTTCAGCGAAGCGCAGTCGGCTTGCGACGAGTCGAAGGCGTCTCCGCTGGTCGGGATCTTCCAAGCCGGGTACGCCGAGATGTCGGCGCAGTTCCGCCTGACGGGCGCTGCGCAGCCCGGGGCCAAGCCCGTGCTGAAGAGTCTTGACGCGGTGGACCGGGCGCTCCTACGCGCGGCGTCCGTGGAGATGAGTCGACTCGAGGGTCGGTTGACGTTCCTGGCGACCACCGCCAGTGTGACGCCGTTCATTGGACTCTTCGGGACGGTGGTCGGCATCATGATCGCGTTCCAGCGCATCGGCGCCACCGGGTCGACGAACCTGGCCGTCGTGGGGCCCGGGATCAGCGAGGCCCTGGTTGCGACGGCCATGGGGCTGTTCTCGGCGATCCCAGCCGTGCTCGCCTACAACCAGTTCACGCACCGGGTGAAGGACTTCTCCGCCGCCATGGACGACTTCGCGATGGAGTTCCTCAACATCGTGGAGCGCAACTTCACCTAGGGACGCCATCATGCCGAAGGTGCTGGCGTCCGGTGGAGCGGGTGGCCGTCGAGGCCGTGGACGGCGCGTCTCTTCGACGCTGGCCGAAATCAACGTCGTCCCGCTCGTCGACGTGATGCTGGTACTGCTGATCATCTTCATGGTCGCGGCCCCCATGCTCCAGCGCGGGATCGACGTGAAGCTGCCGGTCGCCAGCCGTTCACAGGAGATTGCCAGCGAGCGGATCTTCGTATCGGTCCCCGTTTCCTACCAGCGTGACAGGCGCGTCTTCATCGGTGAGGAAGCGGTGCCGCTCACCGCGCTCGGCGAACGCGTCCGGCAGCTGCTGCTCAATAAATCAGATCGCCAGGTGTTCCTGCGCGGCGACGGCGCGATTCGCTACGACGAGTTCATGACAATCGTGAACACTCTGAAGGCAGGGGGTGTCGAGAACGTGGGGCTCGTGACGGCGCTGCCCGGGGAGCGATGAGGGCGTGAGGTCTCTGCGCGTGGAGCAGGCGGCATGAGCGCGACTGACGCCGTCTCCGGCATTCTCGCTGCGCGCGCCAGCCTGCATGAGGGGCTGGCGCCTGTCGTGGTGGTGTCGCTCGTCCTGCATGCAGGGCTCTTCGCCGCGGCCCTCCTGGTCCCGATGGGCGACAACACTGCGGATATGCCACGGACGGTGATGACCATCAGCCTCGGCGGGTCATCCGGTCCCCGCACTGGCGGCATGACACCGATGGGTGGCCGCGAGGTGCAGACGGTGGCCCCGGCCGGGCCGAAGCCGCGGAGCGAGGCGCCTCCTGCCACCAAGCCCCCTGAGATGGCCCTGCCCTCCAAGCCTGAGCGTTCCCGGCGTGACACGCCCACGCGGGCCTCGAGTACCGCAACCGGCAGGCGCCTCTCTGCGGGAGAAGAGGTCCAGGAAGGGTCCGCGCGCGCGGACACCGGCGCCAGGGGACAGGGCTTCGGTCTCACCGGCGGCGGCGGTTCCGGCACCGGGGCTTACCTGGATGTGGGAGACTTCTGTTGCCCGGAGTATCTGGAAACGGTGATGCAGGTGATCCAACGGAACTGGGTCGCCACACAGAACCTCACGGGACAGACATTGATGAAGTTCACCGTGCTTCGCTCGGGCGCCGTCACCGCTGTTCAGGTGGAACGGCCCAGCGGCTTTGCCGCGCTCGACATGGCCGCCCAGCGGGCGCTGCTGCTGACCGCGCGCGTGCCCCCGCTGCCGGCGGGATTTCCCAACGTGGACCTGACCATTCATCTACGCTTCGACTACCAACGGTGATGATCACCTACGCGCGTTACGCGGCTCCCCTGATTGCTCTGGCCCTGCTGTGGGCCGGCCCCCAGGCATTCCAGACCCCGCCAGGCCAGCCCGCGCCGCGAGCACAGCCCTCAGAAATCGAACTCTCAATCAGCGGCGACAGCGGCACGCCGCCGCGGTTTGCGGTCCCGGCGTTCGTGGCCGCTGCTCCTGATGCTGCGGATGCCGCCAAGGTGCTCAGCGACGTCCTCTGGGACGACCTGGCGTTCGAGCGCGAGTTCTACCTGATTCCCCGCGACACCTACGCGTCGGTGCCGGCTGCCCGGACCGCGGAGCAACTGCCGTTTGCCGCATGGCGGGAACTGGGTGCGGACGGCGTGCTTTTCGGCACCGTGCAGCGGACGGGCAGCACCATTCGCGTGGAGGTCCGCCTGTTCAATATGCGGACGCGGCAGGCCGTGTTCGCCAAGGAATACGTGGGACCCGCAACCAACCCGCGATTCCTCGCGCATACCGCCGCGGATGAGCTCCACCAGCAGCAACGGGCACTGCGAGGGGTAGCCAGGACGAAGCTGGCCTTCACATCCGACCGCAACAGGGAGAAGGTCGCTGGTACAACCGAGAACCGGGACGTCAAGGAAGTCTTCATCGCCGACTACGACGGCGCGAATGCACGGCGGATCACGGTGGACCGGCAGCTCAACATCGCACCGGTCTGGTCCCCCGATGCCCGCGCCCTGGCCTACACCTCGTATCGGAAGGGCTTCCCAGACATCTACATCGCGCGGATCTACGAAGGCACTCCGCCGTCGAATCCGACCGCCGGTAAGGGCAGTAACTTCCTGCCGTCCTACTCGCCGGATGGCAAGCGCCTGGCGTTCATGTCCAGCCGTGACGGCAACCCGGAGATCTACACGATGAACGTGGACGGCTCGAACCTGCATCGCCTCACGAATCACGGAGCGAATGACGTGACGCCGACCTGGTCCCCGACGGGCACCGAGATCGCCTTTACATCGGATCGGGGGGGGACGCCCCAGATCTACATCGTGAACGCCGAGGGCACCGGTGGAGCCCGGCGCATCTCGGTCAACGAGTCGTATGCGGATCGGCCGACATGGTCGTCCCCGCCCTTCAATGAAATTGCGTTTGCGGCACGCACGGGACCGGGCTTCGACATCAAGGTCTACGAGGTCGCCAGCGGGCAGACACGGCAGATCACCTTCGGCGAGGGGACCAATGAGAGTCCGGTGTTTGCGCCGAATGGCCGGCATCTGGCGTTCACGTCCACCCGCGCGGGACGGGTGCAGGTGTTTACCATCGCCCGTGACGGCAAGAACGTGCAGCAAATCACCCGCGACGGCAACAACTACACCCCGGGCTGGTCGCAGTAGATGTCGCCAACGGCGTACACTTATGCGGTTGCTCCGGCAGCGTGAAGAGATAGGAGCTCCTGAGTCCGCATGTCCATGATCAGCCTGTTCAATCGACGCATCGCCGCAGGCGGAGTACTTGCCGCGGTTCTGGTGATGGCCGCGTGCGGCAAGAAGCCTCCGGCTGTACCCGAACCCCAGCCGGCGCCGCCGGTCGTGACGGTACCTTCCACAGTGCCCCCTCCCCCCTCGCGACCTCCCCAGCAGGCCCGTGAGCCCTTGCCGGTGCCGGCCCAGCCTGTGCCCGAGGACGGCGTGTCCGCCAGGTCCCTGGATGACCTGAACAGAAAGTCCCCGCTTGCACCGGTGTTCTTCGGCTACGACAGCTCCGAACTGAGCGAGGCCGCGCAGCAGACTGCGCAGGCCAACGCCGCCGTGCTTCGGACGAACCGGTCCTGGGTCATCACGATCGAGGGGCACAGCGACGAGCGTGGCACGGCCGAGTACAACCTGGCGCTGGGTGAACGGCGGGCCAGTTCGGTACGGGCGTATCTGGTGTCGATGGGCATCGCAGCCGAGCGCCTCCGCGTCGTGAGCTACGGCAAGGAGTTCCCGTTTGACCCGGGGCATGACGAGGCCGCCTGGACAAAGAACCGGCGCGGCCATTTCGTGGTCACCGCCAAGTGACTTCCCGTCTCCTGGGCGGGTGGTGCACGGCGGCCCTGGTGGCCAGCCTGAGCGCTGCTCCCCTGCGCGCAGCCGATCGCGAACATCAGCAGATCGTCGCGGACATAAGGATGCTGCAGGAACAGACGCAGCAGATGGCGCTGGCGATCGGGTCCCTGGCGGACGCATTGAAGACAGCCATGGCGCGTCTTGAGCAGAGGCTGGATCAGCAGACTGACGTGACCCGGAAGGGATTCGCCGACCAGAAGCTCCAGCTGGACGCCATGGGCAGCGACCTCAAGGTGATCCGGGAGCGCTCGGACGAGACCAACGTCCGTATCTCGGCGCTCGACCAGGAGATTGAGGCGCTGCGCGCGGCGATTCCTCCGCAAGGGTTCGCGCCACCCCCTGACTCGTCGCTGGCGGCCCCGGATGGCCAGCCCGCACCGGCCACCCCGTCCGCGCCGGTGGCCTCGGCTGCCGGGCTCTCGCCGAGGCGGATGCTCGAGCAGTCGTTTGCCGACTACACCGCAGGACAGTACCCGCTGGCGATCCAGGGCTACGAGGCGTTCCTGCGAACGTTTCCCACGTCGGATCAGGCGGACGACGCGCAGTTCATGATCGGCGAATCGCACTTCTCGGCACGGAAGGATACGGACGCGGTGGCTGCGTACAATGAGGTCATCAAACGCTATCCCAGCGGCAACGCCACACCGGATGCCTACTACAAGCGCGGGCTGGTGATGGAGCGCATGGGCAATGCGGACGGGGCACGCGATTCCTGGCAGCAGGTGGTGAAAGTATTCCCGGAAACGGATGCGGGCCGTCTCGCCAAGCAGGGGCTTGATCGGTTGGCCGCGCGCAAGCCCTGACGGGCGGCGGAAAGGATTCTCATCGTGGGCAGTGTCAATAAGGTCATCCTGGTCGGCAACCTCGGGCGGGACGCGGAAATGAAGTACACGCCTGGTGGCTCGGCCGTGTCGACGCTGAATCTCGCGACGACGGAGGTCTGGAACGACAAGTCCGGCCAGAAGCAGGAGAAGACGGAGTGGCATCGTATCGTCGTCTGGGGCAAGACGGCCGAGTCGCTCAATGAGTACCTGACGAAGGGCAAGCAGATCTATGTCGAGGGCCGACTGCAGACCCGGCAGTGGGACGACAAGGACGGCAATAAGAGATACACCACGGAGATCAAGGCCGATCGGATCACGCTGCTGGGTGGCGGCGGCGGTGGCGGCCGCAGCATGGACCGAGGCGCGAGTGGCTCCAGCGGCGGTGACGAGCCCCCGATGGAGCCGATCACCGACGACGACATCCCCTTCTAGGCCTTCACCATGTCAGACACCGTGAGGCGCGTTGAGAAGCCTTGGGGATACGAGATCCACTGGGCCCATACCGACCGCTACGTGGGCAAGATCCTTCACATCAACGCCGGGCATGCACTGAGCCTCCAGTACCACATCAGGAAGGACGAGACGGTGTACGTGCATAGCGGACGTTTGCGGTATGAGGTCGAGCGCGACGGGAAGATGGTCGATCTGGATCTCGGCCCGGGAGACAGCCTGCATGTCACGCCGGGAACGATTCACCGAATGACGGCCGTTGAAGACACCGATGTACTGGAAGCCTCCACGCCGGAGATCGACGATGTCGTCCGGTTGGAGGATCGGTACGGCCGGGCCGTGGCCACCGACCCCGCCCCGTAGGGCGTGAGGCCTTAGCCGTCGCGGTGCGATACGCGCAGGCGGACGCCCTTCTCCCCTGCCAGTGCCCGCTGAAGCGCTTCCACCATCATCACCGAGCGGTGCTGGCCGCCGGTGCAGCCCACAGCGACGGTGAGATAGCTCTTGCCCTCCTTGACGTACTGCGGCACCGCGAACCGCAGGAATGACGTCAGGTGCTTCAGGAACGCCCCCGTCGCCGCGTGACGCCGCATGTAGGTCACAACGGGGCGATCACGGCCAGTCAGCGCCCGGAGCGCCGGCACGAAGTGCGGATTCGGCAGGCACCGCACGTCGAACACCAGGTCCGCGTCGAGCGGCACGCCATGCTTGAACCCGAAGCTCAGCAGGTTCACGACCATCTCGGCCCGCTCGTCCGGGCCCCGCGAGAGCTTCATGAACGCCTCGCGCAGCTCATGCACCGTCAGGTTTGACGTGTCGAGAATGAGGTCCGCCATCGCACGGATGGCGTTCAGCTTGGTCCGCTCTTCACGAATGCCCTCCCCCACCGACCGGTCCTTGGCAAGGGGGTGTGGCCGTCGCGTTTCGCTGAAGCGGCGCACGAGCGCCGAATCGCTCGCTTCGAGGAAGATGAGCGACGGCTTTAGGTCAGGGTTGGCCTTGAGCGTGCGGTAGACCTTCGTGAACCCACGGAGGAAGCCCCCCTCCCGTACGTCGACGACGATCGCGACCATCGGGAACCCCGCCTCCTCTCGCTGTGCGAGGCCGGCGACGGTGGGAATCAGCTGGGTGGGGAGGTTGTCGATGCAGAAATAGCCGAGGTCCTCGAGCGCCCGGATCGCGTGCGACTTGCCCGACCCCGACAACCCCGTGACGATGATGAATCGGCGGACGGGACGGCGGGAGCGGGTGCGCGAGGCTGCCATCAGTACAGGACTTTCCGCTGGTTGGACGTCGGGATCTTGAGCTCCTCGCGATATTTCGCGATCGTCCGCCGGGCCAGTTCCAGGCCCTCGCGCTGCAGGATGCCGACGATCTTCGAATCGCTGAGGGGCTTGTGCGGGTCTTCCTGCACGATGATCTTCCGAATGCGCTGCTTGATCGTGACGGAGGACACGTCCTCGCCGAACTGGCTCGCGATCCCGCTGTGGAAGAAGTACTTGAGTTCAAACACACCCTGTGGCGTGTGCATGTACTTGTTCGTCACGACACGGCTGACCGTGGATTCGTGCATCCCGATATCGTTGGCCACGTCGCGCAGGACAAGCGGCCGCAGGAACTCGATCCCGTGGTCCAGGAACTCGCGCTGGAACTGGATGATGCTCGTGGCCACCTTGTGGATTGTCCGCTGCCGCTGCTCGACGGACTTGATCAGCCACAGCGCCGACCGGAACTTGTCCTTCACGTAGTTCCGTGTCTCGTCCGTGTTCTCGCCACCTTTGTCGAGGAGGCGCCGGTAGACCGGGCTGATGCGCAGCTGCGGGAGGCCATCCTCGTTGAGGACGGCCACGTACTCCTCCTCCACCTTCATCACATACACGTCCGGGATGACGTACTGCGACTGCGACGGGTTGTACCGGGCGCCGGGCTTCGGATCGAGGTGGCGGATGATCTCGATGTGCTCCTTCAGGGCCTCGATGCTCATCGCCATCTTCTTCGAGAGCTCCTGAATCTGATGGTTCTGGAGGAGACGGAGATGCTCGGTGACGACCGTCTCCGCCGGTGACCCGCCGAGGCCAAGGTGCCGAAGCTGCAGCGCGAGGCATTCCTGCAGGTCACGCGCGGCGACGCCGATGGGATCGAATGACTGCAGCAGGTGCAGCCCTCGTTCGACGTCCGCGGTCGACCACGAGCCCATCGAGGCGATCTCGTCAATGGTGGCCACGAGTTGGCCGTCATCGTTCAAGTTGCCGATGATGGCCTCGCCGATGTCGCGCAGCAGCACGTCATCGGTCTGCATGGAGAGCTGCCACAGCAGGTGGTCGGACAGGGACACTGAGGTCGAGAGCGTGTTCTCGATCGGCGGAAGCTCCTTGACTTCGGTGGGGGTGCGAGGACGAAACCCGTCGTCGAGGTAGTCTCCGAAGAAATACTCGTAGTCCTGGTCGTCCCAGGTGTCGTTCTTTTCGTCCTTCTTCTCGGCCGCCTCGGTCTCGGCCTGCACCTCGGGAGGCTGGAGGTCGTCGGTGGGCACCTCCTCCAGCATCGGGTTCTCCACCATCTCCTGGTTGAGCAGCTCCGACAGTTCGAGCGTCGACATCGGCAGGAGCTTGATCGCCTGCTGCAATGACGGCGTCAGAACAAGTTTCTGAACGAGGCGCGTGTGGAGCTTCTGGTAAATAGCCATTCGGAGGACGCCCCGAGGGGGCACCGTGTGATCTGAAGTCTAGTCCAAGCGAAAGTCAGCCCCGAGGTAAATCCGGCGCACCTCCGCGTCGGCCGCGAGGTCGGCAGGGCTGCCGCTCTGATAGAGCACGCCGTCATGGACGATGTACGCACGATCCGTGATCCGCAGCGTTTCCCGCACGTTGTGATCGGTCACGAGTACGCCGATTCCGCGCGCCTTCAGCTGCGAAATGATGCCCTGGATCTCGGTGATGGCGATCGGGTCGATGCCGGCAAATGGTTCGTCGAGCAGGATGAAGCGGGGCGACATCACCAACGCACGGGTGATCTCGGTGCGCCGCCGCTCTCCACCCGAGAGCGTGTGCGCGGGCGACTTAGCGAGGGGCGTCAGGTGCAGTTCGTCCAGCAGCCCCGCCAGGCGCGTACGCCGTTCCGCGCGGGTGAGCGGGAGCGTCTCCAGGATCGCGAGGATGTTCTGCTCGACCGTCAGCCCGCGAAAGATCGAGGGCTCCTGCGGAAGGTAGCCGATGCCCTTGCGCGCCCGGACGTACATCGGCGCGTCCGTCAGGTCCTCCTCGTCAAGGAGCACGCGCCCGGAGTCGGGTGCGGTCAGGCCGACCGTCATATGGAACGTGGTGGTCTTGCCTGCCCCGTTCGGGCCGAGCAAGCCGACAATTTCTCCTGAGTGGACCTGCAAACTCACGCCGCGCACCACGGTGCGCCCGCTGAAGGACTTCGTCAGGTCAATGGTCTGCAGTGTGGGCATCAGCGGGGCCGGGACTCCGGGCAGGGACCGCCCCGGCTCTTCGTGGAGGTCCGTGTGTCTTCGCGACCATCGACGAGCATCCTATCGGTGGCCTTGAACCAGGTCAACGCCCGGCCGGTTGTCGAGTCGCACCCCTGCGTGATCGTCACGGGTGTCCCTGGTGTGCCCTCGATGTCGTACCGCTCATCGGCGATCCGATAGTGGAGACGTGCGCCCGCAATGGTCCGGCCCTCCAGCTTGAGCACCGTCCGCCCCGTGGCGTCCATGTACTCGAGGGTCTGCGACGCGGCGGCCAGGACCAGCGCGATGCGGTCGGCCCGGAGGTCGCCCTGCGGTCCGCTGAGCTGTGCGGCAGCGGCGGATCCCTGTGCACCCAGGTATTCCACCGAGCGTGTGGCGTCGGCGTAGTGGATACGGTCGGCCCGTCCGACCATGGTGCCGGAGTCCAGCGTCAGCGTGGCGCGGGCGGTGCCGGTGGCATCCAGGTCGCCGGTGTCCCGGTCCAGCACGAGTCGATCTGTCCGGATCGTGGTCTCGCCCTGCCAGAGCTGGACGCTCCCGGTGTAGACCGCCTGGCCGTTGCCCCCGGCGTAGACAAACGTCCCGGCGGTAGCTCGCGCCGCCTGTGAGCGATCGAGGAGTCCGGGGAGCTGTCCGCCGCCCTCACCCGATCCCTGGCGCAGCACCGTCTGCACGCGACCCGTCGCGGTCATGTGATGGGAGTCGAGGGTGACCGTGATCTGGTCGGCTATCACGCTGACACGGGCGTCCTCGACGCGTGGTGCCCCGGCCGCGTCACGGCCCCGAAGGACGAGCGTTCCGGCCGAAGGGTCGTAGTCCGCCTCACCCCCGCCCGCACGGAGGCCCTGCTCCTCGAAGGTCACGGCTCCCGCAAAAGCGGCCTGTCCGACCGCGTCCTTCTCCAGCACGAGCTGCAGGGTGGCCGATCGGGCCGTTCGAGACTGCGCGTTGGCGACCGGAGGCGTTTCCCTGAACACCACGCTACCGGAGAACCGTACGTCGGTGAGGCCCTGTGGCGCCTTCCCGGTTCCCGCCAGTTCGTGCGCCGTGATGGATCGGAGCGGCGACTCGGATGTCGCAGGCAGATCCAGCCGGACGTGTCCGAGACCCGACAGCCCTGTGACCGTGTCTCCGGCCTCAAGGGTGATCCCGAGGCGGTCACCGAAGACCTGCCGGCCGGAGGCTCCCCCCGTGTCGCCGGCCATGGCAACGGCCGCCGTGCCGTCGAGGCTCACGCGCTCCAGAATCGAACCATCACTGTTATAGGAGAGGTCGATGGCTGCCGCGCTCATCGAGTCGAATGCGGCCGAGCCACCCGCCACGCGCGCCTCACCGCGCAGCTCCATGAACGTCACGTGCTCGTTGTCCTCGGACAGGGTCGCCACCAGACGCGATGCGTCGAGCGCCTGCTCGTCGCGTACGGCATGTGCACCGCCTTCGATGGTGAGGATGTGCAGGCCCCGATCGAGAGTGGCGCTGCCACCCGAGACGTCGGTCACGACGGCGCCAGCCTCGTCCAGAAAGATGATGCGGGCCGCACTGGTCATGGCCAGGACGTCGTCCCCTTTGTCATACACCATGCCGACGCCGCTGCCCTGCATCCGGCCACGGCGGAAGGTGAACGTCCCAGGGGCCCGGACCAAACCATCGGCTTCGGAGTAGTGCGCGGCGTCTGTGTCGATCTCGAAGCCGTCGCTCGCGCGCAGGTTCACGCGCCCGGTGAGGTCCAGCGACGCATTGCCGGCGCCGGCCCGAGCCTCCTTGCCCGACATGACGAAGTCCCGGCCGCCGCGGTTCTTGACGGTGATCTCGACGTCGAGTGACCTCGAGGTTCCGTCCTCATACATGAGCTGGTGGGCGGCCTTGACCTGATAGTCCTCCTTCACGCCGCGGATCTCGGAGGTGGTCGCCCCCGTGGATTCGACGGTGGCCCTGGGGTCTAGCCGCTCGGGAGCGGTTTGCGCCACGCGGGCCGGCCGCGTGCCGATCTTGGTGACGACAAGTCCCACGGCCGCGAGTCCGATCGCGGCTGCGGCCAGGCGGGCCAGGCGGTGCCATCTCATGGGACTGGTGTTGAGGATACCAGCCGGGGTGCTCCCGTCTCGACCACAGCAGAGCCGGGCGCCCGGAAGTCCTCGACCGTCAACTGGATGTAGCGCTCGCCGTTCCAGCTCTCCTCAGCCACGCTGTAGGCGATATCCAGCCCACCCCTGCCGGCCGTCACCGTGTCCTCACGGCCCGCCGCCCGCCAGGCGATGCCGCGCAGGACCTTGCCCTGCTGACGGAAGGCCATCTTGAGATGCCGCTCCTTGAGCGTGCGGGGGCCGTCGACGACCTCGACGGCCCGGGTGTGGAAGACCGGGCGCGGGTTGGACGGGCCGAACGGGGCCAGTGCGTCCAGCTCGGCCAGCAGCAACGGGGTGATCTCGTCGAAGGACAGCTCGGCATCCACCCTGAGCCGCGGCCGCAGGTCATCCGGCTCGAGGCTGGCATCCGCGAACACGTTCACGCGACGCCGGAGTGCCTGGATGTAGTCGGCGTCCATCGTCAGTCCGGCGGCCTGACGGTGGCCGCCGAAGCGCGTCATCAGGTCCGCGCACGACTCGAGCGCCCCCAGCATGTCGAACCCGGGAATGCTCCGGCACGATCCGTGGGCGACGCCGTCTTCGATGGAGAGCACGATCGCCGGACGGTGAAAGGCGTCGACGAGCTTCGAGGCCACGATGCCGATCACACCGCGGTGCCAGCCTTCCCCGCCCACCACCAGCACGGTCCGTGCGCCGATCTCCGGATCGCGTTCCACAGCCGCCCGTGCCTGCTGGACGATCTGGGCCTCTTCCTCGCGCCGGCGCAGGTTCTCGGTGTTGAGCTGCCCGGCCAGGGCCCGAGCCTCATCCGCCATGGCGTCGTCGCTGGCCAGCAGCAGCCGGGCCGCGATATCGGGCGTGCTCATGCGGCCCGCGGCGTTGATGCGCGGAGCGATGACGAAGCCGACGGCATAGCCGTCGATGGTCTTGCCGGTGAGTCCGGCGGACTCCAGCAGGGCCCGCAAGCCGACCTTGTGGGGCCCGCGCGAGAGCAGTTCCAGTCCGAGCTTGGCGATGACGCGGTTCTCACCCTGGAGCGGAACCACGTCGGCGATGGTCCCGATGGCGGCGATCTTGATGAACGCCGGGAGCCACGCCTCGCGGCCCGCCCGCTGGCAGAGGGCCTGCACCACCTTCAGCGCGACCCCCACGCCCGCCAGTTGCTTGTCGGGGTACTGGCAGTCCGGACGCTTCGGATTGACCACCGCGCAGCAATCCGGCAGGGCGTCGTCGGGTTCGTGATGGTCCGTGATGATCAGGTCCACCCCGAGTTGACGAGCCCGGAGTGCGGCCTCGGCGCCACGGATGCCGCAGTCGACCGAGATCACCAGCGTGACGCCCTCGGCAGCGAGCCGCTCCATCGACGCCGGCTGCAGCCCGTAGCCGTCGCGAAACCGCTCCGGGAGGAAGTGGGTCACGTTCGCGCCGTAGAGCTCCAGGGCGCGCCTGAGAATCACCGTGGAGGTGACGCCATCCACGTCGTAGTCGCCGTGTACCGCGATGCGCTCGCCCGACGCGATCGCCGCCTCGATACGCGTCACGGCCTCCGGCATGCCGGCCAGCAGCATCGGGTCGTGGAGATGGCTCAGGGATGGTGAGAGGAAACGCCGGGCATCATCGGGGTTGCCGAGCCCGCGCACGACCAGGAGGCGCGCGGTGACGGAGGTCACACCCAGTTCGCGGGCCAGTGCGGCGACAACGCCGGCGTCCGCAGGCGCCGCGTGCCAGATGCGAGGAATCATGGGAGGAGCCGGCCCGTCAGGCCAGCCCCACGCTCCCCATCTGGCGGAACTTCGCGTAGCGGAGGTTCAGCCGTGTCTCCACGTCATGGGCGGAGACCTCCGCCAGCGCGGCGCTGAGCGGGCCGTCGAGGAGCGCCGCCGCGGCGCCCACGTCGGTATGGGCGCCCCCGGCCGGCTCGGGCACGATCTCGTCCACGACGCCCAGGCGAATGAGGTCGGTGGCCGTGAGTTTGAGGGCGTCGGCGGCCTCCATCTTCCGGTCAGAGCTCCGCCAGAGGATCGCGGCGCAGCCTTCGGGGGGAATCACGCTGTAGACCGCGAACTGATGCATCAGGATGCGATCGCCGACGGCAATGCCGAGCGCCCCGCCACTGCCGCCCTCGCCATGGACGACCACGACGATGGGCACCGTCAGGGCCGCCATCTCGCGCAGGTTCACCGCGATGGCCTCCGCGATGCCGCGTTCCTCGGATTCAATCCCGGGAAACGCCGCCGGCGTGTCCACGAAGGCGATGACCGGCCGGTCGAACTTCTCCGCCAGCTTCATCGCGCGCAGCGCCTTCCGGTAGCCCTCGGGCCGTGCGTAGCCGAAGTTGCGGAAGATCTTCTGCTTGGTGTCGCCGCCACCCTTGTGATGGCCGACCACCAGCACTGGCGCGCCGTGGTAGCGCGCAAAGCCGGTCACCATGGCGTGGTCGTCGGCGAACCGGCGGTCGCCGTGGATCTCGATGAAGTCGGTGAACAGCCGGTCCACGTAGTCAAGGACCGTCGGCCTGCCAGGGTGGCGCGCCACCGTCACGCGCTGCCACGGCGTCAGGTGGGTGTAGATGTCCAGGCGCAATTCCTCGACGCGGCCCCGCAGTCTCTCGATGGACCGGAGCCGGTCCGGTGTCGGCGGCAGGATGGACACCGCGGCGATCTCCTTCAGGAGGAGTGCAATCGGCTCCTCGAACTCAAGCGTCACTGTCTCTGCCGCCATACGGAAGGCCTCCTGTCAGCGCAGCCGGACCGAGCCGGATCCGCAAATCTGTTCCACATCCGCGACGAGCCGATCCGACGGACGGACGCGGATCTGCGCATTCACTTTCACGTTGACGCGGAGCCCCCGTTCCTCGTCCACCAGAAAGAACGCCACGCGGCGGTCGCCCTTGTGCCGGGCGAGCACGTCCCAGAGCCGCTCGAAGGTCTGACGTCCGTGGCGCTGGGTCGATACGGTGATTGACACGGCGGTGCTCAGCCTTTCGCGGACCCGCTCGATCGGCAACAGCTCCGAGGCGACCAGCCGGGCTGACTCCGTGTCGCGTTCGAACTTGCCCTTGACCAGGAGCATCGCACCGTTCTCGGCCAGGTGGCCGGACTGACGGAACGTCTCGGGAAACACGATCACCTCGAGACCGCCGTCGCGATCCCCGAGCATGAAGACGCACATGCGATCCCCTTTGCGCGTCTTGAGCGGCCGCAGTCCCGAGACGATCCCGCCGAGGGACACATCCTCCGACACCCGCTCAATCGTCGGAGGCGGGCCGGCCGGGACGCTGTCCTCGAGGGTCTCGTCTGAGCCCTCCTCCGCCGATGGCCTGACCCCCAACTGCGCGATCGACCTGGCGCCGAAGTCACGCAGGTCGTCCGCCCAGCGGTCAATCGGATGCCCGGTCAGGTAGAGGCCCAGCGTGTCGCGCTCGTAGTTCAGCAGATCCACCTCGGACCATGGAGTGGCCACCGGCAACTGCTGCACGGCTCCGGTCGTGGGGCCCTCGCCGCCGAAGAGGTCGGACTGGCCCAGGGCGCGGTCACGTTGCGTCCGGGTGCCGTGCTCGGTTGCCGGCTCCACGGCCGCGAACAGGCGCGCCCGGTCACGCGCGAGCCGCGCCACGCGGTCGGCGCCGGCCTCCGGCACGGCGGTGTCCGGCATGGCGTAGCCCGGCGCGCCCGGCTCCGCGCCCGGCAGCAGGGAGTCGCAGCCGCCCGCCTTCACGAGAGCTTCGAACACGCGCTTGTTGGCGAGACGCATGTCGAGAATTTCGCAGAGGGCATGGAGCGAGGGGATGCGGCCGCCGAGTGCCGTTCTGGCCGCGAGGATGGACTCAATGGCGCCCTCGCCGAGGCCCTTGATGGCCGTCAGCCCGAAGCGCACGCCCCGGCCCGGCTCCACTGAGAAGCGCATCTGGCTCTGGTTGACGTCTGGCGGCAGCACGGGAATGCCCCGGTCCCGGCACTCCCCAAGATAGGTCGCCAGCTTGTCCGTATTCTGGGCCTCGATTGTGAGCAAGGCCGCCGCGAAGTGCCAGGGGAAGTTGGCCTTCAGGTAGGCGGTCTGGTACGCCAGGTACGCGTAGGCGGCCGAGTGCGATTTGTTGAAGCCGTACCCCGCGAAGAACTCCATCAGGTCGAATATCTTTGTGGCCTTCTTCTCGTTCACGCCGAGCCTGCGCGCGCCGTCCATGAAGCTCTCGCGCTGCCTGGCCATGACCTTCGGATCCTTCTTGCCCATGGCCTTGCGGAGCATGTCGGCCTGTCCGAGCGAGAAACCCGCCAGGGCCTGCGCGATGCGCATCACCTGTTCCTGGTAGGCGATGACGCCGTAGGTCTCCGCGAGGATGGGCTCGAGCTGCGGCAGCTCGTACTTGATCTCCTTGGTCCCCTGCTTGCGGGCGATGAAGTCGTCGACCATGCCCGACTTCAGCGGGCCCGGGCGATAGAGGGCGTTGAGTGCGATGAGGTCCTCGAGCCGCTCCGGCTTGGCCTTGCGCAGCAGGTCGCGCATGCCGGAGCTCTCGAACTGGAAGATGCCGAAGGCGGCCCCTTCGCCGAACAGTTTGTAGGTCTTCTCGTCGTCCAGGGGGATAGCGTCGATATCGAGCGTGACCCCCTCGGTGCGCTTGACCTCGGTCAGCGCGTCCTGGATCAGCGTCAGGGTGCTGAGGCCGAGGAAATCCATCTTCAGCAGGCCGACCCGCTCGACCTCCTTCATGTTCCACTGCGTCGTGATTTCGTCGCGCTGGCCCTTGTACAGCGGCGCGTAGTCGGTGATCGGTCCCGGGGCGATGACCACGCCCGCCGCGTGCACCGACGCATGACGCGACATCCCCTCCAGGCGGCGGCCGATGTCGAGCAGTTCCTTGACCTTGGGGTCCTTCGCCGCCATGTCCTTGAGGATCGGGTTCTCCGCCAGCGCCTTGTCGAGCGTCATGTCGAGCGTGGGCGGAATCTGCTTCGCGACCCGGTCGACGTCGGCGTAGGGCATGTCGAGCGCCCGGCCGACATCGCGCACGACGGCCTTGGCCTTCATGGTGCCGAACGTGATGATCTGGGCGACGTTCTCGCGGCCGTACTTCCGGGTGACGTAGTCGATGACCTCGCCACGGCGCCGCTCGCAGAAGTCCACGTCGATATCGGGCAGGGAGACGCGTTCAGGATTCAGGAAGCGCTCGAAGATCAAGTCGAAGCCGAGCGGGTCGACGTCCGTGATGCGCATGCACCAGGCCACGAGCGACCCAGCGGCCGAGCCGCGGCCCGGTCCGACCGGAATACCTTCCTCGCGTGCGTAGCGGATGAAGTCCCAGACGATCAGGAAGTAGCCCTGATAGCCCATCTGCTTGATCATCGCGATCTCGTAGTTGAGCCGCGTCTCGTACTCGTCAATCGTGTGGCGCAGCGTGCCGGCCGCGTTGAGCTGTCGGAGGCGCGTGAGCCGGTCCGTGAAGCCCTGGCGCGCGACGTGTTCGAAGTACTGCTCGAGCGTGAAGCCCTCTGGCACGCCGAAAGTGGGCAGGTGGTTCTGGCCCTTCGGGATGGTGACGTTGCAGCGCTCGGCGATGAGCAGCGTGTTCTTCAGGGCGTCAGGATGGTCCTTGAACACCTCCGCCATCTGGTCGGCGGTCTTGAGGAAGAACTGGTCCCCCGTGTAGCGGAGCCGCTGGGCGTCGTTGACCGTCTTGCCCGTGCCGATGCAGAGCAGGATGTCGTGTGGCTGGCTGTCGCCCTGCCTGAGGTAGTGCACGTCGTTGGTGCAGATCAGGTTCAGGTCGAGTTCCCGCGCCAACGGAATCAGACCCTTGTTGACGACGCGCTGCTCCTCGATGCCCTGGTACTGCATCTCAAGAAAGAAATTGTTCGGGCCGAGGATGTCGCGGAGGCGGCCGGCCGCTTCGAGCGCGGGCCGGTGCTGCTCCACCCGCAGGGCGCTGGCTACCTCACCCTTGAGGCAGCTGCTCAACCCAATGAGCCCCTCGGAGTGCTTCGCCAGCAGTTCCTTGTCGATGCGGGGCTTGTAGTAGAACCCTTCGGTGTAGCCGGCCGAGACGAGCTTGATCAGGTTCTTGTAGCCCTGATCCGTCTCCGCCATCAACACCAGGTGGTTGGTCTCGGTCTGCGAGCCCGTGCGGTCGAAGCGGCTGCCTCCGGCCACGTACACCTCGCAGCCAAGCAGCGGCTTGATGCCCCGGTCCCTGGCATGGTCGTGAAACACCACCGACGAGAACATGTTGCCGTGCTCGGTCACGGCGAGCGCCGGCATCTTCAGCTTGACGGCTTCATCCAGCAGCTCGTCGATCCGGCAGGCGCCGTCGAGGAGCGAGAACTCGGTATGGAGGTGCAGGTGGACGAACTCGGCCACGCGCTACTCCCACTCGATGGTCGAGGGCGGCTTGGAGCTGATGTCGTACACCACCCGGTTGATGCCCCGCACTTCGTTGACGATGCGTGAGGAGATAGCCGCGAGCAGGTCGTGCGGCAGCCGGGCCCAGTCAGCCGTCATGCCGTCGAGGCTCTCGACCGCCCGGACGGCCACGGTGTACTCGTAGGTGCGTGCGTCGCCCATCACGCCCACGCTCTGCACCGGGAGGAGCACGGCGAAGCTCTGCCAGACCCGCTCGTACCAGCCCGCAGCCCGGATCTCCTCCGCGACGATTCGGTCGGCGCGCCTGAGCAGGTCGAGCCTGGGCCGCGTCAGTTCGCCGACGACGCGCACGGCAAGTCCGGGTCCCGGGAAGGGCTGGCGGATGACGAACTCCTCGTCGAGGCCCAGGTCGCGGCCCACGCGGCGGACCTCGTCCTTGAAGAGGTCGCGGAGCGGCTCGACCAGCCTGAACTTCATCCGCTCGGGCAGACCGCCGACGTTGTGGTGGCTCTTGATCACCACGGCTGGTCCATGCACGCCCGCCGACTCGATGACGTCGGGATAGAGCGTGCCTTGCCCCAGGAACTCGAAGGTGCCGATCTCATTGGCCCGCCGCTCGAAGACATCGATGAACGTCGCGCCGATGATCTTGCGCTTCTGCTCGGGGTCGATGATGCCGGCCAGCCGGTCGAGGAACAGATCGCTCGCATCGACGAAATCGAGTGGCAGCTGGAGCTTCTCGCGGAAGCGCTTGTTGATCTGGTTCGCCTCCTCGTGCCGCAGTAGGCCGTTGTCGACGAAGATGCAGGTCAGCCGGTCGCCGATGGCGCGGTGTATCAGCATGGCCGCGACCGTGGAGTCGACGCCGCCCGACAGGCCGCAGACCACGCGCCCCTCACCCACCTGCTGCCGGATGCGGTCGGTGGCCTCATCGACAAACGACCGGATGGTCCAGTCGCCCGTGCAGCCGCACACGCCGTAGGCGAAGTTGCGCAGGAGCTGGCCGCCGTGTGCGGTGTGCACGACCTCCGGATGAAACAGCAACCCGAACAGACGGCGCGTCGTGTGCTCCATGGCCGCGACGGGCACGCTGGTGCTGGTGGCGGCAATTGAGAATCCCGGTGGAACGGCCGAGACACAGTCTCCGTGGCTCGCCCACACCCGCAGCCGGTCGGGCACACCCTCAAATAGCCGGGGCATCGGCGCGGCCGAGGCCACGTCCACGTCGGCGTGGCCGAACTCGCGACGATCGGAACGGGACACCTGACCGCCGAGGACGGCCGTCATCAACTGCATCCCGTAGCAGACACCCAGCACCGGGACGCCGAGGTCAAACACCGCCGGGTCGCAGCGCGGGGCGCCGTCGTCGGACACGCTCTTCGGGCCTCCGGAGAGGATGATGCCGGCCGGACGCGCCTCGCGCAGACGGTCGATGGACGTGCCGAACGGGAGCACCTCCGAGTACACCGACAATTCGCGCAGGCGGCGGGCGATGAGCTGCGTGTACTGGGAGCCGAAGTCGAGGACGAGGATGGTTTGATGCACAGAGGAGGCCGGGGTGGTGCGGCACACCCTGACGTGTTCCGCGGTGGGACTATTATATGGCGTGGTTCGTTCCACCAGCACACCAACATCTTGTGTGCTCGGCGCGCTTGCGGTGGTCGCAAGCCTCGGGGCCGGGCCACGCTCCGTGATCGAGAGGGCCGAAGCGCCCGCCCCCCTGTTTCCGCTCGAGGCGGCGTGGACGACCACGCTTCCAAGTCCGCCCGTGTCGGGCCCGGCTTTGGACGAGCGGCACGCCTATGTCGCACTCAGGGACGGATCGATGCTGGCGGCGGATCTCGCCTCGGGTGAGATCGTCTGGTCCGTTGAAGCCGGCGCCACTGTGGCTCCCGCCGTCTCGGGCGACCTCGTCCTCATCGCTGGCTCGACCCAGGTCGTGGCCTTCGCCACTGGCGGTGGAGGCCCCGTGTGGAGCAGGCCCCTGCCCGATCCGGCTGTCGCACTGACCGCCGCCGACGGGCTCGTTCTGGTGGGCACGACGCAGGGGATCCTGCTCGCCCTCTCTGCGTCCGACGGAGTCGAGCGCTGGCGCGAGCAGTTGCCGGGGCGTGTGACGCCTCCGATGCTCGTGACAACCGGCCGTGTGTCGGTCGTGGATGAAGCCGGGCACGTCACGGCTCTCGATCTCGATCGTGGTCTCGTCCGGTGGCAACGCCGGCTCGCCGGCCGGCTCAGTCCCCCGGCGGGTACGCCCGACCGTCTGTTCGTGGGTTCCAGCACGAACGCCTTCTGGGCACTCCGGGCCTCGGACGGCGCGACCGTCTGGCAGTGGCGAATGGGCGGGGATGTGGCGGGAGCCGTCGTGGACGGCGATCGCGTCTATGTGCTGACGCTCGACAACCTCATCCGGGCGCTGGACGCCGGCAGCGGCAACCAGCGATGGAAGGCGGCGCTCGCCACCCGGCCCGGTGCCCCTCCCCTCGCCCTCAGGGGGCTGGCCGTGGTCTCTGGCGTGGCGCCGAGGCTTGAAGGGTTTTCGCGCAAGACCGGCGTGAGTCTCGGAATCCTGGCGCCAGCCTCGGAACTGGCGGGTTCGCCGGCCCTGACGCTGGCGCTTGTGCCCTACCGGACGGCGCTGGTCGTGGCGACCCGTGAGGGCCAGTTACTCGGATTCCGCCCGGAACGTCTGATGCTGCGCGACCCGAGGACGGCGCCGCTCACGACGCTCCCCGGGCGTCTGCTGGCTCCCGAGCGGACAGGCCTGCCAGCGAGTTCCCGTTAGCGGCGACGGCACGCGACGCGCGGAACCGGCCGGCGTACGCGCCGACGGCGCCCAGGTCGATGAACTGAAACACGAGCGCGCGGAAGAGCCACGCCACCAGTTGCACCGGCAGCACGGCGAGGCCGATGAGCGGAACAAACGAGATGAGGCTCAGCGCTCCCATCGCGACGATGGAGACGACCGTCCCCAGGGCAACGACGATCAGCACCACAACGAAGATGGCCCCAATTGCACGCCAGTCACCGCGGGCCAGTCCGGCCACGCGCCGGATGGCGTCATGCACCTGGCAGTCGTCGGCCACGATGATGATCTGGATGAGCAGATACGTCAGGTTGACCAGCGTGACCCACGCGACAAACAGCAGCGACAGCGAGGCGCTCGTGGCCAGCCCGCCTGCTCCGGCCAGCGCCACGCCTGCGGACAGGAACACTCCGGCCGACACCGCATAGACGCCCACCAGGATCAGCCCGAGCCGGGTGTAGCGGGCAAAATATCGTGCACAGTCGCTGAAGAAGCCATCCACCGTGAAGGCGGCCACGGCGGCAACCTGCGCCAGAGGCGAATGGGAGTCTTCCAGGCTGGTGGCGTGTGGCGGTTGACGCTCCGCCGACACCAGCGCCGCGATGGTTCCACCCTTGACGAGGAACATGAAGAGCGACCCGCCCCCGACAACCACGGCCAGGGACAGCCCAAACGCGATCAGCACGAGCGGCAGGGACAGCAGCGTCCCCACGACGGTGGCAATCAGATCGCGCCAGTCAAGGGAGAGGAGGCCCTCGGGCTCGGCGCCAATCATGAGCGCCATGAACACCACGCCGCCGACCGTGGGCACCGCCACGAGCAGCTTGAAGATCGAGTCGGCCGCGGACTGAATCACCGTCACCTGCCAGTTCGCGGCGGCGATGAGCAGGCCCCGCTTCAACACCGGACGGACGGCTGACATGCCGCTAGTGTCGCGGATCCGCGGTGCGGTGACAAATACGCCCGGCCCTTCGCGCATCTCGTATCCTGACGGCGTGCGACTCCCCCAGACCGGACAGCGTCGATTGCCCGTGCCCTGGCGAGAGGTCATGCGGTGGTTCGTGCCGACCCTGCTGGCCGCCGGCGCCGTGTACATCGGTGGCACCGTGGCTGTCGATCGGACCATGGGGGCTGTGCCAGCCGCGGCGGCCGCCATTGCGGGCCAGGACGCCGAGCAGACGGCACTGGCGGTCATCGCGGTCATGGAAGGACTGGCTGTCGACGTCGAGTCCATGGTCGCCTCTGTCCAGGAGTCCCTGCGTGACGAGGATCTCAGGGTGCTCTTCGACCGGCTCGCTCGGGCCCGGACCGCCAGGGTCGAGTCCCTGCCGGCCGGTGTGGACGAAAGCGCGATTGGCGTCACCTTCGAGGGGCCGGATGGCATCGCGCTGGCCTGGAGTGGACGCGCCGCGGCAGGCACCCAAGGCGCCGCCCGGCGGTCAGTCTGGGGGGCCACCGTCGGCGACGCGGTCGTGCGGATCTGGCACGCCAGGGCACTTGTCGATCGGGCGGGGCCATCCGGTAACGGCACACAGCCAGGCCGCCCCGGTGGGTCCGGCAGCGGTGCTGGCCACGGTGCTGTGCTGGTCGAGTGGACGCTTCCCGAGGAGCCCGGGGCTGGATCCACCCGTCATGGATTTTGGCGGATCGGCACGCGAGTGGTCGGCCTCCGGAGCCCGGCTGCCCCGCCGGCGGATTCCGGAGCGGCTGCACCGACCTTCCGGATCGCAGCGCCCTCCGGTGAGGTGTTGTTCTCCGGCGAGGTCAGCGACGCCGACGCGGCCCTGCGCGCCCTGCGCTGGAAGCTGGGGATCCGCTCGGCCTCGCTGACGATCGTTGCGCTCGGGCTCCTCCTGCTCCTCCGCCCGTTGCTGGTCTGGCGCGCGCACGTGCCGCACAGCCAGCGCTGGCCTGCATCGTTGTTCACGGCGCTGCCTCTGGCGGGGGCGTGGTGGGCCGTCCGGCTCGCGTCGCCCGCCGACTGGTGGCCACACGATGCGCTCACCGCCGTGCGCTACGCCTCCGTCTCGAACCCCCTGCTGCGGTCGCCGCTCGACGCAGCGCTGTCGGCCGCGCTCCTTCTGGCCCTGGCGGCCCTGGCCGCCACGACGGCGGCGATGACCGTGCGGCCGCGCGGCACTCGGCCCCGCACGGCGTCCTGCGTGAGGGTGGGTGGAGAGGCGCTGCTGCGCGGCCTCGCGCTCGTCGCCCTTGTCGAGGTCTACCGTCGCGTCGTGCGCGACACGGCGCTGAGCACGACCTACGACCTGCGGCAGTTTGCGATCCTCGACTGGAACCCGGGGCGGCTCATGCTCCAGATGGCGCTGGTCGGGCTGGGCGCAGCCGTCGTGCTGCTGGGGGTCACCATCTTGCGTGCGCGCCGGCCGTGGCGAACGCCATCAGCACCCATCGTCGCGGGCTTGCTGCTGCCGCTGGTCGGCATGTACGTGTGGCGCGCGACCACGGGTGGGCTGGCCGGCGGTGACGCCGGCGCGGCCATGCTGGCGCTCGCCTGCGCGCTTGGCGCCGTGGCTGGCGGGTCACTCGAACGGACGCTGCGACGTGGAGCCGTCGGCTGGCGCGCCGCGTACGCCGGCCTCGCGCTGGGTGTCGGGGCAATCGCGATCTATCCGGGCGTGGCCGTGGTGACCGCCCGTACGGCACGCGCCCTCGTCGAGACGCGTCTGGCCGCCGACGTGCTCGGCCAGCGCGATGGCGTGAAGGCACGGCTTCAGGAGGCGATGGCTGCAGTCGATGCCTACGCCGGTCTGACCACGTTGCTCTCCCCTGGCCCGGGCACGGGAGCTGCCGTGAACACGGAGCGGGCCTTCGGCCTCTGGCAGGCCACAGGCCTCTCGGCGCCAGTCAGTTCCTCGGTCGAGCTCTCCGACAGTTCGGGCCGGCTGCTGAGCCGGTTCGCCTTCAACCTCCCTGAGGTGTCCGCGCCCGACGGCCAGAGCGGTGAGGTGGAGTGTGAGTGGGCGATCTCCGAGGAGGTCGCACCATTTTTCGGCGAGGACCGCCGCGTCTGGCGCGCGGCGCGCGGCGTGTGCGGGGCCGACGGCGCGGTGGCGGGCGCGGTCACGCTGCATGCGACCCTGGACCCCGGCGATCTGCCCTTCCTGGCGCCCGCGAGCCCCTACATCGAGTTGCTGCGCAGCGGCGAAGGGCGGCCGGCCCCCGGCGTCCTCGGCCGCGACGTCGAGTATGCGGTCTACGGATGGAGTGGCCGGTCGCTGTACGCGTCACGCGCGGCGGCCTGGACACTCACCGAGTCCGCACTGGAGGGTGCGGGTGTCAGCCGGCGCCCCTTCTGGACCACGCTCACGCGGGGAGCAGACGCCTACGATGTGCTGGTCTTCAGCGACCGCGGCGGTATTCACGCGCTGGGTCTCCCGGTCACGTCGTGGGCCGGCCATGCCACGGGCCTGGCCGAGGCGCTCGTGGTGGCCGGCGTCATGGTGGTCCTGGCGCTGCTGGCGGCTGCGTTGCTGGGCCCGCCAGGCGCGCCGAGCGTCCGCAGCCTCTGGGGCGGCATGACCACCAGCTATTACCGGAGGCTGCTGGCGGCCTTCGTCGCGGCGGCGGTGGTGCCGGTCCTCGGGCTGGCGCTGCTGTTTCGCGCCTCCGTTGCCGGACAGATTCGCGCGGGCATTGAGCTCGACGCGGTGCGCATCGCGTCGGCCGCAGAGCGGGCCATCGTGGATCTGGCGCCCGGCAGAGGCGGCGAGGTGGATGACGACCTGCTGGTGTGGGTGAGCCGGCTGGTGGGTGAGGACGTGAACGTGTACACCGGGGCAACGCTTGCGGCCACGAGCGGGCGGACCCTCTTTGCCTCGGGGCGGCTCTCACCCCGCACGCCAGCGCCGATCTACCGGGATCTCGTCCTCGGCCTGCGCGCTGAGTCCGTGACGGAGGACCAGCTTGGCGACGTCCGGTACCTGACCGTCGGTGTCCCGATGCGGGCGTCGGCCACACCGGCCGTCGTGACAGTGCCGCTCGCCCTGCGGCAACAGGAGGTCGACGCGGAGATCGATCTGCTCGACCGCCGCGTCTTGCTCGTGGCGCTGGTCTTCATCGTGGGCGGCGGTGCCGTCGGGTTCCTCTTCGCCGAGCGGATGGCTGACCCGGTTCGCCGTCTGGCCCGCGCGACCCGCCGCATCGGGCGCGGAGACCTCGACGTGTCGGTGCTCGTGCGGTCGGCGGGAGAGTTCCAGCGCCTGGCCGAAGACTTCAACACCATGGCCTCGCAGCTTCGGCGGCAGCGGATCGAGCTGGAGCGGACGAACCGGTTAGAGGCGTGGTCCGAGGTGGCGCGACAGGTGGCCCACGACATCAAGAACCCGCTGACGCCCATTCAATTGAACGCGGAGCATCTCAGGCGCGTGCATGCCGATCAAGGAGCCCCGATGGGCGGCGTCGTGGCTGCCTGCACGGATACGATCCTCACGCAAGTCCGTCTGCTCAGGACGATCGCGTCCGAGTTCTCGACGTTCGCTTCGGCACCGACGGTCCGGCCGGAGGCCGTGGATGTCGCCGCGCTGCTCGATGACCTTCTCGCGCCCTATCTGACGGCGCCCGACGGGCGGGTCGAGTTCAGGCTGGCCGTGCCACGGGACCTTCCGCCTGTCTCCGCGGATCCCGTGCTGGCGTCGCGGGCGCTCTCGAATCTGCTCGAAAACGCACTGCAGGCGATGGGTGGCGCAGGTGTGGTGAGCGTGGACGCGAGGCCGGCGGCCGGCGTGTCAGGCCGGAACGGGATCCGGATCGCGGTCGGTGATTCGGGACCTGGCATGGATGACCGCGCGCTCGCGCGTGCGTTCGAACCGTACTTCTCCACCAAGGCGACCGGCACAGGGCTGGGGCTCCCGATCGCGCGCCGCAACGTTGAGGCCTGCGGAGGCACGGTCGCGATGGAGAGCGCGGCGGGCATGGGCACGAAGGCGATCGTGTGGCTCCCCTGCTGGGTGTCCGGACCCGGCTCGGCCTAGCCGGCTGGATCGCCTGAGGGGGGCGTGGCGACTGGCGGGTTGTCCTTGCCGGCGCGGCGCAGCCGCTGCAGGACCAGGCCGATGAAGGGGGACGCCAGATAGGCATAGGCCAGGACCATCAGCACCACCTCGGGCTGCGCGACGAGGAGCGCAATGGCTCCCGCGACCACGATCAGTATCGGATAGGTGCGGCGCACGCCGAGGTCGAAGGTCTTGAAGCTCCGGAACCGGAGGGTGCTCACCATCAGGAGTCCCGGTACCAGGACGATCGCCAGCACGGCCAGCGCCGAGTACGACGTGTGAATGCCTTCGGGAAAGGCGAAGACCGTTGCGGCGGGAATGCCGGCCGCCGCGGGGCTGGGCATCCCCGCGAAGTACCGCTTGTCCTGCGTGCCGGTCGAGATGTTGAAACGCGCCAGACGGACCGCGGCGCCGGCGACGAACACAAACCCCGCCGCCCAGCCGAGCCGGCCGAGCGGCGCCAGACCCCACGCAAACGACAGGATGGCCGGGGCCACGCCGAACGAGACGATATCGGCCAGTGAATCGAACTCGACGCCGAATGCCGTCGATGTGCCGGTCAGCCGCGCCACCCGGCCGTCGAGCATGTCGAGCACGATGGCGATGCCGATGAAGACCGCCCCTGACGCGAACTCGCCGCGCAGCGCGTGGACGACACAGGCATAGCCGCAGAACAGGTTGCCCATCGTGAAGAGGCTGGGCAGGAGGTACACCCCCCTCCGGCGTGTGCGGGTACTCGACTCGCTCGCACTGGATGGCTTCGACGGCATGAGCCGCAGCCCCGACGCGCTGCCCGGCTGGCTCACGAGACGTCACCCAGCATGGCGATGGGGGTGATCCCGGCCGTCACGATGTCCCCGGGCTTGACCAGGATCGTCGTGCCCGCGGGCACGTAGATGTCCATGCGGGATCCGAATTTCATGACGCCGAACCGCTGTCCTGTCGTCACCTGATCTCCCTCATGCACACGGCAGACCACTCGCCGGGCCAGCAGGCCGACGATCTGCCGAAACACCAGGGTCTGGCCGGCATGCTCCACCCAGACCTCGGCGTACTCATTCAGGTCTCCCGCTTCCCGCGTGTACGCCGGCAGGAAGCGGCCAGGATGATAGCGCACGCGCCGCACGAGGCCGCCCCACGGAATGCGGTTGATATGCACGTTCATCGGGGACAGGAAGATGCAGACTTGCCGCCACGTGCCGGCAGGCGGGTCCTCCCCCACGAGTTCCCCGGCGAACATCACGCGGCCATCGGCCGGTGACAGCACGGTTCGTGACGACACCTCGGGCACCGCACGGTGGGGATCGCGAAAGAAGAACAGGCAGAACGCCGCCAGCAGGACACCGGGGGCGGCACCCGGCAGCCCCGTCACCGCCACACCCGCGACCGCGATCACGCCTCCGCCCAGGACAAATGGCCATCCGGCCGGATCGATACGCACACGGGCATTGTACGTAGTAACGCCGGCACACGCGGATGCGCATGCCGGCGCAGCAAGCAAGCGCTGGTCGTCGCGAAACGGAGCCCCGTTACGCCTCGTGACCGAGGCGGGAGATCTCGTCCTTGAGGGCGAGCTTGCGTTTCTTGATGCGGGATTCCTCGAGGGTCTCGTCGTCGGTGAGATGCAGGTGTGTCTCGAGCTCGTGCAGGCGGGCATCCAGCGTGTGGTGCTCAGTGGCCAGGTGGCGGATGCGCTCGGCGGTCTGCTGGTGCGCATCCGTCGCCTGGGACTCGGCGTTGATCATGGGCCTCCTCCTTCCGTGTGCGGCAGGCGTCGTCTGACGTGCCGTATGGGCGAACGGTAGCAAAAGCCGGGGGCTGCGATCAACCGCGACCGGAGCGGGCGTCAGACGTGCTCGTGCCAGAGAATCAGCGCGTCCTCGACCGGGCTTGAATAGTAGTTGCGGCGCGTGCCGGCGACGCCAAATCCAAGCCGCTCGTACAAGCGCCGCGCCCCCGCATTTGACGCCCGGACCTCGAGCGTGGCGCGCCGGGCGCCGAGCCTCCGGCCTTCCGCCAGCACGTGGCGCATCAGGGCCGAGCCCAGGCCGAGCCCACGGCAGGACGGCCTGAGGGCCACGTTGTTGATATGGATCTCGTCGAACACGAGCCAGAACGCGCAGAAGCCAGCCACGCGGTGCTCGGGCGTCCGCACCACGTAAATGCGGCAGAGGTCGCGGTTCGTCAGCTCCCACTGGTACATCTCGCGGGTCCAGGGGTTGGTGAAGCTTTGGGCCTCCACCTCCAGGACGCCGGTCAGGTCCTCGTCATCGTCGAGCGGCCCGATGACCTCACGACGCGGCATCATGCCGGCGGCTGCTCCTGCCCGCGGCGGCCGCTCCTGACCAGTTCCACGTCCGGTCTGCGGACATAGAGGGGCCGCACGGCGCCAGGTGCACCCGTCTCCCCCGCCTCCAGGCGGCGAAAGGCGATGCGCGCGACCTGGCCGGCCAGGAGCGGTGCGGCCGGCTCCACGAGGGTCCACTGCGCGTGGGCGCCTTCGATACGCGCCCCGTGCCGCTCCGCCCCGTCACCGGCAAATCGAACCGGGCTCGCGCCGCACGCCAGCTCGATCGCGGCGAGGACGCAGCCGGGCTCGTCGACCGTCGGCTCACCGGCCGCCACGCCGTCCCGGTACCAGGCGGCGTAGACCTCCCCCCGCCAGGCGTCCACCCAGGTGGCGACCACGCCAGCCCCGGCCTCCTGGGCAAGGGCGTCGAGCCCCGACACCCCGATGAGGGGGCGTTGCCGCGCGACGGCGAATCCCTGCATCGTCGCCACACCGATGCGGAGGCCCGTGAATGAACCAGGGCCCACGGCCACGGCAAACGCCCCGACCCGGTCGAGGCTGATGGCGTGCCGGGCGACGAGTGCCCCGACCTCAGCCGGAAGACATGCCGCGGGTTGTCCCGGCGGCAACGCCGCTGTCTCCAGCAGTGCGCCGTCGCGCATGAGCGCAAGGCTGCCCTGGCGGGTCGTGGTGTCCAGTCCGAGGACGATCATGGAAGCTGCATGATAATCGCTGTCCCGCATGCAGCAGACCGCCACCCCAGCGATGCGCCAGTACCTCGAGGCGAAGCGGCAGTACCGCGACGCCATCGTGTTCTTCCGCATGGGCGACTTCTACGAGATGTTCTACGAGGATGCCCTCGTGGCATCGCGGGCGCTTGACCTGACGCTGACCGCGCGATCCAAGGATGCCGCCACGGGTCAGGGCATCCCCATGTGCGGCGTGCCGTACCACGCAGCCGACGGGTATCTGGCGCGGCTGGTGAAGCAGGGCCACCGGGTGGCCATCTGCGAGCAGGTGGAGGACCCGAAGACGGCCAAAGGGCTGGTCCGTCGCGAAGTCGTCCGCGTGGTCTCGCCAGGCACGTTGACCGATGCCGCCTACCTGAACGCGCGAGAACCGGCTTTCATGCTCGCGCTGGTGGCCGATGGCGATGCGGTCGGGGCCGCCCTGCTGGATGTGTCGACCGGCGAGTTCACGGTGGCGGAGTATGCCGGTCCCTCCGGCCTCGCGGCGCTCGACGATGACGCCGCCGTGCTTGCCCCGCGCGAAGTGGTCGTCGCCTCCGGTGTCTCGCCGCGGACGCTGGTGCCATCGATCGTGCGTCAGGGTGTGGCCGTCACCGAGGTCGACGGATGGCTGTTCGAGGATGACCGCGCCCGGCGCGCCCTCATCGAGCAACTCCGGGTACACAGCCTCGAGGCCTTCGGCCTGACCGCCCACCCGCTGGCCGTCCGTGCCGCCGGCGGGCTTGTGGCGCACCTGCGGTCCACCCAGAAGGTGGATCTGGCGCATGTCCGTGCGGTCCGCCTCAAGTCGAACGCCGATGCACTGATTCTGGACTCGACCACGCTCAAGCACCTTGAGGTCGTACAGGGTGCCGAGGGCGGCACCGCCGGGTCGTTGCTCTCGGTCATCGACCAGACCGTCACGTCGATCGGTGGGCGCCTCCTACGCACCTGGTTGCTGCGTCCGCTGCTCATCCTCGATGCGATCCACGACCGTTTGGACGCGGTGGAGGAGCTCGCGTCTCGCGCCGTCGAACGCGGCCGGTGCCGGGAACGGCTGGCCGGTGTGCAGGACATCGAGCGTCTCCTCGCCCGAGTATCGCTGGGCACGGCCTCGCCACGAGATCTCGGTGGGCTGCGGGCCTCGCTGGGGGCGGTACCCGCCGTGGCCGCGGCGCTCGAGGCCCCCCAGGCCCCGCTGCTCCGGAGCCTCGTCGCCGCACTCGATGACGTCCCCGAACTGCGCCAGCGGTTGGACGAGACGCTGGCGGACGACCTGCCGGCCGTCTCGCGTGAGGGCGGTTTCACGCGCGACGGCGTGGACCCGGAGCTGGACGCGTTGCGCGAGATCAGCCGGTCCGGACGGCATGTCATCGCGGAGATGGAGGAGGCCGAGCGCGCGCGCACCGGCATCGGGTCCCTGAAGATCCGCTTCAATCGCGTCTTCGGGTACTACATCGAGATCTCGAAGTCGAACCTGCACGCGGTGCCGCCGGACTATCACCGGAAGCAGACGATTGCCGGCGGGGAGCGCTTCACCACCCCGGCGCTGAAGGAGTACGAGGTACGTGTCCTCGGCGCCGATGAGCGCATCCTCGCCAGGGAACTCGCGATCTTCGAGTCGCTCCGGGCTGCGGTCGCCGCCGAAGCCGTGCGGATTCAGGAGACCGCGCGTGCGCTCGCCGGCATCGACGCGCTGGCGGGCCTGGCCGAGGTGGCGACGCTCAACGACTACGTCAAACCCCACGTCCACGACGGCGACAAGATGGTGGTGGTCGATGGGCGCCATCCGGTCGTCGAGCGGCATGTCGAAGGCGCATTCGTGCCGAACGACGTGGACCTGAACGGGACGACACGGCAGCTCGTCGTCCTGACGGGTCCGAACATGGGTGGCAAATCCACCTATCTGCGCCAGACGGCCCTGTTGCCCCTGCTGGCGCAGGCTGGGTCCTTCGTGCCGGCCCGCGAGGCGACGCTTCCGATCGTGGACCGCCTCTTCGCCAGAGTCGGCGCGTCTGACAACATCGCGCGCGGCCACTCCACCTTCATGGTCGAGATGCAGGAGACGGCGCACATCCTCCGGACGGCGACCTCGCGGAGTCTCGTCGTGCTCGATGAAATCGGGCGCGGCACCGCGACCTTCGACGGACTCAGCATTGCCTGGGCCGTGGCGGAGTATCTGGCGGCCCATGGACGCGCGCGTCCCAAGACGCTCTTCGCGACGCACTACCACGAGCTGACGGACCTGGCCGACGCCGTCCCCGGCGTGGTCAACGCGCACGTCTCGGCGCGCGAGTTCAAGGACGACATCGTGTTCCTGCGCAAGATCGTGCCGGGCCGCTCCGATCGGAGCTACGGGATCCAGGTGGCGCGCCTCGCAGGCCTGCCGCACGAAGTGGTCGCGCGCGCGAGGGAGATTCTCTCCGGCCTCGAACAGGACGAACTGGTACGTGGCGGGCGGGCGACGCTCTCCTCCCCCGCCACGGCGGTCTCGCAGTTGACGCTCTTCGCGGGAGCGCCCGAACCTGGCGAACATGGTGTCCCGTCCGTTGTCATGGAGATAGCCGAGACGCTGCGGCAGATGGATCTGGACAACATCACGCCGCGCGCGGCGCTCGACCTGCTGGCGGGCCTGAAGGCGCGCCTGGACGAATGACAGCGCGAGTGAGCGTCCTCGCCGTAGTGCTCGCGGCGTCCTGTGCCGTGGGGATGGGCTGTGCCGGCCGGGCAGCCGACGGCACCGCAGGGTTCGTCATCGTGGGCATCGGGGCGGGCCCCAACGGCTTCGATCCGCGCCTCACGTCGGATGAAGGGTCGGAACGGGTCGCGCAGCTCGTCTATTCGCGCCTGATGGAACTGGATGACGCGCTCCGCCCTGTGCCGGGCCTTGCCGAGCGGCTCGAGCGGGTGGATGCGCTCACGTGGGTGGTCACGCTCAGGGACGGTGTGCGGTTTCACGACGGCCGGCCCCTGACGTCGGCCGACGTGGTCTTCACGATCACCAGCATCCTGGACCCGGCGACGGCCTCGCCGCTCAGGGGCGCGTACCGGTCGCTCGCGGCGGTTGACGCGGTCGATGCGCGCACCGTGCGCTTCACACTCCGCGAACCAGTGGAGTCCTTCCCTGTGCAGTTGGTGGTCTCCGTCGTGCCGGCCGGCTCCGGCGCGGAGCTGCGGACGCATCCAGTTGGTACCGGGCCGTACCGGTTCGTGAGCGCGAGCGCGGATGACCGCGTGGTGCTGGCGCGCTTCGACGGCTACTTCAAGGGACCGGCGGCCAACCCGGGACTGATCCTGAAGATTGTCCCCGACGACACCATGCGCGGACTGGAACTGCAGCAGGGCGGCGTGGACGTCGTCATCAACGACGTGCCTCCCGATCTCGTGCATGCCCTGGATGGCCGTGGCGGCCTCAGAGTCGAAACGGCACCCGGCACCGACTACGCCTACATCGGCCTCAACGCCAGGGATCCGGTGCTCTCCGACGCCCGTGTCCGGCGAGCGTTGGCCTCTGCCGTGGACCGGCAGTCCATCGTCACCTACCTGCGCCGGTCGCTGGCGGGTGTTGCCTCGGGGGTGCTCCCGCCGATTTCCTGGGCGGTCGCGCCGGACATTCCCCGGTTCGATTTCAATCCGGAGGCGGCCCGGCGTGCGCTCGATGAGGCGGGGTATCCCGACCCTGACGGTGCGGGGCCGGCACCCAGGTTGCGCCTGACGCTGAAGATCTCGACTAATGAGTTCGCGCGGCTGCAGGCGACGGTGCTCCAGGAGAACTTCCGGAAGGTGGGCGTCGAGGTGGACGTGCGGCAGTACGAATTCGCGACGCTCTTTGCCGACGTCATCAAGGGCAACTTCCAGATGGTGACGCTGCAGTGGGTCGGCGGGGCCGTCGCGGATCCGGACATCCTGCGGCGCATCTTCCACTCGGATCAGATTCCGCCGGGCGGCTTCAATCGCGGCCGCTACGCGAATCCTGAGGTCGATCGATTGCTCGACGAGGCGACGCGGGCGACAGGTGAGCCCGAGCGCCGACGGCTGTACCAGGCTGTGCAGCGGATCGTCGCGGAAGACCAGCCGTATATCAGCCTGTGGTACCGGACGAATGTGGCGGTGACGCAGCCCTGGATTAGCGGGCTGCGCCTCGGGACCCTGGTGGACTTTCAGCGCCTGGCGGCGGTCAGCCGGACGGCTGACCGCTCAACTGCGGCTCACTGATGCGGCTCACTGATGCGGCTCACTGATGCGGCTCACTGATGCGGCTCACTGATGCCGCTCACTGAATCTGCTTGCCGGCCTCTGTGGCGTAGGGCGACGCGGGATGCTCGTGGACGATGCGGCTGAAGGTCTTCTTCGCCTCGTCCAGGTTGCCTGCCGCGACATACGTGGTCCCCAGCTCCATGAGCACGGCATCGGCCGGGAGGGGTGAATCCTTGGCGTCCGCGATCTCCTTGTACGTCGCGATGGCCGCGGCGTGCTGCCCCATCCGTACGAGCGCGTTCGCCTTCCCGAGCCTCGCCATCCGTGCGTGGAGCGACGTGCCGCCCTGCGCCACGACTCGATCGAAGGCCGCGGCCGCGTCGGCGTGCTTGCCGAGTTCGGCATAGGCCTGCGCCAGACGGAAGCGCGCGAGCAGCCCGGCGTCCGCATCCGGGTACGCGTCAGCCACGGCGATGAGCTTCGGAATCGCGGCGGTGAGCTTGACCTCCTCCGAAGGATACGTGCCCGGCTGCTGCTCAGCCATTTTTCCGGGCTTGCCATCCATCGGCGGTACGGCCGGGTTCGGTGGCTGCACCGGGGAGTCCACGATGGTCATCGCCGCCGAGAGCATCTCGGCCTGCTTCGCCGCCGATTGCTGCCGCACGACGAGATAGCCGATCACTCCGAGCAGCACCACGCCGATCACAGCAGCAGCGGTGAGCAGCGTCGTCTTGTTCCCCGCCAGCGCGTGGCTTGCGGATGACAGGCCGTGCGCCAGTTCGTTTTCCTTCAGGTGGTGACGTTCCTTCTGCTTCATGGTGTCCTTCGTCTTCGTCCTTCGAATGAGCCTGGTGTCCCCGGGCAGATTTGAACTGCCGGCCTCGCGCTTAGGAGGCGCGCGCTCTATCCAGCTGAGCTACGGGGACGTCGGACCGATTGTAACAGGGCCACTCACGGGCCCGTGACGCGTGCGCCCCGACAGTACTTAGTACTGCAGGACCGAGAAGACGTGTTCTCCCGTCAGTCTGGCCCTGCCGTTCAGGAATGGCAACTCCAACAGGAACGCGAGCCCGTGCAGGGTGCCTCCGATGCGCTTGACCAGTTCCGTAGCCGCCGCCGCGGTGCCGCCGGTCGCCAGCACGTCGTCCACGATGAGTACGCGCTGACCGGGCTGGATCGCGTCTTCATGCAACTCGAGTGCATCGGTGCCGTATTCCAGCGCGAACTCCGCCCGCACGGCCTTTGCCGGGAGCTTCCCCGGCTTGCGCATGGGGATAAACCCGGCGCCGAGCCGCTCGGCCACAGGTGCCCCGAGGATGAACCCGCGGCTCTCAATACCAATCACGGCCTCGATCCCCTGCCCGAGGTACGGGGTGGCCAGCGCCTCAATCGTGGCGGCAAACCCCTGCGGGCTCCTGAGGAGCGTCGTGATGTCGTAGAAGAGGATGCCCGGCTTGGGGAAATCGGGAACGTGGCGAATCTGGGATTTGAGGTCCATGTGTCTCCGTATGCGACCGTGCCTATGCGCTGTCGCGAATCTCGAACTGCTCGCAGCCTGTCGCGGGCTCATCCTCGGCGTATACCCTATCGACGCGCGCACCGGCCGGCCCGGCCCCGAGCTCGTGCTCGAACGCCGCGAGGCTGGCGGCCGTCCCTTCGGCGCGCACTTCCACTCGACCGTCGCGAAGGTTTCTCACAAAGCCGGTGACCTGGTGTCTCACGGCTGCCGCGTGGACGAAATAGCGGAAGCCGACGCCCTGCACCCGCCCGGCAACCAGATAACGACGGCCACGCGTCATAGGAGCGGAAGCCAGTATAACGGTCCGTACGAGAGGCGCCGCCACGCGAGGCACTGTGCCTATCTGACGCGCGCGAGGACCACCGTGACGTCGTCCTCGGGATGTCCCCCGCAGAACGCGCGAACGGCCTCATGGATCGCAGTGACGGCCTCCTCCACCGGCAGCGTGGCGCTGGCACGGATGAGGTCGAGGAGCCGATCGTGGCCGAACTCCTCCCCCGCCGCGTTCCTCGCCTCGATCACGCCGTCGCTGTAGAGCACAATCTGATCGCCCGGGGCCAGGGTCCATTCCTCGACCGGCGTGGACCATTCCGGGAACAGGCCCAGCACGGTCGCCGTGGACGCGAGGGCCTCGACACCGCCGCCGGCCCGCAGTAGATAGCCCGGAAAGTGGCCGCAGTTAGCCACGCGCAGCCGGCGCCCGTCGTCGGCGTAGTCGAGGAACACCAGCGTGGCGTACTGGTTTCCCGAGCTGTTCTCGTAGAACTGGCGATTGACTGCGGCAAGCAGGCCGGGCAGGTCGGACGGCGCCGCGCGGTATTGCGCCCGCAGGTTGGCCTGCAGGTGGGCCATCAGCAGCGCCGCGCCCATGCCCTTGCCGGAGGTGTCGGCCACCACGAGGGCCAGGCGGCCTTCCGCGATGGGAAGGAAGTCGTAGTAGTCACCGCCCACATGGCGGGCCTGCGCGCAGCCGCCGGCGTAGTCGAGCGTGCGCATCGCGGGACGCGTCTGGGGAAAGAGCCGGAGCTGCACCTGCCGGGCAATCTCCAGCTCGCGCTCAGCCGACCGCTGGGCATCCAGCCGCTCGGCCATGGCCTCAGCCAGGCTGATGTTCTCAAGCTCGACACCAGCCTGGTTGGCCACCGAGGTCAGGAGCCGTCGGTCCTCGCCGGAGTACGGCTCCTCCGAGCGCCGGCTCCCGAGCAGAAGGTATCCGGCCAGCGTGCTGTCCCTGAACAGGATCGGCACCAGCAGTTCTGCCTTGCTCTCGCGCACCATGGCCGGAACCTCTTCGGCCGAGTGGGACGACACATCCCATGCCTTCCCGCGGCGCCTGAGCTCCACGACCCAGGGGGCATCGGCAGCTGCGGCCTCCAATACGAACGGCCAGCGCTGCGCGTACGGGTGGAGCGCGCCTGCGCCATTCTTGAGAAAGACCGCCATCTCTGCGGGCTGGAGCGCTTCCGAGATGTGCGTGGACAACAGATCTGCCAGGGCTTCGCGGCTGTCCGCCGTGCGAATGCGGTCCGCCAGTCGCGCGAGGATCTCCGCGGCGTTGTAGGCGAGACGGAAGAACGCGCGGTCGATGCGTCGCGTGGCTTGCCGCAGCAGCCGGAGTGAGCCAAGGGCCAGCGCCACGCCGAAGGCGACGCCGATGACGGGAGCGGCCGCGGCGGAGACGGCCGAGACACGTCCGAGCAGGGTGGTGAACACCGCCGTCAGCAGCGACGCGAGCGCGAAGAGCAGCACTCCAAGTCCACGACGCACGAGCAGATACCTGGCACTCCGCTTGAGGAGGACCGGGATGTCCAGCACGCGGTGCTTCACCACGGCGTACGCGAAGGACAGGGGCAGCACCGACGACATCGCCACAGCCGCGGTCGAGATCCACGCCGGCATCGGCCAGCCCAACACGGTCTGCGCGAGCGATTGCACCACGATCGGCAGCGCGCCAGCCGCCGTGCCCCACACCAGCACCCGCGCCTTCCTTCGCGCATCCGGCGCGCCCGCCCGCGCCGCATTCATCCAGAGGGCCGCGACGCCCAGCGGGATGCCGCCAAACAGGTACAGCAGGCGCAACACATCGGCCGCGCGCACGCCTGTGACCGCGATGAGCCATGGTGGCGACACGGGAGCCCCCACGGTGATGTTCGTCACGCCGAAGATCAGGACGCCGAGACCACTGAGCCATTTCAGCCACGGCAGTCGCCGGTCGATCGGGGATTGGGCCGGAAACAGTGTGAAGAAGGTGTAGAAGAGCGCGGGGATGGCGGGCAGCGCGATGGCCCGGTACCCGAGCACGAACGAGGCCAGCCCTGGCGGCAGACCGCTCGTGGCGCGTGGGAAGGCCGGCACCGCCAGGAACGACGAGAACAGCATGGCCATCAGCCACGCGTGGGGGTCGCGCGGGCGAAGCGCCAGCACGGCCAGTCCGACTCCCAGAAAGACCACCGGATAGAACGCCAGCACCTCCAGCAGCGAACTCTGGATCAGGCCCCGTAACGAGAACGGGACAGACTGAAGGAGCCGCACCCACACCGGTGCGTCTCCGCCTTCACGGAGCACCACGAGGGCCACGTCCCCGCCCACCGCCGAGTGATCCCACCGGAGAAACGTCGCCCGTGTGTCGAGCCGGATGCCATCCGCCGACCGGATCCGGTCCCCCGCCTCCAGCCCGGCGGCCCAGGCCGGGCCCCCGCCTTCCACGGAGGCGATCACGGCGACGTGCGCCTCATCGTCGAATTCCGCCACCAGCCCGAGCGTGGCGCTGGCGCTGCGTGCCTGCGCGTAATACATCCACGACACGCCGTACCCGACCGACACAAGAGACTGCGCGACGACCAGCACCGCGAGGATCACCTTTCGCACGCGGCTTGATTCTACGCCGCCCCTGCGGGACACTCGTACGCCATGCGCAGCCCCATCCACCCGCGCCTACTCCTGTTGCTGAGCCTTCTCGTCGTCGCTGCCGGCGGTCTGACGCCCGCGGTCGCACAGACCAGGGTCACGCTCCCGAAGAACAAGTTCCCGGTCTCGGAGGACGTGAAGCTCGGCAAGGAGGCCGCCGCCGAGGTACGGAAGACGATGCCGCTGCTCTCCGATGCCGTGGTCGCCGCGTATCTGTCCGCGCTGGGCAACCGGCTCGTGGCCGCGATTCCGCCGGAGTTCCGGATTCCGGAGTTCGCCTACACCTTCGAGGTCGTGAACCAGAAGGAGATCAACGCCTTCGCCTTGCCGGGCGGCCCGATGTTCGTCAACCGCGGGATGATCGAGAAGGCTCCGAGCGAAGGCGGCGTCGCCGGCGTCATGGCGCACGAGATCGTGCACGTGCTGCTGCGGCACGGCACGGCACAGGTGACCAAGGCGCAGCGCTTCCAGGTTGGCGCCATCGTGGGCCAGGTCGTCGGGGCCGTCGTCGGCGGTGCGGCCGGCAGCATCATCGCGCAGGGCTCCGAGTTCGGGCTCGGCACGTACTTCATGAAGTACAGCCGGGAGTATGAGAAGCAGGCAGACCTGCTCGGCGCACGAATCCTGGCGCGCGCCGGGTGGGACCCGAAGGAGATGGCCGAGGTCTTCAAGGCCATCGAGAAGGAGGGCGGCGCGGGCGGCCCGCAGTGGATGAGCAGCCACCCCAATCCGGGCAACCGCTACGAGTACATCCTGAAGGAAGCGAAGTCGCTCCCCGTCGCCCCTGCGACGAGCACCGCGTCGCAGTTCCAGTCGGTGCGGACGAAGCTGGCAGCCATGGCTCCCGCCTACAGCGCCGAACAGATCGCCCAGATGCAGAAGCAGGGCGGCCCCCAGAACACCTCCACATCCGCTCCGGCACCTGCGGGCGGAGCAAAGACCGTGAAAGTGGCGGCCCCGTCATCGAGCACGAAGGCGTTCACCGTGCAGGGCGTCACGCTGAGTGTCCCGTCCAACTGGCTGCAGCAGACCAACCTGGGCTCGCCCACCTTTGCGCCGGAAGGTGCGGTGGTCACGGTGGGATCGGGCGTGGCGTTTACGCACGGCGTCCAGTTCGGATCCCTCAAGGCGGGTTCGACGGCGCTGGACCGCGAGACGGCCGCCTTCATCCAGAGCCTGACGAAAGGCAACCCGCAGATCCGCTGGTCCGGGCGATCGAGCCACACGACGCTCGGCGGGCGTCAGGCACTGTCGTCCACGCTGTCGAATGTGTCGGAGGTGACCGGGGGGGCCGAGACGCTCTCGCTCGTCACGGCGCTGACCGCCGACGGCCAGTTGTTCTACCTGATTGGCGTCGTGCCTGATGCCGAGGCCGCGATCTATGCGGCGCCCATCGACCGGGTCCGCCAGAGCCTGACGCTTCCCCGCTAGGCGCGGTGGCTAACTCTCGCCCTGCTCCGGTGGGGCCTCGCCCTTCCACATGGCGTAGGCGACGAAGCCGCCGAAGATCACGATGATCGCGCCGAGCGACAACCACTTCGGCAGCTCGAAGTGCACCATGCCCGCGCCATGGAGGTACTCGAGCAGCAGTTTGGTGCCCACCCACGCGATGATCACGAAGGCCCCATCCACCAGGACCGGATACTTCTCGATCAGCGCCAGCAGACGCCCAGCGACCAGCCGCATGGCGATGATGCCGAGGATCCCGCCGGTGATGATCACCCACAACTTCGGGGACATCGCCACGGCCACCAGGATCGAGTCGATGGAGAAAGCCACGTCGACCAGCTCCACGCGGACGACGGTGGACCAGAACGGGGACAGGCCAAACAGTCGCGTCGGGACCGGAGGGGCGTGGCGCTCCTCTCCTCCACCCTTCTGCGTGAAGTGCGCCCAGCTCAGGTAGATCAGATACGCCCCGCCGGCCACCTTGACCCAGGCCACCTGAAGCAGAAACGCCGCCAGCGCCGTCGCCAGGGCCCGAAACAGAAACGCGCCGCCCAGGCCGAAGCGCATGGCCTTCTTCTGCTCGGCCTTGGGAAGGCCCAGCACCATGACGGCGATGACCAGCGCGTTGTCGGCACTCAGCAGGCCTTCGAGGCCTACCAGCATGGCGATTGTCAGAAGGTCCGCGCCCACCGCGTTACAGAGTACTCCGGGGGAACCATGCTTGATACGAGTCGTATCAACTGCTAGAGTCGATCAGGATCAAGTTCAAGACGGATCGACTGGAGTGACATGGCACCCTCGGCGTTCCTGATCAGTGTGGCGGCAGAGATGCTGGGGATGCATCCGCAGACGTTGCGGAAGTACGAGCGTCTCGGCCTCGTGCAGCCCTCCCGCACGCTCGGCAGTATGCGGGTCTACTCGGATGACGAACTGGCACGGATCCGGCTGATCAGACGATTGGTGGATGAGTTCGGCATCAACCTGGCCGGCGTGCAGCGGCTGCTTCTGGTGGCTGAGCTGGCCCAGCGGCTGCGTCCCCTGGTGGAGGGTGACCTCGTGGATACGCCGCCGGGCCGCCGTCAGTTGGCCGTCGAAATGCGCCGCTTGTACCAGATCGTCGGCTTGTAGGGACACACCATGGACTTCAAGGATTACTACGCCGCACTCGGCGTGACCCGTTCGGCCTCCGAGAAGGAGATCAAGCAGGCGTTCAGGCGGCTGGCCCGGAAGTCTCACCCTGACGTCAACCCTGGCGACAAGCAGGCCGAGACTCGCTTCAAGGAGATCAACGAAGCCAACGAGGTCCTGAGCAACCCCGACTCCCGCCGGAAATACGACGAGCTAGGTGCGAACTGGCGGCAGTACGAACAGGGGCATCCTGGCGCCGGCTCGCCAGGGGCCGGTCCGTTCGCGGGTGGCACGTCGGGCGGCCGTCCGATGACGCAGGAGGAGATGGCGGATCTGTTCGGCGGCCAGGGATCATTCTCCGATTTCTTCAGTACCTTCTTCGGCGGCACGGCGGCTCCTGGCGGCGAAGCCGGTCCGCGACGCAGTGCAGGCCGAGGGAGTCGGCGGGCCCGACAGGGCCGCGACATCGAGCACACGCTGGAACTGAGTCTCGAGGAGGCGTACCGGGGGATCACGCGTCGGCTCACGCTGCCCTCGGCGTCCGGCACGCGCACCGTCGATGTTCGGATTCCCGCTGGCGTCAGCGACGGGAGCCGGGTTCGGGTGGCCGGCGAGGGTGAGGCCGTCGCGGGTGGCACATCCGGGGATCTGTTTCTCAGAGTCCGGATTGCCGGGCACCCGACGTTCGAACGCCGTGACCGCGATTTGTTTGTCAAGCTGAAGCTGCCCGTCACGACGGCTGTGCTTGGAGGCGAGGCGACGGTTCCCACGATTTCCGGCGCGTCCGTGAGGCTTCGCATCCCACCGCTCACCCAGACGGGCCAGCTCTTCCGCCTGAAGGGCTACGGTATGCCGGGCACGGGCAAAACGGTCGCGGCCGGGGACGCCTATGCGCGAATTGAACTGCAATTGCCCGCCTCCCTCTCCCCCGCCGCACGGGCGCACTGGGAGAAGCTGGCGGCGCTCGAGGAGTAGGAGGAGACATGGCTGAGTTCTCGCTGACCGAAAAAGCACAGGCTGCTGTCGTGGCCGCGCAGGGGCTCGCCTCCCAGGCCAGCCACGCCGAGGTCACACCCGAACACCTGCTGGTGGCACTCATCGAGCAGGTGGGCGGACTGGTGCCTTCGATCCTCTCGAAGCTGAACGTGCGGGCGGACACGGCCGCGCAGCAGGCGCGCGCCGCCATGGGCCGCACGGCCACGGCCGTCGGTGGGGATGTCCGGCCCTCGCCGCGGCTGGGATTGGTTCTGCAGGCAGCCAAGGCTGAAGCCGACCGCCTCACGGACGAGTTCGTCAGCACAGAGCACCTGCTGCTGGCCCTCGGTGCCGAGACGGGCCGGTCCGCATCCGCCCAGGTCCTGAAGGCCCTGGGTGCCACACGGGATGCGCTGCTGACCGCGTTGACCCAGGTACGCGGGCACCAGCGCGTGACGAGTCCGAACCCGGAGCCGACCTACGAGGCGCTCACCCGCTACGGACGTGACCTGACGGTGCTGGCGAAGGAGGGCAAGCTGGACCCGGTCATCGGTCGCGACGAGGAGGTGCGTCGCGTCATCCAGGTGCTCTCCCGCCGCACGAAGAACAATCCGGTCCTCATTGGCGAACCCGGCGTCGGCAAGACCGCCATTGTCGAAGGGCTCGCCCAGCGCATCGTGCGTGGCGACGTGCCCGAGGGCCTCAAGGACAAGCAGATCTTCGCGCTCGACATGGGCGCGCTGGTGGCCGGCGCGAAGTACCGCGGCGAGTTCGAGGAACGGCTCAAGGCCGTGCTGAAGGAGATCACGGAATCCTCCGGGAAGATCGTCCTCTTCATCGACGAGCTGCACACCGTCGTCGGCGCCGGCGCGGCCGAGGGCGCCATGGACGCCTCGCAGATGCTCAAGCCGATGCTGGCCCGTGGCGAACTCCACACCATCGGGGCCACGACACTCGACGAGTACCGGAAGCACATCGAGAAGGATGCCGCACTCGAGCGGCGCTTCCAGCCCGTGCTGGTCGGCGAGCCGACCGTGGAGGACACGATTTCCATCCTGCGCGGCCTGCGCGAACGGTACGAGATCCACCATAAGGTCCAGTTCAAGGACGCGGCTCTTGTGGCGGCGGCCGTGCTCTCCCACCGCTACATCGCGGACCGGTTCCTGCCCGACAAGGCCATCGACCTCATCGACGAGGCGGCCTCACGGCTGCGCATGGAAATCGATTCCATGCCGGCCGAGCTCGACGAAGTGCGCCGCCGGGTGATGCAGCTCGAGATCGAGCGTGAGGCGCTGCGCAAGGAAACCGACCCGGCCTCGAAGGAGCGACTCTCGAAGCTCGAGCGCGAACTCGCGGACCTCAAGCAGGAGGACGCGCGGCTGCAGGCCCAGTGGCAGCAGGAGAAGGACGACATCCAGGGCAGCAGTTCGCTCCGGGAACAACTCGAACAGGCGCGACAGGCGCTCGAGACCGCCGTCCGCGCCGGCGACTACGCCAGGGCGTCGGAACTGCAGTACGGGCGCATCCCGGGCCTGGAGCGCCAGTTGAGCGCGCCCGCTCCAGCCGACGCCGCGGCACCCGCGCGGATGCTGAAACTCCACGTCGACGAGGACGACATCGCCGAGGTCGTGGCGAAGTGGACCAATATTCCGGTCGCCCGGCTGCTCGAGGGCGAGGTGCAGAAGCTTGTCAGGATGGAGGGCCGGCTGCACCAGCGGGTGGTGGGTCAGGACGAGGCGGTGACCGCCGTCGCCAACGCGATCCGCCGGGCTCGCGCAGGACTGCAGGACCCGAACCGGCCACTGGGCAGCTTCCTGTTTCTGGGTCCCACGGGCGTCGGCAAGACCGAGCTCGCGCGTGCCCTGGCCGGGTTTCTCTTCGACGACGAGCACGCGATGATCCGCATCGACATGTCGGAGTACCAGGAGAAGCACACCGTGGCGCGCATGATCGGCGCGCCTCCTGGCTACGTCGGCTACGACGAGGCCGGTCAGCTTTCTGAGGCCGTGCGCCGGCGCCCCTACGCCGTCGTGCTCTTCGACGAGGTCGAGAAGGCGCACCCGGATGTACTGAATGTCCTCCTGCAGGTACTCGATGATGGCCGGCTGACAGACGGCAAGGGGCGCACGGTGGACTTCAAGAATGCCGTGGTGATCATGACGTCGAACCTGGGCGGCTCCGCCATCGCGGACGCGACCCTGAGCGGGGGCACGGTCGACGAGGCCGTGCGGCGTGAGGTGAACGACGCGGTTCGCCGCCACTTCCGCCCGGAGTTTCTCAACCGGATCGACGAAACGATCATCTTCCACGCCCTCGACATGGCGCAGATGACGCGGATCATCGACATTCAGATCACCGGACTCCTGAGCCGGCTGAGGGACCGCAAGATCAGCGTCGAGCTGACCGAGGCCGCCAAGCAGTATCTGGTGAGCGAAGGCTATGAGCCCGCGTTCGGCGCACGGCCACTCAAGCGCGTGCTCCAGCGCAAGGTGCTGGACCCGCTGGCGCTGCGCGTGCTTGAGGGCGAGGTGCGGGAGGGCGATACGGTCACGGTCGACAAGGGTCCGGAGGGCCTTGTCTTCCGGAAAGGCGAGCCAGTTGCCCATCCTTCGTAAGCCATCGACAGCCGGCCCCGGGGATCGCTCCGCCGGTGAGCGATCCCGGCCCGGTCTGCCCACGCCCGGCCGAGGCGCCTGGTACGTTCTGGCTGTCGTGATGGCGCTCGGATTGATCCAGAGCTTCATGGCCCAGCCTGCCGGGACGGCGATGACCTACAGCGAGTTCAAGCAGGCCATCCGCTCGGGCCAGGTCGCCGAGGTCACCGTCAGCGAGCAATCCATCACCGGCACGTTCAAGCAGGCACGCGGCGGCAGCACGCGCTTTTCCACCACCCGTCTGGATGACCCAAAGCTGCTCGAGGAACTCGACGCCGCTTCAGTGAAGTACACCGGCGAGGTCCTGAACCGCTGGCTCATGGAGGCGCTCGGCTGGATCATTCCACTGGTGGCGCTTGTCGCGATCTGGAGCTTCTTCCTCCGCAAGATGGGGAACGCCGAGGGTGGCCTCATGTCCATCGGCCGCAGCAAGGCCAAGGTGTTCAGCGAGGATGCCGTCAGTATCGGTTTTGCCGACGTGGCCGGCGTCGACGAGGCGGAACAGGAACTGCGTGAAGTCGTCGAGTTCCTGAAGACACCCGCCAAGTACACCGCGCTCGGTGGCCACCTGCCGAGGGGCGTACTCCTCGTAGGACCCCCTGGAACGGGCAAGACCCTGCTGGCGCGTGCCGTGGCGGGTGAAGCCAAGGTGCCCTTCTTCAGCCTGAGCGGGTCCGAGTTCGTGGAGATGTTTGTGGGCGTCGGCGCCGCGCGCGTGCGTGATCTCTTCGCACAGGCCGAGGCCAAGGCCCCCTGCATCATCTTCATCGACGAGCTCGACGCGCTCGGGAAGGCGCGCATGCAGAGTCCGATGGGCAGCCACGAGGAACGTGAGCAGACCCTGAATCAACTGCTCGCCGAGATGGACGGCTTCGACGCGCGCAAGGCCGTCATCATCATGGCGGCCACCAACCGGCCGGAGGTACTTGACCCGGCGCTGCTCCGCCCTGGCCGGTTCGACCGGCAGGTCCTCGTCGACAAGCCCGACGTCAAGGGCCGCGAGGCCGTGCTCCGCATTCACGCCAAGGGCGTCAAGCTCGCGCCAGCGGTCGACCTTGCCGTCGTCGCGGCGCGCACAGCCGGCTTTGCCGGCGCCGACCTGGCGAATCTGATCAACGAGGCCGCGCTGCTGGCCGCCCGCCGCGATGGCACGGCCGTTGAGCCGAAAGACTTCGACGAAGCGATCGACCGGCTGATTGCCGGGCTCGAGAAGAAGCGCGTCATGAGCGACCGAGAACGCCGCATCGTCGCGTACCACGAGACCGGGCACGCCATTGTGGCGTCAAGCCTCCCCGGCGTTGATCCGGTGCACAAGATTTCGATCGTGCAGCGCGGCTTCGGGGCGCTCGGCTACACGATGCAACTCCCGCTCGAGGACCGCTACCTGATGCAGCAGGAGGACCTCACGAACCAACTCGCGGTGCTCATGGGCGGCCGCGCCGCGGAGGAGATCGCCCTGGGTGCGATTTCGACCGGGGCGCAGAATGACATCCAGCGTGCCACCGATCTCGCGCGAGCCATGGTCACCGAGTGGGGCATGAGCGAGGCGGTGGGTCCCATCAGCTTCGGGAACCGCGCGCGTCCCCGGTTCCTCGACCTGGCGCTGCCGCCCGAGCGCGGTCCGCAGGCAGAGGAGACCGCTCAACTGATCGACGCGGAGGTGAAGCGCATTCTTACCTCCGCTCACACCGCGGCGCGGGACCTGCTGCTCGCCCGGCGGGCGGCACTTGACGCCGTGGCGGCGCGTCTGTTGATCGTGGAAGTGATGGACGGCGATGAACTGCGATCAGTAATGGAGGCTCAGCCCCACTGAGGCGCGCCAGAAGCTGAGGCGCGTCGTGTCGAGTCCGACGGTCCGTGCCTGCCCGTCGGTGATGGTCTGGAAGCGCCGCAGATCGAAGCGCACGCTCGTCCTGCGCCCCGTGCGGCCAATCGCGCCGGCCCCCACGGCCATCGCCGCGTAGTCGTCGCTCACACGGAATACCCCGCGCAGATCGCTGATCCCGACGTGCATCCACCCGACGCCGGCCGTCACGTAGGGCCGGAGCGAGTCGCGCATGACCCGGGCGGGAAGCGTCACCAGCACGTGACCCATCGCGCTCACCACCCGGCTCGACGACACAAGTCCTCCACGGCCCGATGAATCGAAGAACCCCGGCAGGTACCCGATGTCGCCCTCGACGCCGAAGAGGCCGTCGCCGAGCAGGCTGACGGAGGCGCCCACGGCGAGCTTCGTCGTGCCGGACGCCTGATCCAGGTCGACGAGGTTGGTCTTGGCGTCGACCTTGGCACCCGCGAACGGCGTGACCAGCCAGTCCGCGCTGGCCGGAACGGCCACGACGCCGAGCATGACGGTCAGCGCGGCCGTGCCGAGCCGCCTGCGGAGACTGGAGCTACGGGAGAAAGGTTCCGAGAAAGAGCTGTGCAAATGGAGAGGCCGTCACGTCGCCAGCGGCGAGCGGAAATGGCGCGCTCAACCCGTCGCTGTTCGCAAGCAGGATGAACGCCAGGCGCCGGTTCGGCAGGACGAGCAACAGCGAGGAGTACGCGTTGGGGACCGAGCCGAACTGCCACGCCACGGTCTCGCCACGGTAGGTCTGCACGAACCATCCAAGCCCCGCAGGCGTCGCCCGGCCTGCCGCCGTGAGCTGATTGGTCCAGGCGAGCTGCCTGGAGTCTTCATTGATGAGCGTGCCGTCGAAGAGCGCCGCCGCAAAGCCGGCCATGTCACGTCCCGACGCGATCAGGCCGGACGAGGCCGTCAGGCTCGAGGGCGGGAGGTCCGTACGGGTCGCCCTGCCACTGCGGTCCACGCGATACGGCGAGGCCGCCTCCGCCATCACCGCGGCGTAGTGTGCCAGAGCGGCACCGCTAAAGCGCTCCCTGATCTCCGCGCCGGGAACCACCAGATCTGCACCCGGGACCGAGCGGCCCATCGCGAGCCGATCCAGTACCTCGCTGGCGACGGCCTCCGCGACCGAATTGTCAGAGCAGTCCTCGACGATCGGCGTCAGCAGGGAGAAGCGGGCCTCGTCGTAGCGGAAGTCCTCACCAGGGGCCCTGTGGCCCAGCAGTTGGCCAATCGTCAACCCGGCAGGCGCCTGCGGGGCCCAGCGGGCCACCGGGACGTCGAGCCCAACTGCTCCGCTCTCGACACACCGCAGGGCGAGCGTCGCGCTCACGGCCTGCGTCAGGCCGCCAACGCTGTACGGCGTATCGGCCGTGGCAGGCAGGTTCCCGTCCATGCTTCGCACCCCAAAGCCACGCTCCCACAGAATCACGCCGTCCTGGATGACGACGCCGGTGAAGCCCGGAATGCCTCCCTGCTTGCGAAGCGACTCCAGGTACCGTTCGAACAGGGAGAACGCGAGATTCTGGGCAGACGTCCCCTGCGGAAGGAGGGTGAGCGCCAAGCCGAGCGCGATCCCGAAGGCGGCGCTTCTCACGGGCAGAGACACGATGCCCGAATCATAGCACTCCGTGCCCGTGGACCGGATGTGTTACAGTTCGCAGGGTTTAGAGGCATATGCGCTTGGTGTCAGCTCCGTCGTGTCGTGCGTGCCTGGGACCCTTGCGGGTCCTGTGCGGTGCCGTGCTGATCCTGGCAGGCCTGTCCGGGACTGCGTCCGCGCAGGACACGATCCGCGTGGTGCCCATCTCCCGCGACGGCTCTGTCCTTGTATCGTTCAATCTGGCCGACGGATTTACGGACGATGTGCGCGCGGCGATCGCGAGCGGGCTGCGCACGACGATTACCTACACCGTTGAGTTGCGCCTGGAAGTGCCCTTCTGGGTGGATCGCACCATTGCCGAGACCGTCGTGAGCAGCAGTGTCCAGTACGACAACCTCACGCGCAAGGCCTCCGTGGCCCGCGCCGTCGACGGGCGCTCGGACGACACGCGTGTGCTGGATGACGAGGCCGGGATCCGGAACTGGCTTACCTCGCTCCAGCGGCTGCCCCTCTTCGACACGTCGCGGCTTGAAGCCAACCGCGAGTACTACATCCGCGTGAGCGCACGGACGCAGCCCCGGAACAGTTCGATCCCCTGGTCGAGCGCCGTCTCCGGTCTCGCGAAGTTCACCTTCATTCCCTGATCGCGGCCGTCTCCCCCGCCGAGAAGCCGATCGTGTTGTGGCTGCCGTCGCAGAACGGCCGCTTGGCCGACGCGCCGCACCGGCACAGTGCGATGGGCCGCCGCTCCACCGGATAGGCCGCTCCGTTCCAGTCCACGACCGTGATGTCGTCCCCTTCAACGAGATAGGGACCGTTCTGCCGAAGCTTGATCGTGGCCATCAGTGCTCCTCCACGCCTCAGTGGGCGAGGTGTGATTCCGGAAAGATCTTGCCGGGGTTCAAGAGCCCCTTCGGATCGAAGGCCGCCTTGACCCGCCGCATCAGCGCAACCTGCGCGTCTCCCAGTTCGAGCGGCAGGTACCGCGCCTTCGTGAAGCCGATGCCATGCTCCCCGCTGATGGAGCCCTCCAGCTCGACCACCCGCTCGAACAGGCGCTGCTCCGCCTGCGCGGCCCGAGCGCGCGCGTCGGTGTCGCCGGCGGGCACCATCACGTTCACGTGGATGTTGCCGTCGCCCGCGTGACCGAAGCAGGCGATGGCCAGGGCCAGTTCCTCACGTAGCAGGGCCACGGTCTCCATGAGGTCCGGCACACGGCCCCTCGGCACGACCACGTCGTGATTGATCTTGGTCAGCCCCGTCGCCCTGAGGGCATACGAGAGCTCCCGCCGCAGCGCCCAGATGGCGTCCGCATCCGCCTCGGAGGCCGCTCGGGTCACGCTGGTGGCACCCTCGCCGCGGCACGCGGCCTCCACGTGCGCGGCCTCCGCCGCCACGGAGGCCTCTGTCCCGTCAACCTCCGCAATGAGCAGTGCGCCGGCATCCGGTGGCACCAGCTCCGAGGGCCGGTACGCCCGGAGCGCCGCCAGCGAGGCGTCATCCACGAGTTCGATCGCGGCGGGGACGACCCGCAAGGCGACGAGCGCGGTCACGGCGGCGACCGCCGCCCTCACGCCGGCGAAGCTGGCGACCAGCACCGCCCGGGCGGACGGCTTCGGCACCAGGCGGAGCGTTACCTCTGTGATGATTGCCAGCGTTCCTTCCGACCCCACGAGCAACTGCGTCAGGTCATACCCGACGACGTTCTTCACGGCCTTCGACCCTGTGTGAATCACCTCGCCGGTCGGCAGGACCGCTTCGAGGCCGAGGACGTACCGCTTCGTCGTGCCGTATTTGAAGGCGCGCGGTCCGCCGGCGCACTCCGCCACGTTCCCGCCAATCGATGATCGATCGAGGCTGGCCGGGTCTGGCGGATAGAAGAGCCCCAGGGCCTCCACCGCGCGCTGCAGGTCCCTGGTGATGACCTGCGGCTCGACAACGGCCACCAGGTTCACCGGATCGATCTCGAGGATGCGGGTGAACCGCTCCATCAGAATCACGACGCCGGCCGCGACAGGCACCGCGCCGCCGGTATAGCCGGTTCCCGCACCCCGCACCACCATGGGCACGCCGGCTGCTGCGCATACGCGGACGACCGCCGCCACTTCTGCTGTGGTGCCCGGCGCGACGACGACGTCCGGCGCGCGCGCGATGCCGAGGGCGTCGGCCGAGCACCGGGCCAGCGTGTCCGGGTCCGTCCGGACATGCGCTGCCCCGACGGCGTCTGTCAGCCCCCGGGTGACGGAGGGGTCGAGCACGAGAGGGGGACTAGCGCGCCCCGCCGGACGGGCGAACCCTGTCGGCGAAGGCCAGTAGCCGCTTCGAGGCTTCCTCGAGGTTCTTCATCGAGGTGGCGTAGGAGATCCGGACGTACCCAGGCGCGTCGAAGGCCTCCCCGGGTGTCAGCGCCACATGCGCCTCCTCGAGCAACCGATCGGCGAAGACGCCCGTCGTCGGCATCTCCGGCGACAGCAACCGCGTCAGGTCGGGGAACAGATAGAACGCCCCGCGCGGCTTCACGCACGTGATCGCGGGATGTGCGGTCAGCCACGCGTGCATGTTGTCGCGCCGCACCCGGTACTCGTCCAGCATTCGCGTTACATCGTCCTGCGGGCCGACCAGGGCGGCAATCGCCGCCTTCTGCGTGATCGATGCGATGTTCGACGTCGCGTGGCTGAGGATCGTGTTGCACGCGGCGATGACCTCGGCCGGGGCGATCGTCCAGCCGCAGCGCCAGCCCGTCATGGCATACGCCTTCGACGCCGACCCGCACAGGATCGTGCGCTCGCGCATGCGGTCGAAGAGCACCTTCGGCAGATTGTGCGGGTCCGTGTCGTAAATGAGCTGTTCGTAGCACAGGTCGATCACGATCCAGATACCCTTCGGACCGGCCACGTCCGCGATTCGCGCGAGTTCCGACTCCGAGATCAGGGCCCCGGTAGGGTTGCCCGGCGAATTGATGATGATCGCCTTGGTCCGGGGCGTGATCCGTTCAAGGATGGCATCGGCGTGCACGGCGAAGCCGTCATCGGAGCTGGTTCGTGCGATGACGGGCGTCGCGCCGGTCATTTTGACCTGCTCCACGATCGTCGGCCAGTACGGCGCGTGCGTGATGACCTCGTCGCCCGGGTTATACAGCGCCAGCGCCACATTGAAGAGGGCCTGCTTGCCCCCGGCGGCCACGGACACTTCGTTCGTCTTGAACTCGATGCCGTAGTCGGATCTGTAGCGGGCGCAGATGGCCTCGCGCAGCTCGATGACGCCGCTGGCCGCCGTGTAGCGGGTGAAGTTCTCCTCGATGGCCCGCACGGCCGCCGCCTTCGCGTGCTCCGGCGTGTTGAAATCCGGCTCGCCGGCACCGAGGTCAATGACATCGATTCCCGCTCGCCGCATTCGCTCGGCGTTGGCGCCCACTTTCAGGGTCGGCGATTCCGAGATAGCGCTCAGCCGATCCGCGATCACACCCACGACCATCCTCCCTGCTCCGCCGGTCTACCGCCGGCCCCGGTCCTGCAGACGCGCCTCGACCAGCGGCGGCACGAGTCCGTGGACATCGCCACCCAGGCTGACCACTTCCTTGATCAGGCGGGAACTCAGATAAGTGTACTGCTCGGCCGGCATCATGAATACGGTCTCGAGCTCCGGCTCGAGGTGACGGTTCATGAGGGCCATCTGGAATTCGTACTCGAAGTCGGACACCGCCCTCAGGCCCCGCACGAGTACGTTCGCCCGCTTCTGGCGGGCGTACTCCACGAGCAGGCCGTCGAAGGTCTCGACCTCGACGTTGGGATACTCCTTGAAGACCTCCTGCACCATCGCCACCCGCTCGTCCGCGGCGAAGAGCGGCTGCTTGTCGGCATTGACGAGGACTGCCACGAGGATGCGCTCGAACAGCCGGGCCCCACGCAGGATGATGTCCACGTGCCCGTTGGTGAGCGGGTCGAACGAGCCGGGATAGACGGCGAGGCGTCCCGGCGGCGGTCCAGACTGAGTCATGGGATGTCCAGAGGGTGAAAGAACGTCAGCATGCTGTCGCCTGACGCCAGCGTGCGCGTCACCTGCCACCCTGCCGGTGCCGTCACGGGCGTGCGGGCCGCATGTTCGAGCACCAGCAGACCGTCCGGGGCCATGGCCGGTCGCACCCGCAGGAGCGCGTCGGTCAGATCTGTGTCGGCGTAGGGCGGGTCGAGAAACACGAGGGTAAGGGCCTCCGGAGCCATGGCCAGACGGCCGGTCACGTCAGCTCTTCGGACAGTATACCGGCGCGGCGACTCCTCATTGGCCCGGCACAGAGCCAGATTGTCCTCGATCAGCCGAATGGCCCGCGGGTCGCGCTCCACAAACGTGACGTGGGCGGCGCCGCGGCTCAGGGCCTCGATGCCGACTGCCCCGGTGCCGGCGTAGCCGTCGAGCACCCGGGCGCCCGGCACCCGGCCCGCCACCACGTTGAAGAGCGTTTCCCGGAGCTTGTCCGAGGTGGGCCTCACGCCCTCCCACGACGGCGTCCGGAGCCTCCTCCCCTTCCACCCCCCCGCGATGACGCGCATGTCCGTCAGCCGACCTCGATGAACCCGAACCGGGCCGGCCACACGTCCCGCACGTAAGCCAGGAGTCCCTCCGGCAGCGTGCCCCTCTCCATCAGCCGGCGCGCCTCCAGGTGGGCCTCCTCCATCAGGTCCCGGTCGCGGACGAGGTCTCCGGTCCTGAGCGCCGGCAGCCCAGACTGCCGCGTGCCGAAGAAGTCGCCGGGCCCCCGCAGCTCCAGGTCTCGCTCGGCAATCACGAATCCGTCGTCGGTCTCCGCCATCGCCGTCAGGCGCTGTCGCGCGTCATCGGTCCACGGCGACTGGTACAGCAACACGCACGTCGAGGCGTGCAGTCCCCGGCCGACCCGGCCCCGAAGCTGATGGAGCTGCGAGAGGCCGAAGCGCTCCGCGTGTTCGACCACCATCACCGTGGCGTTGGCTACATCCACTCCGACCTCGATGACGGTCGTCGACACCAGCACGTGCGTCCGGCCCGAGACGAACGCCTGCATCACGCGCGCCTTCTCATCGGGCTTCATCCGGCCATGCAGCAGCCCCACCGAGAAGGCCGGGAACACGACCGTCTGCAACTGCTCCGCCATTTCCGTGGCCGACTTGAGGTCGGACTTCTCGGACTCCGCCACGAGGGGATACACGACGTAGGCCTGCCGCCCTTCGGCGACCTGCCCGTGCACCAGCGCATACACCTCGTCGCGGCGCGACTCAGGTCGCACCAGCGTCACAATAGGCGTCCGCCCCGGTGGACGGTCCGGAATCTTCGAGACCTCAAGCTCCGCATAGTCGGTGAGCGCGAGCGTGCGGGGAATGGGCGTGGCGGTCATCAGCAGCACGTCCGGCCGGAACCCCTTGCTGCGCAGCGTGGCGCGCTGGGTCACGCCGAAGCGGTGCTGCTCGTCAATCACCACGAGCCCGAGCTCCCGGAACGCCACCGCGTCCTGCACCAGCGCGTGTGTGCCGACGACCAGGTGCGTGGTGCCCCGTTCGAGGCCCGCATGGAGTGTCCGCCGATCCAGGGCGGACGTGCTGCCTGTGAGCAGTGCCACCCGGAAGCGTGAGTGTGCCAGCAGCCGGGCAATGGTCCCGTAGTGCTGCGCGGCCAGGATCTCGGTCGGCGCCATGAAGGCCACCTGCAGGCCGTTCTCCATGGCCACAACGGCAGCGATGAGGGCCACAATCGTCTTTCCGGATCCGACATCGCCCTGCAGCAGCCGGTGCATGGGCTCGACCCGGCACATGTCGTCCACGATCTCCTTGAGCGAGGTGCGCTGACCCGGTGTGAGTTTGAACGGCAGCACCTGTGCCGCCGAGGCACGAATGGCGTCGGTGATGACAGGCACGCGCGACTTGCGCTCCGCGGCCGCCGCGTGCCGCCGCCAGGCGTGCCCCGCCTGAAACAGGAAGAACTCGTCAAAGATCAGGCGCCGCTGCGCGCGGGTCCGGCAGGCGTTCAGCGCGTCCACGTCCGTGTCGTTCGGCGGAAAATGCGCGTGCTCGAACGCCTCGCGTCTTGACGGCAGATCCAGCCTCGCTGTGACGTCGATGGGGATGCGGTCAGTCAGTGCCTCTGGCAGCCGGTCGAGCGCCTCGCGTACGAGGCGCCGCTGCATGTTTGGCGTCACGAGCCCCGTCCGCTCGTAGAACGGGACGATGCGGCCGATCCGGAGTCCGGACGTCCCCTCGGCGCCCTCGGGCTCCAGGGGCTCGTACTCGGCGTTGAGGAAGTGCAGGCCGGTGGAGTCGAGCTTCACGTCGCCGAAGATCACCACCGGCATGGGGGGCACGAGCACATCCGCCAGGAACGCCTGATTCATCCATGTGCAGCGGATCGCACCGCTGGCATCGCTCAGGACGGCGTGAAAGATGGTGAAGCCGCGACGGCGGGTGCGGGTCAAATGCGCCGAGGTGATCGTGCCGGTCACGGCCACGCGCTCACCTGCCCGGAGCGTTCGCACCGGGCGCATCCGCGTGCGGTCTTCGTAGCGGAACGGCAGACGATACAGCAGATCCTCGACGGTGTGCAGGCCGGCCTTGGCGAAGTCGGCGGCCTTTCGTGGGCCGACGCCCTTCAGATACTGCAGCCGGAGCGCGAGCGGGTCGGCCTCGTCTCCGCGTCCGCTCATTGCACGACGACGGCCTGTCCCGTACGGACCTCGAGGGTCTCGATGCCGACGGGCAACGGAAACGGTTCGTCCATGTTGATGCCACGGGGCCGCGTCGGGGACTTGGCGTAGAAGCTGAGCATCTCCTGGAGGAGCCTCTTCGGCACGGTGATGCCACCGATCTGTGCGGACTCGAGCACGAAGCGGCCAACGCCGGCACCTGTCAGCAGCTTCCCCGTCGCCACGACCGGCACGCGGCCGCCGAGGTAGCTCCAGGGATCCAGCAGTCCGCCGCCTCCCCTCCTGCGTCCCATCAGGTCGAGGTCCACCACGGCACGGCCCGAGAGACGGCCCTCGTCCAGCAGCGTGACCGCCGGATCGGTGACGCCCACCGGAATCCGATCCACTGCCGTGATCGTCATCCAGGAATTCAGTTCGCCCTCGGAGAGCGTCGTGCGGCGCGGTGGTTGCCCGGAGGCTGGCGCCTTTGCAATGACCTCGATCTTCCGAGCGCAACTCGCGGCCAGTTCCTTCGACACCCGCGGGGCGGCGACGGGTGCGGCGCCGGCATGGACGAGCGAGACGGCCACGACGACCGCGATCACGCCAGAGAGCTGCAGTGAGTGCCTCATGCTTCACGTCCTGCCCCTGAGTCTAGCAACCCCTGTACGTCGGCGTGGGTCGGCAGGCCCCCCTGGGCGCCCACAGCGCGGCAATTGAGCGCGGCTGCGGCGTTGGCGTAGCGGAGCAGGTCGCGGAGCGCACGACCCTCCGGGGCACGCAACCACGCCGCGATGAACCCCGCACGGAATACGTCGCCGGCGCCGGTCGTGTCTACGCAGGGAACCCGGAACCCCGGGCTATGCACCTCGTCTTCCCCGCACCGCGCGAGGCATCCGGCCTCCCCCAGCGTGACGCACACCACCGCGGCCAGCGGGTGTCGCGCGGCGACGACCCGTGCGCCGCCTGCGGCACCCGATGCTCCGCCGGCCGCTTCGGCACATCGCTGCGAGATGATCACGACATCGGCTTCGGCCAGGAGCGGTTCGGGCCCGGCCACGCCCTCATCGATGTCCACCACCACGCGCGTCCCTTCCGCCCTGGCCAATCGGGCCGCGCGCACGGCGGCGTCCATGTCCGTGCCATCCACGAGGAGCACGCGGGCGCCGGCGACCACGGCGGGAATGACGTCGGCCGGACGATTCAGCCGGGGGTCCCGGAACTCCAGCACGGTCCGCGTGCCGGCTACTGCGTCCACCAGGACGACCGCCCGTCTGGTGCTCACGCCCGGCACGACGCGGCAGGCGTCACAGTTCACGCCGTCCAATCGCAGCGCCTCCATGAGCAATGCGCCCCCCGCGTCGTCACCAACGCTTCCGGCGTATCGGGCCGACCAGCCCAGCCGGGCGAGGGCACGGACGGCCGTCGCCACTTGCCCACCGGGGCGTTCAACGATGGACGCGGCAGCCACCTTGCTGTCGGGCCGTGGGAAGCCGTCCACCTGGACCGTGGTGTCGACGCTGCACTCGCCGAGGCCGGCCACATCCACGGTGGCGGAGCCGGCCGCTCTCAGCGGGAGGAGGAAGAAGGGATTAGGCATCCTTGGCCGGAACCGGTTGATCTTCGCTCTTTATTCGCGTACAGTCCAGCCGTTCCGCCGGAGGGCCCCATGCAGCCACTGACCAAGCGCCAACGCGAGATCCTCGACTACCTCAACGACTTCATCCAGCAGCATGGGTACGCCCCAAGCCTTGAGGAAATCGGCCGCCGATTCAACCTGTCGTCCCTGGCCACGGTACACAAGCACCTGACCAACCTCCAGGAAAAGGGCTTCATCCGACGCGCCTGGAACCGCAGCCGGTCCGTGGAGGTCATCGAGGCCCGCACGCAGGTCCGCGCGGTCGAACTGCCGATGCTCGGCTACGTAGCGGCCGGCAGTCCCATCGAGGCCGTGTCCTCCCAGGAAACCATCGCCGTGCCCGAGGCGCTCGCGGGCAAGCGCGACAGCTACGTACTCCGCGTGCGGGGCAACTCGATGATTGACGAACAGATCTGCGACGGCGACTTCGTCATAATCGAGGACCGCCGGACGGCCGCCGATGGGGAAACCGTCGTGGCGCTCATCGGCGGTTCCGATGTCACACTCAAGAAGCTGTACCGGGAACGCGATCGCATCCGGCTGCAGCCCGCCAATCCCACGATGGAACCCATCTACGTCGCGGCCGACCAGGTGCAGGTCCAGGGCGTGGTCGTGGGCATCATGAGAAAGTATTAGCATGGCTGAACCCACCGAACCTACCGCGATCAACTTCACGATTGTGCCCGACGAGCAGCCAGGCGAACCACGCGTCTACGCCAACTTCTGCTCAATCGGGCACACCCCGTTCGACTTCACGCTGACGTTCTGCGAGGTCATGCCGCTGTCGGAGGCCGCCGTCCGCAGCGCCGAGAACGACCATGTCGTCAAGGCGCCGGTTCGCGCGCGCATTGCGGTGCCGGTGCAGTTCGTGCCGAGCCTTATCACGGCCCTGCAGGAACACATGCGCGTGTTCTCGGAGGCTCCCCAGTCCACCGTGCGGCAAGGTCCCGTCCACTGACGCCAGCTTCCAGCCCTGACGCCCGGGCCGTCATCGACGCGCTCGCCCGACAGCATCCGAACGCCGACACCGAGCTTCACTACCGGACGCCCTTCGAGCTGCTGGTCGCGACCATGCTCTCGGCGCAGTCCACGGATGCCCGCGTGAACCTCGTGACCCCCCCGCTCTTCGTGCGGTACCCGGACGCCCGGAGCCTCGCCGCCGCGGACACCGCCGACCTCGAGCCGCTGATCCACGCGACGGGCTTCTTCCGCCAGAAGGCCAGGTCTCTCATCGGCATGGCGCAGCTGCTCGTCGAGTGTCATCGGGGCGAGGTGCCGGCCAGCATGGAGGCCCTGACGGCGCTGCCCGGTGTGGGGCGCAAGACCGCGAACGTCGTACTCGGCCACGCGCTCGGTGTGCCGGGTCTTCCGGTGGACCGTCACGTGCTCCGCGTCGCCAACCGCATCGGGCTGGCGACGAGCGAGGATCCGGAACGCGTCGAGGAGGCGCTCTGCGCGCGGTTGCCCCCCGCGATGTGGGTGCTGGCGTCCGACGTCCAGATTCTGCACGGCCGTCGGATCTGCCGGCCGGCGCCGCTGTGCGACCGCTGTGCCGTGCAGGACCAGTGTGCCTACTACCGCGGCCTCGGATCGCAGGCAGCTCGCCATGACACGCCCAGAGTTCGAACGCCTCGCCGGTGAGGCGGTGGGGCTCATCCCCCTCCGCTTCCGCCGCGCCATGCGCAACCTCGCGCTGATCGTCGAGGACGAACCGTCTGCTGCCGTGCTCGCCGAGATGGGCATCACGCCGCCCGACTCGCTCTACGGCCTCTACAGCGGAACTCCGCTCACCGAGCGCACGTGGGGCGACGGCAACCGGCTGCCTGACCGGATCACCCTCTATCAACGGCCCATCGAGGAGGACGCCGAGGATGCCGGGGATGCCGAGGAGGTGCGGGTCATCGTCGCGGAGACCCTCCTCCACGAAATCGGCCACTACTTCGGCCTGAGCGAGGAAGAGATCGAGGAGATCGAGGAGCAGTACTGGCGAGCGCACGACGATGGTGCGGGCGAGGACCCGGCATGAGGCTCCGGAAACGTTTCGGCCAGCATTTTCTCGAACCGGCGTGGGTGCGCAAGGTCGTGGACGTGATTGCCCCAGGGACCGACGGCACCATGCTTGAAATCGGCCCCGGCGGCGGGGCCCTCACGCTGGCCCTTGCTCCACGCGTCAGCCGCCTGGTGGCCGTGGAAATCGATCGGGACCTGGCCGATGCCCTCGAGCCCCGGCTGCCGCCCCACGTCACGCTCGTGCGGGGCGACTTCCTGAAGATGGATCTCGCTGCGCTCTGTGCAACGCTGCCCCGCCCCGTTCGGGTCGTCGGCAACCTCCCCTACAACATCTCGTCGCCGATCCTCTTCCGCCTGCTGGCGGCCCATGACGAGGGACGTCTGATCGCGGACGCCACGCTGATGCTCCAGCGCGAGGTCGCCGAGCGCCTCGCGGCCACGCCAGGTGGTGCCGAATACGGCGTACTCGCCGTTCAGGCCGCGCTGACCGCCGATGTCACCCTCAAGCTGGCATTGCCCCCGGGTGCCTTCCGGCCGCCGCCGAAGGTCCATTCCGCCGTGGTGCGGATGGCCTTCCGGCCACCGGCTGAACCCGTCGAGGCCGCCCGGTTCGAACGGATCGTGCGGGGTGCCTTCACCCAGCGCCGCAAGACCATCCTGAATGCGCTGAGGCATGCGACCGGCCTCGGGACGGCAGAGGTCGCCGCGGCGCTGGCCCGGGCCGGGGTTGCACCCGACCGCCGGCCCCAGACTTTGACGGTGCACGAGCTGGTCACACTGGTCGCTGGAATGCCGGATCAGGCTTAGCAGCCCGTGGTATATTTCCCCGGAAGTCATTGAGCCCGCCAGAGTTTCGGGCCTTGCAGGTGTCCGCTACCCCCCAGGCGGATACCCGGGTCCACCAGGCGTACCCAGCCGCCTGATCGTGTCATCCCTCTACAGGGAGGAGTCCGCCCGGACTCGCCCGCGTGGCCTGATGACGGGTCGACATGCTGGAACCATGACAGAACCGCTCTCACACGCCGCACCGCCGGACACGATCGAGGTCGTGGCCCTTGGCGGCGTCGGCGAGTTCGGCATGAACATGATGGCGGTGTCCTACGCGGACACGACCATCGTCATCGACTCCGGCGTGATGTTCCCCGACCCTGACCAGCCGGGCGTCGATCTGATCGTGCCGGACCTCACCTGGTTGCGCGAGCGGCAGGGTCAGGTCAAGGCGCTGATCCTGACCCACGGCCACGAGGACCACATCGGCGGCGTCCCCTACGTGCTGCCGCTCATCCACGGCCCTGTCTACGGCACGCCCCTGACCCTCGCCCTTCTTGAGCCCAAGCTCGACGAGCACGGGCTGTCGGATGACGCGGCCAGGCTCACGCCCGTTCACCCGCGTGACGTCGTGACCGTCGGCCCGTTCTCGATCGAGTTCCTGCGCGTGACGCACAGCATGCCCGACTGCGTGGCGCTCGCCATTCACACGCCGCTCGGTACGCTCATCCATACCGGGGACTTCAAAGTCGACCAGACGCCACTCGATGGCGAGGCCTGCGACCTGCAGCGGTTTGCGGAACTTGGCTCGCGCGGCGTGCTGGCGATGTTCGGCGACAGCACCAACGTGGACCGCCGTGGCTTCACCGGATCGGAGCGCGAGGTTATCGACGCCTTCGAGGAACTGTTCACGACGGTGCGGGGCAAGCTCGTCGTCGCGCTCTTTTCATCCAGCCTGCACCGCATGCAGATTCTGGTGGACCTGGCGGCGCAGTTCGAGCGCAAGGTCGCCTTTGTCGGCCGCAGCATGGAGAAGAACAGCGAGATCGCTCAGCGCCTTGGACGCCTGCGGATCCCGCCCGGTCTCCAGATCCGCGACGCGGAGCTCTCCAGTTTCCTGCCGGAAGATGTGCTCTGCCTCGCCACCGGGTCCCAGGGGGAACCCCGGGCGGCCCTGTCGCGCATCGCCGTGGCCGACCACCGGTTCGTCTCCATCGGGCCGGACGACACCGTCGTCTTCTCCGCCCGCGCGATCCCCGGCAACGAGAAGGCGATCGGCCGCGTCGTCAACCACCTCGCCCGGCGCGGCGCCTCGATCGTCACCGAGGCATCCAAACACGTGCACGTCTCCGGACACGGCAGTGAGGAGGAGCTGAAGCTCCTGCTCTCTCTGGTGCGTCCGCGTTACTTCATCCCCGTGCATGGGGAGTACCGGCAACTGAGCCGCCATGCGGAGATCGCCGCTCAGGTGCTGGCCGGCGGCGCGGGCCGGAGCGACGTCATCCTGGCGGAGAACGGTGACGTACTCCACTTCACGGCAACCAGCGGGCGGATCGCGGGCCGGGCGCCGGTCGGCCGCGTCCTCATCGACATCACGCGTGTAGGCGAGGTCAACGACGAAGTTCTCCGGGACCGCCGGCACCTCGGGGGCGACGGCGTGGTGGTGGCCGTCGTGGCGCTGAACCGTCAGACCGGCCAGTTGATGAATCCCCCGGAACTGCTCTCCCGTGGCATGGTGCTCTCGCCAGGCGAGGACGCGTCGCTCCTCGCCGACGCCGGCGCGGCCCTGGCCGAGGCCATCGCCCGTACGAACATCGAGGAACGCGCGGATCAAGGCGTGATGAACGAAGTCGTCCGAAGCGAGCTACGCCGGTATTTCAAGAAACGAACGGGGCGCCGGCCGATGGTGCTGCCGGTCCTGCTGGAGATATAGATGGCTCGAACCCAATCTGCCCTGTCGCGCCGGGTCAGCGAAATTCTCGGGGTGGCGCTCTTCATGGCCGCCCTGATCTGGCTCATTGCGCTGGTCAGTCATGATGCGTCGGACCCGGTCTGGTTTTTCACGACCGACACGAGCCGGCCGCCGGTGAACTTCATCGGGCGCGTGGGAGCGTTTGCCTCCGAACTGTCGTTTCAGGCACTCGGCTACGCAGCCGTCATCCTCCCGCTGTGCATCGGGATCGCGGGCTGGAACTTCTTCTGGTGCCTCACGGTCGACGCGATCTACACCAAGGCGATCGGCGTCACCATGCTCGTCTCGGCCATGAGCGGCCTGCTCAGTCTCGCCTTCGGCAGTACGGAGCAGGCCGGAAAAACCTTTCACGCCGGCGGGTCACTTGGTTCCTGGATGGCCGACGGCATGGCCGAGTACATGAACGGCACCGGGGCCGTTCTCGTGTTCGTGACGCTCATTCTCCTCGCGGTGGTGCTCTCGACACAGGTCTCGCTCGGCCGCCTCTTCTCGGAGGCCTCCGAGCACGGACGCACGGCGTCGTCGATTGGCATGGGCCGGCTCCGAATCTGGTGGGAGCAGCGTGCCAAGAACCGTGACCAGGCGCGGCAGGCCGCCGCAGCCGCGGCCGCCAGCTTGCCCGAGAAGGGGAGACGGCGCCCAGGCGCAGGGGTGGCCCAGGAGGTGGAGGTGGACCCGCCGGGGAAAGTCGTGCCGCACCCATCTGCGTCGCTGGGCGTGCGCGCGGCACCTTCCGTCGTGAAGCGACAGGCCTCGCTCCCGATTCCGGTGCCCGACGCCTCACGGGCGCAGCCACGCAAGCAGGGCGCCTTCACCCTGCCCCCGATTACGCTGCTCGATGCGCCGAAGCCGGAGCAGGCCGTGGACGAACGCCTGTTGCGTGAACTCGGGATGCAGCTCGAGGAGAAGTGCCGCGAGTTTGCGGTGGAGGGGCAGGTCGTCAAGATTCACCCCGGCCCCGTCGTCACGACCTACGAGTTCAAGCCGGAAGCCGGCGTGAAGTACGCGAGGGTCACCAGCCTGTCCGACGACCTCTGCCTCGCGATGGAGGCCGAGTCCGTCCTGATCGATCGGCTCCCCGGCAAGGCCACAGTCGGCGTCCAGATCCCGAACCCGAATCGCCAGGCGATTTCGCTGCGCGAGCTCCTCGAGTCAGACGCCTACGTGCGCGCCGAGTCCAGGCTGACGCTTGTGCTCGGCAAGACGATCCATGGCGAACCCTACGTGACGGACCTGGCGAAGATGCCGCACCTGCTCATCGCCGGCTCCACCGGCACCGGCAAGTCGGTCGGCCTCAACGCCATGCTGACGAGCCTCCTCTATCGCGCCACGCCGGACGATCTGCGGCTCATCATGATCGACCCGAAGCGCCTCGAGCTCGGCATGTATGAGGAGATTCCCCACCTGCTGACCCCGGTCGTCGTGGACCCGAAGAAGGCCGCCAACGCACTCCGCTGGGCTGTACGCGAGATGGAGGAGCGCTACAAGACGCTGGCCGCCGAGGGCGTGCGCAATATCGACCAGTACAACCGCAACATCCGGACGCTCCGTGACGACCCGGACGCACCCGTCGGCCCGGATGCCCCGCGTACGTTGCCCTTCATCGTCGTCGTCATCGACGAGCTGGCGGACCTGATGATGGTGGCCAGCAACGAGGTCGAGGAATCGATCTGCCGGCTTGCCCAGATGGCCCGCGCCGTCGGCATCCACCTGATCCTCGCCACGCAGCGGCCGTCGGTCGATGTCATCACCGGCCTGATCAAGGCGAATCTCCCGTCGCGCATTTCGTTCCGGGTGTCCTCGAAGATCGACTCACGGACGATTCTCGACGCCAACGGCGCCGAGCAGCTCCTCGGCAAGGGCGACATGCTCTTCATGCCGCCGGCCTCATCGAGAGCCATCCGGCTGCACGGCCCGTACATTTCCGAGCAGGAGAGCGCGCGGCTCGCCAGCTTCCTCCGCAAGCAGGGCACGCCGGTCTTCAACGACTCCATCACCGCGGAGGACGAGAAGGCGGGCCCGGGCGGTATCGAGTTCGAGAAGGACGACCTCTACGACGAGGCGGCGCGCATCGTGGTTGACAGCCGTCAGGCGTCGATCTCCTACCTGCAGCGCAAGCTCCGCATCGGCTTCAGCCGCGCGGCCAGGCTGGTGGACATGATGGAGGCCGAGGGCCTCGTGTCGGCCGGGGCTGGCGGCAAGGCGCGTGAGGTCCTGGTAGGCCCGGGGTACTTCGAGGAGGTGGATGCGCAACTCCGCTAGCCGGCACGCGACTGTTCTGCTGACGGCGGCAATGCTGGCGTGGGCCGACACCGCGGCGGCGCAGCCTGCGTGGCAGGGCACGGCGCAGTTGACCGCGATCCGCCGCGAGGCCATTCCTGGCGCGGTGCGGGTCACCATCGAACTGGACCGCGAAACCACCTTTCGGGAAGAGCGTCTCGATGGTCCACCCCGCGTGTTCCTCGACTTCCCCAACACGGCCGCCACCGCCACGTTGAAGGACCGCTCGATGACCTTCGACGGGGATGCCGTCCGTCACGTGCGGGTGGGACGCCCCACACAGGGCGTGACCCGCGTCGTGCTCGACCTCGATGGCGCGGCCCGGTACAGCGTGTACCCGCTCTACGGTCCCTTCCGGCTCGTCATTGACGTGGAGCGTGCCTCAGTGGCAGGCGCCAGCCCGGCGCCGGCGCCTGAGCGTCCGGCTCGCCGGCCCAGTGCCCCTCGCGTCGCCGCCGCGCCTCGAGTCGCCGCCGCCCCTGCTGCGATCCCCTCGCGCCCCGCGGATCCGTCACGCGACCTCACCAGCGGAGCCGCGGGGCCTCGACCGACACCCGGTGCCTCGTGGCTGCCGGACCTGCTGCCGGCCCGGACCATCGCCGTTGCTGTGGCCAACAGCACGCGCATGGCCGCCCCGGCCGCCGCTACAGCAAGGCGGGGCGATCGGCCGGTGTCACCTCCCGCGGTGCCCACGATGAACGCGGCCGGGGGCTACTCGCTCTCCCGTCAACTGGGGCTCGGCGTCTCGCGGGTGGTCATTGACCCTGGCCACGGCGGGCACGACCCCGGAGCCAAGGTCAAAGGACTCAATGAGGCTGACATCGTCCTCGATATCGCCCAGCGGCTCGAAACACTCCTCACACGGCAGCCGGGAGTGGAGGTGGTGCTCACCCGCCGGTCCAACAGCTATGTTCCATTGGAGGAACGGACGGCCATCGCCAATCGCGAGGGTGCGGATCTCTTCCTCTCCATCCACGCCAATGCCAGCGAGAACCCGAAGGCGCGCGGGCTGGAAACCTACTATCTGAACTTTGCCCCCAATCCGGAGGCCGAGCGCATCGCCGCCCGTGAGAACGTCGGCGCGGCGCGCACCATGCACGCGCTGCCGGACATCGTGAAGGCCATCGCGCTCAACAACAAGATCGACGAATCGCGTGACTTCGCGGCGCTCGTGCAGGCCTCGCTCGTGAACCGGTTGCGACGGACCAACCGCAGCACGCGGGATCTGGGTGTGAAACAGGCGCCGTTCATGGTGCTCATCGGGGCGACGATGCCCAGCATCCTCGCGGAGGTCTCCTTCATCACCAACGACGAGGAGAGCCGCCTGCTGAAGACCCCCGCGTACCGTCAGCAGATCGCGGACGCCCTCTTTCATGGCATCGAGCGCTATCAGCGTGGCCTGAAGTCCGACCTGCGCCTCGCGGCGCAGTAGACGCGAGCCTATCGGCTGAACTCCACCAACGAGCAGTCTTCTCGGGGAGCGTCTCCATGCAGAGTGGCGATCTCCCGCGCCAGCGCATAACGCTCGTCCGCCATCAGCAGGCACCAGGCATACGGCGCTGTTAACGCCGGAATCGTCGCACCGTGCCCCAGCAGCAATTCCAGCATCGGCGTGTACCGCTCCAGGAGCGCAGCCTCCACGGGCGTGGCGGTCAGCGGCACATCGCGTCGCAGCCCGTACTTCAGTCGATACGCCCCATTCGGATCTGCCCCCGTCCTGAGCAGCCGCCGCACCTCGCCCACATCCCTCAGCGTCACCGCCTCGGTCAGTGTCAGCGGCTCCGGGGCGCCCCACACCGGTACTCCCACGTGTGGCGCAATTCCCAGCCAGGTTCCCGCCAGCGCCGAGCACAGCGCCGGCAGGAAGCACCACCACGCTCGAAACCCTCTCACGACTGAACCGCCATCGCCCACTGCCAAACCATGCGTTGCCCCACCTGGGCAGGAAGTACTCGTGCAGCACCGGCATGGCGGCCGATTCCTCGGCCAACTGCAGCGTCATGATCTTCCCCCCCGGGGATAGCGTTACTCCCTGCTGGCTCAGCCACTGGTCCGCGTCGGCCCACTCGGCGCGCACGGTGGTGGCCACATAGAGCATCCGGTAGTGCACGCCCAATCCTCGAACCGACCACAGCACCACCGCCGCACACAGCAGCGCTCCGCCGACGCGTCGGCGGCTGACACTGCCGGCCGCAAGGCGACCGGCCTGCTCCCTGGCGGCAACCCCAACCGCGAGCGCATAGGCGACACCGGCAGCGCTCATCACTTCGTCCTTGACGTAGGCGAACGCAATCGCGGCATTGGCGACCGTGACCACAACCGCCAGCAGGACGACGCGATCCTCAGCGGTGAATACCCGATCCCTCCAGGCGCTCTGGCGCCGCCACGCGTATGCCAGTACGCAGGCCGACGCCAGCAGGGATGACAGCACTCCGATGAAAGATACCGGCCATGGCGCCTCGCCCATCCACGCCCGCACAGCCTCGAATACGCCCGCCCTCGGCTCCGACAGCCAGACCGAGAACACGGAAGCCATGAGGTTGTATCCGTACAGCACCATCGGCGCTGCGCCAAAGCGCGCGGCCGCCTCGGCAGTGCTGAGTTTCCCGAGCCCGAATCCGACGGTCCGTTCCTCGAGCCCCGGCACGCCGGCCTGGAGGTACAGGAAACGGAAGGCGAGATACCCAGCCGTGATCACAACGACCGCCCACGTCGCCCTGGCGGAGACTCCGCGAGCGCCGAGCAATCGGGCGCCAACGACGACAACCGAGACCAGCAATCCGGTCTCCAGCGTGAGGGCCCCCAGGAGAAGGACCCCGATGACCAACGCGTCGTTACCGAGCGATGGCGACCTTTCCACGAGCACCATTGCGGCAAGTGTCGCGACGGCGATCTCCAGGTAGTGGTTGATTGGAAAGGCCTCCCACACCATGCCAACGAACGTGTGCAGACCAATCAGCACCATCAGGCTGAACACGAACACCGGCACGTCCGTCCAGGCTCTGACGCGCGACGCCTTGGCGAACAGCATCAACAAGGCGGTGAGCAACGCCACGTGGAAGGCCTTGAACACCAGGAAGTAGTGGCCCGACGCGAGGTCCACCCCTGCCTTCACCTGCACCCAAAACAGCGGTCTGAAGAACGCCGGCGCCGTGGCCTTGTCGACGAACACACCCCACATCGACGGCGCATCCAGCATCTGCAGCATCGGCACGAGGCAGTCGGACAGTTGGAGAGGACTTCTGAGTATGGTGCCTGCCAGCCCGCCGGCCACCAGCAGGGCCGTCAGGTAGATCGCCAGCCGGGGTGAGGTACGCAGGTGGACGGACCCCGTGGGCATCATTGGTTGCAACACACGGGCTGCTAGATCCGCCCGGCTCCCGAGCGGCGTCCGCGAACGATCTTGCTGCCCACGACGGCGATGCCAATGACCAGGCCCGTCACGACCGCGCCGATCATGATCGCGCCGGTCAGGCCAACGGCCCCCAGGACGACATCCCCCATTCCGAGCTCGGGCGTGACCGGCGGCTGTCTGATGACGTCGACGACGATCGCGCCAGGGCCCTGCATGGTCAGTGACCGGCCCACGCCCCAGCCGCGAGGGCCAGCTCGACCAACGTGCGCACGGCCGCGCCGGTGGCGCCCTTCGGCTGATACGGCTTGGCCTCCTCCGCCCACGCGGGGCCGGCGATGTCGAGATGCGCCCAGGGCAGGTCGCCCGCGAATTCCTTGATGAAGAGCGCCGCGGTAATCGCGCCGCCGTAGCGGCCGCCGGTGTTCGAAAAGTCGGCGATCTCGCTCCGGAACAGTTCGCGATAGTCCTCAAACAGCGGCATCGGCCACATCCGCTCGCCCGCCCGCTCGCTGGCCAGCCTGACCTCGTCACTCCAGGCGGGAGGCGTGGCAAAGAGGCCGGTGGTGGTCTTGCCCAGTGCGATCATGCAGGCGCCGGTCAGCGTGGCCACGTCCACCAGATGCGTGGCACCCAGCTGACGCGCATACCAGACGCCGTCGCCCAGAATCAGGCGGCCCTCCGCGTCGGTGTTCAGTACCTCGACGGTCTTGCCGGCCGCGCTCGTCAGCACATCGCCTGGCTTCATGGCATCCCCGTCCGGGAGGTTTTCGGTGGCGGGCACGATGCCCACCACGCGGAGCGGCACTCCGAGCCGAGCGATGGCGCACATCGCGGCGACAACCGCTGCCCCACCGGCCATGTCGCCCTTCATCTTGTCCATGTGGTCGGCGGGCTTGATGGAGATGCCCCCGGAGTCGAACGTGATGCCTTTGCCGACCAGGCCCAGGACCGGGCCCCCGGTGACACCCGGCGGGTCATGGCGCATCACCAGCACGCGTGGCGGCTCCTTGCTCCCGCGTGCCACGCCGTGCAGCAGCCCCATCCCCAGCGCGGCAATCTCCTGCTCGCCGAGCACGTCAATCGGCAGGCCCGCAGTGAGCGCCATCTCGACCGCCCGCTCGGCGAAGACCCGCGGGGTCAGGAGGTTGCCTGGCTCGTTCACAAGCGCCCGGGCCTGATTGGTGGCCTCGCCCATCAGCGCGCCCCTGGCCGCGGCCGTCCGCACGCCGGCGGACTCCGCCGCCACAATCACCAGCTCGTCGAGCCAGGGCTGGCGGCGCGGGTCGGCCGTCTTGAGCGAGGCGCCCTCAAAGTTCGCCAGAAAGGCACCCTCGGCGATGGCCTGCACGACATGCTCGGCGCCGCCGGCAGGCAGCGGGCGCGACAGGACGCCCATCCGGGTCAGCCGCCGTGCCCGAACCGCGAGCGCACCCGTGGTCGTGACACGGCGGGCGGCCGTCGCCGCGTACTCCGTCCGCGGCCCGGCACCGACAGCCACCAGCCATCCGGCCTTCCAGCCCGCCAGCGGCACGGTGAGGACCTCAAACGCCCGCCCCGTGAACTCGCCCCGCGCCCTGGCCGCCGCAAGATGCCCGACCGACGCCTCGTTCAGCGCCGCGAGGCCGTCGAGGTCATCGCCCTCGAAGACCGGCACCACCCACGCATCCACGTCCACGGATTGGGGGGCCTCGCTGGTCACGCGCACGGTGATGGGCTGATGAACGCTCGGCATCCCTGCTCCCTTGCTACAATCCGGTGAACCCCTCCGGGAGATTCACCATGACTCACACTGGCGTTCTGGCCTCCGCGTGCACACTCGCAGCGCTGCTGTTGCTGAATCCTGGCAGTGCTGATGCCGCGGCCGACGACAAGAACAAGAAAGTGAGTTTATCACTCAAGGTCACACCCTCCATGGCCACCGCGCCGGTGCGCGTGCGCGCGGCCGTCGAGATTCGCGGAGGGCCAGACGACAACAAGGAACTCTACTGTCCCGCAGTGGAGTGGGAGTGGGGCGACGACACGACCTCGGAGTCGTCAGCCGACTGCCCACCCTACGAGGCCGGGAAGAGCCAGGTCACGCGGCGCTACTCCGCCGAGCACACGTTCCGATCCGGCGGTCAGTATAAAGTCGTCATCCGCCTGAAGCAGAAGAACCGGATCGTCGGGTTCACGTCATCCAACCTGCAGGTGCAGGGCGGAATCAGCGAACGCTGAATGGCGCCCGAACCTGAGACGCCTGCCGGAATCTCCGCCGAGGTCCGTCGGCGCGTCCGCGAACGGCTCCGCGTGGACCTGCGCCGGCATGGCGCCTCGGATGCCCTCGATGACCCGGCCGTACTCGACGCCGTCGAGGCTCTGCTCCGTCGCGCCGTTGTTCAGCGGCACCCGGGCGCCGTTCTGCTGACGGAAGTATTGGGCGACCCTGCCGCCTGGCGTCTGGAAACCGGGTTGAACTTCCAGACCCACCGGAGCGGGCCGGTGGGCCGGACCATCCTGTTTGTGAAAGTGAAGTTACTCCTGCCGATGTTGCGCTGGCTCTTCGAGTTTTCCAGCGAGAACTTCGAGCGGCAGCAGCGCGTGAACCAACTGGTCTTCGCGTGTGTGCAGGAGCTGGCGATCGAAAATGCCCGGCTGCGGGCCGAGGTCGAACGGCTCGCCGGCCGGTGAGGCTCGCCCTCGTCGTCCAGCGCTACGGCTCCGGCGTCGCCGGCGGGTCGGAAACGCTGTGCCGCCAGTATGCCGAGCGGCTCTCCGCGCATCACGACGTCACCGTGCTCACGTCGTGTGCGAGTGACTACGTGACGTGGGCCAACGAACTCCCCGCCGGCGTCACCAGCGAGCGCGGCGTGACCGTCCGCCGCTTTCCGGTCACCCGGAAACGGAACCCGGGCCGTTTTCGGGACCTGAGCGCCCAGGTGTTCGGCGCGACGCGGGCGCCGCGTGAGTTGGAAGATGCGTGGTTCCGCGAGAACGGGCCTGCGGTCCCGGGCCTCATCGACCACCTTCGCGCGCATGGCACTGATTACGACCGCATCCTGTTCTTCACCTTCCGGTACTACCCCACCTACTTCGGGCTGCCGGTTGTGGCGGAACGCGCAATTCTGGTGCCCACAGCCGAGGAAGATCCGGCGATTCAGTTGGGCGTCCTCGAGAGCTTCTTTGCCCTGCCGGGGGGCTACCTCTTCATGACGCCCGAGGAAGGCACCCTCGTGGCAACCAGTGCCGGACGGCCTCTCGGCCGGAGCGCCGTGACAGGCATCGGAATCGAGCCGCCGGCTCCGGCGCCGGCCAGAAGTGTCCTCGACCCCCTGGACATCCCCGACCGCTTCCTGCTGTGCCTCGGACGCGTGGACAAGAACAAGGGCGCGCATACGCTCGCCGAGTTCTTCGTGCAGCACCTGGCCGGAGGCGGAGAACCGGCGACGCTCGTCTTCGCTGGTCCTCCCACCATCCCGCTCCCGGCACACCCCAGCATCCGCACGCTCGGGTTTGTCACCGAAGAGGTCAGGGACGCGCTGCTGTCGTACGCGGCGCTGCTCATCGTGCCCTCTCCGTTCGAGAGCCTGAGCATTGCGCTGCTCGAAGCGTGGAATCACCGCGTGCCCGCACTCGTCAACGGCCATTGCCGAGTGCTCGACGGGCAGGTGGCGCGGGCAGGCGGGGGCTTGGCCTACCGCTCGCCGCTGGAGTTCTCCGAGGCCCTCGATTACCTCCTCACGCATCCAGATGAGGCCGGCCTGCTTGGCGCGCATGGCCGTGCGTACGTGGATCGCGAGTACCGGTGGCCCGTGGTGATGGACCGGGTGGAGCGATTCCTCCTCACGGCAGAGCGCTGATCGCCGCCGTCAGCCTGCCGAAGCAGGAACCTCGATGACCATCGCGATGCCCATGCCGCCGCCGATGCACAGCGAGGCGACACCCGTGCCGCCGCCCTGTGCCTTGAGGGCATAGATCAGCGTGGTCAGGACGCGGGCACCGCTGGCGCCGATGGGATGCCCGAGGGCGATGGCGCCACCCCGCACGTTGACCTTCGAGGCGTCCAGCGTGAGTTCACGGGCCACCGCGAGTGACTGCGACGCAAACGCCTCATTCAGCTCGAACAAGTCAATCTGATCGACGGTTAACTGCGCGCGCTCGAGGGCCTTACGGACGGCCGGCACGGGGCCGATGCCCATCACCTTCGGTTCGACGCCGACGGTTGCAAACGACAGGATGCGCGCCAGCGGCGTGCGGCCCAAGGCCCTCGCCTTCGCGGCCGATGCCACGACGAGCGCCGCCGCGCCATCGTTGATGCCCGAGGCGTTGCCGGCCGTCACGCTGCCGTCCTTCGCAAATGCGGGCCGCAGTGCACCGAGCTTCTCGGCCGTGGTCCCGGCTCTCGGGAACTCGTCCCTGGTGAAGACAATGGGGTCGCCCTTCTTCTGAGGAAGTGTGACGGCCACAATCTCGCCGGCAAAGAGCCCGCCCTCGACCGCAGCAACAGCACGGCGCTGGCTCTCCTCCGAAAACGCATCCTGATCGGCCCGGCTGATGCCGTAACGGGAGGCCACCTCCTCGGCCGTGACGCCCATGTGGCAGTGCTCGATGGCACAGGTCAGCCCTTCGGCCACCATCATGTCCACCGCCTCGGCGTTGCCCATGCGGTACCCCCAGCGGGCGCCCTTCAGGAGATAGGGGGCGTTAGTCATCGACTCGGTGCCCCCGGCGACCACCACATCCGTGAAGCCCAGATGCGTGGCCTCCGCAGCGTGCGCGACGGCCTGCAGACCCGATCCGCACACGCGGTTAATCGTCTCGCCCGGCACTTCCTGCGGCAGTCCGGCCTTGATGGCCGCCTGCCGGGCCACATTCATCCCGGAGCCCGCCTGAAGTACGCACCCGAGAATCACGTCGCCGATCTCGGAAGGCGGCACGCCGGCCCGCGCCACGGCCTCGCGCACGACGATGGCACCGAGGTCCACGGCGTTCAGGTCCTTGAGCGATCCTCCAAACGACCCGATGGCCGTCCGGCAGGCGCTCAGAATCACGACAGGTTCATAGCTCGACATCGACGACTCCTAGTTGGTCCGATCCTTCATCAAGGCGTCCCGCCACCGGGCAGCCTCATCAAACGTCTCTTCGATTACGCCGCCATCTTCCAGCCCGTCGCGCAGTGCAGACAGGCGCGCAATCAGTGCATTCAGTGCCTGCCGGATATCGGCGGCATTGGTCCACGCGATGTCGCGCCAGATGTCCGCGGGGCTCGAGGCCAGGCGGGTCGTATCCACGAGGCCTCGCCCCGAGAGTGCCAGGCCCTCAGCGCCGACGGCCTCCCCCACCACTGCCATCAACGCACTCGCGGTCAACTGCGGCAGGTGGCTGAGGAAGGCCACCAGCCTGTCATGCGCCGCCGCCTCCATCGACCTGGGCACGGCGCCCAGTCCCGCGGCGAACTGCCGGAGCCGGTCCACGGCGTCACCCGAGGCGTCCGAGTGCGGCGTGAAGATCCAGGGCCGGCCCTTGAAGAGGTCCGGGCGGGCGTGCTCGAACCCGCCACGCGCCGCCCCGGCCAGGGGATGCCCGCCCACGAACGTGAAGCGCGCCGGCAGGGCGCGCGCGGCCTCCACGACATCCTGCTTCGTGCTGCTCACGTCGGTCACGACCGCGGCACCGGGAATGTATTCGTCCAGTTCGGCCAGCAGCGCGATGTTCTGGCGGACGGGCGCCGCCAGGATCACCAGATCCGCCTCCGCAATCACACCGAGGTCGTCGGCCGCCACGTCGATCGCATGGCGCACCATCGCCTGCTCCAGCACGTTCTTGCGATCGACGGCGATGAGCAGGCCGCGCGGCCAGACCTCTCGTGCCGCCAGCGCAATCGATCCGCCGATCAGTCCCAGGCCGATCACGGCCACCTTCTCGAACACCGGCGCGGGCGCGAGATCGCGGGCGTGGAGCATCGGCAGGTGACGGGGAGTCGGGGTATCGCTCATGACATGAGGGGAATCGCGGAGGGAGAGGCCGGCTGCGGGACGACGGTCCGCAACCGGCCTCGCTTCGCTAGCGGCGCTGCGCCGCCGGCTCGAGGCAGATGCTGCGACCGATCGCCGGAGCGATGATGCGCAACTCCGAGAGCAGCCGCTCGAACTGATCGGGATACATCGACTGCGCGCCGTCGCTCAGCGCCCGATCCGGGTCGTTGTGTACCTCGATGATGAGTCCGTCAGCGCCGGCAGCCACTGCCGCACGCGCCAGCGGCGCCACCATGTCGCGACGCCCCGCACCGTGGCTCGGGTCGGCCACCACCGGCAGGTGGCTCAACCTCTTCACGACGGGAATCGCCGAGATGTCGAAGGTGTTCCGCGTGGCGGTCTCGAAGGTCCGGATACCGCGCTCACACAGGATGACATCGCTGTTGCCGCCGGAGAGGATGTACTCCGCCGACATCAGCCACTCCTCGATTGTCGAGGAGAGCCCGCGCTTGAGAAGGACTGGCTTGCGGACCTTGCCCAGTTCCCGCAGCAGCGTGAAGTTCTGCATGTTGCGCGCGCCTACCTGGTAGATGTCGCAGTAGCGGCCGATAAGCTCAATCTGGCTGACGTCCATCACCTCCGAGATCACCTTGAGGCCGTACTTGTCGCCCGCCTCGCGCAGCATCTGCAGCCCGGCTTCGCCGTGCCCCTGGAAGCTGTACGGCGAACTGCGCGGCTTGAACGCGCCGCCACGCAGTACCTTGGCGCCGGCCCGCTTGACGGCCGCGGCCGTCGCGTCCACCTGCGCCGGGTTCTCGGCGGAGCAGGGCCCCGCCATCACGATCACCTCGTCGCCGCCAATTCTGACATCACCGATGGTGATGATTGTGTCCTTCGGCTTGAAGGTGCGCCCCGCCAGCTTGTACGGCTCGCTGATGCGGACGACCTCTTTCACGCCGTCCAGAATCTGGATCAGCGCCGGGTCCACCTTGTTCGCCCCCACCACCCCGAGTACGGTCCGGGTGGCACCCGACGACCGGTGTACATCCATCCCGAGGTCCACGATGCGCGCGATCACCGCGTCGATCTGGGCCTCACTCGCCCGCTCCTGCATTACGACAACCATGCCTCGCCCCTATTCCTGTGTGCCTTCGGCCGCACGCCGTTCGGCGCTGCGTGCCTCGTCCATGACCCGCTCGAAAATCCGCACGACGGCATCCGCATTGAGCGGCCCTGCCAGCGACGTGGCCGACTGACGCACCTGCGCCAGCACCTGCTTCTCCCGCTCCGGCTGATAGATCGCCACGCCCTTGCCCTGCTTCAGGCGTCCTATCTCCACCGCGCATGCCACCCGCACATTCAGCAGGCGGACAAGCTGGTCATCGATCACGTCGATGCGTCCCCGCAATTCCTCGATCGTCAGCCCTTCAGCCACCGCACATACTCCTCGACGCGCCCTGGAAGGTCCGGCGACGTCCCCGCTTCAGCGATCAGATTGACCAGGGCGCTGCCCACCACGGCCGCGTCCGCCCATTTGCCGACCTCGCGCACATGCTCCGGCTTCGAGATGCCGAAGCCCACCGCGATGGGCAGGCTCGTCGCCGCGCGAATCCGCGCCACGATGTGTTCCGCTCCGTCGGCCAGGGCATCTCGTGATCCTGTCACGCCCAGCCTCGAGATCGCGTACAGAAACCCACTACCCAGGCTGGCGGCCTGTCGAATCCGACGGTCGCTGGTCGTGGGACTCAGCAGGAAAATTGTATCAATCCCACGGGCCTGATAGACGGCCCGGCAGGCTCCGGCCTCCTCCAGGGGCAAATCGACCATCAGGACGCCGTCAACCCCCGCCTTCGCCGCACGGTCGGCGAACGTCTCCACGCCCATCCGGAGGATGGGATTCGCGTAGCTGAAGAGCACGACGGGCGCCTTGAGCTGCGGCCGGATCCCGGCCACCATGTCCAGGACCCCAGCAAGGGTGGTCCCCGAGGCCAGTGCCCGCTCGGTTGCACGCTGGATCACCGGCCCGTCGGCCAGCGGCTCCGAGAACGGCACCCCGACCTCCAGAACGTCCGCCCCACCGCGATCCACAGCCAGAAGGACCTCGGCGGAGCGAGCGAGGGTGGGGTCACCGGCCGTGACAAAGGTCACCAGGCCCTGGCGGCCCTGCGCCCGGAGCGCAGCGAAGGTCGCGGCGATGCGGCTCACGACCGCTCCTCCAACTTTCCGAGCATCGCCGCCACGCTCTGCACGTCCTTGTCCCCGCGCCCGGAGAGGTTCACCAGCATGACGGTCCCATCGGGCAGTTGCGGCGCCATCCGCATCGCGTGAGCCACGGCGTGGGACGACTCGAGCGCCGGGATGATCCCTTCCAACCGCGCCAGCGCCTTGAAGCCGTCGAGCGCCTCGGTATCGCTGATGTGAGCGTACTCGGTGCGGCCCATGGCCCGCAGCCACGCATGCTCGGGCCCCACCGCGGCGTAATCAAGGCCAGCCGAAATCGAGTGCGTCAGCTCGATGTTGCCGGCCGCATCCTGCAGGACGAACGTCCGCGTCCCCTGCAGGACGCCGGTGCTGCCGCCGTCAAACCGCGCCGCGTGGCGGCCCGGCTCGATGGCCTCGCCACCGGCCTCCACCCCGATCAGCCGGACGCCCGCGTCGTCGATGAAGCCGTCGAAGATGCCGATGGCGTTGCTGCCTCCGCCAACGCATGCCACCACGATGTCCGGCAGCCGGCCGATCTGGCGCAGGCACTGCTCCCTTGCCTCGCGCCCGATCACGGCCTGGAACTCGCGCACCATCAGCGGATACGGATGCGGGCCGAGCGCCGAGCCGAGGAGGTAGTACGTGTGGGTGACGTTGGTGACCCAGTCCCGCATCGCCTCACTGATGGCGTCCTTGAGCGTGCGGCTGCCGGCATCCACCCGGCACACCGTGGCGCCGAGTAACTGCATCCGGACGACGTTCAGCGCCTGCCGCACCATGTCGTCGGCGCCCATGTAGACGATGCACTCGAGCCCCAGCAGCGCGCACGCGGTGGCCGTCGCCACGCCGTGCTGTCCGGCGCCTGTCTCCGCGACGATCCGGCGCTTGCCCATGCGCTTCGCGAGCAGTGCCTGCCCGAGCGCGTTGTTGATCTTGTGCGCGCCGGTGTGCGTGAGGTCCTCGCGCTTCAGCAGAATCCGCGACCGTCCGACAGAGGTCGCGAGCCGCGTCGTCTCGTAGAGCGGCGTGGGCCTTCCCACATAGTGCGCGAGTAGCCCGTCGAGTTCGGCCTGAAAAGCCGCATCCCCACGCACCGCCAGATAGGCCTCGGTCAGTTCCTCGATGGGCGCGACCAGCGTTTCAGGCACGAAGCGTCCGCCGAACTCGCCGAAGTACCCCCGTGCGTCAGGATCCCGCCGCCCGACCCGGGCGCGCTCAGTGGCCATCGGCAACCCTCACCGCTTCACAGAACCTCGTCAGCTTGCTCACGCTCTTTACCCCCGGGGCATCTTCCACCCCCGACGACACGTCCACACCGAAGGGCCGCACCGTCGTAATGGCATCCTGCACGTTGTCCGGCCGGAGTCCGCCTGCCAGAACAAGACGGCGCCGCCGTGCTACCGCCTCTGCCGCCTGCCAGTCCACAATACGCCCTGTCCCGCCACGCCTCTCCGGGTCGTGGGCATCGACCAGCAGCAGGACGGCTTCCGGCCAGGCCGTCACGGCGGCATCCACTGTCGCCAGGGACACGGCCTTGAGCACCGGCCGATGCAGCGACGACAGGATCTCCGGCGTCTCGTCGCCGTGGAGTTGAATCGCTGTCAGCCCTGCCGTCTGCACCGTCGCATTGATCTCGTCCGCAGGCTGGTTCACGAACACGCCCACGGCCCCCGTGCCGTACGGAAGCCCGGCGATGATCGTGGCTGCCCGCTCCGGCGTGACGGCCCGCGGGCTCTTCGGCCAGAACACAAACCCCAGCGTGGCCGCGCCCGCCGCCAGCGCCGCCCGTGCGTCCTCGATGCGTGTGATGCCGCAGACCTTCACGAACGTCATGCGCCCACCATCCCGGCAAGAGCCGCGGCAGGATCGGGCGCGGTCATGAACCGCTCACCCATCAGAAACGCACGGTATCCCAGCGCCGCAAGCGACCGGAGCTCCTCCGCTGACGACAGCCCACTCTCGCTGACAGCCACCGCCGAGGCGGGAATACCCGGCGCGAGGCGCCTGGACGCGTCGACATCGACCGCGAGCGTCCGCAGGTTCCGGTTGTTCACCCCGATGAGCCGGGCGTCCGCGGCCACGGCACGGTCAAGCTCGGACTCGTCGTGCACCTCGACCAGCACCGCCAGGCCGAGCGCCCACGCCTCGTGCTGCAGGGACACGAGCGCAGCCTGCGACAACGCGGCCACGATGAGCAGGATGGCATCCGCGCCGTTGGCTCGCGCCTCGAGGAGCTGATACCGATCGATCGTGAAGTCCTTCCGTAGGAGCGGCAGTGAGGTAGCCTCACGCACAGCGGCCAGATGGGCCAGCTCGCCATCAAAGAACGAGGGCTCGGTCAGGATGGAGATCGCCGCGGCTCCGCCGCGCGTGTACGCTGTGGCCATCCGCACCGGATCGTAGTCGGCGGCCAGCACGCCCTTGGAGGGTGAGCGCCGCTTGCACTCCGCGATCACGTTCACGTGCCCGGGCCTGCCAAGCGCCGTTTCGAACGCGGGGCCACCCGCCTCGCGCCGGAGCGCGCGCGCCTCAAGCGCCGCCTCGGACTCACGCGACCGCCGGGCCTCCACTGTCCTGGTCGTCGCCGCCACGATGGCCTGCAGCAGATCCGGCGCGCCCGCGCTCATGCGTCTGCCTCCACGTGTGAGAGCCGCGCCATCGCCGCCAGGGTCCGCGCCGCCGAGCCGTCATCGGTCGCGGCGGCCGCGCGAGTCATGCCCGCCGCCAGCGACGGGACCACGCCGGCCACGACGAGTCCAGCCGCGGCGTTCAGAAGCACCACGTCCCGCGCGGGTCCGCGCTGGCCCGCGAGCACGGCGCGAATAATAGTGGCGTTCTCCACCGCATCACCACCCAGGAGGGCCTCCGGGCGGGCCAGCGGCAGCCCCACATCGGAGGGATGGAGATAGAACGTGTGCACTTCGCCGTTCTTCCACTCCGCCACGCGGGTGTGACCCGTCGTCGAGATTTCGTCCAGTCCATCCGCGCCGTGCACGACCCATGCGTGGTCACTCCCGAGCTGCCCAAGCGCATGCGCCAGCAACTCGGTCCAGTCCGCGCGCGGCACCCCGACCACCTGTCGCGTCGCGCCCGCGGGGTTGGTGACCGGCCCCAGCATGTTGAAGGCGGTTCGCAGTCCCAACTCGCGGCGGGTGGCCGCGGCGTGTCGCATCGACGGGTGAAAGGTCGGTGCGAAGAAGAAGGCGATGCCCGTCTCGTCCAGGCAGCGTTCCACGCTCCCTGGCGACGCAGCCACATTCACGCCCAGCGCCTCGAACACGTCGGCACTGCCGCAGCGGCTGGAGACGGACCGGTTGCCGTGCTTGGCGACGCGAACACCGCAGGCCGCGATCACCACCGCCGCGGCCGACGAAATATTGAACGTACCAGCACGGTCCCCGCCGGTACCGCAGGTATCAAAGACATCACCTGGCGCTCGCGTCACTGGCACCGCCTGCGCCCGCATCGTCCTCGCCAGGCCCACAATCTCCGCGGGCCGCTCGCCCTTCATCGCCAGGGCCACGAGAAAGCCCGCCAGTTGCGCCACGGGCGCACGGCCGGCCATGACCTCCTCCATCACCAAGGCCGTCTCGGCCGCGCTGAGATCCTCGCGGCGCATGAGCGTGTCGATCAGGTCCGCCAGCATCAGAGCGCCAGGAAGTTGCGCAGGATCTGCTTGCCGTCCGGCGTCAACACGGACTCCGGGTGAAACTGCACGCCGTGCACGGGGAAGGTCCGATGTCGCAGGCCCATGATGGTGCCGTCGTCCTCGGTACGCGCCGTCACCTCGAGCTCGGCCGGAAGCTGCTCGTCAGCCACGACGAGCGAGTGATACCGACCCGCCTCAAACGGGGACGGCAACCCGCCGAACACGCTCGCTCCACCGTGCACGATGCGCGACGTCTTGCCGTGCATCGGCCGGTTTGCACGCCGCACGATGCCTCCGTAGGCCACCCCGATCGCCTGGTGCCCGAGGCAGACGCCGAGGATCGGCGTGGTCGCGCCCAGTTGGGTAATGACCTGCAGGGACACGCCAGCGTCCTCAGGACGCCCGGGCCCCGGAGAAATCAGAATCCGGGCCGGCTGCATCGCCACGATCGCGTCGAGCGAGAGCGCGTCGTTCCGGTACACCGCCAGTTCCTCGCCCAGTTCACCCAGGTACTGCACGAGGTTGTAGGTAAACGAGTCGTAGTTGTCGATTACCAGAATCATGGCGCCGTCCTCACAGCCCCGTCTCGGCCAGCTCGAGCGCCCGCAGCACGGCCCGGGCCTTGTCTCGTGTTTCGTGATACTCGGCCGTGGGGTCGGAATCCGCCACGATGCCCGCTCCGGCCTGCACGCGCGCACGGCCGCCCTCCATCACGACGGTCCGGATGGTGATGCAGCAATCGAGGTTGCCGGCGAAGTCGAGATACCCGACGGCCCCCGCATACACACCCCGGCGATCGCGTTCCAGTTCAGCGATGATCTCCATCGCGCGCACCTTCGGTGCCCCCGACACCGTCCCTGCCGGGAAGCAGGACGCCAGCGCGTCCAGCCTGTCCTTGCCGGCGGCGAGCGTGCCCTCCACGACCGAGACCAGGTGCATGACGTGCGAGTAGCGCTCGAGCGTCATGTAGCGAGGCACGTGCACCGACCCGTACTCGCAGACCCGGCCCAGGTCGTTCCTCCCGAGGTCCACCAGCATCACGTGCTCGGACCGCTCTTTTTCGCTGGCGAGCAGCTCGGCGGCGAAGTGGGCATCCTCATCGGCTGATGTGCCGCGTGGCCGGGTACCCGCGATCGGGTGCGTCTGCGCGGTGCGCCCTTCCACGCGCACCAGCATCTCGGGCGACGCCCCGACGATGGAGCGGCCGCCAATGCGCAGAAAGTACATGTACGGCGACGGGTTCACGTGCCGGAGCGCCCGGTATACCGTGAAGGGATCCGCCGTCACCGTCGTCTCGAAACGCTGTGACAGCACAACCTGGTAGATATCGCCCGCAGCGATGTATTCCTTTGCCGTGCGCACCATCGTCTCGTAGTCAGCCTGCGACATATTGGGGCGCACATCGAGGCTGGCGCCAGCGGCCTGAGGCTTGTGCGAGAGGCTGCGCTCGAGCTCGCGTTCGACAAACCCGATGCGCGTGCAGGCGAACTGGTACTGCGCCTGGAGGTCGTCACCTGGCGCAATCCGTGCGTTGGCGATGATCAGGATCCGGTGCCGCACGTGATCGAAGGCCAGGACCGTGTCGAAGAGCATGAACCCGGCGTCGTCCTCATGCTCCGCCGGCGCCAGCGGCACGGGTTCGAACCATGCCGCCGTGTCGTAGCCGAGATACCCTACCGCTCCTCCGGTGAACCGGGGCAACCCGGCGACAAACGGCGCCTGGTAGCTCGCCATCACGTCGCGCAGCACGTCGATGAAAGGGCGCTCAGATTCCGTCCGCGTGCCGGCCTGCTGCACCAGCGTCCTGCCGCCGCGTGCGCGCAGCACCATGAACGGGTCCTTGCCCAGGAAGGAATAGCGCGCAACCTGTTCGCCCCCCTCGACGGACTCGAGCAGAAAGGCGTGGTCCGCATTCTCGGCGATCGTCAGGAAGGCCGACACCGGCGTCAGCAGGTCCGCCACGATCTCCTTGCAGACCGGGACGAAGGTGCCCTGCTCGGCCAGTGCGGCGAACTCCTCGTAACTCGTCAGTCGCATCTATGCATCCTCGTCCATGAGCCCGGCCGCCTGGCCCATCACGCCCGGTGCGGGCCGCCGGCCCGTCCACCATTCGAACTGCCGTTCGGCCTGCGCCACCAGCATCGGCAGGCCATCCAGTGTGTCGCACCCCGCCGCCCGTGCCTCGCGCAGGAGGCGCGTCTCCCGCGGCACGTAGATGAGGTCGTAGACCAGCCGGCCGCCAAAGGGGCCGTCCGGCAGGGGCGACTCCCCCGCCGTGTGCAGGTTGCCGAGGGGCGTGCAGTTCACCAGCACATCCCACGAGCCCGCCGGCGGCGGCCACGTCCCAACCGATGCGCCGAGTCCATCCGCAACAGACTGCGCCTGCTCACGACGGCGCGCATGGATCGTCACCTGCGCCCCCGCCCCGGCTGCGCCCCGCACGACGGCGCGTGCCGCGCCCCCGGCGCCCAGCACCGCGACGCGGGAACCCTGAAGACGCCAACCCGCGCGCGTCGCACGCCGCTCAAGCGGGGCCAGGAACCCCGCCACATCAGTGTTGGTCGCGTCCCAGCCGGTCCCGCTGCGGCGGACGGTGTTCACCGCGCCGACGGCCCGTGCATCGGCGTCTACAGCCGCGGCCCTCACCATCACATCCCGCTTGAAGGGAGTCGTCACGCTCGCCCCCGCCATCGGGAGCCCGGCGGCAAACGTCAGAAAGTCGTCAGCATCGTCCGCCTCGACCGGCACGTACACGGCGTCCAGCCCGGCGGCCCGGAAGGCCGCGTTGTGCATCGCGGGAGAGAGCGAATGCAGGATGGGCTTGCCCACGACGCCGTAGACCGCCGTCTGCGCCGTGATCTCCTTGAACCGGAAGCGGCCGATCATCTCACCCGCCGGAATCTGCCCCGGCGCCACGCCATACCCGGCAGCCCCGCTGTGCCCGGCATACGTCCACCTCGACCCGAAGTGCGCCGCCAGCAGGCGCGTGGCCACGCCGGCCGGGCCCATGCCGATCACAATCGAGGCACCATCGGCCGCCAGCGGCCGGAACGCCAGCGTATCGTTCACACGCGTGACGGCCGAGGCGAGTTTCACGACCTCGGCCCCGGTGGCCCGCATCGCCCGGTGCCGATCGGCCAGGTCCCAAGGCACGCCTGCAAAATCGTGGTTCGAGACGACGATCCGCCGCCCGCCCGTTGACGCAATCAGGTCGTCCCAACCGGCGCGCCACTCCACGTCCACGAACTCCGCCCCAAGCGCCAACGCCTCGGCGAGGACCCTCCGCCGCGTCTCCTCGGCGCCGTCGAATCGGCCGCCCTCCCAGGTGGGGCGGCACGTCACCACCACCGGCGTGGTGCGTCCGGCCAGGGCGCCCGCAACGTCGAGATCGGCCACGCCGTCCAGACGCAGCTCCACCATGTCGGCCCCGGCGCCGTCTACTCCCGAGGCCGCGTCACGCGCGGCGCGCAGCTCGGCAATCGTCGACCCGGTTACGGTCTCACACAGCAACGGACGTGGCATCTCTCGAAATTCCTGGCCCCTAAAACACAAAAGCCCCTCCAACCATGTGGCTGAAGAGGCGCGTGAAACCTGCGTGGTTATCGGCTGATACTCAGACGATTGACCCTGCCTCTTGAGCCGCGCACCAGTACCGCCACCAGGAGCTGGTGAAGGCTGGGCGCGTCGCAAAAGAGAATCGGTTGACCATCGCGTGAACAAGTTGACGTTACCTTACGCCCCGGCGAGGCGTCAACCGGTGCTATAACGGACTCACATGCTGCGGATTCGGGGCCTCGCCCTGCTCGCTGCCCTCGCCCTGCTTCCGGGCGCGTCGCTCCCCGCGGCCTCGCGTGTCTTTCCCGTGGACGACATCCGTCCCGGCATGAAGGCCGAGGGGAGGACCGTCTTCGAGGGCGACCGCCTCGAATCGTTCACGGCGCACATCATCGGCGTACTTCGGAACGTCATCGGGCCGCAGCGCACACTCATCCTGGCCCGGCTGGAGGGCGGCCCCCTGGCGACGACCGGCGTCATCGCCGGTATGAGCGGCAGTCCGATCTACATCGACGGGAAGCTCGTGGGCGCCGTCTCCTATTCCCTCGGATCGTTTTCGAAGGAGGCGATCGCGGGCATCACCCCCATCGGCGAAATGATCGATGCTGCCGCGCTTGACACGCCCCGTCGGCGACTGGCCGCCGTGCAGCCGCCGAGAGGTGCCGGCGTGGATGACCCGCTCGCGCAGGTACGCGAAGCCTTCGCCTCCCTGCGGCCCTTTGTCGACTCCCCCGTCGATGCCCAGATGCTCGGCGGCACGTTGCCGCAGTTCGCCTCGGCCGGTGCGATGCTCCGTCCGATTGCCACGCCACTCGGCCTGGCGGGATTCTCGGCCTCCACGATGGCGCCCATCGAGGGGATGCTGCACGCCGCCGGCTTCCTCCCGGCGATGACGGGCGCGGCCCCCGCCGGTGCGGAGGTGGCTCCCCGGCCCCTTCGCCCGGGCGACCCGGTCGGGATCACGATGGTGAGCGGCGACGTCGAGATCGGCGCGACCGGCACCGTGACGGAAGTTGACGGCGACGCCGTGTACGCCTTCGGCCACCCTTTCTATAACCTGGGCCCGACGGCGTTTCCGATGACCCGCGCCTACGTCCACACCGTGCTGCCGAGCATGCAGTCGTCCATGAAGATTGCCAGCACTGGCGCCGTCATCGGCACGATCCGGCAGGACCGTGCCACGACCGTCGCGGGGACGCTCGGCCCGGGCCCGGCCCTCATCCCGGTCACGTTGAATCTCTCCGCTGAGGGCGCCACCCGCACGTTTCGCATGCAGGTGGCGCACGACCAGCTCTTCACGCCGCTGATGACGTATCTGTCCATCGTGGAAACGCTTACCTCCTACCAGCGGCAGATGGGCGCGTCGACCTACGCCATCAAGGGCCGGGCCGTCATCAAGGGCCGTGGCGACGTGGGCTTCGACGACCTCTTCACTGGTGACCAGGCTCCGATGGGCGCCGCAAATGCCGTGATGGGGCCGCTCAATACGCTGATGCGCAACGTCCATGAGGACGTGCGGTTCGAGGGCATCACGCTGGACGTCACCGCCAGCGAGGAGGCGCGCACCGCCGTCCTGGAGCGCGTGACTATCGGGGCGGCCACCGTAAAGCCGGGCCAGACCGTGCCGATCACGCTGCACGCCAGAACCTACCGCGGGGCGCCCGTCACCAGGAGCGTGTCGATCACGATTCCGCCACAGGCACGCGGCTCCGTCTCCGTCATGGTGTCCGATGCGCTGCGACTGGTGCAGGCCGACCCGCGGGATTCCTCGCCCGCGCAGATGCGCAGCCTCCCGCAGATCCTCAAGATCCTGAGTGACGTCCGCCACAATAACCGCTTCTACGTCCGCCTGGTGACGCCGGATGCGGGAGCCGTGGTGCGGGGCGAAGCCCTGGTCTCGCTCCCCTCGTCTGTCATCTCCGTCATGGAAGGCGACCGCCAGGGCGGCAGCTTTCGTGGCCTCGGCAGCGCCCTCACCGGCGACTGGGAGGTGCCCTTCGACTACGTCGTCTCCGGCACCCGGACGATCACCATCCCCATCAACTGACCCGATATGCGCACGCGCTTCCTCACCACGACGCTCTGTGCTGTCGCCGCGGCGGTCACGCTCTCGGCGGCTGTCCCCGCGGTCTGGCAGGCCGCCGGCGCCGCCGATTTCCTCAAGGGCGAGATCGACGGCCTCAGCGTCGATAGTCGCGGCGGCCTCATCCTGGCCCCGGCCTCCACCGTGCTTCACGACCCCGCGGCCCCATTCGTGTGGACCCTCATCGAGGGCGCCGACGGCGCGTTCTACGCCGGCACCGGGAACGACGGCCGCGTCGTGAAAGTGGAAGCATCAGGACAATCCAGCGTCGTGCTCGACGCCGAGGAACTCGAAGTGCATGCTCTGGCGGCTGCACCAGGTGGTGGTGTCTTCGCCGGCACATCGCCGGACGGTGCCGTGTACCGGATTGACGGCGCTGGAAAGAGCGCGAAATTCTTTGACCCGCCGGACGCTTACATCTGGAGCCTCGCCGTGGATCCGGCCGGCAACCTGTTCGTGGCCACGGGCGACAAGGGCGTCATCTACAAGGTGACGCCGTCGGGCGCCTCGTCCGTCTTCTACGCGGCCAAATCCACGCACGCGATGGCGTTGGTGTTTGACGGCGCAGGCCGGCTCGTCGTGGGCACCGAGTCTCCGGGCCGCGTGATTCAGCTCGATGCGACTGGTAAGCCGTTCATCCTGATCGACTCCCCCCACACCGAGATCCACAGCCTCCGCCTCGCGCTTGATGGGGCACTCTACGCCGTGGCCTCCACAGCGAAGCCGGCACCGGCGGGGTCCGCTCCGCGCCCGGGATCGGCTGCGGCGCCTCCACCTGTTGCAGCCGGCACACCCACGGTCTCCGTGGAGATCACGTCGGTGGCTATCGTGGCGGACAGCGCGGCGAGCACGTCTGGCGCAGCCGTCCAGGCCTCATTGTCCGGTGGGAGCGGCGCGATCTACCGCATTCAGCAGGACGGTCTCTGGGACGTGGTGTGGGAGTCACGCGAGGATGTGCCGTACGACGTGGCAGTGGACGCGGACGGCAGCCTTCTGGTGGGCACCGGGAGCAGGGGCCGCCTGTTCAGGCTGCAGGGCAACCCGGCCGATGCGTCGCTGGTCACCCGCACAACGGCTCAGCACGTGACGGCCCTGCTCCGCACCCGGTCCGGTGCGGTCCTCTACGCCACGTCGAACCCGGGACGCCTCGTACGGCTCGACACGGCGCGCGCAGCCACGGGTGCCTACGAGTCTGAGGTGCGGGATGCGCAGACCGTCGCCTCCTGGGGCGTGATCCGGTGGCGTGCGTCGGTGCCGATGGGTGGAGGCGTGGTCGTTGCCACACGCAGCGGGAATACGAAGACGCCGGATGAGACGTGGAGCGTGTGGTCGGGGCCGTACGCCACGCCGGCCGGCAGCGCCATCACCAGCCCGAAGGCCCGGTATCTCCAGTGGCGGGTGGCGCTGAACGCGCAGCGCGAGTCGCCCGTGCTGACCTCCATCGCCGCCACCTACCTCCAGCGGAACATCCGGCCGAAGGTGGCCTCGCTGACCGTACATCCTCCGGGGACGGTGTTCCAGCGGCCCTACCCGTCCGGCGACCCGGACCTGGCCGGCTACGACCTCGAGCCGCCCGACCGGAAGGTGCTGACCGCAGGCGCCGCCCGGGAAGCCACCCAGCTCGGCAAGAAGGTGTACGAGAAGGGCCTGATGACCTTCCAGTGGCGCGGAGAGGACGACAACGGCGACGACCTCGCCTACGACGTGCTCTACCGCCGCGAAGGGGACGCGGCCTGGAAGGCGCTGAAGCAGCAGCTCACCGAGACGCTGGTCGTCTGGGACACCGCCTCGGTCCCGGACGGCACGTATACCCTTCGCGTGGTGGCCTCGGACGCGCCGGACAATCCCGCCACCGCTGCACTGACCGGCCACCTCGACAGCCTGGCCTTCGACGTGGATAACACGCCGCCCACGGTCACGGTCTCCGGGATCCGGCGCGATGGTCCGCGCGCGCTGTTGACCATCGACGTCACCGATAACGCGTCCGCGGTCAAGACGGTGGAGTACACGCTCGACGGCCGCCGCTGGCAGCCGCTCTATCCGAAGGATGGCCTTCCGGATTCCCGCGAGGAGCACTTTGAACTCGTGATCGACGGAAGCGATCTCGGACGGACGGTGGTGGTCCGTGCGCTGGACGCGCTCCTCAACAGCGGAAGTGCCACGGTCGCCGACACCGCCGCGGCCTCGCCGGTGAACCCGGCCCGGCGCTGACCTTACGATCGCCGCCTGCCGAAGCCGGCGAGCCACGGCCCGGCGAGCTCTGCCGGTGTGGCCGTGCCGCGCACCGTCGTCCGGGCCACGACCCACACCATGTTCACGGCCACGGACTCGCCACGCGACTGGGCCGGCGCGAACCGCAGGCGCGAGACGGCCTGCACTACCTCCGCGGGCGTGAGCCCGAACGCGGCCGCGCCGCGCCGATGACCCAAGTCTGGCCGGTCGTCGTGCAGGATTGCGTAGTCCACCAGCCGGCCCTGCCGGGTCACGGTGCCGGCTACCGCATAGACCACATCGTCCGTGGGCAGCGAGGACAGCTCCGGCGCATCGTCTGGCATGGTGGCAATCGCAAGCCGCGGCGGCAGCATGCGCGCGTCGAGTTGCATCGGGTTCTGATCCGACCCTGGGCTGGCCAGCACCTTCATCACGGCTGCCAGCGAGTCGGCGGCCTGTTGCTCAAGGCCCGCCACGAGACCCGCGGTGAGCAGGACGCACAAGGCCAGCCCGCAGGTCGCGCCAGCCAGAGACCAGGCCACCCGCCTGTCGTCGAACGTCCGCCGCAGCCGCACCGGCCACTCCATCGCCTGCTCGGCCTGCGCGCGCCACGACGCCCGCGCCAGCATGGCCGCCAGATCCGCACGCGGCTCCATCAGACCTGCCCGTGTGCGCAGCATCGACCCAATCGCCTGGAGATCCTCCAGGTGCGCGGCACACGTACGGCACGCGCGCACGTGCGCCTCAACCACCACTTGCGACGGCACAGCCAGTTCGCCGTCGACGAACTCGGTCAGCAGCGGCCGGGCCACCTCGCAGCCCACCATCGGCGTCATGGCCGCACCTCGAGCAGTTCCGCCCGAAGGGCCTGCCGTGCCCGAGTGAGGCGCGACTTCACCGTGCCGACGGCGATGCCGAGGGAGAAGGCGATCTCCTCGTAGCGGAGGCCATCAATCTCACGCAGGATGACGGCGGTCCGCTGATCGAACGGGAGGCGGTCGAGCGCCTGCCACAACCGGGCCGCAGTTTCCTTCGAGGCCAGAACGCCATCAGGCGTGCGCCCGTCCGAGGGCATGTCGCCGCCATCCTTGATGTGCTGATCGAGAGAGACCTGGTCCGCGCGATGCCGGCGCAGCCAGCCCCGGTGCCGGTTGCGTGCCTGGTTCACGGCGATGCGATAGATCCACGTACGGAGAGCGGATTCCCCACGGAAGGACGCCAGCGTCCGGAACACGCGGAGGAACACCTCCTGCGAGAGGTCCATGGCTTCGTCCCGGCTGCCGAGGAGGTGAAAAGCCAGGTTGAACACCATGCGCTGGTGGGCGCCGACAAGCTCGGTGCAGGCGGCCTCGTCGCCACGCGTACAGCGGACAATCAGTGCGGCCTCTGCCGGTGCGGCCTCTGTCCAGGTTGCTGTCTCGAGCTCGTTCACACCCACCCCCACGAGACTACTGCCCCAGCAGGCCAGCCGTGCCACGCCATGCTGGCCGATATGGAGTGTACTCCCTGCCCGGTGCTGGGATTGGACACCGCAGGGGACTGAAGGTTCCAGGGGCACCGTGCGGTACGATGCCAGCCGGATGCGACGGAGCACGACAATCACCGCCATCGTCTCGGCGGCCGTGGCCGGACTGGTGCTGATCTGGAACACCATCGGTCAGGACCGGGCGTTTCGCGCCCTGATTGCAGAGGGCGACGCCGCCCTCGCCGCCAGCGATACCTCTGGCGCGGCTGCCGCCTTCAGTGGCGCGCTCGCCATCCAGCCCGAGTCGATGCTGGCGCACCTGAAGCGGGGCGACACCTACCGCCGCCGTGGCGAACTGGCTGCCGCACTGGCCGACGTAACCGCCGCCAACACGCTGGACCCTGCCGCCACCCGCGTCAAGGAACTGCTTGGCGACGTCAACGCCGAACTCGGCCGGACCGGCCGCGCGGTCGATGCCTATCGGGCCTGCCTCGCCCTCGACGAACGCGCCCCGATCGTGCTCGTCAAGCTCGGAGGGGTTGAGCTTCGGGACGGGCAGACGACGGCCGCCCTTGCCACCGCCCGCAAGGCGCTCGCACTCGATGCGGACCTTGCGGAGGCGCACTACCTCGAAGGGCTCGCGCTCCGCACGTCGAATCCGCCGCAGGCGGCCCTGGCTTTCGGCCGGGCCGTGGAGCTGAAGCCGTCGTTCCTGGCGGCGCGCGAACAGCTTGCCGCCGTGCTGCTTGCTTCGGGCCGCGTCCGGGAGGGTGTGGAGGCGCTCGAGTCCCTGGCCGCCCTCGAACCCTCGCAGCCGTCGCGTGTGGCCGCCGTCGTCACGGCGCTGGCAGAGGCGGGCAAGACCGATTCGGCACTGCTGCGTCTCACCCGTGCGGACGAGCAGTTCACGGAGGATCCGACGCTTGCCGCGATCCGCGGTCATGTCCTCCTTGACCGGGCCGAAACCTACAAGGACCGGGCGCTGCTCGCCGAGGCGGAAGCGATGCTGAACCCGCTGGCACAGCGTGACCATCCGCCAGCCGCCATCCTGGCAGCCATGGGGCGCGCGCGGCTGCTCGCGGGCGATCCACAGGGCGCATTGCCCTGGCTTGAGCGCGCCACCGCGCAACTCCCAGTAGCCCCAGAGGCCCTGCGGCTGCTGGCGCGCGCGGCCACGGAGGCCGCCAACGACCGGCTCGCACTCGATGCGCTGATCCGCCACGAAGCCGTGAACCCGGGCAGCACCTTCGCGCTGACCCATGCCCGCCGTATCGCGGCCTACGCCCTTGCGTCCGGCAACATCCCCCTGGCGCTGCACTGGGCCGAACGTGCTCTGCGCCTCGCCCCCGGCGACGCCGACGCGGTCGCCCTGCTGGCCGACGCACGGCGGCGCGCCGGTCCTCGGTAGGTCACCGGCCTAGCCCGGGAGCGGCGTACTCTTCCGCCCACTCCGCCTGTGCGGATCCAGTCGGTCCTGCAATCCGTCGCCGAGGAAATTGAAGCCGAGGACCAGCACGGCAATCGCGATGCCCGGGAAGAGCGTCAGGTGTGGAGCATCGAGGAGATGCACGCGGCCGTTATTGAGCATCGTGCCCCAGGAGGGCGACGGGGGCTGCACCCCGAGCCCGAGGAAGCTGAGCGACGCTTCGGAGAGAATCGCCGCACCCATGCCGAGCGTGGCCTGCACGGTGATGGCCGGCAGTGCTCCGGGCAGGATGTGCCGCACCAGGATCCGCGTGGATGACGCGCCCAGGGCGCGCGCGGCCTGCACGAAGTCCCACTCCCGCGCCCGCAGCACATGGCCACGCACGAGGCGCGCGTAGCCCACCCACCCGATCAGCGAGAGCGCCAGCACGACATTCGTCAGGCTGGGGCCGAGCACGGCCACCATCGCGATCGCGAGCAGCAGTCCGGGAAAGGCCAGCAGCACATCGATGACGCGGCTGATTGCATCGTCCACCAGCCCGCCGAAATAGCCGGCGATCGAGCCGAGCGTCACGCCAACGACCACCGACACGGACACGACGACGAGTCCGACCAGCAGCGAAATGCGCGCACCGGCCAGGAGCCGCGCCAGGATGTCGCGCCCGAGTTCATCGAGGCCGAACGGATGCGCCAGGGACGGCGCCGCCAGCCGCAGCGGCAGTTCCTGCGTCACCGGATCGAGCGGCAGCAGCATGGGGCCGAAGAGGCCGCCGAGCAGTACCAGTCCCACGAGCACGATGCCCGCGCGCGTCATCGCAGGTCACTCATAGCGGATACGCGGATCGAGCGCCCCGTACGCAAGGTCCGTCAGCAGGTTCACGGTGACGTAGGTCAGTGCAATGAACAGGATGCAGCCCTGCACCATCGGGTAATCGCGGAAGCCGATCGACTGCACGAGTAACCGTCCGATCCCCGGCCAGGCAAACACCGTTTCGGTGACGACCGTGCCGGTCAGCACCGCACCGAACTGGAGGCCGAGCAACGTCACCACGGGAATGAGGCTGTTCCGGAGTGCGTGCCGGACGACCGTCCGGAACGGAGACGCGCCCTTGGCCCGCACGGCCTGCACATACGGCTGGGACAGCTCTTCAAGGAGCGTGGCACGCGTCATCCGCGCGAGCACGGCGGCCAGTGCCGCGCCGAGTGACACGGCCGGCAGCACGAGGTGCCCCCAGGTGCCACGGCCAGAGACGGGAAACCATCCGAACTGCACCGAGAAGATCAGGGCCAGGAGGGGTCCCAGCCAGAAGCCTGGCACCGACACGCCGGCCAGTGCCGCGCCCATCGCGGCGTGGTCCACCCACGTGCCTCGCTTCACCGCGGCCATCACGCCCAGCGGAATCGCGAGCAACACGGCGATCGCCACCGCCGCGATCGACAGCTCGGCGGTTGCTGGCATCCGCTCCGCAATCGAGGTCACAACGGGCTGCCCCGTCCTGAGCGAACGCCCGAGATCCCCGCGCGCCACACCGGCCATGAAACGCCCGTATTGCGTGGGGAGCGGTGCGTCCAGCCCGAGCCGGTGGCGCAGTTCCTGGACGTCTTTCGGCGCGGCCGTCTCCCCCAGCATGGCCTGCACGGGGTCACCAGGGATCAGGTGGATCAGTGCGAATACGAGCGTGAGCACCCCGATGAGCACGGGCACGGTCAGCAGCAGGCGCCTCAGCAGATACCGCATCCGGGCGTCATTCTATCGAGTTGCACGCAAGTCACTCTCTCTCGACGTCCGACGTGCGCAGCAGCAGCTTCCGCAACCCCTGACGCGACAGGCCCAGCGCTCGGGCGGCACGCGTCTGGGAGTGTCCGGCCTGGGCGAGTGCCGCGTGGGCGTATTCCCGTTCGAAGCGGCACCGTGCCATGGCCAGAGGCTCGTCCGATGCCGTCGGACACACACCCATCCCCGGAGGGAGATGCTCCGTTGGCACCGGTCCCCTTGCCGGAGCGCGGACGGCGAGCGTGGCCAGCACGTGCTGCAGCTCGCGGACGTTCCCCGGCCAGTGGTGCTGGGTCAGTCGCTCCATGACCTCGGGTGTCAGGGTGGCTGCGGTGCCGGCCTGCTCCGCCAGCGACCGCCAGAAGGCATCGACAAGCAGCGGAATGTCGCCGGTGCGCTCCCGCAACGGCGGCACGAGGATCCGGATGCCCGCTACGCGGAACACCAGGTCCGCCCGAAACCGCCCCGCCACGACCTCGTCGTCCAGCGGCCGATTGCAGGCCGCGACGATGCGCACGTCCACCTGCCGCACCCGCCCCTCGCCGACGCGACGGATCTCCTGCTGCTGCAGCGCGCGAAGCAGCTTGGCCTGCACGCGCGGCGCAAGATCCGCGACCTCGTCGAGGAACAGCGTGCCTCCGGACGCCTGTTCGATGAGGCCGGCCCTGCACCCCACGGCGCCTGTGAACGCCCCCTTCGCGTGCCCGAACAGTTCGGCGTCCACGAGGTCGTCGGCCAGGGCCGCGCAGTTCACGTCGAGAAACGGCGCGGTGGATCGCAGGCTCAGTGCATGGAGGCCACGGGCCACCAGTTCCTTGCCGCTGCCCGTCTCGCCCTCGATGAGCACTGGGAACGAGGTGCGCGCGGCCCGCGCGACATCCTCGCGGAGGCGGACCATGACGGGCGTGTTCCCAATCAGCCCCTGCACGACAGGCACAGGCATCGCCAGGTGGACCGCCGTCCGTTCGCCTCCCCCGGCCGCCGATGCTCCCGGCCGGTCACCTGTCCTGAGTGCGTACCGTTGCCACCCGAGCGGCGCCCGCGCGGCCAGCCTCCGCACACGCGCCCACAGCGCGCTGCTGTTGGCGTCACCGCCGGCCACCGCGAACTCCCGCCACACGGCCAGCGCGCGCAGCCGGATGTACGGCAGGTGGGCGGCGGCGGCTCGCCGGAGCGCCCCGGCGACGGCCTCGTCCACTGCCGCAGCCTGGCCCGTGGCGGCCACGACGCGCAGGTGCGCGAGTGCGGCCTCCGCTTCGGCCTCCTCGTCACGACACCGCGCCGCGGCATCGCTGAAGGCCGCCGCCTCCCGCCCGGCCTGAAACAGGCGGCCGGCCCTCGCCCACTCCTCGACATGCACGGCCCACGCCCGCAGGGCCAGGGGCCATTCGTCGGTGGTCGGCGCACCAGTCCAGATCTCCTGGTCCGCCTGATCCCTGACCTCTGATGCCCTGCCGGCTCCATCCAGCGCACTCGCCAGGACGGCGCGGGCGCTCCGACCGCGCCAGCCCTCACGCCACGCCGCACAGGCCGTTTCCGCAACCGGAACGGCCTGTGAATAGTCACCGGCGTCCACCATGGCCCAGGCGCGCCAGACGTGGCACGCCACGCCCAGGTCGAGGCCGCGACCGCGAACAGCGGAGGCATCAGCCTCATCACATGCCAGGAGCGCCCGGGCCGTATCCCCACGCTGGAGGTGCAGCCGCACCAGCATCAACCACGCTGCCTGTTGCTCGTGCCAGGCGCCTCTCCGGCCCAGCGCCGACGCAGCCGCATGGCACATCCGGATCGCCTGAGCATGGCGCCCGCTGCGCGCCGCCCGCCAGGCGTCACGCACCTGCTGGCACCAGCGGTCCATGCCGGGATCACCGACAAGCCGCAGTGGCGTCCGGCGATCGACCTCAACTTCCCGACGACGAGTTCCGGGCACGGCACACCTCCTCGCGCGGCCTCGCCAGTTCGGTGACGACCACGCACGCCCTCGACAATTGCAAGTCGCGCGGCTACCCGCAACTCGTTGATTCAACAGGGCCGGCGCCAGGGCCATGCGCGTTTCTTCATATACAATCGAGGGCCAATGCTGCGATTTCTCACGGCCGGGGAGTCCCACGGGCAGGCCCTGGTCGCCACGCTCGATGGATGCCCCGCGGGCCTTGCCCTCGACCCTGACGCCATCAACCGCCAATTGAAGCGCCGCCAGGGCGGGTACGGCCGTGGCCGCCGTATGGCCATTGAAAGTGACCGCGCGGAATGCCTGTCCGGCGTGCGCCACGGCGTCACCACGGGCGCGCCAATCGCGCTCATGGTTCGCAACAAGGACTGGGTCAACTGGCAGCAGACGATGTTCGTGGAGCCGGCGATGCCGGACGGCGCCACCGGCACGGTCAAGCCCGCTGTCACGCGCCCACGCCCGGGCCATGCGGACCTGGCCGGCGCGGTCAAGTACGGCCACGACGACATCCGCGACGTGCTTGAACGCGCCAGCGCCAGGGAAACCACGATGCGCGTGGCTATCGGCAGCGTCGCCCGGCAGATGCTCGAACGCTTCGGCGTCCGCATCGCGAGCCACGTCACGACGATCGGCCACGTGTCGCTTCCCGCAGACCGCGTCGTGGGGTTTGCCGACGCCGATGCGCTTCCCGACGACGGACCGCTCCACTGCGTTGACGCGGCGGTCGAGGCGGCGATGATGCGCGCCATCGATGCGGCCGGGGCTGCTGGCGACACACTTGGCGGGGCCTTCGAAGTCATCGTCACCGGCGTACCGCTGGGCCTCGGGTCCTACGTGCAGTGGGACCGCAAGCTCGACGGTCGCCTGGCGCAGGCCGTGATGAGCATCCACGCCATCAAGGCCGTGGGACTGGGCATCGGCCCCGAGGTCGCGGAGCGCCCGGGTTCCGGCGTGCACGACGAGATCCTCACGGCCGCGGCTGATGCCCCGTTGCCGGTCCGCCGGCCCACCAACCGCGCTGGTGGCCTGGAGGGAGGCGTGACCAACGGCGAGGACGTCCGCATCACCGGCTACATGAAGCCGATCTCCACGCTGATGAAGCCGCTCCGCTCGGTGGACCTGCAGACGCTGACCGAGGAGCCGGCGGCCATCGAGCGCAGCGACGTGTGTGCGGTGCCGGCGGCGGCCGTCGTGGCCGAGGCGATGGTCGCCATCGTCATCGCCGACGCGCTGCTCGAGAAGTTCGGCGCCGATTCCATGGACGAGATCGCCCGGAACCTGGCCGCCACCTCGACGCATGTGGCTGGGCGCTTCCGGCGCCCGGCCCCCGTCGCCTGACGTGATTCGCCCGATCCTTCGCTACGGCGCCACGGCACTCCACCAGCCGGCCGCACCGGTCGAGGCCGTCACGCCCGAAGTGCTCGCGCTGGTCGACGACATGGTCCAGACGATGTACGCCGCGCCGGGTGTCGGTCTGGCCGCCACGCAGATCGGCGTCGCGAAGCGTATCTTCGTGGTGGATGTCTCCGTGGGCCGCCAGGCGTCGGACCTGCTCGTCTTCATCAACCCCGAGTGGGTCTCGCGCGACGGCATGCAGCTCGAGGAAGAAGGTTGTCTCAGCGTACCGGGCTTCAACGCCACCGTCGCGCGGCCGTCACGGGCCGTCGTCCGGGGCCTCGACCGCCACGGCGTGCTCCGCGAGGTGGAAGGCACGGACCTGCTGGCGCGCGCGTTTCAGCACGAGATGGACCACCTCGACGGCACGGTCTTCGTCGACCGACTGCGTGGCCTGCAGAAGGATCTGATCACCCGGAAGATTAAGAAGCTGACAAAGGCCGGCAAGTGGTGACTCCGCTGCGCGTGGTGTTCTTCGGCACCCCCGCCTTTGCTGTGCCCACGCTCGAACGGCTGATGGCTTCACCCCATGCCGTGGTCGGTGTGGTCACGCAACCGGACCGGCCGTCGGGCCGCGGGCAGCGCACCCACGACACACCCGTGAAGGCCGCCGCCGCTCCCCATCGCATTCCCGTGTTTCAGCCCGCCACGCTGAAGGATCCCTCGATCGAACCGGCACTGCGCGGGCTTGCACCGGACCTGGGCGTCGTCGCGGCCTATGGCCGCATCCTCCCGTCGCGACTCCTCACGCTGCCCCGCCTCGGGATGATCAACGTGCACGCCTCGCTCCTGCCCCGCTACCGCGGCGCCGCGCCGGTGCACCGCGCGGTCATCAACGGAGATCGGGAGACCGGCGTCACGATCATGCGCGTGGTACCCGAACTGGATGCCGGGGCGATGTTTGCGACGGTGACCCGCCAGATCGACCCGGACGACACCAGCGACGTGGTCGAACGCGACCTCGCCACGCTGGGTGCCGAGCTTCTCGTCTCCGTCGTGAACCAGATGGCCGCGGGGACAGCCACGGAGACGCCGCAGGATGCATCGCAAGCGACCTACGCTGCACGACTGACCAAGGAGGAAGGCCGGATCGACTGGACGCGGCCAGCCGAGCGCCTCCGGAATCAGGTGCGGGGCCTCTACCCGTGGCCGCACGCGTACGCGTATCTGGATGGTTCCCGGCTCATCCTGCTGCACGCCCGCACGGGGCCGGACGGATCAGCCGCCGCGCCGGGCACCGTGTTGAAGGGGGATCCTGACGGCATCCTCGTGGCATGTGGTCGCGGCACGTCGCTCCTCATTGACGAGCTCCAGCCCGAAGGCAGACGACCGATGGACGCCCGCGCCTTCCTCGCCGGCCGCCCCATTGCGCCCGGCGTGACGCTCACCTGATGCTGGCACCAGCCCGCGGTGCCGCGTACCGGGCGCTCCGCGTTGTGGCGGCCGGATCGCATGATCTGCCCTCGGCCTGCGCCCTGGAGGACACAGCCCTCTCCGACGCCAGGGACCGCGCGCTCATGCGCGAGATCGTCTCCGGGACGTTACGGTTGAGGCGGCGCATCGACCATCTCATCGAGGCGTTCGCGATGCGGAAGATCGAGCGGATGGACCCGGAGGTCCGGACCATCCTGGAACTGTCGGCCCATCAGCTCCTCCACTTGGACCGCGTGCCAGCGGCGGCCGTGGTCGACGATGCCGTGAACCTCACGAAGATGGTGCGCAAGACCTCGGCCTCCGGCTTCGTCAACGCCGTGCTGCGTGGGATGGCCCGGCGCAGGACGAACCTGCCCTTGCCGCCGCGCCCGGCGCCCGGCGCGCCCATGGAGGATCAGCTCGCGTATCTCGGTATCACGCTGTCGCATCCGGACTGGCTCGTGGCACGCTGGCTGAACCGCCTCGGCTTCGACGACACGGAGCGGTGGCTCCTCTTCAATAACGAGATTCCGGCGGCATGCCTCCGGGTGAACCCGCTGCACGGGACCCGGGAGCGCTGCCTGGAACTGCTCGCCGCGGCGGGCGTCGCTGTGACGCCGGCGCGCTGGGCGGCCGGCGCACTCATCGTCGAGTCCGGCGACCCGCAGCCCGTCACCTCGGTCGGGTTGGCCTTCGTCCAGGACGAAGCCTCCCAGCTGGTCGCCGCCCTGGTGCAGGCGACGCCAGGCGCACGCGTGCTGGATACCTGCGCTGCCCCCGGCGGCAAGACAACAGCCATTGCCGCGCGCATGGAAGACCAGGGACTCGTCGTGGCGTGCGACGTACGGCCCCGGCGCATGCGGCTGCTGCGCGACACCGTGCGCCAGTCGGCCGCCTCGGCCGTCCGTCTCGTGCAGATCGGCCGCAGCGGGCCGCTTCCGTTCGCCCAGGTATTCGACTGGGTGTTGGTGGACGCCCCGTGTTCAGGGCTCGGCACGCTGCGGCGGGACCCCGATGCGAAGTGGGCCCGCACGGCTGCGGACCTGCCGGCCCTTGTGGCGGCGCAGGGCGCCCTCCTGGTGCGAGCGGCGGACGCGGTGCGGCCCGGCGGCCGCCTCGTCTACGCCACCTGCTCGAGCGAGCCCGAAGAAAACGATGGGGTGGTCGCCAGGTTCCTGGACGGCCACCCCGAATTCATGCTGGTCGATCTCTCGCACGAGCTGCCGGCCGGCGTTCCGCCCGAGGTCATCGATGCCGGTGGCGTGCTGCGCACGTCACCCCATCGGCATGGACTCGACGCCTTCTACGGCGCGGTGCTCGTCCGCCGCTGATCGCACCCTCTACTTCTTCGTCGCCGTCCAGGATCCGGCCGGGCCCGTGCCGACGATCGTGGCGCCCGTCACCTTCCCCTGATACGCCACGCCGCCGACCGTGAACGCCAGGCTGTCGCCGCGCAGCCGCCCGCCGGAAATCTGCGACCCGCCGAGGGTGCCGCTCACCATCTGAAAGCGCTGGGTCAGGACCAGTTCGCCCTGCGGCGCCTGCCAATTGCCCTGCACTTTGGCCGGTACGATCCAGAGCAGCGCCGTGCACCAACTGGTGCAGTCGCCTCCCGCGTTCTGCGACTCATCCGCTTCCCAGTCCTCCATGTCGAATGTGTTCGACACGATCCGGGTACCCGGCTTGAGATCCAGGAGCGTCGGCCGCAGGCGCATGTTGATGGAGGGCAGCAGGAACATTGTGATGACGTCTGCCTTCGAGAGATCCGTCTCGAAGAGGTCCGCCTTCACGAACGTGGCCTTGTCGGCCACCCCAGCAGCCTGGGCATTCTTCTTCGACAGCTCCACCATCGGGGGCTCGTATTCGATGCCCATCGACGTCGCGCCGCGCTTGGCGGCGGAGATCACCGTAATGCCGTCCCCGGAACCCAGGTCCATGTGGAAGTCCTTCGGCGTCAGCTTGGCCATGTCGAGCATGCGGTCGACCAGCGCCTGTGGCGAGGGCACCCACACGACGTCCTTGCCGGACTGGCCGACACGGGGCTCAAACGGCGTGGCGGGCTTTGCGGTTTGCGCCGACGTGCACGTGGCAAGCGAGAGCAGCAGGGCCGCCAGCACGGCAGCGGAACGGAAGTATGTGCGCATGGAGAGGGCATTCTACACGTCCTGCCAGCCGTCCCGACCCTGCGTGGTACGATGCCCGCCGATGCCGATTGCCATGCGCCTCTGGAGCGTCGGCCGGACCCTGCTCCTGCTTGCCGCGCTCGGCACCACGTTTGCGGCCGCGGCCGTCGTGGGCCTGCGCGTGGCGCTCCGCTTCCGCGAGGTGCCTGTGCCGGATTTGACTGGGCAGTCCGTGGCCGCGGCCACTGAACGGCTTGCCGCAGAGGGCCTCACGCTCCGGGTGGACGCCAGCCGGCGCGCACATCCCTCGGTGCCGCCCGACCGCATCGCCCAGCAGGACCCCTCCGCTGGGGTCAGCACACGCCGTCCTCGCGCCGTGCGTGTCTGGCTCAAGGCCCCCGCACGCGCCACCCTGGTGCCCGACCTCGTGGGCAACACCGAGCGCACGGCCCGTATCCGCACCGACGAGGCGGCGCTGATGCTGGAGGTGGCGACGCCCGTCACTGCCCCACAACCGGCCGGAACCGTGCTCGCGCAGTGGCCCCCCGCCGGCATGCCTGGTGACACGGTGCGGTTGGTGGTGAGCGCCGGGCCGCATGCCGCACCGGTGCTCCTGCCGGATCTCGTCGGGCAGGAGGGAACCGCCGTGGCCGACGCACTCAAGGCGGAGGGGCTTCGCGTCGTGCTGGTGACCCGGCGGCGCACGGCTGGCACAGCGTCTTCCACGACGTCCTCCACGTCCTCCACGACGACCGGCCTCATTGCCTCCCAGCAACCGCCCGCTGGATCGCCGGTGGGTCCAACCGATACGATCGCGCTCGAGGTATATCGATGACGGTGTCCCTGTCCACGACGGCGGTGCAGATTGCGCCGTCCGTCCTTTCGGCCGACTTCGCGGCGCTCGGCCGCGATGTGGCCACCGTGGAACGCGGCGGTGCGGATCTCATCCACGTGGACGTGATGGACGGCCACTTCGTCCCCAACATCACCATCGGCGTCCCGGTGGTGAAGTCGCTGTACAGGATCGCCACCCGGCCGCTCGACTGTCACCTGATGATCGAGCATCCGGACCGGTTCATCGAGGATTTCGCGAAGGCCGGCGCCGCGATGATCTCCGTGCACGTGGAAACGGTGACTCACCTGCAGCGCACCCTGGCCTTCATTCGGAAAACGGGAGCGCTCGCCGGTGCGGTATTGACGCCCTCGACACCGGCGGTCGCGCTCGAGGACGTGCTCGACGACCTGGACTTCGTGCTGGTGATGTCGGTCAATCCAGGATTCAGCGGCCAGTCATTCATCCCGAACAGCCTCGACAAGCTGAAGCGGGTGGCCGATCTGCTGGCGCGGTCGTCCCGGCCGATTCCAATCGAGATCGATGGCGGCGTCGTCCTCGAGAACGTGGCGCAGGTCGTCGCGGCCGGTGCCCGCATTATCGTGGCCGGCAGTGCCGTCTTCGGCACGCCGGACCCGGCGGCTGCCGTCCGTCAGATCCGGCAGGCCGGCGAGGCGTCCCTTCCCGCGTGACGGCCTCCCGCCCGGCAGCGTCTCACGGGGCTGATCCCCAGTTCCGCCAGACATCCGTCCGGGTCCGGTACGCGGAAACCGACAAGATGGGCGTGGTCTATCACGCCAACTACTTCATCTGGTTCGAGGTGGGCCGTACCGATTGGCTCCGGCAGGCCGGCTGGAGCTACCGGGAACTTGAGGCGGAGGGGGTGTCGCTACCTGTCACCGAGGCCCACTGCGAGTACAAACAACCGGCCCGGTATGACGACGAACTCGACATCCGGACCCGGGCCACGTGCCTCTCACCCGTTCGAGTCCGTTTCGACTACGAGATCGTCTTACCGTCACAGACCCTTGCAGTGGCCGGGCATACCGTGCACTGTGCGTTGGACCCGTCGGGACGGCCCTGTCGCCTCCCCGAGCGGGTCCGTGCCATGCTGTTGGCGTCCTCATGACAATACCTGTGCGTCAGATGTGTAATCCCCTTCGGGGCCGGGCAATCCTGCTGGTGGTCGTGCTTGCCGCGGCCACGGCTGCAGCCTGCGGCAATAAGCCCCTCGATGCCAAGCCTGGCGAGCAGGCGGATAAGTATCTGTTCGACCGGGGAAACGAGGAAGTCGGCAAGAACAGCTGGGTAAAGGCCCGGACGTACTACCAACGGCTGGTGGACGGCTATCCGCAGAGCCAGCACCGCCCCGACGCCAAGCTCGGCGTGGCCGACACGTATCTCGGGGAGAACACGACCGAGTCGCTCGTGCTGGCCGTCAATGAGTACCGCGAGTTCCTGAGCTTCTACCCCACGCACCCGCGCGCCGACTACGCGCAGTTCAAGATCGCGATGAGTCACTTCGGGAAGATGCGGACGCCGGAACGCGACCAGACCGAAACCCGCGAGGCCATCCGGGAATTCGACCTCTTCTTCGAGCGCCACCCTTCGAGCCCTCTCGCTCCGGACGTCCGAAAGCACGCGCGGGAGGCCAGGGACCGGCTCACGCAGGCCTCCGTCAACGTGGGCCTCTTCTACTTCAAGTCGCGCCGCTGGTACCCGGGGGCCATCGCCCGCTTCCGCGAGGTGCTGGCGGACGACCCCGAATTCACAGGCCGCGACACGGTGTATTTCTACCTCGCCCAGTCACTCCTCCTTTCGAACAAGAAGGCCGAGGCCGTGCCGTACCTGGACCGGCTATTGAAAGAGTTCCCGAACAGTCCGCTGGCGCCTGAGGCGAAAAAGAGTTTCGACGCCGCTCAACCGGCGCAGACGCCGTAGACGGGCCCCGGACGAGATCGTGCTGACTAGCTGGCCTTGCGCCGCGCGTTGGCGCGGGCTCGGCCCACATTGATGTCGGTGACGCGTGCGCTCGTCAACTGCTGGAAGCGGCGGTAGTAGTCCACGGCGGAAATGAGCGCCGCGGCCGCCACCACCCACAATGCCGCCTGCCCCATCGGGGCCAGCCACGGCATCGGGCCCCAGCCGAGCATCAGCATCAGGATCGCCGCCACCTGCGCCGCCATCTTGAACTTACCGAGCCTGGACGCCGGCATCGTAATGCCGCGCGAGCTGGCCACGCCCCGGAGCGCGGTGATGGCAATCTCACGGCCAATGATGAGCGCCACGATCCAGGCAGGCGCCGCGCCGAGCTGCACGAGGGAGATGAAGGCGGCCGACGTCAGGAGCTTGTCGGCGAGGGGATCCATCATCTGCCCGAGCGTCGTAATCTGCCCGCGCCGCCTGGCCAGATACCCGTCAAGCCAGTCGGTGGCCGACGCCAGACCGAAGATGGCCGCGCCCACCAGTTCCTTCGGCAAGCCCAGCACAAGACGGCCTTCAAACTCGGTGATCAGCACCACCACGAGCAGGGGTGCGAGGAACATCCGCACGAGCGTGAGCGCGTTCGGGAGGTTCATGGGACGCGTCATTCTATCCCAGCAACCGTGGCACACCCGTGGCGCACGGCGGTGACCGGCACGACACGGTGTCGTATCATGACGTCCTGGCATGAAGGCGATCCTCCTCGCAGGCGGCATGGGCACACGCCTCCGCCCCCTCACCCTCCAGATTCCCAAACCCGTCGTTCCGATCTTCAACCGGCCGTTTCTGAACTATCAGATCGACCTGCTGAAGCGCGTGCCGGAGATCGACGAGGTGCGGCTGAGCCTCAACTACCGACCGGACCGCATCGAACAGGTCTTCGGCGATGGGTCGGACGCCGGAATCCGCATCCGTTACGTCGTGGAGCCCGAGCCACTGGGCACGGGCGGCGCCGTCCGCTTTGCCGGGCAGGGCCTCACCGAGACGGTAGTGGTCTTCAACGGCGACGTCCTGACCGAGATTGACCTGGCCGACGTGATCCGCCTCCACCGGGCGCGCAAGGCCACGGCGACGATCGTGCTCACGCCGGTCGAGAACCCCTCGGCCTACGGCCTTGTGGAAACCGATGCGCTCGGGAACGTGCTCCGCTTTCTCGAAAAGCCGGACCCGTCGCAAATCACAACCGACCTGATCAACGCCGGCATCTACGTGTTGGAGCCGGACACCTTCGACCGTATTCCATCCGGCGAGCCGTACTCCATCGAACGCGGCTACTTCCCCTCACTCGTGGAGCGTGGCGAGACGTTCGTGGCCTACCCCTACCGGGGCTACTGGCTCGACATCGGCACCCCGGCCAGCTACCGGCAGGTGCATCGCGACATCATGGACGGCCTCTTCGCCGCGGCCCCGTTCCCCGTCACCGGTGGTGACCGTCTCGCGATTGCGCCCGGCGCCAGGGTGGACCCGGCCGCACAGGTGATCGCGCCCTGCTTCATCGACACCGGAGCGACCGTGGCCGCAGGCGCGCAGGTGGGCCCGCATGCCGTCATCGGACGCGACGCCGTTATTGAGTCCGGCGCCCGCGTATCCACGAGCATCCTCTGGCCGAATACCCATGTCGGCGCCAACACCACCCTGACCGACATGGTTCTGGCCAGCGGCAGCCGCGTCGGCGCCAACGCCATCCTGACCGGGCTTACGCTCGGTCCCGATTCCCACGTGTCCGACTACAGCCGCTAATGCCCCTCGATCCCAGCATCTTCAAGGCCTACGACATCCGCGGTGTCTATCCGAGCGAGATTGACGAGGCCGTCGCCCGCGACGTCGGACGGGCGTTTGTCGCCTACCTCGGCGCCACCGAGATTGGCGTGTCGCGCGACATGCGCGTGTCGTCGCCGTCGCTCGCCGCCGCGTTCATCGACGGCGCGCTCAGCCAGGGCGCTGACGTGATCGACTACGGGATGATGGCCACCGACATGCTCTACTTCGCGTCGGTGCGCGATGGACTGCAGGGCGGCGCGCAGATCACGGCCTCGCACAACCCCGGGAAGTACAACGGCGTGAAGATGATCCGCGAGTCCGCACGGGCCCTGAGTGCCGACGCGGGCATCGGCGAGATCCGCGACATGATTACGAGCGGCTCCATTCCGCCATCCACCCGGCGTGGCGCGCTCACAACCCGAATGCTCCTCGATGCCTACGCGGACCGCATCATGGAGTTCATTGACCCGGCGGTCATCAAGCCGTTCAACGTCGTGCTCGATGCCGGCAGCGGCATGGGCGGCCTCGTCGCGCCGAAGCTGTTCGACCGGCTTCCCTGCAAGACCACCCGGCTCTGCTTTACGCCCGACGGCACCTTCCCGAACCACGAAGCGAACCCCCTCATCGAGGAGAACCGGCGAGACGCTACCGAGGCGGTGCTCACGACGAAAGCCGACATCGGGATCTGCTGGGATGGGGACGCCGACCGGTGCTTCTTCATCGACGGCGGAGGCGAGTTCATCCCAGGCGACTTCGTGACGGCGCTGCTGGCCGAGGCGTTCCTGCTCAAGCACCCGGGCTCCACCATCGTCTATGACCTGCGCGCCAGCCACGCGGTGAAGGACACCGTGGAGCGGATGGGCGGCACGGCGGTGATGAACCGCGTCGGCCACGCGTTCATCAAGGCCCGGATGCGCGAGGTGGACGGCATTTTCGCAGGCGAGGTCACCGGCCACTACTACTTCCGCGACTTTGCCTACGCCGACAACGGCTTCATCCCAGCGCTGCTGATGCTGGAGTTGATGTCCATGAAGGGCAAGTCCCTCAGCGAACTCCTCGCGCCGTATCGTGAGCGCTACTTCATCTCTGGCGAAATCAACACATCACTCGCCAGCATGGACGAGGTGCCTGCGCGCCTGGCCGACATCGAGGCGCATTACAGTGATGCCACGCTCGCGAAGATGGACGGGCTCTCCGTTGAGTACCGGGACTGGCACTTCAACGTCCGGCCCTCGAACACCGAACCCCTGCTCCGCCTGAACCTCGAAGCCACGAGCCAGCCCGCCATGGAGGCCCGGCGGGACGAGGTCCTCGCGATCATTCGCGGGTAGGCTTCCCCTTCCCGGGGACCGTGTGTTTCAGCGTCTTCAGGAGCTGCGCCACGGCGTTCTCATCAAGGCTATGCACCTCGCGGTGAGCCTTGGTCACGAAACGGCTCGGCGATTTGTGACGCTTCTTGGACGGGGCGGTCCGTGTACCGGCCTTCTTGGGCATGCGTCAGTATCCATCGGCCAGCCGGGCGCCCAGCCCCCGCTAAGGCGACCGGCGTCTACAGGCACCAGCGCATATACCAGTATCATGGCTGGTATACTCGCTGGCATGGCGAAGAAGATCACCGTTGAGGTGCCGGAAGACCTGCTCCGACGGGCCCAGGACGCCACCGGCATGGGCCTTACGGAGACGGTTCGGCGTGGACTTGAACGGGTGGCCGCCGACCGCGCCTACGATGAGATCCGCAAGCTCCGGGGCAAGGTGGAGTTTCCGGTCGGCTGGAAGGCCCTGCGGGCGATGGACGAATGATCGCCGTCGACAGCAGTTCGCTCGTTGACTATCTGGCGGGAGCGTCCGGCACTGACATCCGGGCGCTCGAGGTCGCGCTCACGGCCCGGACCGTCTATCTCCCACCGGTCGTGCTGGCCGAAGTGCTCAGCCAGCCAACTCGTGGTGCGGACGCAGGCGCCTTCATTCGATCGTTGCCGCTGCTCGATCTTCAGCCTGGCTACTGGGAGCGCGCTGGTGAGCTGCGGAAGAAGCTGATCGTGGCCGGCCGGAAGGCACCCTTGGCGGACTCGCTCATCGCCCAGGTCTGTCTCGACTACGATGTGCCCCTGATCACGCGTGATGCCGATTTCAAGGTGTTCGTGCGCTGCGGTCTGAAACTCCTGGCCTGAGATTCATCAGGGCGAAGCTGGACAGCTCATCGTTCGCTGCGTGCGTCAGTTGCCGCGGCCGTCGATCCGCCGCTAGAATGAACGGGCACCTACCGGACTGCGGGAGTAGTTCAGCGGTAGAACGCAAGCTTCCCAAGCTTGATGTCGCGGGTTCGATCCCCGTCTCCCGCTCCACTCTCGCCAGCACCACGTCCCGGCAGAGGCGCACCGACCCAGTGGGCGGAGCCGCCCTGCACCTTGCCGATCCGTGAAGGGGCCAGCGGGCCCCGGTTCAGTCGGTTTGGAACGGACCCCTGCGGCCGGTGTACGGCCCGGCCGTGTTCGACTCGCGCCAGAGTGTCCCGATCACCGCCAGCACCGCCACGCCCGAAAGTACGTCCGCGGCAGCTCGCCACCGGGTATCGGGATAGACGAAGCGCGTGACAACGAAGAGGACGACGCAGGCGTCAAGTATCAGGTGCCGTTTCCAACCCAGCCTGGTGCGCATCAGCAGACCCAGCGCCAGATTATGATCACAATCTGGGCCACAGCACAGGCCACCGCCGCCTGCGCGCCGTCGAGTAAGGCCGCGTAGCTGGAGCAGACCACAGTCACCGCCACCTCGACAGCCGGCTGCAGGGTGCACCACTGGCCGGACTGCGCGTTCCTGAACTGGGGCGCCCCTCCCATCTTCGCCACCTGCGTGGCACGCGCTTGAGCCGCGTCGGCCATCCGCAGCAGCGTCGGGCCGAGGCCTTCTTTCGCCAACTGGGTCCGAAGACGGGCCTCCTCAGCGGCTGTCAGCGGCGCGGGCTCAGGCTCTCCGGAGATGTCGATTCCCAGGTGCTTCCGCACTTCCTCCACACGCCGGGCGTGCGCGCCGTGATCGTGCAGTGGTCTCGGCCTGCGCGCCGCGGCGCGGATGTCCGGGAACGAGAGCGCGAGCAGACGCAGGTTCGCGGCGAGGGTCTGGTAGTGCTCGGCGTACATGGGCTGCGACCTGGTGACCGTGTACAGCCGTGCCAGCTCCTTGCCGACGTGCCGCAGCACGGATTCGTCCAGGGTCTGTGCAGGTTGTGCCAGCGTGAGCTGCGCGAGCGGCCCGGCCAGCGTGCCGGCGGCGCCGAGGCCGGCGGTCACGAAGAATTGCCGACGTGGAAGTGTCATGGTCATGTGCGTGTCCTCCTGATGAAGTGAACGTGTTGAAACGCTGCGCACAGGGGCAACATCCACGCCACCGCCTTCAGTCAGCACCGCGTCACACCAGGCCGACGGCTCCGCACGAGTTTCCTAGGGAATTGCGAGCGCTCCGTGCTCGGGTCGTCGGGAGAGAACAATCGGCTCGGCCGTGCAGCGCGCTCATGGGGTATCGAGGCCCCGCGCACACCCTCGGCACGCGCCCGCGGCTGGGCAGTAACTTCCCCTCGCGTGCAAGGCGTGGGGACCTGGCCCCAACCTACCGCAGCGAGAACCCGACGGAGGTGAGGAGGCGTATTGTCGAGGGCGTCGCCGCACCGGCCGAGAGACGGTGCAGCCGCACGTCGAATCCCACGGCCAGGTGGTTCGACGTGAACCAGCGGGCACCGGCACCCGCATGGACATCCAGCACGCTGCCGGTACTCGCGGGTTCCGACGTGGTCCCCTTCAGTACCGAGACGGTCCTGATGCGCGCCGTCCCGACACCGAGGCTGACGTAGCTCCACCCGGATGCCGTCCCGAAATTGGTGGAGACCTCCGGCGTGAGGCTCGTGAACACTTCCTGGATTCCCGGCACCGCGCCTACCTCAGGCGTCGTGCCCCTGGCCCAGATCCAGCCGGCGCCGACGCCGATCCTCGACGGCCCCCAGTTCGGGCCATACCACCGGATCCCAAGCTCGCCTCCAAACCCGCGGCTCGGCAGTGACGTGCCAGATGGCACCGGCGGCACGAACCCGGCGGCCACGGGCAGACTGAGGGTCACGCCGCGCACATCAAGCACCCACGGCCCGGGACGCGTCGGGGGATCCTGAGCATGGGCAGCCGGAACAGCCGCGATGAGCCCGAAGGCGAGGGCCAGAACACGAAGGTGGCGCATGCGTGTGCAGCCGAAGTGGCCTAGTAGCCCTTGGCTGGCGCCGTGGCCGTGCCGCCGCGGGATTCCTGCACGATGCGTACGCCGGCGCTGGCGCCAATCCGCGTTGCACCGGCCGCCACCATGGCCTTCACCGACTCCAGGTCGCGGACACCACCGGCCGCCTTCACGCCCATCGCGTCGCCGACCACGCGCCGCATCAGCGCCACATCCGCCACGGTTGCGCCTCCCGGGCCGAATCCTGTCGAGGTCTTCACGTAATCCGCGCCAGCCGCCTTGGCCAGCGTGCACGCGGTGATCTTCTCCTCGTCCGTCAGGAGCGCGGCCTCAATGATGACCTTGCTCACGGCCCCGGCCTCGCGGCACGGGCCCGCCACGGCCTCGATATCGCGCTCGACCATTCGCAGGTCGCCGGACTTCAGAGCACCCACGTTGATCACCATGTCGATTTCGCCTGCCCCATCAAAGAGCGCCCGGCGCGTCTCGTAGTTCTTCACGTCGGGTGTCGTGGCGCCGAGTGGAAAGCCCACCACCGAGGTCACCTTCACCGGCGTGCCCCGCAGCAGCCGTGCACAGGCCGCCACCCAGGTCGGGTTCACGCACACGGTGGCAAAGCCGAACTGTGCGGCCTCGCGACAGAGCGTCTCCACCTCGGCCCTGGAGGCATCCGGCTTCAGGAGCGTGTGGTCGATCATCGCCGCCACGGTTCCTGCGGCACCGCCCGCAGCGTGTACGCCGAGGCGTGACGCACCGGCGTCCAGCACCCCCTGCACCCGGTCCGGGCAGCAATCGAGCGCCAGCGAATGGCAGGTACAGCGAGACGGGAGCACCCGCGGTGTGCGTGCCACTTCCTCCGCGATGATCCGGATCAGCCGGCGCAGATCGTCCTGGTCCACGTCTCCGCCTACCCCCGGTCCTCGAGTGCCTTCACCTTCGCAAGGCGGCGCACGTAGCGCGCCTCCCGCATGGGCGTCTCGATGAAGGTCGTCACAATCTCTTCAGCCTCGGCGTCTGTCAGCAGCGTCGAGCCGATCGCGAGCACGTTGGCGCCGTTGTGCTGGCGCGCGTAGCGGGCCAGTGTCACGGTCGTGCACATCGCCGCCCGGATGCCCTTGAGCTTGTTGGCGGCAATCGCGGAGCCGAGCCCAGCGCCATCAATCACGATCCCGGCATCCGCCTCGCCCCTGGCCACGGGCCGGCCTACGGCAGCCGCGATGTCCGGGTAGTCCACCGGTTCGGTGCCTTCAGTGCCCACGTCGTGCACCGCCAGACCACGGCTCCGCAGCAGTTGCCGGAGGTGTCCCCGCAGCCGCACGCCGGTGTGGTCGGAACCCAGGGTCACGATGCGGATGTCCGCGACAGGCGCCAGGCTCCCTGCCTCCACCGTTGCGCCCGCGCGAATCAACTCCACGCGCCTGGCACGCAGCGTGTCCTGCGCCAGGGGGGTGACGATGCCGCCGGCGGCCAGCTCGACCGTGCTACCTACGTCAAGGACACGGGCGTCGGTCTCGGTGATGATGTCAAAGCGTTTCATGGCCGCGGCGCTATGTTACCCTCGCGTTCCTCGCCCACCAACCACCATGCAGACGCTGATTTCATCCGAGGCTATTGCCAGGCGCGTGCGCGAAATGGCCGCCGACATCCGCCGCGACCACCCCGACGACCTCCACCTGGTGTGCGTGCTCAAGGGCTCGTTCATCTTCGCCAGCGACCTGATGCGGGCCATCCCGGGGCGGGTCACCGTGGACTTCATCGCCGTCTCGAGCTACGGCGGGGGCACGACCACCAGCGGCGAGGTCCGGCTCCAGAAGGACCTGGACACTGGAATCGAGGGCCGCAATGTCGTGATCGTCGAGGACATCGCGGACTCCGGCCTCACGCTGACGTACCTGCAGGATGTCCTGCGGACGCGGGCGCCGAAGACCCTGCGGACCGTGTGCCTGCTCAGCAAGCCATCCCGCCGTGTCGTGCCAGTCCAGGTGGACTACGTCGGCTTCGAGATCGAGGACAAGTTTGTGGTGGGCTACGGCCTGGACCACGACGGCGTGCACCGCAACCTCCCGTTCATTGGAGTGGTGGAGGGCTAGAGACGCAGAAAGGCCCTCCCCCTCGCGGGATCGGGCCCTCCTTGCCGCCGCGCCGTGCTCTGCGTGCGGTCGCGCTACTTGATCGCGTATTTGCCGTCTGGCGTGCGCTCCCGGTGCGCCGTGTGGCACGCCCCACAGGACGCGCTGAGCGCCTTCTGCGCGGCTGCGACGCCCGCCTCATTCTTCGCCTTGGCGGCGGCGGTCAACTCACCGGCGGCCTTGCCGGCGGCTTCGGCATGCACCAGCGGCGCCGCCGCCTTCCTGCCCTTCCAGAACGCGGTGTTTGTCTTGAGCAGCGCCTCAAGGGCGACGCCCTGCTTCTCGACACCGGCAAAGTCCCCGCCGGTGACTGCCGTGCGAACGGCCGTCAGTGCCGTATTGAGCGCCTTCATATTCGCGACAAGACTGTCGGGGGCAGGCTCGGCCGCATACAGCGCCACACCCGCACCGAGAGCCATCACCATCAGACCCGTCCAGACTGCACGCATGCGCCTCTCCTCCTGAATGTTCCGAACCAACCTACGTATGAGCCTGGCGATCAGCCCGAGTCGTGCGCGGCACGAGTGGCGCCCCGGCCAGTGCGGCAAAGGTTGCCAGCGCAAAGAGCGAGAACGCCCCCACCACCACACCGACACCCGCCAGAGCCGACCCCACGTGCCCGTCCGTGAACGGCAGCGCAATCGAAAGGTGCAGGTCTACGAGACGCCCGCACAGGATCGAGATCGCCCCCGCCACCAGACCCGTCACCGACCGGCGGGCCTGTACCGACAAGAGTAGCAGGAAGGGCAAGCCCCAGTTGAGCACCACGTTGCCCCAGAACAGCACGGCCCAGTGCCCGTGTGTCCGTTCGATGAAGTAGCCCGTCTCCTCGGTGATGTTCGCGTACCAGATCAGCATGTACTGCGAGAACCACAGGTAGGCCCAGAAGGTGGCAAAGGCGAATAGGAACTTCGCCATGTCGTGCCGCTGGTCCACCGTCACGGTAAAGCCCGGCGTCATCCGCTCCGTGGCCACGAGCAGCAGGGCCAGCATGGCCAGCCCGCCCAGGAAGATGCCGGCGAACTCGTAGAAGCCGATCATCGTACTGAACCACTCGTGGTTGAGCGACATGATCCAGTCGAACGCGGCAGGCACCAGCGTGAGGCCCAGCGTGATGATCGTCGTGATGGCCAGGCGCAGGCGGCGGTCAGCCGAGGCCGGGCCCTCATCCTCACGAAGCGCCCCCACCAGGGTCCGGGCACAGAGCACCCAGCAGGCCAGATACCCGACCGAACGTGCCAGGAAGAACGGCCGGCTGAGCCACAGCGACTTGAACGCCCAGCGGGCGGTGTCGGGAAACGGGTCGGTGTACCAGGGATAGAGCGAGGGGCGCATCAGCAGCACGGCCAGGATCACGATCGCCCCCACGGGCATCGCCGCCGCCATCGCTTCAGGCACCCGCCGAATCGTCGTGTGCCACGTCGCCCCGGTCACCTGGTGCACAGCCAGGAAGAACAACCCGGCCAGGGAGAACTGCAGCATGGCGTACCCCGCCATCAGGGCATTGGCCCACCCGCGCTGCGGGTCCAGCATGAAGCCCACGGCCATGGCCACCACGCCGACGGCCGCGCCCGCCGTCAACCCGGTGCGCGTGCCGCGCATCAGTTCACCCCTCCCGCGCCCTGGAGCGTCCGCAGATGCAGGATCGCCTTCCATCGGTCGGAGGGCACCATCTGCACGGCGTAGGCCGGCATCTCGGTGCCCCCGAACGTAATGACCCGGTAGACGTCCAGGTCCGACATGCCCGACGCGCCGCCTTCAATGAGGCTGGGCGGCTCGGGGTAGCCGCGTGTGGTCACCAGGCCGTCGCCCACGCCCGTGTTGCCGTGGCAGGGGCCGCAGTAGGTCTCGTACATCAGTTTGCCGCGCGCGGCGACTGCATCGCCCCGCCCGGCAAACGGGTTGTCCATGGCCTCGCTGCCCTTGGGCTCGTAATCCTTCTCGCGCGTCGGCGGCGGCGTCCTGATCGCAGCCCAGTCCGCCGCATCGATGCGCACCGTGCCGGCCACCGGAGGCTGCATGGTCATGCGGCCCGGGAGGACCTCGTTCGACGAAAACGCATTGGACCGCGCCGTGCGCGCCATGTCCGGGAAGAACTCGAAGTTCCGCTCCGCGCGATCTCCCCCGCCCAACCCGCGGAACCCCGCCAGCGCGAGGATGCCGGCCAGCAGGATGAGATTGATGCCCATCCGGCCCATTACGCGGCCCTCCGGTCGAGCACCAGGATGAACCGGTCGTTGGTCGCACGCCTGAGCGCAGGATTCCGCCGGCGCATCGGATTCATCCGTCCCATGGCGATGAGGGCCCCGAACGCGGCAAATACCGCCCAGAGGATCGTCGCCTCGAAAATAGGCGGAATGAAGGCGGGCAGCGAGTTCCAGGGCTTGCCGCCGATATTGAGCGGCCAGTTCTGTGTGGAGATCCAGAAGATCATCCCGGTCAGAAACAACGCCCCGAACACGCCGCCGATGAGCCCGAAGAGCGGCACGCGGCTGCGCTTCAACTCCAGCAATTCGCTCAGGCCATGCACGGGATACGGCGTGTGGATGTCCACAATCCGCCGGCCCGCGTGCCGCGCATGCGCGGCGCCCTGCGCAAGATCCTCCTCGCTGGCGTAATGCACGTAGATGAGGCCGCCCTCCTCCAGCGTGTCCACGCGCGGGTCGGTCTCCCCCGTCGCGGGCCCAGCGTGATGGTGGCCGTCGCCACCGACCAGGGCCTTGACCTCCGCGATGGAAATCATCGGCAGCGCGCGGGAAAACAGCAGGAACCCCGTCATGAACAGGCCGAAGCTGCCGAGGAAGATGCCGTACTCCACGATCGTCGGTGCATAGTTGGCCCACGTGGGCTCCAGGAAGCTCCGCTCGAGCGAGGTGACGATGATGTTGAAACGCTCGAACCACATCCCCACGTTCACGAAGAGCGACAGAACGAAGAGGAGCACGATGTTGCGGCGCACCTTCCTGCTCCACAGGAGCTGCGGCACCACCATGTTGCAGAACAGCATCAGCCAGTAGGCCCACGCCAGATTCCCCACGCCACGATTCACCGCGACGAGCTGCTCATAGGGGTTCCCGGAGTAGAACGCCACGAACGCCTCGATGCCATAGGCGAGTGAGATAATGCCGCCGGTCACGATGATGAGGTAGCAGATCGCGTCGATGTGCCGGCTGGTGATGTAGGCCTCGAAGCGCATGACCTTCCGCGTGACAAGGAGGAGCGTCAGCACCATCGCCAGGCCGGAGAGGATGGCGCCGTTCACGAAGTACGGCGGAAACACCGTGGAGTGCCAGCCAGGCAGGATACTCACGCCGAAGTCCCAACTCACCACTGTATGCACCGAGAGGACGAGCGGCGTGGCCAGGCCCGCCAGCAGCATGTACAGGGACTCGTAGTGGTGCCACACACGGTGCGAGCCATTCCAGCCAAGCGAGAACAGCCCGTAGATGAGCTTGGCGCGCTTGCTCTCGGTGCGGTCCCGCATGGTGGCCAGGTCGGGAATCAGCCCCACGTACCAGAACAGCAGCGAGACCGTGAAGTACGTGGAGATCGCGAAGAAGTCCCACACCAGCGGTGAGCTGAAGTTGATCCAGAGCGGTCCACGCGTATTCGGGTACGGCAGCATCCACAGCGCCAGCCACGGCCGGCCCACGTGAATCACGGGGAAGATGGCCGCACAGAGCACGGCGAACAGCGTCATCGCCTCGGCCGACCGGTTCACGGCATTCCGCCACTTCTGCCGGAACAGATGCAGGACGGCGGAAATCAGCGTGCCCGCGTGACCAATGCCGACCCAGAACACGAAGTCCGTGATGTCGAAGGCCCAGCCCACCGTGGTGTTGAGCCCCCACGTGCCGACGCCCGTCATGAACAAGTAGCTCACCGAGACGATTCCCACCGTCAGCAGCGACACCGACATGAGCATCCCGAGCTGCCAGAGCCTGGTCGGTGTGGCGCCCGCCGCATCCGCCACATCACGGGTGATGCCGTCGAGCGTGACGGGGCCGTCGATCAACTCGACGGTCATCGGCTGGGGCGCCGCGGCGCCGCTCATGCCTCCTCCCGGTTCCGCACGAGGCTCAGATACGTCACGGCCGGCTTCACGTTCAGCTCGCCCAGTGCGTGGTAGGCGCGGCCATCCGTCCGCAGCTGGCTCACCGCGCTCTTCGGGTCGTTCAAGTCCCCGAACACGATGGCCGTCGACGGGCAGGACTGCTGGCACGCCGTTTTCAGGCCCCCCTCGGGAATCGGCTCACCACGGTCCTTGGCTTCGAGCTCCGCCTCCTGGACGCGGTGCACGCACATGGAGCACTTCTCCATCACACCGCGAGAGCGCACCGTGACATCGGGGCTGAGGGCCAGGTTCTCGATGGCGCTGTCATGCGCGTACTCGAACCAGTTGAACCGCCGCACCTTGTAGGGGCAGTTATTGGCGCAGAACCGGGTGCCGATGCACCGGTTGTAGACCTGCACGTTCAGGCCCTCGTCGTTGTGCACGGTGGCCACGACCGGGCACACCGTCTCGCACGGCGCATGCTCGCAGTGCTGGCACAGCATCGGCTGCTGTGCGATGTCCACATCGTCGCCCTGCCCGCTGTAGTAGCGGTCGAGGCGAATCCAGTGCATCTCGCGGCTCCGCTGCACCTCGTCGCGGCCGACGACCGGGATGTTGTTCTCCACCTGGCAGGCCACCACGCACGCCGAGCAGCCCGTGCAGGAGGCCAGGTCGATGGACATGCCCCACTTGTGCCCGGTGTAGGGGTGATCGGCCGGCCAGAGGTCTTTGTGGGCTCCGCTATGGGCCGGCTCATGACCAGCCGCGGCATGCCCGCCCAGCACGGCGGCCGCGGTCGTCTCCTTGATGATGGTCGGCAGCGAGTCCATCGCGTCGCCGAGCGTCTCCCCCGCGTCCAGGCGGAAGTGCTCCTGCGTGGCCGCCAGTGGCCGCGTGCCACCGGTCTTGGTAATCGTCACGGCGCGCCCGGCCAGCGGCATCACGTTGATACCGACCCGACCGTTCTCACCGGTTGAGGGCTGGTGGTTCACCCACTTCGGGCCCAGCAACGCAAACCGCTCGCTGAGAATGCTCCCGAAGCCGATGCCCACCGCCACGGTGCGCTCGTGCTGCCCGGGCTGCACGAACACCGGCAGCGTCACGCTGCGCCCATCAGCACTGTCGAGCTTCACCAGGTCGCCGGACCGCAGGCCGAGCCCTGCGGCCGCACTCACGGAGAGCGCCGCGACGTTGTCCCAGGTCACCTTGCTGATCGGGTCAGGCAGCTCGTGCAGCCATGCGTTGTAGGCGTGCGCGCCATCCAGCATCTGCACGGTCGGATGCGCCACCAGCGCGAACTGCCCGTCGGCAAGCTCGGCCCCCTGTGAGAATTGGACCCCGGCCACCTCGAACGGCGTCACGGCGGGCGCGTCCACCGGAACCTCGACCACCCCCGTCGACAGCGCGCCGTTCCAGAACTCGAGGAACGTGCCCGTGGACTCCATCCGCGGAAAGACCTCCGCCTCCCATCGCGCCTTCACCTGGTCGAGGGCCGGCTTCGCCTCGCCCGACCAGGCCGCCAGGCTCTCCAGGGCCGGCCGCGTCTTGCCCAGCGCCGCAATCGCCGGCTGCTGCACACTCAACACGCCCGCCACAGGTTCCATATCGCCCCAGGCTTCCAGGGCATGTGCATCCGGGCAGACCCACTGCGAGAGGTTCGCGGTGTCGTCGAGCCGCTGCGCCACGTTCACCACGAGCGGCACGTTCGCCAGCGCGGCACCGAACACCGCACCCTCGGCGTGCTGCAGTACCGGATTGCTGCCGATGATGACGAGCGCGCCGACCTTGCCGTCCTTCAACTCGGCCAGGAGCGTGGCCATCGCCCTGTCGTCACCTTGAAGCTGGCGCGACGGCGTAGCGAGGTCGAGCACGGTGCCATAGGCGCCGAGCAGGTGGTTCGCGAAGTTGGCAACGGACTGCGCGTCCGCGTCGGTCAGGCCGCAGAGCACGACGCCCTTGCCCTTCGCCTCCCACAGCCGGTTCGCCAGATCGTCGGCGGCCTTGCTCAGCGCACCAGAGAGCGTCACCGCGGCGAAGGGCGCGGCCACCCCCGCGTTCGCGCCGATCCGCTGCGCCACGCCGGCCAGGAGCGCGCGTGTCTCGTGGGGGGTGGTTCGCAGCCGATGGTCCGCGCGTGAACCGGTCAGCGACATCCGCGATTCCACCTGCGCGTGATACGAGAACCGCGTGTGATCACCCGCCAGCGACCGCCCCTCCCGATAGGCCGCCGCGAACTCCACCGGACTCACCCAGGTGCCCAGGAAGTCCGCGTCGAAGCTGGCAATGACTTCGGCACGCTCCAGCCGCACGCGGGGCGCGATGCGCAGGCCGTGCGTGCGCGCGTGGGCGTCGAGCACGCCAGAGCCGTGCAGGACGTCCCATGCCACGTGCTTGCAGTCCGGGAACCTGGCGACAAACGCGGTCACCGCAGCCTGCATCGTCGGGCCGAGGGCCGTGCCGGTCAGTACCCGTACGCCGCCCTTCTCCCTCGCGGCGGCCAGCCCGGCCAGAATCGCCTCGTCGGCCGCTGCCCACTCCATTGGCGCACCGGCCTTGAGCGGGCCAGTCAACCGGTGGGCGTCATAGAGACCCAGCGTGGAGGCCTGCCCCACGGCGCACAGGCCGCCGCGCGACAGGGGGTGATTCGGGTTGCCCTCGAGCTTCACCGGACGGCCCTCGCGCGTGCGCACCAGCACGCCGCACCCCGCCTGGCAGACCCCGCAGGTGGACGTCTGGAGGTAGGCGCGGCCGGGCACCATGTCGGCCGGCTGCGTCAGGTACGGCACGGCGTCCTGCACTGGTGGACGTGCGCACGCCGCGGCCGCTCCGGCCATGCTGAACCCGGCCAGCTTCAGGAAGTCGCGACGGCTCGTCTCGGGTGCGGCAATCTGCACCCGCATCGTGTCTGTCGCCAGGGGTGCAGCCGTGACGTTCGGATGCGGGTGCGGGGCGAGCCAATACACCTTGCGCGGCCCGTTCCCGCCGTCCGCCGTACCAGTGGACCCCGGAGTTATCGGTGACACGTCGTGCACTCCACTCGGGCGTTCACCGCTGCGCCATTGATGCCGTGTTCGGTGGCCTCCCGGTGGCACGAGACGCACCATCCCATGCTGAGGCTGCCGACCTGTTTCACGCGGTCCATTGTCTCCACGGCGCCATGGCAGTGCTGACAGCGCACGCCGGCCCCGACGTGGGGGCGGTGATCGAAGTACACGAAGTCCGCCACCTCATACACGCGCTTCCAGCGAATGGGCTGCGGCTGAATGGCGGGGTCAGGCTCCAAGTCGGACCCGAGACCGAGGTGGTCGTAGATCTTCTTGATTTCGGCGGAGGCCACCGGCTTCAAGGCGCGACCCTCGCGCTCGGCCGCCTGGGTCTCGGCCTTCCGGGCCGCCACGGTGGCCGTGACGCTCTTGTGGCAGTTCATGCAGATGCTGGCCGCGGGAATGCCCGCGTGCCGGCTCTTGTCCGCCGCCCAATGGCAATAGGTGCAGCCGATGCCCAGCTCCCCCGCGTGCAGCTTGTGGGAATAGGCTATCGGTTGAACCGGCGAAAAGCCGGTGTGCTGCCCGGGAAGCGGGTTGGACGCGGCCTTCGGCAGCCACAGGACACAACTCGCGAGGAACCCGACGCCGAGGAGAAGAGTCAGAACCCGCCCGCCCATTAAGCGGCCAAATCTACCATATTTCCGGTAGATCCACGGGCTCCCACGCGCCGTTGCGGGAAGTAGGCAACGAATATGCGTGAGGGTATCAGCGGCCGACAGCAGCGCGCACGGCGCGGGCAGCCGCGCGGGCATCGGCGAGCACCGAAGCCTGGTTCAGGCTCAGGACCTTCCGGTTGCGCATCAGGACGCGACCGTTGACGACGGTATGCTGTACATCGGCGCCATTCGCCACGTAGACGAGGTGCGAGATCGGGTCGAACAGCGGCGTCTGCCGGGCGCCGTCAACGCCGACCACGATCAGGTCAGCCCGCTTCCCCACTTCCAGCGACCCGGTGACGGCATCCAACCCGAGCGCACGGGCACCGCCGATGGTGGCCATGCCAACCGCAGCCCTCGCCGGCACCACGCGCGGATCCTTCGACGCCACCTTGTGGAGCAGCGCGGCCAGACGCATGGCCGTGAACATGTCGAGGTCGTTGCTGCTCGCAGCGCCGTCCGTGCCGAGGCCCAGGGCGATGCCTGCCGCCAGATACCCGGGCACGGGCGCCACGCCGCTGGCCAGCTTCATGTTGCTGGCCGGATTGTGGGCGATGCCCACCTCTCGGGCCTTGAGGACAGCCACGTCGGCCGGCGAGACCCACACGCCGTGGGCGCCAACGACGCCCTTGCCGAGGACGCCCAGACTGTCGAGGTACGCCACCGCCGACGAGGCTCCGCGCTCCTTCGCCGTCGCCGTCTCGGCCTCGGTCTCCGCCATGTGGATCAGCATCGGCACGTTGTGCCTTAGGGAAAGCGCTCGGGCCGCCTTCAGCGTGGCGGCGTCCAGCGTATAGAGCGCATGTGGCGCCACGGCCGGCGTAATGAGCGGGTGCTGTGCCCACTCGGTGATGAAGGCTTCGGCCCTGGCGAGGCCCTCCTGCGGCGTTTTCGCATCCGCCACCGGGAACTGGATCACCGTCTGCCCCAGCACGCCGCGCAGGCCGGCTTCGGCCGTGACCTTCGCGATGTCGCTCTCGAAGTAATACATATCCGCGAAGGTCGTCGTGCCCGACTCGATCATTTCCAGCGCCGCGAGGCGAGTGCCCGTGCGCACGAACGCGGGCGAGACAGTCTTCGCCTCAGCCGGGAAGATGTACTTCTCGAGCCACTCCATCAGGGCCAGGTCGTCCGCAAGGCCCCGGTAGAGCACCATCGGTGCGTGGGTATGTGTGTTGATGAGGCCCGGCATGATGATGCCGCCCGCGGCGTTGATCGTCTGGCGTCCCTTGAACCGTCGCGCCAGGTCGGCCGCGGTCTCCACGGCCACGATGCGGTCGCCGTCGACCGCCACCCCGGCCGCCGGGAGAACCCGGCCCGTGCCGTCCATCGTGACCACCGTGCCATTGGTCACTACCAGCGACACCGTCCGCACGCCCTGAGCCGAGAGCACGCCCACGGCCAGCACCCACACCAGCACCTTCGCCACGTTCCGCATGCGCCCGATTCTACCGGCCCACTGGGATGGGCTACGATTTCCCCGTGCCTGTCCGAATCGTCGACCACCCGCTCGTGCACGACGCGCTGCTCACCCTGCGCGACCATCGCACCGGCTCTGCCGACTTCCGGCTCACCGCACGGCGGATCAGCGTGCTCATCGCCGCCGAAGCCTTCCGGGACCTGCCGACCGCCACCGCGACGGTGCAGACGGTGCTCGCCCCTGCCACCGGCCAACGCGTGGCCTCCGACATCGTCATCGTGCCCGTGCTCCGGGCCGGGTTGGGCATGCTGGAGGCCGCGCTCGAGATTGCGCCGAGTGCGCGCGTCGGCTACATCGGCCTCAGGCGCGACGAGAAAACAGCCGTAGCCTCGCGCTACTACATCAACCTCCCCACCAAGATTCACGACAGCTTCGTGCTGCTGGTGGATCCCATGCTGGCCACGGGTGGCTCCGCCGCCGACGCCATCGACGAGATCAAGGCCGCCGGGGCTACGCACATCCGCATGGCATGCATCGTGGCCTCCACGGAGGGCCTGGCGGCGCTGGCTGCCCGGCACCCGGACGTGGATGTCGTGACGCCCGTGATCGACCCCCACCTCAACGACCGCAGGTACATCGTCCCAGGACTCGGGGACTTCGGAGACCGGCTGTACGGGACGCTGTGATAATCTTCTGACTTCGGCAGGGCGCTTGGCTCAGTGGTAGAGCACCGCCTTCACACGGCGGGGGTCAATGGTTCGAATCCATTAGCGCCCACCATTCCAGCCTGCCGGCAGACCTAGAACAAACTGACCCTGATATTGAGGTACTTCCGCGGGTCCTTGCGGATGTCCGAGATGAGGCCCTGCGCCTCGGTCACGGTGTTGTTCAGCCGGTCGTAGAGCTGCTTGTCATTCAGGAGCAGGCCCGCCGTGCCCTGGCCGTTCTGCAGCTTCCCCGCCACCGTGTCGAGTCGATCGGTCACCGAGTTCAGCTTGTTGAAGAGCGCGTCGTCCGTGAGGAGTTTGCCGGCCGTGCCCTCGCCCTTGTTCAGACGGGTGGTCATCGTGTCGAGATTGGCCGTGGTCGCCTTCAGGGACTTGCTCAGCTCGTCGTTGACCAGCAACTGACCGAGGCTGCCCTTCCCGGCCCGCAGGTCCGCCATCATCGTTTCAAGGCTCTTGAGGGAGCCCTCAAGCGACTTCGCCATGGTCGGGTCCTGCATCAGCCTGCCAACGGAGCCCTTGCCCGCGTTGAGCCCCCGCGTGATCGCCTCGACATTCGCGAGAAGTTTGTTGAAGTCCTCGAAGACCTTGTCGTCAGTAAAGAGACGACCGATGGTGCCCTTGCCCGCACTGATGTCGGTTATCAGCGTCTTGACGGCTTCGATACTGTCGCCCGCGCGCGCCGCGACGTCCGAGATCGAGCCCGCCGCCGGGCCCGTCTTCACGTAACCGAAATCGGGAATCGGTTTCCCTTTGCTCGCGGCGGTGATGTCCACCGCGGACTCACCCAGGAGCGACACCGAACCCAGCGAGGCCGTGGAGAGGTCCGTGATGCGCTGCCGCATGTCCTTGGTGACCTGCATGACGACCTCCACCTGGTCGTCCCTGAACACGACATCGGTCACGTCCCCCGTCTCGACACCCGCGACGCGGACCGGTGCGCCCGCCTTCATGCCGGCCACATCGCGGAACGTCGCCTTGATCGTGTAGCGCTGCCAGGGGAAGCCGCTGTCGCCGCTCAGCAGGAAGATCAGGAAGGCCGCCATCCCGATGGCGAACACGGAGACGATTCCTACCTTCAGCTCGGTCCAGGCCAGAGAACCCGTGCGTGGCATATCAGTTCCTCAAGACAGAAAAGTCGAGATATAAGCGTCGCGCGTCGCCCGCAGTTCCCGCGAATTACCTTCGAAGTGGACCCGGCCGTCCTTGAGCATGATGAACTCGGCCTCGTTCATCTTCTGATCGCTGGCCCGCCGGAATTCCACACCCTCCGAGCCGTGCACCGCTTCGTAGTCCGACACGTAGAATGCATCCCGGAGCTGGTGCGTCACCAGCACCGACGTGATGTTCTCCAGATCGCGCAGCTTGATGATCTCGTCGTCAATCGTGGTGGCCGTAATGGGATCCAGCCCCGTCGTCGGCTCGTCGTAGAGCAGGATGGGCGGCTTGGCCGCCATCGCGCGGGCAATCGCCACCCGCCGCCGCTGGCCGCCGGAGAGTTCTGAGGGCATGCGATCGATAAAGTCCCCCAGCCCGACAAACCCCAGCACTTCCTCCACGCGCGATCGCACGTCGCGCATCGAGAGGCGGCCCTCCTCGTAGAGCTTGAAGCCCACATTCTCGGACACCGTGAGCGAGTCGAAGAGCGCGCCCTCCTGAAACACCATGCCGAGGTGCGTGCGGACGGCCATCATCTCCACCTCCCGCATCGTGTCCACCCGGGAACCCCGCACCCAGATTTCCCCACCGTCAGGCTTGAGCAGGCCCAGAATCAGCTTGAGGATGGTGGACTTGCCGGCGCCGCTGGCGCCCAGGAACACCTTCGTGTGCCCCTCGCTGAGCGTGAAGCTCACCTCGCGCAGGATGACCTTGTCGTCGAAAGCCAGCGACACCTGATCGAATACCAGCATCGGCGCGGTGCCACTACCAGGGCCACTGCCATCGGCGCCACCGCCGGCGCCCATCGTCGCGGGTGCAGAGGATACGGCCGCCATCAGTAGATCAGCGAGAACAGCAGACGCGTGACGAAGAAGTCCATGGCGATGACCATCACCGACGACGCCACCACGGCGTTGGTCGTGGCACGGCCCACGCCCTGCGTGCCACCCTTGGTGCGCAGACCCACGTAGCAGCCGATGCTCACGATCACGAAGCCCAGGACGAACGGCTTCAGCAGGCCCATCCACGCATCCTGAATGTAGAGGCCTTCGATGACCGACTTCCAGTAGAGGCTCGAGGCCACCCGGAGCTGGTACACCGCGATGAGCCAGCCGCCCAGGATGCCCACGACGTCGGCAATCACCGTCAGCACCGGAGCCATCAGCGTGCCGGCCAGGATGCGCGGCACCACGAGCTTGCGGATCGGGTCGGTGCCCAGGGCGCGAAGGGCGCTCACCTGGTCCGTCACCACCATGGAGCCGATCTCGGCCGCGATCCCGGACCCTACGCGTCCCGCGAGCATCAGGCCCGTGAGCACGGGGCCCAGCTCCTTGATCATCGAGGCGCTGATGAGCCGGCCCACGAACGGCCGCGCGCCAAACTGGTCCAGCGTCATGCCGGACTGGAGCCCCAGGACGGCGCCGGTAAAGAAACCGGTCAGCACGACCACTGTCAGCGACCCCATCCCGATGGAATCGAGTTGCTCCACGAAGTCCCTGGAATAGAACGGCCGCGAGAACGTGCAGCGGATGGCGCTGCCGCACAGGTGCATGTATTCCTGCACCTCCTGCAGCATGTTCTTGATGATCCGGATCAGCACGTCAGCTCGTCACTCGCCGGTGGCCGGTCCGGGCACCACGCCCAGATCCCGCGTTCGGAGGCTCTTCAGGATATCCCGGAGTGAGGCTGCCCTTTCGAACTCCAGGTTGGCGGCGGCCGCTTTCATGTCCTTCTCCACCTGCCGGATTCGCGCATCCAGCTCGGCCCGGGAGTGGAACACCTCCCCCGGCTCCGGATCGGCCGGCACGGTCGAATAGTCGCGGTCATAGACGCTCAGGCGGGCGTCGTCGAGGCCCTTCACCACCGAGGTGGGGGTAATCCCGTGCTCCAGGTTGTAGGCCGCCTGGACCGCACGGCGTCGCTCGGTTTCGGCCAGGCAGTGCTTCATCGAGTCCGTCACCGTATTCGCGTACATGATGACCCGCCCCTCCACGTGGCGGGCTGCCCGGCCGGACGTCTGAATCAGCGACCCAGCGGAACGCAGGAATCCCTCCTTGTCCGCGTCCAGGATGGCCACGAGCGACACCTCCGGGAGGTCCAGCCCCTCGCGCAGCAGGTTGATGCCGATGAGCACGTCGAACACGCCCTTGCGGAGATCCCGGAGGATTTCGACCCGTTCCAGCGTGTCGATATCCGAGTGGAGATAGCGGACCTTCACGCCCAGTTCCTGGAAGTAGGAGCTGAGATCCTCCGCCATCTTCTTGGTCAGGGTCGTGACCAACACCCGCTCCCGGCGGGCGGCCCGTATGCGGATTTCCCCGAGCAGGTCGTCTACCTGCCCCTGCACCGGGCGCACCTCGATGGGCGGGTCCATCAGGCCCGTGGGCCGAATGATCTGCTCCACCACCACGCCGCCGCACTTGGTCAGCTCCCAGGGTCCCGGCGTGGCGGACACGAACACCACCTGCCCAACCCGCGCCTCCCACTCCGCGAAGTTCAGCGGGCGGTTGTCGAGGGCCGATGGGAGCCGGAAGCCGTAGGACACCAGCACTTCCTTCCGCGACCGGTCGCCGGCGTACATGCCCCGCACCTGCGGAACCGTCTGGTGGCTCTCGTCCACGATCACCATCGCATCGCTCGGCAGATAGTCCAGCAACGTCGGCGGCGGCTCGCCGGCGGTGCGCCCCGTGAGGTGCCGCGAGTAGTTCTCGATGCCGTGGCAGTAGCCGATTTCCCGCATCATCTCGAGGTCGAACATCGTCCGCTGGTGCAGGCGTTGGGCCTCGAGGAGCTTGCCTTCCTTCTCCAAATCGCCCCGCCGCTGCACCAGTTCGGCCTTGATACTCTCCGCGGCCTCCCGGGTGCGGTCCCGCGAGGTCACGAAGTGCGTCTTCGGATAGACGGCCACTTTCTCCAGCCGGCGGATGGAATGCCCGGTGATCGGGTCGAACACGATGAGTTCGTCGATCTCGTCCCCGAAGAGGCCAATGCGGATGGCACGCTCTTCGTAGGAGGGATACACCTCCACGACGTCGCCCCGCACGCGGAAGGTGCCGCGGCCAAACTCCGTGTCGTTCCGCTCGTACTGAATCTCGACCAGCTTCCGCAGGATCTGATCGCGATCGATCCGCTGGCCCACTTCCAGCGGCAGCAGCATCCCGTAGTAGGCCTCGGGCGAACCCAGGCCATAGATGCAAGAGACGCTGGCCACGATGATGACGTCCCGCCGCTCGAAGAGGGACCGCGTGGCCGAGAGGCGCATGCGGTCGATCTCCTCATTGATGGTGGCTTCCTTCTCGATGTAGGAATCCGTGGAGGGGAGGTAGGCCTCGGGCTGGTAGTAGTCGTAGTAACTGACGAAGTACTCAACCGCGTTGTGCGGGAAGAAGCGCCGGAACTCCTGAAACAGCTGGGCGGCCAGGGTCTTGTTGTGGGCCATGACCAGGGCCGGGCGGTTCACGTCCGCAATCACCCGCGCCATCGTGAACGTCTTGCCCGAGCCGGTGACGCCCAGCAGCGTCTGGAAGGGGTCGCCACGGCGGAGGCCCTCCGTCAGCTCCGGCACCGCGCGGACCTGGTCCCCGCGCAGTTCGAAGTCGCTGACCAGCGAAAACGTTCCCTCACTCGGCATGAAAAGAGACAGTACCACGCCGGTATAATCGCTCCCTTGACCCGCTGCCTGGCCGTCTGCCGGAACGAGATCGTGATCCGCATGCTCAACGAAGCCCTGAGCGCCGGGCACGAGCTGGAGTTCATGGTCGAAGGCGCCGCCCTGGCCCGCACGCTCAAGGCCGCGGGGATTCCCGTGACCACGGGCGACCCCGAGCGCGTGGACGTGTTCCTGAGGGCGAGCGTGACGCCAGGCACGGCCATCATCATCGAGGACGACGGGCGACAGCGGCTGCTCCCCATCATCGAGGCCGCCCATAACGCCGGCGGCACGCTCATCTACGTGCTCGGCGCCTCCGGCGGGCCCGCCGCCCACAAGCGAGAGCAGCAGCTCAAGAAGCGATTCCCCGATATCAGCTACCTCACACCCGGGGAACTGTTCGGGTCGGCCCTGGCCACCGAGTTCAGCCGGTCCCTGACCCGCCTCCGCGTGCAGCAGTACAGGAACTACTTCGAAGACGCCGGCCGCATCCTCATCCTGCTCCACAACGACCCGGACCCCGACGCCATGGCCAGTGGCCTGGCCCTGCGCGCCGCGCTCCGCCGCACCCGCAACACCGCCAAGATCGGCGCCTTCCGCGGCGTAACCCGGCCCGAGAACATCCGCATGCAGCAGATGCTCGACATCCACGTCGAGCCGGTGACTACCGAATCCCTCGCCAACTACGACCGTGTGGCCATGGTGGACGTGCAGCCCGCCTATTTCGGGGACAAGGTGGGCCACGTGGACCTGGTGATCGACCACCACCCGGACCAGCCCGGCTACCGGCCCGTGTTCAAGGACGTGCGGACCGACTACGGCTCCACCTGCACCATCCTTACTGAGCACCTGCGGGCCGTGGACGAGAAGATCTCCGAGCGCACCGCCACCGCGATGCTCTACGCCATCAAGAGCGACACGCTCTTCTTCAACCGCCAGGCCAGCCGCGCCGACATCGACGCGTTCTCGTATCTCTATCCCCTGGCCGACGCGACGCTCGTGCGGAAGATGGAAGGCGCGGAAATCACGAGCGAGCGCTTGGACTTCGTGATACTCGCGCGCCAGCACGGCCGCCTGGCCGACGAGGTGTTCTGCGCGTTTCTGGGGGAGGCCCCGCGCGACGACATTGTGCCCACCGTAGCGGACTTCTTCCTGCAACTCGAGCACGTCCGCTGGGCGGTAATCGGCGCACAGGTTGGCGACAACATCAGCATCTCCGTCCGCAACCTCGGCTACACGCGCAATGCCGGAGAGTTCGTGAAGCAGGCCTTCGGCGGCATCGGCAGTGCCGGCGGCCACCGGTCCATGGCCAAGGCCGTGATTCCGGTGGCGAAGTACAAAGCCACCTACGGGTCACTCGACCCCGAGGCCGTCACCGCTCGCCTGGACCACCTGATGCGGCACTTCCTCAGGAATCAGCCCGAGAAGAAGACGCGGTAGATCCCGGGTTGTAGGCGACCTCCCAGAGATGCCCGTCCGGATCCTGGAAGTAACCCGCGTAGCCACCGTAGAACGTCTGCTGTGCCGGCTTCACGATGACCCCGCCCGCCGCAGCGGCCTGAGCTGTCACGTGGTCGACTTCCGCAGCCGTGTCCGCGTTGTGGGCCAGGGTGAAGGAGGTCGGTGTGCTGAGCCCAAGCCCGTCGCGATAGAACGCGACGGAGCGCTCAAGGTCCGCGACGCCTAGCGTGATGAACGAGATGGAGGGCTCCATCGGCTACGCCTTGGGGCGACGGTTACCGCGCGGATGCGAACAGAGGCGCGCACGCCACCGCAATCTGCTCGATGTGGCGAAGGTCTGTGCCACAGCACCCGCCCATCACCGTCAGTTGCGGATGCGCGCGTTTGAGCTTCGCATACTGCTGACCCAACTCACACGGATCACCGATGTCCAGTGACACCGACTCGTTCAGTTCCGCGTGACTCATGCGGGACGCATTGGCACGAATCCCCCGGACCCGCTGCGCCCACGCCGCCCCTGGCGTCAGCACCGCGTCGAAGTGCTCCGGGTGCGCGCAGTTGACCATGTAGTAGGCAGGATACGAGGCGGTCTCTGCATCCACCTGCTCGATCGCACTCTGCAGCGACTGCCCCGTGGGAAGCCGGCCATCTGTTTCGACCGTGAACGAGATGGCCACAGGCATCCCGGCATGCCTCGCCGCGCGGGTAATGCCGACCGCCTCATCCACGTAGTTCACCGTGATGGCGCTGACCATGTCGGCCGCCGTCTCGCTGAACACGCGAATCTGATCGCCGTGATAGGCCTCGGCTTGGTCCGCAGACATCATGTTGCCCGGAACGTAGCCGTCTCCCCGCGGTCCCACACAGCCGCTGATGACGATCGGCGTGCTGGCATTGCCGGCGGCTCCTCCGGCAGCGGTTCTGAGTTCAGCGAGCATGGTGATCGCGGCCCAATTCGCGTCCGCCAGTTGCGCGGCGCTGTAGCCACGCCGGGCGGCCCAGTCGGCACTCGCCCGCCACGTGGCGCTTTCAAGCACCAGGCCCGTGCGGAACCTGGCGGCCAGGTCGATGTAGCTGCGGAAGTACTTCCGCAGCGCGGTTCGGCCCTCCTCCGATTCGAAGAGCGTAAACGCCGCGAAGTCCGGCAGATCGAGCCCGTCCAGAAAGATCAGCGTCGTCTCGATGCCGCCGTCGGCCAGGAAGAGCTCCCCGCCCAGTTGCGGCAGCGCCGCTCTGTGTCTCGCCATGCCTGGATATCGTATCTGGCTCCCGGATGATGTCCACCGAACCGGATCACGCGCAGATCGACTCGGCCCCCGACGGCTGCAAGCGGTTGTTGGGCCGCTCCAAGTCAGAAGTGTGCACCAACGTTTGGGCCACCGGTGTGTTACCTGACCGCGACATCCGCAGCGAGTTCATTGAGTAGCGCCGCTGTGCCAGCCGGATCAAACAGGTGGGGATCGTGAGGAGCGGCGAACTCGCGGTAGGGCCAGCCTTCCGTTCGCGCTCGCGTGGCCATGGGCTCGATGGGGTCACCGCCGGCAGCGAGGTTGCCTGCCGTGCACCGCAGGAATGCCCGTGGCACACGCTCGATTGCCCCGGCGAGCGCGATGGGTTCCGTGAAGGTCGCGACCGGTTGGGGTCGAAGCCGCGCGACGTAGTGCGCCCTGCGTTTCTCCGGAATCAAGCCCACAGGCGGCAACACGACGTCGGGAATCCTGACCCAGCCATGGCCGCGCGCGTCCGCTTGGGAACGTACCGCGTCACCAAAGGCAGCCGGGAGCAGATCGAGTCCTGACTGCCCATTACTCGGGATCAGGGCGTCGACGTAAACCACGAGCGAGACCCGATCTGGAACACGGTCAGCGGCAGCCGTCGCGGCCATGCCGCCATAGCTCGCGCCGCAGAGCACCACGTCCCAGAGATCTTCGAACTCCAGAGTGCCGACGACGTCCTGCACGTGGGTACTAAGCCCGACCTCGGGTCCCAGGTGCGAGCGCGCACCCATCCCCGCCAGCGTCGGCGTGAATACCGTGTGGCCCAAAGCGCGGAGCGCAGCGGCGACGCCGGTCCACTCCCACCCCCCACCAAACGCCCCGTGCACGATGACGAACGTCGCCACTCCCTCTCCTGCCTCCTACGACGAGAATCGCAAGCCGATAATCGTCGGTCCAACGGTAGCCTTCAGCCACGGCGGCATCAAGTGCTTGCAATTGCCGCCGTCGGCTGCAAGGCGAGCTTAGGCGTCGTCGTTGCGCCGTGGATCCTTGCGGTAGTTCGAAAGAAACTCGTGATCGACCTCGTAGGTCCGGGTGCCCCGGAGGCCGAATTCATGTTCTTCCAACAGATCGGCAAGCCGATCTCCATCAACAAGCTCGATCGGCTTCGCAATGTCCTCTCGAGCCGCGCCTCGAGCGGCATCCGTGAAGTAACCGGTGGTGAAGAAGATCCCTTTCTCAGCACGAGTTCCAATTGCACCCCTGAATTCCCTGACCTCCTTCGGACTGACGGCGCCACTGTAGCGTTTGCATTGGAACGCCACAGTTGTGGTGACGAGCGGGCCAACCCTCAGGTACCCGAAACCATCGATTCCACGGTCGCCAGCTCCACCGGTAACCTCGACGTGTTCCATGCCGATGTGTCTGAGGAAGTCAGCACAAAATCTCTCGAACTCTGCGGGTGCGACAGCCTGGAGCACAGCGAGCAACTCCTCTCGGTACTGCTCATCAGGCGCCGAAACCGGTTCAACTCCGGGATCCGGTTCTGGCTGAACATGTTCCTTCTTGGCTCCGCTCCGAGTCTCTGCGTGGATGGCAACCCATTTCAGGAACATCTTGCGGGCTTCCTCCTGCGATAGCCGACGCGACTTCCCGGATTCCGTCAGCATCCAGAGACCCCGCTTGGGCGCAGAAATGAGCCCCTCCCAATGCAGGTACTTCCGCGCCCACGCGACCTGATTCGGAAAGCGCAGTCCGCCGCCGCCCATCTTCGCGAATCTCTTCTCGTCCGGAACCTTTGCGAGCCGCGCAACGACCTCGTAGACGTCCCTTGGAGCAGCCGACCCGCCCTGCTCGCGCAGCGCATCCAGCACAAACGGCATCCACTGGACGAACTCGGCTCCTTCTCCTTTGGTCACTGGTTTCTCCGAACTTGGAAAGACGCCTAACGTTCGTTCGGCCGCTCAGCCGCGAGCGGTCACTGACTTGACGCGCCGCTCGTCGGCTGCAGCGGCGTGTTGTGCCACTGCTTCAGTTGGCAGCTCCCACCCCGGAAACACGAGTACGCCCGGATGGCACCGCAGCGCCGCGGCCAGGGCCTTGGCTCGTTCCACCCCGAGGCGCACGCGGTCATTCTCGATGGCCGAGATAGTGGCCTGAGAGATGCCGGTGCGCTGCGCCAGCTCGTTCTGGCTCAGCCCCTGCATTTCGCGCACGATGCGGACGGATTCGCCCACCGTCACTGTGATGCGTTTCTTGGCTCGGCGATAACCCTTCATTTCGATCTCCGATAGTCGTGGGGTGTGATCGACTCGACATAGAACGCTGTGTCCGACGGCACCGCCCGGTAGATGACCCGCCATTGGTCCCCGAGTCGGGAGGAGCGGAAACCCTTCCACGCGCCCGAGAGGGCTTCGTCGTGGAGACCCCCGATGAGTCGTAACCCCGGCGGCCCCGAGAGCCGGGCGATGTCCTTCCACTTCTCGTACCGCTTCGAGACTTCCCGTGGGGCCTTGCTCAACTGGCGGTCGAGCCGCCGATGCTCAAGGAGCTCCCACACCTCCCCAGTCTGCCCATGTCATCTTTGGCATGTCAAGCGCGGCGCCGTACTTGTAGCGGCATAACTACCTTTGGACCTGCGGGGCCCCTCGCCTCGCAGCCATCCACCACGACCACATCGGTCCAGGTGCACGGGTAGGTCTCACAGGCGCCGCCTGTTACCCTCATTGGTGCCAGCCTTTCGTCGGGTGGTTGGCTGCCGGCGGAGTGGCTGGCTGCGAAGCGCCGGTGTCCAACCGCCATCCACGCCGGCATCAAGCCATGGCTTGGCGCAAATCACCCAGCACGTCCTGGGCATCCTCCAGTCCGACCGACAGCCGCAGCATCCCTCTTGTCACTCCGCCCTCGGCAAGCTGGGCATCGGTATGGCCGTAGTGCGAGGTCAGCACGGGCAGGCTCACCAGGCTCTCCACTCCCCCAAGGCTGGCGGCGCGTTTCACGAGTGTCAGGCGGTCGTAGGCGCGGATGGCGGCTTCCTGGCCGCCCTTCAGGTCGATGCACACCATGCCGCCGAAGCCCGTCATCTGCGCCTTCGCGATGGCGTGATCGGGATGGGACTCCAAGCCTGGATGCCACACGGCCGCGAGGGCCGGATTGCCTTCAAGCCCTTGCGCCACGGCGAGGGCGTTCGCGTTGTGCTGGGCCATGCGGACGGGCAGCGTCTTGAGGCCGCGCATCAGCGCGTAGGCGGGCTGCGGGTCGAGGATGCCACCGAGGAGCCGTCGCGTCTTGGCGATGCGCTCCAGCATTGCGGCCGAGCCAGACACCACACCAGCCGTCACGTCGCTATGGCCGTTGAGGTACTTCGAGGCGCTCTGCATCGAGAGGTCCACGCCGAGCGCGAGCGGCTGCTGGTTCACGGGGCTGGCAAATGTGTTGTCGATGACGCTGGTCACGCCACCGGCCTTGCAGGCCGTCGCCACGGTGGCGATGTCCACACACCGGAGTGTGGGGTTGGAGGGGGTCTCGAACCAGAGCATCTTTGTGCGCGGGCTGAAGACGCTCGAAAGGTTGGCCAGGTCCTCCACCGTCACGAACCGCGCGGTCACGCCGAAGCGGGCCAGGAGATCCGTCAGGATGTGGAGCGTGCCGCCGTAGATGGCCGCGGCGCACACGACCTCGTCACCGGGCGAGGTCAGGGCCATCAGCAGCGTGGCTGTGGCGGCCATGCCGGAGCCGAAGGCCAGCGATGCCTCCGCGCCATCGGCGGCGGCGAGCTTTTCCTCCAGCGCCACGACGGTGGGGTTCTCATAGCGGGAGTAGAGAAACCCGCCGCCCCCGGCCTGATAGCGCTGCAGCTCGGCTGCGCTCTCGAAGGTAAACGTCGTGGTTTCGTAGATGGGTGTGGTCAGCGACCGTGCGCCGCCCTCACCCGCGTGGATCAGCCGTGTCGAAAACCCCTTCGCCATAGGTCGCTCCCAGCTCCTCGTCCTGCCGCACGCGAAGATACTCGCCGCTGGCTCCGAGCACGGGGGCGATGAAGTGCGCGTGCGCATCCTCGTAGCCCCGGGTCAGGAGTTCGGCGATGGTTTCCTGCCGGTCCGACGATCGGTCGTAGGCGCCGTTCACATCAAACGGCCCGATCGCGCTGTGCTCCGGGGACACCAGATACACGCCGCTGAAGCGGCTCTTCGCGGTCGTCACGGCATCGCGCAGTCCGGACGCCTCATCAAGGGCCAGGGCATCGCCGATGCGGTCAGTCAGGCCAAGGCCGGCGGTCGGCAGTGCGTGCGGGCGTGGCGTGGATGATGGCCCCCCGACCACGATCACCTGCTCCACACCGGCAGCGGCCAGTTCATCCAGGAGACGCACGATGGATCCGCTCCGGTCGCAGAGCCGGCGTACTTCGCCGCGCCAGTAGCTTGTGGGTGGGAAGCGGACCAGGTGCGGCTCCACACCGACGGCAGGCGTCAGTGCGGCAGCCAGCAACTCGGGCAGCAACTCCCCCGCCGGCGTGGCCAGGTCCACGGTCTCGGCCTGGCGCTCGATGCCGGGGCGCGCCGCAAAGAAGGGCGCTCGGTGCGGATCCTTGAGAAAGGCGGCCACGACGTCGTGCCTGGCGTCTACGTCGGAGACCACGAGCATCAGCTCACACACCCCCGGCTGGCCAAGGCTTTCGGCGAGTACTTCGCCGTAGCGCTTACCGATGGTCCGCGCATCGGGCCGCTCGGCTGCGGCGGCGCCGCGGATCAGTCCCCACAAGGTGTCCACGAATGCACGGCGGATGTCGGCCGCGTCGAGAGGCACGGCAGCGAGTGCCCACCACCAGCCGCCACGCACCTCACGCCGGGCTGGCGCACCGGCGCGTGCAACGGCGGTGCCCACGCCGAGAGCCAGCACGATGGCCGCCCCCACGATCATCGCGGCTCTGGGAACGTAGGTGGGCAGGTGTGGGCCGGCAAAGGCAGAGGTGAGCCACGCGGAGTAGGCACCCACCAGCGCCCCACCGGCGCCCGAGCCCAGCATTTCGAGAAGAAATCCGACGGGATACACCACCACGGCGACCAGCAGCAGCAGCACCGGGAAGGCCACCACACCGGCCAGCAGCACCGTGAGCCAGCCGGCAATCCGCAGCGGCAGCCGCCAGCGGTAGGCGGGGCGATCCGTTTCGCGCAGCCAGGGCCCGGTGGGAGCCCACAGCCCACCCGCGCCATCGATCGCGGCCAGGGCCGCGGCCGCGGCACCCACGCCGCGCCCGGCCACCACGTCGATCTTCACGCCGGACTCGTGGAAGGCCTTCAACACCCCCGCGTGGTACGCCCCGTGCGCACCCGTCCCGGAGAGGACCAGCGCGGTGCGGCGACGCGGGGAGTAGTCGCTCACGACTCTTCGTCGTGAATCGTAATCAGTTTGATGAGTTCAAAGGCGCGCTTGCCGTTGGGCGTGACGACCCGGATGTCGTCGCCTTCCTCTTTGTTGAGGATCGCCCGGCCAATCGGCGAGGAGGTGGAAATCATGCCCTTCTCGGCGTCGGCCTCTTCCGGCATCACGAGCTGGAAGATCACCGTGGTGCCCGTTTCGTCCTTGAGATGCACCGTGGATCCAAAGCCCGCCCGGTCATGAGGAATGCGGTCGAGGTTCACCATCTGAATCTCGGCGACGCGCCGCTTCAGCATGGCCAGCCGTGCGTCGACGATGTTCTGCCGATCCTTCGCCGCCTTGTACTCAGCGTTTTCGCGCAGGTCGCCGAGTTCACGCGCCCGCTGAATCTCCTTCGGCAGCTCGACGTGCATCTCCCGTTCGAGCGTGTTGATCTCGTCGTGAAATCGTTTGAGAATTCTTTCTTTCATAGGGGAACGACGGTCATGGTAGCACGTGCTATCCTCGCGCCAGGCCCTTCCCATGCACACGATCTCGAGCCGTTCCAACCCGCTGATTCGTCAGTTCCGCGACGTGGCCGACGCGGCCGATCCGGAATCGCCGCTGGTGCTCCTTGACGGCGTGCATCTGGTCGCGACCGCCCTCGACGTACGGCTCCCGATTCCTGTGGCGGCCATCGCCGACGCCGAACTGGACGACCCCGAGTTCGTGGCCCTCATCGCTCGCCTCGAGGCGGCCGGCACGGAGGTCGTGGCGGTCAGCTCCGCGCTCATGGACGCGATGAGCCCCGTGCGTTCGCCCTCTGGTGTCGTCGCGCTTGCGGAGCGCGTGCTCTCGTCACCCCACGCCCTGCTTCGCGCACCGATGGCGCTGGTGCTCGCCGCCGCGGATGTGCAGGATCCGGGCAACCTCGGCGCGCTGGTGCGCTCGGCGGAGGCGGCCTCGGCCACCGGCGTCATCGCCTCGGGGCTCTCGGCTACGCCACTCTCGTGGAAGGCGCTGCGCGGCAGCATGGGGAGCGCGTTGCGCCTTCCGGTAGCCATCGCGGTCGACACCTTCGAGCTGATGGGTGAAGCCAGGGCCGCGCATCTGCAGATAGTCGCGGCCGTACCCCGCGGGGGCCAGGCGCCAGACGCCATCGACTGGACGCGGCCGACGCTCCTGCTCCTTGGCGGCGAGGGCCCAGGACTCCCCCACGCGGTGGTCGAGACGAGCGACGCCTCCGTCACCATCGCGATGGCCGAACCCGTCGAGTCGCTCAATGTCAGCGTGGCGGGCGCCTTGCTTCTGTACGCGGCCCGCCAGCAGCGCGCAGCACCCAGGTGAGGGCCGGGAATGAGCTCGCTCTTCGACGACGAGCCTGAGCCCGCTGCCACGGCAGCCACCACCCCGTTGGCGGAGCGCATGCGCCCGCGCACACTGGACGACATCGCCGGCCAGGAAGCCATCCTCGGCCCGGGCCGCCCTCTTCGCGAAGCCATCCTCCGCGACAAGCTGCGGTCGATCATCCTGTGGGGTCCGCCTGGCACTGGCAAAACCACGCTGGCCCGCGTGATCGCCACCACCACGCGCGCCCGCTTCGTCCCCTTCTCCGCGGTGCTGTCCGGGATCAAGGACATCAAGGAGGTGATGGCCGCGGCGCAGGACCTGCGACGGCGCACCGGGCAGCGGACCATCGTCTTCGTGGACGAGATCCACCGCTTCAACAAGGCGCAGCAGGACGCCTTCCTGCCGCGCGTCGAAACGGGCGACATCATCCTCATCGGCGCCACCACGGAGAACCCGTCGTTCGAGATCAACGCCGCGCTGCTCTCGCGCTCGAAGGTGTTCGTCCTCACGCAGCTCACTGAAGAAGCGCTCGTCACGATCCTGAAGCGCGCGCTTGCGGACCCGGCCATCGACGACGTCGTCCCGACGGTGGACGACGACGCGCTGGCTGCCATCGCGCGGCACGTCAGCGGCGACGCCCGGTCGGCGCTCAACCTGCTCGAGTTCGCGGTGGCCACGGCTCCACGCACCGATGCCGGAGCCGCGCACGTGACGCTGCGGTCGCTCGGCACCACCATCGAGCGCCGTGCGCTGCTCTACGACAAAAACGGCGACGAGCACTACAACATCATCTCGGCGCTGCATAAGTCGATGCGCAACAGCGACCCGGACGCTGCCGTGTACTGGGTGGCGCGGATGATCGAGGCCGGAGAGGATCCGCTCTACATCGCCCGTCGCCTGGTCCGCTTCGCCTCGGAAGACATCGGCAACGCCGACCCGCGCGCGCTCACGGTCACCATTGCCGCGAAGGAGGCCGTGCAGTTCCTCGGCATGCCCGAGGCCAACACCGCCCTCGCCCAGGCGGCGATCTACATGGCCAATGCGCCCAAGAGCAACGCGGTCTACGAGGCCTACACAGCCGCTGCGGCCGATGCGCACACGATGCTGGCCGAGCCCGTTCCCCTGCACCTGCGCAATGCACCGACCGCGCTGATGAAGGAGCTCGACTACGGCAAGGGCTACCAGTACGCCCACGACGCACCCGGAGCCGTGACGGACATGACCTGCCTGCCCGAGTCGCTCCAGGGACGGCGCTACTACCAGCCGACGGACCGCGGCGAAGAACGTACGCTGAAACGGCCGGACCCGCCCAAGGGCGAGAACGGCCGCTAGACTCTCCGCGAACGACCCGGCGCCCTTCGTGCACCCCTAGGGCGAGCGCCAGGGGGGCATTTCCAGCGCGACTGAAGTTTACAAGCCCGGGAGCACCTCTCGTGCGCCCACGGAGCGCAGGAAAAGCGCCCCTGATGCTCGACCGAAGGCTCCTCAGGGAACCGGCGTCGTGAGGGGCTTGCCCTTCTCCACGATGTAGGTCACCACGGCCACGGCGCTTCCCGCAGCGTTGTTCGTGGCGTTGTGCACCTTGCCGGCCGGGATGTTGAACGCCTCACCCGCGTTGACGGTCCTGGCCGGAACGCCCTCGACTTCGAGCGTCAGCGTGCCTTCGGCCAGGTAACCGATCTCCTCGCCGAAGTGCGTGTGCTTGCCGGTGGAGCCCGTGGGCGGGATCTCGGCCTTCGCCGTGACAGCCTCGCGGCCGGGCGCCGAAATGTCCACCTTCTGTAGCACCGTGCGCTTCACCGTGGGCGCCTGCGCCGACACGGTCACCAGCGCCAAGGCGAGTACTGCCGCTGAAATGCCGGTCACGCCGGCTGCCTGCCTGAAATGCATCATGTCCTCCGTCCAGTCAGATACGGCGTCCGCCAGACGAGTCCTTCGACCGTGGCGCCACGTGGATTGTATTCGCACCCCACCCAGCCAGCGTACCCGGCACGGTCGAGTGCCGCAAACGCCGCAGGGAAATCGAGCGCCCCGGTGCCAGGCTCGTGCCGCCCTGGCTCGTCCGCGATCTGCACGTGCCCGATCAACGCCCCGAACCGGTCGATGGTCGCCACCGGGTCCTCACCCTCCCGGGCCGCGTGATAGAGGTCGAGCTGGAGCCTGAGGTTGGGCTCGCCCACCTCCTGGATCACGGCCGCTGCGTCCTCCGTCCGGCGCAGGAAGAAGCCGGGCACGTCGTGGCCATTGAGGGGCTCCACGAGGAGCGTTCTGCCCACCGCCGCCGTCGCCTTCGCGGCGAAGGCCAGGTTGGCCACGAGGGTTGTCCGGGCCGCAATGTCCGTGACACCGGCCGGCAGGATCCCCGCGAGGCAGTTGAGCGCAGGGCAGTCCAGGGCTTTCGCATAGGCCAGTGCCTGCTCGACGCCGGTCTGGAACTCGTCCACCCGATCCGGATGGCAGCCGATGCCCCGCTCCCCTGCCGCCCAGTCACCCGCGGGAAGGTTGTGCAGCACCAGGCGCAGCTCGTGCGCGGCCAGCTCGTCCTTGAGGACACCCGCGGGCACGGCGTACGGGAACTGACACTCCACCGCGTGGAAGCCTGCCGCGGCGGCGGCCTCGAACCGCGCCAGAAACGGCAGGTCGGCGAAGAGCAGCGTCAGGTTCGCCGCGAACTTCGGACCGGCCACTACGTGCTCCCGCCTGATTTGAAGCGTCGGACCACAGCCCACCCGCCAATGAAGAGGGCCACGCCGTAGGCAAAGGGCTTCGGCTGAGGACCGAGCGGGCCCGCCATGGCGATGTCAGCCAGCAGCACCCACATCCCCGCCAGTTGCAGCGACCGTCCCACGTAATAGATGAACATTGGCTCGTCCTGATCCTACGCGAGCTACCCGCGCTCGAAAGAGCGCTCGATTTCCCGGCGCGTCAGCCGCAGCATCACCGGCCGCCCGTGGGGGCACACGGTGGAATACGCCGTCTGCCGCAACTCGTTCAGCAGATGCACCATCTTCTCCTGCGTCAGCGGGTCGTGCGCCTTCACGGCCGCGTGGCACGCCATGGTGGCGGCCATCAGCTTGAGGGCTTCCTGCACGCGGTCGCCCCTGTCCACGCCGTCCAGATCATCGGCCAGTGCACGAAGCGCCTGGTCGGCGTCCTCACGCTTCAGGATCGCCGGCATCGCCGACACGCGGATGATGCCAGGGCCGAAGGCGTCCACGTCGAAGCCGAGGCGGTCAAGGTCCGCGGCGTGCGTCGCGAGTGCCTCCTGCCCGGCCGCTGATATCTCAACAAGCAGCGGCTCAAGGAGCCCCTGGCTGGCCAGCCGGCCGGAGGTGAGCCTTGCGGAAATCTGCTCGAACAGGATCCGTTCGTGCGCCACGTGCTGGTCGATGATGGCGACGCCGAACTCGTCCACGGCGATGATGAACGTGTCGCGATACTGCCCCAGTGGCATGAGCGCCCCGAATGTCTCCGGCGTTCCTGCAGGTGCGGAGGCGAACGCCGCGACCGCCTCGCGGACACCCTCCTCTGTCGGCCCGGGCCAGGCCGACGGCGAGTAGGCACCGGATGATCGCCCGGAGACGCCGGCAGCCCACCGGCTCGGGAACACGGCGTCGTAGGCACCTGGAAGCGGTACGGCCACCGGGCCGGCGCCGCCGCTGAATACGCCGCCCTGCAGGCGCACCTGCGGAACCGGGCTCTGCCCCAGCGCATCCGCCACGGCGCGCTTCACAACCTCGTGCACGTGGCTCTGCTCGCGGAAGCGGACCTCCGCCTTCGTCGGGTGCACATTCACATCGAGCGCATCGGGCCGCATCTCCAGAAACAGGTGCACCTCGGGCGCCCGTTCACGGATGGACGCCTCGCCATACGCGTCGATGATCGCGTGGCTGATAGTGCGGTCCTTCACGATGCGCCGGTTGATGAACACGTGCTGTGGCCCGCGCACCGGCCCCTGCTCGGCCAGCGCGGCGATAAAGCCGGTCACCACGATGTCGCCATCGCGGTGGACCTCCACGAGATCCGTCCGGTCGCCGTACACCTGATAGAGCCGGTCGCGAAGCCCCGCCACCGGTGGCGTCTGCAGGAGCGTCCGCCCACCGCTCGTCAGCATGAAGCCCACTTCGGGATAACAGAGCGCGAACTGCGTGACTACGCGCGAGACCTGCGCGGACTCCCCGCCGTCGGACTTCAGAAACTTCCGCCTGGCGGGCAGGTTGTAGAACAGATCCCGCACCTCGATGCTGGTGCCCGTGGGCATGCCGGCCTCGGCCGGCGGCGCCATGATGCCGGCGTCAACGCGTATCTCCGTGCCGGCCTGTGCGTCCGCCATCCGTGTGCGGAGCGTGAAGTGAGAGACCGAGGCGATGCTGGGCAACGCCTCACCCCGGAAACCCAGGGTCATGATCGCCGCCAGATCTTCGGCACGCCGAATCTTGCTGGTGGCATGCCGGGCCAGAGACAGCCGCGCATCGTCCGGCGACATCCCTTCCCCATCATCCTCGACACGGATCGAGGACTTGCCGCCCAGCTCGATCGCCACCTTGATGCGCCGGGCTCCAGCGTCGATGGCGTTCTCGACTAGTTCCTTGACGACCGAGGCAGGCCGTTCGACGACCTCCCCGGCCGCAATCTGGTTGGCCAGTGCAACCGGAAGCTGGACGATCTTCCCCACGCCGGTCTCCCTGGCCCTCCAGCTACTTCCCGGCTAGCGCCGCCTGCGCCGCAGCCAGACGCGCCACGGGCACGCGGTAGGGCGAGCAGCTCACGTAGTCGAGCCCGACCCGGTGGAAAAAGTGGACCGACGCGGGGTCGCCCCCATGCTCGCCACAGATGCCGATCTTGAGGCCAGGCTTGGTGCTGCGGCCCTTGGCCACGGCCATTTCCACGAGCTGGCCGACGCCGGTCTGGTCCAGCGTGGCAAATGGGTCCTTCGGGGTGATCTCCAGCTCCGCGTAATTCGGCAGGAACGAGCCCGAGTCGTCCCGCGACATGCCGAGCGCCGTCTGGGTCAGGTCGTTGGTGCCAAAGCTGAAGAACTCCGCGGACTTCGCAATCTCGTCAGCCGTCAGCGCGCCGCGCGGCACCTCGATCATGGTGCCCACCAGATAGGCCAGCTTCACCTTCTGCTCGACCTGCACCTGACGCGCCACCGCATGAATCACCTCGAGCTGGAGGTCCAGCTCCTTCTTGAAGCCGACAAGCGGAATCATGATCTCGGGGCGGACCTTGATGCCTTCCTTCTGCACCTTGGCTGCCGCCTCGAATACGGCGCGCGCCTGCATGGCCGAAATCTCGGGATGGCCGATGCCCAGGCGGCATCCTCGGAAGCCCAGCATCGGGTTGAACTCGTGGAGCTGCTCCACGCGCTGGTGGATCCGCGCCACGGGGACACCCAGCTTCTTCGCCAGCTCGGCCTGCGCTTCCGGCGTATTCGGCAGGAACTCATGCAGCGGCGGGTCGAGGAAACGGATGGTGGCCGGGTAGCCATCGAGAGCCCGGAAGATGCCGGCGAAGTCAGCACGCTGGAACGGCAGCAGCCTGGCCAGCGCCGCCTTTCGCTCCTCAACGGACTCAGCCAGGATCATCTCCCGCATCACATCGATGCGGTCGCCTTCGAAGAACATGTGCTCAGTCCGGCACAGCCCGATGCCCACTGCGCCGAACGCCACGGCGTTGCGCGCCTGCTCCGGCGTGTCGGCGTTGGTGCGGACGCTCATCCGTGCCGCCTGGCTGCACCACTTCATGAGCTGCTGGAAGCTCTTGAACTTCTCGCTGGCCTGCGCCGCCTTGTCGCCGTGGATGAGGCCCGCCACAATCTCCGACGGTGCCGTCTTGAGCCGGCCCGCGTACACCTTGCCGGCCGTGCCATCGATCGACAGCCAGTCGCCCTCGGTGAAGGTCCGGCCCTCCACCGTGATGGTCTTGGCGGCGTAGTCGACCTCGATCGCCGCAGCGCCGCAGATGCAGACCTTCCCCATCTGCCTCGCCACGAGCGCGGCATGTGACGACACGCCGCCGCGGGCAGTCAGGATGCCTTCGGCCGCAATCATGCCGCGCAGGTCCTCGGGAGAGGTTTCCACGCGCACCAGCAGCACCTCCTCGCCCCGTTCCTTCGCCGTGACGGCCCGGTCCGCGTTCAGGTAGATGCGGCCAGACGCCGCACCCGGACCCGCGGGCAGGCCCGAGGCGATCGGCGTGACCTTGGCCATTTCCTTCGCGTGGAACACGGGGGCCAGGAGCTGGTCGAGCTGGTCGGCAGGATTACGCATCACCGCCGTCTTCCAGTCGATGAGCCGCTCCTTCACCATGTCCATCGAGAACTTGAGCGCGGCCATCGCCGTGCGCTTGCCGTTCCGCGTCTGGAGCATGTAGACGACGCCGTCCTCGATGGTGAACTCAAAGTCCTGCACGTCCTTGAAGTGGCGCTCGAGCACCAGCCGGATCCGGTCCAACTCCTTGTACGCGGCCGGCATGTGCTTCCGCAGATCCCCCACTGGCTCAGGCGTCCGCACACCCGCCACGACGTCTTCACCCTGGGCGTTGATCAGGAATTCGCCGTAGAACTCCTTCGCGCCATTGGCCGGGTTGCGCGTGAACGCCACGCCCGAGCCGGACTCGTCGCCCGTGTTGCCATACACCATCGCCTGTACATTGACGGCGGTGCCCCACTCGGAGGGGATGTTGTACTTCCGGCGATACACGATGGCGCGGTCGTTCATCCACGACCCGAACACGGCGCCCACCGCACCCATCAGCTGATCCCAGGGGGATGAGGGGAATGCCTTCCCGGCGCGCTGCTTCACGAGCGCCTTGAAGCGGGCCACCAGCTCCTTCAGGTCGTCGACCGTGAGCTTCGTGTCCTCGATGTCCTGGTGGTAGCGCTCGTGCTTCAGGCCATGAATCACGGTCTCGAACGGGTCGTGGTCTTCATCCGCGCGCTTCTGCACGCCGAGCACCACGTCGCCGTACATCTGCACGAATCGGCGGTAGCAGTCCCACGCAAAGCGCGGGTTGTTCGTCTTCCGGGAGAGGGCCTCGACCGTCTGGTCGTTCAGGCCGAGGTTGAGGATGGTGTCCATCATCCCGGGCATGGAGTCGCGAGCACCGGAGCGCACGGAGACCAGCAGCGGATCCTTCAGGTCGCCGAGGTGCTTGCGCGTCTGCTGCTCGATCGAGGCGACGCCGGCCTGCATCTGCGCCTTGAGCGCGGCCGGATACGTGCGGCGGTTGGCGTAGTAGTAGGTGCAGACGTCGGTCGTAATCGTGAAGCCCGGGGGCACGGGCAGCCCGATGCGGCACATCTCAGCGAGGTTGGCGCCCTTGCCGCCGAGGAGCGGCTTCATCGACCCGTTGCCGTGCGTCTTTTTGCCAAACAAGTAGACGTACTGACCGGCCTTCTTCACATCCTTCGCCTTCACCGTCTGCTTCTTCTGCTTCTTCGCCATTGACGTTCCACCAATCTCCCGATGTGCCTACTCAGCGTTTCTATTCGGCCACGATCTCTGAAATGTCGGCGATGCGGACCACAAGGTCCCGGAGCCCGGCCATCACTTGCAGCCGCGTCTCCCGGAGGGCTGCGTCCTCCGCCATCACCATCACGTCATCGAAGTACTTCGCCACGAAGGGCTGTAGGCCCGCGATGCTCTTGAGCGCCGCAAGGTAGTTCCCGCTCTTCTCCGCGCCGTCTATGCCCGCTTCGCGCGAAGCGATCTCCCGGATCAGATCCCGCTCGGCGGCGTCTGACGCGCCCTCCGCGTAACTCGTGAGCCCGGCCCAGCCCCGTGTGAACGCCACGCCCTTCGAAATATTCTTCACGCGCTTCACGGCCTCCGCGAGCAGCCGGAACTCCGGCTGCGCCGAGAACTCCGCCAGCACGGCGAGAATCCGCCTCGCGCGCGCCACGTCGAGTTCCAGCAGCGGGCGGGCCGCCACGGCGCGTGCATTCCGCACGTCGAAGCCACGCTGCTCGAACAGATACAGCACTCGCTCCACGACGAACGCCTGCAGGGCTTCCGCCGCTTCGGCATCCACCGCCCACGGCTCGCCGGCCTTCTGCACGAGCTGCCCCAGCGAGATCCGCGCCGACACGCCGGTGACTTCGTGCAGGTCCGCCAGAATCTTCACGGCCCCCTGTGCCTGCCGCCTGAGCCCGAGCGGGTCCCGCGACCCGGTGGGCCGCTCGCCTGCCGCCAGCATGCCGACGACTGAATCCAGCTTGTCCGCCAGAGCCACCGCCGCCCAGGTGACGGCTGCCCCACCCAGCTCGGCTGCTGATGGCGCCGCCGCCGCGTCCACGCCGATGGGGAGGTAGTGGAAGTAGATCGCCTTCCAGACAGCCTCAGGCAACCCTTCCTCGCGGGCGTAGATGCCGCCCATCGTGCCCTGCAGTTCGGTCAGCTCCCGCACCATGTCGGTGGCGAGGTCCGCCTTCGCGAGCCGGCCCGCCTGCCGTGCCGCGTCGGCCAGCTCCGGATGCCCGAAGGCCTCGGCCGCAATCCACCCGGCAAGCGACGCGACACGCTCCGCCTTCTCCTTGTAGCTGCCGAGCTTCTTGTGAAACAGAATGCCCGAGAGCCGTTCGATCCGCGACTCGAGCGTGACCTTCCGGTCCGCCTCCCAGAAGAACTGGGCGTCGCGAAGACGGGCCACCAGCACGCGCTCGGAGTTGCGCGCGATGATCTCGGGCTTCTCCGACTCGATATTGGTCACAGCCAGGAACGCCGGCTTGAGCCTGCCGTTGTCGTCCACCACCGGGAAGTAGTGCTGGTGGTGAATCATCGTGGTCGTCAGCACTTCCTCGGGCAGCTTCAGGAACTCCGGGGGATAGTGGCCGGCCACGACGCACGGGTATTCCACCAGGTCCGGCACTTCGCTCAGGAGCGAGGAGTGCGAGGTCACCTGGTGGCTGACGCGCCCGCCCAGCCGACGGGCGTGGCTCTCCAGTTCGCGCTTGATCCGCTGGTCGCGCTCGCGCCGGTCCAGGATCACGAAGTTCTCGGCCAGCCGGTTCTGGTAGTCCTCGAAGGTCTTCACCTTGATGGCCCGGCCGGCCCGGCCCGTGTTGGCCTGGAAGCGGTGGCCGTAGGTGTTGGCGCCCGAGGCCACGTCCTGCACCTGGGGCCCCTGCGCGGTCGCGGTCCGGCGGATCACAAACGGCACCACGCGGCCGCCATAGAGCAGCACCAGCCACCGGATGGGCCTCGCAAACACCAGGTCGCCCTTGCCGTCGTCGAGATACGCGTCCCACCGCATCTGCTTCGGGAAGTTGAAGTCCCGCAGAAGCCCGCCCATCACGTCGGCCAGCACGTCCACGGTGGCCTTGCCGCGCTGATGGAGCGTGCAGGCCAGGTACGTGCCCTTGGGCGTCTCGTGCCTGACGAGCGCCGAGACTTCCAGGTTGTTCTTCTTCGCGAAGCCGACAGCGGCCGGGGTCGGCTCTCCCGCCGCGTTGAAGGCCGCGGACACAGGCGGCCCCGTCACCAGTTCCTCGCGATCCGTCTGCCGCTCGGCCAGCCCGGCCACGCGTGCCGCGAGCCGCCGCGGTGTGCTGAATACCTCCACCGGCGCCGCGTGCGCCAGCCGGGCATCGACCAGCCGCTGGGTCAGGTGTGTCGCCAACTGGGCCGTCAGCCCCGGCAGCCAGCCGGCCGGAATCTCTTCGCAGCCGATTTCGATGAGCAGGTCCCGGTCCACGTCAGCGTTCTCCGGCGGGAGCCTGGATGGAATCCGCGTAGGCTCGCGCAATCTTCACACTCAATTGCCGCACGCGCAGGATGTACGCCGTGCGCTCCGTCACGCCGATGCTGCCGCTCGCATCCAGGATGTTGAACAGGTGCGAACACTTGAGGCAGTGCTCCAGGGCCGGCAGCACGAGGCCTGACTCCAGGAGCGTTCCGGCAAAGCCGTAGTACTTGTCGAACAGGTCTCGGTGCAGCGCAGCGAACTCCGCCCCGGGCATATTGACCTGACCGAAGGCGTACTTGGACTGCTCCACTTCCTCGCGGAGCCGCACCTCGCCGTACTTCACGCCACCGCCCCACTCCAGGTCGTAGACGTTGTCGACCTTCTGCAGGAACATGGCGATCCGCTCAAGTCCGTAGGTGATCTCACAGGAGATCGGCGCCAGGTCGATGCCGCCCACCTGCTGGAAATAGGTGAACTGCGTGATCTCCATGCCGTCGAGAAGCACCTGCCAGCCGATACCCCAGGCGCCGAGGGTCGGCGATTCCCAGTTGTCCTCCTCGAAGCGGATGTCGTGCTGGCGCGGGTTGATGCCGCAGGCTTCGAGCGACTCCAGGTACCGCTGCTGCGCCTCGTCCGGCGAGGGCTTGAGGATCACCTGAAACTGATGGTGCTTGAACAGCCGGTTCGGGTTCTGACCGAAGCGGCCGTCGTCGGGCCGGCGCGAGGGCTGCACGTAGGCCACGCTCCACGGCTTGTCGCCGAGCACCCGGAACAGGGTCTCGGGGTGGGACGTCCCGGCGCCCACTTCGAGATCCAGCGGCTGCTGCAACAGGCAGCCTTGCGAGGCCCAGTAGGCCGAGAGTTTGAGAATGAGGTCCTGCAGGGTCACGATGTCCGCCTCAGAGGTGCCGCCGCAACTCGCGCAGCACGCGGTCCGACTTCAAGGTCTTCTCCAGATGCATCGAGATCAGCGCCCGATGCGTCCCTTCCAGTTCCCGTAACACGCCGTCATCCACCGCCAGTGCCGCAGCGCGCCCCGGAGACAGTGTCCGCGACGCCGTCAGGAAGGCCTGGGCCCTCTCCGACAAGCCGCCCCGCACTTCCGGGTAGAGCCCCTGCAGCTGCAACAGCCAGTACTCGAAATACCGCGCCACCGGCGCCACCGGCGCGCCCGCGATCAGCGCGTCCAGTATCGACGTGCCCAGCCGGAACAGCCGTTCGTCCTCGTCGGCATCCTGCGCCCACTCGTCAAGCAGTTCGGCAAAGTAGCCGACATGTTCCAAGGCGCTTCCACTCAGTTTCAGCGGCGACTGGACCGTCTCAGCGTAGTTGATTCCCACCAGTTCGCGGCCTTCCTTCTCGAAGTACGCAACTTTCACTTCGGTCAGGGGCTCCAGAGCACCGGTAAACCGGGACCGGGGCCGCCTCGCCCCCTTGGCCACGCCACGTTTCTTCCCCCGGTCACGGGTCAGGAACACGACGATCCGGTCGGCCTCGGCGAGCTTGTACGTGCGCAGGATCAGCGCGTCGCCAGAGTAAAGCGGCACAGGCGGTTAACCGGCCATGCGCAGGTACAGCGTCGCCAGGCCAAGGAAGGAGGCGAACCCGGCCACGTCGGTGAACATCGTGATGAATACGGAGGAGGCCAGGGCCGGGTCGATCTTCATGGCCTTGAGCCCGAGCGGGATGAGCGTGCCCGCCATGGCGGCCACGAACAGGTTGAACAGCATCGCCACGCCCAGGAGCACGCCGATGATCGGCTCGCCCCTGAAGAGGGATACGACCACAGCGGCGATGACGCCAGTCGCCAGGCCATTGCCGACGCCGACGAAGACCTCCTTGAGCAGCGCTTTGCGCGCATTGCTCCACGTCAGCTCACCGAGCGCGATGCCGCGAACAATGACCGTCAGCGTCTGCGTAGCGGCATTGCCGCCCATGCCCGCCACGATCGGCATGAAGATGGCCAGCACGGTGAGCTGGCTAATCGTGTGCTCGAAGAGCGCCACCACGGAGGCCGCCAGAAAGGCGGTCGCCAGATTCACGGCCAGCCACGGGAAACGGAGCTTCAGGGATTCCAGGGGAGAGGTGAAGACATTCTCATCGCCCGACACACCGGCCAGGCGCAGGATGTCTTCGGTCGCCTCGTCCTTGATGACGTCGATGACGTCGTCCACCGTGATGATGCCGACCAGCTTGTTCTCCTGATCGACGACGGGAATCGCCAGCAGGTTGTAGGACGCCACCTGGCGCGCCACTTCCTCCTGGTCGGTATCCACCCTGGCGCTGATGAGGTCCGCCGTCATGATCCGCTTGAGCGGCGTTTCGGGCGAGACCAGAAGGAGCCGCCGCAATGACGTCACCCCGACCAGGTGCCGTCGCTCATCCACCACGTAGAGGTAGAACACCATCTCGACGTCGCGCGCACCCTGCAACTCGGCGATGGCCTGCCCCACCGTCATCTCCTCGCTGAGCGCGAAGACGTTGGGGTTCATGATGCGGCCGGCCGTCTGCTCCTCGTACTCGAGGAGGTTCTCGACTACCCCGGACTCCTTGGGACGCATCAGGGCCAGGACGGCCGAGGAGAGTTCCTCCGGGAGGTAGTCGATGAGGGCCGCCGCGTCGTCCGACGGAATCTCCTGGGCGAGCCTGGCGATGTCCTCGGCTGAACGGGTGCCGAGCAGGGCGGCGCCGCCTTCAGGCCCGATCTCCGACACGGTCTCCATCGCGAGACGCCCGTTGCGATCCGCCAGCACGCTGAACGCCGCCTCGCGGTCGCGATCCGACAGCTCACCGAAGAGCTGCGCCAGGTCGGCCGGATGCTGCTTCTGCAGCAGGTTCAGGAGGTTGGCTGTCGCACCGATCCGCAGCAGTCGCTTGACTGAGTCGAGGACGAGATCGATTCTGCGCTGCGCGGCCATGGGAAGAGATCTAGTGTAGCCCCATGTCGTCGAGCGCGCGCTCGTCGTCGCGCCACGACGGACGGACCTTCACGTGCAGATCCAGGAAGACCTTGCACCCGAAGCGCTCCTCGAGCTGTTCCCGCGCCGCGGTGCCGATGCGCTTGATCATCGACCCGGCGCGCCCGACCACGATGGCCTTCTGCGAGTCGCGGTCTACGACGATCGTGCAGTAGAGCCGCATGAGGCCCTTCTTCCCGACAGGCTCCTCGAACTTGTCCACCAACACCGCCGTCGAGAACGGCAGCTCGTCGTGCATGGAGCGCAGCACCTGCTCCCGGACGAGCTCCGCTGCGGTCTGCCGCTCCTGCTGATCCGTGAGGTAGTCCTCCGGGTAGAGCGGGGCGCCTTCCGGGAGCGCGTCGAGCAGGGCCGCCGCCAGTTCCTCCACATTCGTGCCGTCGAGCGCCGACAGCGGCATGATTTCCCGGAACGCCATCTGCTGGCGGTAGCTGTCGATGAGCGGCAGCAGGCTCGTCTTGGTGATGGCATCCACCTTGTTGAGCACGAGGAACACCGGCGTCTTGAGACCGGCCACGCGGTCGAGCATGAACCGGTCCCCCGTGCCAGGCGTGACGGACGCATCGACCACCAGCACCACCGCATCCACTTCGCGCATGGCATCGAGGGCTGCGTCGACCATGCGCACATTCATGCGATGCGTCGGCTTGTGGACACCGGGGGTATCGACGAAGACGGTCTGTCCGCCAGGGGCGTTCCGCACGCCCAGAATGCGGGTGCGTGTGGTCTGCGGCTTGTCGGAGGTGATCGCCACCTTCTCGCCCACGAGCCGGTTGAGCAGCGTGGACTTCCCGGCGTTCGGACGTCCGATGAGCGCGACGGTTCCCGCCTTCATGCGTCGACGGCCTCGGGCCCGTCGCCGGGCACCACGCGCCTCAGGCGCACCTTGGTGATGCGTCGCCGCTCGACCTCGACCACCTCGACCTCCAGCGCGTCGGTCTGAAACACTTCCCCGACGTACGGCATCCGGCCCAGCCGGGCCAGCAGGAGTCCGCCCACCGTTTCGAAGCCCTCGCGGACGATGGACAACCCGAGGTGCTCGGCCACGTCGTCCACGTTGGCCTTCCCCTGCACAAGGAACGCTCCGTCCGCTTCCTCGATGACCGACTCCCCTTCGGTGTCGTACTCGTCGCGGATCTCGCCGACGATTTCCTCCAGCAGATCCTCGACGGTCACCAGGCCCGCCGTGCCGCCGTACTCGTCGACCACGATGGCCATATGCGACTGCTTCCGCTGCAGTTCCTTCAGCAGTTCGGTGGCCCGCTTGCTCTCAGGTACGAAGTGGGCCGTCCGCATCAGCGTGGTCAGCGGCGGCTCCGCCCCTGGGGGCAGCGCCACCAGGTCCTTCACGAACACGACGCCGAGGATGTTGTCCAGGCTGTCGCGGTACACGGGAATCCGGGAGTACTGCTCCTCGCGGAACAGGCCCCGAAGGTCCGCCAGCGATGACGTCACGGGGATGGCCACGACGTCCGGCCTCGGCGTCATCACTTCCCTGACCAGCGCGCCGGTGAAGTCGATGATCGACCTGAGCAGGTCGCGACCCTCCTCGTCGGAGATCGCATCCTCGTCGGCGCCCTCGGCTCCCGCCGCCGCTCCGGACTCGACGCCGGCCGATTCACCGGACTCTGCCTCCCGGAGACCGGCGACCAGCGCCACCAGCGGCCGCGTCAGGGGCGCAAGGGGGCGCGCCGCCGCATCGAACACCGGCAGCAGCAGGGTCAGGGCCTGCTCCGGGTCCCGCCGGATGATCAGGGCCGGCAGCGCGTACTGCAGGCCGAGCGTCCAGATACCCATCGCCAGGAAGATGACCAGTCCCGCCCGCCACCCTTCGGAGCCGGTCGTGAGTTCGACCAGGAGCGCCGCCAGCACCAGGCAGGCCGCCGAGAGCAGCCGCACGGGTACAAAGAGCGAGAGGGGGTCGGCGAGATACCCGGTGAGCCTGTCATTGGTATCGTCGCGCTCCGCCATCAGCCGGAGGGAGAGCCGCAGCATCGCGGAGAACGCCGTCTCCACGCAGCCGAGCGCCACGGTCAGGCACGCCAGCACGAACAGGGCGAGTGGGGTCATCGGGAGCTTCGCTCGATCAGGCCCGCCGGCAGACCGTGCCGCCGCCGGAGCCGCTGCTCCAGCCGCGCCATTTCGCCGCCGTCGGTCTCGTGATCGTAGCCGAGCAGGTGCAGGAGACCGTGGAGAGCCAGCACTTTCAGCTCCGTCGAAAGGGCGTGCCCGGCCGCCTCCGCCTGACGGCGGGCCACGCCGGTGGCAATCACGATATCTCCCAGGAAGGCGTCGCCCGAGGGAAAGGACAGCACGTCAGTCGTCTTATCGACACCACGGTACTGACGGTTGAGTCCCCGGATCCGGGCATCGCTGACCAGGGCCACGCACACGCTCCCGGCTGCTGCCCTGGGCGCGCACCGGCTCAGCCAGACCCCAAGGCCACGGGCCGGGGTACCCCGGAACGGGACCACCTCCACGGCCAGCCGCGGGGGCCGAGTGGCGGCCCTGCGACGGGGTTCAGCCTCGCGGCGCGGCATCCTGCCCCACTCTTGCAGGAAGCGCTGTTGCTGGAACCGGCGTGGCGGGAACCGGCGCAGCGGGTGCAGCAGGCGGTGCACCGGCCCGCTCGTACGCCCGGACAATCTCCTGCACCAGCTTGTGGCGCACGACGTCCTTGTCGTCGAAGTGGACGAACCCGATCCCCGGCACGTCCCGCACGATCTTCAGGGCCTCCACCAGCCCGGACCGTCCGCCGGGCAAATCGACCTGCGTCAGGTCGCCGGTCACCACGGCCTTCGAGCCGAACCCGAGCCGGGTCAGGAACATCTTCATCTGCTCGGAGGTGGCGTTCTGGGCCTCGTCGAGGATGACGAAGGCGTCGTTCAGCGTCCGGCCCCGCATGAAAGCGAGGGGCGCGACCTCGATGGTGCCCCGCTCGACCAGGCGCGCCGCCTTCTCCGTGTCGAGCATGTCGTAGAGCGCGTCGTAGAGCGGACGCAGGTAGGGGTTTACTTTTTCCGCCAGGTCGCCGGGGAGGAACCCGAGCTTCTCCCCCGCTTCTACCGCCGGGCGCGCCAGGATGATGCGGCTCACGCGCTTGGCCAGCAGGTAGTTCACGGCCTCGGCCATGGCCAGGTACGTCTTGCCGGTGCCGGCGGGCCCGACGCCGAACACGATGTCGTGCTGCTCGATGGCCTCGAGATACCGGCGCTGGTTCACCGTCTTCGGCGCCACGCGACGCCGGCCGGCCTGCCGCTGGTTCCCGCGGAGGAAATAGTCGCGCAGGTCGAGTTCGTGGTTGTCGACGATGAGCTGCGCGGCGGTCTTCACATCGCCGTTGCTGAGCTGGTACCCCTCGCCCGAGAGTGCCGCAAGCCCCAGGAAGATGCGCTCCGCAAGGGCCTCTGCCTCGCGCGGGCCTTCGGCGGTCACCTCATGACCCTGCGTGCGCAGGCGCACGCCGAGCAGCCCCTCGATGTGCTTCAGGTTGGCGTCGCGTGGCCCGAAGATGGCTTCGACCCCCTCGTCCGGCAGGACGATTCGTTTCATACGAGGCGAATGTGAAGATCCTTCAGCTGCCGGGCGTCGACAGGTGACGGCGCGCTCGACATCTGATCCACGGCGGCCGCCGTCTTCGGAAACGCCATGACCTCGCGGATGGACGACTCACCGGTCAGCAGCGCCGCGAGCCGGTCCAGGCCAAGCGCGATGCCCCCGTGCGGCGGCGTGCCGTACTCGAGCGCTTCCAGGAAGAAGCCGAAGCGGAGCTTCGCCTCCTCGGGGCTGATGTTCAGCAGCGAGAAGATCCGGCTCTGCAGCGTGGCGTCGTGAATACGGATGCTGCCGCCGCCGATTTCGCTCCCATTCAGCACGAGGTCGTAGGCCTTCGCCCGCGCCGTGCCGGGGTCAGTGTCCATCAGCGCAAGGTCGTCGTCCATCGGGGCGGTGAACGGATGGTGCATGGCCACGAAGCGCTTCTCCTCCGCGTCCCACTCCAGCAGCGGAAAGTCGACCACCCAGAGGAAGCGGTAGTCGTCGGGCTTCAGGAGCCCCTTGCGCTTCGCCAGGCTGAGCCGGATTTGCCCGAGCAGCTTCGACGCCGTGTTCGGGTCACCGGCGGCGATGAGGAGGATGTCACCGTTCACGCAGCCTGCGGCGTCCAGTGCGCGGACCACCTCGGCCTCGCCGAGCGCCTTCATCACCGAACTCGTCACCGTGCCATCATCCGCGCGCCGGGCCCACACCAGGCCACTGGCGCCGAGCGCCTTCGCCTCGTCGACGATGCCGTCGACTTCGCTGCGCGAATAGCCGCCGGCCTCCTTCACCACGAAGCCGCGGACCGTGCCACCGCCGTTCACGATCTCCTTGAACACGCGGAACTGCGACTCCGTGAAGAGGCGTCCCAGATCCTGAATCGGCATGCCCGGACGAAGGTCCGGCTTGTCCGAGCCGTACGTCGCCATCGCCTCGGCGTAGGACATCCGTTGGAACGGCGTCGCCACGTCCGACCCGATGAGGCCGAACACCTTCACCATCAGCGGCTCGATCAGATTGAAGATCGTCTCCGGCCTGGCGAAGGACATCTCCACGTCGACCTGCGTGAACTCCGGCTGACGATCCGCCCGCAGGTCTTCGTCGCGGAAGCACCTGCAGATCTGCATGTACTTGTCCATGCCGGCGACCATGAGGATCTGCTTGAAGAGCTGAGGCGACTGCGGCAGTGCGAAGAACTCGCCCGGGTGCACACGGCTCGGCACGAGATAGTCGCGGGCACCTTCGGGCGTGGACTTCGTGAGGATGGGCGTTTCGATCTCCCAGAAGCCCTCGTCGTCGAAGTATCGCCGGATCGTCGTCGTGAGCTTGTGGCGCAGGCCGATGTTGGCCTGCAGGCGCGGCCGGCGCAGGTCCAGGTAGCGGTACTTGAGCCGCACCTCCTCCGACACCGGCGAATCCTCGGCCACCTGAAACGGTGGCGTCTTCGCCTCATTCAGAAGCGTGAGCTGGCGGACCACGACTTCCACGTCGCCAGACTCGAGCTTCGGGTTCACCGTGTCCTCGGACCGGCGGCGCACGACGCCTGAGACCCCGACGACAAATTCCGACCGCAGGCGCTTGGCCTTCGCCAGCATCACCTCGTCGTCCGCATCAAACACGACCTGCGACACGCCACTCCGGTCGCGCACGTCCACGAACAGAACTCCACCCAGATCGCGCACACGGTGCACCCACCCGAGCAGCACCACTTCACGCCCGACATCGGCCGCGCTCAGGTCGCCACAGGCATGTGTTCGCGTCAGGTCACCCAGTTGCTCAGCCACGTACTTCTCCCAGAAATGCCTGAATCGTGCGCGCCGCGTCCGCGAGCGCAACGGTGTCCTGCCGGCCGCTCGCCAGCAGCTTCACCGACACCGTGCCTGCTGCCACCTCGGTCTCACCCAGAATGGCCACACACGGAATGCCACACCCGCTGGCGTATTTGATCTGCTTACCCATCTTATCCACGTCCGGATAGACCAGCACCCGCAGGCCGCCCCGCCGCAGGGTCCCTGCCACCCGCATCGCGTACCCGAGGTCTTCCTCCCGGAACACCGACACCATCACGTCGGCCGGTGCCGTGGCCAGGCTCGGCGGGAAGAGGCCGCGCTCCCCCATCACGACAAGAATCCGCTCCAGGCCGAGCGAAAACCCGCATGCCGGCACCTGCTCACCCGAGAACATGCCAACCAGCCCGTCGTAGCGGCCGCCGCCGCCAAGACTCCCCGGAAGATCGGCCACAGCGATCTCCATGATGGCGCCGGTGTAGTACGACAGCCCGCGGGCCAAGCTGGGATCCACGCGCAGAGCTCCCTGAGCCGGTGTGCCCTCGCATAGTCGCAGAATGGCTCGCAGGTTGGCGATGCAGGCCGGATCAGCAGCGCCCGCCGGGGCTCCAGCCGAGACAAAGGCCGCCAGACGAAGCAGCGCGGCGTCGTTGCCCTCGCCTGAAGCGTCAAACACGCCAAGCAGCCGGCTGGCAGCCTCAGGTCTCACGCCACGAGCGGCCAGTTCGGCCGTGACGCCTGACGGACCGATCTTGTCGAGCTTGTCGACGGCAATCAGCGCCTCGCCGTGGAGCGCCTCGGGCACACCGGCCGCATCGAGAACCGCCCGCAGCAGTTCGCGATGGTTGATCCGGATCTGAAAACCCTGGAACCCGAGCGCGGTCAGCACCTCGCTGACGGCGGCGCACAACTCGGCCTCCACAACAGGCGAGGCTGAACCGAGGGCGTCGACGTCGCACTGGTAGAACTCACGGAAGCGCCCGCGGGCTGGGCGGTCCGCACGCCAGACCGGCTGAATCTGGTAGCGGCGAAACAGGCGTGGCAGTTTGGCCCGGTGCTCGGCTACGACACGCGCGAGCGGCACGGTCAGGTCGTAACGCAGCGCAAGATCGGGCTGTCCGGAGGCCTCGTGCTCGCCGCGCTTCAGGATCTTGAAGATCAGCTGGTTGCCTTCCTCGCCGTACTTGCCGAGGAGCGTCTCGATGTTCTCAACCGCGGGCGTTTCCAGCGGCTCGAAGCCGTAGGACTCGTAGACCCGGGTCACGACGTCGATCACGAACGCGCGGCGGCGCACATCCTCCGGGAGGAAATCGCGCATGCCCCGGGCGGGGCCGGTGCTGACCTTGCCGGAACTCACGAGGCCGCCACGGGCGTGGGCATGTAGTCCAGGCGGTAGCGCACGTAGCTGGCGGCGTATTTATCGAGCGACGCATCCTCCTCGGGCGTGAGCGGGCGGCGCACCTTCGCCGGCATCCCCATCACCATCGACCCGGGCGGAATCCGCATGCCTTCAGGCACAAGCGCGCCAGCAGCGATGATGGACCCGGCACCGATGTGGCAGCCGTTCAGGAGGATGACGCCCATACCGATAAGGCACCGATCCTCAATCGTGCACCCGTGGACGATGGCGCCGTGGCCGATCGTCACCTCGTTGCCGATGAGACAGGGGTGCGAAGGCACGCGGTTGACGTGCACGATGGTGCCGTCCTGGATATTGGACTTCCGGCCGACCCGGATGATGTTCACGTCGCCGCGCATGACGACATTCATCCAGACGCTGCACTCGGCGCCAAGATGCACGTCCCCGATGACCTGGGCCGAGTCATCCACGAAGACCGAGGGATCGATGACGGGGAGGATCCCTTTGAAGGGTCGGATCACTCCCCGATCTTAGCGTGGACGGGCGCTAGCTCGATTTCTTCGGTGACGGCCCGCCGCGGAACGACATCACGTGGTCCGTAATGGCCCGAATCTGCCGCTGGGCGTCACCACCCAGGTGCGGGAAGTCCGACTTCGGCAAGTTCGCCCAGAACATCGGCATCCGCGTGCCCGGCACGATCTTCAGCGGCGATATCAGCCACTGGTCGATCCATTCCGGCTGCAGCCGCTCGTGCGCCATCCGCAGGTCCGGCGCCAGGTTTGTCGTCGGCTGGTCCTTCGGAATCGCGCCCAGCACATGGCACTTCTGACACTGGAACAGTTCGAACATCTCCTTGCCCACGGCCGCATCGGGGCTCACCTTGGCCTCGAGCGTCCGGAACGGCTGGATCTGATTCGGAATCGCCTGGAAGTAGCCGATCGTCTGATTCAAATGCTGATCCTGCAGGCCGAAGCTCGGCATCCGGATGCTCAGCCACGGCCGGATCGGGATGGGTCCGCGGAGGAACGCGTAGAGCCAGTCGGGCTGCACGCGCGCACCCTCCGGCGTCAGCAATGGCGGCCCGAGCGAGGCGTCAGTCACCAGCGACAGCACGTCGCCGCCGTTGCCCTCGATCTGGTGACAGCCCACGCAGTTCCGGCGGGAGACCAGCGACCGGCCCGTCTTGAGGTAGTCGTGGCGCGCCCCCTTGGGCGGCAGCGCGGCTTCAGGCTGGATATACCGCTGGAAGCTCATGATGGCCGTGCGCAGGAGCTTGTTCTCCTCATCGCTCAGGTGAAAGTTCGGCATGCGGCTCTTCTCGTCTGCCTTGAGCACCCGGCCCTTGTCGAAGCTGCGGGGATCCTTCAGCTTCTGCTCAAACCACGCCATCTTCGTGTGCGGGATGTCCGAGAAGGCGAAGTCGAGCCTGGTGACCAGCTTGCTCGCCTCTTCCGACAGCTCGACGCCGATGGATTGCGTCGTCTCGAATCCCTTGATGTCGTGGCAACTGAAGCAGCCGTAGCGCGCGATGGCGCGCTGCCCGAGCTCGACCTGCCTGTCGGCCGGGGCAATCGACTTGAGCTTCGCCTCGGCGGCAGCCGTGCCCAGGGATGACTTGAGGTAGTCCAGCAGCACCGCGTCGGTCGCGGCCCGGTCGAACTCCTCCACCGGCGATCCGAAGGCCTTCACACCGAGCGTCGTCAGGAACGACGCCACATCGGCCGCCTCGCGATCCGTCAGGCGCAGATCGGGCATGAAGGTGCCCGGGCTGTAGTGCTTGGGATCCCGCACCCAGTTATAGATCCAGGGGTAGGTGGTCTTGGCGCCGATGCCCTGCAGGGGCTGGCCGAAGGTCCGCCGCGGCCCGGCCTTTGACCGGTCGGTCTCGTTCACGATGTGGCAGCCGAGGCAGCCCACGCTCTCGACCAGCTTCCGGCCGTTGACAAAGTCTCCTGGCGGCGGCGACGGGGGCGGTAGGTACTCCTCGGAGTGCTTGTAGAGATAGGCCGTCACGGCCTTGATCTCCGCCTCGTTCCGCACCGCGTCCTCGGGCGAACTCGAGTTCGAGTTGTACCAGATCTGCGGCATCCAGGTCGCCGGCTTGGCCGCCCGCGGCTCGCGAATCCAGTCGGCGACCCACTGGGGCTGGAGCTTGCCCTTGATCCTCAGCAGGCTCGGGCCTGGCTTCCGCAACCCTTCGAAACCGCGTGTCTTGTGGCAGGCATAGCAGCCGGCCCGCTCGTACGTCGCGTAGGCGTCGGCCAGCACGTTGGCGGTGGGGACGTAGGTCTCCTCCCGGTGGCACTTCACGCACGACGCTTCGGCCATGCCCGCCGGCTGCATCGGGTAGTCCCAGTCGTGGAGCCGGTGCCAGTGGTGCTCCTCCTCCCACTGCTTCTCCTGCTTCTTGTCACGGGGGGTGTGCGCCGCCAGCGTGAAGTCCACCGACTGCCCCATGCCGTCGTGGCACACCGTGCAGCCAATCTTGTTGAGTGGGTGCGGCGAGTCGCTGCCGAGGTAGGCGCTCAGGTTCGGATGGGTCGTGAATGGCTGCGGATACTTCTCGTAGCCCTTCTTGTCGATGGCCAGGTGGCACGTGGTACAGCGATCCATCTTCGGCACGCGCGTGAAGTTCACGTCGTCGAACACGTTCGGCAGCAGCACCTGCTGCACCTTGATCGTCGGCGCCAGGAAGTCGGTCATCGGCGCGTCGCGGAAGAAGGTCTTCGATATCGAGGGGGCGATGACATCGAGCCTCCTCTTCAGGCGGCGCTCTTCGGCGGACAGGGCGTCAATCGCCTTCTGCGCCGCGGCGGCGGCGCCGGTCAGCGTGGCGAGCTCCCGCTGTAGGGCCTCGCGCTCAACCGTGGTCGTCTCCAGCACCAGGTTGAGCTTCGCCACTCCAGCGCCCTGATCAGCGACTGTTTTCGCTTCCTCGGCGCTGGACGAGCCGGCGTCGCGGCGCACCTCGAAAGCATACCGATCCACGTCGTAGGTCGCCTTCGCGAACTGGTAGTCGATCGTCTCACGGGCCAGCCGGGCCGTGACATCGTCGACCTTCGCCTGCAGTTCGCCCGCCTTCGTGGCGGTACCGGCCGTCGCCTTATTGGCGGCAGCCAGCTCCTGCTGGAGCTTGGCGAGCTTGCCCTTGTCCACGCCCTTGGTGGCGGCAGCCAGTTGCTGGCGGGTCACCTCCATCTCGAGCTGTGTGAACCGGCGTTGCGTGCTCTTCCACTCCCGGTCGTAGTCATCCCAGACCATCCAGATGACGCTCAGGAACAGGAAGATGCTGCACGCCGCAAAGACGACGTTCAGGAAATCGACGTTATATGCGTGTCCGACGGACTTTTTCTCAGCCATAAGCGAAGTCAGATAGCCGGGAGATCGTTACACCTAGATATTGAAGAAGAACTCCGGAATCGACACGATGTACTTCAGGTTGAACAGCCACCGAAGGACCATCTTGGCGGGGAGCGACATCATCGAGAGGAAGAGGAACGCGCCCACGTAGTAGCGCGCGGAGCCCATTTTCTCGTAGTAGACCTTGAAGGTGTATCTGGCCAGCACCACCGGTAGCACGAGCAGATACACCAGCACCAGTAGGATGCCGAAGGCCTCGCGTACCAGCCAGAACGTGGGCATGGCCACCCCCAACCCCCGCATCCAGATGTACTGCGACAGGTCGACGTTGGTCAGCGCCTCGAGCTTGTGGGAATCCCAGTACTCGAACGGGCCGAAGAAGTTCCAGTTCGGGCCGCGCAGAAACGTGCCGAGCACGATTAGCGAGCACCAGAGCACCACGAAGCCCAGCAGGAACAGGAAGATCTCGGCCTTCCGCTCGGCGATCGTGTAGTAGCCATTCCCCTTCTCGTTGGTGTCGATGTAGGGAATGGCAATCAGCCCCACGATGATCAGGCTGGGTAGCACCACGCCGGCCAGCCACGGGTCGAAGTAGACGAGCATTTCCTGGAGGCCCAGGAAGTACCACGGCGCCTTCGACGGGTTCGGCGTCGCCGACTGACTGGCGGGCTGTTCGAGCGGCGCGTCCAGCAGGATGGACCACACGATCAGGACCACGCTGCAGAGAATCAGCGAGATGAGCTCCGTGTAGACCAGGTCCGGCCACACCCACACGCGGTCCGACTCTTCTTTCTCGATCGGCCCCTTCCCCGCCGCGATGCGCTGGTCGTTCCTGACGCCCTCGCGGATCGAGAACCAGACAAAGAAGATGAGCAGGAAGATCAACCCGACAATGGGTACGTTGTCGGGCTTCGTCATGATCAGCTTGAAGTTCTCGTCGAAATAGCCGAAGACGACGAACGCTCCGGCGAACGCGAGCAGGCCGTAGCCCACACTGTTCTTCGCGAAGAACTCCCGCTTCCAGAGAAGCAGTACGAGAGCGGTGATCGACATCAGGAAGAAGATCCTGGGGTCGGCCAGCGAGTTGAAGAAGCCTTTGATCAGCTGCATAAGCGATCCAGTGTGCCTGTGTGAACGCGCCCTTACATCGGGCCCGAAATGCCGCCGTCCTTGCGCACGCGCCAGAAGTGCACCGCCATCAGCACGGCGATGCCGAGCGGAAGACCGACGCAGTGCAGGACGTAGAACCGCAGCAGCGCGCCCTCACCGACGAACGTGCCGCCGAGGAGCGCAAACCGGACGTCAGAACCCGCGTGCACCAGCTTTACATCGCCGAGCGCAAGCAACTGGGCGCCTGGGCCTTCGTAGCCGAGGAACGGCGTCGCGCGGGCCATGTTCGAGCCGACCGTGATGGCCCAGATGGCCAGCTGATCCCACGGCAGCAGGTACCCGGTGAAGGAGAGCAGCAGGGTCAGCACGAGCATGACCACGCCCACCGACCAGTTGAACTCCCGTGGCGGCTTGTAGGAGCCCGTCATGAACACCCGGAACATGTGGAGCCACACGGTGATCACCATCGCGTGGGCGCCCCACCGGTGCATCTCGCGCATGATGCCGAGCGGCACGTGCTCGCGGAGGCCGACGATGTCGGAGTAGGCGTACTCCAGCGTCGGCCGGTAATAGAACATCAGGAGCAGACCGGTGAAGGTCAGCACCAGGAAGAGGAAGAAGCTCAGCCCGCCCATGCACCACGTGTAGCGCAGCTTCACCCCGGACTTCCGGATCCGGACAGGGTGCATGTGCAGGAACACGTTCGACAGCATGACCAGCACTCGGTTGCGGTCGTTGTCGGGCCTGTTGTGACGGAAGACGGACTTCCAGACCTGGGTCTCCGTCAGCGAATTCCAGAACCGGGTCAGTGCCGGCTCCTGGGGCTGAACGGTCTTGGTTTCTACGGCCATAGTTCCCTCTGTTCCGACGTCTGATCCCTTACGCCTTCAGGAAGGCTTCGGGGTCTTCCCACTGTCCCAGCTCGAACTGAAACTTCCGGCTCTTGTCGACCAGAATCTGGCCGTCGTCGGCCAGCACGATGCGGGCACGCTCGAGCGGCCGGGGTGCCGGTCCCTCGAAGTTGATCCCGCTGGTGCGGAAGCCGCTGCCGTGGCACGGGCACTTGAACTTGCTCTCCGCCGACAGGTAATTCGGCGTGCAGCCAAGGTGCGTGCAGGTCACCAGCAGGGCGTAAAACCCGCTGGCATGCTGGGCCACATCGTCCGCCGTCCGGACGATCCAGACGCCCATCGTTTCCTTGAAGCGCTCGTCCACGCCCAGGCCGTAGTCATCAGGCAGGCCGATCTTGAACTGCGACGGGGGCTCGTTGATGAGGTTCGGGTACATGAAGCGCCCGGTCGCGGCGAGCGCCGCCGCCGACGCCGCACTGAAGGCGGTCCAGGCCACGCCGAGCCATACACGCCGGCCGAAGAGCGGCGAGGAATCATCCGCCGCAGCGCCCGCGGCCGCAGCGGGTTTCTTGGCGACTGTCGCGGCGGGCGAGGTCACTTTGCCCGCCAGGTCAGCCGGGTTGATGGCCGGCGCCGCAGGACGAGGCGCCACCGTGGGCTTTGCGTGCGCAGCCGCGGCCGGAGCCGCAGCGGCCGCAGCAGGGGTGGCCGCTGCCGGAACGGCAGGCTCAGGAGTCGCCGCTGGTGCTGGCGTCGGTGTGGCTGGTGCTTCTGGTTTCGGATCGTCTGCCATTCCAACCTTCCGTCGAATTTAGACCCCGAACGCTTTCAGTGCTTCCAGTGCCGCCTGGCGTACGCGGAGGCTCTGATCGGACCTGCTCAATGATTCCACTGCGGGACGCAGCGCCGCGTCGTGAATCGACGCCGCGCCTTGCAACCCGGTAATGATGACATCTGCCACCGGATCCCCATCATCGGGAACCGTCTCGGCGGGCTTGACCAGTGGGCCCAGATACCCTCGATCGAGCATCCGGGCAAGAACGTCGACCCCTTCACGCCGTCCATGACGGGCCAGCGCCACGGCGGCATTCCACTGCACATCGGGCACCTCGTCGGAGAGGCCCGCCACGAGTGTCGCCGAACTGCGGGCCTGCGGGATCGCACCGAGTGCATACACGACCATCTTCCGGACGCCAGCGTCCTGGGAAGCATAGAGCGCCTCGATGCCGGGAGTTGCCGACGATTCCTTCAGGGAACCCAGCGCCCAGATGGCGTTGATCCGCGTCTCGGAGTCCTCGTCGTCAAGGGCGGACACCAACTGCTGCACCACCTCGTGCGAGGCCGGCGCGTCGAGGCGGCCCAGGGCCAGAGCCAGGTAGCGGCGGACCATCGGGTCGCCCCCCTTGGACGCCGCGAAGGCCTCCACGAGTCCCGGCACCAGCGTGGGGTCGCCCGCGCGCACCGCCGGGTCCGACATGAGGCGGGAGAGTTCGTAGGCGGCCGGCCAGCGGCGGTTGTCCCCGCCGGTCCGAATCTCGACCAGGTACTCGCGCGCCGTCCGATTGTCGGCGAGCAGCGTACGGAATCCGAGATAGATCCCGCCCGTCACCGCCACGACGGCCAGCGGGATCAGGAAGAACTGAACGGCCAGAGCGGGCGCTGCTGCCAGCGGGCTCTGGGGCGTCGGCTCACGCTCGACGAGTTTGTCCATCTAAGTAGGGTTGGGGCGCCGCAAGGTTGTGAAAAGTTTCGCGAAAAGTACCTGACCTCACCAGAAAAGTCAAAGGCCAGTGCTACAGCCGCGGCAGCGTCAACCCCTGCTGCGACTGGTACTTGCCCTTCTTGTCGGCGTAGGACACCTCACAGACCTCGTCGCTCTGGAAGAAGAGCACCTGGGCGATGCCCTCGTTGGCGTAGATCTTCGCCGGCAGGGGTGTCGTGTTCGAGATTTCGAGGGTGACGTTGCCCTCCCACTCCGGCTCGAACGGCGTCACGTTCACGATGATGCCGCAGCGGGCGTAGGTGGACTTTCCGAGGCAGATGGTCAGCACATCCCGGGGAATGCGGAAGTACTCGATCGTGCGCGCCAGCGCGAAGGAATTGGGCGGCACGATGCAGCAATCGGTCCGCACGTCCACAAACGACCGGTTGTCGAAGTTCTTCGGGTCGATCACCGTGTTGTTGATGTTGGTGAAGACCTTGAACTCATCCGCGACCCGGATGTCGTACCCGTAGGAGGACAGCCCGTAGGAAACGACCCCATCCCGAACCTGCCGGTCCTCGAACGGATCGATCATTCCGTGCTCGAGGGCCATCTTCCGAATCCACTTATCAGCTTTGATTGAGGGCATTTCGATTCCGGGAGTTCTTCTCTAGCGCAGCTCGAGGCCCCGAAAGAAATACCCCAACTCGAACGCCGCCGTCTCGGGCGCATCCGAACCGTGCGTGGCGTTCTTGTCGATGGAGAGGCCGAAGTCCTTGCGGAGCGACCCTGCCTCGGCCTTCGCCGGGTCGGTCGCCCCCATCAGCGCGCGCCACTTCGCGATCGCCTCAGGGGCTTCCAGCGCCAGCAGCACGCACGGCCCGGACGACATGAAGTCGGTCAGACCGCCGAAGAACGGGCGCTCCCGATGCACCGCGTAGAACCCTTCGGCCTCGCCCTTGGTCAGGTGCTGAAGGCGCATCGCCCGCACCGTGAAACCTTCCTGCTCGATCCGCGCCAGCACCTGCCCGGCCAGACGCCGTTCCACAGCATCCGGCTTGATAATCGCAAACGTTCGTTCTGTCATCTCAGAGATTCCATTAACTCGTCAAGCGCCGCTTGCGGTGGACGGGTGCGCGCCTGAGGCAGAAGCGCCAGCGGCTCGTCCACCGTGTTGAGCAGTGTGCAGAAATCGTCCTTGTCGGGCTCCACGTAGATCAGCCCCGTCGCGTACTCACCGCGGCGGGCCGTCTCCATCAGCGTCCGCATCGCCGACAGCTTATCAGTTGGATCGTAGTCCTCCCCCACGTTCTTCAGGAACACGCGCGATCCGTCGTGCAGGGTCACGACCGAGGTCTCGCCGGGTGTCTGCTCCACCGCAATATCCTCGAAATGCGGCACGAAACTGACTTCGTGGAGCGGGTCCTCGTGCTCCCGCACGTAGTCATAGCTCTTTGTCGAGCCTTCGTGGTCATTGAAAGTCACGCAGGGCGACAGCACGTCCAGCATGACCGTGCCCCGGTGCGCGAGCCCGGCCTTGAGCAGGGCCGTCAGCTGCTTCTTGTCACCCGAAAACGACCGCGCCACGAAGCTGGCCCCGAGCTCGATGGCCAACGCGCACATATCGATCGGCGGCAGGTCGTTCACCGCGCCGGTCTTGAGCGTGGACCCCATGTCAGCGGTCGGCGAGAACTGCCCCTTCGTCAGTCCGTAGCAGCCGTTGTCTTCGATGATGTAGAGCATCGGCAGGTTCCGGCGCATCAGGTGCACGAACTGGCCGATGCCGATAGCGCCGGAATCCCCGTCGCCGCTGACGCCGATGGCGAGCAGCTTCTTGTTGGCCAGGAGCGCCCCGGTGGCCACCGACGGCATGCGGCCGTGCACGGCGTTGAAGCCGTGCGACCCGGACAGGAAATACGCCGGGCTCTTACTCGAGCAGCCGATGCCCGAGAGCTTGATCATCTGCTTCGCATCGATGCCCATCTCGAAGCAGGCATCGATGATCCGCTCGGAAATTGCGTTGTGCCCGCAGCCGGCGCAGAGCGTGGTCTTCCCGCCCCTGTACTGCGCCAGCTCGAGGCCGATCCGGTTCAGTTTAATGGCCATTACTCCCCCCCAACACCGCTGGCCCGTACCGCACCACTCATCCGGTGCCGAAGGGCGGCCGGAATGGGAGCCTGCAGGCCCTCGTGCGCGAGCACCTGATCGGTAATCGACCGGGCGTCAACCGGCAGGCCGTTGTAATGCAGCACGCTTCGGATCTTCGCGAGACGCTCGGGACCGAGTTCCATGCGCATCAGCGCCAGCATCTGCGCGTCGCGGTTCTGCTCGACGAGGTAGACGCGGTCATGCTGGTCGATGAACTCACCAAGCGAACTGCCGAAGGGATACCCCCGCAGCCGGTAGTACGACGTGGCGATTCCGCGCTCGTCCTGCAACTGGTACCGGCTCTCCCGGATGGAGAAGTCCGTGGTGCCGTAGGCGATCAAGCCGATGGGCGCGCCGGGCCGAGACTCGATCTCCGGCTGGGGCACGAGGCCACGGGCCGTGTCGAACTTCTTCGACAGCCGGTCCATGTTATTGCCGTAGTCGTCCGCCCGCTCGCTGTACTGCGCCTTCGCGTTATGCCCAGACCCGCGCGTGAAGAACGGAGGCAGCCCGTCCCCAGGAATCGTGCGCCAGGGGATACCGTCGCCATCCACGTCCGCGTACCGGCCCCACTGGGCACCGAGTTCACGCAGCTTCGCCTCCGTGAGTACCTTGCCCCGGTTGATGGGCTTGTCGGGATACGGAAACGGGTCCGACATCCAGGTATTCATGCCCAGATCGAGATCCATCATCACGAACACCGGCGTCTGCAACTGCTCGGCGAGGTCGAAGGCGTCCATCGCCATCTCATAGCACTCCTGGACGGTGCTCGGGAGCAGGAGCGGATGCCGCGTATCACCGTGCGAAAGGACGGCGGTTGTGAGGATGTCGCCCTGGGCAGTCCTCGTCGGCAGGCCCGTGGACGGTCCGACACGCTGCACGTCGAAGATCACCGCAGGTACCTCGGCGTAGTAGCCCAAGCCCACAAACTCGGACATCAGAGAAATACCAGGGCCTGCTGTCGCGGTCATTGCGCGGGCGCCCGCCCAACTGGCGCCAATCACCATCCCCAGGGCCGAAATCTCGTCTTCGGCCTGCACGGCGGCGAAGGTGGCCTTGCCGTCGGGATCCGTTCGATACTTCCGCAGGTAGCCGATCAGGGATTCGCAGAGCGAAGATGATGGCGTGATCGGGTACCACCCGACCACCGTGCAGCCGGCCATCATGCATCCCATCGCGGCGGCCGCATTACCCTCGACGAGAATCATCCCGGCCGTCTTGTTCATGCGTTCCACCGAGAAGGCATCGCCCTTCGGCAGCGAGGCCTCGGCGTAGTCCCAGCCGGCCTTGAGCGCGGCGAGGTTCATCTGCGCGGCCCTGGCCTTCTTCCCCATCTGTTTCAGGAGCGCCTTCTCCATCTCCGCCATATCGATGGAGAGCAGCCTGGCCAGAATGCCGTCGTAGATCATGTTGCGCACGAGCCGGCGCAGCTTCGCGTCCGGGCACACCGGCGCCACCAGTTTGTCGAACGGGACCGGGTAGAACACCAGGTCGTCGCGGAGGCCCTTGAGCGCCAGCGGTTCGTCGTAGACCACGGCCGCACCAGGGGGCAGTGTCAGGACGTCCTCGCGGGCGGTCTCCGCGTTCATCGCCACCAGGATGTCGATCTCTTTCTTGCGTGCGATGTAGCCTTTTGGGTTGACCCGGATGGTGTACCACGTGGGCAGTCCGGCGATGTTCGAGGGGAACATATTCTTCCCCGACACCGGAATGCCCATCTGGAAGATGGAGCGGAGGAGGACAAGGTTGGCGGTCTGGCTGCCAGACCCGTTGACCGTAGCGATCTGGAGACTGAAATCGTTCACGATGCGCGGGGGGGAACCCGCGCTGACCGGCTCTGCTTCAGAGGCAACCTCGAGTGTACCCATAGAACGCGACTCCGTGAGGTGGATGGGGACCGACAAACCGCCGCCGAATGGGCGGAGAATAGCACACGCTCCCGCGCGTCCGGCGGAGGCCGAGGAGTCCCCGCATCTGCTACCGGCCGAGCACCTCTTGCATGGCCGTGCCCATGTCCGCCGGGCTCTTGACCACGCGCACGCCGGCAGCCGTCAGGGCAGCCATCTTCTCCGCGGCCGTGCCGGATCCGCCGGAAATGATGGCCCCGGCATGACCCATCCGGCGTCCCGGAGGCGCCGTCTGGCCAGCGATGAAGCCGACAACAGGCTTCTTGATAGAGGTCTTGATGAAGGCCGCCGCCTCCTCCTCCGCGCTCCCGCCGATCTCGCCGATCATGATCACAGCGTCCGTGTCCGGGTCGGCCTCGAAGATCCTGAGGGCGTCGATGTGGCTGGTGCCGATGAGCGGGTCGCCCCCGATGCCGATGCAGGTCGTCTGGCCCATGCCGACCCTCGAGAGCTGGTGGATGGCCTCGTAGGTGAGCGTGCCGGACTTCGAGACGATACCGATCCGCCCTTCCCGGACGATGTTGTGGGGAATAATCCCGGCCTTGCCCTTGCCGGGCGAGATGATGCCCGGGCAGTTCGGCCCGATGAGACGCGTCTTCGGGTAGCTCTCAAGGAAGGTCATGGCCTTCATCATGTCCACCACCGGGATGCCCTCGGTGATGCACACGACGAGTTCGATGCCCGCCTCGGCCGCTTCCATGATCGCGTCGGCCGCAAACGGCGGCGGCACGAAGATGACGGAGGCATTCGCACCGGTCTTCTGACGCGCATCGGCGACGGTGTTGAAGATCGAGAAGCCCTCGTGCGTGCTGCCCCCCTTGCCCGGCGAGGTGCCGCCCACGACGGTGGTGCCATAGGCCGCCGCCTGCTTGCCGTGGAACGTGCCTTCCTTGCCCGTGAGTCCCTGGACGATGAGCCGCGTGTTCGTGTCGAGAAGGATCGCCATGGCTATTTCCCCTTCGCCAGGGCCACGACCGTGTTGGCGGCCTCACCCATCGAATCAGCCGTCGCGAAATTCAGGCCGCTGTCCTTCAGCATCCGCTTCCCTTCGTCCACGTTGGTGCCTTCCATCCGGATCACGATCGGCACGGGCACACCCAGGTCCTTGACGGCCGCGATGACGCCCGAGGCCAGCACGTCGCACCTCAGAATGCCGCCGAAAATATTAATGAGCACGGCCTTGACGTTCGTGTCGGCCATCAGGATGCGGAACGCGTTCTTGATCTGTTCCGCGTTGGCGCCGCCACCGACGTCGAGAAAGTTGGCCGGCTCGCCGCCGGACAGCTTGATGATGTCCATGGTGGCCATGGCCAGACCCGCGCCGTTCACCATGCAGCCGATATTGCCGTCCAGTCGGATGTAGTTCAGCGAGAACTTCGACGCCTCGACCTCGAGCGGGTCTTCCTCGGACAGGTCCCGCAATTCCTTGAGGTCCGGGTGCCGGTAGAGCGCGTTGTCGTCGAAGCTGACCTTGGCGTCGAGCGCCAGGAGGTCTCCCCCTTTCGTCACGATGAGGGGATTGATCTCGATCATCGAGGCGTCGGTCTCGATGAAGGCCCGGTAGATCGAGTCGAGCACCTTCACGAACTTGCTGCTCTGCGGCCCATCCAGCCCCATTCCGAACGCCAGCTTCCGGGCCTGGAACGGAATGATGCCGGTTCCCCGGTTGACCGTCAGCTTCAAAATCTGCTCGGGGGTCTTCGCGGCGACCTCCTCGATGTCCATGCCACCGGCGGCACTCGCAATGACGACAGGCGCCTCGGCCGCCCGGTCAATCACCACGCTCAGATACAGCTCACGGGCGATGTCGAGGCCCTGTTCGACCAGGAGCTTCTCGACCCTCCTGCCCTCGGGACCCGTCTGATGGGTCACGAGCGTCATGCCGAGCATCTCGGTCGCGAGCCGCCCGGCCTCCTCCGGCGACTTCGCCAGCTTGACGCCGCCGCCCTTGCCGCGACCTCCCGCGTGGATCTGCGCCTTGACGACAACGACGCTGGTGCCGAGCCGTTCGGCGGCGCTCCGCGCCTCAGCGGGTGTCAGGGCCACTTCGCCCCGCGGAACGGGTACACCGAACCGCGCGAGCACACTCTTGGCTTGATATTCGTGGATTTTCACAGCAGGTCATCGTAGTCAGCGACTCGCGCAATGGTCAAGCATTGCTTGCGCGCACTTCGGCCGCGCCAGTAGAATTGTGCGTTCCCAGCACCCTGCTGCCGCTGTCCGTTCTGGAGTACTCATGCCCTCACGTCCGTTCACGTCGTCGGTCGGCACCAAGCTGCTCGTCGGCATCACGGGGCTCTTTCTCTTTCTCTACCTGCTGGTCCATATCGCGGGCAATCTGGTCGTCTTCGCCGGCCCCGACACTTTCAATAAGTACGCGGGCGCTCTGGCCGGGAACCCGCTGATTATCGTGATCGAGGTCGTGCTGCTCGTCGCCTTCCTCGCGCACATCGTCAAGACCGTGGCGATGACGCTGGCCAACCGCCGCGCACGTCCGGTCGCCTACGTCGTGAAGAAGCCGGCCGGGGGGCGCAGCCGCAAGACGCTGGCCTCCGCGACCATGATTGTGTCGGGGCTCTGGCTGCTCATCTTTGTGGTGCTGCACGTGTACGGTTTCAAGTTCGCGCCTGCACCGGTCACCGCGGATGGCCACCGCGATCTCTACGTCATGGAGATGACCTATTTCGCCAACCCATTCCTGGTCGGCTTCTACGTGCTGACGATGGTTATCGTCGGGATGCACCTCTCGCACGGGATCTCGAGCGCCTTTCAGTCACTGGGCCTCGACCATCCGGCCTGGACGCCCCGCATCCTGACCGGTGGCAAGGTCGTCGCCGCCCTCATCGCGGCCGGCTTCATCCTCATCGCCCTCTGGGCGCACTTCACGGGAGGCGTCCGGGCATGATGCTCGACTCGAAGACTCCGTCGGGCCCGGTCGCGTCCAAGTGGGACCGCGCACGGTTCGACAACAAGCTCGTCAACCCGGCCAACCGCCGCAAGTACACGATTCTGGTCGTCGGCACGGGGCTGGCCGGTGCCTCCGCCGCGGCGTCGCTGGGCGAACAGGGCTACAACGTCAAGTCCTTCTGCATTCAGGACAGCCCCCGCCGCGCCCACTCCATTGCCGCCCAGGGCGGGATCAACGCCGCCAAGAACTACCAGAATGACGGCGACAGCATCTACCGGCTGTTCTACGACACGGTGAAGGGCGGCGACTACCGGGCCCGCGAGGCCAACGTCTACCGCCTCGCCCAATCGAGCGTGAGCATCATCGACCAGTGCGTGGCCCAGGGAGTGCCTTTCGCCCGTGAATATGGCGGCCTGCTCGACAACCGCTCCTTCGGCGGCTCCCAGGTGGAGCGCACCTTCTACGCCCGGGGCCAGACGGGCCAGCAGTTGCTGCTCGGCGCCTACTCGTCGATGATGCGCCAGGTCGCCGACGGCGGGGTCAAGCTGTTCCCCCGTCGCGAGATGCTGGATCTGGTGGTCATCGATGGCAAGGCCCGCGGCATCGTGGTGCGCAACCTTGTCACAGGCGAACTGGAGACCCACGCCGGCGACGCCGTCCTGCTCGCCACCGGCGGCTACGGCACGGCCTACTACCTCTCCACCAACGCGGTGAATTCGAATGTCACCGCTGCGTGGCGCGCCCACAAGCGCGGCGCCGCCTTTGCGAACCCGTGCTACACGCAGATCCACCCGACCTGCATTCCGGTCAGCGGCGAGGAGCAGTCCAAGCTGACGCTGATGAGCGAAAGCCTCCGCAACGACGGCCGCGTCTGGGTGCCCAGGCAACAGGGCGACGCGCGCCCGCCGGAACAGATTCCGGAGAGCGAGCGCGACTACTACCTGGAACGGAAGTATCCGAGCTTCGGCAATCTGGTTCCACGTGACGTGGCCTCCCGCAACGCCAAGCAGGCCTGCGACGACGGGCGCGGCGTGGGCGACAGCGGCCTGGCCGTCTATCTCGACTTCGCCGATGCCATCGCGCGTGTCGGCGAGGACGTCATCCGGATGCGCTACGGGAACCTGTTCGACATGTACCACCGCATCACGGACGAGAATCCGTACAAGGTTCCCATGCGGATGTACCCGGCCATCCACTACACCATGGGTGGCCTGTGGGTGGACTACAACCTCCAGAGCACGGTTCCAGGCCTGCACGTGCTCGGCGAGGCCAACTTCTCGGATCACGGCGCCAACCGCCTGGGTGCCAGCGCCCTGATGCAGGGCCTGGCCGACGGCTACTTCGTCATCCCCTCAACGCTGGCGCAGTATCTGGGCAGCACGGCGCTGCCGGCGGTCTCAACCGACCACGACGCCTTCAAGGAAGCCCGGCAGACCCAGCAGGACCAGATCACCAGGCTCCTCGCCGTGAAGGGCAATCAGACCATCCGGTCGTTCCACCGCCGTCTCGGTCACATCATGTGGGACTACGCGGGCATGGCCAGGAACGATGCCGGCCTGCGGAAGGCGCTTGAGGAGATTCCAAAGCTCCGCGAGGAGTTCTGGAGTAGCGTCTCGGTCCCCGGCGACCCGAACAACCTGAACCAGAGCCTCGAGCATGCCGGCCGCGTGGCCGACTATCTCGAGTTCGGTGAGCTGCTCGTCCGCGATGCGCTGCACCGCACCGAGTCGTGCGGCGGACACTTCCGCGAGGAAAGCCAGACCCCGGACGGCGAAGCGCAGCGCGACGACGCGAACTTCTCCTATGTGGCGGCGTGGGAGTTCCAGGGAGTCGGCAGGACACCGACGCTCCACAAGGAACCGCTCGTATTCGAGGAAGTCCATCCCACGCAGAGGAGTTACAAGTAGGTGGCGACCATCAGCATCACGCTCAAGGTCTGGAGGCAGGACGGCCCGGGCAAGCCGGGGCGCCTCGTTGACTACACGGCCAGCAACATCAGCACCGACATGTCGTTTCTCGAAATGCTGGACGTGGTCAACGAAGGACTGATTGCGAAGGGCCAGGACGCGATTGCCTTCGAATCCGACTGCCGCGAGGGCATCTGCGGCGCGTGCGGCCTGGTCATCAACGGCGTGCCGAATGGTCCCGTCCGCGGTGCCACGACCTGCCAGTTGCACATGCGCAGCTTCAAGAACGGGGACACGATCACGATCGAGCCCTGGCGGGCCAAGGCCTTCCCCGTTGTGAAGGACCTGGTCGTGGACCGGAGCGCCTTTGACCGGATCATCGCGGCCGGCGGCTATGTGTCCTTCAACACCGGCGGCGCGCCCGATGGCAACTGCCTGCCCATTTCGAAGGACGTCTCCGAATCGGCCATGGACATGGCGGCCTGCATCGGCTGCGGCTCATGCGTCGCGGCCTGCAAGAACGCTGCGGCGCACCTGTTTACCTCCGCCAAGGTCACGCACCTGGCCCTGCTGCCGCAGGGCCAGCCCGAGCGCTACACCCGCGTGGTCAGCATGGTGGACCGGATGGACCAGGAGGGCTTCGGCAACTGTTCGAATGAGGGCGAATGCGAAGCCGTGTGCCCGAAGGACATTTCCATCTCCGGCATCGCGCAGATGTATCGGGACTACCACAGCGCCTCGATCAAGAGCTAGCGAGGCTCCGCCTCGCCAGCTCGTCCAGCCAGTTTCTACATCCCGATCACGTCGACGAGCTCCCGGACCGCTGCTGCGGACTTCTGGAGCGCGGCGTTTTCCTCAGGCGTCAGGGTGATCTCGATGATCTGCTCGCAGCCGTGCGCGCCGATCTTCACCGGCACGCCGACGAACAGGTCGTTGATGCCGTACTCGCCGGTCAGGTAGACCGAGCACGGCAGGATCTGCTTCTTGTCCTTCAGGACCGCCGCCACCATCTTGGCGGCGGCAGTGCCCGGCGCATACCAGGCGCTCGTGCCGACCAGTTTCGTGATCTCTGCGCCGCCATCCGCGGTCCGCTTGCAGATCGCCTCGATTCGTTCCTTGGACAGCAATTCCGTAATCGGGATGCCCGCGCAGGTCGAATAGCGCGGCAGCGGCACCATCGTGTCGCCGTGGCCGCCGAGGACGAACGAGTGGATGTTCTCCACGGAGACGTTCAGTTCCATGGCAATAAACGTGCTCATGCGGGCGGAGTCCAGCACGCCGGCCATGCCGAGGACTCGCTCGCGCGGGAACTTCGTCAGCTTGAAGAGCGCCTGCGACATCGCATCGAGCGGGTTGGCTACGGGGATGATGATCGCGTTCGGCGTGTACTTCACCAGGTTCGGCGCAATGCTCTGCATGATCGCGAAGTTGTCCTTCACCAGATCATCGCGGCTCATGCCCGGCTTCCGCGGCTTGCCCGACGTAATCACCACCACGTCCGAACCTTCCGCCGCGCCCCAATCGGCTCCACCGAACACGCGCGCGTCGGATCCGAGAATCGGCTGCGACTCGTACATGTCAAGCGCAAGGCCCGTTGCCTTCTGGTCCGCGATGTCGATGATCACAACATCCGCGAGCTCCTGTTCCGCGATCGAACGCGCCACCGTGGCGCCGACATTTCCTGCGCCACCTACCACCGTCACTTTGCGATTCATGCCGTTCTATCCTTAGGGGACTCGCCCCGCTGCCGAACACACCGCGTTCACAGTTTCTGTGGAAAAGCCTGTTGAAATGACCCCGACGTTGCAGGAAATTCCTCGTGATGTCGAACCTTTTAGCAGTTTGCACCATGATGGTGCGACGGCAAGGAACTCAGAAAGTTTATACTAAGAATCTCAATGAAAATCGTAATCGCTGATGACCTCCCCGCTTCCGCCGCGGACCTGCTTCGCGCGGAAGGTTGGACCGTTGATGCCACCGCCGGCCGCCCACTCGATCAGCTGAAGGCCGACCTCGCGGACGCTGATGCCATCGTCGTGCGCAGCGCGACCAAAGTGAACGCGGAGCTGATTGCCGCCGCGCCGAAGCTTCGCGTGATCGCCCGCGCCGGCACTGGTGTCGATAACGTCGACGTCAAGGCGGCCAGCGCGCGCGGCATCGTCGTGATGAACGCCCCTGGTGCCAACAGCATCAGCGTGGCCGAACTGGCCGTCGGCCAGATTCTGGCACTGGCCCGCCACCTCCCCGGGGCGGATGCCGCGATGAAACAGGGCAAGTGGGAGAAGAAGAAGTTCATGGGCGAGGAAATCCGGGACAAGGTCCTGGGACTCGCCGGCCTCGGCCGCATCGGCCAGGAAGTGGCACGGCGCGTGGCGCCGTTCGGGATGCGCGTCATCGCGCACGACCCGTTCATTTCGGCGCAGGTGGCGGCCGACCTCGGTGTGGAACTGGTCACGCTCGATGAACTGTTCGCGCGGGCGGACTATATCTCCCTGCACATGCCGTCGAATGCATCGACGAAGCATCTGGTCAACGCCGAACGGCTGGCGAAGGCCAGGAAGGGCATCCGGATCATCAACACCGCGCGGGGCGACCTGATCAACGAGACGGCGCTGGCCGACGCCATCGAGTCCGGCCAGGTGGCGGGCGCCGCGCTCGACGTGTTCGAGAGCGAACCGACCAAGGACCACCGGCTGCAGATGCTGCCGCAGGTGGTGGCGTCACCGCATATCGCCGCGTCCACGCGGGAAGCACAGGAACAGGTCGGCATCGAGACCACGACGGCGCTGCGCGACTGCCTGCGCGACGGCATCATCCGGAACGCCGTCAACTTTCCGTCGGTATCGACCGAGGAATACGCCCGGATGGCCCCGTTTCTCATGCTCGCCGAGCGGCTGGGCACCTTTCTGGCCCAGATGACCACCGATCGCATCGAATCGGTCGGCGTCCGCTACTACGGTGAACTGGCGCAGGGCAAGAACGACCTGCTCGTCAGCGCCGTGCTGGTCGGCCTCTTCAAGCCGATTCTGTCGTCTGGCGTCAGCGCCGTGAACGCGCGGTCGATTGCCCAGGACCGCGGGATCGAGGTCATCGAGTCACAGAGCAACCGCGCCAGGAACTTCACGCGGCTCATTTCGGTGAAGCTCCAGACGAGCGGTGGGGAGAAGTGGGCAGAAGGCGCGATCTTCGACAAGGCCGCGCCACGGTTGGTCATGGTGGACGGCGTGCCGGTCGAAGCGGCCCTCGAAGGCTCGCTCATCGTCCTCTACAACACCGACAAGCCAGGTGTCATCGGCGAGGTGGGCACGATCCTGGGTCGGCAGGGCATCAACATCGGGACCTTTGCCCTGGGCCGGAGTGGAAGTCAGGCCATCGGCGTCGTCAGCATCGACGAAACCACGCCGCTGCCCGAGTCCGTGCTGTCGGAGCTGCGGAACCTCCCGGCCGTCCGGGATGCACGGCTCGTCAGGGTCTGAAGGAGAGGCGAACCGCCGCACCGGTGTCGGTGCGGATGATGTCTACCGCGTCGGCGTCCACGGCGACGACCTGGAAGTGGCCATCCACGGTGTCGCCGGCTTTCACCAGCCACAGGTCTCCTGGTCCGCTCACGATGGCTGTCCGGACCAGCACATCGCCCTGCTGGTCCTCGGCGATGCCGGTCAGCACAAACGGTGGCGGTGCCGGCGCGGCCACGGTGATCGGGGCCAGCGACAGCGCGGGCGTGACCGGAACCTCGACCTTTGTCGTCGCCGGCGGCGGCCGGAACCGGAACAGGTCACGGGCGGGTGCCGCGAACGAGGCCATTTCCTCGACCCGGCGCGCCAACCGCTCGGCTTCGGGTCCAAGGTCTTCCACCTGGGGCGGCGCCACCGTGCGGCTCGCGGCCTGCGTCCGGACCGGCGCGTTCGCAGTGGACTGAGGCGCCGCAGTCTGGGGCGCAGTGGACTGGGGCATGGGTGTGGACGCCAGCCAGGTGGCCAGTACCGTCGCGCCGGACAGCAGCGCCGTTCCCTTCACGCTCATGGGCAGCACGGGCACATCATACTTCTCGGCCGCTGCCGCACCTGACTCTAAATCTCTGTGTTAGGATTCGACGTGCACCCTGAAACGTTCCGAAATCCATTCGATCGGACGTTCCAGCCCCTCCGCACCGTCGCCCTCATCCCCGCGCGATTCGCGTCATCCCGATTCCCCGGCAAGGCCCTCGCGGACCTGGACGGGCGCCCGATGATCGAGCACGTCTACCGCCGCGCCGCTGCCGCACGTACGGTGGACGCCGTCGCCGTCGCCACCGACGATCGGCGGATTGCCGATGCCGTGACAGCCTTCGGGGGCCATGCCGTGATGACGGGCGTCCACCACCAGAGCGGCTCCGACCGCATCGCCGAAGCCGCCGCGGCGCTGGACTGCGACATCGTCGTGAACGTGCAGGGTGACGAGCCGCTGATCGACCCGGCCGCCATCGACGCGGCAGTGGCGCCGCTGCTGGCTGAGCCGGACCTGCACATGACCACCGTGTGCTCCCCCATTCACGACGAGTCCGAGGCCGCCAACCCCCATGTGGTGAAGGTGGTGCGGGATCTCCGGGGAGACGCCATCTATTTTTCTCGCGCGCGCATCCCCTATCTCCGCCAGGCCGGCGGGCGTGCCTTCCGGCACATCGGGCTCTACGCCTACCGTCGCGCATTTCTCCTGGAATTCACGCAGTGGGCTCCGACGCCGCTGGAGCTGGCCGAATCGCTCGAACAGCTCCGGGCGCTGGAGCATGGCTGCCGGATCCGGACCGTGATGACCCCCTACGACTCGATCGGCGTCGACACGCCGGAAGATCTGACCCGGGTGCGCATGCTGACCGCGGCGCACGCCCACGAGAACCCATGATGGCAACCACGACAGGACGTCCCACGAAATATATCTTCGTCACCGGCGGCGTGGTCTCCTCGCTCGGCAAGGGCCTTGCCGCCGCCTCGATTGGACGGCTCCTTGAGGACCACGGCTACAAGGTCGCCCTCATGAAGTTCGACCCGTACATCAACGTGGACCCCGGCACGATGAGCCCGTACCAGCACGGGGAGGTTTACGTCACGGATGACGGCGCGGAAACGGACCTCGACCTCGGGCACTACGAGCGCTTCACCAGCATGGTGGCGACGCGCAACAGCAACTGGACGACTGGCAAGATCTACCTGTCGGTCATCAATAAGGAACGGCGCGGCGACTACCTTGGCCGGACCGTGCAGGTCATCCCGCACATCACCAACGAAATCAAGGACAACATCCGCGCGGCCTCGCACGACGTGGACGTGCTGATTGTCGAGATCGGCGGCACGGTCGGCGACATCGAAAGCATGCCGTTTCTGGAGGCTATCCGGCAGTTCAGGCTCGACGTCGGCCGCGAGAACGCTATCTACATCCACCTCACCCTGGTGCCCTACATCGGGACGGCTGGTGAGTTGAAGACCAAGCCCACCCAGCACAGCGTGCGGGACCTGCGCTCGATCGGCATCCAGCCTGACATTCTGCTCTGCCGGACCGATCGCTTCCTGGATGCGGACATCAAACGGAAGATTGCGCTCTTCTGTGATGTCGCCGAGGAAGCGGTGATCACGGCCCTGGACGTCTCGACCATTTACGAGGTGCCGCTCGTGCTGGCCGCCGAGGGGCTCGACCGCATCGTCCTGAAGCTGCTGGACCTGCCCCAGACCCAGGCCCATACCGAGGCCTGGCAGGAACTGGTGAACCGGATCAAGCACCCCACGGACGAACTCACGATTCACGTGGTCGGGAAGTACACGGGCTACGAGGACTCGTACAAGAGCCTGAACGAGGCGCTCTTTCACGGCGGCTTCGCCAACCGGGTCAAGATCCACCTCAACTGGATCGAAGCCGAGGCGCTTGAGAAGGAGGACGGCGCGAAGCTGCTCGAAGGTTCGCACGGCATCCTCGTGCCGGGCGGGTTCGGCCTGCGCGGCACACGCGGCATGATGAAGGCGGCCGAGTACGCGCGTGAGCACGGTGTCCCCTACTTTGGCATCTGCTACGGCTTCCAGTGGTCCACCGTGGAGTTCGCACGCAACGTGTGCGGCCTCGAGGGTGCCGACTCCACGGAATGCGACGAGAACGCGCCCCACAAGGTCATCTACAAGCTGCGCGACCTGCTCGGCGTCGACGAACTCGGCGGCACGATGCGCCTCGGCCAATATCCCTGCGCCCTCGCCCCGGGTTCCCGGGCAAGGGAGATCTACGGCACGGACCTCATCCACGAGCGTCACCGCCACCGCTACGAGTTCAACTGTCTCTACGAGGAGGCGCTGGCCACCAAGGGGATGCGCATCTCCGGCCGGTCGCCGGACGGGAAGTTTGTCGAGATCGCTGAACTCCCGGCGCATCCGTGGTACATCGCCGTGCAGTTCCACCCCGAGTTCCAGTCGCGGCCTCTGCGGCCACACCCGCTGTTTGCCAGCTTTGTCGAGGCCAGTCACCGGCACAAGACCGGTGCGCTGACAGCCTCCACCGCCGGGAACGCCTGACCGGCGGGGTCTTCCCGGCTTGTCGTGTGCTGGCGACGCCCGTCTTGGGGGCCGCCTGACACCTATAATGACGCCCGTGCAACTCGTCCCCGTGGGCCCGCTGACCTTCGGCAACGGCTCCCTCCCCTTCATCCTCGGTCCCTGCGTCATCGAAAGCCGGGCGCATGCGGTCGATCTCGCCCTTGCCCTTCGGGAGATCGGCCGGCGCGTCGGCGTGCCCGTAGTGTTCAAGGCCTCGTTTGACAAGGCGAACCGCACCTCGCTTGGCTCGTTCCGCGGGCCCGGACTCTCCGAAGGACTCTCCGTGCTTGCCGACGTGCGCGAGCGAAGCGGGCTGCCGATCCTGACAGATATTCACGAAGCCGCGCAGGCCGCCCCGGCGGCCGAAGTCGTGGACATCCTGCAGATTCCCGCCTTTCTCTCACGCCAGACCGACCTGCTGCTTGCCGCGGCCGCGACCGGCCGTGCGGTGAACATCAAGAAGGGCCAGTTCCTCGCACCCCGCGACATGCGCCATGTCATCGCCAAGCTCACCGCAGCCGGCAACACCAACGTGCTGGTCACCGAGCGTGGCGTGAGCTTCGGCTACAACAACCTCGTGGTGGACATGCGGGCGTTTCCCATGATGCGCGCGCTGGGGTACCCCGTGATCTTTGACGTGACGCACAGCCTGCAGCTTCCCGGCGGCGGCGACGGCGTGAGCGCGGGCATGGCGGAGTACATCGAGTCACTGGCCTCGGCTGGCGTCGCGGCTGGTGTGGACGGCGTCTTCATGGAGGTGCACGAGGACCCGCGTGTCGCGAAGAGTGACGCGGCCAACGCCCTCCGCCTCGATCTCGTCGAGCCGCTGCTCAGGCGACTCGTGGCGCTGCACCGCGTACCGGCAGCCCAGCCGGTGGAGCCACTCCGGTCATGAGCGAGCCCCTCAGCGGCCGGGATCTGGCCAGGAGCGTCCTTGAGACCGAGGCCGCGGCGATCGCCGCCCTGGTCGATCGCCTCGGGGAATCCTTCGACCGCGCCGTCCGCCTAGTGACGGATTGCCGCGGACGCGTGATTGTGACCGGCATGGGCAAGTCCGGCATCATCAGCCGGAAGATCGCCGCCACGCTGACCGGCACCGGCACACCTGCGTTCTTCCTGCACCCGGCCGATGCGATTCACGGCGACCTGGGAGCGATTCAGGCCGGCGACGTCGTCATTGCCCTCTCGCACAGCGGGGAAACCGACGAGATCCTCCGCCTCCTCGAGACGATCAAGCGCCTGGGTGCATCGCTTGTGGTCCTGACAGGGGGGGCGGCATCCACGCTCGGGCGCGCGGCCGACGCCGTGCTCGACTGCGGTGTGTCTGCCGAAGCGTGCCCGCTGGGGCTGGCTCCCACGGCGAGCACCACGGCGACGCTGGCCATGGGCGATGCGCTCGCCATGACGGTGCTCCAGGCCAAGGGCTTCCGCGTGGAGGACTTCGCGTCGCTTCATCCGGGTGGCAAGCTGGGCAAGCAGTTCATGCGGGTCTCCCAGCTCATGCACGCAGGTCAGGCCCTGCCGGTTGTCGGGCCGGATGCGCCGCTTCCGGATGTCATCTACGAAATCTCCAGAAAGGGCCTCGGCATGACCTGCGTCGTGGGAGCCAGTGGGCGACTTGAGGGGGTCATCACCGACGGCGACCTGCGCCGGCACATGGGCACCACACCCGATCTGCTCGCCCGCATGGCGCGCGACATCATGACGGTGCGGCCGGTGGTGCTGGGGCCGGATGTCCTGGCCGCCGAAGCGCTCAACGTGCTCGAACGACGCAAGATCACATCGCTGGTCGTCCTCGGGCCGGCTGGCAACCCTGAAGGCGTGCTGCACCTGCACGACCTCTGGGGCACGGAACTCATCTAGCGCCCGATCTCGTGACCCCCCAGTTCTGGCTCCTGGCGACCCTTCTCGCGCTGCTGACAGGCATCGTCGGCGGCAAGGCCTGGGAGCGCTACAAACTGCGAAACGGCCGCTGGGTCGACCGGCGCCGTCTGCGCGATACGCCGCACTACATGCTCGGGCTCAACTTCCTGGTCGCCCGCCAGATCGACGAAGCCATCGACGAACTGGGCCAGGCCGCCGCTGCCGAGCCTGATGCGCTCGAACTCCAGATGATTCTGGGCAACCTCTTCCGTGAGAAGGGCCAGGTCACGCGCGCCATCGGCACCCACCAGGCGCTGCTCCAGCGGCAGGGCCTCTCTCCGGTCGAGCACGCCTACGTGCTGCTCTGCCTGGGTCTCGACTTCCGCCGCGGCGGGTTTGTCGACCGCGCGGCCGAAGTCTTCCGCGAAGTGCTGGCCCTCGACCCGGTGAACCGGCATGCGCTGGTCAACCTGCAGAAGCTCCACGAGGACCAGCATCAATGGGACGAGGCCGCGGCTGCGCGCAGGCAGATCGCCCAGATCGACGGCCCCTCACGGCCGGGGAATCTCTCGATCGTCGCCTTTCTCCAGAACGAGATCGGCGCGGCACATGTGAAGCGCGGCGCGCCTCGCGACGCGGCGCGTGCCTTTCAACTGGCGCTGGACGTGGACGACCAGGTGACGCCTGCCTACCTGAACCTCGGCGACGTGCGCGAACAACTGGGCGACCTCCCCGGTGCCACCGCGGCCTGGGAGTCGCTCGTACGCCTGGCACCGGACCGCGCGCACCTGGCGTTCGATCGCCTGGAACGCGTGTACAACGCACGCGGCACACCGACCCGTTTCGTCGGCCTCTGTCACGAAATCATTGCGGCACGGCCACAGGAGTGGCGCGCCCGGCTGGCGCTGGCCCGTCACGCGCTCTCGGCCGGACGGCCGGCCGAGGCCCTCGACACGCTGCTGGAGGCACTCCTCCACCACCCACACGGCATGAGCCTTCACCAGGCGATCTGGCAGGCGCTGGCGGCGCTGGAGTTCGACCGGGCCCTGGTCTCCCGGTACGTCACGCTGGCCAGGGACGCCGTCTTCTACCTCGACCCGCACGTCTGCACCCGCTGCCGGTACCGCAGCACGGAACTCCTCTGGCAGTGCCCGCAGTGCCACGAGTGGAATACGTTTCTCGAGGAACGGGTGGCGCCCGCCAAGGGCGCCCTGACCGAATAGGCGGGAAGTTCTCCGCACCCCCGTGTGATCTTTCATATTGGCCCGGCGTCCGATCTTCGCTAATCTTCGCGTATTCGATCGACTCTCATTTCAGGTGCACGGATCTGACGTGCGCACGAGGAGGACTGACATGCGTCGGCTGTATTTCGTCTCTACCTGTCTGCTCGTCGCCAGTATGGCCGTGGCTGTTCGAGCCGCCGAGAAGCCACCGGCCGACTTCCAGAAGGCGATGAAGGATCTCGGTGGAGCCATGGGAGCGCTCTCGAAGCCCGGCGCTTCCGAAGACTTCGCTCTTGCCAAGGACCAGGCGCGGGCCTCCAAGGATGCCTTCGCGGTGGTGGTGAAGTTCTGGAGCTCGAAAGGCACGACTGACGCGGTGAAGCTGGCCGAAACCGGTGCGAAGGCCGCCGCGGACCTGTTCGTGAGCGCGGACCTCTCCAGCAGCGAGGGCATCCAGGCCGCGATGAAGGACATGGGCGCCACCTGCGCCGCGTGTCATACGGCTCACCGCGAGAAGACCGCGGACGGCTTCGAGATTAAGTAAGTGCCGCGGGTTGTCCGCCTGAGCTAATGCAGCGCGGGCAACCCCCATCGCCTCCAGATTTCGTCCACCTGCCGATCGGTGTCGGCCTCGGTACCGTTGGTATCGATGACCGCATCAGCCCCGGCCAGCCTAGCATCCGGAGCCATCTGTGCGTCCAGCCTCAGCCCGACCTCGTCGGCTGACAGGCCGTCACGCGCGCTCACACGGGCGACCTGCGCGGCCCGCGAACAGCTCGTGACGATGATCTTGTCGAAGTCCGCCTCGTGCCCGGTCTCGAACAACAAGGGCACCGCCGCGACACCGACGACACGACCGGCATCTCTCCCAAGGCGATCGAACCACTGATTAATCGCCAGCCAGACAGCCGGGTGAATGATCCCCTCGAGGTCCTGCCGGGCGCCGGGGTCGTCGAACACCATGCTGGCAAGCACCTGCCGGTCGAGCGTGCCGTGCTGGTCGATCAGGTGCGCCCCAAACCGCTGAACGATGGCCTCACGCGCCGGTTCGCCCGCGGCCACCGCCAACCGCGCCAGGTCATCGGCGTCCACCGTCGGCACGCCGTGCCGCGCCAGGTAGCGCAGTACATGGCTCTTCCCGGTGCCGATGCCGCCGGTCAGCCCGATGCGTGCCGGAACGCGGCCCCCCACTCGTCTCCTCTCGGGCGCTCAGGCCGGATGACGTGCCAGGGCAGCAGTCATGGTGTTTCGCATCAGCATCGCGATTGTCAGCGGCCCCACCCCGCCAGGGACTGGCGTCAGCGCGCCGGCTACCTCGGCAACGCCAGGATGCACGTCGCCCACAAGAACCGACCCCTTCTCCTCGAAGACACGGAATCGCGGGTGGGAGGGCCCAAGGATACGGAGCGCCTCTCCCCTGTCGGTCACGCGGTTGATACCCACGTCGACCACGATGGCGCCTGGCTTCACGAACTCCGCCGTGATCAGGCCCGGTCGGCCGACTGCGGCCACGAGGATATCGGCCTGACGGCACAGTCCGGGCAGGTCTTCGGACTTCGAATGGCAGATGGTCACGGTCGCGTGGCGGTGCAGCAACAGAAGCGCCATGGGCTTACCCACGATATCGCTGCGTCCGACCACGACGGCATGGCGGCCCACCAGGGCAATCCCCTCGCGCTCGAGGAGCTCAATCACCCCTGACGGCGTGCCGGCCGCGATCGACGCGCGATTCTGCACGAGCAGGCCCACGCTCGTGGGACTGAAGCCGTCCACATCCTTGGCGACGGCGATCGCGTCGAACACGCGTTGCTCGGCCGTTCGGCCCAGCGCCGCCGGCAGCGGCGACTGCACAAGGATCCCGTCGTAGCGATCGTCGCTGTTCAGCCGCTCCACCGCCCGCAGCACATCGTCGAGGCTCGATATCGTGGACAACCGCTCGAGGTCGACTCGAAACCCTGACTCCTGCCCCGTCCGGACCTTGTTGCGGACATAGACCTCGGACGCCGGATCGTTGCCCACGAGGACGATTGCCAGGCCTGGAGGCTGCCCCACCCGCGCTGTGTATCGTGCGACCTCCGGCCTGATCTCGGCCTGGATCTGAGCGGCCACCTTCTGGCCATCAAGCAGTCGTGCTGCCATTACCCGCGCTTCTCTGCCATCAGCCGCAACTGGCTGTGCCGGTAGCCGTAGGAGAAGTAGATCACCAGGCCCAGCGCCAGCCACCCGAACAGGCGGTACCAGTTCTCGACAGGCAGAGAGAGCATGAGCAACAGGCACAACAGGATCCCGAGAATCGGCACCAAGGGAAAGAATGGCACCCGGAAGGGCCGTTCGGCGTCAGGATTGGTGCGCCGCATGATCAGCACGGCAATGCAGACGACGAGGAAGGCGAAGAGCGTCCCGATATTGGTCAGATGCAGCAGGGCATCAATGGGGAGGAACCCTGTCAGCACGGCAACGAACACGCCGATCAGAATAGTGGACCGGTGCGGTGTCCGGAACCGCGGATGCACGTCGCCGAAGAACTTACGCGGCACCATCCCATCGCGCGCCATCGCCAGGAACACGCGGGGGCCGGACAGCATCAGCACCAGCAGCACGGACGTGATGCCCGCGACGCCAGCGGCGGCGATGATGAACTCCGCCCATGGCAGCCCCACCTGCTTGAACGCATCGGAGACGCCGGCGTCTACGCTGATCTTCGTGTAGGACACCATGCCAGTCAGCACGGCGACGACAGCGATGTAGAGCACGGTGCAGATGAGCAGCGAGGCAATGATGCCGATGGGCACGTCGCGCTTCGGATCCTTCGCCTCCTCCGCGTGCGTGGAGACGGAGTCGAACCCGATGTAGGCAAAGAAGATGATGGCGGCTCCGGCCAGCATGCCCACGGGTTGGCCGCCCGCATCCGTCTGCCCCATGATCGACTTGCCGAAGACGCTCACGCCGCTCATCCCGAAGGGCGCGAACGGATGCCAGTTGTCGGGATTGACGTAGAAGGCGCCGACCAGGATCACAAAGAGGACGGCGGCCAGCTTGAGAACGACCATCGCGGAGTTGAACGACGCGCTTTCCTGAATCCCCTTCACGAGCACGGCCGTGACAACCGCCACGACCAGCACTGCGGGGAGATTCACAAACCCTGCCGTCTGGATGAAGTGACCCGTGGCGGCGTCGTAGATGATGGGAGGACCGGCGAGCGCAGCCGGCAGATGCATCCCGAACTTCGCCAGCACACTCTGGAAGTATCCCGACCACCCGTTGGCCACGGTGGCGGATCCCACGGCGTACTCCAGCACCAGGTCCCAGCCCATGATCCAGGCGAAGAGTTCACCGAGTGTCGCGTAGGCGTAGGTGTAGGCGGACCCCGCTACCGGCACCATCGACGCGAACTCGGCGTAGCAGAGCGCGGCAAAGATGCAGGTCATCCCCGCCACCACGTAGGAGAGCATCAGGGCCGGGCCAGCGACGTTGTGCGCCGCCGAACCGGTTGCCACGAAGATGCCCGCGCCGATGATGGCACCCACGCCAAGCGCCGACAGATGCACCGGCCCCAGTACCCGCCTGAGGCGCTGCTCGCCCTTCATTTCGTCCAGGAGCAGTGAGAGGGGCTTGGTCGCAAAGATCTGAGATGGCATCGGAATCCTCCGTGGAGGAGCGCAGTATAACTGGGGAATCAGGCGATCCGGTCGAGGTAGCGCGCCACGAGTGCGGCCGGGTCCGGGCCAATCACGCCGCCGATGACGGCGACGGCAGCCGCGCCGGCTGCGATGACGTCCGGGGCGTTGGCTGGCGTGATCCCCCCGATCCCCACCACGGGACACCGAGGCCCGCCCAGTTCACGGGCGCGGGCCACCATCGCCAGGCCGACCGCGGAATACCCCGTGGCCTTCGTCGTGGTCTCGAACACCGGCCCGACAGCGATGTAGGACACCGGCTCCGAGATGGCCGCACGCACCTGCGCGTCGGTGTGCGTCGACAGGCCGATGATCGCGTGGGCGCCCAACTGGGCTCGCGCCGCGACAGGGGCCAGATCCTCCTGCCCGACGTGCGCGCCGCTGGCCCCACTCACCATGGCGACATCCACCCGGTCGTTGATGATCACCACGGAGCCGGTGCCCGCGGTGCGGGCTAGCACCGACCGTGCAAGGTCGGCGAACGCGCCCGCGCCGCACGTCTTGGCGCGCAACTGGAAGACCCGGGCTCCCGCATTCAGGCAGGCATCAAGGCATGTCAGAGGCGCCAGCGCAGCCTGTGCCAGGGTCTCGACGTCCAGGATGACGTAGAGGCGCGACGGGAAGATCGGTGACCCTGCGGTGGGCGGCACGGGGGAAGCCACGACGAACGCGGCGCGATCGGCGCCCTAGCCCGCGGCGGCCATGCCGCCGGTACGCGGTGGCTCTGACAGCAGGCGGTCCATGAAGCCGGTGCCGAGGCGCCCAGCCACGAACTCGGCATCTGCGAGGATGCGCAGATGCAGCGGGATCGTGGTGTAGATGCCCTCGATGACGCTCATCTCCAGCGCCCGCCGCATGCGCGCGATCGCCTCTGACCGGTCACGGCCGAACACGATGACTTTGCCGATCATCGAGTCGTAGTACGGCGGGATTGTGCAGTCGGCATGGGCCGCCGTGTCGACACGGACACCCGGGCCGGACGGTAGGTTGAAGGTACGGATGAGTCCGGGCGACGGCGTGAACCGCTCGGGATGCTCGGCGTTGATCCGGCACTCGATCGAGTGGCCGCGGAACTCGATGTCACCCTGCTTGAAGCTCAGGCGCTCGCCGGCCGCGATGCGGATCTGCTCCTTCACGAGGTCGATGCCGGTCACAAACTCTGTCACCGGATGTTCCACCTGGAGGCGGGTATTGGCCTCCATGAAGTAGAACTTTCCGTCCTTGTCCATCAGAAACTCGAAGGTGCCTGCGTTGGTGTACTGCACCGCTTTGGCGGCGTCCACCACCAGCGCGCCCATCTTCCGGCGCACTTTCTCGGTCAGGGCCGGCGACGGCGATTCCTCGACCAGTTTCTGATGGCGGCGCTGAATCGAGCACTCGCGCTCGCCAAGGTGCACCAAGTTGCCGTGGTGGTCACCCAGGATCTGGAATTCGATATGCCGCGGGTTCTCCAGGTACTTCTCGATGTAGCAGTCGCCCACACCGAAGGCCGCCTCGGCTTCGCGCTGGGCCGTTCTCAGCGACGAGCCCAGTTCCTCGGGCGTGCGCACGACACGCATCCCCCGGCCACCGCCACCGGCCACGGCCTTGACGATGACCGGGTAGCCGATGTCCTTCGCGAGCTTCAGGGCCTGCTCTTCGGAATCCACCGGGCCGTCGCTGCCGGGCAGCATCGGCAGCCCGGCCTTCTTCATCGCCCGGCGGGCGCGTGCCTTGTCCCCCATCAGCTTGATCACATGCGGGTCCGGGCCGATGAACCGGATATGACAGGCCTCGCACACTTCCGCGAAATGGGGATTCTCGGAGAGGAAGCCGTAGCCGGGATGAATCGCGTCGGCGCCGGTGATCTCGGCAGCGCTGATGATGGCCGGAATGTTCAGGTAACTCTCGCTGCTCCTGGGCGGTCCGATGCACACGTCCTCGTCCGCGAACCGGACGTGCAACGCATGCTCATCCGCCTCCGAGTACACCGCAACGGTCTTGATGCCCATCTCGCGGCACGCCACGAGCACGCGCAGCGCGATCTCACCCCGGTTCGCGATCAGAATCTTCTTGAACATGTGTGGTTGCTAGCTGGGCCGGACGGCGAAGAGCCGCTCGCCGTACTGGACGGCCTGCCCATTCTCCACGTACACCTTGACCACCTCGCCGTCCACCTCGGAGGTGATTTCGTTCATCAGCTTCATCGCCTCGATGATGCAGAGGACCTCGCCCTTCTTCACCCGGCTGCCGACATCGGTGAACATCGCGGCGCCCGGCTCGGATGAACGGTAGAACGTGCCCACGATGGGAGACTTGAGCACCGCCCAGTCCACATCCTCGGCTGGCGCGGCAGGTACCGCAGGCGCCTGCGCGGCTGGCGGCGCGACGTGCACCTGAGGAAGGGCGACCGCCGCCGGTGCCGTAGCGTGCCACTGGCCCGAGGCATTCTTCCGGACACGGATCTTCAGATCAGGCCGTTCCAGCTCCAGTTCAGCAAGGTCGTGCTCGCGGACCATCTCAAGCACCCGCTTCAGCTCATCAAAGTCCATAGGCTCCCGTTCTACTTTTCCGCCACCGTCTGGGCCGCAATTACAGCACGAGCAGGTCGCGGGGTACCTCCGTCAGCAGCTCGCATCCCCCGGCCGTGATCAGGATGTCGTCCTCAATTCTGACACCGCCCCACCCTGGGAGATAGGCACCAGGTTCCACCGTGAACACCATGCCTTCGCCGAGCCTGGCGCCGATCTGTCCCTCGACCGGGCGCCCAACCCTCGGCAGCTCATGCACTTCCAGCCCAAGCCCGTGTCCGGTGCCATGGCCGAACGCCTCGCCAAGCCCGGCCTGCTCGAGCACCGTCCTTGCGGCAGCATCCACCTGCTCTGTGCCGATTCCTGGCCTTGCCGCGTCGATAGCCGCCTGCTGGGCCCGAAGAACCACCCCGTACACACGGCGGGCCTCCGTCCCAGGAGGCCCGACTGCGACGGTCCGCGTGATGTCACTGCAGTATCCGTCCAGCACGCCGCCGAAGTCCAGCACGACCAGGTCTCCTGATTCGATGACTCGGGCACCTGCCCTGTAGTGCGGAAGGGCCCCATTGGGACCCGACGCCACGATGGTGTCAAACGCCGGGCGCTCAAAGCCCTTCGCCCTCAGCGCCGCCTCGATGACAGCCGCGATGTCCCGCTCGGCTGCGCCCGGCCGGACTGCCCGGAACGCGGCCTCGGCCACCCCGCTCAGCCCCCTGGCCGCCCGGCGCAGCGCGGCCTGTTCGCCGGCATCTTTCACGAGACGCACGCCTTCCACCAGCCCGCTGACCGGGATCCACTGCGCTGCCATCCCCCTCGCGACTCCGGTCCGATCCAGCCACCGGAATCGGGAGACACTCAGATGCTCTGCCTCGACACCCACGGCTACGACACCGAGATCACCCAGCAGGGTGATCGTGGCTGCGTCGTAGCTGCCTGGCACCTCATGGAGACCGAGGCCTGATGGAGCGGCTCCACTCGCCACCAGTTGCCGGGCCGCCTCACGGTACCGCGCGTCTATCAATAGATGAACGTCGGAAGGCCGGACCACCAGCATGCCCGCGCTCCCCGCGTGTCCGGAGAGATAGCGCACGTTTGGTGGATGCGTCACCACCAGCGCGTCGACGTGCTCGCCGGCCATCGCCTGCCGTAGCGAGGCAAGCCGCCGATCGCACGCGGCGCCGGACGCCGGCACGAGCCCCCCGGAGTCCGGCGTCACGATACCGTCACAGTCTTGGTCACGGTGGCTGTCCTTCCGGCGCTGTCGCGCACCGTCAGCCGGACCGTGTAGGTGCGCGCCGTGGAGTACGTCGTGGATGCCGTCGCGGACGATCCGGTCGCTGTCAGCCCGTTGCCGAAGTCCCATGCGAAACCCACGATGCTCGCGCCTGTCGCGGTCGTAGAATCGTCGCCGTTGAAGTTAACGCTCTGGGTCACGGTGGGATTGGTCGGCGAGATCGAGAAGTTCGCGACGATGCCGGCCACGACGACCACGTCCGTCGAGGCCGTGCCGGTCTGCCCTACGTCGTCGGTGACCGTCAGCGTCACCGTGTACGTGCCTGCCGCCATGTACGCGTGATTAGTGGACACACTCGTGCTGCTGGAACTGCCGCCATCGCCGAAGCTCCAATCGTAGGCCACGACGCTGTGGCCGGCGGCCGCTGTCGACCCGGTGGCCACGAAGTTGACGTTCTGGCGCACGGCCGGCGACGCCGGGGACTTCGTGAAGGCGGCCGTGGGCGCGGCCGGGTTCACCGCCACGACCGACTGCGTCGACGAGGCGCTCGTGCCTGTCGGGTCGGTCACGGTCAGCGTCACCGCGTATGTGCGGGCCTGCTGGAAGCGGTAGGTGGGGGTGCGGCCGGTGGCGCTCCCCTCGCCCCCGAAATTCCAAATGTAGGTGCACGCATCCGCACACCGCGTGCCCTCGTCGGTCGTGGAGGAGGCATCAAACGCCACGAGCTGCAGCCGCTGCGGGGCGGCAGGCAGGAACGAGAAACCGGGGAGTGGTGCACCTGTGTTCGGTGTGCCGGTCAGCAGCACCGAGACCGTGCGGGCCGTCGCATTCCCGAAATTGCTGCCAATCGGCGTCAGCGCGATCACGGCCTGCCCGCTCGGTACCACGGCCGTAAGCCCTGGAGCCGTGTAGACGACCGACGCCAACCCGCCGCCGTCCGTGGTGATTTCACGCTGTGCCACCGTCCCGGTACTGGGCACGACCGCCAGGCGCTGCCCGCTGACGGCCTGCCCCCGGGCGTCGCGCACCGTCACGTTGACGATCGCCTGCGACTGCCCGTCGCGGGGCAACTGGTCGGGAGTTGCTGTCAGAGACACCGACAGACCGAACTCGGACGGCGCCACGATGTTCAACACCTGCTCCTCTTCAAGCCCGCACCCCGTAGAAGCAAGGGTAACCCCGGCCAGGACCGCCGGCCCTACCCAGATCTTCAATGACGTGCTGTGCATGTGCATCAGTGCCCCCTACCGCGAATCGCCGAAATTGCCGAACTGCACGCCGATGCTGCCCGTCACCGTGACGGCGTTCCCGGCCAGGTCGTGCCCGGAGAACGTGATGTCCGCCATCGCCGAGATGATGACGCCATTGGTTCGCAGGGCCGCGAGCGGCGCCTCGCCCTTGGCGGTGTGGCGCACGAGCTCGAAGGCGGCCGTGGCCGCTCCCTCCGTCGGCAGCGTCACCGTCACGGCAGAGTCAAACGGATGAGGCACATCCACCCCCGGGGTATTTCGTCCATCCGAGCGACGGTAGACGACCTGGTACCGGTTGATCGTCACCTGGTTAAGTGCGGAGGGGGTGGCGGCACCGCCGGGCACGCCCGGATCCTTCAGCGTGAAGCGCAAGCTCACCCGGCCGACGTCGCTGAACACGGTCGGCACGTCCTGCCGTCCCCCCTCAACAGTCCGGCTGACATTGGTCAGCACGTCCGAGTCGAGCGTTCCGCCAAAGGCGGTTGGCGTGGCTCCCGACGCCGCCTCGAGCGACATGATTACGAGCAGCACGGGGGACCGGCCCGTCCGGGCCGCGTCTCCGCATCCCGGCATAACCGCGAGGCCGGCGGTGGCGAGCACCGCGGCAAGGCGGCGCCTCCTGGCAGCAGTCACAGTCGCGTCTCCTTGTTTCAGCCCGTGCACGGCTACATCCGCACGATGCGGGGCGTGATGAAGATGAGCAGTTCACGGCTCTCATCCGTCACACCGTCGCGTTTGAACAACCAGCCCAGCAGCGGAACCCGGCTCAACCCCGGCGTGCGGTCCTGACTCGACTGCTCCCGGCTGACGTTAATGCCGCCGATCACCGTCGTCTCGCCGTTGGTAACCAACACCTGGGTCACCGCACGCTGGGTGTCGATCGGCGGAATGTTGTTCACGGAGCGGCTGAAGTCCGGCGACGCGTTCTCGACAGAGATCCGCATGATGACGGTGTTGGCGGCGGTGATCTGTGGCGTGACCTTCAGCGTCAGCGCGGCGTCCTTGAACGAGACAGTCACGGTGTTGTTGGCGACGGTCTGAATCGGAATCTGCACGCCCTGCGTGATCTCGGCCTCAACGTTGTTCTGGGTGGCCACCCGCGGCGTCGACAGCAGCCGGCCCTGCCCATGCCGTTCCAGCGCGGAGAGCGCGATGTCGAGGTTCACGGCCCCGTTCACCGACCCCAGCGCCAGGCCAATCGCCGACGCGGCGCCTGTCACGCCGAGATTCACTGCGGTGTTGGCCGCATCCGCCGCCGTGTCCCCCTGCGAGCCCCCAGTCCGGCCCGTGATGCTGCCCTGATTTGGAAACGCCAGCGGCAGAGTATTGCCGAGCGCCTGGCTGGCGCGGGCGCCCACGCCCCACTGCACGCCGAGCGTGCGCGCGAACTCCCTCGTTGTCTGCACAATCCGCGCCTCGATCTCGACCTGCGGCTGCGGCTGGTCCAGCGTCATGATGAGCTCGACGGCTTGCGTGAGACGCTCGGGAAGGTCGTTGATGATGAGCGTGTTGGTCCGGGCGTCGGTCTGCACCTGCCCCCGCGTCGAGAGAACGGTCTTGAGCAGCAGCGGTGCCACGTCCTCCGCCTTCGCGTAACTGAGCGCGCGGGTCAGCACCTGCAGCTTTCCCGAGAGCGCCTGTTCCTCGGCAAACTTCCTCCGCTGGGTCTCCTCCTCCGCCAGCACCGTCAGGGGTGCAATCCGTACGATGGTGCCGTCGAGCGAGTACCCCAGCTTGTTGGCGCGCAAGATGATCTCGAGGGCCTGATCCCACGGCACGTCCTTCAGGACAACATCGACGGTGCCCTGAATCGAGGGGTCGATCACGACATTCAGCCCGGAGATCTGGGAGAACACGCGCAGCACCGCGCGCAGATCGGCGCCCTGAAAGTCGAGGCTGACCGGCTGGCCCGTGAACTTCTTCGACTCGGCCACCGGCGTGGACGCCTGCTCCCGGGCGTTGAACACCTCCCTGCCGGGGCGCGTGATTCCTGGCGCAGGAGCCGCCCCGCGTGACATCGCCGTACCCGTTCTCGCCTCCGCCGAGTACGACACGGGTGCTGAGGCCTCAACCGCCAACACCGCCCGGCCAGCCTCCACGCGCGACGTGAACGACCGAAGCGCGGCAGGCGCGGCGCCGGCTGCCTCCACTGCGGGTCGCCAGGGAACTCCGGCCGTCGCCAGCGCCATGACCGCCGCCGCCAGCGTGACTGGGCTGAGTCGTGTCGTTCTCATCGCTTGACCTCTCCACCGTGCCTCAACGGTTTCCGTACCTCGAACTCCTTCGGCACGACGAGCGGATCGCTGGACCGCTGCAGCAGTACCAGGGCATCGGACGCAATCGACCGTACCTGCCCATCAAAGAGGCGATCACCGGCGCGCACTACATGGGTCTTGCCGTCGGACCCCCGGAGCAGGCCGACGAATCCGGCCGGCGACTGCATCACGCCTCTGAGCGCGACCTCGGAGACGAGCAGCCCCGCGACTCCCGCGGGCCGTGGCAGATTGCCGCGGCCACTCGGATCACTGCCGCTTCGCCGCAGGCTTACGAATGGGTCCCGGCGCCCGCCGGCGTCATACGACCGATGGACCACCGCTCTGGGAGGCGCTGCCCGGGAAGGCCGGGACTGTTGCGGATTCGCCGGCTGCGCCTGGGGCCGCGGCTTCGTAAGTTGCTGTCGCGGCTGCGCCATCGTTGCCGCAACGGGCACCACTGTCAGCATCGCGACGCTCACGAGCACGAGTCCGGGCCGCATAGTCACGATCGCTTCCCTCCGGCCGTCGGCCGGCCGGCATCCGCGGCCGCCTCGACTGCGGAATCCTGCGCCTTCAGCACGAACGTCGTGGCGGTACACGTGACCGTCACCGTGGCTTCACCGGGAAGGGTCTTGTCCTTCCCGCGGATTTCCAGGTCGCTGACGTTGATGATGCGCGGGAACCCGCCCACCTCGGCGAGGAAGTGACCGACGTCGTGGTACGTCCCTTCCAATTCGACGGTGATGGGCCACTCGACGTGCAGCGCCCAGTCAGTCGCCGGCTTCGGCGTGAACGCCCTGATGGTCAGGCGGGATTCGGTGGCCATCCCCTGAATGCGGCGCAGGAGATCGGCCACGTCCTTTTCTTCAGGCAGCACCGGCCGCAGCTGATCAAGCTCCCGCTCCAGCCGGATCACCTCGGCCCGAAACGCCGGGAGCCGTCTGGCCGTCGCCTGCGCCCGCTGGATTTCGGCCCGCACAGCGGCCAGTTGCGCAGACTGGTCCGCCAGCCGCTGCTGCTCTGGTTGGGCGCAGTACATAAAGAAGACGGCCGCGGCCAAGGCGCCTAACGCGACGCTGGCGCCAATCTGCGCATACCAGGGCCACCGGGACAGGCTCGCCGTCGCCATCGCTATCGCCCCGCGCCCTTTCCCGCTCCAGTTGGCGATGGCGCCGGCACGGGCACCCCGGCCAGACGGGCACGGACCGTGAACCGGATGACTTCCGACGTCCCACCACCAGCGGAGAGCGCCGGACCAGCCGGCTCGACCTGGCTGTCCACGATCTCAACCGGGCGCTCGAAGATCTGCAGCATCGCCAGGTTCCCAACTAGATCGGAGAGCGCAATCAGGGTCTTGCAGCGCCCCTCCATGACGACATCGGCACCGGTCTGCCTGAGGTGCGTGAGCCATAGCATGTCTGGCAGGCTCCGGCTGACGGCATCCACCAGTTGCACCGGCACGCCCTGCTTCCCACGCAGCTCCTCAATCACATCGACACGTTGCCTGAGCTGCGTCTGCCGATCCTCGAACTGGGCCACCTCGGCAATCACGCTCTTCAGTTTCCCGGCCTCCTGGCGCGACGCGACGAGGTCCCCCTCCACCTGCAGCGCCTGCCTCGACAGGGACCAGTACCACCAGCCCACCCCTCCCGCAGCCAGCAGCAGGTTCAGCGCGCATGCCACGGGCACCATCGACAGCGGTGTCCCGAGCTGCGTCCGATCAGCCAGGCGCGACCCGCGCAGCAGGTTGATGGTGATCACCGGTCCCCGATCGTCCTCAACCCAAGACCCACGGCCACGGCCGCCACCGGGGCGGCCTCCAACGCGTCGCCCCCGAGCCGCGCCGAGTCCCACGTGATGGCCCTGAACGGATTCAGTTCCTCAGCCTCCACCCCGAACCGCGCCTGCAGCATGGCCGCGAAGCCGTCGATCCGCGAGGCGCCACCGCTCACGACAAGCCGATCGATCCGATCGGCCTCTGCTGTGGTTCTGAAGAAGTCGAACGTCTTCTGAACCTCCAGCAGCACGTGCTCCGTCACCGCCCTGAGCACGGGCCCGACGTCCTCACGGTTGACGCCTTCGACGGCCTGGCTGCGCTTCACCCGGTCGGCCGTCTCGGGCGACACACCCAATTCCCGCTGAAGCGCTTCGCGATAGGCATTGCCGCCCACGGAAATGTCCCGCGTGAAGACCGAACGGCCGTGCTGCAGGACGTTGATGTTCACGGCGCTTGCCCCGGCATTGAGCAGGATAATGACCGCCTCGGGCTCCAGACCGTAGTTCGCCTCGAAGGCATTCTGGAGCGCGAAGGCGTCCACGTCGACGACCACCGGCGTACGTCCGGCTGCCGCCACCACGCTCGTGTATTCCGCCGTTTTGTCCTTCTTGGCGGCCACCAGCAGGACCTCCATGATCCCGCGCGCGTCAGGACCGGTGCCGGCGTCGAGAATCTGGTAGTCCAGGTTCACGTCCTGCGCATCGAACGGGATGTACTGTTCGGCCTCCCACACAATGGAGTCGGCCAGTTCGGCCGGTGTCATCACAGGCAGGTTGATCTTCTTGACGATGACGGCGCTTCCCGAGAGAGAGACGCACACCTCTCGTCTGGAGAACTTCCCACGGGATAGGACGCGCCGAACGGCCGCCGCCACGGCAGGGGGGTCGAGGATACTGCCGTCGGCGATGCTGCCCGGAGGCACGGGTTCCATTGCGTAGGCGGCCACGCGTCTCCCGCGCCCGGTCCGCTGAAGTTCGATAGCTTTGATGGCGCTGGACCCGATATCAAGGCCAATGACTGCCGGAGACTGACCGAAGCGGAAGACGGGCATTGCTGGACGTCCATTCGCAACCGGCGTGCCACACTGGCTTAGGCCCAAAATGCCCTTGGGCCCGCTGACGCCTCGCACGCGGCCACAGAAGTGGCAGAAGCGTCCATATTCGGCACCCACCGAAAGTGAGTGTTTTCCACAAAGCCGTTCGCTTGACAATCGCTGGAACCGTCACTAGAATCAGGGTTTGCAGTTACAGGTATTTGCCCGGCCCGTGTGCAGTCTCACGAGCCGACAGAGCGAGGTTCCCTTCTTCATGCGTACGTTTGTTGCTAGCGCGAAAAGCGTTAACAGTCAGTGGCACGTCATCGACGCGAACGGTCAGGTCCTCGGCCGGATCGCCACGGTGGCATCCCGTCTCCTCCAGGGTAAGCACAAGGCCACCTATACCCCGTTCATCGATACGGGTGACCACGTGGTGATCGTCAACGCGGGCCAGATCAAGCTGACGGGCCGCAAGGAAGATCAGAAGCTCTATCGCTACCACAGTGGTTATGAAGGAGGCCTTCGCGAGGAGCGAGCTGGTGTGCTCCGCAAGCGCCGGCCGACCCGCCTCATGGAGGAAGCCGTGCGCGGCATGTTGCCCAAGACCAAGATGGGCGACGCCATGTATCGCAAGTTGAAGGTCTACGCCACTGCGGAGCACCCGCACACGGCGCAACAGCCCAAGAAAATCGAGGTCGCCTAGCCTTGCCAGCCACTGAGTATTACGCCACCGGACGCCGCAAGACGTCCACCGCTCGCGTGTTCCTCCGTCCCGGAACGGGCGCGATCACTGTGAACCACCGCGAGTTCGGTGCCTACTTCCTCACCGACCAGCTGCGCATGAATGTGCGCCGGCCTCTCCAGCTCACCGAGACGGTTGAGAAGTTCGACATTCTGGCGACGGTTGCCGGCGGCGGCATCAACGGCCAGGCCGGTGCCATTCGACTGGGCATCGCCCGTGCGCTCGTCGACTTCGACGCGGAGCTCCGGAAGGCCCTGAAGAAGGACGGCCTGCTGACCTCCGATTCCCGCATCAAGGAACGGAAGAAGTACGGCCTGGCCGGCGCCCGCAAGCGCTTCCAGTTCAGCAAACGCTAGTTTCGGCATCACGACGGTTAGAGGGAGGGAGCTTGTCCGCGATTGCGATGAATGATCTACTGGAAGCCGGAGTCCACTTCGGCCACCAGACCAAGCGGTGGAATCCCAAGATGAAGGAATTCATCTTCGGGGAGCGGAACGGCATCTACATCATCGATCTGAACAAGACGGTGAAACGGTTCCGCGACGCGTCGGAGTTCATCACGTCGCTCACCTCGGAGGGCAAGACCATCCTCTTCGTCGGCACGAAGCGCCAGGCCCAGGACGTGATCGCGGAGGAAGCCCAGCGCTCGGGCATGTACTTCGTGAACCAGCGGTGGCTCGGCGGCCTGCTGACCAACTTCACCACGATTCAGCGGAGCCTTGGCCGGCTGCGCGACATCGAGGCCATGGCCACCGACGGCCGGTACGACACGCTGTCGAAGAAGGAGATCTCGGGGAACGAGAAGGAGAAGCGGAAGCTCCTCAAGAACCTTGAAGGCATCCGGCACATGGCCCGGCTCCCCGACGCCATCTTCGTGGTCGACACCCGCAAGGAGAAGATCGCAGTCGACGAAGCCCGGAAGCTGAAGATTCCGGTCATCGGCATCGTGGACACTAACTGCGACCCCGACGAGGTCGACTTCGTGATTCCCGGCAACGACGACGCGCTGCGGGCGATCCGCCTGTTCGCGTCACACGTGGCCGACGCGGTCATCGAGGGCCGGACGCTCCGGGAATCACGGCAGGCGGAGGAAGTCGCGGCACAGGCCGAGGAAGCCGCCGCTGCCGACGCCGCCGCCCGCCTCACACGCGTGGTCCGGCCGCAGCGCCGCGCAGAGGCTGCCCCGCCGTCTGCCGCGGCGTCTGTCCCGACGCCCGCACCGACTACAGCGGACGCATAGCCCTCGCGTATCGGAACGCGCCGGCTCGAGTTCCAGGGGCCGGCGATTCTTTTGTACGGCGGACACGGTCCGCCCCACCGCGGCCATGTCGCGGCGGCATATCAGGACGGAGACGAGAGATGGCAGCCATTACAGCCGGCATGGTCAAGCAACTGCGCGACAAGACAGGCGCAGGCATGATGGAGTGCAAGGCCGCGTTGAGCGAGGCGCAGGGCGATCTGGACGAGGCCGTGACGCTCCTCAGGAAGCGCGGTCTCGCCCAGGCGGCCAAGCGTGCCGGCCGCACGACGGCCCAGGGCACCATCAGCAGCTACATCCACCTTGGCGGCAGGATTGGTGTGCTGGTCGAGGTCAACTGCGAGTCCGACTTCGTGGCGCGCACGGACGACTTCCAGAGCCTCGTGCGCGAGGTCGGGATGCACATCGCCGCCGCGGATCCCAGGTGGGTTCGCCGCGAGGAAGTGCCTGCCGAAGCCATCGAGCGGGAGAAGGGCATCTACCTGGCACAGATGGAAGGCTCGGGCAAGCCGCCAGCCGTGCTCGAGAAGATTGTCGAGGGCAAGCTCGGCAGCTTCTATGCCCAGTTCGTGCTGATGGAACAGCCATCCATCCGGGATGCGGCGGTCACCATCGGCCAGCTCGTGGCCCAGACGGCGGCCAAGACCGGCGAAAACATCTCGATCGGCCGCTTCGCGCGCTTCCGCGTCGGGGAACTGAGCGAATAGTCCTGTCCCGCGTATAATTACCCTTCGTGTCCGACCCCTCATCTGCCAGGCCTCGCTACTCCCGCGTCCTCCTCAAGCTTTCCGGCGAGGCCCTCATGGGCCAGCAGCAGTTCGGCGTCGACCCTGCTGTCGCCGCGCGCATCGCCCGCGACGTCGGTGAAATCCGGAACCTCGGCGTTCAGGTCGCTATCGTGATTGGCGGCGGCAACATCTTCCGTGGCCTGGCCGCGTCGGCCAAAGGCATGGACCGCGCGACGGCCGATTACATGGGCATGCTGGCGACGGTGATCAATGGCCTCGCCCTCCAGGATGCGCTCGACCAGCAGGGCATCGATACCCGCGTCATGACCGCCATCGAAATGCGGCAGATCGCCGAGCCGTTTATCCGGCGGCGCGCCGTGCGGCACCTCGAAAAGAACCGGGTCGTGATCTTCGCCGCCGGCACCGGCAACCCGTATTTCACCACCGACACCGCGGCCGCCCTGCGCGCCGTGGAGATTCGGGCCGACGCGATCCTGAAGGGGACCAAGGTTGACGGTATCTACTCCGCTGACCCGGTCCTGCATCCGGAAGCGACCAAGTTCCCCACCATCACCTACCAGCAGGTCCTCGCGCTGGAGCTGAAGGTCATGGACGCGGCGGCCATTTCGGTCTGCAAGGAGAACGCCCTTCCCATCGTGGTGTTCGACCTGCGCGAGGCGGGCAATATCCGCCGGGTCGTCATGGGCGAGCCGATCGGCACCACGGTCGTGGCCAGCGCCCCCCCTGCCGGCCCGCCCGCGGCTCCCGCACACTGAGGACGTCATGGAATTCACCGACATCAACGGCATGTCCGCGCAGATCAAGACGCGGATGGACACCATCATCGAACACACGCGCAAGGAGATTGCCGCGGTCCGGACAGGGCGCGCCTCCGTCAACCTCCTGGACGGCGTCCATGTGGAGGCCTACGGCTCCAAGATGCCACTGAATCAGGTGGCGTCTCTGTCCGTACCCGAACCGGCGCTCATCGTCGTGCAGCCCTTCGACACTTCGCTCATGGCCGCAATCGAACGGGCGGTGCGCCTCTCGGATCTCGGGCTCAATCCGCAGAGCGACGGCAAGGCGATCCGGGTCCCGATTCCGTCCCTCACCGACGACCGCCGTAAGGAACTCTCCCGCCACGTGCACAAGCAGGCCGAAGAGGGCCGCAATTCCGTGCGTCAGGTGCGCCGTGATGCCAACGACCGGATGAAGAAGCTCTTGAGGGACGCGAAGATCTCCGAGGACGAGGAGCGGCGTGGTCTCGAGCAGGTGCAGAAGATCACCGACGAGCACGTCCGGCTCATCGACGACATCCAGAAGAAGAAGGACGCGGAACTGCTCGGGCACTAGCCCGGCCTGGGGCTCGGGCGGCAGGCCCGCTAGTCGCCGAACGCGACGCCGATCGAACGGGCCGTCTTGATGAGATCCGAATCGAGCGGAACTGTTCGCGTCTTGCCCACGACCTCGGACAGCGGCACCGGCACGATGCTCGGCGGCCGGTTCGCCACCATCACGCCGAATACACCGTTGATGACCAATTCGACAGCCGTGGCGCCGAACCGCGTGGCGAGCATCCGGTCAAACGGTGTCGGCGCTCCGCCGCGCTGCAGGTGACCGAGCACCACGTAGCGCGCCTCCTTGCCGGACAGCCGCTCCAAATCCGCCGCCAACTGCGCGGCCACGCCGCCGAGACGCTCCATCTTCGAACCTTCCGCCGCCTGCATGACGGTCCGTTCTCCGTCCCTGGGTCTGGCACCCTCCGCCGCGACCACGATCGAAAACTTGGCGCCCCACCGGTCGCGATCCTTGATGCGCTCCACGATCCGGTCCAGCCTGTAGGGAATCTCGGGGATGAGAATCACGTCGGCGCCGCCGGCCACGCCGCCATGCAGCGCAATCCAGCCCGCATAGCGGCCCATCACCTCCACCACCATGATCCGGCGGTGTGCCTCGGCCGTCGAGTGCAGGCGGTCGATCGCGTCGGTGGCACAGCACACGGCCGTGTCGAAGCCAAAGCAGGAGTTGGTGCCGACGATGTCGTTGTCGATGGTCTTCGGCACGCCCACGAGCGGAATCCCGCGCTTGTAGAATTCGTACGAGAGGGCCAGTGTGCCGTCTCCGCCAATGCAGACCAGCGCATCCAGCTTGAGCCGGTGGAACATCTCCACGACCCGATCCCCGTACACGAATCGGCCCTCCTCCGTGTCGATCTCGCCCGTGAGCGGATTGCCCCAATTGACGGTGCCGAGAATCGTCCCCCCCAACCGCAGGATGCCCGTGACGTCACTCGGCGTGAGCACGCGCGTCCGCCCCGAGTACACAAGACCGTCGAAGCTGTCCTCGATGCCGAGCACCTCGATGCCCGCGTTGTGCGCACCCTTCACGACCGCGCGAATGACCGCATTCAGCCCGGGGGCGTCGCCCCCTCCCGTCAGTACACCGATCCGCCTGGTCTTCCGCATGTGGGTCCCGCTTTCATCGTAACGATCGTGTGCACGGAGGCCGTTCGGCGACCGATTCGCTATGTTACACTTGCGATCTTGTCGCGATCGGTGAGCTGATTCCTGGCTCCTCCGCGCGACGTTCGTGCATCACCGCAACCGGGCGGCTAGCTCAGCTGGGAGAGCGCTGCGTTCGCAATGCAGAGGTCAGGGGTTCGATCCCCCTGCCGTCCACCATCACCTTTGTGCCAGGGCCGACCTTCCTTGACAGTCCGGAAGGCCACCATCAGAATACCCGGCGTGCCAGTACCGCGTATATCCCGTGAAGATCTGAAAGCGCGTCTCGACGCCGCCGAAGACAGTCGGCTGCTCGTTGTTGACGCCCGGCTGAAGTATCCGTATGAGCACAGCACGGTGAAGATCCCCGGTGCCTTGCGTTACTCCGGCGACATCGCACAACTCCCGAAGGACAAGGACCTCGTCCTCTACGACTCGGACCCCGACGAACTCGTCAGCGCCCGGGTGGCAGCCGACCTGATCCGCGCCGGCTACACGGCATCGGCACTCAAGGGCGGCATCGTCGAGTGGCTGGCCGGCAACCTCCCAACCGAAACCAAGGACGCGCCCAAGGCTGCGGCGCCAGAGCCCGGGGCACTCAAGGGCTGAGGGTTCGCCCTCATCGCGGATCCGGGGTCGCCAGACCCCGCGTGCTATCGTGAGGCGCCGGTCACAAGACCGCCCCCATGTCCTTCCAACAGATCGCCGCGCTTCTCCTCACGCCGCTGCTGGCAGCCGGCCCGGGAGTGCGTGCGGCCACACCACCCACCCCGGACGCATTCGCCAAGGCTGTGCAGGCGCGCTACGAAACCATTCGCGACTTCTCGGCCTCCTTCGAGCACTCCTACCGTGGCGGCGTACTGCGCACCCAGATCACCGAACGGGGCGTGGCCACCATCAAGAAACCCGGCATGATGCGCTGGATTTATGAGACTCCAGAACGAAAGGAATTCGTCTCGGACGGCCGCCGGATCTACTCCTATATCCCCCGCGACCGGCAGGTGATCGTCTCGACCGTGCCGCCCGACGATGCCGCCCCGCTTCCCATCCTCTTCCTGGCAGGCAAGGGCGACGTCACCCGGGACTTTCTGGCCAGTTTTCCCGAGCCTCCCGCCGGCAACCGGGTCACCCTTAAGCTGACACCCCGCGCCCCTGCGGCCGACTACGCCCACATGCTCCTGGTGCTCGAGTCCCCGTCTCTCCGAATCCTGGGGCTCACCACCGTCGACCTCCAAGGCGGCAGTTCCAGCTTTACCTTCTCCAGACTGAAGGAAAATCAGGGACTATCCGATAAGCAGTTCGCCTTCCGCATCCCTGCGGGTGTGGACGTCCTGACCGATGATGGTGCCCGCTAGCCGCTCCCGCTCCGCCCTGGTGCTGCGGCACCTGGGGTTCCTGGCCTGCCTGGCCGGCGTGGCCGGCTGCGCCACCGCGGGATTTGCCCGCCGGGGCGGGCAGGCGGAGCAGGCCGGAGACTTCGATCTGGCCGTGGTCGAGTACACCCGAGCCGTCCAGCAGAAGCCGGCCGACCGGACTGCCCGCCAGGCCCTCGACCGGGCCAGGCTCCGGGCCGCCCAGGAACACCACACACGCGGCCGCCGATTCGTCTACGCCAGCAAGCTCGACGAAGCCCTTGTCGAATTTCAGCTCGCCGCCGAGCTGAACCCGGCCAGCAAGGAGATCGAGGAGTCGGTCCGCGACACCCGCATCCAGCTCAGGACCCGCATCGCCGTCGCCCGTGAGGGCAAGACCAGGCTGGAGACCCTGGTGGAGCGTTCCCGGGCGCTCCCGCCTCCTGGGATGGATCTGCCGACGGACCTGAAGCTGCCGGCCTCACTCGTCTTCCGGGGCGCTCCTTCCAAGGATGTCTTCACGGCGATCGCCCGCTTCGCGAACATCAGCCTCGTGTTCGATCCGGACTTCAGGGACCAGCCGGTCACGGTGGACCTGCGGAACAACGGTCTCGAGGACGCACTGTCTGCGGTCGCCACCAGCACCAAAGCGTTCTACCGGGTCACCGGCCCGCGGACCGTCACGGTCATCCCCGACACCGCCGCCAAGCGGCGGGAGTACGAGGAAGAGATCGTCCGCACCTTCTACCTGAGCAATGCCGACCTGAAGGAAACGATCGACGTGCTGCGGATCGTGATCGACGCGCGGCGCATCGCCCCGATCGCGGCCAATAATGCCATCGCGATCAAGGACACGCCCGAGCGCGTCGCGGCCGCCGCCCGGCTCATCTCCGCCATCGACAAGGCCCGGCCGGAAGTCGTGATCGACGTCGAACTCCTCGAAGTGGACCGCACACGGCTCCGTGACTACGGCATGCAGATCGCCTCGCCCGGCTCACCAGGCATCAACGGGGCCGCCCGGGTCGATGAGACCAACCTCACTCTTCGCAATCTGCGCAACCTGACGCAGGGCGACATCATGCTCACGAACCTCCCAGGCTTGTACTATCGCCTGCTGAAGACGGACACCAACACGCGCACGCTGGCCAACCCGCAGCTGCGCACCACGGAGGGAAGATCCGCACAGGCACGGTTCGGCGAACGCGTGCCGATTCCGGTCACCCAGTTCGCCCCGATTGCCACCGGCGGCCTCGCCCAGCAGCCGGTCACGTCGTTCAACTACGAGAACATCGGCGTCAACATCGACATCACCCCGCGCACCCATCACGACGACGAGGTGTCCCTCGACGTGAAGGTCGCCGTCAGCAGCATTTCCGGCACGGGGTTCGGCGGGCTGCCGACGTTCGGCAACCGCGAGATCAATACCGTGATCCGGCTGCGTGACGGCGAGACCAACATGCTGGCCGGCCTCATTCGCGACGACGAACGCCGTGTCCTCGACGGCATTCCCGGGCTGAGTGACCTTCCCCTCGTCGGCCGGCTGTTCGCCCATTCGCGGAGGGAAACGCAGGAAACGGACATCGTGCTCACGCTGACGCCGCGCATCATCCGCGTGCTCGACTTGAGCGAAGCCGACCTGCGTCCGTTCCGCATCGGGCGCGAGACCGGTGCCATGGGCATCGACCTGCCGCTGCCCGCGATGCTTCCGACCGTGGCGCCCGTTCTTCCCGCTACGCCGGCACCGTCTGTGCCCGTGCTCTCCCCAACGCCCGGCCCGATCCGGCCAGGCCAGTAGTCCATTCCCACGCGCCTCGTTCAGTGTGGACGGTTGCCCGTCTCGTCTGAAGGAAGCAAGCCCAGGATGCCGAAGCTACCTGCCGACAGGCGCGGCGACCGCGCCGTCCCAGCGCAGACTCGCCACGGACTGGCCCGGCTCGCTGATGCGTCCGTGCTTGACGGCGATGAGTTCCGCCAGAATGCTGACGGCAATCTCCTGCGGTGTCACCCCACCGAGGTCCAGTCCGATCGGCGCGTGCACGCGTGACAGTGTCTCACCCGCCACCCCCTCCTCGATCAGCGCGTCGTACACGCGGCGCACCTTCGCCCGGCTGCCGATGAGCCCCACGTAGCGCAGGCGCCTGCTGACCAGGGCCCGCAGGGTGGAGAGGTCGTGGCGGTGCCCCCGTGTGACCACCACGGCATAGGCCGTCGGCGGCAGCGGATTCGCCGCAATCCAGGCGGGGGGGTCGTCGACGGCCGACTCCACCCCCTCGGGGAACCGCTCGGCGGCGGCAAACTTCTCGCGATCGTCCACGACGTGCACCCGGAATCCGGCCTCATGCGCCATCTTCACCAGGCTGCAACCCACGTGGCCAGCCCCGAAGACGTAGAGGTCGGGTGCAGGTGCGACCGGCTCGATGAAGACATCCATCTGGCCGCCGCAGATAAGCCCCGACTCCTCCGCGAAGTCGTCGGTCAGCTCAAAGTGCACCGTCAGAGCCTTCCGGGCGGTGATGGCTTCCTTCGCCTTCCAGAACGCGTCGTTCTCGTAACACCCGCCGCCGATGGTGCCGACGGTCCGGCCATCGGCGTACACGAGCATCTTGGCGCCCACCCGCTGCGGTGTGGAGCCCGTGGAGGCGGTAATCGTGACCAGCGCCACCTCTTCCCCAGCGCGGAGCGCCTCGTTGAGGGCGGCAAAGACTTCCTGGTTCATGGGCGGATTATACGGCGACGGCGCTTCGGTATAATTCAACAAGGTCTTTGCCACCAATGGGTTCCCCGCCACTTTCCGATCGCGCGCGACGGGTCCTCACGGTCCTCGTCCGGGAGTACATCGAGAGCGGCGACGCCGTGTCGTCCCAGGTCCTGGCGGACCAGTCGGGCCTGGGTGTCTCGCCGGCCACGATCCGCAGCGTGCTGTCGCAACTGGAGGCCGACGGATACCTCATCCAGCCACACACCTCCGCTGGTCGCGTGCCCACGGATAAGGCCTACCGCGTGTTCGTGGACCTCCTGCTCGAAACCGGGCGCCTCACCAGGGCCCCGATTGCGGTGGAACACGCCTTTCAGGAACAGGCGGCCCGCTCACCAATGATGCAGGACCTGATGGTGTCGCTCGCGCACGTCGTGACGCAGGCCACGCAGCATGTGGGGTTCACGATCGCGGAGAGCCCGGCCCCGGTGCTGCAGCACATCGAGTTCGTACCGCTGGGCGGCACGCGCGTGCTGGTGGTCGTCGTCGCACGCGGCGGACAGGTGACCCAGAAGGTCGTGGACGCCGGCGAGCCTGTGCGCCCGTCTGATCTCAGTCAGGCCTCGAACTACCTCAACTCCGAGTTCGCCGGACTCCCCTTGCACGAGGTACGCGCCACCGTGATCGCGCGGCTCCTGCAGGAACGGACCCTCTACGACGAGCTGTTGTCCCGCGCGTTGCGGCTGGCCAACTCCACCCTCGACGCCCTCCCCCTGGCCCAGGACTTCCATGTGGAAGGCGCCGCGTCACTGCTGACCGCGACCGGCGCGGGCGATGCCGCCGTCTCGCTCTCGACGCTCCGGGCCATCGTGGAAATGATGGAAGAAAAGCAGCGGCTGCTCCGCTTGCTGACCGAGTACATCGACGGCCCCGGACTGACCGTGGTGATTGGCGCCGAGCACCTGACGCCGGACCTCAGGCCGTTCAGTCTCGTGGCGTCCACCTCCGATGAGGGTGGATCGCTCCGCACCGTCGGCATCATCGGACCCACGCGAATGCACTACTCGCGGGCCATCGGCGTCATCGATGCCGCCGCCCGCACAATGAACCAGGTGCTCAGAAACGGCCAGTAGGCCCGAGCACGCCGTCGCTCTCCATGCCAGACCACCCGATGGACCCCCACAGGACACCGTGATACAGGACGACGATCAACCACAGGACCGCGACACTACTCCGGCGGACGCCTCCGGACAGCAGGACTCCGAACTCGACACTCTCCGGAAGGAGAAGGACGCGCTGCAGGACCGCGTACTGCGCGCGGCCGCCGACTTCGACAACTACCGCAAGCGGATCGAGCGCGAGCGCCGGGATCTGGTGGACTACGCCGCCACGGAGCTCCTCGTCGAGGTCCTTCCGATTCTCGATGACCTCGAGCTGGCGCTGAAGCAGCCCGATGTGCCGGAGACGGCCGCGTACCGCCAGGGCGTGGAACTGGTGCACAGGAAGATGCTGGACCTCCTGAAGAAGCGCGGCGTGACGACCATCGTCGCAGCGGGCCAGACATTCGACCCCAACGTGCATGAGGCCGTGGTGCACGAGGTGAGCGAGCACGAGGAGGGCACGGTCACCGGCGAGCTCCGCCGTGGCTACATGCTGCGCGACCGCCTGCTCCGCCCGGCCATGGTCAAGGTGGCGAAGTCGTCGTGAGCAAACGCGACTACTACGAGATCCTTGGCGTGGGGAAAGGCGCCAGCGACCCTGAGATCAAGAGCGCCTACCGCAAGCTCGCGCTCAAGTACCACCCGGATCGCAATCCCGGGGACAAAGCCGCGGAGGAACAGTTCAAGGAGGCGGCCGAGGCCTATTCGGTCCTGGCTGACGGGGACAAGCGCCAGCGCTACGACCGCTTTGGCCACGCCGGCGTCGGCGGAGCGGCGCAAGGTGGGCAGGGCTTTGACCCGAGCGTCTTCACGGGCTTCGAGGACATCTTCGGAGGTCTCGGCGATATCTTCGGCTTCGGCGACGCGTTCGGAGGCGGGCGCCGGAAGGGCGGTCCCTCGCGCGGCTCCGACCTCCGCTACGACCTCGAAATCTCCTTCGACGAGTCCGCGCGCGGCACCGAGACCAGCATCCAGATTCCCAGGCAGGAAACCTGCGAGACGTGCAGCGGCACCGGCGCGGCCGCTGGTACCAAGGCTCAGACCTGCCCAGGCTGCCACGGCCGCGGCCAGGTGCGATTTCAGCAGGGCTTCTTCACGATGGCCCGCTCGTGCGGCCAGTGCCGCGGGACCGGACAGTTTGTCGCCTCCCCCTGTGCAACCTGCCGGGGCGCCGGCAGTGTGGAGAAGCAGCGCAAGCTCACGGTGAAGATTCCGCCTGGCATCGCCACGGGCCAGCGGCTCCGCATGACCCAGGAGGGGGAATCCGGCGCGGCTGGTGGCCCCCCCGGGGATCTCTACGTGGTGATTCACGTGCAGGACCACGAGTTCTTTGTCCGCGACGGCAACGACCTGCACTGCGAGGTGCCGATCAGCTTCCCGACTGCGGCGCTCGGCGGCACCATCACCGTGCCGGGACCGTTCGACGAACAGCACCTCAGTATCCCTGAGGGCACGCAGACCGGCACCTCGTTCCGTCTTCGGCACCATGGGATGCCGGATGTGAGCGGCCGCGGTAAGGGCGATCTGCTGGTGACCGTGCGCGTGAAGACGCCAGGCAAACTGAGCAAGGAACAGAAGAAGCTGCTGGAACAGCTGGCGGCCGCGCTTCCGGAACTGCCCGCCACGCCGACCTCCAGGGACGACCACGACGAACGTGGCATCTTCGACCGCGTGAAGAGTATCTTCGGATAGCCCTGCACCTGTGGCGAACGCGCCCGCGCTCGAACTGCACTTCTCCGCCGATCCCACACATCTGCATCCGGGCGAGGATGTCCCACTTGGCGACCTGGTGCAGGCTGCCCTGCTCGACTTCGTCCTCACGGCGATCGACGAAGGCGCGCCTGGCTCAACCACATGGCGCGTCTATTTCACCACTGCGACGGAACGCGACCGTGCGGAGGGAGCACTCGCCGCGGCATTTGGTCCACTGGGTGTCGCCTTCGCCTGTATCGAGGTGGAGGATGAGGGCTGGGCCGCGAAGTCCCAAGCCAGCCTGACAGCTGTTCGCGTGGGCCGCATCGTGGTCACGCCGCCCTGGGACCCTGCCGCCCGCGCGCCCGTGACCGATGATGTGATCACCATCGTCATCCTCCCCTCCATGGGATTCGGCACCGCGCACCACGCCACCACGCGCTTATGCCTCCAGGCGCTTCAGGCGCTCGACCTTCGCGGCACCTCTGTGCTTGATGTGGGCACCGGCTCCGGCGTGCTGGCCATCGCGGCCAGACGTCTCGGCGCCACGCACGTACTTGGCATCGACGACGACGAGGACGCCATCACCGCGGCGCGCGACAGCCTCGCCCTCAATCCCGGTGTGGACATCACGCTCGGCGTCGTCGATCTGCGCCAGTCGCATCTGCGGACGGTTGATGTGGTCACCGCCAACCTGACCGGAGGGCTCCTCATCAGTGCCGCGCCCGTGCTGATGCGGCTGGGGCGGCGGCTCATCGTCAGCGGATTCCTCAGGCACGAACGCGACGCCGTCCTGGCCGCCTACGCTGGGTGGACGGTCGAGAGTGAGGGAGAGGAGGGCGACTGGTGTGTCGCGACGCTGTCGCGCGCCTGATGCTGGCCGTAGGGCGCCTGCGCTAGAGTTCGACCATGGGACAGGACCGTAGCGGGTTCGTCGACGAAGAAGTGCCGTCAGGGCGGGGCTATCCCCTGGCCTACGCACCACGGCCCCTGCCCGAACAGGCGCTCCGGCTGCGCAGTGCCTTCCCCCGGCTGGGAGAGGTCGTCTCCGCGGCGCCGCCGCCCTTGCCGGCCGGGGCTGAGGCCTGGTTCCTGATCCCCGACTGGCGCCGCGTGGCCTCCACCTACAACGTCGCCGTCACGGATGCCCTTGCAGCGATTGCCCAGTCCCGCCCCACATCGCTCGCGCGCATCGAGCGGCTGGGCTCGAACAGCCTGCGCCTGCACGAACGCACGGCGGCGATGAGCCAGCGGCTTCCCGCCCTCGGCGACTCGGGCCTGCTGCTGGTGGCGGCGCAGTTCGGCCTTCGCCACAGGGGGCGGTCCGTCCGCCGCAGCCGTGTCATGTTCGCCGACCACGAATTCGGGCTCGGGGCGTTTGCCGTGGCCGCGATGCTGATCACCCATCCGGAGCGCATCGCGCAGTTCGACCAGCTCTATCTCGACTGCGCCGGAGACGAGTATTCGGCGAGCGACGAACAGCAGTTCTCGGAGGCGCCGTACTTCCGGTTTCTTGACGGCCGGCTCGCGTTCGGCACGAGCTGGTACGGCACCAGCGATGCCTACTTCGGGAGCGCGTCGGCCTTTCTGCCTGCCTAGATCTCCCCCCACACCGTCATCAGTGCCGTGAGGGCCACGAGCGGAGCGGCATCGGCACGAAGGGTGCGGGCCCCAAGCGTGACGAACCGGCACAGCGGCGCCAGCGCGTGCAGTTCCGGCCCAGACCATCCGCCCTCAGGTCCGACGACCACCGTCGCCGCCCCCGACGCCGGCGCTGCGACATTCCGGACGGACTCCGTCTCGACCCCGGCACTGGGTTCGACCAACGCAAAGCGCTCCGCGGCCGGCTCCGTCGCCCACTGTCTCACCAGGACCGGAAGATTGACGGGGTCGAACACCTCAGGCACCACGGCTCGCCCGCACTGTTTAACGGAGGAGACCGCGACGCGCTGCAGGCGGGCGCGACGCCTCCCCCCGCTGAGCGCCGCCATCTGCACCTCGGTCCGTTCCGTCACGACAGGCTGCACCGCTGTCACACCAAGCATCGCGGCATCGCGCACGACGGCGTCCATGTGATCGCCTTTGAGGACCGCCATCACGAGCGTCAAGGAAACCCTGGCCTCTGCAGCCGGGGCCGGAACCCCTTCCCCCACATCCACCTCGACGCCGGAGCGGCCGACCGAGCGCACCACCGCCGCGAACTCGTGGCCGTGACCATCGAATACCCGGATGCTCGTGCCCTCGTTGACACGCAGGACGCGCGTGGCGTGCCCGGACTCATCGTCGGGTAGCGGCATCGTGGCCCCGCTCACGGCGCCGGGCAGGTAGAAGCGGTTGAGTCTCATCGGTGTCGTGTCAGATGCCGCCGTGGGAGCAGCTTATACTCAGCCCCGGATGTTTTTCCGAGGGCAGACCATCGGCAAGTACCGGATCGATTCCTCGCTCGGGAGCGGCGGCTTCGGCAGCGTGTATCTTGCGGAAGACACCTTCATCGGCAAGAAGGTCGCTATCAAGGTGCCCCACAAGCAACTTGGCAACATCGAGGAGATGGCCAAGGAGCCGAGGCTGCTCGCCTCACTCGGCCACCCCAACATCGTGACGGTCCTGACCGCCGAGAAGCAGGACGACATCTTCTTCATCGTCATGGAATACGTGGAGGGCGAGACGCTCGAGGCGATCCTCGTGCGCGAGGGCACACTCAGCCTCACTCGAGCGCTGGACTTTGCCTGCCAGATCTGCAACGCCATCGACCACGCGCACACGGTGGGCATTCTCCATCGCGATATCCGGCCAGGCAACATGCTGGTCACGCCGACAGGGCTGCTCAAAGTCACCGACTTCGGCACCTCGCGCTTCCTGGAAGCGCTGGCACATGGCACCACGATCGTCGGCAGCCCGCCGTGGATGGCGCCCGAGCAGTTCCAGGGCCGTGCGGTGTTTGCCAGCGACGTGTACGCCATCGGCATCACGATGTATCAGATGCTGACCGGCGTACTGCCGTACGAGACGCCCACCCCACGGGACCTGGAGCGCATCATCTCGGGTGAACTCATCGTCCCTCCACGTCTGAAGAACCCGAAGATTCCCAGGGCCATCAACGACATCGTCCTCAAGGCCCTGGCTCCAGACCTGGCGGTCCGGTATCCCCGCGCGGCAGAGCTCCTGCACGACATCGTGGCCGTTCAGTCTCGAAAGTCTGGCCCGGCCGCCTCGGCTCCAGCACCCGTCTCCGCGACGGCCGTGTCCGCCGCGCCGCCCGCACCGGTTCGCCGCCTCCCGGAGGAGTCCCCTTCCGCCATTCAGGACCGCGTCAAGGCGCGTGACACGCCCCCACCCCGCTTCTGCTGGCAGTGCCGCAAGGCCCTCGCTTCACGGGCCGACCGTTGCCCGTTCTGTGGCGAGAAGCAGTAGATCGCTGCTAGGATCGTCAAAAGGAGCAACATCATGGCTTTCGCAGGCACCGGCAAGATCTGGATGGACGGTACGTTCGTGGACTGGAAAGACGCCAATATTCACATTGCGTCCCACGTCATCCACTACGCCAGCGGCGTCTTTGAAGGCGCCCGGTGCTACAAGACCGTCAACGGCCCGGCCTGCTTCCGCCTTGCTCCGCACATGCGGCGCCTCCTCGAATCCGCCAAGGTGTACCGGATGGACCCGGGCTTCACGCAGGCGCAGCTCACCGACGCCGTGCTCGAAACCATCCGTGTGAATGCCCTCGACGCCTGCTACATCCGGCCGTTGATCTACCGCGGCTACGACTCGCTCGGCGTCTACGGCGCCAGCTGCCCGACCCAGACGGCCATCATGGTCTGGGAGTGGGGCGCCTACTTCACCCAGGAGGCCCTCGAGAACGGCCTCGACGTGAAGGTGTCCACCTGGAACCGGCTTGCGCCGAATACTCTGCCGGCCATGGCCAAGTGCGTGGCCAACTACGCCAACTCCCAGCTCATCGCGATGGAAGCCCGCCTCGAGGGCTACGCCGAGGGCCTCGCGCTCGACACCGAAGGTAACGTCAGCGAGGGCAGCGGCCAGAACCTGTTCCTGGTGCGCGACGGCGTCATCTACACGCCGCCCATCGGTTCCTCCGTGCTCTCGGGCATCACGCGCGACTCGGCTATGACCATTGCCAGGGACCTCGGATACGAGGTACGCGAGCAGGTGCTCCCCCGCGAGATGCTGTACCTGGCAGATGAAGTGTTCTTCGCCGGCACGGCCGTGGAGATTACGCCGATTCGGTCCGTGGACCGGATCACGGTGGGCGCCGGCACACGCGGCCCGGTGACGACCGCCATCCAGAAGCGATTCATGGACATCGTGGCGGGCACGGCGCCCGACACACACAACTGGCTCACGCCGGTGAACATCCCCGCCTCCGTCGGCGCGCGGTAGGACATCACCCGGTTCTCGAAGTAGCCGCCCCGGCGGGCCCCATGGCAGACGCCTACCTCACCGCGCTCCGCATGCTGGCGCGGCGGGAGTACTCCGAGCAGCAAGTCCGCGAGCGTCTGACGAAGCGCGAGTTCGACGCAGCCGAGGTCGATGACGCCATCACCCGGCTCAAGGACCAACGCTCACTCGACGACCGCCGCGTGGCCGGCGCCATGGCGAGGCTCGAGCTCCTCGTCCGGCGCCACGGCCGCCTCCGCGCCGAGCGCCAGATGAAAGCCGCCGGCCTCTCACCCGCCCTCATCCGGGAAGCCCTCGACGCCACGCTCGCCGACACCGACCCCGACGAGCTCGTCGCCGCCGCCCTCGCCCGGCGGCTCCGCCACGGCCAGACCATTGAGGACGACAAGCACTTCCAGCGCCTCTACCGGTATCTGATCGGCCAGGGCTTCAGCACCGAACAGGCCCTGACGGCGCTGAAGGCCGCGAGGCGGGGCACCAGATAGGACCCCGCACCGGGACGGTACAATGGCCGTTCCGATGACCGCCAACGAGATCCGCCTGTCCTTCCTGAAGTACTTCGAGCGCCACGGCCACCGCATCGTGGCCAGCTCGGCGCTCGTGCCGCACGAGGATCCGACGCTGCTCTTCACCAACGCGGGGATGAACCAGTTCAAGGACACCTTCCTCGGCAAGGAGCCCCGCGACTACACGCGGGCCACCACCACGCAGAAGTGCATGCGGGTGAGCGGCAAGCACAACGACCTCGACAACGTCGGCCCGAGCGTCCGCCACCACACGTTCTTCGAGATGCTCGGCAACTTCTCATTTGGCGACTACTTCAAGCAGGACGCGATCCCCCTGGCGTGGAAGCTGCTCACCGAGGAGTGGAAGATTCCCGCGGATCGGCTCCACGCCACCGTGTTCAAGGGCGAGAACGGCGTGCCGGCGGATGACGAGGCCTTCGCCCTGTGGCGAAGATTCCTGCCTGAGGATCGGATCGGCCGGCTCGGCGCCGCGGACAACTTCTGGCAGATGGGCGACACAGGCCCCTGCGGCCGGTGCTCGGAGATCTACTTCCATCGCGGCGCGCACCTGCCCTGCCGGGAGGAAGCGTCTGGCGGCCGGTGCAAAACGTTCGAGTGCACCTGTGACAGGTTTGTCGAGATCTGGAACAACGTCTTCATGGAATTCGACCGTCAGGCGGACGGGACGCTCCTGCCCCTGCCGGCACCGTCCATCGACACCGGCATGGGCCTTGAACGTGTGACCGCCGTGCTCCAGGGTCACCTGTCAAATTACGACACCGATCTCTTTACTCCGCTCCTCGCCGCTATCGGCGGCAAGGCCGGCACCACGCACCGGGGCACCATGGAGCCGTCCGATGTCTCCATGCGGGTCGTGGCCGACCACCTCCGCGCGATGACCTTCCTCATCGCCGATGGCGTGGTGCCCTCCAACGAATGGCGCGGCTATGTCCTCCGCAAAATCATGCGGCGCGCGATGCGGCATGGGAAGCGGCTCGGCATGACCGAACCGTTCCTGCACACCCTGGTCGGCACGATCGCGAACGAGTTCGGCGACGCCTATCCGGAACTGCGCCGCAACCATGCGTCGGTCGAACAGGTGGTCCGCAGCGAGGAAGAGCGCTTCGACGCAGTCCTGACCGATGCGCTCCCCCGCCTTGAGGAACTCCTCGACAAGGCTGCGGCGGATGGTGGCGTCGTGCCGGGAGCGGCAGCATTCCGGCTCTACGACACCTATGGCCTGCCCCGTGACTTCATTGAGGACATGGTGGAGGACCGGAAGCTCCGGCTGGATGTGGCGGGGTTCGATCAGGCCATGGAAGGCCAGCGCGAGAAGGCCCGCGCGAAGAGTGCGTTCGATACCAAAGGTGGTGACCAGGCATTCGTCTTTGCGTCGAACGACTCCCGCGAACAACTGCGCGCCGTCGGTGACACCTTCGATGGCTACACCGCCACGGCGGTGCAGGGCGTGCCGGTTGTGGCCCTCTTCAACGAATCGCGCCAGCAGGTCGATACGCTGACAGCAGAATCATCCGGCTTCGCCGCCCTCGGGCGGTCGCCGTTCTACCTTGAGTCCGGCGGACAGGTATCCGATACGGGCCAGCTGACCACGGCTAGTGGGGACGTCGTCGCGCTGGTCGATGGCGTGCTCCGGCTCGCACCGGGACTCCCCCGCCTGCACCGGGTGCGGGTCGAGCACGGCGCGCTTTCCGTCCGCGCGCTCGTCAGCGCCGCCGTCGACGCCGCGCCGCGCGACGCCACCCGGCGTAACCATACGGCCACGCATCTGCTCCATGCCGCGCTCAGGCAGGTGCTCGGCGACCACGTCAAGCAGGCCGGCTCGCTCGTGTCGCCGGCGCGCCTGCGCTTCGACTTCCAGCACTTCGCGCCAGTGACCCCGGATCAGCTCCTCGAGGTTGAGCGCATCGTCAACGCGGAGGTGCTCGCCAACACGCCAGTCACCACCGAGGTCCGCTCCACCGAGGAGGCGATCGCCGCCGGCGCCATGGCCCTCTTCGGCGAGAAGTACGGCGACTCCGTCCGCGTCGTCTCCGTGCCGGGCTTCAGCCTGGAACTGTGCGGCGGCACCCATGTGCGCGCCACGGGCGACATCGGCCTGTTCGCGATCACTGCGGAGAGCGGCGTGGCGGCGGGCGTCCGCCGAATTGAAGCCATCACGGGGATGAACACTGCCGTCGCCTTCCGGGAGCAGCGCGACATGATCGCACATGCAGCCGCAGCCCTCAGTGCACGACCCGCAGAATTGACGGCACGCCTGAGCGCCGTCCTCGAGGACAACCGCCGGCTGGCGCGCGAGCTCCAGCAGACCAAGATGCAGGCCGCCTTCACCATCAGCGGGACTGGCCACGTGGTGTCACCGCAGGAAGTCCTTGGTGTGCGGCTTGTGGCACGCGAAGTGGCTGGCCTCGACAAGGACGGCCTCCGCGCACTCGTCGACAAGCACCGGTCTCAGATCGGCAGCGGCGTCGTCGTGATTGTCTCCCCCGGCGAGGGCAAGGTTGCCGTGGTCGTAGGCGTGACTCCGGATCTCGTGAAGCGCGCACCAGCTGGGCAGATCGTCAAGCAGCTCGCGACCATCGTGGGCGGAGGTGGTGGCGGCCGGCCCGACTTCGCCGAGGCCGGAGGCAAGGATGCCTCGAAGATCCAGGACCTGCTTGCCGCCGCACCTGGCGTGCTTCAGAAAATGCTCGAGGCGTCTCCGAAGGCCTGATGCGGAGTCTCGCTCTGACGGCGTTCCTGATGGCTGCGTGCGCGAGCGGGGCCTCCGCGCAGATCTACGCCTGGCAGGACGCCAACGGCTCGTGGGTGCTCTCGGATCGGCAGCTCGAGCCCGGTGCCCGGACCTTTGCGGTGCCGCAGAGTCCGGCCTACCGTGCCACCCGCCCGGCGGCGGGTCCGGCCCTGACCGTGTTCGAACCGCTGATCCAGACGCACGCCGCCAGGCAGGGGCTGTCGCCGGACCTGGTCCGGGCCGTGATTCAGGTCGAGTCCGCGTTCAACCCACAGGCCCGCTCACCCAAGGGCGCCATGGGGCTGATGCAGCTCATGCCGGGCACGGCGGCCAGGCTGGGCGTGGTGCGTCCCTATGACCCGGCGGAGAACATCGCAGGGGGCACCGCCTATCTCCGGAGCTTGCTCGATCGGTACGAGGGGAATGTGGAACTGGCCCTGGCCGCCTACAACGCCGGTCCCGGCGCCGTGGACCGCTTCGGCACGCAGATCCCCCCATTCCGCGAAACGCAGGCCTATGTGGACAGAGTCGGCAGCGTGACTCGGGGCCCGGTCGAGCGCACGGCCGCCGGCGCAGGGCGGAAGGCACCGGCAGGCAGGACGGCTGGGAGCCAGCCCCCTGCACCTGCTCCGAAGGCCGTCATCTTCCGGGTGGTTGACCTGATTGACGGGCGGCCCGTGGCGCGCTACACGACCGAGCGCCCCACGACCGGGACCTACGAAGTGGCCCCGCCCTAGCAGCCCGGCGCCAGCCTGATGGTCCGGGGCGCCGAACCCCGTAACTAGTGCTAGAATTGGAAGTTCCGATTCGGTCTAATTTCTCGAGAGGATCACGTCACAGTGGCCAAGCGTACCAAGTCAGCTCTCAAAGCGAACCGCCAGAACGTCAAGCGCCGGGAACACAATCGTGCGTTGCGCTCCACCCTCCGCACCGCGCTCAAGGCGATTCGCGCCTCGCTCGACGGCAAGGATGTCGAAGCCGCACAGAAGGCCCTCAGCAAGACCGTGTCGCTCGTGGACAAGATGGCCACCAAGGGCATCATCCACAGCAACACCGCCGACCGCTACAAGTCGCGCCTGGCGCTCCGTCTGAAGAAAGCCGCGTAACAGCCTCAGCGGCGGTATCCGCCTGGCGCTGGCCCGCGGCGTCCCGCCGCGGGCGACGACGTCCCGCACAGCTCCACGACCAGGCGCTCCAGGAGCGCCTGCGGCTCACCGCCAGACGACTTCAGCGCGAGATCCGTCCGCATCAGCGCGTCGATGGCCGCCGGCAGCCGCGGCCCGGGCAACTTTTCCGCCGCAGCCCGGATCTGCCCCATCATCATGAAGGGCACGGCGCCCGCGTCCAGGGCCAGCGCCAGTTCCTTCAGTGCACCGGCCGCATCGTTCCGCCAGATGGCCTTGGCCACGCCGAAGTCTTCGAGCGTCTCCGCCGTCGTGGTAACCACCGCCTTCACATCCTCCACGGTCAGCTGTGCCGCACCCAGGGCATAGAGGCTGACCCGCTCAAGGGCCGAGCGAAGTGCCCCGATGTCCGGGCCCACGCGGTGTGCCAGCGCACGCCCTGCGCCGGCGCCGAGCACGATGCCGTCGTGGGCGGCACGAACGATGACCCACCGTTCCGCGCTCTCCACATCCACCACGGTTCCGCAATCCACCGTCACGGCGTGCTCACGGAGGCGTTTAACAATCCGCCTGCGCTCGTCGAGCTTGCCGCAGACGAACACGACGCTGCAATGGCCAGGCGGATCCTCCACGAACGCTTCCAGCCGCTCGGCGTCGGCATCGGCTGCCTGGCTTTCGCGCTTCGGAATCAGGAGCCGCTCCGCCTCGAGCACGATCACGACGCGCCGTATCGCCATCATCGGAAGCTGGCCGGCGGCATCGATGAGCGCGCCTGCCTTGACCTCCCCGCCCCGGAGCCGCTCCACGTTGAAGGCCTCGAGCCCTTCGTCCACCAGTCTGGTGAACTCATCCGCCACCGAGGACTTCTCCGTCTCGTCGTCGCCGGTGAGCAGGTAGAGGGAGCGCGCCGTGCCGGCCTCCAGCTCCTTCCTGAGCGCCGCCAGGGTCAACGTGGGCATGCGGGGGGCTAGAACGCTTCGAGGATAGCCGTCGCGACCGTGCGGGCCACGTCCGTCGAGATGCGGTCGAACGCGCTGCGTTCCTCATCGAGGAAGCCGGCACCCTGGATCACCGAGTTCGTCCGCTGGGAGAGTTCGTACTCGCCCCGGAACGTCAGCGCGTCGTTGGACCAGAGCACCTTCGACGCCGCGGTGTCGGTGAAACTGACCTTCATCGTCAGCATGAACAGGTACCGCGTGGCGAGCTGCTGGTCGTTGAACGCGGACGGCTGCACGCTGATGCTGCTGATCTCTCCCGAGACCACTGCGTCGACGCCGGCGTCGTCCGGCACCACCCGGAACGACCCGCGACCGATGAACTCCGTGCGCAGCTTTTCGGTGATGACCTGCTCCACGTCGAAGAACGTGCTGCGGTTGCCCAGCAGCGGGACGCCGATGGACTTGATATCCGCCGAGACGAACGACCCGCGGCCGACCAGGGCATAGCCGCACGACGGACTGGCGGCGCCGGCCAGGGCCAGCGTGAAAGCGGAGAGCGCCCGGCGGCGGGTCGGCAGCAGCGTCATCCCACCACGACACTGACAAGGCGGCCGCGCGCGACGACCACCTTCTTTACCGTCTTCCCCGCCAGGTGCGGCAGCACGGCCGCATCCGCCAGGGCCAGAGCCTCCAGATCGGCGTCGGTGATATCGACCGGGACTGTCAGCCGGCCGCGCACCTTGCCATTGACCTGCACCGGCACCACCACTTCGTCGGCCCTGGCGACGTCCGCGTCGAACACTGGCCACGACGCCGTCGTCAGTCCATCCCGGCCAGCGAGCCGCTCCCAGAGCTCCTCAGCGGTGTGTGGCGCGAACGGCGCCAGCATGCGCACCAGCGCCGACAGTGCTTCGCCCACCACGGCCACGACCTCTGGCCCCTCCGCCGGCACGATCGTGCCCTCGGCGCGCCTGCCCGGCGCACCAGTCGCGGTGGCGTCGCTGAAGGCATAGATCTCATTCACCAGCTCCATCATCGCGGAGATCGCGGTGTTGAGCTGCTGACGTTCCTCGATGTCCACCGTCACGCGACGGATCGTATCGTGCGTCTTGCGCCTCAGGCGACGGCCCTCCGGCGAGATTCCCTCGAAACCTCCCTGCGGTGTACCCGTGATCCCGTCGCACCAGTGATCCACCAGGCGCCACACACGCGCCAGAAACCGCCAGCTGCCCTCGATGCCGGCGTCACTCCACTCAATCTCTTTCTCCGGAGGCGCCACGAACATCACGTAGATGCGCAGGGCATCGGCGCCGTACTTCGCCATCATGTCGTCCGGGTCCACGACGTTGCCCTTGGATTTCGACATCACCGCGCCGTCCTTCAGCACCATCCCCTGCGTGAGCAGGTGCGTGAAGGGCTCGGCATGGTCGACCATCCCCAGGTCGCGGAACACCCGTGCGAAGAACCGCGAATAGATCAGATGCAGGATGGCGTGTTCGACACCACCGACGTAGAAGTCCACCGGCAGCCAGTACTTCACCGCCTCCGGGTTGAAGGCCTGCTGCGCGTTCCGGGGGTCGGCGAAGCGGTAGAAGTACCACGACGAGTCCACGAAGGTGTCCATCGTGTCCGTCTCGCGGCGTGCAGCGCCCCCGCACTTCGGGCACGTGGTGTTGACGAACTCCGGCACATGCGAGAGGGGTGAATCACCGCGTCCGGTGAACTCGGTGATGCGTGGCAACTCCACTGGAAGCTGGTCGTCAGGCACGGGAACCAGGCCGTCCTTCGGGCAATGGATGAACGGAATCGGTGTGCCCCAGTAGCGCTGGCGGGAGATGCCCCAGTCCTTCAGACGGAACTGCACCGTGCCCTCGCCGAAGCCGCTGGCCTTGGCAACGGCAATCATGCGCGCCTGCGCCTCTGCCGACGGTTCGCCGGAGAACTCCCCCGACTCCACCAGCATCCCGTAGGCGTCGGCCGCCTCGGTAAGCCCCTCGGAGGCCACCGGCTTGCCATCCGGCGTGACGACGACGCGGATGGGCAGGCCGAACTTGCGTGCGAACTCGAAGTCGCGCTGATCGTGGGCGGGCACGGCCATCACTGCGCCAGTGCCGTAGTCTCCCAGCACGAAGTTCGCTACCCAGATCGGCACGGCCTGTCCGGTGAACGGATTGATCGCCCGCTGGCCCGTGTCAAACCCCTGCTTCTCGATCTCCCCGCTCATGCGGGCAGCCTTGTCCTGCAGGCGGAACGCCTGTGCCTGCTGGCGGAACCCGGCCGGGTCGGCCGCCCGATTGGCGAACGACGACACCAGCGGGTGTTCAGGAGCCAGCAGCACGAACGTGGACCCGAAGATCGTGTCGATGCGGGTGGTGAAGACCTCGATCTGGGTCGTGGCGTCGCCGTCGAGCGCGAACCGGACCCGTGCGCCCTCGGAGCGCCCAATCCAGTTCCGCTGCATCGTGAGCACCTTGTCCGGCCACGCCTTCAGTCCATCGATCGCCTGCAGCAGCTCATCGGCGTACTCCGTGATCCGAAAGAACCACTGTTCCAGATCGCGTGTCTCGACCATCGAATGGCAGCGCCAGCAGCCACCGTCGACCACCTGCTCATTGGCCAGCACCGTCGTGCAGCTCGGGCACCAGTTCACCGACGACCGCTTCCGGTAGGCGAGCCCGCGCTCGAACATCCGGATGAACAGCCACTGGTTCCACTTGTAGTACTCGGCGTCGCAGGTGGCCAGCTCCCGATGCCAGGCATAGCTGATGCCCATGCGCTGGAGCTGCCCCTTCATGTGGCTGATGTTGCCGCGCGTGGAATCCTCGGGATGGATACCGTGCTTGATGGCAGCATTCTCCGCGGGCAGGCCGAACGCATCCCAGCCGAAGGGATGCAGCACGTTGAAGCCCTGCATCCGCTTCATGCGAGCCAGCGCGTCCCCGATGCTGTAGTTGCGGACATGGCCCATGTGGGCGTGCCCCGATGGATACGCGAACATCTCCAGACAGTAGAACTTCGGCTTCGAGTAGTCCTCGGACACCTCAAAGGCGCCGGAATCCGTCCAGCGCTGCTGCCACTTCCGATCCAGGTCCTGCGGTGTGTAGTCCATGCGGGTCAAAGGCTCAACGGACGCCGGGGCGTGGCTGACGCGCGGAAACCGCGTCAGATCGAGCGAATCGCTTGAGGAATTATAGCTGCCAGTGGGTCCGCAGATGCGGGAGCGTCGCGGCGATCGCCTTCTCGCCACGGGGCGCCGGATCGCCCGCCGCTGGCAAACGTCCTTGTGCGGCAGGCCGGCCGAGCGCACCGACGAGTGCCCGCAGCGAACCGCCGAGCGCCGGGAGGCTGTAGCCCCCTTCGGTGACGGCAATCACGCGACCGCCACAGACCTCATCCGCCAGATCGGCCAGCAGCCGGGTCAGCCGAGCAAACCCTGACGTCGTGACCTGCATTCCCGCAAGTGGATCGTCGGTATGCGCGTCGAACCCGGCCGAGAGAAGGAGCATGTCAGGCGCGAACTGGCGTAGGACTGGCGCCACGATGCGCTCGTAGACCCGAAGGTAGTCCGCGTCATTGGCCCCGGCGTCCATGGGCACGTTCACCGTAAAGCCCTGGCCAGGACCCTTCCCGGTTTCGGTCGCGGATCCCGTGCCCGGATAGAACGGGAACTGGTGCGTGGAGACAAACAGTACCGCCGGGTCGTCGTAGAAGCGCCACTGCGTGCCGTTGCCATGATGCACGTCGAAGTCCACGATGGCGACCCTGCGGACACCCCGCGCCCGCGCGTGTGCGGCTGCGATGGCGATGTTGTTGAACAGACAGAAGCCCATGGCCCGGTCTCGCTCGGCATGATGCCCCGGAGGCCGGACAAAGGCGCAGACGCTGGTGGAGGCGCCGTCGAGAAGCAGATCGACGGCCTGGCACGCCGCGCCGGCGGCGAGGCGCGCAAGCTCCACCGAGGCTGGCGACGTGACGGTGTCCGAGTCGAAGGCCACGGCGCGGCCGGACGTGGCCATGACCTCGGCGACGTACGCGGCATCGTGGACCCTGAGGATCTCGGCGTCGGCCGCGATGCGCGGCTCGACCACACGCCCGCCAGCCGCCCGCCACTCATCCGCCACAACCTGCATCACTTCGGCCCGCTCGTGACGTTCCGGGTGGCCAGGTGGCGTCAGGTGGTCGGCAAATCGGTTGGATGCAATCAGGGTGAGCACGCGGTCCCTCAAAGAAAAGGGCGGGGCGCCAGATGGCGTCCCGCCCTGAGATTCTGACCGATCCGGATCGCTATTCGATGACGATGCCGAGCGTGTCCGTCCAGTCGAGGTAGGCAAACGACCCCTCCGGCGGCGGTCCGCCGTTGGTCCACTTGCCCCCTTTCTCCTGCCCTAGCTTCAGCCACTCCTCGCGGCCCATCTTGCCGCGGCCCACCGCGATGTGCATCAGGGAGACGCCCTTCTGCTTCTTGATCTGGTGTGACCACGGATTGGGCTCGCCCACGCCCTGAATCACCTCGATGCCGATCTTGTTCTGGAAGAGCATCGACGTCAGCACGTGCCCGTTGTCGGTCCACATGTTCGGCGGGTACGGGAACGGTCCCTTCGGGGGGAACACGCGCGGCTCAATGGGCTTCATCCCGAAGATGTCGACGATCATCTTGGCCGATGCGGCGGCATCCGTATTGGCGAACCCGACGTGGCTGATGTTCAGGCCGCCGAAGAGCCCCGCCTGCGCCGTTGGCGCGGCAGGCATGGCTGGCCGGACGGTGGGTCCCACGATGATCGTGGCACCGAGCGGCGTCTGACGCAGGTCCACCCAGGCGAACGTGCCGCCCTTCGTACCGCCGGTCCACTTACCGCCCCTGGCCTCCAGGTCGGCCCGCACGGCATCGATGTCGCTGTCCTTTCCGACGCCCAGCGCCCAGAGGCCGAGCCCGAACTTCTTCAGGTGGTCGCGCATCGGCCCCTTCCCGGTCGGCTGCACGATGGCGATGTAGAAGTTCGGCATCGGGACATACGACACCTTGGCCTTTTCCTTCTTCCCGTTCGGCAACGCGTACTCGGCGTTCTGCACTTCAGGCGTGGGGATGCCGAAGATGTCGCCGTACCCCTTCGACGTCTTCGCAATATCAGGCGTAATCACGACGAGGTGCGTCAGCGGCGCGCCCATCAGGCGAGGGCCCGACTGGGCACGAGCGGTGGTGGGCGTGACGGCCAAGACGAAGCCTGCCAGCAACACCAGAATCATCATCAACAATCGGCGCATGCAATCCTCCCGTCCGCGCATCTCTCAGGCGGACGCATCACTATACCCCGCTGAACGCCTACCCAGCGCCGTCATCAATTCAGACTAGACTGTCCCCTTCACCCACCCCTGCGGGACCCGCGTCCTCGCCGAAAGGTCCAGCGTGAGACTCTCTTCTGCTGTCCTCTGCCTCGCCGCTGGCTGCGTCACGCTCCTCGCCTCACCCGCCACTGCCCAACAGGGCACCGTCGCCTACAAGGTTCTGGCGACCAGTAAGACATCCACGCTGGAGAAGGAACTCAATGAGGCTGCGGAATCAGGCTATCGGTTCCAGCAGGTGATGGGAGGCGAATCAGCCGTCGGTGGGAAGGAAACGATCGCGGTGATGTCGCGCGAGGGTGCGTCCAAGGCGCGCTACTCCTACAAGCTCCTGGCGGCGTCGAAGACATCGACGATGCAGAAAGAATTGCAGGAAGCGGCGGACGCCAACTTCATCTACCGCGACCAGACGGTATTCAAGAGCGCCTTCGGAGGCGAAGAGGTGGTCGTCATTCTGGAGCGGGACACGGACGCACCGGTCACGGCGTACGACTACAAACTGCTCGCCACCACGAAGACGTCCACGCTGGAGAAGGAACTCGGCGAGGTGGGAGACGGCGGTTATCAGATCGTGGGCATGACCATCGGCAAGACAGCCGTGGGCGGCAAGGAACTGATCGCCATCACGCGGCGGCCGCGCCGCTAGCCGTGCTGGGTGGGCGACGCGCGGCCACAGTTGCGGTCCTGGTCGCCGCAACCATCTCCTCCTTCAGGGCCCAGGAACCAGGACAGGCTGCCTATCTCCGGTGGACACCGAAGGCCGCCGAAGCCGCAGGTCGAGCCATGCGCGTCGACGGACGTGTCGGCGGCGCCTGGGATCTACGAGTGCTTCGAACGGAGCGCTCCTACAACTACAAACTCCGTGCGACCTGGATGACGCCGGACGTCGTCAGAGCCACAGCACGCCTCGCACAACTGGCGGACCGCCTCTCGGACCAGGAGACTGAGGCACTCGTCGCGGATGCGGAGCGTTCGGGCGACGTCGTGGTGATGTTCGAAATCGACCCTCGCGAGGGGTCTGGCGTGGTACCCCTGGATGTCGGCGTGACGCTCCAGGTCAAGGGACAGTCTGACGATCAGCGTCGAATCGTCCGGGGCATCCTGACACCCGCCCTCCGTGATACGCGGGCTCTCGCAGGCATCTTCCGTCGTGACTACGCCTATGAACGTTTCTGGGCGGTCTTCCCCCTCAACCGGGAGCAACGGTCGTTCATGTTTGCGGAGGGCACGACCGGACTTGAGTTCGTGGTCCGCATCTACGACAAAGAAGGTCGCGTGGATTGGCCCGTCTCCCAGGCCCTACGCACCTCCTATCTCGGCAGGTAGGCGCCGACCGATTCAGACACGCTGCTCATCGGCGCCCAAGCAGGATGTCGCACCGGTGGGCCAGCCGCGTCAGCGTGTGCTCCAACTCGACTCGGGATGACTCCAACGCGTCCGGACCAGGGCCGGACGCCACCGGCTGCGGAGGCCCCACCGCAAGCGCCACCGTGCTGAAGGGCTTCGGGATCTGCGTCCGGTCCCAGCTCTTCACCGTCCAATGGCGCGAGGCCTCGAGGTGGAATGGCAGGATGGGATTCCCGGTCGCTCCCGCCAGCCATACTGCGCCCGATTGCGCCACCCGCGCTGGCCCTTTGGGCCCATCCAGGGTGAAGCCGACGGGCCGGCCGGCCTTCATCGCCCTCAGGAGTTGCCGCGTGGCCCTGCGGGCGCCACGCGTGGAGGACCCTCGGGCTGTCCCATAGCCGAAGCGCTCGATGATGCGGGCGATCCATTCGCCGTCGAAGTTCTCGCTGGTGATGACGACGATGCCGCGGTTGCGGAAGTAATACGTCGCGGGAAGGATCCGGCCGTGCCAGAAGGCCATCACGGGCTGATGGCCGGAGTGGACGATGGCCTCATAGTGCTCCAGGCCCTCGACCTTCCAGCGCAGCGTCCAGCACAGGAGTGCCATGAGCGGATAGCCGATGGCGGCGATGAGCGCCACCTGCAGCCGCTTCCACGGCGAAGCCGTCCAATCCTCAGCCATCTCGTCGTGCAGATTCTGACACGGCAGCACTCGGCCCGGGTCTCGGGAGGACCGAGGGCGCGGCTGCGGTGAAGGAGCCGGCGGGAGGACTGCCGGCGGCGGGCGCTACATGCCGTTGTATTGCGGACCGCCGCCACCCTCTGGCGGCACCCAGGTAATGACCTGATAGGGGTCCATGATGTCGCACGTCTTGCAGTGGACGCAGTTCGACGCGTTGATCTGCATCTTCTTCCCGCCGCTGCCGTTGTCCACCATCTCGTAGACGGCTGCCGGGCAGAACCGCACGCACGGGTAGCCGTACTCCGTTCCACACTTCGAGTGGCACACGTCGGTGTTGACGAGCAGATGCGACGGCTGATCCTCGTCGTGCGCGGTTGACGAATAGTGCACGTTGGTCAGCTTGTCGAAGGCCAGCGCCTTGTCCGTGGAGGTGGCGTTGCTGGGCTCCGGCACCACGGCGGCGTCACCGGCCTTGCCGTGGTACTGCGCGAGTGTCTGCATCCGCTCGTGGCCAGCGTGACTGGACATCTTCTCGGGTGACAGCAGGCCTCCACTGAACATCACGAGGCCGGCGTGGATACTCCCGGGGATGAAGCCGAATCCGAACGCCTGATGCACGTTGCGGACTGGATAGAGCTCCTTCCTGATGGCGCTCGCATCGATGCGCGTCTTGTAACTGGAGAGCGCCGCCGCTGACGTGTCACCCGAGGCAATCGCATCACACGCCGCCTCACCCGCGAGCATGCCCGAGCGCATCGCCAGGTGGATACCCTTCAGCCGCATGGAGTTCATGAACCCGCCCGCATCGCCCGCGATGAGGCCGCCATCCATGTGCAGCCGCGGGATGGTGTGCCAGCCGCCCTCGGGCAGCGCCTTCGCGCCGTAACGGACCATCTTGCCGCCGGCGAGGAGATCCCTGAGGAGCGGGTGCTGCTTCAGCCGATTGAAGGCCTGATGCGGTTCGAAGAGCGGGTCCTTGTAATCCAGGCCGACCACGAAGCCCACAAAGGCCTGATTGTCCGGGAGTCCGTAGATGAACGCGCCGCCGAACTCCTCCTGCTTCAGCGGGTAGCCCATCGTGTGAATCACGGTGCCGGCTTCGAGCCGGCCCGCCGGTAGTTCCCACAGCTCCTTGATCCCGACTGCGTACTGCTCCGGCTCGGAATCCGCGTTCAGCTTCAGCCGTTCGATCAGGGGCTTTGTCAGGTTGCCGCGCACGCCGTCGCAGAAGATGGTGACCTTGGCGTGAATATCCACGCCCGGCTCGAAGTTCGGCCGCTGCTCGCCGTGTTTGCCGATACCGCGATCTCCCGTACGCACGCCGATGACGCGGTCACCGGCGTAGAGCACCTCCTGCCCGGGAAACCCTGAGAAGAAGTCGACGCCCGCCGCCTCGACCTGCTCGCCCAGCCACCCGACGAACTTGTTCAGCGAGATGACGTAGTTGCCGTGGTTCTGAAACGGCGGCGGAATAATCGGGAACGGAAGCTTCCCTCCCTGCGACAACAGGTAGACGTGGTCCTTATGGACCGCGGCGGCCAGCGGCGCGCCCTTCTCCTTGAAGTCCGGAATCAGGTCCTTCAAGGTCGACGGATCGAGCACGGCGCCCGACATCATGTGCGCACCAGCTTCCCGCGCCTTCTCCAGCACGCTGATGGAGAGCGGCTCCCCACCCCTGGCCTTCTGGAGCTGTGCGATGCGCAGCGCAGCCGACATCCCGGCCGGGCCGCCGCCGACAATCAGGACATCGACGTCGAGGGTCTCGCGCTCCATACCGCGGGCCGGTTAGGCTTTCTCCAGCTCGGCTACCAGCGCCGGTCCGATTTCAAACAGGTCGCCCACCACGCCGTAGTCCGCCACCTCGAAGATGGGCGCTTCGGCGTCCTTGTTGATGGCCACAATCGTCCGTGAGCCCTTCATGCCGACCACGTGCTGAATGGCGCCGGAAATACCTAGCGCCACGTACAGCTTCGGGGCGACAGTCTGGCCGGAGCTGCCGATCTGGCGCTCCATCGGCAGCCAGCCACTGTCGCAGATGGGCCGCGAGGCCGCGACTTCCGCACCGAAGGCCTTCGCCAGCTTCTCCACCAGCGCGAGGTTCTCCTGCGCCTTGATGCCGCGGCCAATGGCGACGATGCGCTCCGCCTGGCTCAGGTCCACGGCCTGCTTCGCCTCCTGGAACGGAGCCTCGGGCTTCTGCCGGATGGCCGATGCATCCACGGTGATGCCGGAGGCCACAACCGGAGCGGGCGAGGCCCCCTTCTGCGCGGCATCCGCCCGAAAGGCACCAATCTGGAAGGTGAGCAGGTGCGGGGCTGGCCCCTGCGGCCTCACTTCGGCGGCGAGTTTGCCCTGAAACATGGGCCTGGTGAAGGTGGCTGACGCGCCACTGCCCTTCACGCCCGTGATGTCCGTAATCAGGGCACGATGCAGCCGCGCCGCCAGCATTGGCGCGAAGTCCCGGGTCTGATAGGTGTGCGCGAGGACCACCGCCTCGGGTGCCTGGGCGTCGATGAGCGTTGTGAGCGCCTGCACGAACCCATCAGGCGTGTAGGAGCCGAGGGCCGCGTCTTCCACGGTAATTACTTCGACGACCGCCGCGGTCGCCAGTTCCTGCGCAACCGCTGACACGCTGCCGCCGGCCACGACCACTTTGAGCGGCGCGCCGCCGGCTAACAATTGAGCTCCCGCAATCGCCTCCCATGAGGCGCGATTCAGCTTGCCGTCCCGCTGTTCCGCAATGACAAGAATCACAGGGCCCTCGCTTCTTCGCGCAGCCGGCGGACCAGCTCCTTCGCGACGTCGGCCGGTGAGCCGGTAATCATCTGGGTCTGCTTGTTCTTGGTGGGCACCGCGAGTCCGACAATTGTCTGCGACGCCGTCACGCCTTCGGGCAACGCCACCTTGCGGATCTCCTTCTTCTTGGCGGCCATGATGCCCTTGAGGGTGGCATAGCGGAGCTGGTTGATGCCGCTCTGGATGGTGATGAGGGCCGGCAGGGGCATCCCGATCCACTGGAACCATCCGCCTTCAAGCTCGCGCTTGATGCGCAGGGCGCCGGACTCGACCTGCACTTCCATGATGATCGTCGAGTGCGGGATACCGAGGCGTTCCGCCAGCGCCACACCCATCTGGGCGTGCCCCTGATCGTCAGACTGCAGTCCGGTGAGCACCAGGTCAAACGACTCGGCCTGCATCGCAGGCGCCAGCGCATCGGCCACCATGAAAGCATCCGCCGCCCCGAGCACGTCGGCCTCGACGTGGATCGCCCGATCGGCGCCGCGGGCCAGGGCCTCGCGAATCACCTTTTCCACACGGACCGGGCCGGCCGAGCAGACGACCACTTCCCCGCCGTGCTTCTCGCGCAGCCGCAGCGACTCCTCGAGCGCGTAGGCATCCGGCTCATTCATCTCGTAACTGACGTCGTCTTCCCGCACCCACGCCCGGTTGTCGGTCAGCCGTGGCTGCCACTCCCGCGTGGGGACCTGTTTGATGCAAACCGCAATTTTCATAATGTGAGCTGGGCCTTCAGGCCAGACTTTGGCAATTCTCGCACAGGTCAGCGCCTTGGATCGACGCCCGCGAAGCGCCAGGCGACCTGTGGCAGGTTACTGACTGACACCCCTACGCTTCGTAGCGCTTCAAGAGCAGCGCCGCATTGGTGCCGCCGAAGCCGAAGGAGTTCGACATCGCATACCGGATCGGCATCGGCCGGCTGACCTTCGGCACGTAGTCCAGGTCGCAGTCCGGGTCCGGGTTCTCCAGGTTGATCGTCGGCGGAGCCAGCTGGTGGTACACCGCCAGCGCTGTGATCCCGGCTTCGAGGCCACCGGCGCCACCGAGGAGGTGCCCCGTCATCGACTTGGTCGAGGAAATAGCGAGCGTGGTGGCGTGCTCACCGAAGCAGCGCTTGATCGCCAGGGTCTCCAGTCGGTCGTTGTGCGGGGTGGACGTGCCGTGGGCGTTGATGTAGTCCACCTCATCAGGCCGCACGCCCGCCTTCCTCAGGGCCATCGCCATCACGCGCCGGCCGCCATCGGCGTCCTCGGAGGGCGCCGTGATGTGGTAAGCGTCGCCGGAGAGACCGTAACCCGCGATCTCGGCGTAGATGGGGGCACCCCGGTTTACCGCGTGCTCGAGTTCCTCGAGCACCAGCACCCCGGCTCCCTCGCCGATGATGAATCCGTCACGATCCTTGTCAAAGGGACGGCAAGCCTTGTCGGGGGCGTCGTTCCGAGTGGAGAGGGCCCGCATCGCGGCAAACCCACCCACGCTCATGGGCGTAATGGCCGCCTCGGACCCGCCCGCGATCATCGCGATCGCGTCCCCACGCTTGATGATCTCGAAGGACTCGCCCACGGCGTGCGCCGACGCCGAGCAGGCGGTGCAGGTGGCCAGGTTCGGGCCCTTGGCCCCGAACCGGATCGACACCTGTCCGGCGGCCAGGTTGATGATGGCCGACGGGATAAAGAAGGGGGAAATCTTGCGGGGTCCACCCTCGAGCAGGGAGATGTGTTCGCGCTCGATGGTGCTGAAACCGCCGATGCCGGAGCCGATGAAGGCGCCGACCTCGGTGGCATTGGCGCCCGTAATCGGAAGCCCCGAATCATCCATCGCGAATTGCGCGGCGGCAATCGCGTACTGGATGAAGAGGTCCATCTTCTTGACCTCCTTCTTCTCAACCCACCGGAGCGGGTCGAAGTCCCGCACCTCCGCGGCAATCTGCGCCGCGCAGGTGCCGGCGTCGAAACGGGTGATACGGGAGACGCCGCTGGTACCCGTGACCAGCGCGTCCCAATTCTGACGGGTGCCGATGCCCAATGCGGACACCAGCCCGATGCCTGTGATGACGACCCGCCTCTGCACGACCCCTCCGATCCGCCGCCCGTTCGACGGCTACTTCTTGCCCTTGGCGTGCGCCTCGATGTAATCGATGGCTTCCTTGACGCGCGTGATCTTCTCGGCGTCCTCGTCCGGAATCTCGATACCGAACTCCTCTTCGAACGCCATGACCAGTTCCACCGTGTCGAGCGAGTCGGCACCGAGGTCGTCCACGAAGGACGCGTCCGCGGTCACTTCTTCCTCGTCCACGCCGAGCTGTTCCACGATGATGCCCTTGACCTTGTCTGCAACCGCCATCCGGTCCTCCTACATGTACATGCCGCCGTTGACGGCGAGTACGTGTCCAGTAATATACGACGCCTCATCCGACGCCAGGAAACACACCGCTGCGGCCACATCAGCCGCCGTACCAATCCGCCCCAGCGGAATCTGACCTGACCAGTTGTCCTGGGCCTTGTCTGTAATGGCCCTGGTCATGTCGGTGTCAATCAGCCCAGGGGTCACGGCATTCACCGTGATTCCGCGCGACGCCACTTCCTTCGCCAGCGCCTTAGTCAGGCCGATGAGGCCCGCTTTCGACGCCGCGTAGTTCACCTGCCCGGCATTGCCCATCTGCCCTACGACGGAACTGATGCTGATGATCCGGCCGCCCCGCTGGCGGACCATCGTCTTCACCGCCGCCTGGGCGCACAGAAACGCCCCCGTCAGGTTAGCCGCAATCACGCTGTCCCAGTCGTCGCGTTTCATCCGGAGCACCAGTTGGTCGCGCGCGACCCCGGCGTTGTTCACCAAAATGTCGATCCGCCCGTGCCGCTCGACGGTGCCGGCCATCAGCGCCATGACGCTGTCACTGTCGGTCACGTCCACTGCAGCCGCTTCTGCCGTGCCCCCGGCCGCCACGATATCGGCCACGGTGCCCGCAGCGTTCTCACCCCGGGCCGCGGCCACGACCACGGCCCCGCGGGCCGCCAGTGCCATCGCGATACCCCGGCCGATGCCGCGCGACGCCCCTGTCACGATCGCAATCTTGCCGGTCAGCTCAAACATCGTCGTCCCTGAGCCTCAGGCTTCGAGCACGGCTTCCACGCCGGCGAGGTCCCCAGGCTCCGCGAAGCTGACCGCGGTCGCCCCCGGAATGATCTTCCGGATCAGCCCAGAGAGCACCGTGCCCGGCCCCACCTCGATAAAGGTCGTGACGCCCAGTGCCGCCAGACGCCGCACCACCGCTTCCCATCGCACAGGCGCCACCACCTGCCGGACCAGCGCGTCGATGGCCGAGGCCGCATCCGCCCTCGGCTCCGCATCGACGTTGGCCACGACCGGCACCGCCGGCTGTACGGCCGCCACGGCCCGCAGCTCCGGCGCCAGCCGATCCGCCGCTGGCTGCATCAGTGCGCAATGAAACGGCGCACTGACCGGCAGCGGCAGCACGCGTCGGGCCCCACGGGCCCTGGCAGCTTCGCCCGCCCGCGCGACGGCCGCTTTCGTGCCCGCAATCACCACCTGCCCGCCGCCGTTGATGTTGGCAGGAGACACGACGTCGCCCTGCGCGGCTTCGGCGCAGGCCGTCGCGACCCCCGGCTCGTCCAGGCCCAGGACGGCCGCCATGGCGCCCTCGCCCACCGGCACGGCCTCCTGCATATAGCGGCCGCGGTTGCGGACCAGCCGCACGGCATCCCCGAATGCGAACGTTCCGGCCGCCACGTTGGCGGAGTACTCCCCGAGGCTGTGGCCTGCCACGAACGCGGGCCGAAGCCCGCGCGCGGCCAGCACGCGAAACGCCGCTGTACTGACCGTGAGGATGGCTGGCTGGGTGTTTTCGGTCAGCGTCAGTTCCTCGGCTGGGCCCTCGAAGATGATCCGCCGCAGCCCAGGCAGGGACGCATCGGCTTCATCGAACACAGCCCGCGCTTCGGGAAACGCCTCGGCCAAGGCCCGTCCCATCCCGACCTTCTGTGACCCCTGGCCTGGGAACACGCACGCAATCATGCGGGCTGGAGGCTATTCTTCGTCGACCGGGCGGACCTGACGCTCGCGGTAGAAACCGCAATGCGGGCACACCTGGTGCGGGGCCTTCGGCTCCTTGCACTGGGGGCAGAAGTTAGTGGTCGCCGGGGTCAGCGCGTCGTGCGTGCGCCGCTTGGCGGTACGGGTCTTCGAGTGTCGGCGTTTTGGATTAGGCATGGTTGTTCGTTATCGACTTCAGCGCGGCCAATCGTGAATCCTCCCAGACCTGGGCACAGCCGCAGCGTGCCAGGTTCAGGTTCGTGCCGCACTGGGGGCACAGACCCTTGCAGTCCTCGGCGCACAACGGCTTCATCGGAAGCGCCAGGTAGAACTGCTCGCGGACCAGTTCCGCCAGGTCGATCTGATCGTCCCGGTAGAAACTGACCTCCAAGTCATCCTCTTCGACTTCCTTTTCCTCCTCAGCCGACGATTCCGTCAGCGGAAGGTACCGGTGGTCGAAGGACATCTTCACCGGAAGCCGGTACGGCTCCAGGCACCGGCTGCAGTCCAGTTCCATCTCGCCGGTCACACTTCCGGTCAGCCGGAACCGGGCGTGATCCTTGTGAATCCCGCAGCGCAGGTGCACCGGTGCCACGACCCGATACGCCTCCCCTTCCTGGGGCAAGCCTGACGGCTCGATCGTGCGATCAAGTTCGTCAGTCGCCCTTCGGATACGGGTCAGGTCCAGCAGCATGATAGTTCGCGCATGATGGTCAGCACTGCGCCGCCCCTCGGGGGGCGGGCAGACTGGCCATTATAGCGTGGGAATGGCCTGAGACCGTAACGCCAACCCCTTGCGGGGACGGGACATCCCGGCTACCCGCCTGGCGAACGGCGATCAGACGTTCTCTCTGACCGGACCGACCCAAGGCTTGGGGATGAAGAGGCGCTCGAAGAGCCCCACCGCATACCGGTCGGTCATGCCCGCCAGGAAGTCCTTCGTGGCCACGTCAATCCCGTCGGCCTCGATGGCACGGACGGCCAGGAAGTCCTCCGGCTGCTCCTGCACCTTCTCCCAAAGGCCGCCCAGAATACCGGTGGCCTTCCGGAACTCCGACGTGCCCTCCTCGTTCTCGTACACCGCCTCGAAGAGATACCGGCGCATGGCGAGCGTCGCCTGCAGTACGGGCTCGCTCATGCGGATCTCGGTCAGGCCACCACCCTGGGTGGCCTGCACCACGTCCCGGACCATCCGCCCGATCCGGGCTGATGACGTGCCGCCCAGCACCGCCACCGGGCCGGCCGGCAGATCCTCCTCGTGCAGGATCCCTGCCCGCACCGCATCCTCGATGTCGTGGTTCACGTAGGCGACCAGATCCGCCACGCGCATGATCTGGCCTTCCAGCGTCGCGGACTGCTTCGCCGGCGGCAGCCCGACCGGCGCACCGTCCTTGCCCTTTGAGTGGTGGGCGATGCCGTCCAGCACTTCCCAGGACAGGTTCAATCCTCGCCCGTCATTTTCGAGCCGCTGCACCACGCGCAGGCTCTGGACGTAGTGGTTGAAGCCTCCGGGTACCAGATCCCCGAGCACGCGCTCACCCGCGTGCCCGAATGGCGGGTGTCCGAGATCGTGACCGAGGGCGATCGCCTCGGTCAGTTCTTCGTGCAGCCACAGGGCCTTGGCAATGGTCCGCGCAATCTGCGACACCTCAAGCGTGTGTGTCAGCCGCGTCCGGTAGTGATCGCCGGCCGGCGCAAAGAACACCTGCGTCTTGTGTTTCAGGCGACGGAACGCCTTGCAGTGGATGATGCGGTCTCGGTCGTGCTGGAACGCAGGCCTGACGTCATCCTCCGGCTCCGGCCGCACCCGACCCTTGGACTCCGCGCTCTTGGCGGCCTCTGGCGCCAGAATCTGGCGCTCCCTGATCTCCAAGGCCTCACGAATGGTGGGCATGGAGCAACTCCAGAAAGCTGAGGCCGTGCGGCAGGGCCGGCACGCCGAAGTTGGCGGCCAGGGTCTGGCCCAGGTCCGCGAAGGTGGCACGCGTGCCCAGGTCCACACCGGCCGGCACGCGTGGCCCTACGGCGAAGATCGGGACGTACTCGCGCGAGTGATCCGTACTGGGCGTCGTGGGGTCGTTGCCGTGGTCGGCGGTAATCACCAGCAGATCGTCTCCACGCAACCGGTCCAGCGCTGGCGCGAGCCACGCATCGAACCGTTCAAGATTTGCTGCATACCCCGCGACGTCGTTCCGATGGCCGTACTGCGTGTCGAAGTCCACCAGGTTGGCGAAGACCAGGCCGAGGGGCACCTCGTCGAGCGCAGTGCTCAAGTGCGCCATCCCCTCGCCGTCGTTGGCCTGATGCAGGGAACGCCCGATGCCCCGCCCGGCAAACAGATCCGTGATTTTGCCGATGGCCACAACGGGCACCGCCGCCGCGGTCAGCCTGTCGAGCGCCGTCTCGGTGAACGGTTCGAGCGCATAGTCGTGGCGGTTCGCCGTGCGTGAGAAGGCACCTGGAGCGCCGACAAACGGCCGGGCGATCACGCGACCCACGCCCATCCCGCGCCCGACGAGGTCGAACGCGACCTCGCAGATCCGGTACTGCTCCGCAATGGGAATCACCCCCTCGTGGGCGGCTATCTGGAAGACGCTGTCGGCCGACGTGTAGACGATGGGCTTGCCCGTCCGCAGGTGCTCGGGGCCGAGCTCGTCGATCACGACGGTGCCCGACGCCACGACGTTCCCGATGGTGCCGCGGCCGATCCGGCGCTCGAACTCCGCCATCACGGAGGCCGGAAAGCCCTGCGGGAACACAGGGAACGGCTGGTCGAGCACGATGCCCATCATTTCCCAGTGGCCGGTCACGGAGTCCTTGCCCGGCGACGCCTCCGCCATCCGGCCGAACGCGCCGCGCGGCACCAGGGGCTCCCCACCCGGCACGCGGGCCACCCGGTCGAGCCCCAGCGATCGCAGCGCCGGCACGCGCAACCGCACGGCGTGTGCCATGTTGCCAAGCGTATCGCTGCCCTCGTCGCCATAGGCCGCGGCATCGGGCAACTCGCCCACGCCGGCGCTGTCGAGCACGATGACGAAGACGCGGGAAAACACCGCCGGATTACTACGAATGGTGCGTCGAGAAGTAGTTCGCCGCCGACCGCTGCGAGTCAATCGTCGCGATGGCGTGCTTGAAGATGAGCTGGTCGGCTCCACCGGCCTCGATGATGATCGCGAAACGGTCGAAGTTCTTGATGCGGGCCTCGAACGACCGGCCGTCGAGCAGATGCAGCACCACCGGCAGCCGTTCGCGACGGGCGTAGTTCAGAAACACATCCTGAATGTTCGGCTGTGCGGCAGTGGCTTTGGTATCAGTCGCTTGAGCCATGGGTCAGGGTGCCTTCCTGGGGAATGCCGCGGGCGCGAAGCATGGCGAGCGCTGACGCCAGCGTCGGTGCTGCTTCGCCAGCGCCGTCGATCCACACAAGATTAGGCTCTTTGCGAAACCAGATCAACTGACGCCTCGCGTAGCGCCGGTTCTCCTGCACGATGAGCGCGCGCGTGGCTGACTCGTCACGGACCCCCGCCCGCATCTCCAGAATCTGCCGGTACACCAGGCCACCAAACGGCCTCGCGTCAGCCGGCACACCGCTCGCGAGCAACTTCTCCACCTCGGCCACGACTCCGCGGGCAAACTGTGCATCCACCCGTCGGGCCACGCGCGCCTCCGTCAGCGGCGCTGGAATCCGTAGCGCCAGGGCCGCCACCGTGCAGTCCGCAATCGGGGATGCGGTGGCCTCGAAGTGCGCGGTCAGCGCCCGCCCGGTCAGCAGGTACACCTCGATCGCCCGCACGAGCCGCATCCGGTCCCGCGGCATGACGCGTGCGGCGGAGGGCGGATCCACCCGTCCCAGCCAGCGGTGCAGCGCCTCCACGCCCCGCCGGTCGGCCACGCGGTTCAGCCGGACACGGAGCCCCTCGTCCGCGGCGGGGCCTGGAAAGAGCCCCCGCGTCAGGGCCCGGTAGTAGAACCCCGTCCCTCCCACTAGAAACGGGATGCGCCCCCGCGCGTGAATCTCGCGGATGCACGCGGCAGCGTCTCTGGCAAAGCGCGCCGCCGTGTAGGGCGTGGCCGGATCCGCGACATCGATGAGATGGTGCGGAATGCCCCGCCGGTCATCGAAGCCAACCTTGTCGGTGCCGATGTCGAACCCGCGGTACACGGCGGTGGAGTCGCAGTTGATGATCTCGCCCCCGAGCCGCTCCGCCAGCGCCAGGCCAAGCGCACTCTTGCCGGAGGCGGTCGGGCCCAATACGGCGACAACGGGCCCGGACACGGCTGGCACCACGGACTGCTACCCTCGAAGGAAGACGTACACGGCGAGACAGGCCAGCACCATGATGAGGCCGAGCTGCTCGGTGCGAGTGGGCATCAGGTCGTGGCTCTCAGTGCAGTCGCTCTCAGTGCGGCGACTCTCAGTTTAGCGGTTCTTCGTTGTAGTAGAAGGTCACCGTGAAGAGCGCCTTCTCGGTCGGGTATTCCGGCGGCAGCGGCTCGGTGGGGTTCGACGTCAGGATGGCATTGAAGGCCGCCTTGTTGAAGGCCTCCACCTCCGACGGCGCCACGACACTGATGTCCGTGATATGGCCGTCCTTATGGATGTTGAACTGCAGCACCACGCGTCCCTTGAGCAGCCATGCAGCGTTCGGCACGAACCAGTTGCGCTTCACCTGGCCGACAAAGCGCCTGATCCAGGGACCGAACTCGACGCCCTTGGTATCGAACTGGATCGCCGCGCCCGGCTGCCCCGCCCCACCCTGCGGGTTGTCGAAGGACCCATCCTGCACGTAGCGCTCGAGATTCCTGAGCGCGTCGCCAAGCGGACTCCCTCCGGCCAGGCGGCCGACAGGCTGGCGCGGGCGCGCATAGCCCGTGTCCGCCTTCGGCAGTTGTCGCTGGGTATCCGCCTCGGCACCAGCATCAGGCGACGACTCCGGGGCTGGCGGCTGATTTGGCACGCCCCGGGCCACCTTGGCATCCTCGACCCGATTCGTGGTCGTACCTGTTGCGTACGGAAGGGGATTGGCCGGCTGCGGGGCCACAGCCGGCGCCTGCGCACGTCGATTCTTATCCGAGAGCTCTGCCCGTTCAGGCGCCCTGCGGGCCTCCAGGTCGGCCTGCGGCTTCACGAACACAAAGGTCCGGTTCTCCCGTTGCTTCGCCTCGGCCGAGGCCTGCGCGGCCTGTCTGCGCTGCAGTTCCTCCGGGCTCGGCTGGAAGACGGGCAGATCTGGCGCGAACAGGATGGCCAGCAGCAGCACGCCGTGCAGCACGACCGACATCAGGATGGACTCGCGCCGGGAGACGGCGGTGCCCACCTCCGCCTCGTCCAGATAGCGCTCGTCGATATCGAATCGGATCACTGGTGACTGGAAAATTATAAGTCCCGGGTCGAGCCGCGTCCCTGTGACACCTCGGTGACACCCTGCAGGGGCGTCGGCACGCACGCTGTATAGAGATAGACGATGCCCAGCGTCAAAGGGACTGCCCGCACGTCCACGAAGCCGGCATCACGCAGCATCCCGGAGAACACCTCCGGGGACGGGAACGTCGACACGGACGCCGGGAGATATGAATAGGCGACACCGTGGCCCGAGACCAGCCGGCCGATCAGGGGAAGCACGTTGCGGAAGTACCACCGGTAGAGCACCGCCAGAGCCGGCACGATCGGCTCACCGAACTCGAGGATCGCGAGACGCCCGCCCGGTTTCAGGACCCGGGCCATCTCGCAGCACGCGGCCTCGGGCCGCTGCACGTTGCGAATGCCGAAGGCCACGGTCACGCCGTCGACGCTGCCCGATGCCGAGGGCAGGCGTGTCGCGTCTCCCCTCAGGAGACTGATCCGGCCCGACTCAGCGGCGCGGAGAACCTTCGCGTGGCCGATCCGCAGCATCGCGCCCGCGAAGTCCACACCCACCACGCGGTCCACGGCTCCAGCGGCCCGCGCCTGCAGTCCAACATCCGCAGTGCCGCAGCACACGTCGAGCAGCACGGCACCCGGCGGCATCGCGAGCGACCTGATCGCGCGTGCCCGCCAGTAGCGATCGATGCCGGCGCTCAGCACACGATTAAGCAGGTCGTAGCGCGGCGCAATCGCGTCGAACATGCCGGAAATGCGCTCCGGTGACTTCTCGAGTGGGACAGTGGGTCTGACAGTGGGCCGGGTCGTCATGCGTGGTTGATTGACTAGCTGGCCAGCCACAGCGAGGCCGCGGTGCAGGCGAAGTAGGCGATGCCGACCCATCCGTTCAAGTCGAACGCGCGTTTTACCTGCGAGAGATCGTCTGCGCTCACAAGCGACTGCTCGAACGTCAGCAGCACTGCTACGATCGCCACGCCTCCGAAGTACGCGACTGGCAGGCCCGCCGCCCACTGCAGGGCCGCCATCACCAGCACCGTCGCGGCATGCATCACGCGCGACAGGAGGATCGACCGGCCCACGCCAAAGCGCGCCGGTATTGATCGGAGCCCTTGCGCACGGTCGAAGTCCAGATCCTGGCAGGCGTAGAGAATGTCAAAGCCGCCAACCCAGAGCCCGATGGCCAGCGCCAGCAGCCAGGGCTCCCAGCCGGACTGGCCACCGGCCGCCAGCCACCCGCCGACCGGCGCCACGGCCATGGCGAGCCCCAGGAACAACTGGGTGTAGGCGGTATAGCGCTTGGCCAGCGAATACCAGAACACAATCACCAAGGCCACCGGGGAAAGCCAGCCGCAGAGCGGCCCGAGCTGAAATGCCACGTAGACGAAGAGCACCGATGCCACGACGACGAACGCAACGGCTTCGCTCGTACGCATGGAGCCGCGTGGCAGTTCACGATTCGCCGTACGAGGATTCAGCGCGTCGAATCTGGCGTCTACCAATCTGTTGAAGCCCATCGCCGCACTTCTGGCCGCCACCATGGCGACCAGGATCCAGATGACCTGCCGCCACTCGAACGGGTGCGTCCGCCAGGCCAGGAGCGCACCGGTCAACGCGAACGGCAGCGCGAACACGGTGTGACTGACCCGGACGAATGACAGGTAGGTGGCGACCTTAGCCATCGGTGCGCACCCACACCACGCGCGAAGGGTCCACGCCGCTCACCAGGAATTCCTCGGGGTCCGCGGCGTCCGGCATCCGCACGGCCAGCAACGCTGCGCGCTTCCCCACGTCGATACTCCCGAAGTCGGCCGCAGAGCCGAGGGCCGCGGCCCCGATCAGCGTGGCGCTCTCAAGGAGCCAGCGGGCGGGCACGCGCGGGGCGAGCCGCCGGGCCTCGGCCAGTTCGTTGAACAGGTTCAGATCCGGGGCGCTCGCCAGGCTGTCGGTGCCGAACGCCACACGGACGTGCGACGCGTAGAAGGCGTCGATCGGCGGCGAGCCCGCCCCCACCCGTCGATTGCTTCGTGGACACGAGACGAGGGTCGTGCCACTCGCCCGCAACCTGGCCAGGTCCGGCCCATCCACCTGGACCCCATGCACGGCCAGCACGCGTCCGTTGAACACCCCCATGTCGTCCAGATAGGCGATTGGTGACGTGCCCGGTGCTTCCCACTCAGGATTCCAGACGCCGAGCCCATCCAGCAGCCCACGCCAGGGCCCCTGGCCCGTGCGGACGAACTCCACCTCTTCGGCCCCTTCGGCGACGTGCACCGTCGACACATCACCGGGATGCGCGTCCAGATCTTCACGCAACGCCGCGAAGAGGGCTGGCGACACCGAATACGGCGCGTGCGCGGCCAGTGACACGCGGACGCCTGGCAGAGATACCTGGTCCACTCGCTCCCGGGCGGCCCTCACCTGCGCCCTCCGATCGGCCGGACCGAACCCCAGCAGCTCGTGAAACACGACCCCGTTGAGGCGCTCCTCCCCAAGAATCGCCGGCGTGCGCAGCGTGTTGCTGATATCCCCGACCACCGCGGTGCCCGTGGCGTGGATCTGACGCGCGGCCTCGCGCGCGGCCACGGCCACGACGGGATCGGTATCCTCGTTGCGGGCACGCCGCAGAGCCATCACGCGGGATACCCACGCCGCAAAGGTCTCGGCCGGCGGCACGGTGCCCTTCAGGTACGACAGCTCGAGATGGGTGTGCGCGTTGACGAGGCCTGGAAGGATGACACCGTCGATGACCTGATCCGCCTGGCGGTCCGCCAGTTCCGCGCCCATGGCCACGATGCGGCCCGCCTCCACCGCAAGGCGTCCGCGCCTGACTGGTGGCCCCGTCATGGTCAGCAGCCAAGTACCCTCGATCACCATCATGAGGGAGGGGAGACCGCGCGCCGCTCCTTCTCCTGGCGGCTCCTGGCCTGATACCGCGACAGTTCCTCGGGCCTGGAGTCATCGCCGTCTTCCCGGGCAGTCGCCAGCGACAGCATGCGCGGCACATCGCGCAGCCGCACAACCGGGTCGCCCAGCAGTTCGTAGTGCATGTTCCGGCGCTTGGCCGTAAAGCCCGCGTCCTCGACGTTGCGCACGATCTCGAGTTCGTCCATGCAGTAGGCCGCACCGGCCGCGCGCACGACGTTCTCCTCGATCATCACGCTCCCCATGTCGTTGGCGCCGAAGGTCAGGCTGATCTGCCCCACCTTCCCGCCCTGCGTGACCCACGACGCCTGCAGGTTGTCGACGTTGTCGAGGACAAGGCGCGCCGTGGCCAGCGTCCGCAGGTACTCCACGCCGGTTGCCTCCGTGCCACCGCGCTCGGTGTGCTCAGGCTGAAAGCTCCACGTGATGAACGCGGTGAAGCCGCCGGTCTCGTCCTGCAGGTCTCTCAACCGCAGCAGGTGCGTGATCCGGTCCTCAAGCGTATCGACCGTCCCGTACATCATGGTCGCGGTGGTCCGCAGGCCGGCGCGGTGCGCCTGCCGCATTACGTCGATCCATTCGTCGGCACTCGCCTTGGTGTGGCAGTGCAGGTGCTCCCGCACCCGGTCGACCAGAATCTCGGCTCCGCCGCCGGGAATGCTGTCGAGCCCCGCGGCAATCAGCCGATCGATGACCACCGGCACCGTCAACTTCGACAGCCTGGAGATGTGCAGCACTTCTGGCGGCGACAGCGCATGCAGCTTGAACGCCGGGTAGCGACCCTTGATCGCGCGGAACAGATCCTCGTACCACTCGATGGGCAGGTCCGGGTTGTGACCGCCCTGAATCAGAAGCTGTTCGCCCCCGACCGCGAGCGTCTCGTCGATCTTCCGGAAGATTTCGTCGAACCCGAGGACGTACCCGTCGGCGGCGCCCACGTCCCGGTAAAACGCACAGAAGTTGCACTTCGCGATGCAGATGTTCGTGTAGTTGACGTTCCGGTCGATGATGTAGGTGACGACCGGGTCAGGGTGGCGGCGCTGGCGCACGGCATGCGCCAGACGCCCGAGTACGTGCAGCGGCGCGTCCCGGTACATCAGGAGCGCCTCGTCGGCGTCCAGCCGCCCTCCCGCCAGTACTTTCCCGGCCAGTGCGTCGATCATGGTCAGTAGAAGGTCACGGCGCGGCGGGCCGGCCCGATGCCGAGCTCAGCGGCCCAGTCGAGAAAGAGCTGCAGGCCGACCGTCTCGTCCGGTCCCATCGCGTACTGCACATTATCCCTGAGGTACGACTCGGCCAGGGCCTGGATGCCCGGCCGTCCCTGCGCGTATTCGGCGGCAATCACGGCCGAATCGGCGACCCCGGCCGCCTGTGCGTCCTGGAGCGCCTGCACGCCGGACTCGTCGAGCACGTCCGGCCGCCCCGACCACGCCGCGTAGACAAACGGAAGCCCGGTCAGCGCGGTCCATTCCGTTCCGAGGTCGATCTTCCGGACGCCGTATTCGGCCGGATCCAGCTCGAGTGCCGGGTCACCGATCAGGAGCGCCGCGTCGGCGGACGCCAGCATCGCCTCGAGGGCCGGGTAATGGGGCTGGAAGTCCGGATGGATCCCGAAGCGTCTGGCGCACAGCACCCTGACCAGCGCGACCGACGTCCGCGAACTGGTGTCGAGGGCGATCGAACGAACGTCGCCGATCTCCCGCCGGGTATAGAGCGCCACCGACCGGACCGCCCCGCGCGAGCCGATCCCCACGCCGGGAACGAGGCGGTAGTCCGGACGCTCCAGATACTCGACGGACGGAATCAGCCCCAGATCGACCTCTCCCGCATGCAGGAGTCTGGCGCACGCTGACGGGAGGTCGTAGCGCACGTCCCACCGATCCGGCTGACGATGAAGGGCCCAGGTCAGCGGCCTCGCGTTCAGATAGGACACCGCGCCGATGCGAATCGGACGGGGTGGCTGGGCCGGGCTCATGCGCCGACGGTGCCCGACGAGATCAGCGTCCGGAAACAGCCATCACGCTCTACGGCGTCGAATCCCGCCGCCTCGATATGTCGGCGAAGCTCCAGGAGCGGCGCCCGGCGTGGACCATCGGGGGCGGCCTCACCGGCTGGCGCCCCGTAGACATCATCCGCGCCAAAGGCCAGGGCGACCTGCGCCAGCTTCGGGCCATACCGCGGCCAGTCCACCTGGACGGACGCCGTGGCCGGCAGGGCCAGGCGGGCCAACGCCACGCTGCGCACATCCTCGTACCCGGTGGTCGGCCGGAAGGGGTTGAGCACCAGCGGCAACGGATGGAAGGCAGCCACCGGACCAGCGGTGCACGCCGCACGGGCCTTCAGCACAAGCGCCAGCCGGTCCTCCGCGCCGGCCTTGTCGACGGTCAGCCGCACCGACGGAAAGCCGGCGTCAGCCATCGCCGCCACGGCCCTCTCCGGCGCGAGGAGCCGGTCCATCGGCGCTTCAGCCACCAGATCCAGTCCGGCTGCACGCAGCCGTGCCAGCGCGGCTGTCAGCCCACTCCCGTCAGCGGCTTCGATATCCGCCAGCGACCATGCCGACATCGGAACGGCCCCCACGCCGGCGCGCAGGCCTGCCACCTGGCGGCACGCGTCCTCAACCCCAGGGTACTCGCCGCCCAGCCGAACCTCCCGCGCACCACCGAGAAGCTCCGGCGTCACCCCGGCTCCTGCCTCCACCACGGCAACTCGCACGAACGTCACGGCGCGCCCCCGCTGTGCCCGCCTGGCGGCATCGGCCAGCATCCCGATCAACAAAATGTCTGACGAGGCCGCTGCCTCGCGCAGTTCCTCGTCGGACAGCACGCCGCCCTCGGCGACCCGCGCGGTCCAGTCGTCCCACATCGTCGAACCCATCAGAGCCCCCGCTGCATTTCCGCGCTCACGCGCTCGGCCAGCGCCAGCGCCCGACGGCCGTCCTCACCCGTCACACGAGGCTGCCGGCGCAACCGGACCGCCTCCACGAAGTCCGCCAGTTCCAGGGCGAGCGGCTCGGCGTCCTGCACATTGATGGCGCCACCGCGAATCACGCGCCGTCCGTCCTCAGGCTCCAGGCGGTACACCTCCACCTCGCGCGCGGCACAGTCGATCGACACGTAGGCATCCTGCTGAAAATAACGGATCTTCCTCACCCGGTCGCGGCTGATGCGACTCGCCGTCAGGTTGGCGATGCATCCGGACGCGAAGCGGAGACGGACGTTCGCGATGTCGGTGCGGGCGGTCAGCACGGCGACGCCCACCGCTTCGATCGAGACCACCTCCGACCCGACACTGGCCAGCAGCAGGTCGAAGTCGTGAATCATCAGATCGAAAATCACGTCGATGTCGAGGCTGCGATCCGGGAACACACCCAACCGGTGCACCTCGACGAAGCGGGGCTCGTGCACCAGCGGCCACGCGGCGGTCACAGCCGGATTGAACCGTTCGGTGTGCCCGGCCGCCAGAATCGCCTTCCCGCCGGCTGCCTCCCGGATCAACTCGTCGGCCTCGGCCAAGGAGGCCGCAATCGGCTTTTCTACAAGTACGCCCAGCCCGCGCCTGAGGAACGGCACGGCCGCCGACAGGTGCGCCGTCGTCGGGGTCGCCACCGTCACGGCATCGACGCGATCGAACAGCGCCTCCGGAACCGTGAACGCTGTCGTGCCGCACCGCCCGGCGACGAGGGCCGCCCGTTCGGCATCGTAATCCACCACACCGGCCAACTCGACGCCCGGCATCGCCGCCAGCAACCGCGCATGGTGCTGCCCGAGGTGCCCGACACCGATCACGCCGACCCGCACGCGCGTCACAGGCCCGTCTCAATACTCATAGGACCCGTCCCCCGCCGGCGCTGCCTTCCGGACCCTATCGGGCAGGGCGACCGTGCGTCCCACGATGGTGATACCGGCGGCATCGGCGGCCTGCACGACCAGCGGGCCGTCCATGAGGAGCGTGCGGCCGGCGTCCACCGACAACGCCGTCGCACCCGCCGCGCGCATGGCATCGACGGTCGCGACGCCCACGACCGGCACATCGAAGCGCATGTCCTGGTTCGGCTTCGCCACCTTGATGACCCGGGTGCCGGGACCTGCCAACTGACCGGCACGTGCAATGACGGCATCGGTGCCTTCCATCGCCTCGACCGCGACCACCGCGCGGTCCTTCACCACCAAGGTCTGGCCGACATCCGCACCCGCCAGCGCGTCGGCACGGCTGCAGCCGAACTCCAGGTCCCGGCGCTCGTCCGAGGACGGCGCGCGTGCGGTGAGGACACCAGGCCCGGCCAGGAGCGGCGTCAGCAGCGACGTGGAGTCCACCAGCTCAATCCCCTGGTCGGCCAGCACGGCCGCGACTGCCCCGAGGATGCCATCGGTATTGCGCGAGGTGAGCTTCACCAGCAGCGAGAGCATGGTCAGATCCGGCACGATGCCACCGGCAAAGATCTTGGTGTGCTTGACCTGGCCGGCCATCACGGCCTTGGTCGCGCCAGCCGCCTTCAACAGCTTGATGCACTTGCCGAGTTCACCGAGCGAGACCGAGTGAAACGTCGCGCCGGCCTTCGCTGCCGCCGCTTCCAGTTCGGGAGAAGCCTCCTCGCGGGCCGCGACCACCGTCACCTCATGGCCCAGCGCCCTGGCGGCGTCCAGCACAAGAAACGGGAACCGGCCGTTGCCGGCAATCAGGCCGAGCCGCATGGCATTACTCGTCGGCCACAATCTCGTCGCCGCGGCGGCTCGGGCGGCGCAGAATCACGCCCCTCTCTGACGACCGGATGAAGTCGAGCAGGTAGGCCACCTCGGGATCGTGCAGCGAGGGGTCTCCGGCGATCGCCTTCAGGGCCCGCGTCGTGTTGAGCTTCGACTGCATCAGATACCGGTACGCCCGTTTGAGCTGGATGATCCGGTCCTGCGTGAACCCGCGGCGCGAGAGGCCGATCCCGTTCACGCCGAAGATGCGCGCGGGACGGCTGCCGATGGTACGCGCGAACGGCAGGGCGTCCTTGGTCACCACCGAATAGCCACCGATGAACGCGTGACGGCCCACGCGGCAGAACTGATGCACGGCGGACCCGGCGCTGATATTGGCAAAGTCCTCGACCGTTACGTGCCCGCCAAGCGTCGCGTGCGGTCCGAAGATCGTGTAATGGCCCACCGTGCAATCGTGCGCCACGTGCACATAGGCCATGAAGAGGTTGCCGTCGCCGATGCGCGTCGCTCCTCCGCCACCGCCCGTGCCCCGGTTGATGGTGACAAACTCGCGGAAGGTGTTCTGCCGGCCAATGACGAGGCGCGTGCGCTCACCCTGGTATTTCAAATCCTGCGGCGCCATGCCGATCGACGCCATGGGGAACACGTGTGTCCCGTCACCGATGTCCGTCCAGCCACCAATCACGGCAGACGCGCCGATCCGGCACCCGCGGCCGATGGTGACCTCGGGGCCCACCACGGCATGAGCCTCGATGACCGAGCCCTCGCCCACGCTCGCCCCCGGATGCACGCTGGCCATCGGGTGGATGAAGGCCGCCCCCGGGTCGATTGCCAGGAGCAACTCCGCCTCGGCGACCACATGCTCACCAACGAGCGCCCGCGCATCCACCTTGGCCAGCCGCGACCGGCGCCGGCCCGCCGATACCTCAAGGCGCAGCTGATCGCCCGGTACGACCTGACGACGGAATCGGGCGCCGTTCACGCCACGCAGCCATACCCGGGCGTGCGGGGGGGCGTCCTCCCGATCGAGCACGAGCATGGCCGCCACCTGCGTCAGCGTCTCAATCATGAGGACGGCCGGCATCAACGGCTGCCCGGGATAGTGCCCCGGGAAGAAGTCTTCGTTGATCGTGACGTTCTTGATCGCCACGACACGGGCGCCGGGTGCGTGTTCGGCGACCGCGTCGATCAGCGGAGAGGGATAGCGATGGACGATGCGATCAAGCAGGGGCTGGAGATCGGCCGCCACCTACTTCTTCGCGTCGAACTTCTTGATGACGTCGACGGTGAGGTCCAGACCGGCATGCGCCCAGGCCAGTCCCGCGTCACCCGCGGAGAAGACGAGGTGGAGGCCCTTCTCCTGGGCCAACTCGGCAAGCACGGGATTCAGCTTGCGCTGGAACTCCAACTGCAGGGCCTGCTGCAGGTCTTGCAGTTCCTTCTGCGCGTCCTGCGTGGCGCGCTCGATGTCCGTGTTCTGACGCTCGATCTTCCGCTGCAGGTCCTCACGGGCCGCGTCGCTCAGCACGCCGGCGCCGGACGCCAGCTTCTGCTGGTCGCTCTGGAGCGACTTGTTCCGGTCGCTCAGCTCGGTGACCTTCCTGTCGTTGAGCGCCTTGACCTTGTTTGACGCCGACTGCCCCTCCTTCGACTCCGCGATGATGCGCTGGATGTCGATAAAGGCCAGCTTCGCGCCGTCCGGGAACGGCACCACGGGGGCCGCGGGTGCAGGGGCAGCCGCCGGCGCCGGCGCGGGCTTCGGTGCGGCTGGCGCGGCAGCCTTCGGAGCCGCCGGTGCGGCCGGCTTCGGCGCCGTCTGGGCAAGGGCCGGCGCGACGAATGCGGCAGCCAGCACGGAGACGGTCACGGCCCGGCGGAGGCCGGCAATCGTCAAAACAGTCATACCCTTCAGTCCTTTCGTTACAGAGGAAAACGTCGAATTTTACCGCAAATGCCGCCAGGAACCCAACGCGGGTCAGGGGTGGAAGACGCTGATCTTGTAGTTAGCGGTCCCGGTAACCTCGCCAATGTCGTAGATACGGGCGCACAGGTTCCCGATGGCCGCGGCCGTCCCCGTTACCACGGTACCGGAGACCGCCTTGTCGTTGGCAATCACAATCTGGCAGGCGATCCCGTTCCAGGTCCCGAGGCTCAGCCCTACCACCACAGCCGGATCGATGGAGTTGAGAGTCACCGTCACCGTCCCGCCCGCCTGTGCCACGAAGGGATAGGTCCGCGCCCCGTTCGTCGCGAGGGCATCCTCGAAGACCTCTGTCACCGGAAGCGGGGTCGCCCCAATCGGGGGCGCGAGGTTGTTCGCGCCGCCACACGCGACCAGACCGGACGACCCGGCCAGCAGGACGCATGCACCCACAACCCGCCAGGACCGGCTTACGCAAGACACCATCACCAAGGCTCCTAGAAGGTTGAACCCACCGCGAACCGGAAGAGGAACTCCTTCGCCGGACGGAGGCTGTTGCTGAGCACGCCGGCCCGCTGCGGATTCGCCGCGAAGATCAGCCGGAACGGCACGTTGAGCACCGGCATGAAGAAACGGATCTCGGCGCCGGTCGATGTCTTGAATGCACTGGTCTGCCCGATCACCACGGTGCGGGGGCCAGGTGCATTCGGGTCGACCAGGCCCGAATTCGCGAAGGGGTCAAACAGCAGTGGCGCCGAGGGGAACTCCTGCCGCGTGAGGTCCTCCTTCATCCCGAAGGACTGGCCGATGTCCCGGACCTGGCCGGCGTCATAGAAGAGAATCAGCCGGACCGGACCGGCGATCGAGATCAGGTATTCGGCGTTGAACACGAGACTCTTGTTGCCGCCCAGGATGAGGTTCGGATTGCCTGGCGCCGACGGCCCGATCGTCCGGATGTCGAACCCGCGGATTGTGTACTCGCCGCCCAGGACAATGCGCTCGAAGATCGGCAGCGGGCTCGCCCCGTAGGGCCGGATGTACTGCAACTGGGCGCGAGCGCCGAACGAGGTCCGCCGGAGGTGCTGCTTGAAGAAGGCGGCCTCGACCGTCGGCTTCACATACTTCGTATTGCCGCCGACGCCCGCGAGGTCGAGCGAGGCCGTGAGGCGCTTGCCGCGGTTCGGGAAGATCGGATTATCCACGGTGTTGTGGACGAAACTCGGGGTGATCTTGCTGATCGTCCGCTTGCCGGCCTGCCCGACCAGGAGCGAATCGTACAGGTACGGGTTGCGCTGCAGGATCAGCGACTGGGCGGAGCTCAGGTTCTTCAGCGAGACCTCGGCGCAACCCCGTTCCAGCAGCAGGCAGGACTGGTCAAAGAATGCCTCGTTCAGGTCCTGCACGTTGACCTGCTCGTAGCTGTAGTTGAAGAACGTTCGGCTGAACGCTCCCACCGGAAATCCGAACGTCGTATTGCCGCCCGTCGACGCCTGCGTGAACTGCGAGATGTACTGCAGGTTCCGCTTGTAGATGTCGAAGCCGGCCGTCAGGTTCCGGTCGAAGAGGAAGGGCTCCGTGAACGCAATCTGGTAGTTCTGCGACCGCGACCCGGCCGTCATCGACACGGTCAGGCTCTCGCCCCGGCCGAGGAAGTTCGAGGTCTGGAACGACAACTGACCGAAGAACCCCTCGAACTGCGACATCCCGGCGCCGAAGGAGATCTGGTTCCGGTTCTGTTCTTCCAGCTTCAGGGTCAGGTCAACGGTGTTGTCCTTCCCGGCGGTCTTCTGGACGTCGATGGCCTTCTGCTCGTCAAGCTGCTTGAAGTAGCCCAGCTGATTCAGGCGGCGTACGCTGTATTTCAGCGACTCGGTGTTGAACACACCGCCTTCCGCGAGCTGCACCTCACGGCGGATCACGTTGTCGCGGGTCGTCGTGTTGCCGGTGAACGTGATCTTGTTGACGAAGTACTGCTTGCCTTCCTGCATCCGCATCGTCACGTCCACGATCGGATTGGTCGTGGGCGGAACGGCGGAGAGGACCGCGGGCACCTGCCCCGGGAGATCCCCGATGCCGGTGTCGCGCGGCGTCGTGTCCGGATAGCCCGTGAACTCCCAGTACCCGACCGACCCGTAGATTTCACGGGCCTTTTCCAGGCCCTTCCGGACCGACTCTTCGTTGTAGTACTCGCCCTGCGTCAGCTTGAAGAGTGGACCCAGTCCTTCGGTCTTGACGATGGTATTGCCGTCGAACTTCACGTCCCCGACCCGGAAGCGCGGGCCCTCCGTTACCGGAATGCGCAACTCGATCCACCGGGTCTTCTGGTCAGGCGTATCCCGCAGGGTCTTCAGTTCCGGCGCCCCGATGCGCGCCTGCACGAATCCCTGGTTGCGGTAGTACTGCCCGACGCGCTCCGCGTCCTCTTCGTACTTGTCCGCCTTGAACGTCCCGGCACCGCTGATGAAGGACCACCATTTCCGGCCCTTATTGGTCTTCATCTTCTTCCGGAGCGTCCCGTCAGATACGGCGGAGTTCCCCACGAACTCAACCCGGCTGATCTTGACCTTCGGTCCTTCGGTGACGTTGAACACCACCTTCACGAGCTTCGGTCCGCCATCGATCGGGACGACGGTGTGCGAGACCTCGGCGTTGTTGTGGCCCTTGTCGGCCATGAAGCTGCGGATGACGCTCTCGGCACGGCGGATCTTGGCGTCGTCCCTGAAGGAGTCCGTGGGGATCGCCACGTTCAATTCCCGCAGCTTCTCGTCGATCTTCGTACGCTCCACCAGCTTCGAGCCCTGATAGTCGATCATCTTGACCCGCTCACGCTCCTCCATCTGGTAGGTGATGAGCTTGCCGACCACGCCGTTGGTGAAGGCGTAGTCTTCGGTCTCGATGGACAGGTCCTCGAGAAAGCTGGTGGCCCAGAGACGCTTGAAGTCGTCCTGCAGGGACTGGAGCGCCGCCTCGTCGTACGGCTGCCATTCGTCCAGGGACGGCCGGCTGGGCTTGGTGTGGATGTAATAGAGGTAAGTCTGGCCTTCCACAGCCGAGACATTGCCCTGCTTCTCGAAACACGGGCCGAGGAAGTAGATCACGGGGCCCGACCCATCCGGCGGCAGCTTGGCCGGCGGGGGAATGGGTGTGCCACAGAGTCGCGGGACCGCGGCGGCGGGCGTCTGGGCGACGGCCGGCACGGCCAGCCACCCAAGACCCAGCAGGGCCAGCAGCAGCCCATGGCGCAGAGGACGCGACGTTGTTCGCAACACGATCATCTGAGTCTACAGGAACTTAGACGCCTGACCCGGCCGGGCAGCCGGAAGGACGCTATTGCTGGCGATCCATGACGGCGACGGTTCCGTTCAGGAAAGCTGGGGGCCGCCCACCAGCTCCACGGCCGGCCGGTAGGCAATCCGCCCGGCCTCCAGGTAGACCTCGACCTCCCCGCCCCGGAGATTTCCCCGGATCAGTTCCTCGGAGAGCGGGTCCTCGATGTGCCGCTGAATAGCCCGCCGAAGTGGCCGGGCCCCATATGACCGGTCCTTGCAGGTGACATCGATGATCCAGTCGACCACCTCGGCGGTCACCCGAATCGACATCTGCCGGTCCGCCAGGTTGGCGTTGAGCTGCTCGACGAGCATCGTGGTAATCCGGCGCAGGTCGTCGTCGGTCAGCGCCTCGAAGACGATCAGCTCGTCAATCCGGTTGATGAACTCGGGGTTGAAGGTCCGCTTGACCTCGCCGAGCACCATGTCGTTGACGTTCTTCGCGATATCGGCGACGTCGCCGGCCTGGAACCCCATCGACGCCTTCTTCTCAATGAAGCGCGCGCCGATATTGGACGTCATGATGATGATCGCGTTCTTGAAGTTGACGCGATTCCCCAGGCCGTCGGTCAGGTGACCGTCCTCAAACACCTGCAGCAGGATATTGAAGATGTCCGGGTGGGCCTTCTCGATCTCGTCGAGCAGCACCACGCAGTAGGGGTTTCGCTTCACCTTTTCGGTGAGTTGCCCCCCTTCCTCGTGACCTACGTATCCGGGCGGCGACCCGATGAGCTTCGACACCGAGTGCTTCTCCATGTACTCGGACATGTCGAAGCGGATGAGCGCGTGGTCGCTGCCGAACAGGAACTGCGCCAGCGCGCGCGCCAGTTCCGTCTTGCCCACGCCGGTCGGCCCGAGGAACACGAAGCTGCCGACGGGGCGGGTGGGATTCTTCAGCCCGGCGCGCGACCGGCGAATCGCGCGGGAGACGGCCGAGATGGCCTTCTCCTGGCTGATGACCCGCTTGTGGAGGTCGGCCTCCATCCGGAGCAGCTTGTCGCTTTCGTCCTGATTGATCGACGTCATCGGTACGCCGGTCCATTTCGACACGACCTCGTCGATATCGCCTCTCGAGACGAGGACCTTCCTGGCGCTCGACTTCACGTCGAACTTCTCGCGCACGAACTGCAGACTCTCGCGGGCCGACGCTTCCTGCTCCTTGTAGAACTGCGCCTTCTCGAAGTCCTTCTGCGAGACAGCGTTTTCCATCTGCTCGACCGCGACGCGGATGCTCTTGTTGATCTCGCCGAACTCGTCGCTGTAAGAGGCCTCCTTCAGCTTCGCACGCGCCCCCGCCTCGTCCAGCAGATCGATCGCCTTGTCCGGCAGGAACCGATCCGTAATGTACCGGCTGGACTGGTACACCGCCGCCTCGATGGCCTCCGGCGTGTACTCCACATGGTGAAACTGCTCGTAGCGGTCCTTCACACCGAGCAGGATCGCGATCGTCTCCTTCTCGGCGGGCGGCTCGACCTTGATCGCCTGGAAGCGCCGTTCGAGGGATCGATCCTTCTCGATGTACCTGCGGTACTCGGCCGGCGTCGTGGCACCGATACAGCGGATCTCGCCGCGCGACAGCGCCGGCTTGAGGATATTGGCGGCATCCAGCGACCCTTCCGCGGACCCGGCGCCGACCAGCGTGTGCAGCTCGTCGATGAACACGATGATATTCGGGCTCTCGACCAGCTCCTTCATGATCGCCTTGAGCCGTTCCTCGAACTGACCGCGGTACTTCGTACCGGCCACGATGAGCGAGATATCCAGCGCGAGGATGCGCTTGTCCGCCAGGAAGTGCGGCACGTCTCCGTAGACGATCTTCTGCGCCAATCCCTCGACGATGGCAGTCTTCCCCACACCAGGCTCGCCGATGAGCACGGCGTTGTTCTTCGTCCGGCGGCACAGCACCTGCTGCACGCGCTCCAGCTCATGGCTCCGGCCGACCAGCGGGTCCAGCACGTTCTTCATCGCCGCATCCGTCAGGTCACGGCTGAACTCGGCGAGGAGCGGCGTTTCCTTGACGCGCGTCTGCGTGGACTTCTCGTTCAGGAGCTGGACGATGTCCTCGCGGACCGCGTGCAGGCGCATCCCCTTCTCCATCAGGATGCTGGCCGCCACGGACCGTTCCTCGCGGAGGATGCCCAGCAGAAGGTGCTCCGTGCCGATGTAGTTGTGCAGCAGGCGGTCGGCTTCCTCGGCCGCGAACTGCAGCACACGCTTGGTCTCGGCGGAAAACGGAATCTCGACCGACGTCGAGACCTTCTCCCGGAACACGGTCCGGCCCTCGATTTCCTTCCGGATGTTTTCCAGCGAGAGGTGCGACCGGGCGAACAGACGGCTCGTCAGCCCCTTGCCCTCGCGGATCAGGCCGAGCAGGAGATGTTCCGTCTCAATGGAAATACTGCCCAGCTGGCTCGCTTCATAGCGGGCGAAGAAGAGAACCCGACGCGCACGTTCCGTATACCGTTCGAACATCCGGCCCGCCTTGGGAGAGGTATGCGCGTGACGCGCATCTCTGGACTGAGTATACGGCAAGGGCACCAGTGCGAATGGAACGTCGCGGCGCGTCAGCCCAGCCGGCCGTCCTGCAGCCGCAGCACCCGGTCGCACGCGGCGGCGAGTCTCGGGTTGTGCGTGGCGATGATCGAGGTCAGTCCGTACTCCGCGTGCATCTCCCGGAGGAGGGCGTGCAGGCGGTCGGCGGTGTCCTCGTCCAGGTCACCGGTCGGCTCGTCGGCCAGCAGCAGCGCCGGCTTCATGATGAGCGCCCGGGCCACCGCCACCCGCTGCTGCTCTCCGCCCGAGAGCATGGACGGGCGATGCCCGAGCCGTTCGCCCAGGCCCACGCGTTCCAGGAGCCGCGTCGCCGCCGCCCGCGCGTCACCCAGCGGCATCCGTGCAATACGCATCGGCATCTCGGCGTTCTCGACCGCGCTGAATTCGGGCAGCAGGTGATGAAATTGGAAGACGAAGCCCACGTGCCGGTTCCGGTAGGCCACCAGTGCCGGGTCAGGCATGGCCATCAGGTCCGCATCTCCCACCTGAATCCGGCCCGCGTCCGGCCGGTCGAGTCCTCCCAGCAGGTGCAGCAGCGTGCTTTTGCCCACACCGGACGCCCCGACAATTGCCACCATTTCACCCTGGGCCACATCGCACGAGACATCACGCAGCACCTGGAGGCGCTGCTCCGCCACGGTGTAGCTTTTCGACAAACCCGCGACGGAGAGGAATGCCACGGCAGGCTACTCGTAGCGCAGGGCCTGCACGGGGTCGAGCCGTGACGCCTGCCGGGAGGGATAGAGCGTGGCCAGGAAGCAGATCACGACCGCCGACACCACGACGAGCGCGAAGTCCAGCGGCTGGACCACGAACGGCACGTAGGACACCTGGTAGACGTCGGCAGGAATCCGGATGAGCTTGTAGCGATCCGCAACCTCCGCCAAGACCAGGCCGCCGGCTGCGCCAACCGCGGTCCCCACCAGGCCGATCACCAGCCCCTGCAACATGAAGATGCGCATCACGACGCCCGATGACGTGCCCATCGTCTTCAGGATCGCGATGTCGCGGCTCTTCTCCATCACCAGCAGCACCAGCGACGCCACGATATTGAGCGCCGCCACCATGACGATCAGACCGATGGTGATCGAAATCGCCATCTTCTCCAGTCCGAGCGCCGAAAACAGCGACCGGTTCATCTCGGTCCAGTCCTGCGCGACGTAGTCGGGTCCAAGCTGGGACCCGATGCGCTCGGCCACCTGCGGCGCGCCGTAGATGTCCGTCACGCGGATCTGTACGAGGTCCACGCCGGACTTGCCGGTGAGCCGTCGGGCAAAGTCGAGCGACACGAATCCGTAGCTCGAATCGAACTCGAAGATACCGAGGCTGTAGATTCCCGTCACCGTCGCCCGGCGCGGCCTGGGGAGCATACCCATCGGCGACAGCGTGCCGCTCGGCGTCAGCAGAGTGACGGACTCGCCGACGCGCACGTTGAGCGACGCGGCCAGACCCTGCCCGAGCACGATACCCGGCACGTCCTCCTCACCGCGCGAGAGATCCTCCAGCCTGCCCGCCTTCATCGAGCGCCCGAGATCCGTGACGCCGCCCTCGAGCACCGGGTCGATCCCCTTGACGGTGATGAACTGCGAACCGGCGTCGGTGGTCACGAGCGCCTTGTCGATGATGGCCGGCGCCGCTCCAGACACCCCCGGCACCGCCTTCAGCCGCGCCACCTCCTGGTCATAGTCGGGCAACCCGCCCGCCTTCAGCACATAGACGTGCGCCGTCGCGCCGAGCAGTCGATCGCGCAGCTCACCCTGCAGTCCCGTCATCAGCGCCAGCGCGATCACGAGCGCCATCACGCCCACGGCCACGCCGAGCATCGAGATGAGGGAGATCAGGGAGATGAAGGCCTGGCGCCGGCGGGCCAGCAGATACCGGAGGGCAATGAACAGCTCGAAGGACATGTGCCTGGGCCGCTACACTGATGCCTGCCGGGGCCGCATCAGCGGGAAGAGAATCACGTCGCGGATGGACGGGCTGTTGGTGAGCAGCATCACGAGCCGGTCGATCCCCACGCCCTCTCCGCCGGCCGGAGGCATACCGTACTCGAGCGCCCGGATGTAGTCCTCATCCATGGCGTGCGCCTCGTCGTCGCCGCCGGCGCGACTCGCCAGTTGCTCTTCGAAGCGGCGCCGCTGCTCCACCGGATCGTTCAGCTCCGAGAAGGCGTTGGCCACCTCGAATCCGCCGATGTAGAGCTCGAACCGCTCCACCGTGTCGGGGTCATCCGCCTTCTGCTTGGAGAGCGGCGACACCTCGGTGGGAAAGTCGTAGACGAACGTCGGCTGCACGAGTGCGCCCTCGCAGAGCGCCTCGAAGATCTCCGCGGCGATCTTGCCCGCGCCCATCGACGGCGCAATCTCCAGCCCGAGGCGCCGGGCGATATCCGCCGCCTGATCGCGCGAGCGCAGCGCGCCGGCATCAATCGCCACCCCCAACTTCGCCGAGGCCGCCTCGCGAGCCGCCTCGCGCAACGACAGACGGGCGAATGGCGCGGCGAAGCTGATCTGGTGGTCGCCGAACGTGACCTCCGTGCCCCCCGTCGCGGCACGGGCCACGTCGGCCAGCATCCCTTCGGTCAGCCCCATGAGCGCCTGGTAGTCCGCGTAGGACCAGTAGAACTCCAGCATCGTGAACTCGGGGTTGTGCTGGGTCGAGATGCCTTCGTTCCGGAAGTTCCGGTTGATCTCGAACACGCGCTCGATGCCGCCCACGGTCAGCCGCTTCAGGTAGAGCTCCGGCGCGATGCGCATGAAGAGCCGCATGTCGAGCGTGTTGTGGTGCGTGACAAACGGCCTGGCCAGGGCCCCGCCGGCGATGGGATGCATCATCGGCGTCTCGACTTCGAGGAACCCGCGCTCGATGAGAAACGCCCGTATCGCCGTGACGACGCGGCTGCGCACTTCGAATACGTGCCGCGCATCCGGATTGACCGTCAGGTCCAGGTAGCGCTGGCGGTAGCGGATCTCCACGTCCTGGAGGCCGTGCCACTTCTCTGGCAGGGGCACGAGGCACTTGGCAAGGAACGTCAGGCGGGCGGCCCAGATCGTCAGCTCGTTGGTCTTCGTCCGGAACACCCGGCCCTCGACGCCGACCCAGTCGCCAAAGTCGAGGAGCCGGAACACCGCGAAGTCCAACTCGGGCAGCGAATCCTTGCGGAGGTAGACCTGGATGCGGGTCTTGCCGTCGGAGAGGACCAGGAAGTTCGCCTTGCCGAAGCTGCGAAGGCCGAGGATTCGCCCCGCCGTTCTGGCCTGCGGCTGCGCGGCTTCCAGTGCCTCACCTGACGCGGGCCCGTGGAGCGCCACCAGCGACTCGACGGTCGCACCCTGCTCGAACGTGCGCGGATAGACCTCCACGCCGAGCTGACGCAGTGCCTCGAGGTTTGCGCGACGCTGCTGGACCTGGTCGGATTCGGGAGGGAGTTCACTCATCGGTGTCTGTGGTCCCCTGACTAGCTTCGCTCAAGCGTCTTCCTGACGCCATCCAGCAGTCCATTGATGAAGCGGACCGCGTCTTCGGTACTGAACGTCCGCGCCAGCTCCAGTGCCTCGTTGATGATCACGCGGGCCGGCGTCTCGGGCCGGTGCTGGAACTCGTACACCGCGAGGCGGAGGATCAACCGATCCACGATCGCCATCCGCTCGAGACGCCAGTGCTGCGCCGCGGCGGCGATAACCGGATCCAGCGCATTCGCATGGGCGGCCACACCCCGGAGCAGCTCCATCGCGAAGGCCCGCTGCGCCGCCGACAGGGGGACGGGCCGTTCCTCTTCGTGTCCCTCATCGCCTGGGCCTGCGGCATCGCGATCCTCGAAGAAGTGCGCGGCCACCTCCTGCACGGACGCGTGGCCCACTTCCCACTGGTAGAGCATCTGCACGGCCGCTTCGCGCGCGTGATGGCGCGGGTCCATCCGCTCGATGCCGGAGCGGCCGGCCGGAACAGGCTCGCTCACCGCGCGTCACCGGCCGCGGGCCATTTCCGGAGGAGCGTCACCATCTCCACCGCTGCGAGCGCCGCTTCCCGGCCCTTGTTCTCGGGACCCGGACGCGACCGGATCAGCGCCTGCTCATCGGTCACGGTCGTCAGCACGCCGAACGCCATCGGCACGCCGGTGGCGGCGGCGGCATCCGCGATCCCGCGCGTGGCCGCATCGGCGATGTACTCGAAGTGCATCGTGTCGCCCTTGATGAGGCACCCCAGGCAGATCACCGCGTCAAAGAGCCCTGACGTTCCGGCTCTGCGCGCGGCAAGCGGAATCTCGTAGGCGCCAGGCACATGGATGACCGTGATGCGGCCGTCGGCCACGCCCGACTCGCCCAGCGTATCGAGCGCACCCTGGAGCAGCCCCGTGGTGACCTCGTCGTTGAATCGCGAGACCACGACGGCGTAGCGGCCCGACGGATCCTGGTGGTCTCCCGAAAGCGCGACAGGTGCGGTCATGTGCTGTGGCCGGGGCGCCCGCCCCTCGGAATGAACGTCAGCGGCCCGTGAAGGTCGCGGAACGCTTCTCGAGAAACGCGCTCGTCCCTTCACGCATGTCGCTCGTGGAGGACACTACGCCGAAGAGCGCCGCCTCGAGCTCCGTCCCCGCCTCGAGCGTCAGGTCGACGCCCCGATTGACGGCCGTCAGGATGTACTCCAGCGAGCGTGGCGGCTTACCGGCAAGCTCGGCCGCCAGGGCACGGGCCGCGGTCATCAGCTCGGCCGCCGGCACCACGCGGTTCACGAGTCCGACTGCGAGCGCTTCGTCGGCCTTCACCATCCGGCCGGTCAGCAGCAGATCCAGGGCCACGCCCTTCCCCACCAGCCTGGGCAAACGCTGCGTGCCGGCATAGCCGGGAATCAGGCCGAGGTTGACCTCGGGCTGGCCGAAGCGGGCCGTCTCAGCCGCGAGGCGCAGCGTGCAGGCCATGGCCAGCTCGCATCCGCCACCCAGCGCGAAACCGTTGACCGCCGCAATCACGGGCTTGCCGAGCTGCTCGATCAGGGCGAAGGCGGCCTGCCCGTTCCGGGCCACCACCTGCGCGCCGGCAGCCGACTGCGCGGCAAGCTCACTGATGTCGGCGCCGGCCACGAACGACTTTTCTCCGGCTCCGGTGAGAATCACGACCCGGACGGAGTCGTCCGCCTTCAGGTCCGCAAAGACGCCTCGGAGTTCCGCGATCGTCGCGGCATTCAGGGCGTTGAGGACCTTCGGGCGATTGACGGTGACGACGGCGACGGTGCCGTCCTGTTCGAGGAGGAGATTTTCAAAAGGCATCAGCGGGCTCGCGAGTGGACGAGTATACCCCACCCCATGCACGCGGCCGTGCCAACCAGCGCGCCGGCCGTGTCCGCGTACCAGTCGAGGAGTTCTACGGCACGGAGGGGGACAAACATCTGGTGGATCTCGTCGGTAATGCCGTAGGCGGAGACGAGCGCCACCGCCGTCAGGGCTGATGCCAGACTCACCCGGCGTCCCAGCCCTCCCGCGCAGGCCCGCGCGGCGACGAGGCCGAGGCCCGCATATCCGAGCAGATGGCTGAACTTGTCGTTCAGCCCGGGGGGCGATGGCGGATTCGATAGCGACTGGACGTAGAAGATCGCCGCCATGTAGGCCAGCACCGGGGTCCACAGCCAGAGCGCCCTGCAGAGCGCCCTGCCCCGCGACGGAGCGGACGGGGCTGTTCCGGCGCTCACACCGGGAACAGGCGCAGCACCCAGCCCAGGGCCAGTCCGGCGAGAAGGAATCCGCCGAACATCCGGCCACCCGTCCGCGCCTGCACGCCAAGCTCGTCGGCGGTCAACGCGGCGAACACCACGGAGACGAAGCCGGCAAACAGCACGAGCAGACCCAGATGACTCGCCATGACGCTATTTCCTGCCGTGGGCAATGTCGTAGGCGTCGAGCACGACGAGCAGGTTCAGGAGCCCCGCGACGAGGATGAACGTATTGCCGTACTCGTAGGTCACGGCAACAACGCGACCGGTTCCGAGACCCGCCGCGCGCACTGCCAGGAACGGCAACCCGATCCCGAGGTCGGCGACCGCCTCGAGAAACACCAGGGGCTGTGCCAGATCGAAGGCGAAGATCTGCCCCTCGAGCCACAGGCCAGTTGCAAACATCAGGGACAGCGCGAGGAGAAAGATGAGGCCCTTTGCCGTTCGACCCTGGAGGAGGTGCCCCGCACCTGGCACGGCCCACCCCGCCAGGCACACCGCTGCCACGCGGGCGGGCGTCACGGACGCGGTTGGTGGCATGCAGCGCTAGTGTAGCAGCGGCGGCAGGGAACTTGGGGGCGGCGCCAGAGGCGAGAACGGACCGGAGCCAGCGGCCCCGGCCCGTTCTACGTTGCAGGTCTAGAAGTCGATCGCCCCGCCCAGCCGCAGCAGGCGGGGATTGAGCACCGCCGTCGGCCGTCCAAGCGCGGACCCGACGGTCAGCGTTTCGGCCGTCACCGGATTGGCGTTGAGCGAGTTGAAGATGTCCAGCTTCGGCGTCACCCGGAAGCGGCCGAACTTGAACACCTTCGCCAGGCTGAAGTCGAGCGTACTGACCCGGTCGTAATAGAGGCTCCCCGGTTCGTTTACACGAACATTCACCGTCGTCACCGTCAGCGTGGGGACGATGGCGCGCCCCACCGAGTAGGTGATCAGCTCCTCGTCGCCCGGCTGGTTCTGATACACGCCGCTCAGGCGGAATCCCCAGGGCAGCGGGTACGTCCCCGACGCTTTGAAGGTGCTCAGAAACGGGATATCGAACTTACTGTCGTCGCAGAAATCCAGGCGCGGCGCCAACGCCGAGACAGCGGCGCCGCCGTTCGGGTTCTCCAGTTCGCACAGGTTCTGCATCGACCGGCCCGTCGACGTGCCGCCAGTCAGTGTCGCGCCGTTCGCAAAGCGGGCGTTGATGCCGAAGTCGACACCGTTGTAGTGCCGGCTGTTCCCCTTTGATGTGTTGTCGAGATCGTCGACCAGGCCAAGCTTGGCGGCTGCCAGGTTGTAGATCGTCAGGCTCTTGGCGCTGTCCAGCGGGTTGGCAACCGTGATCGGCGTGTAATCCGTCAAGCTCACGGCCAGGTTGTCGGTCCAGCCGATGTCGTAGTAGTCACGCTTGTTGAACGCCACCGACACGCCGATCCCCGGGCGTAGTTCATGCTGGAGCGTGACGTTGTAGAGCGTCTGCCACGCGCGTTCGATGTCCGGGTTCGGGTTCCGGAACCGCGAGACGCCAAAGGCCCGGTTCTGGGACGGGCCGAGTTCGCTCTCCTCCGCGATGTCATTGCCATTCGCATCGCGCCAGGTGCGCGTGTCCGTCACGCGGCCCGCGGTGGCGCTGCCCGCCAGCTGCGGATTGAAGTTCTCGATGAAGCCGAGCGCCTCCTGCTGCATATAGCGGCCCGCGCTGCCCTTGAGCGCCGTGCGGCCATTGCCGAACAGGTCGAAGGAGACGCCCAGTCGCGGCGATACGTCCAGCCACGTCGGAATGTTCGTCAACGCCTCGAAGGTCCGGGCTGGAAGGAACCGGCCAGCCCCGGCCGCCTGATCCGGCACATGGCCGGCGAAGTAATCAATGCGCAGGCCGGGGTTCACCGTGAGGCGCTTCATCGTCCACGAATCCTGAGCGTAGATACCCATGTCCCAATCGAGGTTGGTCGTGGCGTCGATATCGGCCGCGCGAATCGTCACGGAATCCGGCACGCCGTTGCGATAGAGCTGCTGCAGGCTGCCGTTCAGCGCCTCCTCGACCACGTGCGACTTGCCGCTCCGCTGCTGGATGCCGAACTTCATCGCGTGGGAGCCCGTGACGTAGGAGAGCGACCCCATCGTGTACAAGTTCCACCATTCGATGAGGCTCTGTGAGCCCGCGCTCCAGGTCCGGCCGGTGATCAGGTCGCGGCGCGGGATGTCCGAATTGAACGGATCGCGGCTGACCCGTACGCTGGGCTGGTACCTGTTGGGCAGATCGTGACGGGTGTAGGAATGCCCAATCTCGAGCAGGGCGCGATTGGTCAGTGTCGACGTGAACTTGCCCTGGGCGTAGTAGTGGTTGCGCAACGCCTGCCAGCCGGCCGCCTCGAGCGCGACCAGGCCACTCTCGATGCCGCTGTACTTCCGCTCCTTCCCCGTACGCTCCAGGACGCCGGTCAACTTGTTCCGGGGGGACAGCTGCGCGGTCAGTCGAATCGGGTACGCGTGGCTCTCGTTCGTGTCACGGAAAGCGGACCCGTCAGCGTTCTTCAGAGACAGGATGTAGTTGTTGTAGCCCCACTTCCGGTACGACGTGAAGAACCAGAGGCGATCTTTGAGAATCGGGCCGCCCACGCTGGGATTCATGTCGAACTGCCGGTACAGGCCAGCCGTTCCGTTGAATCCCCGATTGATCAGGTCGTCGGTCAGATTCTTCCCCTGGGTCGCGTCGTTGGCGAATAGGCCGATGAACTGTCCCTTGATCTGGTTGCCGCCCTGCTTCGGAATCAGATTCGTCTTGATGCCAGGCGTGGACACCTCGGCGGTGCCTGCGTTGATAATGTAGACGGATTCCTCGAACCCGCCGTCATTGATGTAGAGCCCCGGCCGGTCACCCTGCCCGATGGGCGTCGACACCGTCATGTTGTCGATCATCAGCACGAAGTCGCCCGCCTGGCCGCCGTAAGCCGCGCCCGACCCCTGCTGCATGGTGGTCGACCCACCCACGTCGAAGCGGACATTGCCCTGCGCACTGACCGCCGGGAGCGTCTGCATCACCGTCTGGTAGGACCGTCCCGTCGGCAGCGCCTCAATCATCTCGCGCGAGAGGACGTCGCGCCGCGTCGTGCTCTGCACGTCCACGATGGGCGAGGCTCCGGAGACCGTGATGGTCTCCTCCACTCCGCCGACCTTGAGCTGCACGCTGATCGACGCCATGAAATCCGCCTCGATCCGGACCCCCTCCCGGATGACCGTCGAAAACCCTGGCAGGGTAAATGTCACCGCGTAGGTACCCGGGCGCAGGTCCGTGACCCTGTAGTTGCCCTGGCCGTCAGTAACCGCGCTCCGGACCTTTTCGATCAGGACCGGGCTGGCGGCCTCAACGGTTACCCCGGGAAGGACGGCTCCGGTCGTATCGGTGACCACACCGGCAATCCCGCTCTGCGCAAGCGCAGCACCGGGTGCCACAGCACTCAGCAGCATGACGACCGCCACGCGACGCCACATGGTTCTGAACATGCGAATTTCCTCCACTAAAGACACGAGCCAGACTTGGTGCCAATGAACCGCGATGAGCACGTTATCGTAGCCCCTCGCAGGCTGCGGCAGGCCGGACGACTCAGCCCACGTCGGCTGCAAGGGTCCCGAAATGGCTCTGATACCGGTCCCGGAACTCGCCAGGGGTGTAGGCGTGGCTGGTGCCCCCGAGATGTTCAAGCGCATACGTCGCGGCGACACTCCCGATCCGCGCCGACTCGGCACAGCTCAGGCCCAGCGCCAGCCCCTTCATGAGCCCGCCCCGGAACGCATCGCCCACGCCCGTCGGGTCGACAATCCGGTGCGGCACCACGGCCGACACGTCCGCGCGGTCTCCGCCCTCGTAGATCCAGGAGCCGTGTTCGCCACGCGTCACAATCAGCGTCCGGACCTGCGTGAGGATCTCCGCCTCGCCGAGGCCCGTCTTCTCGCGGATCAGCTCGAACTCGTAGTCGTTGCAGATGAGGACCTGCGCGCCGGCGAGACCCGCCTGCAGTTCCTCGCCGCTCATGCGGGCACACTGTTGCCCCGGATCGAAGATGAAGGGAATCTCCATCGCCCGACACTCTTCGGCGTACTGGATCATGGCCGCCGGGTCGTTCGGCGCAATGATGACCAGCCCGCAGTCGTCAACCGTGCGGAAGGACAACTCGGCCGCGTTTGCCATCGCCCCTGTATAGAACGACGCAATCTGGTTGTTCTCCGTGTCGGTGCTGCAGAAGAACGATGCCGTGAACTTGTCGGACACCTGCGTGACGAGCGAGGTATCCACGCCCGCGGCATTCAGCCACTCGCGGTAGTCCCCGAAGTCCTGCCCTGCTGTCGCCATCAGATACGGCCGCTCGCCGAGCAGGGCCAGCGTGTAGGCGATGTTCGGGGCACAGCCGCCGCGCCGCTTGTCCATCGAATCGACGAGAAAGCTGAGGCTCAGCCGCTCCAGGTGGTCGGGCAGAAACTGTTCCGTGAACTTCCCGGGAAACGACATCAGGTAGTCGAACGCGATCGATCCGGTGACGATGAGCTTCATGAGAGGTACTTGTCCACGAGCGGCGCGAGGGTCCGGCGCGTTTCGGCGGGAATCGCCTCGGGCCGGGTGATCAACGAGAACTTCAGCGCGGAGGCGCACTCGCAGGTGCGCTCAAACGGCAGGTGATCCACCGCGTCAGCGATGATGCCCTGCGCCGTCGCGGCATTCTGCACGAGGTTGGCGACGATCATCTCCACGGTGACGGAATCGTGGTCTGGATGCCAGCAGTCATAATCGGTCACCAGCGCGATCGTCGTGTAGCAGATCTCGGCCTCGCGGGCCAGCTTGGCCTCCTGCAGGTTGGTCATCCCGATGATGTCCATGCCCCAGGATCGATAGAGCTTCGACTCGGCCAGGGTCGAGAACTGCGGGCCTTCCATGCAGACATAGGTGCCGCCGGCATGCACGGTCGCACCGGCCGCCACGCCGCTCCGATACGCGATGGCGCTGAGTTGCTTGCAGAACGGGTGCGCGAAGGTGACATGCGCCACCAGGCCATTGCCGAAGAAGCTGCTGACACGGCCTCTCGTCCGGTCGAAGAACTGCTCGGGAATCACGATATCGAGCGGCTTGTATTCCTGCTTGAGGCTCCCGACCGCGCTGGCGGAGAGCAGATACTCCACGCCCAGCAGCTTGAAACCGAAGACGTTGGCCTGGTAGTTCAGCTCGGAGGGCGACAGCCGGTGGCCCGCACCGTGCCGGGCCAGGAAGGCGACGCGCTTGCCGCGCAGCGTGCCGAGCACGTACGGGCCGGACGGATCGCCGAAGGGCGTCGGCACACGCACCTCCTGGCGGTCGGTCACCTCTGCCATGTCGTACAGCCCGCTCCCGCCGATGATGCCGATGCGCACCTGTTCCATCGCAGTCGTGACTCCCGCTCGTGTAAAGGTCAGCCCCGCAGGGGCTCGACGAATCGCTTGCCGTTCTTCTCGCGGATATAGCCGGCGGGCACCAGCGCGTCATGCTCGAAGAAGATCAGGTACTCACGGTCGATCGCCTCCCGGATGAAGCGCCGCTTGAAGGCCAGCGTTTCCATTGGAAAGAGGTCGTAGCCCATGATCCAGGGGTCGTCGACATGCGCGGTGGTCGGGATGAGATCCGCCGTAAAGACCGCCGTCCGCCCGCCTGATTCGATGTAGATGATCTGATGCTGACCCGTGTGGCCGCCGGTGCGGTGTACGCGGACGCCTGGCCGGATGGCCTGGTCGCCGTCATAGAACGCCGCCACACCCGCCGCCTTCAGCGGCACGAAGTCGTCCGGCAGATAGGACGCGCGGTTCCGCTCGTGCGGATGGGTCGCGTCCTCCCACTCGGCCGCGCGGATCACGTACTCGGCCTTCGGGAACCTCGGCACGAGCGCGCCGGATGCGTCACGCATGGTGGCCCCTCCGAAGTGGTCGAAGTGCAGGTGCGAGGCGAGCACCACGTCGAAGGCATCCATCCCGAGTCCCGCCGCCGCCAGCGCGCGGTCCAGCCGGCCACTGCCCTCGATGCCGTAGATGTCGGCCTGCTTGGGATCCATCTTGTCGCCGCAGCCGCAGTCGATGAGCATCCGGCCCCAGTCCCCCTCCACGACCAGCGGCCGCGAGGACAGGCCAATGCGGTGCCGATCGTCCGCGGGAATCCTGCGCTCCCAGAGGACGCGGGGTACTGTGCCGAACATGGCGCCGCCGTCGAGTTTCAGGGCACCGTCGTTCACGCTCGTCAGCTGGAATCCGCCGAGCGTCGTCGTGAGGGGCCGCAGTTCGGTGTGCTCGGGCTTCTGCTTCAGCTCCACAAGGACGCCGTGCGCGGCGGACGGGTGGATGAACGCCACCAGCGCCCCCTCCGCCCCGGGTCGGGGCGACTCGTCAATCAGCCGGACTCCGCGGGCTTTGAGGTGGTCCAGCGCCGCCTGAATGTTCTCGACCCGCAACGTGACGTGGTGGACGCCTGGGCCGCGCTTCTCGACGAACTTCGCGATCGTGGACTCGGGCGAGGTGGGCTCGAGCAGCTCGAGCGCCGATCGGCCCACGGGGATGAAGTGGGCCCGCACCTTCTGGGTCTCGACTTCCTCCGGCGGCTCCACCTCGAGCCCCAGGGCCTCGTGATAGAACGCCATCGCTTTCGGCAGATCGCTCACGGCAATCCCGATGTGATCGAGCACAGCCCGCATGTGACTTGAATCTCCTCAGTCGATCATATGGCACCCACGGCGCGTTCCACGAGCCGGGCCGCCGCGGTGTAGGGGTCGAGCGACCGGGATGCCACCGCCTCCACCATCCGTTCGAACTCACCCGCCGGGAGCACCTGCTCCAGATGCCGGGCAAATCTCGCCGCCACCAGTTCCCTCAGCCGCCACTCGTGCCGGGCGACGCGCCGGCCGGCCTGCCCAGCCGCGGTGTGCGCGCGAAAGGCCTGCAGTGACGCCCACAGCTCGACCACGCCTGAGCCGGATGAGGCCACCGTCTTCAGCACGGGCGGATGCCATTGGCCGGGTTCAAAGGTCTGCAGCGAGAGATTCGCTTCGATCGACTCGACCGCGCGGTCCGCGCCCTCGCGGTCGGCCTTGTTCACCACGAAGATGTCGGCGATCTCCATCACGCCCGCTTTGATCGCCTGCACGTCGTCACCCGTGCCAGGCACCAGCGTCACGACCGAGACATCTGCCGTGCGGATGATTTCCACCTCATCCTGCCCCACGCCTACCGTTTCGATCACCACGATGTCCCGCCCCGCGGCGTCAAGCACCAGCGCGGCGTCGCTCGTGGCACGCGAGAGGCCGCCCATGTGGCCGCGCGTCGCCATGCTGCGGATGAACACGCCCGGATCGGCGGAATGACTCCCCATGCGCAACCGGTCACCGAGGAGGGCGCCACCAGTGAAGGGGCTCGTGGGGTCGACCGCAATCACGCCAACGGTCAGGCCGGCTTTGCGAATGCTCGCGATGAGCCGATCCACCAGCGTGCTCTTGCCCGCGCCAGGTGGTCCGGTGATGCCAATGAGGTAGGCCTTGCCTGTGTGCGGGTACAGATCGCGGATGAGCGCGGCGGCCGCCGGTGACTCGTCCTCAACGATCGAGATCGCCCGTGCGAGCGCACGAAGATCCCCGTGGAGCACCCGGTCGGCCAGCGGTGACGGAGCGCTGGCTGGCGCATTCTTAGCTGGCGCAGTCACGCGCTGTCACTGTATCACGCGGATTTTGCGCGCTATCATGCCGGATATGCAGCTGCATCGAGCGGCCTTCGTACTCGCGGGACTGGCAGCCGTCGCCACGCCGGCGTACGCCGATGTCACGGTGTTCACCGGGTCGGTCACCTCGCCATCCAATCGCCAGACCACGGGCGTGGCCGCCGGAGTGACGCTCATCGTGGTCGGCTTCGAGTTCGAGTACGCCACCGTCAATCAGGACCTCGCGGCTGGAGCCCCAGGCCTCCGCACCGGGATGGCGAACGCCTTTCTGCAGCCGCCCATGAACATCATGGGTATCCGGCCCTATGTGACCTCGGGAGTCGGGCTCTATCAGGAGCGTGCCGGTGCGCAGACCACCACCCACGTGGCGTTCAATTCGGGGGGGGGCGCGAAGGTCAGCCTGATCGGCCCGCTCCGGGCACGGGTGGACTATCGGGTCTTCAAACTGCGAGGCACGCCGCAGACATCGCTCGTGCACCGGATCTACATCGGCGCGAATCTCTCGTTCTGAGCCCTGCCGTCTGGCGGCAGGCTGGCTTCCTCTACTTCGGCTCGGGCACCCGCGGCTTGGCCGGCTGGGAAAAGTCATCGAGGAACCGCAGGCTCAACAGGCTCTGCGGGCCGGCAAAGCTGCTGGTATAGGCGTCGAAGATCGCGAGCGCTTCCTCCTGGGGAAAGGCCTCCATCAGGATCTTGCCGACGGTGTAATCGGCGCCCTTAACCGCAGGCGACATCAGGAAGACGAACAACACACTGCCACCGGGGCCGGGCTCGGTGGCCCGGTACACCTTCCAGCCTGCGGCCTGTTGACGCCGCGCCGGGTGGATCGACTTCGCGAGCGCTTCGTGAATGCGGGCGACCACCATCTCAAAGTCCATGACCTTGGTGGTCTTGACCGGGCTGAGAATCAACCCCGACTCCGAGGCAAACAGACGAGCCGTGGAGACGGCAGGCTTCGCGGGAGTGCTCGCGGGCGCATCCGAATCGTCCGTTGCGGGCGTCTGCGTGCCAACGCCCGCCACGGCATCCGCAGTCTCCGCGACAGGGGATTGGGCATGCGGCGCCGGCAGGGAATCACCGGGTCTGGGCGTCTGCGCCGCCAAGGCCGCGGCCGACGGGCCGAACACAAGGATGGCGCTGACCGCAAGCACCGCGGCCAGCGCCGGACGAACAGGGAGCGCCCTGCGGGAATCGTACTGCTTCACGTTTACTTGCCGAAATCGCTCGTCAGCGCCCCCTGGATCACGAACAGCGGAGCCTTCAGCGCGGCCCGATATGTATCGTAGAGTGCCCGCTGCTCAGCCGCAGGAACAGCTTCGTACGCGTTGTTCAGGATCGAGTAGTCCGCGTCCTTCACGACCGGGTTAATGACGTGCACGTACACGAGCGTGCCGTCAGGATTCGGCACGGCATTCTTGAACACCTTCCAGCCGGCTGCCTGTGCCTTCGCCTCAGGTCTGGCGGATTTCGCAAGCGCTTCCTTGAGCTTGCCCATCACCGCCTCGTAGTCCGCCACCTTGTCAGGATTCACCGAGAACGCCTGTATGACCGCGTCACCAGTAAAGGTTGTCTTCTGAGGGGCCGCGGCCTGCTCCGCGGCACGCACATGATCCTGCGAAAACGCCGGCAACATCATGATCGCGCCAGCCAACAGCAGTCCAGACAGTCGTCGCATCGGAATCCTCCTCACACCAGAAAGGGCGCCACTTTATCGTACTGACGAGCTGATCAATGCAGCCATTACCTCATTCGCCAGCAACATACCCCGGCGGGTAAGCCGGAGGCGGCCGACATCATACGTCAACACACCCGCTTCAACGAACCTCATGAGTTCCCCGCCGCATTCCTCCCAGAGATCCACTCCGTACTTGCCCCGGATCGCCAGGAGATCGACCCCGCCTGTCAGACGGAGGCCGGTAAAGGCCGCCTCCTCGCTGCGCTCCCGGAGGGTCATCTCCCGGACGTCCGTGCGGAGGCTCGCACCCGCCGTCACCGCCGCGATGTAGTCCTCCGTGGCCGACACGTTCTTCCACCGGGTGCCGCTACGCGTGGAGTGGGCGCCGCAGCCAAGGCCCAGCCACTCACCATCCTCCCAGTACTTCAGGTTGTGGCGCGATACCCGGCCAGGCTTCGCCACGTTGGAGATTTCGTACTGCTCGAACCCCGCCGCATCGAGCCGCTCGAGGGCCGCCAGATACATGTCGGCCGCGTCGTCGTCCGGCGCCAGCGACCAGTGCTCGCGCGCCATGGTTTCCCGCAGCGGGGCGTTGGGATAGAGCTCCAGCAGATAGAGCGAGGCGTGGTCGGGGCCGAGGGCAATCAGTCCATCGACCGACTCGATCCACTGCCCCAGCGTCTGCTGCGGCAGCCACATCATCAGGTCAAGGCTGAGATTGTCGAATCCGGCCGCACGAGCCAGTGCCACGGCCTCCCGCGCTCGCGATGCCGAGTGGATCCGGCTGAGCCGGACGAGCTCGTCGTCCCGGAGCGACTGAACCCCGAAGCTTACGCGGTTGACGCCCGCCGCACGGAATCCAGCCAGCCGCTCATCCGTGGCCGTCTCGGGATTAGTCTCCAGCGTGACCTCGGCGCTGTCCGTCACGGCAAACGTCTGCCGCAATGCCGCGACGATGGCGCCTATCTCGGATGGTTCAAGCAGCGAGGGCGTACCGCCGCCGAAGAAGATCGTGTCCGCAGGGGATCCGTCTCCGGTCCGCGCGATCTCCGCCAGGAGCGCCTGGACGTAGGCGCGCTTCAGGCCCTCGTCGAAGAGGCCCCGGTTGAAGTTGCAGTAGTTGCAGATGGCCGAGCAGAAGGGAACATGGACGTACAGGCCGAGCACGGCGGCAGGCCGATGATTAGGAACCGGCGCGGCCACCGGGCCACTTCAGGTCGAGCTGTTCCCCGGCCTTCGCGGGGCGCGGTCCCCTGAGCTGTGCGCGCATCTGGCCCCCCGACTTGGCCGGCAGGCTCCGACGCGGACGCTCCTTGAACAACCGGTAGAGATCCTCCGCGCCTGCATTGGGCTCAAGGTTTCGGTAGTCCGGGCCGTCATATTCGAGGAACTCGCACATTTCCCGCAGGCGGGAGTGCAGCCGGAATCCGACGCGGACTACCAGGGAGTTCAGGTCCCCTTCGTCTGGCGTGTCCTCCCAGTTCGACGTGAAGATAGTGGGCCGTCGTTCGTTGTACCGGGTGTTGACGATGAGGCTCATCGTCTCCTCCACCCAGTCGGTCAGGCGTTCGGCGCCAAGATCATCCAGCACCAGCAGTTCCGCCTCCATCACCGGACCGATGACTTCCAGTTCGACGCGGTTCGAGGTGGAGTCGTAGGTGTTTCGAATTTCCTTCAACAGCTCGCGGGTGTCGTAGTACAGGCCCTTGGCGCCAGTTGCCTTCACCACCTGCCGCAGGACGGACACGGCGATGTGGGTCTTGCCGATCCCTGGAGGGCCGATGAGCATCAAGCCCTTCTGAGCGGCCGGGAATATGTCGGCGAAACGCCGCGCTCCCGTCAGGGCCTTCAGGAGCTTCTCGTTTGGATAGGTGACGAAGTTGTCGAGATCGCACCGCTGATAGCGCGGAGGAATGCGGGCCTCCTGCAGACGGCGCTCCACGAGGGGACCGCGACGGCAGTCGCAGCGCATCACCCGGCTGACACCATCGGTCTCTACGGACTTCCAACCGGTGTCGTCACACAACGGGCAAGGCACGCGAAATGTTAACGCAGATCGCACGCGCGCGATCCGCGAAACGGCGCTACAGATTCTTCTTGACGCCTTCGTGACGAACGAGATCAGTCGGCGACGACTTCACGAGCGCCGTTGACAAGCGCTGCTCCCAGTCGTCCAGGCCGCGCGCCATCTCCTTCTTCACGAAGTCCATGAATTCGTTGACCTCGCCCTGCATCAATTCGATCTTGCGGCGCATATTGAGGATAATTTCCACGCCGGCCAGGTTCACGCCGAGGTCGCGTGTGAGCGTGAGGATCGTTTCGAGTTGTTCCAGATCCTCGTCGGTGTAGGTGCGCGTGTTGCCGTCGGTCCGCGACGGCTTCAGGAGCCCTTCCCGTTCGTAGAGGCGTAGCGTCTGCGGATGGATGTTGTACTTCTCCGCCACGGCGCTGATCATGTAGTAGCCCTTGCCGCCTGCCCGTTTGGCCATCATGTCCTCGCCTGGTTGTCCTGTATCAGCGCACGCGGCTGGCGTCGGTGTCGCGGACGCTCGTGCCGTGCAGCCGTCCGAGTTCCCGCAGCAGTTCCTTGGACCGTTCGTCGAGTACTGGCGGCAGCATCAGCCGCACCTCCACGATCAGGTCCCCCGGAGGCCCTCCCCGGGTTGACGGCGCCCCGCGTCCGCGCAGCCTGAAGCGCTGGCCGGACTGCGTGCCGGCCGGCATCCGGATGCGCGCTGGTCCGTCCAGTGCGTCGATATCCACGCGCGCGCCCAGGGCGGCCTCATGCATGGCTACCGGGACCACCATCAAGAGGTCGTCCCCCTCCCGCCGCACACGCGGATGCGGTTCCACCTGCACGGTGATGTTGAGGTCGCCAGGCTCCCCGCCGCGCACACCGGCATGCCCGCACCCCGCCACGCGCACACGGTCTCCGTCCACCACGCCCGCCGGCAACCGCACCAGTGTGGTATCCGTCCGGGTCTCCAGGCCCAGACCCGCGCACCCCTCGCATGGCCGGGGCGCCTGGATCCCGCCGCCGCCGCACGCCTGGCACGTCCGTGAAAACACCATGTGGCCGCGCATGGAGCGCACGGCGCCGCTGCCCTCGCAGGTCAGGCACGGCGCCCCTGCGGCGCGCAGACGCCCCGATCCCCCGCACCCACGGCAGCTGTCGCGCCGCGTCACCATCACGGCCTTCTGTGTGCCGCCGAGCGCCTCCTCAAAGCCGACCGACAGTGACTGGTACAGGTCGGCCCCGCGCTCCAGCCGCTCGGGCCGACGCGACTGCCGCTCGGTCAGTACCTCGGCGACGAGATCCCCGAACGTGCCGCTGTGGTCAGACCCCTGTGTCGTGAAGTCGAAGCCCTCGAACCCCGCTGCGCGCTGACTCGCCTCCTCCGGCCCGGTGCCCAGGTCGTACCGGTGCCGCCGGTCCGGATCCACCAGCGTTTCGTAGGCAGAGAGAATCTCCCGAAAATGCAGCTCCGCCGCCCGATCACCCGGATTGATATCCGGGTGAAAACGCCGGGCCAGCCGGCGATAGGCGCGTTTGATATCCGCCTCGCTGGCTGACTGGCCGACGCCGAGCACCAGGTAGAAGTCCATCAGACCCTGCGGCTACTTCTTGTCGTCGGTCACCACTTCGGCGTCGATCACGTCGCCCTGTTCGCCGCCGCCACCTGCCGCACCACCGTCGGCGCTACCATCGCCACGACCGCCGGATGCCGCGTCGGCGCTCGGCCCGGACGACGCGCTGCCGCCCTGCTTGTAGAGGGCCTCGGCCGCCCTGTGCTGCACCTGCGTCAACTGGTCCATCGCTTTTGACATCGCCGCGACGTCATTGCCGCTCACCGCAGCCTTGAGCGCATCCACGGCTGTCTGCACGGCGGTCTTGTCGTCGGCCGGGAGCTTCTCCCCCATGTCCGTCAGCATCTTCTCGGCGCCGTACACGGCCTGGTCCGCGCGGTTGCGGGTCTCGATTTCCTCGCGCCGCTTCTTGTCGTCCTCGGCGTGCGACTCGGCTTCACGCATCATCCGGTCAACCTCGTCCTTGCTCAGGCCGCTCGATGCGGTGATGGTGATCTTCTGCTCCTTGCCGGTGGCCGTGTCCCTGGCCGACACGTTCACCATGCCGTTGGCGTCGATGTCGAACGTCACCTCAATCTGCGGCACACCCCGCGGCGCCGGTGGCAGGCCGCCGAGATTGAATCGGCCCAGCGTCCGGTTGTCGCGCGCCAGCGGCCGTTCGCCCTGCAGCACGTGCACCTCGACGCTGGTCTGGCTGTCGGCCGCCGTGGAGAATGTTTCGCTCTTCCGCGTCGGGATGGTCGTATTGCGCGGAATCAGCGCGGTCATCACGCCACCCAGGGTCTCAATGCCCAGCGAGAGCGGCGTCACGTCCAGCAGCAGCAGGTCCTTGACCTCGCCCGCGAGCACACCAGCCTGAATGGCGGCACCCAACGCCACCACCTCGTCCGGGTTCACGCCCTTGTGGGGCTCCTTCCCGAACAACTCGCGCACGAGCTGCTGCACGCGCGGGATGCGGGTGGAGCCGCCCACCAGCACGACCTCATCGATCTTCGACGTGTTCACACCGGCGTCCGCCAGGGCCTGCTTCGTGGGGCCCACTGTCTTCTGCAGCAGATCCTCCACGAGCTGCTCGAACTTGGAGCGCGTGAGCTTGAGCTGCAGGTGCTTGGGCCCGCTCTGATCGGCCGTGATGAAGGGGAGATTGATGTCGGTTTCCATCACTGTGGAGAGCTCCATCTTGGCCTTCTCGGCCGACTCCCTGAGGCGCTGCAGCGCCATGCGGTCCTTGCTGAGGTCGATGCCGTCGCTCTTCCGGAACTCCGCGATGATCCAGTCGATGATGCGCTGGTCGAGGTTGTCGCCGCCGAGGTGGGTGTCGCCGTTGGTGGCCTTGACCTCCACCACGCCTTCACCAACCTCCAGGATTGAGATATCGAAGGTGCCGCCACCGAAGTCGTACACGGCGATGGTCTCGTCCTTCTTCTTATCGAGCCCGTAGGCCAGCGCAGCCGCTGTCGGCTCGTTGACGATGCGCATCACCTCGAGGCCGGCAATCTTGCCCGCCTCCTTGGTGGCCTGGCGCTGGGCGTCGTTGAAGTAGGCGGGCACCGTGATGACGGCCTTCGTCACGGCCTGGCCCAGGTACTCATCCGCGGCCTGCTTGAGCTTGCGCAGGATCATCGCGGAGATCTCGGGCGGGGCGTTCTCCTTGCCCATGATGCCCACGCGGACGTCGCCGTTGGGCGCCGCCAGCACGGTGTAGGGCACCGTCTTCATCTCTTCGTTGACCTCGTCATAGCGCCGGCCCATGAAGCGCTTGATCGAGAACACGGTGTTCTCCGGGTTGGTGACGGCCTGCCGCTTCGCCACCTGTCCCACGAGCCATTCACCGCCCTTGGTGAAGGCGACCACCGATGGCGTCAGGCGGTTCCCTTCCGGGTTAGTGATGACGACGGGCTCCCCGCCTTCCATCACGGCCACAACGGAGTTGGTCGTACCAAGGTCAATCCCAATGATTTTGCTCATAGGCACAGTATGAAATATGAGCGGCAGACAGTCAACCTCAGCGACCTTGTCCGGATCCTGCGCCGTATACTCTCAGCGTGCGGAATCCCCAGCCGCCGGCCAAGCACAGCCCGAGGCGACGCGTCATCCGCGGCCTGATCGTGGCACTGCTCTTCGCTGCCACAGCCCTCGGCGGGCTCGCGACCGGTGCGCTCTTCGCCTTCGCCGACGACCTCCCTGCCATCTCGGCCCTCGACGACTACCGGCCCAGTACGACCACGCGAGTGCTGGCTGCCGATGGCCAGGTCATGGGTGAGTTCGCCACCGAGCGCCGCTTCCTCATCGGGTTCGACCAGATGGCGCCGTCGCTGCGCAGCGCCGTGATTGCTGTGGAGGACGCGGGATTCAACCAGCACGTCGGCCTGAGCATGTCGCGCCTCGTGGTCACGGCCGTCAACGACATCATCACCGGCCGGCGGGCGGGCGCCAGCACGATTACGCAGCAACTGGCCCGCGACCTGTTTCTCCGCCACTACCGCCGCAACGGCATCTTCGAACGGTCATTGGAGCGGAAAGTCCGCGAGGCCATCGTGGCCGTTCAGCTCGAGAAGCGCTACACCAAGCGCGAGCTCTTCACCCTGTACGCCAACCAGATCTATCTCGGCCATGGCGCCTACGGCATGGAGGCCGCCTCGCGCCTCTACTTCCGGAAGTCCGCCAGCACCCTGGATCTCGAGGAGGCCGCACTGCTGGCTGCCCTCATCCAGCAGCCGGAACGGTTGAGTCCCTTCGTGAATCCCACGCGGACGCGGACGCGCCGCAACTACGTCCTGCAGCGCATGGCCGAAGAAGGCTTCATCAGTGGGGATGAAGCCACGCGCGCCTCGGCCCTTCCCATCGTCACGCCCGGCCAGCCCACCACCGACCGCTCCGCGGCGCCGTATCTCGTGGAGGAGGTCCGCAAAGGCCTTGAGCAGCAGTACGGCGCAACGGCGATCTATGAGGGTGGCCTGACCGTGCAGACCACCATCGACCTCGAACTGCAGGCCGCGGTCAATGCGGCGCTCGACCGCGGCCTCCGCGCCGTGGACAAGCGGCAATCCCCGTACCGGAAGCCGGCTCGGAACCTCCTCGACGAGGGCAAGCGGCCGGACTCCATCTCCTTCGACCGCTGGGCCCTGCCCCTCCACGAAGGCGACGTCGTGCCCGCCGTCGTGCTGGAACGGCCTACGGAACGTGGACAGGTCGGGGGCATCCGGCTGCGCATCGGCGCAGCTGATCTGGTGATGCCACCGTCCGGATTCTCATGGGCCAAGCGGCTCACCGCTGGCGACTTCAGGCCGGGCGACCTCATCGAGGTGCGGGTCACCAGGCTCAAGGGTGCCGCGCCCACGGCCGTGGCACTCGAACAGCCGCCCCTCGTGGAAGGCGCAATCCTCGTGATCGACAACCGGACCGGCCAGGTGCGGGCCATGGCCGGAGGCCTCAGCTTTCAGCGCAGCCAGTTCAACCGGGCCACGCAGGCCAGGCGCCAGATGGGCTCCGCCTTCAAGCCCGTCGTTTACACGGCGGCGCTCGATCGCGGCATGACCCCGCTCACGCAGTTCCTTGATCAACCCGTGTCCTACCCAGCCGGGCCCAACCAGCGGCCCTACGAGCCACTCAACTACGACAGAAAGTTCGAAGGGCCCGTCACCCTGCGCCACGCGCTGGAACACTCGCGAAACATTCCGGCCGTGAAGGCCATGCTCGACGCCGGCCCCGCCACCGTCGTGGACTACGCAACACGCTTCGGTTTCTCGTTCGCGGACTCGACGCAGCCGTATCTTTCGCTGGCGCTGGGCGCGGGCGAAGCCACGCTGATGGAACTCACCAGCGCATATTCCGTGTTCCCCAACCAGGGTGTCCGCATGACGCCGTATTTCGTGGGCACCGTCATCGACCGCGACGGCGCGCTGCTGGAGGAACACCGCGCCACGCCACACGACACCATCAGCGCCGGCACGGCCTACGTGATGACGAACCTGCTCCGTGGCGTCGTGGAGCGCGGCACCGGCGCCGCGGCCGCGCAGCTCAAGTGGCCGCTGGCCGGCAAGACCGGCACGATGGACGAATATACGGACGCCTGGTTCGTGGGCTTCGACCCCGGCATCACGATCGGTGTGTGGGTCGGCCACGACGAAAAGAAGCCGCTCGGTAGGAACGAGACAGGCGCCGCGGCGGCCCTGCCGATCTGGATGGACGTGATGCGCTTCGTCATCGAGCACCGTCGGGACGGGGCCAACCCGCCGCGCTTCGAGATCCCTGCGGGAGTGGACTTCGCGACACTGCCGTCCGGGGACATCGAGGCCTTCCTGGCGGGCACCGTGCCTGAAGGACTGCCGCTCGTGCCGCCTCCGGGCCCCGAGGAGGAAACGCCACGTCAGCCCGGCCCGCCCCTCACCCGTCCGGCCACGCCCCAGTAAAGGGTGCCGGGACGAGTCGATCTCACCGGCCTTCGCGAGACAGAAGCGCTCCAAGAGTTCCCCGGGATGGGTGCGCTAGAATCACGGCCTCGGTTCTCTCACATCAGGAGCAACTTCAATGACCCGACGACTCGCAATTGCCGCCTTGGCCGCACTCTGTATCGTGCCGCTGGCGGCTCAGGGCACCAAAGGCTGGAGGGTTCGGGCCGACCGCAGCACCAGCGCGTCGGATCCGGACGGAGCCGGCGCAATCCAGTTCATGGCAATGGGCGGGGGTTTCCATGCCGTCAACCCCCAGGCGGCCGTGTACTGGAACCCGGCCAACACGGCCACAGGAAGCTACACGCTCAAGGGCAGCTTCAAGCTGATGAAGCCGAGCGGCCACACGAACTTCTACGGGCTGGTGTTCGGCGGCGCGGACCTCGACGGCCCCAAGCAGGCCTACACCTACTTCCTGGTCGGCCAGGATGGGTCGTGGGTGCTCAAGACCCGCAATGGCGACGAAGTAGTGCGCGGCTCGAACCCGGCAGACGTCGCCCCCAAGGGTACGAATGCGGCGGTCGCGAAGCCCGGCGCCGACGGCACCTCGGTCAACAACCTCGAAGTCCGCGTGCAGGCCGACAAGGTGGACTACGTCGTCAACGGCGCGGTGGTGCACTCCACGCCGAAGAGCGCCGTGCGCACGGACGGCGTCTACGGCTTCCGCGTGAACCATCAGCTTGAAGTGATGGTCGAAGGTCTCGCCGTCTCGAAGTAGTAAAGCCTACTCGTCGTCATCGTCCGGGGTCGGCTGGCCGAGCGTCCCGTTCGCCTTCTGCATGAGGTAGGTCTTCATGAAGAGGTCGAGGTCGCCGTCCAGCACCCGGCCGATGTCGCCCACCGACATCTTCGTGCGGTGGTCCTTGATCATCTGGTAGGGCTGCAGCACATAGCTGCGGATCTGGCTCCCGAAGCCAATCTCCTTCTTCGTGCCCGTGATCGCGTCGAGCTTGGCCTGCTGCTCTTTGAGTTTCACGTCGAACAGGCGCGACTTCAGCACCTTCATAGCCTGCGCCTTGTTCTTGTGCTGTGAGCGCTCGTTCTGGCAGGAGACGACCATGCCGGTAGGAATGTGCGTGAGGCGGATGGCGGAGTCCGTCACGTTCACGTGCTGGCCTCCGGCGCCACTCGACCGGAAGGTGTCGATCCGCAGGTCCTTCTCGTCAATCTCGACGCTGGTGTCGTCCTCGAGCTCCGGCCACACAAACACGGACGCGAACGAGGTGTGCCGCCGGGCAGCCTGGTCGAAGGGCGAGATGCGCACGAGCCGATGCACGCCGGCCTCGGCCGCCATCAGGCCGTAGGCATACTCCCCCTGGAAGAGCATCGTGACGCTCTTGAGGCCGGCTTCCTCGCCTGGCTGATAGTCGATCACGTCGCGCTTGAAGCCGCGCTTCTCGGACCACTTGATGTACATCCGGAAGAGCATTTCCGCCCAGTCCTGGGACTCGACGCCGCCGGCGCCTGGGTGGATAGCGATGATGGCGTTGGCGCGGTCGTGCTCGCCGCCCAGCATCTTCTTGATCTCGCCGGACTCCACAGCGTTCGCCAGTTCGTCCATGCCGCGGCCGAGATCCGCGTCCACAGCTTCCCCGGCCTGTGCCCACTCGATGAGCACGCCCACGTCGTCCACGCGGCTGCCGAGCGAGGCGGCCAGGGTCACTTCCTCCTCGATCTGCCGGCGCCGCTGCATCGTCTTCTGCGCGGTGGCCTGGTCCTTCCAGAAATCAGGACCGGAGATCTTCGCCTCGATCGAGGCTACTTCCGCGTCGGAGTGAGCGGCCTCAAAGATACCTCCGGAGGTCGGCGGCCCTGGTCTTCAAGTCCTCGAAACGGCGAACGACATCCTCGATTGCAAGCGCCACGGTGTCTCCCTGAGAAGAAGTGCGGAGACAACGATACCTGACTAACGGCTTGGAGCGGCCGCCGGAGCACCGGGCTGTGGAATCGGGGCGCCGTTCGCATCGCGGTTGATGCCCTTGCTCCACAGGTCCTGAATCACGTCTTCCTGCTCCGTCTTCCACGTACTCGGCATCGCAAGCACGGGCGAGGGCGCCACCTTCTGGTAGGACCCGACATGGCTGTCGGCCCTCCAGAGCCGCTGCTTCATCCGCCATCCATCCGGTGTCCTCACGTAGACGTCCTCGTACTTGCCCATCAGGTCGATGGTGGGCTTGCCGCCCTTTTCCTTCACGGACACGCCCATCATCATCGACGAGCCACGCGCCGTGCCGTCCGGCAGCCCCACGATGATGGGTGACGTGTTGAAGTGACGGTTGCCTCCCTTGCTCGCCTGCCCTTCCTTGGCCACCAGGCTCCCGTAGAAGTACTTGAAGTCGGCCGGCTTCACCATCGGCGGACCGGAGATGACGGAGCGCGCGTCCTTCGTGAACATCCATGACGCGTCACGGACGGAGCCAGGGTCCACGTCCCGGGGATACTCCGACTGGAGCGCAAGGATCTCGATGTAGTCCTCGGGCGCCAGGCCTACATGCGTCCCCTTCATGAGCGTGGGCTTGGCATCCAGCAGGTGCGTCGTGTACGACGCGATCCCCACGACCAGCGCACCGGCAACGAAATGGGCGAACGTTGAAGGCATGGAGTGCTCCCCCGCCTACCGCACCGTGGACGGCAGATGCGGCGGCAGCGTCTGGCCAGGCACGGGCATCGGCGCACCGCTTGCGTCGCGCGTCATGCCAGCCTTCAGCATCTGCTGGATCACCTCTTCCTGGTTGGTCTTCCAGGTGCCAGGAATCGCCAGCACGGGCGACGGGGCTATCTTCTGGTAGGAGCCGACGTGCTGGTCGCCCGTCCAGATGCGCTCCTTCATCCGCCAGCCCTCTGGCGTCTTCACGTACACGTCCTCGTACTTGCCCATCAGGTCGATGGTGGGCTTGCCGCCCTTCTCCTTGACGGAGACGCCCATCATCATCGACGAGCCGCGCGCCGTGCCGTCCGGCATCCCCACGATGATGGGCGATGCGTTGAAGTGGCGGTTGCCACCCTTGCTGGCCTGCCCTTCCTTGGCCACCAGGCTCCCGTAGAAGTTCTCGAAGTCCTCGGCCTTGAGCATGGGGTGTCCGGCAATCACGGACCGGGCGCCCTTCATGAACATCCAGGACGCATTGCGCACGGAGCCGGGGTCCACGTCGCGGGGATACTCCGACTGCAGCGCCAGGATCTCGATGTAGTCCTCGGGTGCGATGTTCACATGCGTGCCCTTCATGATCTTGGGCTTCGCATCCAGGATGTGCGTTGTGTACGACGCAATCATCGCCACCAGGGCACCGGCAAAAAAGTAGGCGAACTTTGAGTGCATGGGGTCTCCTTATAGGACCTGCACCTCAGCCAGTCAATCGGGTTCCAAGAGGATACCCGTGAGCAGGCCGAGGCAGAGCGGAGGCTCAGGCCGCGTGCCGGCGCGCGAGGAACAGGGCCACCACTGTCAGGCCACAGGCCAGCCAGCCGACGGCGTCGCCAATCTGGCCGTAGACCGTGCGGCCGGTAAGCAGCCGCACCTCACCCACGAGCGCCGTCTGTTCAAAGAGGGCCGATCGGGCCGTGACCCGGCCGTAGGGATCCACGATGCCGCTGATGCCCGTGTTCGCGGCACGGGCCAGATACCGGCCCTGCTCGATGGCGCGCAGCGACGCGAGCTCGAAGTGCTGGAACGGCGCCGAGGTGCGGCCGTACCAGGCGTCGTTGGTGATGGTGGTGAGCAGTTCGCTGCCCTTGAGCACGGCATCGCGCACCAGCCCCGGGTACACCACCTCGTAGCAGACGGAGGTGCTGGTCATGTGGCCGTTGACCGGCAGCATCACCGTCTCCGCCCCTGCCGAGAACTCGGCGAGGCTCTCTACCAGCGGCGCCACGAAATAGAGCAGGCCCTTCAACGGGATGAACTCACCGAACGGCACCAGGTGCATCTTCCGGTACACAGCGGCGGTACGGCCGTCCGGCCCCAGCAGGTGCGCGGCGTTGTAGAGCCGGAGCGGCGCCCGCTCAACCTGGTCGCTCCCCACCAGCATCGGCACCCCCAACTCACGCGCCAGGTCGTGGACGCGCTCCCCCGCCGGGTCCTCCTCCAGCATGAAGGGCGTCGACGATTCGGGCCAGAGCACGTAGCGCGCGCCCTTCGACACCACCTCGCGCGTCAACCTGATGTGATCCTCGAGAATCCGCCCGGCGTGGCGGGGGTCCCACTTCTGTGCCTGCTCGACGTTGCCCTGCACGAGCCCGACTGTCAGCGGAGTGCCCTCGTGTGTGAGCGCTGAGTCCTTCAGGCGCCAGGCGCCCCATCCCCACGCCGTGGCGAACACCACCGCAGCCATACCCGCGGCCAGCGCGCGGGTGCGCCCCAGGCCTGTCAGGGCCATCGCCAGCAGCGCGTTGAGCAGCACCACCAGTGCGCTCAGTCCGTACACGCCAAGCAGACTCGCCACTTGTGCCACGGGAAGGACGGTGGCCTGACTGCTGCCGAACGGCACCCACGGAAAGCCGCCGAACGCCCAGCCTCGCAGATACTCCCCCGCCACCCAGGGCGCTGGCGCGAGGAGCAGGCCGACTGTCCCCATCCTTCGGGCGAGATGCGCGGTGATGCCCGCCGCCGCACCCGCATAGATCGCCATGTAGAGCGCCAGCAGCAGCATCGCCACAACAGCCAGCGGCATGGGCAACCCACCGAACTGCTGCACGACCTCGCGGGTCCAGTAGATGGTGCCGGCAAATGCCACCACGCCCGTGACCAGGCCCAGACGCAGGCCCGCACCGGCCGACGGGGCCACCGCCCCGGCACCAGCACCACCCCGAAGGGCAACCAGCAGCGGAACCAGCGCCACCCACGCCACGGCGGGGTGCCCGTAGCGAGGAAAGCTGAGCGCGAGGAGGGTGCCTGCCGTCGCGGCGAGGGCGTACGAGGGGAGAGAGAGCCGGTTGGACAATCCTGTCCATTCTAGAACCTGTGTGATGATCCCTCACTTGTGACCTGGCGCCTGACCCTCGCAACGATCGGCACGCTCCTCCTGCACGCCTGGCCCGCCGGCGCGCAGACACCCCCATCCATCATCGTGAGGGATGCCGCCGGACAGGTGGGCGTGCGCGCCACCCGCACAGACACGCCGCCCCGCATCGACGGGCGGCTGGACGACGCGATCTACGCGACCGTCACGCCGATGTCGGACTTCATCCAGACCGAACCGTCGCCCGGGGCGCCCGCTACGGAGAGAACCGACGTCTGGCTGTTCTTCGACCGCACGCACGTCTATGTGGCCGTCAAGGCATGGGAGTCGCACCCCGAGCGACGCGTCGCCAATGAGATGAGGCGCGACAGCCCGGGCGTCTCGCAGGGCAACGACAACGTCGTGTTCATGTTCGACACCTTTCACGACAAGCGGAACGCGTTCACCTTCGCGGTCAACTCACTCGGTGGGCGCAATGACGGCCAGGTCACGAATCAGCGCCAGTACAACGCCGACTTCAATCCCATCTGGACGGTGAAGGCACAGCGCGGCACGGACGGCTGGTCGTTCGAGGCGGCCATCCCGTTCAAGTCGCTGCGCTACGGGCCGGGACGCGAGCAGACATGGGGTTTCAATGTGTCCCGGACCGTGCGATGGAAGAACGAGATCTCCTTCCTGACCCGCGTACCGGCGGCGATTGGCGGGAACTCCGGCATCATGTACTCCTCGTTTGCAGCGACGATGAACGGCCTGGAAGCCCCTCCCGGGTCCGGCCGCCTCCTTGAACTGAAGCCCTTCGTCACCGGCAGCACCACCACGGACCTCACGGCCACCCCCCGCGTGCAGAACGACCCGGGCGCCGATGCCGGACTGGATGTGAAGTACGGCATCACCGGCAACCTGACCACGGACTTTACGGTCAACACTGACTTCGCGCAGGTGGAAGCCGACGAGCAACAGGTGAATCTGACGCGCTTCAATCTGTTCTTTCCGGAGAAACGCGAGTTCTTCCTTGAGAACCAGGGCGTCTTCGCGTTCGGCGTGGCCGGCTTCGGGGGTGGAGACGTGCCTCTGCTCTTCTACAGCCGGCGTATCGGCCTCGACGCCGGACGCGAGGTCCCGATCGGCGCGGGCGGTCGCGTCTCGGGACGGGTGGGCCGATTCAACATCGGCGGCCTCCACATCGGCACACGGCGTGCGCCGGAGGCCAGAGCCGCTGCCACGCAGTTCTCCGTGTTCCGCCTCAAGCGGGACCTCTTCAGGAAGAGCAGCATCGGCGCCATCGCCACGCACCGGTCACGCATGCAGACCGGGCCCGGTGCCAACGAGGCGTACGGGATCGACGGCAACTTCGCCTTCTTCGACAACCTCTTCGTCAACACCTACTGGGCGGACACGCGCACCGCTGGCACGGCAGACGATGCGCGCAGCTACCGGGCTCAGATCGACTACGCGGCCGACCGCTACGGCCTGCAGCTCGAGCGGCTGCACATCGGGTCCCACTTCAACCCAGACATCGGCTTCGTCCGCCGGGCCGACCAGCGAAAGAACTTCGCCCTCGCCCGCTTCAGCCCGCGGCTCCTGGGCAACCCCACGTTCCGGAAGCTCTCGATGGTCGGCACCTTCAGCCATGTCGAGAATGGTCGCGGACGGCTGGACACCCGCGACATCGACATCGGCTTCACCGCCGACCTCCAGAACAGCGACCGCTTCTCCGTGGGCGCACACGACTACTACGAGTTCGTGCCGGCACTCTTCCGGGCGGCCGGGGCCGTGGCGGTGCCGAGCGGCGCCTACCGGGCGCGCACCGCGCGCGGCAGTTACACGTTCGGCCCCCAGCGGAACGTCTTCGGCACCATCTCCATCGAGGGTGGGTCCTTCTATGGCGGAAGCCGGCTCACGACGACGCTGAGCGGCGCACGTGCGCGCATCCTCACGCAGCTCTCGGTGGAGCCCAGCCTGTCAGTCAACCGGCTCCGTTTGCCGAGCGGCGACGCCACCGTGCGCCTGGTGGGCAGCCGCGTGACCTATACGCTGACGCCGATGAGCTTTGCCAGCGCGCTCGTGCAGTACAACTCCTCGACCAACTCGCTCAGTGTGAACGCGCGGCTCCGCTGGGAGTACGTACCCGGGAGCGAACTCTTCGTCGTCTTCAATGAAACCCGCGACACGGTGGGAGCCGGGTACCCGGACCTTGCCAACCGCACCTTCATCGTGAAGGTGAACCGCCTGCTGCGGTTCTGAGTTCGGGCGGCGCCAGCCGCACGGTCAGAGGGCGTTACCGATCGCGGCGCCCGCGCGCACCGCCAGCAGGCCCGCCACGACGCTGGCGGTCACGTAGCCCAGCCCCAGCCCCCATCGGCCGTCGCGCAGCATCCAGTCCGTCTCGGCCTCGAACGCCGAGAAGGTCGTGAACGCGCCCAGGAATCCGACCGCCAGCGCCAGGCGAACGGCTTCGGGCGATGCCGTCATCCGCCGGGCCACCAGCACGCCGATGACCCCGATCAGGAAGGATCCGCTGACGTTGATCAGGAACGTCGCAAACGGAAACGGGCTCCGGACGGCATTCGAGACGCCCAGTGTGACCACGTACCTCGCGATCGCTCCAAGGAAGCCGCCGGCCCCCACCAGCAGGTAAGACGTCAGGGTTGGCATGCGCCGGATCGTACATCGCGCCCACCACGCGTTTGGCGGTATAACCCACCCATGACGCCTCGTCTTGCGTGCGCAGCGGTGATCGGCTTCGCGCTTGCCCTGCACACCGCGCATCCATCAGGCGCCGAACCGCCCCGCTACGGCCGCGTCGAGGGCTGGTCTCCGGTCCCGGTTCCTGGAACGGCAGAGTGGGAGATGAGCGGCGCGGCCGTCTCGCCGGACGGCTCGCGGCTGTTCATGTCGCACCGGGCCGATCCGCCGATCCTCGACGTCGGTCCGTCGAGCGCGCGCATCGTGCGGTCGTGGGGCAACGCCATGCTCGTCTGGCCCCACAGTCTGTACCTGGACCGTGACGGCAACCTCTGGGTCGCCGACGCCGCCGTTGGCAGCGGCGCGGGCGCGGGCCTTAACCCGCCGATGCCCAGTGCCGTGGCAGCCGGCCGCGGCCACCAGGTGCTGAAGTTCTCACGGGACGGCCGGTTGCTCCTGACGCTCGGCACGGCTGGGCAGCCAGGGGCGGACGCCACGCACTTCAATGCACCCACCGGTGTGGCCGTGGCGCGCAACGGAGACATCTTCGTCAGCGACGGGCACGGGGGCACAACCAATGCACGCGTCGTCGTATTCGACAAACGCGGCCGCTTTCTGCGGACGTGGGGCACCCGAGGGACCGGACCCGGGGAGTTCGGCGAGCCGCACGCCATCGCGCTCGACGCCCGCGAGCGCGTCATCGTCGCCGACCGCACCAACGGCCGGCTGCAGGTGTTCGACACGCAAGGCCGGTTTATCGCCCAGTGGACCGGCTTCGGCCGCCGTCCCTGCGGCATCGCCATCGGCGCGGACGACACGATCTATGTCAGCAGCCACGATGCGCGGGCGCACGAGAACATCATCACGATCGCGCGCGCCGGAGACGGCTCGGTCATCGAGGTTGTGACCAATGCGCTGGACGGGATTGAAGGGATTGCCGTGGACGGCCGGGGAACGATCTACGCCACCTCGGCCACGGGGCACGCGGTCGCGAAGTTCGTCAGGAAGTAGAGGGACTTACGAAGTGGCAGAACCTACTTCGTGATCCAGGGCTTGAACTGATCTTCCTTCTGGAGCCTGGCAGCCGCGGCGTCCGCATCGCGCAGCATGTCGAACTTGCCGACTCGCACGCGGAACATGCCGGGCGCGGGTGAGGTGATGTAGGTTGCGTAGCCCTTGGCCTTGAGGCGCCCCGCGATCCGCTCCGCTTCGGCGCGGTCGCGCACGGCGGCCACCTGCACGGCGTATCCCCGGCCAGCCTCGACGCCCTCCACCGGAACCTTCGCAGCTGGGGCTGGCTTGTCTGGCGGTGCCTTCACCGGATCTTTCGCGCGCGTCAGCACCCGCACACGATCGCCGGTTCCCTTCACGGCCTCGGGAGCGGGTGCCCGGCCCAGGACTTCCGCCGTGGGATCCTCCGCGGGCTCCGGCAACACATCTGGAGGCTTCAGCTCGCTGAGCTGGCTCGGATACGAGAGGGTTTCGCGGCTGGCCGGCGATGGCCCCTGCGCAGTGGTGCCGGTCGGTGCGGCCAGCGGCGGTGTCGCATCAAGCGTGGGATCGCTGGCGGCATCACCGGATGCAAACCCGCCGCGCTCCAACCGCACGCCGCGGCCCACCATGACGCCGCTGAGAAATACCACGACCGCGGCCACCGTGGCGGCCATGAACACGAATACAAGCTGCTTGCCGTGCAGCGGGGGTTCCGACTCGTGTCCGTCAGCCATGATCCGGGGCCAGTCTAGCAGGTCTCCTGGAGCGTCAGCCGCGCGTTACGGTGCCTCCTGCAGCGATGGCCGCACCGTAAAGACACACTCCCCGCCGCCTGTCGCCCGGCAGGCCGTCACCGCGACCATGGACGCCAGTCCGACCTCCCGCAGCATCACCGACATGGCCGCCACATAGAACCCGCAGAGCGCGTGGCCGACCGGCTCCCTGATATCGCAGAACACCGAACCGCCGAGCGTGATCTGCCCTTCCCCCCGCTGCCACGTCGTGGCCACCTGACTGTTCCGGAAGGTCTGCTGCACGAGGTCGCGGCACAGCCCCATCGCCACGCGCCCCCGGAACCACAGCGGCCCCGATGCTGCCGCGCTTCGACGTATGGCCAGAGTCCCTCCGAGCCACCACTCGGCCGCCAGCCGGCCTGCACGCTCCACGACCGGGTCGTACACCGCCCCTTCCAGCCTGAGGAAACTGAGCACGGCCTGCACCGGCGCCAGCCCGATACGGCCGTCGCGCATGCCAGACGGCCGCAGCCACTCCTCGTAGAACTCGATCCGCGTCGGCAGCAGTTCCGTGATGGCCTGATGCAGGCTTGCGACGAGCAGGCGGCCGATGCGGGCGTCGATCATTCGGTGATAACGTTGGAACGTCAGGCGTGCCATTCCCGATATTCACTGTGGCGTTGCTTGTCGGAGGCCAGGGCCGCCGGTTGGGCGGCCTCGACAAGAGCGCGTTGATCGTGGACGGCCGTTCGATTCGTGATCGTCAGATCGCGGAGGCCCGGTTCGTAACTCCTCATGTGATGGCGGTATCCTCGTCCACTGTAGTGCCTGGCGACATCGGCATCCCCTGCGTCACCGATTACGTGGCTGGCGGCGGGGCGCTCGGCGGGCTGGTGACCGCGCTCACCGAGGCTCCCACAGACGTGGTGGTCGTGGTGGCGTGCGACATGCCGTTTGTCACCGGGGCGTTCCTGCATTGGCTGGCATCGCGGCTGGGCGGTGCTGGTTCGGGGATGGCCGGCGCAGTAATGGCCGACGTGGTCATGCCCAGCGACGGGGCCGGTTCGCATCCGCTGTGTGCCGCCTACCACACGCGGGCGGCGGTGCCCCTCGGTGACGCGGTGCGCTCGGGCGTGCGCCGGGTGCAGGATGCCCTGAGCCGGCTGACTGTGCTCACGGTGGGACCAGAGGATTACGCAACGTTCGACCCAGATGGCCGCCTGCTGCTCAACGTGAATACGCCCAGGGATTATCACGCCGCGCTCAACAAAGACCCATGATATTGCCTTTCCAGCGACAGCTTCGTTCGCACCTCCTTCAAGTACTCTCGTCGCTCTACGGGCTTGAGCCGGACGGCCTTCCCGCGATCGTGCTCGAGTACCCGCCGAATCGGGCGCTCGGCGACCTGGCGACACCGGTCGCCTTCGAGCTCGCCCGGCGGTTGAAGAAGGCACCGCGCGCGATCGCTCAGGAGATCGTGCACGGCTTCGGCACCCTCGCCGGTGTGAGCGAGATTCAGGCGGCACCGAGCGGCCACCTGAACGTCTTCCTCGACCGCGTCCCGTTCCTGCTGGCCCGGCTGCGACGCGACGTGAACACGATCCCGCCAGACCCGGGCAAGGCCATTGTCGAGCACACGGCAATCAACCCGAACAAAGCGGCCCACATCGGGCACCTGCGCAACGCGGCGCTCGGCGACACCCTCGTGCGGGTGCTGCGGTATCGCGGCATTCCCGTCGAGGTGCAGAACTACATCGACGACACCGGTGTGCAGGTCGCGGACGTCGTCGTGGGCTTTCGCATCATCGAAGGCAAGTCCCTGGCCGACATTCGCGCCATCGCGGACTCGACCCGCTTCGACTATTTCTGCTGGGATCTCTACGCCAGGGTCGGCGAGTGGTATGCGGCCGACAAGGCGCGGCTCGAACACCGCGCCCGGATGCTCCATGACATCGAGCACGGCGGCAACGAGAATGCCGAGGCGGCGGCTTTCATCGCGGACCGGATCGTCCGTACGCACCTGGCGACGATGGCGCGGCTCAATGTCGACTACGACCTGCTGACGTGGGAGGGCGATATCCTGCGTCTCAAGTTCTGGGCGCAGGCCTTCGAGGTGCTGAAGGCCAGTGGCGCGGTGTTCTTCCAGGCCGAAGGCCGGCTCGCGGGCTGCTGGGTGATGCCCATTCACGACGACGTGAACTCCGCCTCGCCCGAGGCCGCACACGACGCCGGGGACGAGACCGCAGCGGCTGCCTCTGGCGACGAGGACGACGCGGACCAGCGCGAGAAGGTCATCGTCCGCTCGAACGGTACGGTGACCTACGTGGGCAAGGACATCGCGTATCAGTTCTGGAAGCTCGGGCTGCTGGGGCGCGACTTCCAGTACCGCGTCTTCGCCGAGCGTCCGCAGGGGCCACTCTGGGCCACCTGCTCCGAGGGCGGCCAGACCGGGCATCCGTCGTACGGCGGCGCCGCCTACGTCTACAACGTGATCGACGTACGCCAGTCCTATCTCCAGAAGCTGCTCAAGCAGGCGCTCATCGCCGCCGGGCACCCCGAAGCCTCGGAACACTCCCACCACTTCTCCTACGAGATGGTGGCGCTGTCGCATGCCACCGCCCGCGAGCTCGGCCATGCGCCGGCACCAGGGTCCGAGGACGCGAAGAAGCCCTTCGTGGAGGTCTCCGGACGCAAGGGCCTGGGCGTCAAGGCCGACGACCTCATCGACACCCTAATCGCCAAGGCCCGCGCGGAAGTGACCAGGCGGAACCCCGAATCCGCCGAGGCGGATGTTGCCCGCGTGGCGCGCATGCTCGCGGTCGCCGCTGTCCGCTACTTCCTCATCAAGTTCTCACGCGGCAAGATCATCGCGTTCGACCTCGACGAGGCGCTGAGCTTCGAGGGTGAGAGCGGCCCCTACGTGCAGTACGCCGTCGTGCGGGCCAATAACATTTTCCAGAAGCTGCAGCAGCGGGACGGGCTCGACGAAGCTGCCGTGGTGGCGTCGCTTCCGGGCCTGCCGCCGGCCGAACTGACCGGTGAACACGGCGACCACGAACTCTGGGCGCTCGTGCTCGAAGCCTCGCGGCTCGACGAAGTCGTGGACCAGGTCATCCGGTCACTCGAGTTCTCGGTGCTCGCCAAGTACGCCTTCTCCCTGGCTCAGTCCTTCAACGCCTTCTACCATCGCTCGCAGATCCTCAACGAGGAGCGCGCCGACGTCCGGCTGTGGCGGGCCGCCACTATCGTCTACCTCCGCCGGCAGCTCACGCAGGCGCTGGACCTGATGGGCGTGGCCGTTCCCGCGCGGATGTAACGACGAACGCGAATCGCTGACGGTCGCACGGACCAGGTCCGGTCCCCACGCGAGGGCGGGCATCCCGGACGTGATTCGTGCGCTCCGACAGCGCCAGAAAAGTGCACAGGGCTCATACACAAGCAGTCGCGCTCGAATCCCGTTCCGGGATGCCCACCCGCGCGTGACGATTGGGGCTAACGGCGGTCGAAGATCCCGACCGACTCCACGTGCGCGGTGCCTGGAAACAGATCGAAGAGTGTGAGACCCGCGAGACTGAAGCCGCCGTCCACCAGTAGCCGTGCATCGCGAGCGAAGGTGGCCGGGTCGCACGAGACAAAGACGACCCGCTCCGGCTGGAGCGCCACGATCGCCTTCACGATGTTCGGCAGCATGCCCGTGCGTGGTGGATCGACGATGACCGTGCGTGGCGTCTGCCGGCCACCCGCGGAGGGACTCCCGAGAAAGTCTTCCACTGGCACGGGCCACACCGTCGCCTCGGGAAACGGCGCGGCGTTCTCCAGCAGATCCCCTCCGCTGACGGCATCCCCTTCAACCAGCACAACCTGCCCGCGCCCTGACGCCGCCGCACCGAGACCGAATAACCCCACACCCGCGTAGAGGTCCAGCACGGCGCCGTCACCCACGGCGGCGACGACATGCTGGAGCAGGGGCTCGAGGAGATACCGGTTGCCCTGGAAGAACGCGCGCGCGTGCCGTCTGAGCGCAAAGGGTTCGGCGGCGGTGCTGGACCGGAGCATGTCCACCAGGGCCGCGTCACCGTGCACCACCTGGTCGTCGTTGGCGTGTACCTGAGGACGCCGGCGCGGCCGGTCGCGGCCGGACCGTCCGGGCGTGTGGCTGTCGACTCCCCATCCGGAGTCCGGATCCAGGCTCCAGGACACGCCGCCCCTCGCGCCCTCGGCCGCAAGCGTGTCGATCGCCGCGCGCCTGGGCGGACGGCGGAGTTCAAGGTGGCAGGCCCGCTCGGTACCCGCCATGTTCTCTGTCAGCTCGAGTGCGGCCACGTCCAGATCGCCGCTCGCGTACAGCGACTCCACGCGCCGCAGCCACTCGCCGGTCGCGGGCAGGAGCTGACCGGTCGCGCCGGCAGGGCAGATCTGGTGCGTACCTTCGCGGTAGAAGCCGATGCGCCCGGCGTGCCCGTGCAGACGCGCGCGCATCCGATAGCCCTGCTCGGGAGACGGCATCACTTCGGGAAGGTCGATCGCCAGATGGCCAATCCGGCTGCACGCATCCTGCAGAATCTCGGCCTTCAACCGGCACTGCCTGGCATACGCGATGTGCGAGAGCACCTGTCCGCCGCACCCTGCTTCCCCCTCGACCGCGCACCGATCAGCCGAGCTGTCGAGCACCTCCACCACCGCGGCATGCGCGGTGTGCGCCACCACCCGGACCACGCGTGCGCGCACGCGCTCACCAGGGATGGCACCGGTCACGAGCACGATGCGCCCCTCGTGGCGCGCCAGCATGCGGCCTCCGGCCACCGCCTTCTCGACGTCCAGCGTCACTACCGCGCCTGGTGCGAAATCAGCCATCGAATGTCACCACGGGCAGCTGTTCCCGATCGCGGACGAGGCGCCCGATGCTCGCCTCGCGTGCACGAATGTAGGCGTCGGGAGCCATGCGTCCGGCGAAGGGGGCCAGCTCCTGATCCGCCTCCCGGCCGACCGCCTCACGCGCGGGGGCATCCAGGCCGTCCCACGCGGCCGCCACCAGCGTCCGATCCATTTCCGCCAGGCGAGCCACGAGCGTCGAGCGGGCGTCCCCGCGCAACGTACGCGCACCGGCGCGGGCGGTGTCCAACTCGCGGACCATCTCATCCAGCAGCGCATCGATCGGACCTGCGCCGCCCGCGCGACGGCCCGTGAGCCTGGCGATGACGCGGTCGAGGTGCCCGCTGAGCGAGGGAGGCCTGCGGGCCTCCACGGCGGCCGTCGCACCGCCGGTCCCGGCGGGGCCCTGCAACGCCGACACGCCCACCGCCTTGCGCCACTCGTCGAACACATCAAGAATGTCGGCTTCGCAGAAGTCGATGTGGAGGGGGCGCCTCGCACCCTTGGCGCGTTGCCGCTCCGCCGACCGGTCGATGCCCTGGAAGACGACCCGCAGCGGGATGCCGCGCGCCTCCCAGCCGCACACCCGATCAAAGGACGGTCCGGCGATGCGCACGAGGTGGCCGCCGTTGCTGCGGCACAGGTGCGCTTCCACCGCACGGCAGTACTCGCCCGTGGTCATGACCAGCGCACCTCGCCCGCCACGATGCGCTCAACGCCCCCGGCAGTCACGACCACCAGCGCCCCGGTGTCATCGATGCCGGTGGCCTGTCCCTCGACGGCCTCTCCGCCGCGGTCCCACGTCACGCGCCGGCCCATCAGCGAGGCTGCCAGTGTCCGCCAGTCTGCCAGCATCGCGGGGGCTCCGCCCTCCGCAAGCTGCCGTGTCCGTTCCTCACACGCGACCAGCACCTCGGCCAGCACGAGGCTCCTGTCCACGGCCCGGCCCAGTTCCTCTTCGATTGAGGTGGCGCGACCCGCCACGTCAGGCGGCAGCGCCGAGGGCGCGAGATTCACGCCGATGCCGGTGACCACCACGGCGCGCTCGGCCTGAATGGCGGCGGCCTCGGCGAGGATGCCCCCCAGCTTGCGGCCGTCCACCCAGATGTCATTCGGCCACTTCAATTGCACCTCGAGCCCCGTGCTCACCCGGAGGCCGTCGGCCACGGCCACCCCGGCCGCCAGGGTCAGCAGCGGCGCGACGGCCGCGGGAAGGTGCACCACCACCGACAAATACAATCCAGCGCCTGACGGAGACTGCCAGACGCGCCCGAGCCGCCCTCGGCCGGCGGACTGGCACTCGGCCACGACGAGGGTGCCGTGCGCTGCGCCCGAGACCGCCTCCTCCATCGCACGGTCGTTGGTCGAGGTCGTGATCGGGTACCAGATCAGGCGCGCGCCCATGCCGCCGCGGCGCGCCGCGGTGCGCGCCAACGCGTCGGCCACATCGGGTGGCGGAGTCAGCGGGCCGTCAGAGGAGATCAAGCTCGAAGCTGAGGTCGACGGAGGCCGCGGAATGAGTCAACGCGCCGATGGAGACATAGTCGGCTCCCGTCGCGGCCAGTTCGGGAATGCGCTCCAGCGTGACGTTCCCCGACACTTCCACGCGCGCGCGGCCCTGGCACCGGCGCACGGCCTCGGCAATCAGGGGCGTGGACATATTGTCGAGCAGCACGATGTCCGCACTCGCGGCCAGTGCCTCGTCGAGCTGCGCCAGCGTCTCCACCTCCACTTCGGTGGGCAGATCGTGCCGGCGGGCCCGCATCGTCCGCACCGTGGCCTCCACCCCGCCGCCCAGGCGCAGGTGGTTGTCCTTGATCAGGATCCCGTCGTCGAGGCGGAACCGGTGGTTGACACCTCCGCCGGCTCGGACTGCGTACTTCTCCAGCACCCGCAGGAGTGGCGTGGTCTTCCGCGTGTCCAGGATGGTAATGCGCCCGGCCGCCGCGTCCACGAACCGCCGCGTCAGCGTGGCAATCCCCGAGAGCCGCTGCATGAAGTTCAGGGCTGTGCGTTCCGCCGTGATCAGCGCGACGGCATGACCGGCCACGGTCGCCACGACCTGGCCGGCCTCACACGCCTGGCCGTCCGGTGTGTGCACCGTCATGAATGCCGACGGATCCAGCTGCCGGAAGGCCTCGGCGGCCACGTCCAGTCCTGCCACGACACACGCGGACTTCGCCAGGAACTGGCCCCGGGCCATCGCCGACACCGGCACCAGCGCACTCGTGGTGAGGTCACCAGAACCCATGTCCTCGGCCAATGCCCGCCGCACCAGATCCCGGAACTCCAGCGGATCCAGTGGCCCGAACGGCACCGCCTTCACGCCGTGGGCTCCTCCGCGAACGTCAGCACGGGCTCAGCCACGTCGGCGAAGGACAGCGCCTGGATGTGCAGTGCGGCCACGAAGTCCTGCTGCGCCAGGCCCGCACACGCGGATGGCAGCACCGCGGCGGCAATGACGGACTTGCTACCTCGCTTCTGCAGGGAACGCACACGCCGCACTTCCGCCAGCGCCGCCTGTGTCTGCTCTAGCACGACGGCCGCGCCGGCATCCTCCCCGCTGATCTCGCGCGCCACCTCGGCACCGGCCGGCCACGCCGCGCGATGCACAGACCCCGGCTGCCACCAGGACCATACTTCCTCGGTCACAAACGGGAGGTAGGGCGCAAACAGCCGCAGCAGCACCGAGAGGGCCACCCGCATGGCGCTATTCGCCGACGCTGCGCCCTCGGGCGTGAAGTCCCCGTACCGGCGGGCCTTCACCAGCTCAAGGTAGTCGTCGCAGAACGACCAGAAGAATCGCTCCGTCCGCTCCAGCACGCGGGCGTAGTCGTAGTCCTCCATCTGCGCGGTCGCATCGTCCACCAGCCGCGCCAGCGCGGTGAGCATGCCGCGGTCAAGCGGCTCGGTGATTGCGCCCACGGGCTCGGTCTGCAGCAGGGCGAATCGCGACGCGTTGAGCAGCTTAATCGCGAGGCGGCGCCCCACCTTCATCTGCGCGGGGTCGAAGCTCGTGTCCGTGCCGGGGCGCGCGCTGGCGGCCCAGTAGCGGACGCCGTCCGAGCCGTGCTCGTCGAGCAGGCCTTTCGGCGTGACGACATTGCCCTTCGACTTCGACATCTTCTTACGGTCAGGGTCGAGCACCCAACCCGAAACTGCCGCGTGCGTCCACGGGAGCGTGTTCGCCTCGAGGTGCGCCCGCAGCACGGTTGAAAAGAGCCAGGTCCGGATGATGTCGTGGCCCTGGGGCCTGAGGTCCATGGGGAACACGCGCGCGAAGAGGTCGTCATCCTCGAGCCAGCCGCCGGCGATCTGCGGCGTGAGCGACGAGGTCGCCCACGTATCCATCACGTCCGGATCGCCGACGAAGCCGCCGGGCTGTCCGCGCTGATCGGCCCGATAGCCATCCGGCACATCGGTCGACGGGTCGATCGGCAGCCGGGCCTCCCCAGGCGCGATCGGGTGCGCGTAGTCGATCTGTCCGTCTGGCCCGACCGGGTACCAGAGCGGGAACGGCACGCCGAAGAAGCGCTGTCGGCTGACGCACCAGTCACCCGAGAGGCCGTTGATCCAGTTCTCGAGGCGTCCGCGCATGTAGTCCGGATACCATGCCAGCTCACGTCCACGCGCGAGGAGCGCCTCGCGGTGCTCCATCGTCCGGATGAACCACTGCCGGCTGGTCACGATCTCCAGCGGCCGGTCGCCTTTCTCGTAAAACTTCACGGCGTGCGTGATGGGCCGAGGCTCTCCGATGAGCGCCCCTGACGCGCGCAGCAGCTCCACGACCGGACCCCTGGCCTTCGAGACGTAGAGACCAGCCATCTGGTCGTACGCGGCCTGCGCCCCGGCCGGATCTACGGACTCCCAGCCCGGCGTCCCCCACTCGACGGGCCGGAGCGATCCGTTCGTCTGAATCACGGCACGCACGGGCAACGACAGCTCGCGCCACCAGGTGACATCGGTGATGTCGCCGAATGTGCAGATCATCGCGATACCGCTGCCTCTGTCGGGCTCGGCGAGTGCGTGCGCCACCACCGGCACCTTCACGCCGAACAGCGGCGTCACCACCGTCGTGCCGAAGAGCGGCCTGTAGCGTTCGTCATCGGGATGCGCAACCAGAGCCACGCAGGCCGGCAGCAGCTCCGGCCTCGTGGTTTCAATCTCCACGCCGCCGGTCCCATCCTCGGTTGCGAAGCGCAGGCGGTGATACGCGCCAGGCTGCTCACGGTCCTCCAGCTCCGCCTGGGCGACAGCGGTCCGGAAGTCCACGTCCCACAGCGTCGGGGCCTCGAGCTGGTAGGCACCGCCCCTGGCCAGGAGGCGCAGGAACGCCGCCTGGGAAATACGCTGCGCCCGGGGGCCGATCGTCGCGTAGGTGTGTGACCAGTCCACGGACAGGCCCAGTTGCCGCCACAGGTCCTCGAAGGCACGCTCGTCGGCCTCCGTCAAGCGGATGCACAGTTCGATGAAGTTCGGCCGGGACACGGGGATCGCCTGCTTGCCCGGCGTGGCCGGCGGCTCGAACCCCGCCACATACGGGAGCGACGGGTCGCACTTCACGCCGAAGAAGTTCTGCACCCGGCGTTCCGTGGGCAACCCGTTGTCGTCCCACCCCATCGGGTAGAAGACCGCGCGCCCGCGCATCCGCTGAAACCGGGCGATGACGTCGGTGTGCGTGTAGGAAAACACATGGCCGACATGCAACGAACCGCTCACGGTCGGCGGTGGCGTATCAATCGCGTAGACCTCGGCGCGATCGCGCGTGCGGTCGAAACGATAGGTGCCATCGGCGTCCCATCGGGTACGCCACTTCGCTTCCAGGCCTTCAAGGGCCGGCTTGTCTGGGAGATTCAACGGTATTGTCACAGTGTCGCAGCTGAGGGTATCGCGGCCGACCACGGCCAGGAGACGCCGCGCCGGGCCGCTACGGCCGGCGGATGCGCTCGATTTCTTCCTGGATGACTCGCTTGGCCTGGTTGGCGATGATGTCTTCCATCGCCTCGCGAACAGCCGCGGGATCAAGCCGCTCAAGTACGCGCTCCACGGCACGCTCCACGAGCAGTTCATCGTCCGCCCGCAGGGCCACCACCGATGCCCTGCGTGTCGGGTCGCTGAGCTGCCGCATCAGGGCGTCGTACGCATCGTCGATCGACGTAGAGCCGTCACCAGCGCGCCCGGTCTCAGGCTGGGACGCGCCCGGCCCCAAAGAGAAGAACGGGCTCACTCGTGGTCCCCAATTCTCGATCGGGTCGGCCTTCAGAGGCACGGGCGGGTCCATGGGCGCCACCGTCACGGCCGGCGGGTTGCCGCGGTCCCGCAGGTCGCCCTGCTGCTCAGACCGCGGAGCGCCGATCAGGCTCTTGACCTGTGTGAGCAGCTGCCGCGGATCGAACGGCTTGGCCAATACCAGATCACAGCCAACCTCCGACGCCCGATCGCGGTTCACGCGCTCGAACGCGCCGGACAGCAGCACCACGCGCACGTGCGTTAACTGGGGACGATTCCTGATGAAGGTCGCGACCTCGTAGCCGCTGTGCAACCCCAGTGACACATCCGCCAGCACGATATCCGGATGCAGCCGCTCGGCCAGGGCCATGGCTTCGGCGCCATCGGTCGCGACCACGACATCGACATCCTCGTTGGCGAACGTCAACTGGACGATCCGCTGGATCGTCAGGCTGGGCTCGGCAAGCAGGAGGGTGTGACCCATGGTCCTCGCTGACGGTCAGGCCGTCACCGTGCGCTGCCGCGCGTGCTCGCTGATGAACCGGACCACGTCCTGCATGGGTGTACCCGGAAGGAACACGCCTCGTATTCCGAGCTGGTTCATCAGCGGGATATCGGCGTCCGGAATGATCCCGCCAAGGACCACGAGGACATCGTCCAACCCCTGGGCCTTCAGCAGTTCCATGATGCGGGGGCAGATATGCAGGTGTGCGCCGGACAGGATCGACAGGCCGATCACGTCGGCGTCCTCCTGCAGCGCAGCCGACACAATCTGCTCAGGCGTCTGGCGGAGGCCGGTATAGACGACCTCCATGCCGGCATCCCGGAGGGCGCGGGCAATGACCTTCGCGCCGCGGTCGTGACCATCCAGCCCAGGCTTGGCGATCACCACACGGATACTCTGACTCATAGATTCCGCTCATTATAGCCGTGCGGCACTGGATTGACTTGCCCCGCACGGGGAACTAGCGTGTCGGTCATGGCGGAACACGGGCCGATGTTCTCGGCCATGCTGCAGGAGTTCGAGGAGGCCGCGAGGCTCCTGAAACTCGACCCGGGGATCTGGCGCATCCTCACCCACCCGCGGCGCCAGGTGGCGGTCTCCTGCCCCGTCCAGATGGACAACGGAGACATCCAGGTCTTCACGGGATACCGAGTGCAGTACAACAACGCACTAGGGCCCGGGAAGGGGGGCATCCGCTTCCATCCATCGGTGTCCATGGACGAGGTCACGACGCTGGCCGCCTGGATGACCTGGAAGTGCGCCGTGGCGCACCTGCCATTTGGCGGGGCCAAGGGTGGCGTCGCATGCGATCCGGCCCGGCTCTCCCGCCGTGAACTCGAGGCGCTGACGCGCCGCTACACTGCCGAGATCGTCGATTTGATCGGGCCGGAGACAGACATCCCCGCGCCTGACGTGAACACCAACGACCAGACGATGGCGTGGGTGATGGACACCTACTCGATGCACGTGGGCCACACGTCCACGGCCGTGGTCACCGGCAAGCCGATCGAGATGGGTGGGTCGCTCGGCCGCCGGGAGGCGACCGGGCGAGGGGTGACGGTTGCCACAGCTGAAGCCGCCCGTCATCTGGGCCTTTCCCTGAATGGGCTTCGGGTCGCAATCCAGGGATTCGGGAATGTCGGCTCCGTGTCAGCGGACCTGCTCGCCAAGGCCGGTGCCCACGTCGTAGGGGTCACCGACTGGCAGGGCGGTGTCTATCGCGCGAGTGGCCTGGATGTCCCGGCTCTGCTCGCCTGGACCGGCGTCCACAAGACCGTTGAGGGGTTCCCCGGTGGAGACCGGCTGACCAACGCCGAGCTGTTTGCCCTGGAGGTGGACGTCATGATTCCAGCCGCACTGGAGAATCAGATCACGGTCGACAATGCACCCGCCATTCGCGCCCGCATCCTCGTGGAGGCGGCCAACGGGCCCACAACCCCGGAGGCACACCAGCAGCTCCACGACCGCGGCGTCTTCGTCGTGCCCGACATCCTGGCCAACGCCGGCGGCGTCACAGCGTCGTACTTCGAGTGGGTTCAGGACCGCCACGGCTACTTCTGGACCGAACAGGAGGTCGTGGGGAGAATCGAGCAGAAGATGCGCGAGGCGTTCGCCACCGTGCTCCAGACGATGACCACCCACCGCACGGACATGCGGACCGCCGCCTACATGGTGGGAATTTCGCGCGTGGCGGATGTCACCCGGCTGCGCGGAATGTACGCGTAAAGGCGGACGGCTAGGTCCCCACCTTCAGCGGAACCAGTTCACGCGACGAACCTGCGCTGATCTCCAGCAGATACTCCCCGGCGGCCAGCGAGCCCAGCGGCAGGTCCACATGAAACGCCGGGGCGAATCCAGCCTGCACCGGCACGTCAGCCATCCGCTGTGCGTTCCGATTCAGGAGCGCCGCCCTGGGCGGCGCATCGCCGTACACCTCGAAGCGCACCACCACCCGCTCCGCGCGCGAGAAGTCGCGGGAGGCCACGGGCAACACGGCCGCATCACGCAGGGCAGCCTGCGCCTCGCGCACGGTCCGGGCCCGATAGACACGCGGCGTGCTCAGGCCGGAGGTCAGCTCGGGCACGGGCCATTCACGCGTCTGTGAATCCAGCACGGCACCGGTCGGCGACTCTACGCTGATGCGGAGCTGCAGCGGGCCCGGCGGCACCTCGAACGACACCGACCCTGCCGGCAGACCGGCGGAAACCGTCGGAGTGCCCGTGGACGATGCCGGCACGCGTCCCCTGAACACGACTGCGCCTGCAGGCGTGGCGGCGACGAGCGAGACCCGGCCCGGCACCTCCCGCCGGGTTCCGGGCACGGACGGCAGCGCCTCCCAGAGGTACGTCACGAGCGTCTTCCCGCTACTCGTGCCTTTCGTCACGCCCAGCCATTCCCGCACGACCTCATGGGCACCCGCGCGGGCCGAGAGCGACGATACGGCCTGCTCTACCGGCTTCGGGAGCGCCGGCTTGGGTGGCGCCGTGACCCGGCGCACGTCCTCGAGGGTCGGCGCGAGATATCCCCGCCGGGCACGGACCTGAAGCCCACGCTTCCGCGCGCGCTCCGAGAGCGTCACCTTGAGTGCATGGAACTTCCCGTCGGCTGGCGCCTGCGTGGAGTTGTAGCCGAGCAGATAGTAGGCGCTCGAGTCCCGCACCATCTGCGCCAGCCCCTTCGCCAGGTCGTTCTGGCCCACGATCGCCCGGCCGTCGGTCCCCTCGGCGAGCGTGCGCAGCGTGTCCTGGCTCTGCTGGAGGATGCGGCGATCCACGGCGGATGAGGCCACCTCGTCGATGTGAAACTCGCTGACGGCCAGTCCGCGCGGGTCCACGGTGTACACCGACGTGTTCGTACGATTCGCGGCATCGATCACGTCGCGCAGCCGTTGCAGCACATCCGAGTAGTTGAAGAACGCGGCGGTGTCCTCGATTGGGCTGTCCTGCCGACTCGTCACCGGGTTGTTGAACTGCGCGTCCTGGTTGCGCATGCTCGGGGGCAACGACGAGGTCAGCCCTTCACCCACGTAGATGATGGCCTTCCGGCCATCGCCAATGCCTCCAAGGTGCGTGGCGAGTCCGCGAAGCGCCCCGACCACCACCTGATTCCGGATGGCCTCAACCTGCTCGGTCGGATAGTTCGCATACCGCTGCTCGAAGGTATTGAGCGGGTCGTACCTGTATTTGCGACCCACGAACCGTTCAATAGCCGACGCAATCACCGCCGGGTTCCGCGTGAAGGTGACCGTGTCCAGCGGCGAGAGCGGGTACATGATCGCCACCAGGTCCTTCGGACTGATCTGCCGCTGCACGAACTCGTGCAGGTGCTTCCGCACCGAGACCGCGTTCATGTCGCGCGTGTGGTAGTCGTCGAAGAAGAGGACGAACAGCCGCACGTCGTCGTAGGCGGCTTCGCGCTCCACGTCATCACGATCACGAATCTCGCGGAGGGGTTCGTCCGCAGCCCGCTGGGAACGGTCCACGCGGATCAACTTGAATTGCTCGACGGTCTGGACCGCGTTGTCCTCCCGGACCTCGAAGTCAGCCACGGTCAGGTCGTCAACCGGCTCGCCTTTCTTGTCGGTGACGATGACATCGACGCGGACGAAGCTGATCCCTGACCGGAACACCGGGACGGCATCCTGCGCGGGCACGTCGAGCGCGGGAGCAGGAGCCGAAGCGGGAACCGGAGCCTGGGGAGAGGGCTTGGCCGTCCCCTGCTGGCCCAGCAGCGAGCCACCCTGGAAGAGCAGGGCACCGATCACCGCGCACAATCCGGCTCGAAGGCGTCGCATGGTGGACCTGTCGGGATGTTATCGCGTCCGCAACGCCGGCGCACCGTACGCCAGCACCACCAGCGCGGTGACCTGCTGGTCGCTGCAGTTGTTGTCGCTGACGAGCAGCAGCGTGCGGCGCCCATCGGGCAGGACCGGGCCGAAGCTCATCGCCTCGAAGTTCTCGAGGTTGGCGAGCCTGGGCGGCAACTGCGAGGCCAGTGTGGCCAGATCGAGCACCAGCGTCTTACGCAACGCGGCCGTTGGAGGTGTCTCCTTCAACGACCACCGGCCGGTCACCTCCGCGTCTGGATCCAGGTGCACGTGAAAGATGCGTACGCCGTTGGCCGAGCGCCCGCCACTCCCCTTCTCCGCGACGTAGGCGCGTTCCAGCACGAGCAGGTCGTGACTCCCGATCGCCAGCATCTCAGGCACGCCGTTATCCCCACTCGCAGCACGCCCCTCCGGCAGGCGCGGGACTGGCTCCGTCCGGTAGGCGTACTCGTGCGGACCGGCCAGGCCGGTCGGGTCAAGGACCAGGATGCGGGTCAGTGCCCCAGCGTCAACGGTCGCTGGCCCGCCATCCTGCCGCAGGCTGCTCTCGGCCCCGACGAAGAGACGACGCCCGTCCGGGGACGCCGAGAGTGCCTCGAACCCGAGGTTCGAGCGAAGGCCCAGATAGGCAGCCGGAATTGGCAGACTGCGGACCAGGCGTCCCTCCCGCGTGTACTCGAACACGCCCGGCGTGGGCGCCTCCGGGTTGACGGCCTCGCCCTCGGACGAAATGAACACGTGCCCGTCCCGGGCTGGCGCCACGCCCTCGAGGTCCATCGTCCGGTTCGCGAGCGCCCGCTCCACGCGCACGGCCCGTGTCGGCCGCAGGCTGACCTCGGGGGCCACCGACAGCTCCATCGTGATGAGGGTCGACTGATCGCGACGGTCGATCACGGTCAGCAGTTCGCGCGTCCGCTCGTCGTACCAGGCGCCTGACAGCTCGGCGATCACGGCGCCGGTGCCGTCAATCCTAGTTTCGGGAAGGAGGTAGGTCCCGGCGACCTCAAACCCCCCGGGCACGACGGCTGGCACCACCCGCGCGTCGGGCCGCAAGACGGACCGCGACGCGCACGACGCAACGAGTGGGAGTGTTATAAGAAGAAGCAGGACACGCGGAGACCAGCGCATGACTCACACTGTAACGCTCTCAGTCACGGGTATGACGTGTGGTGGCTGCGAAAACGCGGTCACGCGTGCCCTTGGGCGCCTGCCGGGCGTGGAGCGCGTCAGCGCATCGCACGCGGCGCACCAGGTGACGATCACCTTCGACGATACGTCTGTCACCCTCGCCAGGATCCGCGAAGGGATCTCAGCCCTCGGCTACACCCTGGCCGAGCCGTAGCGGCCCGGCTGGCAGCTCAGCCCGAGGCCATCACCGAGGCAAAGATGGGCCGCAGCCGGACGGCCGCGTCGTCCAGGACCTCCGGCAGCACACGCGTCTCGCCAATCGTCGTGATGAAGTTGGTGTCGCCCGTCCACCGCGGCACCAGGTGCACATGCAGGTGGTCGTCAATGCCCGCGCCGGCCGCCTTGCCGATGTTCACGCCAACGTTGATACCCTGCGGCCGGTAGGCCGCCATGAGTACCGCCTCGGTCCGCTGCGTCAGGAGTGCGACCTCCTGCAGTGCCGGCAAGCCAAGAGCGCTCAGGCTCGCGACGTGCCTGTGGGGTACCACCATCACGTGGCCGTTGTTATACGGATACTTATTGAGGATGACGAGCGCCTCGGCGCCCGCCCAGATGACCAGCGGATGCGCGACACCCTGGTCGCGGGCCGCGCAGAACACGCAGCCCGTATCGGATCGGTCACCGGTCACGTACGGGAGCCTCCAGGGCGACCAGAGACGGTCCATGCCTAGTGAAGCTCCGCTTCCCCAGGCCCGGCACCGTTTGTCCGCCGGCTGCCGGTCACTGCGCCAGAACGTGCCCGGCGCCGTCGGAGCCCGTCTGGGCCGGCGCGGACTCCTCGCCCGTGCGGTTGATCAGGTCCTTGAGTTCCTTGCCGGGCTTGAAATACGGCACGCGCTTGGGCGGCACGTCCACCTTGTCACCGGTCTTGGGATTCCGGCCCTTCCGCGATTCCCGCTTCCGCAGCCGGAAGCTTCCGAAGCCGCGCAATTCAATCTTCTCGCCCCGGTGCAGGGCGTCGATGATGCTCTTGAAGACCGTGTCGACGATGACCTCGGAGTGCTTCTTCGTCAGGTCGGAGACGCGAGAGACTTCCTCGACCAGCTCCGCCTTGGTCATGCTGCCGCCTGTGGGTGTGGTCACGGCCACTCCTGGAACACGTTGAGGCGCCCCGGATGTCTTCACCCGGGGCGCATGGTCGTTCTGAACTACCGGTTCTTGAAGTGATCGCCGAGCGTTGCCGTCCCGGTGCCTTCGTTCTCCTGGTAGGACTCAAAGTCGGTACGGAACTCGTCCGACTTGAGCGCGCGGATGCTCAGACCGATCTTGTGGTCCGCCGGGCTGAGCTTGATGATCTTCATCTGGTAGCTCTTCCCGACTTCGAGCTCGATCTTCTCGCCGCCGTGCGAGTCGTCGAACTCCGACACATGGATCAGACCCTCGATACCCTCGTCGAGCTCGACGAACGCGCCGAAGTTGGTCATGCGCGTCACCTTGCCCTCGATGAGCGCGCCCACCTGATGCCGTGAGAAGAAGTCATCCCAGATATCGGTGGCCAGCTGCTTGAGCCCCAGCGACAGACGCTGGTTCTCGGCGTCGATGCTGAGCACCATCGCGTCCACCACGTCGCCCTTCTTCAGGATCTCCGACGGGTGCTTCACGCGCTTGCTCCACGACATGTCGGAGATGTGGATCAGCCCGTCGATGTCGTCCTCGACTTCGACAAACGCGCCGAACTCGGTGAGGTTGCGCACCTTGCCCTTGAGTCGGGTGCCCACCGGGTACTTCTCCACGAGTTCATGCCAGGGGTTGGATTCGACCTGCTTCAGGCCGAGCGAGATCCGGCGTGCGGCCGGATCCACGCCGAGCACCATGGCGTCCACCGAATCCCCCACGTTGAGGATCTTCGACGGGTGCTTGACGCGCTTGCTCCACGACATCTCGGAGACGTGGATCAGGCCCTCGACGCCTGGCTCCAGCTCCACGAAGGCGCCGTAGTCGGTGAGGCTGACCACCTTGCCGGCCATGCGGGCACCAACGGGATACCGGCTCTCCACCGTTGCCCACGGATCCTGCACGAGCTGCTTGTGGCCGAGCGATACCCGCTCGGTCGCCGGGTCGTACTTGAGGACCACGACGTCGACTTCGTCGTTGACCTTGAAGAGCTCCGAGGGATGACCGACTCGTCCCCACGACATGTCCGTGATGTGGAGCAGGCCGTCGATGCCGCCCAGGTCGATGAAAGCGCCGTAGTCGGTGATGTTCTTGACGGTGCCGCGCAGCGACTTGCCTTCGGCCAGCGTTTCGAGAGTGGACTTCTTCTTTTCGGCGTTCTCTTCTTCGAGCAGGGCCTTCCGCGAGAGCACGATGTTGCCGCGCTTCTTGTTGACCTTGATCACGCGCATCCGCAGTTCCTGGCCGCGCAGGGCGTCCAGATTGCGCACGGGGCGCACATCGATCTGGGAACCAGGGAGGAACGCGCGGACGCCGATGTCCACGGCGAGGCCGCCTTTGATCCGCTCGATCACCCGGCCGATGACGACCTTGCGATCGGTGTAGGCCTTCTCGACCTCATCCCAGATCTTCATCTTCTCGGCCTTCTCGCGCGAGAGCACGATATGGCCTTCACGGTCTTCGGTCCGCTCGAGCAGGACATCCACGATGTCGCCCGCGATAACCGTGACCTGTCCCTCTTCGTCAAGGAATTCGCTGATCGCGATGACGCCTTCGGACTTATAGCCCACGTCCACCACGATCTCGGTGGTGGTGACGCGGAGCACGGTGCCCTTGACCACTTCCCCTTCGGCGATGTTGCGGAAGCTGCTGTCGTACAGCCCCAGCAACTGGTCGAACTCCGATGGGTCCATCTCGCGATTCATCGGCTTGAAGGCCGGTCCGGCGGGCTTGCCCGCACGTGTCCGGCCAGGTGCCACAGGCTGCACGCCCGTGTCGGGCGACACCAACCCGTTATCTCCATTCGCCATTGCTCTGCGCGTCCTCCTCGATAGGGATCACCGGGTTCGAAACCACCCGATCCCGGGACGGGGTGACCCCGAGCCCGTTCGAATGGAGTTGCGGGGACCGGCCCCCCGCGCTTATAACGGCCTCAGGCGCAACGGCGGCAGGTGGTCTGACTCGCGTGAAACTACCCACTGTCCGGAATCGCTGGAAGCCGATAAGTTTTAGAGCTTAAGGCACTTAACGGCACACTGTCAAGGATCAGAAGGAGTCGGCCATGGCCAAACGGAAGGCAGCACCAGCAGCCACGAAGCGGGCGAAGACCCAGCGCACAGGCGTTGGGACCAAGCGGGCAAAGAGTGCGCGGACCACGGCCGCGCCGAAGCGCCGGGCCAAGGCCAAAGGCACCACCACCAGAAAGCTGGCCCGGCGGGTTAGCAAGGCCACAGCCAAGGTGCGGAAAGCCGTCAGGCCGACTCCGAAGAAAACGGCAGTCCGAAGAGTCGCCGCCCGAAGAGTTGCTGTCCGGACACCCGCCGCTCGAACGGCCGGTCGAAAGGTCGCATCAAAGAAGGCGGTTGTCCGCCGAGTCGCGGCCCGGAAGCCGGTTCCACGGCCGGCCGCGCGTGTGTCGAAGCCAGCGCCGAAGGCCAGCGTTGTGAAGGTCACGAAGAAGACCGCGGCGCCAGTGGCGAAGGCGGTGACGGTCGTCGCACCGAAGAAGGCACGGCTCGTCGCGCGGAGGACACCGGCACTCGACCGCGCCCGCCGGACAATCGCGGACGACGACACGTCGCCCTCGCCACCGTCGACGCTCGACCTCAACCGCACGGCGTCTTCGGTCCGCAGCGGCCGGCATGCACTGGCCGAGCACAAGCGGGACCTGACACAGACAGGACCCGAGATCACCGCCGGGGACGTCGACGCCGATTGGGAGTCCGCCTACAACGTGGGAGACGAGGCCCCGGGCGGAGACAATCCGACGCCGGACCAGGACGTGGTCGAGGAGATCGGGCAGGCCCTGGGCATGGTCTACGAGGACGCCGAGGAACTGGACGGAGAGGGCAAGATCTCCGGACGGGATACCGACCGCTGGGAGCTGGATCCGGAATCCAGCGAAGACTTCGACGAACGCGATTGACGCCCGACGGGCGCGGCGCCGGGTCGTGTTTCCAGCGCTCCGGGCGCGCCAGGGAAATACGCCCGGCTCCTGCACGAACCAAGTCGCGCTTACAACACGACCCGGCACCACCCCCGTCGGGCGGTCTCGCTAGGATTTGGCCCGCACGAGGGCCATCACCTGCTCTACGACCTCGGCGACCGGCACGCCGGTCGTGTCGATGTATTCCGCTCCGGGCGCCAGCGTCAGGGGCGACGTCGCGCGGGTCCTGTCGGCCTTGTCGCGCGCGGCGATGTCCTGCGCCACGGAGGCCTGCCCAGCGGCCGCGCCCGCATACGCGGTATCCCCCAGCCGCCGGCGGGCACGCTCTTCCTCCGAGGCGTCCAGATAGACCTTCACGTCCGCACCGGGAAACACCACGCTCCCGATGTCCCGGCCTTCCATCACCACGCCCCCGCCCTGACCCAGTTCGCGCTGCCGTCGGACCAGCACCTCGCGTACGCCGGGCTGGCGGGCCACGGTCGTGACGATCCGGTCCATCTCCGGCGTGCGGATCGCACGGGTGACGTCGTGCCTGTCAATGACCACCACACCCCCCTCGACCAGCAGATCCGCGCGGGCGGCCATGGCCGACACGGCGGCGTCATCGTCGAGGGGTATGCCCTCGTGCGAGGCCTTCCACGCCACGGCCCGGTACATGGCACCGGTATCGATGTGCCGATACCCCAGGGCTTTCGCCACCGCGCCGGACACGGTCCCCTTGCCTGCCCCGGAGGGGCCATCAATAGCGATAATCAAGTGCGTCATCTGTGTGAGCGTCAATGATCGTAGCATCGGGTTAACAAATGGAAGAACGTCTGCAGAAAGTACTCTCGCGGGCCGGTGTGGCATCGCGCCGGGCCGCCGAAACGCTCATCGTCGAGGGCCGCGTCCAGGTCAACGGCCACACCATTCGTGAACTGGGCTCCAAGGCCGACCCCGACAGCGACGAAATCAAGGTCGACGGGCGGCGGGTCAAGTCCGGTGGGCGGCGCCGCTACATCCTGCTCTACAAGCCACGCGGCTACGTCACCACCAGAAGCGATCCACAGCAGCGCCGGACGGTCATGGACCTCGTCAAGGGTCTGCCCGACTACCTGTATCCCGTCGGCCGTCTCGACTACGACACCGAGGGGCTGCTCATCCTGACCAACGATGGCGACCTGGCGGCCGCGCTGACGCACCCGCGTCATGGCGTGGAGCGCACGTATGAGGCGCGCGTGGCCGGCACGCCGGACGAGGACGCCCTCGACCGCCTGCGGCGGGGCATCCCGCTCGACGGGCACCGCACGGAGCCCGCACGCGCCGAGTTGCTCAACCCCAGCCGGCGGGACAACAACGCCGTCGTCCAGCTCACCATCACCGAGGGACGCAACCGGCAGGTCCGCCGGATGCTCGAGGCCATCGGCCACCCGGTGGACAGACTGGCGCGGACGCGCATCGGGCCGATCGCCGACCCGGCACTCAAGCCCGGATACTGGCGCGAACTGACGCCCCGCGAAGTGGCCTCGCTGAAGCGGCATGCCAGCCGCACGATGCAACCGGCTGGCGAGGGCCCTGCGCGCGGGGCTCGCGCGCGGCGACCGGCCGGCACGCCTAGCCCGAAGTACCGGAAGCAGGGTCCGGCCGCAGGTCGCCCTGCGGCGGCTACTCGACCGGCTCGGACAGGATCTGCTCGGACGTCGACGGCTCGTCCGGCTGACCCGGCTGGCCCTGCACGGACGCGGACGGCGCGCCCGGCTGGCCCGCCTCGGACGGCTCCGCCTCGTCGGCGCCCTCGGTAAGGGGCAGCATCTCCTCGGCCGGCGCCAGTTCCATCAACCCGGCCGGGGGATCGAAGCCGAGCGCCTGCGCCATGTCTTCGATTCTCGGCAGGTCGCTCAGGTCGTTCAGCCCGAAGCGGATCAGGAACTCCTTCGTGGTGGCGTACAGGAACGGACGCCCCACGACGTTCTTGCGGCCCACGATCTTGATGAGGTGCCGCTCGAGAAGCGTGGACAGCACACCCGACGTGTTCACGCCGCGGACCTCGGTGATCTCGAGGGACGTGATCGGCTGCTTGTAGGCGATCACCGCCAGCGTCTCGAGTCCCTGCACGGTCAGCTTCTGCGCCGAGCGCTCATGGAAGAGCCGCCGCACCCACTCATGGAGCTCGGGCCTCGTCACGATCTGGTGCCCGCCCGCCACCTCGACCCACGTCAGCCCGGGCCGGTCCAGATAGTCTCGCTGGAGCGCCGCAATGGCCCCGAGCACGTCCTCCCTGGGCTCACCCGCGAGCAGCTTGAAGAGCACTTTGGGTGTCAGCGGCTCAGGCGACGCGAACACGAGCGCCTCGACCGTGGCCTTCAGCTCGGCCGATGCCACTGCCGGCGTCTCTGCCTGTGGCTCCACCCCTGCTTCATCCGTCGCCATACCTTGATTACTCCGGTTCCTTCAAATTGACCGCGTGCCCCATCGGAATGGGCGCACCAGCCGGACGGGCCCGCTTGTAGACCCGAATCTCTCCGAATGCGCCGCCCTGAAACACCCGGATGGACTTCAGCCGGATCATCTCGAGCACCGCGAGGAAGGTCACGATCATGAACGCTCGGCTGCCGTCCCCGTCCGCGAACAGTTCCTCAAACCCGCACGCATCAGTCTCCGAGAGCCGCGCCATGAGCTGCTGAATCCGCTGCTCGATCGACAACTGCTCCGGCGGCAGGAACACCCGCGGCCGGCGGTTGGCGCGCTCCAGCACGCCGCGGAAGGCCGCGAGCAGGCTGAAGAGATCCACCTCCAACTCTGGCTCGTAGTTCTCGCCCGCCGCCTCCGCCACGCGTGCATCCGGCCGCATCCACTGGGCGCTCCGCACGGTTTCCTTCTCGTGGAGCAGCTCGGCGGCCGCCTTGTACTTCTGATGCTCGAGCAGGCGCCGCACGAGAGTCTCGCGCGGGTCTTCCTCGGGTTCCCCGTCGCCCGCGGCCGTCTCCGGTCTGGGCAGGATCGCCTTCGACTTGACGTGGATCAGCGTCGAGGCCATCACCAGGAACTCCCCGGCCACGTCGAGGTTCAGCTCCTGCATCATCTCGATGTACAGCAGATACTGCTCGGTAATCAGCGCGATCGGAATGTCGTAGATGTTGACCTCGTTCTTGCGAATGAGGTGCAACAGCAGGTCGAGCGGTCCCTCGAACCCCACCAGCTTGACCCGGTAGGCATCGGGTGACGACTCGAAGTCTTCGGGTTCCATGGGCGGCACTAGTACACCAGCTTTACGGCCTCGCGCACTCGCGCCATCGTGTCCTGCGCCACGACCCGCGCCTTCCGCGAACCTTCGATGACGATCTCCCGGAGCTGGTCGGGCCGGGCCAGCAGCGCGGCCCGCTTCTCCCGCATCGGGTCGAGCGTGGCGTTCATCGCGGCTGCCAGTTTCGTCTTCACTTCGACGTCGCCCACCGAGCCAGCACGGTACCGCGCCTTCAGGTCCTCGACCTCCGCGAGGTTCGGGTTGAAGGCGTCGTGATACATGAACACCGGATTGCCTTCCACCGTGCCCGGGATGTCGGCGCGTACGCGCTTGGGATCGGTGTACATCTGCCGGACCTTCTTCACGACCGCCGCGGCGTCGTCGCCGAGGTCAATCGTGTTGCCGTAACTTTTGCTCATCTTCCGGTTGTCGAGCCCCGGCAGACGCGACACCGGCGTCAGCAGCGGCTTCGGCTCCAGGAGCACCTCTCCGAAGACCTGGTTGAACCGGCGCACGACCTCGCGCGAGAGTTCCAGGTGCGCCACCTGGTCCTCGCCCACCGGCACGAGCCGGCCGTCGTAGATAGCCACGTCCGCCGTCTGCAGCAGCGGATACGAAAGGAAGCCGAGCGTGGAAAGATCCTTCTCGCTGAGCTGCGCCTGCAGTTCCTTGTAGGTCGGCACCCGTTCCAGCCAGGGGATGGGCACCACCATCGAAAGCAGCAGGAAGAGCTCCGCGTGCTCCGGCACCATCGACTGCACGAAGATCGTGCTCTTCTCCGGGTCCACGCCGGCGGCCAGCCAGTCGGCCACGTTGTCCAGCGCGTATCCGGTCACGCCTGACGTGTCGGCGTAGTCGCTGGTGAGGGCGTGCCAGTCGGCCACGAAGTAGAAACAGTCGTGCGTCTCTTGCAGCGGCACCCAGTTGCGCAGGGCGCCGACCAGGTGGCCCAGGTGCAGGCGGCCGGTGGGCCGCATGCCGGACACGACGCGGGGTCTGGTAGGGGTCTTGGTCATAGGAGCCACCCCACCAGCACGCGAGCCGGGGGGCCGATCAGGGACGACAGTACGCCCGAGAACATCAAACCGTACAACAGGACGAACCCGTAGGGCCGGAGACGGTCAAAGCCTGCCGCCAGCCGGCCATGCAGCAGACCGCGGATGACGTTGCCCCCATCAAGCGGCGGCACCGGCACCAGGTTGAACACCGCCAGAATCACGTTGATGAAGACCGCCGACTCGCACATGGCCACCAGCGGCTGCACCAGGTCGAAACCTTCGGCTGCCGAACTGGCCGGCAGCAGCCGCAGCACCACGGCGGCGGCCAGCGCCAGGGCCAGATTGCTCACGGGGCCGGCCGCGGCGATCACCATGTGGTCGCGCCGCCAGTGCCGCAGCCGCCGAAGGTCCACCGGCACCGGCTTCGCCCACCCGAGCACGGGCGCGTTCGCGACGAGCGCCAGCAGCGGAAAGAGCACCGTCCCGACAAGGTCGATGTGCACCAGCGGATTCAGCGACACCCGCCCCTGGTCGCGGGCCGTCGGATCACCGAGGCGCCAGGCCGACCACGCATGCGCCGCTTCGTGCACCGTCAGTGAAAACAGGAGAACCGTGAAACCGATGACGACCTGCGCAGGATTGACGTCCAAACCGGGTGACAGCGTACCACAAGGCTCCCGCGCGTCCGGTCACGCGGACCGTGCGAAATACACGAGTACCTCGGACGCCGTCCGCGCGCCGACCACCGATGCCAGTTCCTCGCGGGTGGCCCGCCGGACACCCGCCACGCTGCCGAACGCGGTCAAGAGCGCCTTCCGCCGTCGCGGGCCCACGCCGGGAACCGCGTCCAGTTCGGAACGCAGGTCGCGCATGGTCCGCGCGCGGCGGTGGAAGGTGACCGCGAACCGGTGCGCTTCGTCGCGGATGCGCTGGATGAGCAGCAGCGCCGGGTCGCGCGAATCCAGCACCACGGGTTCATCGCGGTCTCGCGTGAAGAGCACTTCTTCCTTCTTTGCGATCCCCGCCGCCACCAGCCGGCTCAGGCCCACGGCCTCGAGGGCGTCGTACGCCGCCGAGAGCTGCCCTTTCCCGCCGTCAATCAGGATCAAATCCGGGAAGGGGCCCCCACGCTCCAGTACGGATCGGTACCGCCGCTGCACCACTTCCCGCATCGCCGCGAAGTCGTCCGACCCCATCGGTCCCTGCGCCCGCGCGGCAATCCGGAATTTCCGGTAGTCGGCCTTCTTCATCCGGCCGTCTTCGCACACCACCATCGACGCCACGGTGTCGCTGCCCTGAATAGTCGAGATATCAAAGCACTCGATTCGTCGAGGCACGGCCGGCAGCGCCAGGGCCGTCCGGATCGTTTCCAGCGCCTCGAAGTGCGAGGCCGTGGTGTCGTTGAAGCGCGTGCGGTACGAGAGCTCGGCGTTGCGAATGGCGAGGTCCACGAGGGCCCGCTTGTCGCCCCGCTGCGGCACGACCAGGCGGATGCGGCGCCCCTCGAGTCCGCTCAGCCACTCCTCCACCGCCTCCTGGTCTTCCACTGCCTCGGGCACGTGAATCTCCGGCGGAGGAACGCGGTCCTCGTAGAATTGCTGCAGGGCCGCCTCGAGCGCGTCACGGTCGGTCGCCGGCGCGGCCTCGGCGTTGGACGCCAGCTCGATGCGCTCCACGACACGGCCGCCCCGCATCAGGAACACCAGCACCACGACGCCGCTTGGTCCTCGCTTGAGCCCGAACACATCGCGGTCGCCCAACTGAGCGGTCGCGAGCTTCTGCTGCCGGTCGCGCAGGGCTTCGACCGTGCGCATCGCGTCGCGCAGTTGCGCCGCCTGCTCGAAACGCTCGGCGCCGGCAGCCTCCGCCATCCGTATCTGAAGCGACGCGGCCAGTTCGTCGGTCCGGCCGTCGAGGAGCATGCGGGCGTTCGCCACCGCCTCGCCGTAGCGTTCCTCGCTGCAGATCTCCTTGACGCAGGGCGCCACGCACCGGCCGATGTCGTACTCCAGGCAGGCCCGTGGCCGGTCGCCGGTGATGACCTCGTTGCACGACCGGATCCCGAACAGCCGGTGCGTCAGCCCCATGGTGCGCCTCGCGAGCGAGGCGGGCAGGAACGGCCCCGCGTAGAAGTCCGGCCCTGTCTCGACGGACCGGGCCACCAGCACGCGTGGAAAGCGCTCGCCGGTCGTGAGGCGCAGGTAGGGATAGTTCTTGTCGTCCCTGAGCAGGATGTTGAAACGGGGCGACCGCTGCTTGATGAGGTTGTTCTCGAGCGCGAGGGCCTCCACCACCGAGTCGGTCAGCACCACCTCAAGCGTGGTGATGTCCGTCAGCAGCGCGTCGATCCTTGGGCTGCTGCCCCACGCGGCAAGGTAACTGCGCACGCGGTCGCGCAACGAACGGGCCTTGCCGACATAGATCGTCTCGCCCGCCGCGTTGCCCCACAGGTACACGCCCGGCTGCTCCGGGAGGCGCCCTATCTGCTCCTTGAGATCGGAAACGGGCATGCTACGATGCCGAGTTTACAATGACGTTCACCGGGCTCATCGGAACGATCTTCATGTTCCCGCTGCGCGCCATCATCAGCGCCAGCGTCGCCCTCGGGATTCACCCGAACACCCTCACGCTCATCGGCGTGCTGATCAACGTCGGCGCGGCGATCGCGCTGGGGCGCCGCCACTTCATGCTGGCCTTCGGCATCATGATCGTGGCGAACATGTTCGACTTCATCGACGGCAAGGTGGCGCACCTCACCGGCAAGGAGTCACGGTTCGGCGCCTTCTGGGATTCCACGCTCGACCGCTTCTCGGACATCGCACTCTTCCTCGGCCTCATCTACCTGTACTCGAGCTTGCGCCGCACCGACTACGTGATGGTGGTGTCGCTCGCGATGATGTTCTCCATCATGACGAGCTACGCCCGCGCCCGGGCGGAGTCGCTCATCGACAAGTGCAAGGTGGGCTTCATGGAGCGGCCCGAGCGGATCGTCCTGCTGATGATCGGCGCGGCTACCAATCGGATGGGCGGCGTGATGTGGGTGATCCTGATCCTCTCGATCGTCACCGTGGTCAACCGCATCCACTTCACGTACCTGGCCCTTAACAACCGGCCGAACCCGACAGGTTCCAACCTGCTGACGAAGACCTTCTGGCGGGCGTTCTTCTGGACCGACGACCGGGCCACGCTCCCCTACGACATCTGGGTGGTGGCCATTCTCTCGTTCGTGTGGCTGGTGCCGCCGGACTGGATTCGCGACCCGATGGCCTCCAGCCTCCCGGGCTGGGATCTCTTCTAGCGCATCACGCCTTTCGCTCTGAGTTCGAAGAAGCACCTGGCGCAAACCGCCGCGTCCGCCCCGGCTTCGTGGCTCACGTCCGGGGACACCCCAAACAGCGCCACATGCAGCTCCTCAAGAGTCGGCCACTTCGGCCCGTACTTGCCCGGGAGCCCACAGAAGGACGTCGAGGAGAGCATCGTGCACGTGCGGGGCTTCCCATCGAAGGTGCTCGGGATCCGCGTGCGCAGCAGTTCCGCCCCGACAATCTTCTCGTCGAAGCGCATGTTGTGCGCGACCAGCGTGTCAGCTCTGGACACAGCATCCGAGAAGACATCAAGGACCTCGACCAGATCAGCGCCCTCGCATCTGGCGCGCTCTGTCGTGATGCCATGCACACCTGCGGCCTCGGCTGGAATGCTGAATCCATCCGGGCGGATGATGGCACTGTGTTCATCGACCTTCCGTCCGCCGTCGTCGCAGAGGATCCAGGCCAGTTCGACCAGCCGTGGCCAGTTATCGAGGTCAGTGACTGGCGCCTTCCAGTTCTTGGGAATACCCGTCGTTTCCGTATCGAAAAAGAGGAACATGCGGCCCGGCTCCGCAGACACTAACGCACGACGCACCTGAACGCCACCTGATAAACACTTTGCCCTCGCACCGCCAAGACCGCTAGCCTTGTCCGACGCACCATGTCCGCCCTAACCGCCCTCCTCCTCATCATCCTCGCTGCCCTGCTGGCCGTCCTGGCACGGCTGTTCCTGCCACGGGCTCCGACGGCTGACGCTGCCGCCGAGGCCACCATTCGCGAACTGCGCGGGCAACTCGGGCAGGTGCAGGCGCGCGCAGAAGAGGCAGGCGTCGCCAGGACAGCTGCGCTGGAACGGGCCGCTGCGGCCGAAGCCACCGCGGTCAGCGCCACGCGCGAACTGACCGAGACGAAGGCAGCCGGCGTGGACGCCCTGCACGTGGCCGAGGCCCGCTACGTCAGGGACATTCAGGCCCTCAAGGAGAGTTTCTCCAAGATGAGCACCGACGTGCTGCAGGCCATGGCGCCCAACGTCACCAACGAAGTCACCACCAAGGTCGCGCCCCTGATCGCCCAGGTGAACGCCGCGCTGGAGAGCTACCGGAAGTCCATGCAGCAGGGGCTGCAGACACAGGACGCCGCGCTGGCGCAGGTCCGGGAACAGATGTCGAAGATCTCTGAGACCACCACGACACTCGCCACCAGCACTAACGACTTCACCGCCGTGCTGAAGTCGTCTCAGCACCGGGGCAAGTGGGGCGAGCAGACGCTGCGGCGTGTGGTGGAGGCGTCAGGCCTCAGCGAGCTCTGTGATTTCAGCGAACAGGTGACCGAGGGCGATTCACGCCCAGACCTCATCGTGAAGCTACCCGGCAAGCGCTGCATCATCATCGACTCGAAAGTGCCCGACTTCGAGGTCGCCATTGCGGACCAGGCGGCGCCCAATCGCCGGGAGATCGTGGCGGCGCATGCCAAGAAGCTGCTCGGCACGATCAAGAGCCTGGCCGCACGCAACTACGCCACCGCCCTAAAGAAGGACGGCCAAATCCCGTTCGACAAGGTGATTCTCTTCCTGCCGGCTGAGTCACTGCTGAGCACGGCACTCGAGGGCGACAACGACCTGGTGCTGAAGGCGTCTGATGAGGGGATCCTCCTGGCCACCCCGGCCACGCTGATGGGCTTCCTCGGGGCCATCAACCTTACGTGGCAGCAGCACACGCAGGCTGAGAACGCCGCCCATATCGCAGAGCACGCCACGGAACTGTACGACCGGGTGAGGAAGTTCGTGGACCACCTGGGCAAGCTGCAGAAGCACCTGCACGGCGCCACCACCGCCTTCAATGATGCGGTGGGCAGTTACACGAGGCGCGTGCGGCCTCAGGGCGAGAAACTGCGTGAGATCGGCGCCATCGGCAGGCCCGAACTGGACGAGCTGGAGCCGATCGAGAAGGAGGCGCTGCCGGCGCCAGGGGCGGACACGACCTGACCCGCTCCGCTGCGGAGGTGCCGGTTACCCCGACTCGGCCTCAGACAGCGTCCCGTTCGTCCCGGACCCCAAGATCCAGCCCCATCCCTTTGATCTGAATGTCGTGTGCCGCCACCTTCTCGCGCAGCACCCGCCGGGCCTCGCCGTAGACCTCGCCGGGCACCCGGAGCGTGCGGGCCAGTTCGCGGCCTCGCATCACCAGCACCAGCGTCACGTCCTTCGTCTCGCGCCAGGACACGCCCTCGATCTGCCCCCACCGCATGAACACGCTGTCGGACCAGACGCCCTCCTGGAAGAAGCCCCTGCGGATCCGGCGCTGCAGCACCACGGCGTAGCCGTAGTAGAGACACATCATGGTCTCGCCGAGAAGTTCGGTCGGCGGGCGGTGCTGCACCCCCAGCCGCACGACAATCAGCACGCCGAGCGCCACACCGATGGCGAGGTTCAGTCGGTAGAACGGCGGGCGTGGGCTGGGCCAGGTCAGCAGTGCCCGACGGTTCCGGCGGCGGAAGCGCACCAGGTCCACGACAACCAGGAGGTTGGCGATGAAGTACCCGATCCCGAACAGGTAGAGGACCTGCGACAGGGACATCGGGCCAGATTGTAAAGGACTACGGGAGTCCTAGTCGTGCGAGAGTTCGAGGCTGCCTTGCGCGAGGGTGGGATCAAAGCACCGGCGGCACCGGGCCTCGTAGGTGCCCTGCGCCCCCAGGAGCACGCGGTCGCCGCTGGCCACGAGCCGCTGCGTGTGGTTGGCGGGGGCGCCGCACACCATGCAGATGGCCAGTGTCTTGGTGATGTATTCCGCGATGGCCAGCAGTTGCGGCATCGGCTCGAACGGCTTGCCGAGGTAGTCCTGGTCCAGGCCCGCCACGATCACCCGCTTGCCAAGGTCCGCGAGGCGGTTGCACACGGCAGGCAGCTCCGCGTCAAAGAACTGCCCCTCGTCGATGCCCACCACTTCGGTCTTGGGCGCCACCCGCTCAAGCAACTCGCGGGCACTCTCGACCTGCTCTGAGGCAATCCGCATCTCGCTGTGCGACACGATGTGGTCGTTCGCGTAGCGGACGTCAATGGCGGGCTTGAAGATCTGCACGCGCTGACGGGCAATCTGTGCCCGGCGTAGGCGGCGGATCAGTTCCTCGCTCTTACCGCTGAACATGCTTCCGACAACCACCTCGATCCATCCCTGATCGGGCTGCCGTATGACGTCCATGTGCCGGTCCCCCTCGAAGCCCGTGCCCGCGCTACGCCCGCGCGAGGTACTCGCCGGTGTCCGTGCTGACCCGGATGACGTCGCCCGTGTTCACAAAGGGCGGCACGGTCACCACCAATCCGGTCTCCAGCGTCGCCGGCTTCACCTGCGCGCTCGCCGTAGCGCCCTTGATGCCGGGGGCGGTGTCGGTCACCACGAGGTCCACGGTGGGCGACATTTCGACACCGACCGGCTCCTCGCCGTAGAACTCGACCTTGATGGTCATCTCGGCCTTCAGGTAGTGCACCGATTCGCCCAGCGCCTCGCTGTTGATGTGCACCTGCTCGTACGACGAGGTGTCCATGAAGCAGAAATTCTCACCTTCCCGGTAGAGGTACTGCATCTCACGTTCATCGAGGACGGCTCGTTCGACGTTGTCTTCCGAGCGCAGCTTCTGGTCCGAGAGCGCCCCGTTCCGGATGTTGCGGAAGCGGACGCGTACGAAGCCGCGGAGGTTACCGGGCGTGACATGCTGCAGATCGAGGACGCGGAACAGGTCCTGGCCGATCTTGATCAGCATGCCCTTCTTCATGCGGGGTGCTTGTATGGATGCCATTGCTCTCGTGGGCGAAACCTCGGGATCGTAGCACGGGCCCCGGGTGCTACGATTCTGAGCATGCCTCGTCACCACACGAAGATTCGGGTCCGCACGTGGGGTCAACGCCCGTGAGCCCGCTGCGTATTGCGGGCGGCACCGTGCTGCTGGTGTGCGGCTTCGCCGCAGGCATGGTGCTGACCGGACGCATGCGCTCGTCCTCGGAGGCGGTGGCGCAGGCACCCGCAGCGACGCGGCCGGCCGTTCCCCCACAGGCCCCACGGGCTGCCGGGAACCTGCTGGCCGGAGCCGGGCTGCCCGACTTCAGCTCAGTGGCCGGCGCCACGGTCGACGCAGTTGTCAACATCTCCTCCCAGCAGGTCGTCCGGCGGTCGAACGCGCCCTTCACCAACGATCCGTTCTTCCAGTACTTCTTTGGCGCACCCGACGACCTCTTCGGCTCCGCCCGGGCCGAGAGCAGCCTCGGGTCCGGCGTCGTCGTGAGCCAGGACGGCTACATCCTGACGAACCACCATGTCGTCGCGGGCGAGTCCGGGCAGATCTCCGCGCGGCAATTGCCAGAAATCACCGTGGCCCTCTCGGACAAGCGCGAACTGCGAGCGGAGATCGTCGGCGTCGACCCAGCAACGGACCTCGCGCTCCTCAAGATCAGCGCCCGCAACCTCAAGACCATGCCCTGGGGGGATTCCTCGAAGCTCAAGGTGGCCGAGTGGGTGCTGGCCATCGGCAACCCGTTCCAGCTCAACCAGTCGGTCACGCTCGGGATTGTGTCGGCGGTCGGCCGACGCGTCGGCATCTCCGCCTACGAGGACTTCATCCAGACAGATGCCGCCATCAATCCGGGCAACTCGGGTGGTGCCCTCATCAACGCCCGGGGTGAACTCGTGGGCATCAACACGGCGATCTTCAGTCAGAGCGGCGGCTATCAGGGCATCGGCTTCGCGGTGCCCAGCAACCTGGCCCGCCACGTCATTGACGACTTCCTGAAGTACGGCGCGGTGCGCCGGGGCACCATCGGCTTCGTCGAGTTTGCCCCGCTCACCTCCCAACTGGCAGAGCAACTGGGCGTGAACGTGGACCGCGGCGCGGTGGTCTCACGGATGCGCCGGAACTCCCCGGCTTTTCAGGCGGGCCTGCAACCGCTGGATGTCATCACCGCCTTCAATGGACAGGCCGTCGCCGACGGCTCCCAGCTTCAGCGCCTGGTGCAGGATGCGAAGATCGGCGCCCCGGCCACCTTCCGGCTCATGCGGGACGGCCGCACGATGGACCTGAAAATCCCCATCCAGTCCACCGCCTCCCGCTGATCGACGGGCTGCTCGGGCCGTCCTCGTCAGCGGCGCTGCACGCGTCAGACGCGCACGGGAACGGGGCCCACGGCTTCGCCCCGGAGCGACCGCACCACGGCCGCCACATCCGTGTCGGTGATGATCTTCCGCTCGTCGGCAATCGCCATCAGCGCGCGGTAGACCTCCACCATCTCGTCGCCGGTAATCGGCAGGCCCAGTTCGGTGCAACGCTTCTGCACCGCGGCCCGGCCGGAGTGCTTGCCGAGCACGAACGGATCCCACGGCACACCCACATCCTCGGCGCGCATGATTTCGTAGGTCCGGCGGTCCTTGATCATGCCGTCCTGGTGGATGCCGGCTTCATGCGCGAAGGCATTCCGGCCCACGATGGCCTTGTTCACCTGCACGCTCTGCCCCGTCAGGGCCGTGAGCATCTGGCTCGCGCGGTAGATATGGCGGGTCTCGACCCCGGTCTCATAGGGCAACCGGTCGGGCCGCACGCGCATCGCCATCACGATTTCCTCGAGCGCGGCGTTGCCGGCCCGCTCGCCGATGCCATTGATGGTGCACTCGACCTGCCGCACGCCGGCTTCGACGGCCGTCAGCGTGTTGGCCACGGCCAGGCCCAGGTCGTCGTGGCAGTGCGCGCTGTAGATCACATTGGCCGGTGCCTTCACCCGGTCGATAACCGTGCGGAAGAAATGGCCAATCTCATCCGGCGTCGAATAGCCGACGGTGTCCGGCAGGTTGATGGTGGTGGCCCCAGCCTCGATCGCCACCGTGATGACCTCGCACAGGAAGTCCACGTCGCTTCTGAGCGCGTCCTCGGCCGAGAACTCGACGTCGTCCACGTAGGACCGGGCGAGGCTGACGTTCTCACCAGTGGCATCCAGGCACTGCGCCCGCGTGATCTGGAGCTTCTTGGCCAGGTGCAGGTCCGAGGTCGCGATGAAGGTGTGAATGCGGGGCACGGCTGCGGGCTCAAGCGCCCACACCACCCGCTCGATATCACCCTTCCGGCACCGGGCCAGGCCCGCCACCACGGGACGCCGCACGTGGGTCGCCACCTTGCGCACGGCCTCGGCGTCAGCGGGTGAGGCGATCGGGAAGCCCGCCTCGATGATGTCCACGCCCAGTTCGTCCAGCACACGGGCGAGCTGAAGCTTCTCCTCCACCTTGAGCGAAAATCCCGGCGCCTGCTCGCCGTCGCGCAACGTCGTGTCGAAGATCCGGACCCGTTCTGCCATCACACGCCTCCCCAGACAGTAAACGGGATGTCCGCGCATAATGTCAAAGTGATAATCATTACGGTTATATAATGGTTCCTTATATGGAGCAGAGCCCGTGGACCTGAGCGAACTGCGCGTCTTCCTGAAGGTGGCCTCCGAGCGGAGCTTCTCCAGGGCCGCCATGAAGCTCCACCGTACGCAACCGGCGGTCAGCCAGTCGATCCGGCGGATCGAGGATGCCCTCGGCGAGCGCCTGTTTGACCGGACCACCAAGGACGCCACGCTGACGGAGGCCGGCCGGCTGCTCCACGAGTACGCCGACCGCCTCGTGCGCCTCTCGGACGAGGCCCAGGCGGCCGTCAAGGACCTGAAGGACCTGCGCCGGGGCCGGGTCCTCATCGGTGCCAACGAGGCGTCGGTGCACGCGATCCTCCCGCTCATCGCCAAGTTCCGCGAAGCTCACCCGCTGGTCCACGTCGAGGTGCGGCGTGTCCCCGCCCGGCAGATTGGTGCTGAGGTGGCGCAGGGGACGCTGGACTTCGGCATCCTCACGTTCCTGCCGTCAGAAACCGGGTTGAAGTCCGTCGCACTGGGCCAGGACGAGCTCGTCATGCTCGTCCACCCATCACACCCACTCGCCAAGGCCAGGTCCGTGACCCTGGCCGAGTGCGCCAGACAGACGGTCATCGCCCACAACGACCCGTCCCACGTGCGGGAGCGGATTCTCCGCCAATTTCAGGAGCAGGGCATTACCGCCAACATCCTGATCTCGCTGCCGAGCCTGGAAGGCATCAAGCGCGCCGTGGCGATGCGGCTCGGCGTAGCGGTGCTGCCGCGGCGCTGCGCCGAACCCGAGATCGCGCGCGGGGAGCTTGTGGCGCTCAGTATCCCGGATGTGCGCTTCAAGCGGCAGGTGCGGCTGGTCTACCGGAAGGCCGGCCATCGCTCACACGCCGCCACGTCCTTCCTCGCGCTCTTCACCCCGGCCGCCGTACCGAAGCGTGGCAAGGCCGTCGCCACGGACGCGGCCTAGACAGGCGCAGGGCGGTGTGGCCGCGAATCAGCCGACGAAACCGCTGACGTAGGGCAGGCGCGCGGCCACGGCGCGCACCTCGTCGAACTTGTCCAGCAGCATCCCCGTGGTGTCCCACGCGCCGGTGACGAACGCGTCTCGCACCGCGGCCGGCATGGTGATGGCGCACGACCCTCCGGGCCAGGCGCAGGTCATGGCCACCAGGTCCACGTGTACCTCGGCCGCCGGGTTCTGCTCGATGGCCGCCTGCAGCCGCTCCACGTCGGCCTTGTTCGCGGTCACGCAGGGCAGGCCGATGACCCCGGAGTTGCCGAAAAAGATGTCCGAGTACGACTCCCCCACGATGATCGTGATGCCCCAGCGCGCGATGGCCTGCGGGGCGTGCTCCCGGGACGACCCGCAGCCAAAGTTGCGGTTGACCACCAGCACCGATGCGCCCGTGAACCGCGTGTCGTCGAACGGGTGCATCGCCGCCGATCCCCTCAGCGCCACCCGGTCGTCCTCGAACACGTGCGCTTCGATACCGTCGAAGGTCACCACCCGGAGGTACCGCGCCGGAATGATGCGATCCGTGTCGATGTCCTCGCCGCGAACGGAAATGCCCCGGCCGATGACCGCCTTAATCTCCTGCGCCGCACTCATGCCCCCACCATTCCTCTCACGTCGACAACCTCGCCGGCCACCGCCGCGGCCGCCACCATCGCCGGACTCATCAGCAGCGTCCGGCCCGTCGGGCTCCCCTGCCGGCCCTTGAAGTTGCGGTTCGACGACGACGCGCACACCTGGCGTCCGTCGAGCTTGTCCGGATTCATGCCCAGGCACATCGAGCAGCCCGCCTCACGCCATTCGAACCCGGCCGCCCGGAAGATTTCGTGCAGACCTTCGCGCTCGGCGGCGGCCCGCACGCCCTCCGAGCCGGGTACCACCAGCGCCTTCACGTGACCAGCCACCTTCCGGCCCTTCACAATCCTCGCGGCCTCACGCAGGTCCGACAGGCGCGCGTTGGTACAGGACCCGATGAAGGCCACATCCACCCTGGTCCCGGCAATCGGCGCCCCGGCCGTAAAGCCCATGTAGCTCAAGGCGTCTGCCACGCCCGCCTGTTCGGAGGCCTGTTGCGCCTGCGGTGAAGGCATGCACTCCGTCACGCCGATCGCCTGGCCGGGGTTGGTGCCCCAGGTCACGACCGGCGTCAGGGCGTCGGCCCGAATCTCCACGTCGTCGTCATACACGGCGTCTCGGTCCGACGCGAGGCTCCGCCACCACGCGCAGGCCCGGTCGAACGCCTCGCCCTGCGGCGCGAACGGCCGGCCCTTCATGTAGGCAAACGTCGTCTCATCTGGGTTCACGTACCCGACCCGCGCACCGCCTTCAATCGCCATATTGCAGATGGTCATGCGCTCGTCCATCGACATGCGCTCGATCACCTCGCCGGCGTACTCGTAGGCGTAGCCCACGCCGCCGCGCACGCCGAGCTGACGGATGATCGCCAGCACCACGTCCTTGGCGTACACACCCCTGGGCAGCGTGCCGGTGACGCGGATGCGCCGTACCTTCAGGGGCTCGATCGCCAGGCACTGCGTGGCGAGCACGTCGCGCACCTGAGAGGTGCCGATGCCGAAGGCAATCGCGCCGAAGGCGCCGTGCGTCGACGTGTGGCTGTCGCCGCAGGCGATGGTCATGCCCGGCTGCGTCAGCCCCATCTCGGGCCCAATCACGTGGACGATGCCCTGGTTGGCGTGGCCCAGGTTCCAGAGCGACACCCCGAAGTCGCGGCAGTTGCGCTCGAGGGCCGACATCATCCCTTCGGCCATCACATCGAGGAACGGGCGCTTCCGCTCCGTGGTGGGCACGATGTGGTCCACGGTCGCAAAGGTCCGGTTCGGAAACGCCACCGTCCAGCCACGCTCGCGGAGCGCGTCAAAGGCCTGCGGAGTGGTCACCTCATGCACGAGGTGCAACCCGACGAACAACTGCGTCTGCCCCGTCTGGAGCTGACGCACGGCGTGGAGGTTCCACACCTTCTGCAGCAGTGTCTGTCCCATGATGATCTCAGTAGACGGGATGGACCGTCATATTGTCAAAGTGATGATCATTACGCTTTCATCACTTCTGCTTATGAAGGGTCAAGCCTAGTGGACGCGTTCCCGTCCGGCTTGCAGCACAGGGCGCAGGGCGCGGCCGGTGTGCGATGCATCGACCGCGGCCACCTGTTCCGGCGTACCAGTCGCCACGACCAGGCCGCCCTCGGCGCCGCCTTCGGGTCCCAGGTCGATCAGGTAGTCCGCCGTCTTGATCACGTCCAGGTTGTGCTCGATGACGAGCAGCGTGTGCCCGGCTTCCACCAGCTTCCGGAACGCGGCCAGCAGCTTCGCGATGTCGTCGAAGTGGAGGCCCGTGGTCGGTTCGTCGAGGATGTAGAGGACACTTTTTCCACCGAGCGACGAGAGATGCGCCGCGATCTTGATCCGCTGCGCTTCCCCACCCGAAAGCGTCGTGGCGGGTTGGCCCAGACGCAGGTACCCGAGGCCGATCTCGTCGAGCACGTGCAGGCGGCGGAGCACCTTCGGCGACTGACCGAAGAAGGTCAGCGCCTCGCGCACCGTCATGCCGAGTACCTGGTGGACATTGCGGCTCTTGTAGCGCACGTCCAATACCTGCGGCTTGAAGCGCATGCCGTCACAGTGATCGCACGGCACAAACACGTCCGCGAGGAACTGCATCTCCACGCGCACTTCCCCTTCGCCCTGGCAGGCCTCGCAGCGGCCGCCGGGCACGTTGAAGGAGAAGTGACTCGCGGTCAGGCCCTTCGCCCTGGCGTCCTTCGTGGAGGCAAACAGCTCCCGGATCGGGTCGAAGGCCTTCAGGTAGGTCACCGGGTTGGACCGCGGCGTGCGTCCGATGGGCGTCTGGTCCACCAGCACGACGTCGGTGATGTATTCGAGGCCTTCAAGCGCACGGTGCGTGCCCACGCGACGGTCCCAATCCCCCTTGGCCCGCTTGATGGCCGCATAGAGCACATCGTGCACGAGCGTGGACTTGCCGGACCCGCTCACGCCCGTGACACAGGTGAGCATGTTCAGGGGGATGTCGACGTCCACGTCCCGCAGGTTGTGCTCGCTGGCGCCACGCAGCCGGATCCGCTGGCCCACGCCCCGGCGACGCGTGTGCGGCATCGGAATGGCGAGCTCACCCCGCAGATACCTGGCCGTCAGCGACCGGGTGTCCTGCAGCAGGGCATCCAAGGGTCCGGAAAAGATAACGCGCCCGCCCTGCTCGCCGGCACCGAGGCCGATGTCCACGATGTGGTCGGCCACGCGAATCATGTCTTCGTCGTGCTCCACCACCAGCACCGTGTTGCCCTGGTCCCTGAGCTGCTTCAGGATGCGGATGAGCCGGAGGTTATCGCGCGGGTGGAGACCCACCGACGGCTCGTCCAGCACGTAGAGCGTGCCCACCAGCGCCGAACCGAGCGAGCTGGCCAGGTTGATCCGCTGCGCCTCCCCGCCGGAGAGCGTGGACGACAATCGGTCCAGGGTGAGGTAGTCCAGGCCGACGTCGGCCAGGAAGCTGAGCCGGCGGCGAATCTCCCGCAGAATTCTGTCCGCCACGGCAGCGTCTTTCTCCGAGAGCTGCAGCTCGTCGAAGAACACGCGCCCCTCACGCACCGTCAGGGCGGAGACCTTGTCGACCGTCCGGCCGCCCACACGCACGTCGCGGGCCTCGCGCCTGAGCCGTGCGCCGCCGCACTCGGGGCAGGGCTGGTACGCGCGATACCGGCTGAGGAATACGCGGACGTGCACCTTGTATTTCTTTTTATCCAGGCCTCGGAAGAAGGTCCGCACCCCCTCGAAGTCGTCGCCACCATCGATGACGAAGGCACGTTCCTCCGGCGTGAGGCTTGCCCACGGCACGTCCATGCGCACCTTCGCCTTCCGCGCGGCCCGCTTCAACTCCGCCATCTGCGCCTTGTAGAGCGGCCGCGTCCACGGCTCCACCGCCCCGTCGTTCAACGACTTCGTGGGATCGGGCACCACCAGGCCGAGATCCAGCTCGACGATGTTGCCGAAGCCGTTGCAGGTGGCGCATGCGCCGAACGGGTTATTGAAGGAGAAGAGCCGCGGCTGCGGCACCTCGTAGACGATGCTGCACGTCCGGCACTCGAAGCGCTCCGAAAAGACCAGTCGCGAGGCGGCCGCGCCAACCGCCATGCCTTCCGTCGCCGGCATGACGATGGCAAATGCAGCGCCTCCACCTTCGCGATAGCACGTCTCAATCGAGTCCGTCAGGCGGCTGCGCACGTCGCCCTCCATCCGGATGCGGTCCACCACAACCTCAATCGACTGGACTTGCCCCAGCGCGGCCGGGTCCACCTCGTCGAGCGGCACCGCCACGCCGTTGACCAGCACACGTGCATAGCCCCGGCGGCGCAGCAGGTTGAGCGTTTCCAGCACCGGGTCCACGGCGGGTGCCTTGGCCCCGCGCGGCGCCACAGGAGCCACGTCGTCGTCCTGCAGCCCGTCCCCGGCATCGTCGGCGTCGGAGCTGGCGCTGGAGGCCACTGGCGGCACCGCCACCAGCGGCATCTCGAATCCCATAAGGAGGCGCGCACCGCCCCCCAGCGCACCCAGCCGCGTGGCCACCACCTCCGGCGTCTCCCGTATCACTTCCTCGCCACAGTTCCGGCAGATCGTGCGGCCCACGCGGGCGAAGAGCAGCCGCATGTAGTCGTGAATTTCGGTGGTCGTGCCCACCGTGGAGCGGGGGTTCCGGATGCTGTTCTTCTGACGAATCGCAATGGCCGGGCAGATGCCCTCGATGCGGTCAACGTCCGGCTTTTCCATCCGCTCGAGGAACTGCCGCGCGTAGGCCGAGAGCGACTCCACGTACCGGCGCTGCCCTTCCGCGTAAATCGTGTCGAAGGCGAGGGACGACTTCCCGGACCCGCTGACGCCGGTCACGATGACCAGCTTGCCGTGCGGCAACGTCAGGTCGATGTTCTTCAGGTTGTGCGTCCGGGCCCCCTTGATGACAAGGGGACGGCGGGCAGGTTTCGCGTCCGGCATACAGGGTGCGGCTGGCTGCGGTCTGGTAAGCCGGGCATCGTACTACGGGTGCCCCGGATACCGGATGGGCCGAACTTCCCCCTATACTCAGGGCTCGGGTTTCACGGCGTAGGTTTCATAACGAGGAGGCTGTAGATGCGTCTGTTGATGGCGATCGGGCTGGCGGCAGTGTTGGCGGGAACGGCTCAGGCGCAGCAGGCAGAGCTGAAGGTCGGCGACGTGGCCCCGGACTTCACGCTGGGCGCCTCGGACGGCAAGACCTACAAGTTGTCGGACTTCAAGGGCAAGCAGGCCGTGGTGCTGGCGTGGTTCCCCAAGGCCTTCACGGGTGGCTGCACCATCGAGTGCAAGTCGCTGGCGGAGAATGGCCACCTGATCAAGAAGTACGACGCGACGTACTTCATGGCCAGCACCGACACCGTTGAGGACCAGACCAAGTTCGCCAAGGCCACCCAAGTGACGCTCAAGCGGGGCGACAAGGAAGAAGTGGTCGACAAAAAGGAAGCGGACTTCCCGATGCTCGGCGACCCGACGAAGACGGCGGCCAAGGCCTACGGCGTGCTCCGCACCATGGGCACGATGGAGATCGCCAACCGCTGGACGTTCTACATCGGCAAGGACGGCACGATTCAGGCCATCGACAAGGCCGTGAAGCCAGCCACCTCGGCCGAAGACATGGCGGCCAAGCTCGGCGAGCTCAAGGTCGCCATGGCCAGGAAGTAAGACCCGACGACTGCGGGTGGGCCGCCCGGCTCACCCGCACCACAAATCCAGCGGCAGCCTGCGTGCTAGACTGCTGATTCCTCTCCCGCCGCCGGCTTAGCTCAGTTGGTAGAGCAGCTGATTCGTAATCAGCAGGTCGTCAGTTCGAGTCTGACAGCCGGCTCCAATCTTTCCTCAGTAATTCCTCAAATCCAGTTCTAGAACCGCAGGCGAAGAC